>CAYNTO010000001.1:0-173005 GCA_964400355.1 uncultured Pseudobdellovibrionaceae bacterium
GAATAACGGCAACACCACCAGAGAGTTTCGCTAAACGCTCTTTCAGTTTTTCTTTATCGTAGTCACTAGTTGTTTCTTCAACCTGAGCGCGGATGGTGCCTACGCGAGCTTCGATGTCTTTCTTTTCGCCAGAACCATCGATGATCGTTGTGTTGTCTTTATCGACAACGATACGTTTTGCCATACCGAGATCTTCGATAGTAGCTTGCTCGAGCTTGCGACCAACGTCTTCAGAAATTACGTTTGCACCTGTAAGAACAGCAATGTCTTCAAGCATAGCTTTACGACGATCGCCGAAGCCAGGAGCTTTAACCGCAACAACGTTCAATACGCCGCGGAGTTTGTTCACCACGAGAGTGGCAAGTGCTTCGCCTTCCACTTCTTCTGAGATGATCAAAAGTGGGCGATGAGCGTTTGCAACAGATTCAAGGATTCCAACAAGGTCTTTCATAGACCCGATTTTTTTATCGTAAACAAGAACGTAAGCGTTCTCAAGAACAGCTTCCATACGCTCAGGATTAGTTACGAAATAGGGCGAAAGATAACCGCGATCGAACTGCATACCTTCAACGGTCTCAAGTTCAGTTGTCGCTGTTTTGCTCTCTTCAACAGTGATCACGCCCTCACGGCCCACTTTGTCCATAGCTTCGGCGATCATTTTGCCGATTTCTGGATCGTTGTTCGCAGAGATAGTTCCCACCTGAGAGATCTCATCAGAGTTGTTGATCGGCTTGGCGAGTTTTTTAAGCTCTTCTACAACAATGCCAACTGCTTTGTCGATACCGCGCTTAACGGACATAGGGTTGCTACCCGCAGAAACGATTTTAACACCTTCGCGGTAGATCGCTTGGGCAAGAACCGTGGCTGTAGTTGTACCGTCACCAGCATCTTCGTTTGTTTTGCTCGCAACTTCTTTAACCATTTGCGCGCCCATGTTTTCGAATTTGTTCTCGAGTTCGATCTCTTTGGCAACAGTAACGCCATCTTTTGTGATCAACGGTGAACCGAATGATTTTTCGATAACAACGTTTCTGCCTTTAGGGCCCAAAGTTACTTTTACTGCATCGGCAAGAACGTTCACACCTTTAAGGATCGCCTTGCGTGCATCTTCGCTAAAACGTAATTCTTTACTCATAGTTTGTACTCCTATTTGATTTTTAAATTTTTATATTAATTAATGATTCCGAGAACATCAGCTTCTGTGATCATCAGGAACTCGTCAGTACCCAACTTCAGATCAGTGCCGGCGTATTTGCTAAAAAGAACTTTGTCGCCTTTTTTAACTTCGAGCGGAAAAACTTTTCCGTCTTCATTCACGCGGCCGTTGCCTGTTGCAACAACTTCGCCTTTTTGTGGTTTTTCTTTTGCGGTGTCAGGAAT
Source organism: uncultured Pseudobdellovibrionaceae bacterium (assembly GCA_964400355.1). Classification (GTDB taxonomy): domain Bacteria; phylum Bdellovibrionota; class Bdellovibrionia; order Bdellovibrionales; family JAGQZY01; genus JACKAL01. Next base: position 1,381 of record CAYNTO010000001.1, read on the forward strand.
GTAAAGACCGCCTGCAGTTTTTTCGTCCTCTTTCATTCTGCGAATAAGAATTCTGTCGTGTAACGGACGGATATTAACGTCAGTAGTAGCCATGGTTCCTCCTATGGGGCTTGATTTAGGCAAAACGGGACGGCGAATTTCTCATGTGAAAACGTCCGCGTTTGCCGATTTGACGCCAATATGGAAACCCCCCCTCTACAAGTCAAGATAAGGCGGAGAATATTTTAGGAATAAGGAGGGGTATGGGGTGGCGATCGCGCGCAGGTGGTGAAAGTAAGGCCTTGATATCGCCGAGAAAATGGGCAAATCATCACCTAAACCCCTATAATTTCAGGTATTTATCTGGTGCGTTATCTTTTCTCGGATTTGGAGAATTTGAGGGTGGGCGCTTTGGCTGTTTCCTGAGAAGCTTTGTAAGCCATAAGAAGATCAGAAACTTCGTCCTGGTTCATTTTCTTGGTCGCCTCTTTAAACTCGTCTTTAGAAAGGTTCTTAAGATACATAGAAAAGTAGTCTTGGATGTTGAGCTGGAGAGCGACGTCCACATTAAAATTGAGCTTTTGCTCAACGGCTTTATCGGAACCTTGAAATTTTTCGACCTGCGCGGGCTTTGCCACTTGCTCTAGTTTTTGTTGAGCCTCGTGCACACGTAGCGATTTCCACTCGACAAAACTCAATACGACAGGCTTAGCGGCGCTCACTATGCCCGATTGTGACGGCGTGGTCGCCTCTGCAGAAGAGGCCTCTGCCTCGATCGTGGTCTCAGTGGACGTAGTTCCTAAAGCCCCAGGAGACTGGGCATGGGCCTGCTGCAGGATCAGCACGCTGCTTAGAAGTGTTAGAGTTAAAAATCGTACATTCATATCCATCCTTAAATTCCACATCGGACCTACCCTCTCTTTACAATCTCTATGCCTATTCAAAAGCTTTATAGGTGATTAGAGGGTGGTCACTGTGACGAAAAAGGGCGCCTCGTCTCCAACGGGCGACCATTTTGGCCAAATTAATCTTTTTGCGCCGGCGGAAGGCGTTTTTTCCAGCGCTTATCCACCTGCCTTAAAAGTTCATGGTACTCCTCGCGTTCCGCCGCGGTCGCTGCACTGGGCTTGCCCATGCCGGGTTTATGCTGCGCTACTAAACGCACGTGATTCAACCGATCAATGCTTTCTACGAGACGCTCAAGGAACCGGGCCCGTACTGTTTCCCAGTCCGAACCGACGCGCTTGAGCACTGCTGACTTTTGCGCGTCGCTTACTTGGTTGTCGTAGAGATCACGAAAAAAATTCATAGCCTGGGAAAAGCGCGATCCTGGGATCATCAGTAAGTCCGCACCTGCTAAAAAAGAATTGAGATACACGGCCATGAGTTGGTTTTGTCCCAACGAACCATAGTTCCCCATCCACATCGCATCGCTCACCGCGAGTCCCTGAAAGCCCATTCTGTTTCGTAGAAGCTCCGTCACAATTGCCGATGATTCCGTAGTGATGTTGTCAGGATCGAGGTGGGGATAAAAACCATGGCCCGACATGATGCTATAAAGTGGCCAGGAATTAACGGTGTTCACATGGTCTATTGTGCTTTGGAAAGGTAAGAGGTGATCTTGAATTTGCTCAGGCGTAGCATCGGATTTTGCAACCCGGTCATGAGTGTCTCCAATGGTACTCGCCAGACCCGGAAAATGTTTGGTAACAAATATCACATTTTTCTGATCGTAAAACGCATCCATAATCTGCTTCAGGCAGCGAGCGCTCACCTGAGGATCAGCGGAAATGCCGCGGTTCAAGAACAGCCGCTTGGCCAAATCGCTCACTACCGAGAGCGGGTAGTTCAATCCAACAGAGGCCATCTCTTTGGCAATAATGCTTCCGTGCAAATAACAAAGGCGCTCTTGTTGTGCCGTGGTCCCCTTCCCGAGCCAGGCCGGATGTGCGAGCGCGGTAAAACCATCTCGAAACCGCTGAATGCCCACTACGTTTGAGCCACGAACCGTCATTTTTAGGTCGCCGCCCTCATAATCCGTAGAAAACAAAAGATTTGCGTGGCGGGCATCGGAGGCTTCTTGAGCGTAGCGCGCGATCACTTCTCGCACATTTTCATAAGATGTATTTCCGCCGTTCCAGAATACAATGCCACCGGGCTGGTGTTCGCGAATGGCTTTTAACATGGTTGTATTGGCCGAGACTGAGAACTGCTCGACAAGAAAAATACTGGCGAGTTGCTGGCGCAATTCATCGTCAGAATTTTCAGGGCGCGGATCTGGCGCCGAATAATCGGCGAGTTCTTCAGCAACAGGATCCAACCCATCGACGGTGTGTTCACTGCAGCCCACGAGCAGGGTGCTCATCGCGGAAATTATAGCAAAAATCCATCGACTCATTGATAGCTTCATCGCGCTCCTCCGATGAAACACACCTTAATGGCAGCCCGAAAAAAAGGCTTGGAAACTGTGGAGAATTGAAGAATTTGCAGATGCTCATGGAGTTAAATACAACTCGCCATGGGCGAGCTGTTAGAGAACTTTTTTAATCGCTGCAATCAGAGCGTCGGGAGCGGGAACAATCTTGCGAAGTTCAGTATTCATCCATGCGCCGTCCACATCTATCTCCGCGGCTTTTACTCCATCACCACGATAGACATTGTGGCGAATTTTCCATTTGCGCCAATCATCGCCCACCGTCTCCATTTTTATGTCCACTGTTAGGGAGTCGTTGGCGAGAACTTCTCTAAGGAACCGCGTCTCTTCACGAAAGATCACTGGTCCCACTCTCTCTTTGCGAAAACGCTCGGCGGAATAGCCGTTATCATTAAGAAACGCAAACCGCACCTGGGCCGCATAATCATTGTAGGCCGTATGACGGACATGAAAGTTAGGATCTAAATCGGCCCAAATGACTGCGAAAGTTTTTTTGTAGAGTTCCATGGGCGAGAGTATAAGAAAACCTCTCGCAGAGAGCAAACGATTCTAAGGAAAACGATTGATTCCTTGAATTCACGGTCTTACCATGGAGGGCGAAACAACCTGAGGAGACACCTATGATGATATCGGCGAAAAACATTTTCTGTGCATTCACTTTGCTCATGGCCGCGCCGGCATATGCCAATGTGGTCGGCACCCACATGCAAAACTTCAATCCAACGACGAGCGGACTAGATTACGTTACCGTTCACTCAGCCAAAACTCTCGCATCCGGTCAATTCAACTTGAGCTTGTACTTTGATTACGCAAAGGATTCTCTGCCATTTTCTAAAGCACCACTTATTCCCCATTCCAACAATTACCCCGAGCCCCACGACTCCATCACCTCTAGCCACCTGGGCATCGGCTTTGGCCTTATGGAGAATTGGGATATTGGAATCAGTGCTCCCATCGTGCTCGGCCAAGACATCGACAGTTCCACTCAACTCAATGGCTACGACGACACTGGCGTGACCGAGTTTCGCATCAACTCCAAATATCGCGCTTGGTCTCAAGACAACATGGGCTTTGCGGTCGTCGGATCGGCCAACTTTGACCGTACGAACAACAACCCCTTCACTGGCTCCGATGCCGGTGCGACATGGAATTTAGAAGGCGTCTTTGATTACCAAATCAACCCGCAAATGCTGTGGGCTTTTAATTTAGGCTACCGATTTGCCGACGACGGCGGAACTATTCCCGACACTGGCGTGTTGCCTTTGGGCGATCAACTCATCTACTCTACCGCCATCGCCTATCAGCACTTTCCGTGGGACACCACCTTCATTGGTGAGCTCTTTGGAAGTGATTATATGGAAGATGCCGCAATTCCAGTGGATCGTAAATTCAGCAATTTAGAAATCCTCGCAGCTGCTCGGAAAAACGTTTGGGAAAAATTAAATATCACCGGCGGATTTAGTATTGGTCTCTTTAATGGAATTGCCACGCCGGATCTGCGTTTGTTTGTTGGTGCGAATTGGCTTTTGGGGCCGGTACAACCATTGGGAGCTGCCGAACCGGTCATGGTTGCAACTCCGGTTGTTGAAACCACATACGAAGAAGTTCCATCGGAGACGATCGTTTTGAATTCCATAAACTTCGACACCGATAAAGCGCGTATGACGGCTGCTTCTCGGGCGTCCATGAACGCACCGCTGGCGCAAATTGGCAAAAATTTAGAAACCATCCGCGTAATCATTGTCGAAGGACACACCGACAATCGCGGCACCGATGCGTACAACCAAACTCTCAGTGAAAAGCGCGCCAAGGCCGTGCGTGAAGTCTTACTTAAAGAGCTCAGCTTGCAAGAAAATCAAGTACAAGCTCAAGGCTTTGGAGAAAAGCGCCCTGTGGATACGGCCGACACAGACGCCGCACGCACAAAAAACCGTCGCGTAGAACTCAAAATCTACCGCACCAAATAACCTCAATGGCTGCGCGCGTTTGGGTTAGGCTTCAATAAGGTGGATGTGTTTTTCGGGGGACATGTTGTTCTTCATGCCCTTGAGATAGAATGCGCAGGCGACACAACAGTAATGGTTCTTTTTTATGAGGGCGTAGAACACTCCGGAATTTTCCAGTATATATTTTAAACCGATTCCGGCGCCGCCCGCAGTGTTTTTGACCTCAGAGAGTTGTTCCTTAAATAACTTTTTAAAATGATCCGTGAGTTGCGCCTTGGTCAGCGTTCCGAACGGATCAATACAGGCAATCACCAACCGCTCGTGCGAATAACAGGCGTAGAATTTACCTTGTTTTCCGGGAGGGTACGAAACGGCCAATGAGCGATCCGCGTTTTGATACATTTTTTTGTAAGTGAGCGGATCAATCGGCGCACTAAATTGAGCATTCATCAAAAGCTCTTCAGAAACCTGAATGGCGATATCTTTTAGAGCCGCAAGCTGTGGCCCGCCCTGAAGAAAGTCGGAGAAGCTTTGAATAATTTGGTTCTTCTGACGGCTTGAATTAAACACGACACTAAAATCTTTCCCATCAGCTTTGTTGCCGTCGCCCTGTGTGGTCGCAAGCATAATATTCATCGCATCTTCGAAAAGTGCCTGTGGTTTTTGAATGAGAATGGCACTAATAAGTAATTCACGCGCAAAGTCACTTCGGCTTTTTTGAACAATTTGCGAATATCCGGCCTCCAAGATTTGTAGAGCATTGGACAGTGCTGTCTTTTCGGAGACAATGATTACATTCGGCCGTAGGGCCGGCTCACACTTCGCTATTGCGTCTTGATCCGCAGGATAGTGGAGAACGAAAATATGCTTGAACATGAGCGCCAACTTGTCGCGCGATGCCGGCCATAAATGTCCGTACTCGTCGACTATGGTTTTCATATTTTTAAGAATGAGAAGTAGGCGTCCTCGATAACATCAATTTCCATAGGTTGACCGGTCGAATCTTGCACTTCCGGTAGTGCCAGAGGTCGATCTGGAAAATAATGCTCACCCAACTTTACAGTCACGTTCTTATTTTCTCCGGAACCATCTGCATAGTAGGGAACTTTTAATGATGTGACTTTCGTGTTCTTAAGTAGCGCGCCCTGGATCTGCCCGAATGCTTTTACAAACAACATCGGTGCCTCTTCGATTGAGACTTCTTTATATTTGCCAGCCGCATCCGCAATCCAGCGACACCACAAGCGCGTACCCACGGAGTTGAGCCCAGTTACCTGCTCGAGATTGACAACAATTTTATCACCCGTTTCCGAAAGCTCTGGCATGGCAGAATCTTCGCGAAGTTCACCCGCTAGAACAATTTTTAAATGACCTGAATCGCTATTTTCAAATTTGTATGTGAGCACTTAAAAAAAGTGCCATACGTTCTAAAGAAAGGCAAAAAGTAATTCTCGTGGTTTTACGCTTCGTTACTGATTACGGATGGTTAGATACAACTAGACTATAGTCTCAGCGACTTTACAATTTCGCCAGTAGGACTGAATATGTACTCTCCACCTGCCGAAAAGAGTGTATGACTGAGAACGCCAAAGGAATTCTACTGTTTGTCGCGTGCTGTTTGTTGAGCTTCTTGGTCATCAATCCACACACGCGCAACGCGCTCCTTGCTCTTCAGCAGTCAGACAAACGAAACATCCTCGCCATTCTCGACTACAGCGCAAACAACACCAATTACCGCGTTGTTAAGCTGCGAGTCGCCAACGATATTTTCGTTGAAATATATAAAATTGATCCGCAAGGCACTCAACAACTTCTCACGCAATTTTTGATACCCTACTCCCGCGATGCGCATTTTGGCTCCGACGCCGAACTTTCAAATCTTTTCCAAACAAATCTGGACGACGACCCCGAAAATGAAATCGTGGTTCCAATACTCGATGAAAACCTGGTTTCACACTTTACTGTTATTAAATTCGATCGTGGTACTCAAAGCTTTACGAATTTTGACTACGCGCCTTGATCACAAATAATCAACTATGGACTAACGCGCTGGCCACTTTGTGATGGGGCCACTTTGTTTTGCTTACGCTTTTGTAAATCGCGCCAAGACTTACCCTCGCGGGCCTTGGCGTTGAGCTGAAACTGACTTACCGCTTTAGCGTGATCGCGGTACTCGGTCGTAAACACGTGAGTGCCATCATTGCGGCTCACAAAGAACAAATATTCCGATGTCGCGGGACTGATGGCCGCCGCTAACGCCTCGTAGCCCGGATTGGAGATGGGGCCTGGCGGAAGCCCTTTTACACGATACGTATTGTACGGGTGCATGAACATCAGATCATCTCTAGAAATTCGAATTTCATAGAGTCCCGTCTCCAGGTATTTGGCATATATCACTGTGGGGTCGGTTTGCAGCTTCATTTGTTTTTGCAAACGATTGTGAAATACCGATGAAATCAATGGGCGCTCTTCTTCTGCACCCGTTTCTTTTTCGATGATTGAGGCGAGTGTTACTATTTTGTGTCGAGTCCATCCCGGAGGTATTACCAGACGCGCCGTTTTGTCTTTAAAGCGCTGCACTAGTTTCCGTGCGATCACTTTTGGACCATCGACTTTGGTAAAAAAATAGGTATCTGGGAATAAATAGCCCTCCAACGAGGGAAGACGCTCACCCAATACAGATAAAATGAACTGCTTGTCATGAACGACTTTTAAAAATGCGGCAGCCGTGCACAACTTTACCTCTTCGAGACGCTGAGCCACCTCTAAAATATTTGAACCCTCTGGAATACCAACGCGATAGCCGAGAGACTTGCCGCTTTTCAAAATCAAGAATAGTTGATTCATGGTTGTGCCGATGGGAATGCCATACTCGCCAGTGCGTATCGCAGTATGGTGCTTGAACAAACGGCCCCAAATCAGAAACTCATCGACAGAGGAAATGATTTCCTTGTCGTACAAATCATTCCCGATGGCGCGTAAAGAATCGCCAGCTTTAACGCTAATAATCCGATACGCCGGAAGCGGGAGAGGTTTTTGAAAATACTGGTACCCCAGCCAGGACACCAAGCTCATTGCAAGCACTGCGAATAGTAAAACGTACTTTAATGCTCTCACTTATGACTCGTACTTCATCCCTGGCAAAACCTTTTTAGCATCGAATGCCGTTTCGTCCTCAAGACAAGCTATAGGAATAGTACAATAATAGACGGCAAAAGTGGATGTGGCACGATCATTTCCAGACTTATCCATTCCCCCGAAAGGCAGTTTTGAACTTGCCCCATTGGTGGTTCTGTTCCAGTTTACCAATCCCGAGCGCGCTTTTGTGAACACTTGCTCATAAGTATCACGCGATTGAGAGAAAATAGAAGTCACTAAACCATAGCCCGTACTGTTGTTTATATCCATGGCTTGCGCAATATCGTTCACTTTAAATACAGCGACATTAGGCCCAAAAATTTCGCTCTTTTGATAAACAGACGACGCGCTCGCCTCTTTTACAGCATAAATGCTCGGCGTGACGTAGTAGCCTTTGCGGTCGAGATCGAGCTGTTTACCGCGCATCACTTTTTCGGCGCCCTCGCGCTGAGCAATTTCTTGGAAGCGCAAGTACGTGTCCAGCGACTTAGCGTTGATGAGCGGCCCCATAAATGGGTTGTCGGCCCAATAGCCGACCTCTAGTTTTTTTGCCGCTTGATAATATTTATCGAGGAACTGACCATACACTTTTTCATGCACTAAAATTCGACTCGTACATGAGCAACGTTGACCAGAAGACATAAACCCGCCGATCAGCGATTCGTAAATGGCTTTTTCCATGTTGGCATCGTCCCATATAATCGTGGCATTTTTGCCGCCCATCTCTAGAGCGTGAATCTTCCAATACTGATGGATGGTCGCTTGTTTGATTCTTAATCCCACTTCGTAAGAGCCCGTAAACAAAATGCCATCGACATCTTCGTGCTCCACTAATCTACGACCGGTTTCGCCAGCGCCCTGCACAAGGTTGAACACTCCGGCGGGAAATCCCGCCTTGTCGATGCACTCGGCGTACAGCTGACCCGTAGCTGGAGTGAGTTCAGACGGTTTAAACACTACAGTGTTCCCTGTAACAAGAGCCGGGATGATGTGCCCATTGGGAAGATGACCTGGAAAATTAAATGGTCCTATGACCGACATCACTCCACGCGGCCGAAAACGAACTTTACCGGTAACACCTGGAAGCGCATCCTTAATTGTGACCTCTTCGATGAGCTTGAGCGCATGCTCAATCGTGATGGGAATTTTATTGATCATTGCGGTCACTTCGGACTGAGAATCCCAAAGCGGTTTTCCTGTTTCGCGAGCGATACAATCCGCGAGGCGCTCTTTGTTTTCCTCAAATACCGACTGCAGTTTTTTTACGGCTGCAATACGTGCGGCCATCGGCTGCTGAGACCACTCTACAAAAGCTTTTTTTGCAGACTCACAGGCTCCATCGACATTGGCATATCGAAATGGGATGTTTATCACGTTCTCAGAGAGATCGGCTGGACTTTTGTTTTCGAAAACTCCATCGCCGTCTTCCACTGGATGAAATCTTCCATCGAAGTAGTCACCTAAATATTTGATCGTTGCCATACCGAGCTCCTTAAAACTAAGATCCTCATCTCGTAATCCGCACTCAACTAAATAACCGCGCTAAATACTTTTTTACCCACCATGTCTTTAAGATAGGGCTGTCCCGAAGAATTCACGCGCACACTTGCCTTATCAAGCACTCCATGAGTCTGCGCACATACGAAGCCGTCTTTTGAATTCATTCCGACTAACAATTCCTGGTTGAGCTTTTTATTGTCTTCGACCATAGGCACTTGGGCGCCATTTTTAATAAGTGTGATATCGCGCAATTTACAGCTGTAATGGGGGCCGCCGTCAAAGGGGTCCACTTCCATGCGGTATTTAAAACCAATCCGCTCTAACAGATGGCGCGCACCGCGTGTCTCCTCCCCCACTTCTCCGATGACAACGCGTGCATTGGCCTCGAGCAGACACAAATAGATGTCCCCCTCTGGAAACAACGACTTAATAAATCCTTTGTGTTTTTGACTCAACTTATCCGCCTCCAGATAGGACATGCCAGTAAATCGGCGCCCCAGGGCCTCCCAAAATTCACTGCGGCCTTCGTCGGTCAGTGGCGGCGCAAACTCACACAACACTTCCGATTCAAATTGTTGAGGCATAAGACCCATATAAATGAATCGGCTCAGGCTTAACAAGCGCCCGAGCTTTTCCGGGCGACGGCGATAACTACGATCCAGCATCAGGCCACCGACCTCGGTGGGTCCGTCGGTGCTCTCACCTAAGCGAAGCACATTATGAATAAAACCAACGCCAAGATTACTGCTTTGACGCTTTTTTTCTAGAATCTGAAAAAAATAGTGGGGATACTTTGGCGTTCCATGTTTGGCGAGAATCAAGCTCGTACCGATCACGCGCTTGACGTCCACGTCCTCGAGCACGAATAAATATTCTGCTTCGTCGCGCGGCGCTTTTCCGGCAAAACTCTTCACGCTTTGCTGAATTTTCTTCTTTAAAACTTTGGGCTCTGCGGGCAAGTTCAAAAGATTGAATTGCTTGGCAAGCGCCATTAAATCCTCGAAATCATCTTCTCTAATATTTCTTACAATAAAACTCATAAACACACTCTCTTAATCATACTCCAATAGAATTCTTCAGCTTTCTTGAGGTCGGTCAGCGACACGTTCTCCTCTGGAGTATGAGCATTATTCTGTCTCTGACCAGGTCCAAATACAATACACTCAAAGCCAAAACGACTAAACACATTGGCTTCATTGGTTACGGGCTGCGTTTTAAATGCCACTGAAGGCATAATTTTTCCCGCCTCGTCTTTACAAATTTGGGCAAATTCACCATTGATTTCGGTGCGAAACGGTTTTTTAACATCTTTTACCCGACAAACTGCCTGCTGCTCGTGGCAAGTGCGGATCAAATCATCGATCCAATGGGTGTATTGGCTCTCACGGATGTGAGTCGACCATCGCACTGCTCCCGCCATGTGAACATGATCCGGATAGCTACGAATGAGGCCGATGTTGATCGTTGGGTGTGGGGGGTCGAATTCCGTGTTGGGATACTTTTTAAATTCGCCCTCAAGCGCTTTGATTTTTCTGTAAATATTTTTAATCTTGGGCGGTAACTGTGATTGGCTCTGGGCTGAAAGATCAAACTCCAATGACGCCTGAGTTGGAACTGTATTAAAGGCCGCACCACCGTCAACGTTCAGCAACTCAATTCCGTCGGGCAAGTGTTCCATATATTCCAATAACTTTTCCACAGCATTCTCACCAAGCGCCGGAGCTGACGAGTGGGCCGCCTTACCGTGGAATACTTTGCTTTGAGTGGTGCCGGTCGGCTCGTCTTCAGCCCACTCATCAATCACGCGCAAAGTATTGGGGATTATAATTTCCAAGTGAGTTATGCCCTTACCGGAAAACACCAGTTGCAAATCCGTGGGCTCGCCAATCAAAGCGAAACAGGGCGTGACGGAGCGTGAACGAATGGCTTTGAGTGCGCCCTGCATCGAATCTTCTTCACCGTAAGTTCCCAACAAAACAGTTTGATGCGCTTTTGGATTATTTTTTTCCCGTTGAAGCGCATACATCTTACATAAGAAATCGAGCTTCACATCGGCCGCTCCGAGACCATAAATGGAGTTGCCACGGATGGATGCCTGGAAAGGATTAAAACCTGTTTTGTTCCATAGCGCAAAGGAGCCGGGATTCGTGGTATCTAAATGCGTCTGTAAAAGAAGCTTTTTTTTGCCAGAACCTGTTTCGATGCGGATATTGGCCTGGGGAGTTCCGTGGGAAACTTCTTCTTGCACCGCTACAGAAAGACCCATCCCCTGCGCTAAACCGCGCAGGAACTTCACAGCCTCCACGGTGCCTTGCTCATGTGAGCTATCCGTTGCAATAAGAGCTTTCGCCGCTTCTAAAAACTCCAAACCTTAGCCCTTCGCAACCTCGTGAATTGATTTATCGAGAATCTGCATTGCCACTTCGATTTGCTTATTGGTAATCACCGCCGGCACTAAAAAACGGATGCGCAATGGATCTTTCCCACAGGTGTAGGCCATCAACCCATTAGCAAATAGTACTTTGATGAGCTTATTGGTTTTATCTTTATCGCCTTTGAACGGTGTGACCGCGATCATCAGGCCAAGGCCATCTGGATCTTCCAGCAAGCCTTTGCAGCTCCCATCGCTCAACTTTTGCAGCTGGCCGACAAATTCCTTGTGGATTCTTTGCACTTCGCCGTTGTCGCCAAAATAATTTTTTGGTCCGGTCATCTCTTCGAGTATGGCAAGACCTGCCGAAAGGGCCGGCGTGGCTCCTGCAAAGGTTCCTGCAATCAAGCCAGGTTTCGGATTGTATTCCTCGGTGTACAGCGTGGCCGCGACCTGAACTGTTTTTGCGATTGTGACAATATCCACATATTCCGCAAAGCCAATTTTTTGAAACGCAAACGCTTCACCCGTGCGCAGAAACGTTTGCACTTCGTCTGCCCAAATTGCAATGCCGTGCTTACGACACTCCTCGAACAGAGGCTTGTAGTAACTCAACGGTGCGCTACGGTAGCCGCCTTCACCGAGCATTGGCTCAAAACAAAAGGCGCTGATGTTGCCTTTGTTTTTTTCGATGTGAGCCTTAAATATTTCCAAAGTTTTCTCTGAACTTTTAGGATCAAATTTGTCGTAATAAGGAATTCGTAAAATTTCGTTGTACTCCGGTAGGCCCTGTTTGTAGCCCGGATTGTCGGTGAGTTCGGCCATCATAGTGGAGCGGCCAGCAAAGGCGTTTTCCATGGCAATCACCAGGCGTGCCGGTGATTTTTTCTGACGTGCCATCTTCAGAGCGTTTTCGTTAGCCATAGTTCCGCACGTCGAAAGCCACACATGTTTGAGGCGGCTGCCTTTGGCCATTTGAATTAATTTTTCACTCAGCGCAAAATATTCTTCCCCGGGCTGTAGGTGACCTTGGTTCACGCACTCTTGGAGTCCGCCGCGAACCGTGGCCGCTATCACTTTGGGATGTGCATGACCCAACAAATGCACACCAATACCATTGATGAGATCCAGCTTGACGCTACCATCCTGGCACTCTACCAGCGCACCATTACCACGGCCGCTGGAAATGAACGGCCAATAGAGCGGACGGCCGCGATAAGACGCAATGGTCTCTAATTTTTTGTTGAAATCCGCAGCAGTCTCGGGGTTCGGTGGCTTGACCTCAGTGATCTCTGCGTTTTTCGCACCAATTTCTTTTGTTAATTTTTGCACCAAATCTTCGGTGGTTCCTTGAATCGTCAATTGATTGAGCACTCGCATCTCCTCATCAGTCAATTACTGCTACCGTTCACTCGCGGAAGCCTTTTTCGCCCGTACTTTTATCTTCCAACAGGGCGTACATTCATCTAAACTGTCCAGTATGAAGATTTTAACAGGTTCTCTTCTTTTATCACTGACTATATGGTGTAGTCCTGCAATATCGCAGACGGATCAGCGCGCCATTTCTCCCACTGAAAAGTTCTCAGTTGCCTTGCAAAAATTTAAGACCAAAGACTATAACGCTAGCCGCACACTGTGGTCGGAATTGCTCGCACAAAATCCAAACGATCCATCACTTTTATACAATTTGGGATTGGTGGAGGCGAACGACAATCATCCTGAGCGCGCTTATGCCTACTGGCGCAAAGCACTATATCTTTCCCCGGGCCATGCCCCCTCACTGGAAGGCATTTCCAGTTTGCAACCAAGTGTGGCGGATTACCCACTTCTACTTTGGATTTACTGGCGAGTGCCCATTGTAATTTTATGCATTATCGCGTTTGCCCTTTGGTGTCTTTGCGGTGTGCTGATCGTGCGCAATATTCGCCGCTCTAAAAAGGGACAGGAAATTTCATGGACGAAAACCGCTGTCGTTGGTGTGATCTTTATGGTTTTTGCGGCTCTAGCGGCACATGATTATTGGACGCTCTTTGAGTCCCCCGCTGGCACTCTGTTGGCCAATACTCCAGCGCTCGCCTCACCCACCAGCGAAGCCCCGTCGGTCTTTGAGTTTCGAGAGGGGGACGATGTGACTGTGCTCCGCAAACAGAATGAGTGGCTACAGGTGCAACGGTCAGAAACCGCTGTGGGATGGATCAAAAACAGCGCTCTTTTGCTCCATTCGGGAATATAATTCACCTCACCGGTGTCCTCTCTCAATAAAGCCGTTTTCGCGGGGAAGTCCACTTTGACTTTCTGCGCCTAATTTGGCTAAACTGTGCGGATGAAAAAGCTGCTTTGCTCACTTCTTTTTTGCGCTCTCTTTATGGCCGGCTGTGTGACCGAACCCACTGTGGATATGAACACTCCCGAGGGCATCTACAAGCTCGCCGAATTTTACCGCAAACAAGATCGCTTTGAGGAGGCCATTACCCAGTACAAAGCGCTGAGCAACAAACACCCTTATAGCAAGCTCGCTGTGGATGCAGAGCTAAAAGTGGGCGACTGCCACTACGAAAAACAAGAATATGCTGAGGCGTTCTCCGCCTACAAAGCGTTTAAAGAGCTGCACCCCAAGCACAGATCGATTGATTACGCCACGTACAGAGCCGCCGAAAGTTTGCGCGAGCAACTGCCCACCTCCGTTGATCGCGATTTGTCTCAGGCAACAACCGCGATTGGGCTTTACGAAGAACTTTCCGTCAACTATCCCCAGTCAAAATATGCCAAAGAGTCCAATGACAAAAAATTAAAACTCATTCAAATGCTTGCCGATAAAGAAATTTACATTGCCGATTTCTATTTTAAGCAAGGCAAGTTTACGAGCGCTCTTAACCGCTACGAAATGTTTTTAACCACGTTCCCTCAAAACATAAAGACTCCTTACGTGTTATTGCGTGCAGCTCAATCCGCGCGTAAAGCCAGTAATGCGGAAGATAAGATCAAGCTGCATGCTTCACGCCTTAAAAGCGAGTTTCCCAATTCCCCCGAAGCCCAAGATGCAAAAAAGGACTTTCCAAATGTTAACTGATGAACTCCAGTCACTTTTGAGAACTGCCAAGGAGCATTTTAATAAGGGTCACTACAAGTTAGCCGAACCTCTGTTGTTACAACTTGAGAGTGAGGATCTAAAAAGTCCCGACCTCTACTACATGCTGGCGACAATATTTTTTGATCGCGGGCAGCTCAAAAAGGCAATTGCTCTGTTTAGAAAATCATTGGAAGTGGATCCCACATTTACGGATTCCAGCGTTGGACTCTCTATTATTCTAAACGATCTCGGTCGATACGAAGAGGCCAAACAAATCTTTGAGACTGCCTACGCCAACATGAAGGCTAAGCAAACCAGCGGTACCGATAAAAACCTCAACGAGAAGTTGGCCTCTAAACATGCCGAACTGGGTAACCTCTACATGATCCATGAAATGTATGCCGAGGCCGAAGAGGATTATACCAAGGCCGCCAAATTGTCTCCTAGTACGGCTGAATACAAAATTCGCCTTGGTGAAATTCATCTAAAACTCAAAGAGGGATCTAAGGCTGTCTCCGAATTCGAGGATGCTCTCCGCGATAAATACGCCATCGACACACACATGAAGCTGATCGAAGCCTACAGTGAGACCGGACAAAAAGACAAAGCTCTGTTTGAACTCGATAAAGCACAAGTTAAAAACGGCGTCTCTCCTCAAATCGAGGACTGGAGACGGCGTTTAGATGATTTGCAAATTTAAATATCCTGGGGGAATTTATGGCACAAATGCGCGATAACATGACAGCTCTGATTTCCGAAGAAAAAGTTCAGGAGATGGTAGTGCGTCTGGCGAAAGAAATCGAGATCGACTACCACGGCAAAGAGGTCATTTTTGTGTGCCCACTTAAGGGTTCCATCTTTTTTATTGCGGACCTCATGCGCAATATCAACCTGCCACAGAAAGTAGATTTTGTTTATTTAAAATCCTCCGAAAAAGGTGGCGCTATCTCTATGTTAAAAGACGTCACCATCAACATCCGCGACAAACATGTAATAATCGTCGAGGAGATCATAGACAATGGGCGCACCCTTTTGTTTTTAAAAAATCGCTTGCTCTCCGCCGAACCGGCATCTCTTAAAATCATGACTCTTTTAGACAAGCCCGCACGCCGTGAAATGCCAATCAAACCTGATTACACAGGCGTTACGATCAATGATCGCTACGTGGTCGGTTACGGCATGGATTCGGATGAACTCGGACGCAACTACAAAGGCATATACTCGTTTAAAATGTAAGTCTGCACGTCAATGACGTGCAAAAAATGGACTCGCGAGACCACCACGCACACGATCCAACCACTCATTCACGCACATGTAAGTGATTTTTGGATCAATACGATGAAAACCGTCTATCTATGAAATGCGCAACTTTGAGAATCAAAACAAACTGCACAGCCCAAAGTGCTGCAAACGCGCCCATGGTCAGCGCCTTTTCAGGCTCAAACTGAATTAACCCTAGCTGCTCTCCACTCCAGTATGTCATCCCACCGAGCAAGCCCGCCGCGTAGCGAACAAAAAAGTTACGGCGATAGAGTGGCTCCAAAGTTTCGATAAACAGAATTGAAAACGCCGGCCAAAAACATAAGATCCAAACCGGAGGATATTTACTCTCGGGGATAAATTTATAAAATGGCAGCAGTTCGTTAAAATATTCACAGACCACGCCAATGAAGATCACCAAGCCCACCTTGAGGAAATCCACCCGGCGACGCGGTGACGAGAGCAGCACCGCCAACGTTAAACAGGTTGCGGATACGCCAAAGCTCAACCACGGCGCGCCGTTCATTGCGCCAAAAACGCAGGCGCCCCAGCTCACAATAAATAAAAAGATATGAATTACATAGTTCAAACGATTCGACCTACCAAATCGTAATCATGACTTTCTGTGATCAGAACGTCAACGATATCGCCTGGTTTTGCGGTTCCTTCGCTGATAAGCACCACGCCGTCAATTCCTGGAGCTTGTTGAGACGTTCTACCTTGGAGCAATAAGTCTGTTTCGTCGCTAACGCCATCAATGATTACCTTCATGGTTTGACCGATGAATTTTTTATGGATTTTTTTGCTGATCGCATTTTGTGTTTTCATCAGCTTATGAAAGCGGCGCTCTTTAGTGGCATCGTCAATCTGACCGTCCATTTTACCGCCGGCCGTGCCGTCTTGTGGCGAATACTGAAAGCAGCCCACTCGATCGAACTTATGTTTTTTGACAAATTCAACAAGTTCCTCGAACTCCTCTTCGCCTTCGCCCGGAAAGCCCACGATAAATTGCGTGCGGATCACCGCTTCGGGAATAAACTCACGAATACGGTAAACTGTATCCTCCACCTCTTGGCGGGTCATCTTACGATTCATTTGCTTAAGCATCTTGTTGTTGATGTGCTGTAATGGCATGTCGAAGTACTTCACCAAGTTGTCGCGCTCTTTTATGAGCTTTAATACTTTTTCGTCGAGCCCATCTGGATACAAATACAATAAGCGAATCCAATCGAGACCCTTAACATCAGACAGTGCAGCTAAGAGCTCGTAAGGGTTTTCAATGGCGCTTGGATCTTTTCTACGCAGATCCCAGCCGTAATCAGTGAAATCATGGGACACAATGTTCACTTCACGAACGCCGCCAGCGACCAAGAGCTTTGCTTCGTTGATAATTCCCGGAATTCTGCGCGACTGCAGGTTACCGCGAATTTTAGGAATGGCACAAAAAGAACATCGCTTAAGACAGCCCTCGGCGATCTTAATGTACGCTCGATAAAACGGTTCCGAGTTCACGCGCGGAGTGTCCTCTTCCTGAAGGTACGTCGGAAGGTGAAAGTAATCTTTCTTCTCTTCGGAACCATTAGAGTCTTTTAATATTTGAGTGATTTTTTGAAACTCGCCCGAGCCCACAAAAACATCGACCTCTGGCATCTCTTTGACCAGTACATCTTTGTAGCGTTGCGGAAGACAGCCCGTAACAACAAGTTTTTTTAGGCGGCCCGTCACCTTGTGCTCAGCCGCCTCTAAAATGCGCGATATGGATTCTTGTTTTGACTCATCGATAAAGCTGCACGTGTTAACAATGATCGTGTCGGCTTCGGCCTCTTCTTGTGTGATGTTGTAGCCGTCTTTTAATAGTGAGCCCAACATGATCTCGCTATCCACGAGATTTTTCGGACAGCCCAAGCTGATCAGATGTACACTTTTACTGGCAGTTTCGACACTTTTGTTCATAGGTTCTACTTCTTGTAATCAACGACGTCGGCGTTCTTAGGCGGCGTGTAGGAAAAGAGTTTGGACTCAACTGGTTTATCAAATTCTACAGAGCTAAATGAATATTCTGTTTCATTGTCCATAGCGTCCCAATATTTAAGGGCGGAGAGTATTTTTTTATCTTTGCCTACCGTGAGCTGGGCGCGACGAAACTCGACGCTGCTATTGTCGGGCTGTAGGAAATAAAGAATCGAATCAGCGTCCTCTTTGGCGCCCGTCACAGTAAAATACTTAAGCACTCCACCCTCGGTGAGCATTTGTAAAAGCCCTTGAGAGCGGGCGCGGTCGGTGTTCATTGGCGCCTTCACCACCTGAGTCTTCGCTTCTTTAAATTCTTTAGGTGGGGGTGTAACGAACCAAATGGTTTTTCCATCAGCAACGATCAGTGATTCATCTTTGTTTTTGTCTTTGGTTGTCACCGACAACTTAAATTTGCCTTTTTTAAGCACCAATGAACCTTCGTACTCCCGCGTTTGTTCCAACGCAGCGACCGTGTCTTTTTTTATGACATTCATCTTGATGGATTCGGCTTTCTTATAGCGGTCATCTACCGACTTGAGTAAAACCAATTGCTCGGTTTTTACGACCGGAGCTTTTTCTGCGGCCACACTCACAAATACACTGAGAACTAAGAATTGTAAAAAAGCGCTGATCATGAAGAACTTATAACAGATAACCAAGATTGCCTCAAATTTTGTCCCCTGAGTTGAAAGTCTTATAGGCCAAACTGAGCCCCAATGCATACTTCGGCTTTTTAAGCGCCAACCAGAGTGCCTTCATTGTCGCGCCCGTAGTTACAATGTCGTCCACAAGCAGCGGCTTTATCACCTGAGGGCCGCTGTAAACTGCTGTATTGTTTGCTCTTTTAAGCCATCTCTCGCGACGATTGAGGGTTTTATAGCTGGGCGTTATAGCCATGTCGATGGCGATGAGCGGAACATCGAGCTGCTCGGCAACCGCTTTAGCGAAGTGCCAGGTATGATCCTGTTTCTGAGTGGGCTTTGCGGGATAAAATACCCCCTCCCACCGAGCGGCTCCTTCCTCGAAAAGAGCGTTCACTGTCCACCGCGCTAGTCGGCGCTCAGCACTGGCAATGTTGAGTCGTTTTCGCCGTTTGAGTAAAGTGTGCACGAGGGATTGATCCTCGTTCCATTCCCACAAGGAATAAATCGGAATTTCCTGGACTGAGGAGATGCATCCTCGCCTCTGCAATTTTAACTCTATCCAGCATCTTTCACAAAAATAGCGGATTGGCGGTAAAGAGTAGCCACAGCACGGGCAGGCAGCGAACAAAGAGATCATCTCCACCAGAATTGCAAGAAAATGCCCTGTTCTTATGTTACGAATTTGGCTCCTCTGCTTACAGCTTCCTTTTGACGGACCCACCCTCCGAAACAGCATCGAAAATGCACCCCTCTCACTCTAACATATGGTAATTGCGACGAGCCCTCTTGGGAGGACTTCACCTCTTCCAATTTGACAAGGAAATCTAGTGGGTTACGATGGGTGGTACGAACTTCAAAAACGACGGATATATTGACTCTTCCGCACCTGCGGCGTTAAGAAACTCTATCGCTTTTTATATGTGAATCAGCGCAACGCGCACTCTGAAGGTGAAATAGATGCAGGCACCCAGCAACAAGAGTCAATTTCCACTGATCCTCGCCGCTCTTGGTGTAGTTTTCGGTGATATAGGGACGAGTCCCCTCTACGCACTCCGTGAAGCCTTCAATCATAATGGTTTACCCGCTATCAGTGAAAACATTCTCGGTATTCTTTCACTCGTAATCTGGACGATGACACTCATCGTTTCCATAAAGTATTTGGTTTTTGTTTTGCGCGCCGACAACAAAGGCGAAGGCGGCGTACTTGCGCTCACTGCACTTTTATCCACACTCGATCATCGGCGCGTGGCGCGGGGAAATATTCGCCCGCTACTTCTCACCGGCATATTTGGTGCGGCCCTGTTGTTTGGCGACGGAATGCTCACACCGGCGGTAACGATTCTTGGAGCGGTGGAAGGGCTTAAAGTGGCCACTCCTCTCTTTGAACCTTTCGTTGTCCCGATCAGTATCACAATTCTTGTAATATTATTCTGGGCACAGCATTTCGGTACAGCTAAGATTGGCTCCATTTTTGGTCCCTTGCTAAGCGTGTGGTTTATTACAATCGCAGCCCTCGGAGTGGGCGGAATCGTGGACGCACCCATTGTGCTTGAGGCATTTAATCCTTGGTATGCGATCGAGTTCTTTGTGAGCCATGGCTTGCAGTCGTTTTTGGTTTTGGGTGCGGTCTTTCTCACCGTGACTGGCGCAGAAGCGCTTTATGCTGATATCGGTCACTTTGGTCCAAGCGCGATTCGCAAAGCGTGGTTCTTTCTCGCCTTCCCTTGCCTGTTGCTCAATTATTTGGGCCAAGGAGGACTGCTACTCACACATCCTGAAGCAGTCATTAATCCTTTTTTCTACCTCGTGCCGAGTTGGGCTTTGTACCCTATGGTCATTCTCTCCACCGCGGCGGCGACAATTGCCTCCCAGGCTTTGATCACTGGAGTTTTTTCGGTAACTCAGCAGGCTATTCATTTAGGGTATCTCCCTCGCCTTCCCGTGGTGCACACATCTGATAGTACAATGGGACAAATTTATATCCCACACATCAATTGGATTCTGCTCGCAATGACTGTTTGGCTAGTTATCACGTTTCGCTCGTCCAGTGCTCTCGCTGCCGCATACGGTATTGGCGTGTCTTTGGATATGGTCATTACCACCGGCTTGTTGTGGCTGGTTGCAAAGAATCTTTGGCGCTGGAATAAATTTTATCTCACGATTGCTGGCCTGATGATGGTGACTATCGATTTTATTTTCTTATTTGCAAACTCTGTAAAAATTCACGAAGGTGGCTGGTTCCCACTGGCTATGGCCGGCGTGATCTTTACCATCATGGTGACATGGAAAAAGGGCCGCATTATTTTGAGCGATCAATTAAAATCACTGTCTGTTTCTTTTGATTCGTTTATGGATACAATCCGTGTAAATCCTCCCGCTCGAGTCAAAGGTACCGCAATCTTTATGAGCATGGAGCAAACCAATGTGCCGGTAGCCATCCTGCATAATGTTAAACACAATAAAGTACTCCACGAGCGCAATGTGTTTTTGACTGTATCGACGGAGAAGATTCCTTACGTGCGCTCATCGGCGCGCACGGAGATCACAGAATTGGGATATGGATTTTATCGAGCCATCGCACACTACGGGTTTATGGAGAGACCGGATATTTTAGGAGTTTTTGAAAGTGCGGCAAGCCAAGGCTTAGAGATGAACTTGGATGATTGCACGTTTATACTCGGGAAAGAAACCATCATCGCCGTACACAATCGAGGCATGGCTATTTGGCGCGAAAAATTGTTCTCTTTTCTTTCCAAGAATTCAGCTCCCGCCACAATATTTTTTAACATTCCACGCACTAACGTGGTTGAGCTGGGCCTACAGGTCGAGTTATAGGCCATACTCACTAGTCATTGTGATACGGAAGGTTTTTAATAATCGTAAAGCCGCGGTAAATTTGCTCTTGTAGGTTGAGCATTGCTACATGGTGATTGAGCGTCATATCTGATAGACGCAACTTCAGATGAGCGCGATTCTTCAGCGCCTCACTGGCCCCGTACGCGCCTCCGATCACAAATGTTTTCGGATTCGGGTTATCATTGATCCACTGCTCAAGTTTCTCGGCAAATTTTTTTGAATCAAGCGCCACACCCTTCTCGTCGAGGAGAATAACAAAATCTTTGTCCTTTATTCTTTCAAGGATGAGCTCTGATTCTTTGTTCTGTTTTTCAGCAGCATCGGCACGGCCTATTTTTAGAGGCCGTATCAACTCTACAGAGAATTTGCAGAAAAATGAGAGCTTTGTTTGGTATTCAAGAGCAGCCGCTTGAATCCACGAATTTTTATGGTCCGCGACGGCGAGAATACGAATCGTTGTCATGGATTATGGTTTGTCCATGTAAGGGTCTGTGAACTTAAGATCCGTGCCCTGCTTCCATAGAGACTCCAAGTTGTATTCCAAGCGGACATAATCGTAGAAAATGTGCACAATGAGCTGCCCATAATCTACAAGTACCCAGCGGCCCTCGTCGGAACCTTCGATGCTGAGCGGATTAAGGCCATATTGGTTTTTCACTTCTTTTTGGAGCCAGTCTGCCAAGGCAACCGTATGACGCTTGCTCGTTCCCGAAGTCACAATTGCAAAATCAGATGGCGCAGCGAGATTTTTAAGATCAAACGCCTTTAAATTTACAGCTTTTCGAAAGTACAGGCGATCCGCACAAAATTTAGTGAATTGAGCGTAATCACCAACCTTAGGGCCAATCAAGGGATACAGATTGTTTTCGCGGATGTACTCTTCCACTTTCATATCCAAATATTTGTCTACACTGCGGCCCGTGCGTAGCAGCTTCCGTATTTCAGTGGCCGCAACATCAATTCCCTTCACGCGCAAAAACTCCAACGTCCTTCCCGACTTAAACGCCAGAAATGAGCGATCGAGAACATCTACCTGTTCTCGCAGACCCTCTGGGATATCGTCCACACTCATGGGCAACATGTTGCCCGGTCGGCTGACGACGAGAAAGTTACATTCTTCCAACAGTTTTTCGTAATTCTTCCATTCGTTGAGTTGATAAAATTGATCAAGCCCAATTACGAGGAATATCTGTTCGGGCTCGTACTCTTTGCGATATTCTTTAATAGTGTCGATGGTAAAGCTCTTGCCGCCGCGTTTGACCTCTTGATCATCCACATAAACATTTTGAAGTTCTTCCGTTCCAACTTCGACCATGGCAAGACGTTGTTCTGGAGACAGGTTGTCGCTATCACCCTTTAGCGGATTTTGCGCGTTAGGAACGACAAATACTTTTTCAACCTTGGTTTTTTCAAAGATGGTTTGAATACAATATACGTGCCCCACGTGAAAGGGGTCGAAGGTTCCACCATATATGGCGATAGTTCCTTTATTCATTGTCATTGTCCTCTGCGGTTTTAGCGTCGTCCTGCGAATACAAAAGATAAGAAATGTTGTTCACCAATTTGTCCAGGTTGTAACGAGTGACTGCTGATATTTTTAGTATGTCCTTAACACCATTTTTATGAAATTTTGCTTCCCAGTTTTCCAGCGCATCGGGCTGGGCCGCATCCACCTTATTGAACACCACGATTTGTGGGCGTGACGCCAATTCACGGTACCACTCGTACTCTTTGTTCATTTTGTCGTACTGCTCAAGTTCGTAGTTGATGTCCGCGTAGTCTTGCCACACATCGCGATTGGCGTACTCACTCGTATCCAGCAGGTGTACGAAATACTTTGTGCGTTCGATGTGTTTTAAAAATTTGTGCCCTAAACCCTGGCCCTCATGCGCACCCTTGATCAATCCGGGAATATCCGCGACGACAAAGTTCTTCTCTGGCCCTAAAGACACCACTCCGAGCTGCGGAGTGAGTGTCGTAAACGGATAGTCAGCGATTTGCGGTCGTGCGGCCGTGATTGACGAGATTAAGGTAGATTTTCCTGCGTTGGGAAATCCGATGATACCGATGTCGGCGATCGTTTTGATTTCGATAATCACATCACGAGTTTGACCATCTTCACCCGGCTGCGCGTGGAGTGGCGCTTGGTTGGTGCTGGTCTTAAAGAACATATTCCCTTTACCGCCGCGACCGCCCTCGAGAAAAACGTAGTCGTGTTTGTTCTCAAGATCGACAAGCAATTCGCCTTCGGGAGTGCGCACGACGCTACCCATGGGAACATCCACAATAAGATCTTGCCCATAGGCACCAGTCATATTTTTGTGTTCGCCGGGAGCACCATCTTGTGCAGCGAGCTTCTTTTTACCCTGATACGTAAACAGAGAACTGACGTTTGTCGTTGGACGAAGAATGACGTGACCACCGCGTCCGCCATCGCCGCCATCTGGGCCGCCACGAGGAACCGAAGATTCACGGCGAAAACTGACTTTGCCAGGTCCGCCTCTTCCAGATTGTAACGTGATTCGTATTTGATCGACAAATTTCATAGGACACCACTGTGCGCTCGAACTTTAGCCCGTTTGTAACAAAAAAACCGCACGGAGGCGGTTTTTCTTTTGCGCCCGAAACTGTTCGAGCACGCGCACAAAGGATTAGAATTCGTTAAGCGCTTTTGCTCTTAGCAGCTTCATACGCGTAAACGCTGATCTTGAACTTCTGCTTAGTAATGCGTTCAAATTTCACTTTTCCATCAACAACGGAATAGATTGTGTGGTCGCGGCCCATGCGTACGCCGTTTCCAGGGAAAAACTCTGTACCGCGCTGACGAACGATAATTGTTCCTGGCAATACAGATTCTCCGCCGAAGCGTTTAACACCTAAGCGTTTACTCTGACTATCTCTTCCGTTTTTGGTACTACCGCCGGCCTTCTTCGATGCCATGATTTACCCCTTTACCTTTATTTCTTTTTTGTAGCTGTTTTTTTCTTCGTCGCAGTTTTCTTTTTTGCGCCCGTAGTTTTTTTAGCTACTTTCTTAGTTGTTGTTTTCGCTGCTTTTGATTTTGCCTCTTTAGGAGCTGTTTTAGCAGCTTCTTTTGCCTGAGCAACGCGCTCGGCTTTTTTCTGAGGATCTCTCACTGGTGCCTTTTTATCAGATTCTACTTTTTCGCCGCCAGGAGCAACGATTGCAGAAATAAAAAGTTCTGTGAATGGTTGTCTGTGACCTGTCAAACGGCGGTAGCCTTGGCGACGCTTGCGTTTGAAAATAATGATCTTAGGTCCCTTGCTTTGATTGGTAACCACGCAGCTCACTTTCGCGTCTTTAACTAGCGGTGAACCGATGTGGCTGTTCTCACCAGATACAAAAAGTACATCTGTAAGATCAAATTTATCACCCAAGTTTTTCTCGAGTTTTTCCACACGCAGAAGATCTCCTGCTTTTACTTTGTATTGCTTACCGCCGGTACGAACTATTGCGTACATTAAAAACCTCCAAAACGAGTACTCATGATTACTTCACTAAAGGACGTAACATTTCCCATAGCGTAAAAGTTTTGTCAATTATTTCAGCAAGTTAGTTAGAAATTATTTTTGGAAAATTTGCAGTGATTCCGGCGGCCGCAAGAGCGCGGTTTTAGAGGTGCCGGCTTCGATCTTTATTCAGTGATGTCAATGGCTTGGAGAAACCCCCAAGCCATCAGCAAATAATCAATTAAAGATGATCAATAACAATGTCACGGGCCATAACGGTTTTACGACCGTCAGACTTTGCCGTCTCTGCGCCTTTAGAACAAAGTGCTTCAATAGCTTTGCTCAATACTTCAATGGTCTCAGCAGACGTATTGAAGCCGTATTTTTCCTTGATGAATTTTTTTACTTTGCTAGTCACAACGAGTGTATCAGCCATAATATTCCTCCCAGGCATAACGTGCGAAATATCGCCGTCTAAGGGTTCAACTCTAATATAGCCGTTCTCAGAACACAAAAGAAAAGCCCTTGGTATACTCTGTTATTCTATGTCGCAGAGCGTTTTTCGGGACTTGTGCCGGCTTCGTAGACAGTTTCTCCGCTCACCAAGAACAGTTTGGCTTCTCTGAGAGAATTCGCGGGGTTGGGGGCAATCCACACAAACGCATTTTGGCCCTCTTTTTGAGTGCATTCCACATCGAGGAAGGCTGGTGACCACGTGCCTGGATTCAAATGTTCGATGCCCCCAATCACTTCGTGACGCAGAACGTGGGTGTGGCCCAACACGCTTCGGCGCGTACTGGTGATCATACCGGCCATGGACATTTTTTCTTCGTCAGGCTGTTTGTACTGATGCACATAAGAGTGAACATTTCGCGAGTACATAAAATAGGGTGGAAATAATAGAATGATCGGCGCAAGCACCCAATAAAAAGAAATGGCGTAGATTTTGTCGACAAGTAGGAAAAGATAAAGCAGCAAAAACAGCGCGATGATCACCATGAAGGCGCGATCGAGCCACAGCTCGCGGGCGATCTTCAGTGGGCTTTCCGAAATGGGCGGAGTGAACAGGGCCTGCATCTCACGCACCATTCGCGGCGACGAGTTGGCCTTGCGCGCGATTTCCTCCACTCGGTCTTCGATGGTCAGCGCATTTTGTCGCGCTTGCAGCGTCCCGTGGCGCACGGTCTGCACAAAGATCGTCATCGAGCTCCAGAAGGCACTCCAAATGAGAAGCGGCTGAGCGCGAAGCATGTATTTAAAATAGACTTTGGTAAATCCCCACGCCGTCAGCAGAAAATTGCTATCCACGTGTGGATTAAAAAAACCCATCCCGTTACTCAGGTAGCGGCAGGCGAGATCGCCAAATGGCATACGAATCAACAAGCGGTTGTAATCGACCACAACTGGGTTGATTGGATCTTTGTTGGCACAAAACGGATCATACTGGTGGCCGTGCTCAATAAGAGTGTCTTTGTTGCTAATGTAGAACCACTCCGTGAAGCGAACGTGACGGCGATCCTGCTGGTTGAGATCAAAGGCATCAAGGATGCGCTTTTGCACCTCGATCCAATTGAGCTCAAGATCATGGTTGCCGATCACAAAGATCACGCGGTTGCCCTCTTTGATAAACTTTGCGAGCTCTTGCACCCACTCTTGATGGTCGCGCAGGATCACGTCAATTTTGTAAAGAGACTTTTCCTTTTCCGGGTCCAGACCTCGGCGGGTTTCTAACCATGACACATTGTAATGTGCCGTCTCCGGGTAAGAGGTAACGCTATCGAAATCAAAGATGTCGCCATTGAGCACCAGCTCTACGGATTTACCCGCAGCGCGCTGTTGAATGTCTTTAAGAAACACCGTGAACTCGTGATCGAAAAAAAAATCCTTATGTTTAAATTTTTTCCACAGCGGATGGCGCTTATGAGGCGGCTCAGCCTCACACAAATGCAAATCACTAACAATTGCGGTGTAGGTGGCTTTACTGAAGTCAATTTCTTCAGAAAAATCCAACCCTGGGTTTGTCAAATCCTGTGACATTAAACCTTATTCCTTTTGGGTTCGATAATCGCAAGTGCAATGATCGAAATCTCGTACAACACACACATCGGAACTGCGAGGAGCAACATGCTGATGGCATCTGGCGGAGTAAACACGGCCGACACTACCGCAATGGCCACGATGGCGTAGCGACGAATGCGACGAAGACCCGCTGCCGTTACAATTCCCATAAATCCTAAGAGCACTAAAATAAGTGGCATTTCAAAAGCCGCACCAAATACTAGTGTGGTGAGCATAAAAAATGAAAAATAGTAATCGATGGTTATCATCGGCGTGTCTTTGCTACCGCCGAACTCCAGCAGCGCCTTGAGCGCCGTGGGGAGAACCAGATAATAGGAAAATGCCACTCCTAAAAGGAACAGCACTGATCCAGAAAAAATAAAAATAATTCCGTACTTCTTCTCTTTGACATAGAGGCCTGGCTCGACAAAACGCCAAACTTGATAAATCCACACTGGGCATGCAGCCACCACCCCCGCGAGTATCGAAACCTTTAAGTGCGCCATAAATTTATCAGCCGGCGCAGTAAAAACTAAGCCACCCGTTGGCAACAGTGGCTCAATGGGCACGCGTACAAAATCGAATATGCGTTCGCTAAAAATCCACGCCGCAACCGTGAGTATGGCTACCGCATACGCCGAATACAGAAGGCGTGTGCGCAATTCTGTGAGGTGTTCTACCAGGCTATAGTTGTCTTGTGGTGCGGCCATCGCAGTTAACTTTCGGTCTTTTTGGGCTTTTCATCTTCCGACGGCATGTCGGCAGCCTCTTGAGCTGCATTCTGAAACTCATTAATGATATTTGCTTTGTGCTTGTGAAATTCGCCTTCCATATTTGAAATCGCATCAAGGCCTTCCTGCATAGGGCGTTTGAGCTCTTCTTTAACTTCGAGAAGCCCACCAGAGAGGTCTTTTGTGGCCTGCTTGAATTCTCTCATCATTCGTCCCAGTACTCGCGCCATCTCCGGCATTTGCTTGGGTCCAATGAGAATGAGCGCTAAAGCACCAATGATGAGAATTTCACTGAATCCGAGATTGAACATGGATTTTAGATTAACCGCGAGCCGATATTATGTCATTGGTTTTTGCATTTTTTTAGCTGACTGGGCTCGGGGAAAATACCCTGCTCATTGAGCTGCTCGAGAATGAGCGGCGAACCGGTCTTGCTATAGACGTCCATTTGGCGAAGTAGATTCGGTGGGTTTGCCTTTTCCAGGCCCCTCTGGCTCATAAACGTGAAGACGTCGACAAAGTTGATAAACTTTGTCGAGATTTCGCCGTAAGCTTGTGAGTAGGTTTCGTCATCGATTTCACGCGCCAATGAACCGTAGGCTGTCGTTCCCATATTGATGTAATAATCTATATCGATAAGTTTGCGCTGGAGCGATGGGCCGAAATATCCACTCACATACAGCGCTGAGTCTCCCAGCTTGCGCAAAAGGTCCACGCGCTGTCGAGGCGTGGCGGAGGACGCGCGCAACATCATTTCGGCTAGAGTCTCACGCGTTTTTTTTCCGGAAGAGTTTTCCTCATCGAAAAGTTTATCAGTCAGTAAAAATTTTTCGAGAATATCTACGAGATAGATTTCGACCGCCGGAAGGGTTTCTATACGTCGCGCAAACAAAGCCTGTTGTAAGGTCGTAAAAAAGTACGATCTGGTATTGGTTATAACGCTTAGGGTGCTTTTAGTACTCAAGCCCTTGTCTCCCACTCACTCTATTCTAACATTTACATCGGCTTTCGTAGGGAAAAATTTGAACGCCGATGACTCAAAGTGAAACAATTCACCTCTGAGCGACTTCGATGCCGTCAGTTTTAGACGAAAATCCAGGACTCCAACCCGCGGCACTGGCACCAGTGACTACAGCCATCCCTGCTGCGACGGCTCCTGGGCGCCAACAATGGAGATGACGTGCTTTTGTTTGAAGATCTTATCCGCCAGGTCGCGAACATGCTGAGGCGTGATCGGTGCCAGCGTGTGCTCATACTTAAACACCTCATCTGCTGGTATGCCGTAGATCTCGTTGAACGCGACGGCTGAAGCAATGGCTGAGTTTTTCTGCAAGCCGATGTCGTGGCCTCCTATCAAATAGTTTTTGGCGCGTTGAAGCTCAATATCGCTAATCGCGTGATCCGCAAGCTTCATCAGCTCTTCGCGCATCATGCGCAGAGCCGTCTCTGCTTTTTCGGGAGAACAACCAATATAGGCGCCAAAGTAACCCGTCTCGATACCCTCAAGCTTGAGAGGGGAAACGCTGTAGGCTAGCGAGGCTTTGTCGCGCAGCTCGAGGAATAAACGCCCGCCTTGTCCTGCTAAAACCGCCTCGATCACCTGCAGCGTAAAGCGTTCTGTAGATGTTATCGTGACCCCGCGAAAACCATAAACGATATGGGCTTGTTCTTTTTGCGATTTTTCGTAAGCCCAATAGTTACTGGTAAGCGGCGCTACTGAAAATCGGACCGGCTGTGCGGGGCTGTCGAATGTTTTCGATGTCTTTTCCAAAAGTGGCAGCCATACCTCTTCGCTAGCATCGCCGCAAATGGCGGAGACCATATTGCCGCTAATTATATTTTTTCTGATGTAATCTTGAATATCGCCTGTGGTGATCGACTCCAGAGAATTGCCCTCGTTGAGGCTGTCGAAGCCGTAAGGATGATTGGCAAACATGCCCTTGTTAAAATTCAGTATGGCCATTTGCGCTGGAGAGTCTTTGCGTGCACGCAGTGATTCTTTGATCATCAGTTTTTCGCGCGCCAGAATTTCATCGCTCAGTTCATAGTTAAAAAGAATTTCTTCGAATATCTCCGCTAAATCTTTTTCGCTCTGCTTCAGACCATCCACAACCAGACCAAACGTGTTCTTGCCGGTAAACGTGTAGACCGCGCTTGCGAGTTTATCCATTTTGTCGCGCATGAGAGCTTCTGAATACTTTTTGGATTGAGCGCCCCACACGCGAGATGTGAGCTCGGACAGTCCCGCTTTTTCAATAGGCACAATACGGCTCCCGCCAAGTATCGCCACGCGCGCATTGAATACGGGGGCGGTCGAGTTGCGCATAAAAAATGTGCGCGCTCCTCCGGAATGTTGAAACACCTTCATCGGCTCGGCAAGATCGTTGCCAGAGGATGCTCCCACAAATTGGATGGCTTGCTTTTCTGTAGACACTGTTGCTGGAACATGGCGCGTGAATGACCATTTCTCGAGTGCGTCTCGCACCGCAGCTGGTTCCTCGGGAGATACGTAAGCAATGAGCATCTTTTCGGTGGTAAGATAGGTGTTGGCAACGCGAAGGATATCCGCCGCAGTTACCTCTTCGAGGTCTTTATAGAATTTTTTGTGGAAGTAAATATCATTGGCGGCTTCGTAGTTGCCACCGAACTTATTGGCAAGCCCGCCGACGGTTTCAAGAGAGTACGCCTCGTCGCTTAAAAAATTGATTTTCGCTTTATATATTTCGTCCGTTGTTACACCTTTGGCGAAAAATGTTTCTAAAACATTTTTAATGCCCTCGAGAACTTTCGGCAGCGTTACCGGATTGAACGTCGCGGAGATAGAGAAAAAACCGCGTGTATTGGGCGTCCACGAACCAGCGCCAATAGATTTCACGACGGGTTCTTCCATACGTAGTTTTCTCACCAAGCGCGAGCTCGCGCCCTGCCCCAAAATCAGACCCAAGCATTCGAGAGCAGCGACATCTTTGTGTTGAATATCCACACCCGGCCAACTCACATAGAGAACGGCGTCTTCAAACGGTGTTTTCTCGATCATTATCGTTTTATTCTCGATCATGTTGAGCGGCGAGCGTGTGCGACGCTCCTGCTTGCCTTTTGAAATTTGCCCAAACGTGGCAGCAAATTCTTTTTGTAGTTCCGCCAACTGAAAATCACCGGATACAACGAGGAACATATTGTCCGTTGCATAGCGCTTTCCAAAAAACTTCCGAATATGGTCCTGCGAAACGGTGTTCACCACGTGATCGTAACCAATCACCGGAATTTGGTACGGATAGCCTTTGTACATAGATGAAAACAGCAATCGGCTTGCGCGGCGAGAGAGGCTGTCGTTGCTGCGCTTGATCTCCTCGATCACCACCTCACGCTCTTTGTCGATTTCTTCTTTGTCGAAGAGCGGATGCGCGATCATCTCGTAGATCGCTTCCATGGCGCGTGGGAAAAAATTCTTCGAAATAGTGATGTAATAGACGGTTTGATCGTAGGACGTGTAGGCGTTGATCTCGCCCCCACACGCTTCCACCATACTCGCGATTTCGCCCACTTTGAACTTACGCGTGCCCTTAAATAGCAAATGTTCGATGAAATGACTGATTCCTTCTTCCCCGGCATGCTCGTCGGCACTGCCGTTGCGAACCCAGATCTGTACAGACACCACTGGAGACTTGTGGCTCTCAATACCGATGACCTTGAGCCCATTTTCCGCTGTAAATTCATGAATCATTGTGATAGTCCTTTCCATCCATGTTTGGCCTTTATATACACATTCCGTACTGCCTGCAGCGCTGCTCCTACTGCGACTTTGCGACCTATGTGTACGACCAAATCCTGCCGCCCGAAGACTACGTGAAGTTGCTCAAGCGAGAGCTGCAACTTAAAAAAAATCTCGCTCCTACGCGTTCCCTGACATCCATTTACTTTGGCGGCGGCACTCCAAGTCTTTTGGAGCCGCATCTTATTGTATCTTTATTGGAGGAGATTGCAAAGTGTGGCTTTGTCGTAAACGCAGATACAGAGATCACTCTCGAGATCAATCCTGCCACTCTCGACACAAAAAAAATTCTGTCGCTAATTCGGGCAGGCGTGAACCGCTTTTCGGTAGGGGCTCAGACCTTTGACGAGGAGCTTTTGAAGGCGGCCGGGCGTAAGCATTCTGCAAAGGACACCTTCGACACTTTAACTCTGCTCCAGGAGAATGGGGTCAATTACTCCTTTGATCTCTTATTTGCTCTCCCCAAGCAGTCACGCAGCCGTTTGGCGAAAGATCTCGAAATCATTGCGCGCCTTCAGCCGCCCCACCTGAGCGCTTACTGCCTCACTGTTCCGAGCGGTCACCCCATGTCGACCCATCGAGCACATGATGAAGATCAGGCACACATGTTTGCGGATATAGAATCCGTACTTGGCAGCAGTGGTCTTTACCGCTACGAGATTTCCAATTTTTCGCTCCCTGGAAAGGAGTCTCAACACAACCTCCTTTACTGGAAACAGCAGCCCTATTTGGGCTTGGGCCTGAGCGCCCATTCCTATTTACAGCACACATCTCCATGGGGCGACCGATTTTGGAATCCCTCGGGTGTGGACAAGTATGTGAGCTTTGTGAATAACCTCTCCTCGTCGGCACCTCTCGAGGATCATCATCAGCAGAGGCTCTCCGAAACTCTTTCCGACAAAGATGCACTTTTTGACTTCTGTCATACCAGTTTGCGTTTAGATGAGGGCCTCTCACTGGATGCTCTCTATCGCGACTATCCTCAGACGCTTGCCCAATCCGTTGCGAAAAAAATCACCCCGCTGGTGAGCAGCGGCCTGATCGAAGAAAAAAATAACCATTACAAACTCACCAACCAAGGGCGGCTCCTCAGTAACCTGGTTTTTGAACGCATTCTCTAGGTTGTTGCTGCGCTCAAGATTGACAATTTGAGGTGGGACTTCATATTCTGACGCGGAGGTAAATAATGAAGGATAAAAAGAACCAGCCGTCGTCGGAATCAGAAGACTTTGAGATCATTGATGATGTCTCCACTGCCGTGAGCGAGGGCATTGAACCCTTGGATCCTACCGAGCAGAGTTCAAATGCCACATCTTCCATCGGCAACGCCGCAGAACTTCAGGCACAACTTTTGAAAGCCTCAAACGACTATTTGTATCTTCGCGCTGAATACGACAACTTTCGCAAAAACTCTATTAAAGAACGTGCCGATCTTCTTCGCTTTGGTGGCGAGAGATTGGCAAAAGATCTTTTGGAAACTTTGGATATTTTTGAGACCGCTCTCGCATCCGAGGTGAACAGTGAGAATTTTCAGGTCTTCGTAGATGGCATCAAGATGACCGCACAAAAACTGAGTGAGGCTTTACAAAAGCACTCGATCACCGCTATCGAGTGCGAAGGCAAGGCCTTTGATCCGGTGATCAATGAGGCGCTTGGCAGTGAGCCCACCGATAAAATTCCACCAGGCCACGTGACAAAGGTTTTTAAAAAACCCTATAAGTACCACGACAAAGTTTTACGAGTGGGTCAGGTGATTGTCGCTAAGGCAAAAGATTCCTAGAAAAAATGGCGCCAATGAAAAAATCCTACTACGAACTTCTTGGCGTCTCCAACATGGCCTCTCCTGAGGAAATAAAAAAAGCTTATCGAAAGTTAGCGCTCCAACATCATCCAGACACGAATGCGGGCAAAAAAGAGTCGACAGAAATGTTTAAGGCCATTTCTGACGCTTACAAAACACTCATGGATCCAGAAGACCGCTTCAATTACGATGCCACATTAAAAACACCACCGCCCCCACCGCCGCCGCGCGCCTCGACTGGAAAAACACCATCGGCCACGCACAAACGTCGCGTGCCGCAGCCGACCACCTCACCTGCGAGTAGCGGCAGAAATTTGGTGTATCATCTGAACGTTCCTATCGAAGATCTCTTTCGAGCTACGAAGAAAACAATAACTTATATGCGTGTTCATCATGGCACACGGCAGAGCTCGTCGGTGATCGTCGACGTGCCGGCCGGAGTGCCCAACGGTCAAAAGTTGCGCCTGCGCGGCGCGGGCGAATCTGTCTCCGGAAAACAAACCCCCGGTGATTTGATCGTGCAGGTGCACTACGCTGAGCATCCTTGGTTTCAGGTGGATGAATCGGATTTGGTGCTGAGTGTCCCCATCTCGCCGCTGCAATGGATGCTTAAGGAAAAGATCACCATTCCCACTCCCCACGGGAAACGTGAAGTCGCAATTCCTTTGGAAGACGAATTTGGTAAAATTGTTGTGCAAGTCACTGGTATGGGACTTCCGATAAAAAGCGGCTCTAATCAATTCGGCGACATGTTTGTAAAGATGAAAGTCCAGTCTCCACCGCCACTCAGTGATAACGTGCGCACAGAGGCTCGCAAGCTTGCTAAAATATTGCCAAAGAGCAAAGATGAAATTAACTTTGAGGAGTATTTAAAAAATTATGAAAAAAAATCTTAGCTTTCTTATTTTTGCCCTTTTCTTATTTAGCTGTTCAACTCCGCAAAAGCCGCAAACCACCGCGCCAGCTGCCTCGGTCGCGTCGCAAAAACTCTATCAAGAGGCCCTGGTGGCTTTTGATGCCGGACAAGAAAAAGTGGCTTATGAAAAACTCAAAAAGCTCTTAGACACCGATAAGACCTCGGACGTCACTGACGATGCGCTCATTCTCATCGGACGTATTGAGTTCCGCAGAAAGCAATTTCCCGCAGCTTACAGTTACTTCAAGGGCGTGTTTGAGGGCTCCTTTGCCAGCACTCGGGATGCAGAGGCGCGCATTCTTGGCGTGCAATCCTTGATTGCACAAAACAAAGAGCCGCAGGCAGAGAGTTTGATCAAGACCTCTCTGCAAATGAAGATGGAGCCGCGCGAGAGAGCCTACTTACTCGAGGCTTATGTTCCTCTGCTTCTCAAAAAAGACGCGCAAATTGAAACTTTTGAAGCTCTTGGATATTTGGCTCTGAACCATCCCAATTCCAGTTCGCGTGAAAAATACAAAAGCGTGGCGCAGGATTTTATCGACTCGCGTTTAAGTTCGGATGAACTCAAGGATGTGGCTGAGGATTCTGAGCTTGGCGATCTGCGCATCGAAGCTATGTACAAGCTCGCGATGAACCTTGTTCACGAAGACAAGATGGATCAGGCGAAATATTATTTTAACCGTGTCGCTTCCAACGCTCCCGACTCTTACCTCGGCAAACAATCCTACAACATGGTGAAGCAACTTGAAGCCCGCGCCATTGTTGAACCAAAAACCATCGGCGTGGTCCTTCCGTTGTCTGGCAATTATGCCTCCATTGGTGAACAAACTTTAAAAGGGATTCAAATGGCGCTGGGGATTTCCGGTTCAAAAAGCCAATACAACATTCGCTTGGTGATTGAGGACTCGAAAGGAACCGCGGAAGATGCCACCAACGCGGTGGAATCGCTGGTCCTAAAACATCACGTAATGGCGATCATCGGCGGATTGTCGGCTAAGAACGTTGTGGCCGAGGCCACGAAAGCGCAGGACTTGGGAGTTCCATTTGTTGCACTTTCGCAGAAGCCTGATCTGACAAAGATTGGGCCTTTTATTTACAACAGCTCCATCACTCCCCGCCTACAGGTGGAACATTTGGTGTCTTACGCGATGGACAAAATGGGTTTAAAGCGCTTTGCTGTTCTGTACCCGAATGATCGCTATGGGATTGAGTTTGCCAATTTGTATTGGGATGAAGTCTTGCGCCGTGGTGGTACTCTCGTAGCGGCACAAACCTATACGCCCGGAGAAACCGATTTTAATAATCATATTAAAAAAATGGTGGGCACTTATTATATTGAAGATCGCTCTGATGAGTATCAGCGTTTATTGAGAGACTGGAAAAAGGCGAACAAAAGTACACGCAAGAAGCCTCCAGAAACTCTGCTCCCACCGATCGTCAACTTTGACGTGCTTTTTGTTCCGGATGACCTAAAGGCATTAGGACAGGTCGCCCCTATGTTGGCTTTCAACGATGTTAATAGCGTGACCCTCGTGGGAACGAATCTTTGGAATTCACCCGACTTCCTGAAGCGGGCGCAAAGTTATGCAGAAAAAAGTGTGTTTGTAGATTCTTACTTGGCCTCTTCGCCCGCATACACGAACTCGAACTTTTATAAGAACTTTCGTGACACCTACAAAGATCGTCCTGGCTCTTTTGCCCTTTCGGGTTACGACGCCGGTTCTTTAGTATTGTCTTCCATTAAACAGGGACCGCGGAATCGCATCGAGTTCTTACAGGCGCTTTCAGCCCAGAAAAAGGTGGCTGGCGCCATCTCCGATCTCACCATTCTTCAAGACCGCGAGGTGGACCGCCAATTGCTTCCCCTTTCCGCCCGCAAAGGTGAGATCACCGTCCTGCAGTAACTGGCTAGGGCACGCACCATAGAGGCGCTAAATTCCGCAATCCCGCCAAGCAGGGATTGCGGAATGCAGCTTGCACTTGTTAAGTCCATTACAACTAAAGGATTCAATAAATGCGTACCAGTGCTCATGTTGGTGTCTTTGTTCTATTCATTTCGGTAAGTTTTTCAGCAGTGGCTCAAAACGCCTGCTCCGCGCTCTTTACATTCAAGCCTGATGACGTGCTCGACATGGCCATGGAACTCGAGCAGCGATTTCAGAACTTTTTACAACTCAACTATCAAGCTCGCGGTGATCGCCAGGTAGATGGCGAAAAACTTACGGAACTCACTTCACTCATCGATCAGGTTATTAGCCGTATTGACTCAAAAGAAATCAACGAGCAAAGCTTGCTGGAAATCGCTGGGCTGAATAAAGCCTTGGACAAACTTGAAGATCAAGTGCGCCCTTCAAAAGAAGCCACTGGCGCTGGCTCGGAGATCCTCAATCTCGAGGCTGCCTTTAAGAACCCAGACTCTCTAAAAGCAGATGTTCTCTATGAAATAGGCGGTACTGATATTCTCGTAAAACGGGTGTCTTTTTCTAAACAAGTCCTGCAGGATATTTTTTGGGGAAGCCAGCCTCATTACAATGCGGCCCACGTTCTCATATACCGCGCGCTCCAAAAAGGCAGGTCGAACGGAACAAACTCATCAGGTATCGAGAATTTTATCGAAGATCGCTCCGTTTTCAAAGTGCGCATTTCTGGACACGGGGTTGGCGGTCTTCGCATCGCGGGTTACATGAAAGGTTCTGATCTTTTTCTTGTCACGTACCTGGATACAGATAACCACACCAATATGCAGACACAGCGTTTGTTCAAACTTGTCCACAGCGCGCGCGAAGCCTCCGAATAATATAGCCCAGTATCAAAACACTTAGATCAGTCGCGACTTCGTGCACGCACACTTGTCTTGTGGAGGTGCGCTATATGCGTTTTTACGCGTTTTTCACTCTTACGTCAGAAGTTTGACACGCTCTAAGTCATTGCAAAACCAGACCGTTTTACAGCGTTTTTGTTTAAAGAGCGCTTGGGAAAAGGCCGAAAAAGAAAATGAGCGTTTTTAGTTATCAACAAGAATTTGCCCACTAACGGGGCCGATTCGGAGGAAAGAATGAACCAAACGAATGTAGTTATACCTGAATCACTTCCAATGTTGCCAGTTCGTGATATTGTGATTTTTCCTTACATGATTATTCCCTTGTTTGTCGGCCGCGAGGCTTCCATTCAGGCCGTCGAAGAAAGTTTGGGAAAGAATCGCCTGATCTTCCTCGCATCTCAAAAAGAATTCAACGAAGAGGCTCCGTCGCCAGAAACCATCTATACTACTGGAACAGTAGCGATGATCATGCGCATGCGCAAACTTGCTGATGGACGCGTTAAAATTGTGATCCAAGGCGTGTGCAAAGCGCGCGTTAAGAACTACACGCAAAAAGACCCATTCTTTTCTGTTGCTGTTGAAAAGATCGAAGACATCTACACGCCTTCCGATGAGAAAACGGCCGAGCTCGAACCGCTGATCAAGAGCGCTAAAGAGCATTTGGAAAAGATCATCGCCTTAGGTAAGATGCTATCTCCTGATCTATTATTAGTGTTGGATGATATTCAAGAGCCAGGACGTATTGCCGATCTTATCGCGTCCAACTTAAATCTAAAAGTTACAGATGCTCAAAAAGTTTTAGAGACAGAAGACCACGTGGAGCGCCTGAAGCTGATCAATGCTATCTTGATCGCCGAACTTGAAGTTCTACAAATGCAATCTAAGATCCGCTCTACTGCAAAAGAAGAGATGAACAAGTCTCAACGCGAATACTTCTTGCGCGAGCAAATGAAAGCTATAAAGAATGAGTTGGGTGAAGCGGACTCGAAGTCTGATGACCTCGAAGATGTTCGCAAAAAAGTAGCCTCTGCTGGAATGCCGCCCGAAGTGGAAAAAGAAGCTCTCAAACAACTCGGTCGCTTGGAGCGTATGCATCCAGACGCCAGTGAAGCGTCTATGATCCGCACATATCTGGACTGGATGGTCGATCTTCCTTGGAACAAATCAACCACAGATGTTATCGATCTAAAAGTTGCAAAATCAACCCTGGAAAATGATCATCACGGTTTGGAAAAGGCCAAAGATCGTATCCTTGAATTCCTTGCAGTACGCAAACTTAAAAAAGACAACCTTAAAGGTCCAATTCTCTGTTTTGCGGGGCCTCCGGGAGTAGGTAAAACCTCTCTTGGTAAGAGCATTGCAAAAGCAATGGGCCGCCAATACTTCCGCATCGCTTTGGGCGGCGTAAAAGATGAAGCCGAAATTCGCGGCCATCGTCGCACATATGTTGGTGCAATGCCTGGCAAAGTTATTCAGGCTCTAAAACAGTGTGGAACGAACAACCCAGTATTCGTTCTCGATGAGATCGACAAATTGGGTAGTGATTTCCGCGGCGATCCTTCGGCTGCAATGCTTGAGGTGTTGGATCCCGAGCAAAACGCCACTTTCCGTGACAACTATCTCAATGTGGATTTTGATCTGAGTAAAGTTTTGTTTATTGCAACAGCCAACGTGCTAGAAAACATTCCCGGCGCTCTTCGTGATCGTATGGAAGTGATTCAACTTTCTGGTTACACTGAAACGGATAAACTTGAAATTGCTAAAAAGCATGTTGTTCGCAAGCAGATCGAAAATAATGGTCTAACGGAAGAGCAAATTCGTTTTACAGATGATGCACTGGCCGCGATGATCGGCGGGTTCACGCGCGAAGCTGGACTTCGTAATCTTGAGCGCGAAGTGGGCTCTGTGTGTCGAAAGGCCGCAAAACAATATGTTATGGGTGAAATGAAGTCCGTAACTATAACCAAAGACAATATCGAAGACTATCTCGGGCCAACCCGCTTTATGAAAGAAGACCGTTTGGACGAGGATATGGTCGGAGTTTGTACTGGACTCGCTTGGACACAAGCCGGTGGCGATGTGCTTTACGTGGAAGCGATTTCTATGAAAGGCAAAGGCGGCGTAACTCTTACCGGCCAAATGGGTGATGTGATGAAAGAATCGGCCACTGCGGCTGTATCTTACGCACGCGCTCACGCTGCGGAGCTTGGGATCGATACGGATTGGTTTGAAAACAACACGATTCACATCCATCTTCCAGCTGGTGCGATTCCAAAAGATGGTCCGTCTGCAGGTATTACGATGGCAACAGCAATCATCGGTCTCATCACTGGTGCACCTACCAGCAAAGATGTGGCGATGACCGGTGAGGTAACTCTTACTGGACGCGTGCTTCCCATCGGTGGTTTAAAGGAGAAAGCGCTTGCAGCCTATGCTCACGGTGTAAAAACAGTGATTGTACCTCTAGCCAATAAAAAAGACCTAATCGATATCCCCGCCGAAATCCGCAACAAACTGAACTTTGTTTGTGTGGAACATTTGGATGAAGTTTTGCAAATTGCACTCGTGAACTCCAAAGCGGGGTCGACGAGCAAATCGGCGAGCAAGAAGAAATCAAAGACAAAAGAAGCCGCAGCATAAGCGACGGTTTCTAAGTTCCCTGATTTTATATAGAACCTCCGCTAAGACCGGGGGTTCTTTTATTTTAGAGTCCAAGCGCCAATGCTTCAGCTTCACAAAGCCAAAATTGTTCTAGGTTTAGTTTATTACACAAACTTTACACCTGCGGGTGGTGGAGCAGCCTGTCTTTTTATATAAACTGAACGGAAAAGCGAGGAGCTACATGGAAACTAAATTTTCACGAAACATTAAAACTCACCTCCCCCCCGACAAACTCTGGAAGGATGTACTCTCCGGGATTCAAAATTCCGATGGTCATCCATTTTGGCCCACCGACATGGAAGAGTCGCACGCGGATTCGTTAAAGCCACAGGGAGAAATTTCGGTTAATTACAAACTTGTTACCAAGGGTAAACCTGTGACCTATAAAATCACTGAGGTAGATGAAGCCTCACGGCACTTTGCTTACCGAACCACGGCAGATCATCCCCTCGAGGGCCGCGCAGAAATCAAAGTATACCCGAACAATTCGGGCGGCTCGACGCTGCGCTGGGAGGGTGTTTACAACTATCCCTGGTACTCGCCATCGGGATTGTTTATGCGTTCCTATTTCTTGGATCGTTTTTTTTCAAAATTGAGTTCGTCCATTCACGACTATGAAAAAGAACAGAAGTCTGATCAGTCACAACCCACTCACTAAATAAAAAAAGCCAAGCTACTCGCTTGGCTTTTTGACGCGCTTCTAAGCCACAAGGTGCCTAGCTCTTAGATGCGTTTGTCTTCCATTTTGTACATTTCGCGCTCGGCGGTTTTAAGCTGAGCTTGCTTTGTAGTAAGGATGGATTGGTAGTGCGTTTTCGCGTCAGCCGGAGTTGTTGGATCGTACATCTTTTTCTGAAGATCCGCTATTTCAGCTTCGAGTGCAGAGATAGATGCTTTCGTCTCGCGCAGTTTTGTTCCACGTTCAAAAGCGGCCTTAAGAGCCGCTTTTTGTTTATCTCCGCAGTTTGCTGGGTCGTAAGCAGCGGCATCGGTACCTGCGGTGTAGGCGCGTTTCGTTGTGCAAAATTCACTCAAACCGTCGTTGTACGCCTTGGCGTACGGTTTTAGCTTTACGCACGATTCATGGCGCGCTTGACCAGCTAAACCCACCTCACGAGCTTTGGCCTCTGAGCAAAACTCGCCAATACCCATTGTATAACCCTGTTGATACTGCTCTTTCATTGCTTTGGCTTCGCAGTTGGAGGGCACGTTCATGGATTGGCCTTGTTTGGCGACGTTCATTGCAGAGTTAAAACAGTACTTCTGCATTCCACGAGCGAATCCTTTTTCATACTGAGCGGAGTTTGGCACAACCTTAAAGGCTTCACAACGTGGGCCCCAGTCCGAAAAACTGTTCTTACCCGTTTGGCCATCTTGTTCGCCAACCGCTTCCCAGTTTCCGGATGTGCATTTGTCTTTATATAAGAACTCCTTGATCGAAGAGCAACCGCTCAGAACAAGGATACCTGCGAGTAATGAAACGACTTTCATCATACTGTCCTCCCGGAGACTGTAAGTATTGGATTTAGTTTTTCTTATTCAAAACACGTTTCAGGAGGGATGTCTATTTGAGGTTTTTCACGGTGGACTGAGCGGTAAAGACTGTGTTGTCGATAGCTTTTGCGCAGTGCCGCTACAAAAAAGGGGGGCGCGCCTTTTGGCGGTACAAAATATAAAGGCCACGTCCTCGTGGCCTTTATTCAGCTTGAAATTGGGACTTTGCTCGTTTTATTTGGCAGTCTCACCTTTTCGTTGGGACGGGCGATAAGATTCCAAAAACGAGTGTTAAAACCCCTTTGATCGGTTGTTTTGTTTTTCTAAAACCATAACTAGTGTCTTCAGGTCCGAGACCTGCTGTTTTAAACTCAAAATCTGATCCTCTTTACTTTGCAGAGAATCCAGGTAGGCGCGCTTCAGTTCTTCCAACAATAGTTTCATAGGAAGCGTCGCCACCTCTGTTGCCGCACTTGCTGGTGCAGCCGCTGCTCCAGTGTGCGCCTTTGTCGTGGTCTGTTGACTAGTCACCGGCGCCGATGGATCACTCACATCATCCAAAATAAAGTAACGGCCGTCATCGAGACGAAACTTCACTTTGTCCGACTTGATACGACGACGCACAGTCGAGACGCTCAAGCGGTGGCGATTTGCATAATCATTCAATGGCAACCAACTGTCCAAAGCCCACTCCTTTTAGCAACCAGGTATTCTGAATAGTCTGAATACTCTGCCTGCTTATGCAAGACTAGCATAGCGAACATCGTTGTAAATGCTTATTTTAGTGGCCCAGACCTTTAGTCAGCGCCTAGTCATTGACTACTCAAATAACAAGTCCTTGATTTCACTCGATTTTGGCTGCTAGCCTGGACTCTATGAAGTTGTCGGAGAAAAAAAAGATCGCCTTAGTTCTCAGCGGGGGCGGTGTTAAGGCTGCTGCTTTCCACATTGGAGTTTGCCTTGCGCTTAAAGAAAAAGGCTTTCGGTTTGCCGGGGGTACAAAGGAAGAAGTGGCCGCGCGTTACACGGACGACACGCTCACTTTTCGCACCTACGTTGGCTCCAGCGCAGGTTCCGTCATTAGTACTTTTTTAGCTGCGGGGTTTTCTTTAAGCTCGATCATTCATGCCTTTGAAACTGGCTCCAATGAACTCAGCGAGGCTCTTCAAACCGAGCCCACCTTCGACCAAGACCTTCGTCCTATAAGCTATCGCGACATCTTTTCGTTAAACGCCAAAGATATGATCCAAATGGTGCCGTCATTTTTTAAAAGTCGCGGTGAATCTTTGGTGACCGGTGGCCTCGAAGTCTTAATCAAAAATGGCTTCAAGCTCAATGGCCTTTTCACGACTAAGGGCTTGGAACGATACTTTCGCGAAGAAGTCTGGCCAACCAATACATTTCAAAGTTTGGGGACGGACCTATTTATTGTGGGCACCCAACTCAACGAAAGCCGCAAAGTGATCTTTGGAACCAAAGATCAAATGACTCGCGATAAAACAATTCTTTACGCCAACTATGCAACCGTGAGCGACGCGGTGGCCGCATCTGCCTCACTGCCACCGGTGTTTTCCCCCTACCCCATCAAGAATAAAAATGGAGACTCGATCTACTTTTTTGATGGCGAGATTCGCGACACCATGTCGACACATGTGGCTGCCGATCACGGTTGCGACCTGGTGATTGCCAGTTACTCAATTCAGCCCTACCACTTTTCGAACGCTATGGGCAGCTTGCATCAGTACGGTATACCAGTGATTCTAAATCAAGCGCTCTATCAGGTGATTGAGAAAAAAATTGAATCCTATGTGGCCTCTAGAAAATCCATCGCCTCCATCTATAAGGCGGTGGATGGGTATCTAAAACAGATAAATCTAGAACCCGAACACCGCGAGAAGCTCCTCTCGATTATTGCCGAGCGAGCCAACTATCATCCAAATACGGACTACATTTACATTCATCCCGACCCTCACGACCACAATATGTTTTTTGCAGATCACTTTAGTTTAAATCCGCAGCGGCTAAAAACCATCGTTTGGGCGGGATTTAAGTCGGCATTGAACTCCCTACGTAAGTGGGATATTTAAACGATCGGTCGGATCTACGGCTCTTCTTCAGAGCAATCGATCTGGGACTGCTTCGCTAATGTCTCTGAAACGGAGTTTGTCGTATCACCGAGGTTCTCGGCATTTTTGAATTCGCCGTTACTATCCAGGTACAACCGCACCCATGCACTGCCGCCGTCTTTGCTGTCTGGAAAAACAACAGTGACCATTTTCTGGGGTTTCTTATCGCAATCGACAATATTCTTTGCGATGAACTGTGCGGTAGTGGGCTCGAGTTTTTTCTTGGGACTGTTCTCGGGTTTTGCCGCCTCTCCCGCCGACGCCTCTTTCCAAAAAGCTTCGAGGAGATTGATCGCAGTTTGCGTGGCCCTCGACTTATCAAAGTTGAACTCACCACCAGTAGTGGACCCGTCCATTTTTTCTTTGGGTGTAAGGCATGAGGTAAGCAGTACTAACGCGAAAGAGGACATGAGCGTTTTGAGACTGATTTTTTTGTTCATTCCATATCCTTATCGTGCGAGTTGCGCGGCCAACTCGCACACACACCATCAATTAAAAACCGATCCCTTAACAAACGCATAAAGTGGAGACGCTAGTACGCCAAATACGATCATCGCCATGGCCATAACTAGAGCCACCGACTGCGTAAGGTAGCTACTGCGGTTGATAGGCGTAATCGATCCTTCCATCATGTACATGACAACGATCGGGCGAAGATAAAAATAAACCCCTATGGCTGAACTGATCATGGCCATAATTGCGACCCATAGAAAGCCTTGCTCGATGGCGGCTATCATTAAATACAATTTA
Organism: uncultured Pseudobdellovibrionaceae bacterium; assembly: GCA_964400355.1. GTDB lineage: Bacteria > Bdellovibrionota > Bdellovibrionia > Bdellovibrionales > JAGQZY01 > JACKAL01. The sequence goes on from CAYNTO010000001.1 coordinate 45,192, forward strand.
CCGAAAAATCCCACGGTGGGTGGCAGGCCCGCCAAGGACAAAAGAATTACGGTGAACACAAAGGCCAGCATAGGTTGGCGCTTGGCGATGCCCTTGAGATCATCCACCAACAGAATGGAATCCTCTTTAGCCTCGAGCGCAGAGACCACGGCAAATGAGCCGATAGTCATGAGCGAGTACACCAACAAGTAGAACAACATGGCCGAAGTGCCTTCGGAAGATTCTAAACCCATTGTGGCCGACAAAAAGCCCATCATGGCGTAACCTGAGTGCGCGATGCTAGAATAGGCAAGCATGCGCTTCAGGTTCTCTTGGCGAAGTGCCGCAACACTTCCACCGATCATAGTCACAACGGCAATCCACTGCAAAAATATGGAAATGCTTTCTGACTCCACCACTTCCATGTATAGGAACACACGAAGAAAGGCGATGAAGGAGGCGAGCTTCACACCGGTGGCCATAAACGTCGTTACGGGAGTGGCGCTGCCCTGATACACATCGGGTGCCCACGTGTGAAACGGCACCAAAGAAACCTTAAAGGCCATTCCGGCGATCACTAGAGCCAAACCGACGGCGAATAATTTATCCGTGTGAAACAAGTTCGCAGCATTGGCTCCCAGATCCTGAAGGATCGTCGTGTTTGTCGTTCCGTAGAGGAAGGCTATGCCGTAGAGAAGAATGGCTGAGCCTACGCTTCCAAGCACAAAATATTTAAAGGACGCTTCGCGGGAGAACACTCCCTCTTTGCTAAGTGCTATTAATATATAGATGCTCAATGACATGAGCTCGATGGTTATAAACAGAATGATTAGATTGTTCGCCATCGTCACGAGCACCATCCCCAGCGCCGCACTCATCGTTAAAAAGATGTGCTCCGCGAACTGGTGCCCCTGTGTGGCCCGGTTTTCATACAGTAGCATGAGCACAAAACCGGTAATAATATAAATAACATAAGCGGACCACACCGCGATTCCATCAACTACGAGTGCGCCAGAAAAAACAGTGAGGTAGTTGAGACCAGAAAACTTCCAATATCCACTCACCAACGTAATGTTGAGGCCAGCAGCAGTAATCACAGCGACAATGGCGGAAAATAGGCTCGCAAACGGACTCATCTCCTGGCCGCGGAATGCTTTAACCGATATCGGAATAATACTCCCGAGGAACAGGGCCACAAGAGGACTAATAACTAACAGTTCAGTGAGGTTGAACGAATTCATAACTGATTACCTTTCCGCGACACCAGTGGGTTGCGCGTACACTTTGAGTTCGTAGTTGTCTTTGTGGTCGATCAGATTTTTGATCGAAGCCTCGCTCCACCCCAGAAAGTGTTGGGGAAGGATACCCATCCAAAAAATTAAAATTACAATTGGAACGAGAGTTGCGAATTCGCGCATGTTCAGATCTTTAAGCTCACCATGGCTGCCATCAACGAGCTCACCAGCTTCGCCAAAGAACACCTTTTTTACCATCCACAACATATACGCTGCGCCCAGCACCACACCAATAACGGCAACCGCACCCAACCATTTGTTAAAACCAAATGTGGCCATAAGAATGAGGAATTCGCCAACAAAACCGTTTGTCATGGGTACGGCAATGCTCGAGAACGTAATGATGAGAAACAAAATTGTATAAATGGGCATTGCCTTGGCAAGCCCACCGTATTTGGCGATTTCTCGTGAATGCGTGCGCTCATACACCATGCCCACCATAAGAAAGAGTCCGCCGGTGCTCACACCGTGGGCGAGCATTTGAAACAAACTGCCGTTTATGCCAAACGTGCTCAGCACAAACAAACCCAACATCACGTACCCCATGTGGGAAACCGAAGAGTAGGCCACGAGTTTTTTTACATCCACTTGCACCATGGCAACAAGGGCTCCGTATACAATGCCGACCACGCCGAGTATCAAAAACACCCACGCCCAGTGATTAACGGCATCTGGAAACATGGGGAGAACAAATCGCAAAAAGCCATAAGTTCCCATTTTTAGCATGACGCCTGCAAGAATCACCGAACCCGCAGTGGGTGCCTGAACGTGCGCATCGGGTAACCACGTGTGCACTGGAAACACCGGCACTTTGATCGCAAACGCTAGTGAAAATGCAAAAAACAGAAGTGTTTGCGGCGAAAAGAACGTTTGATCGCTAAAGGGCAAATTCAATTTATAAAAATCCATCACATCTGCCGAATAGTAGCCCAACTGTGCTTTGGCCTGAATCATCATGTAAGCGATTCCCGCGAGCATGAGCACGGAACCCGCCATTGTATAGATGAAAAACTTATACGTGGCATATATACGATTCTCGCCACCCCAAATGCCCACGATGAAGTACATCGGCACCAGAGACAGTTCAAAGAACAAGTAGAACAGAACCGTATCCACCGCTACAAACGATCCAATCACTGCCGCTTGTAGAATAAAGAGCGCAATGTGAAAACCCTTCACGCGATCTTCGATCGCAGTCCAGCTTGCGCCAATCACAATAGGGGTGAGGAGTGATGTGAGCACCACAAGCATAATCGAAAATCCGTCCACACCGACGAAGTAGGAAATCCCCAAATTTGTGATCCATGGGACATATTGAGTCATCTGTAGATCGGCGCTGGCTTTATCGAACTGCGTGAGTGCACACAAACTCAATACAAAAAGACCCAGCGAGCTCACCAGTGAAAACACACGTACCGCTTTGTCGCTTTTAATCATCAGCAACATAACAGAAAATAGAATCGGAAGAGCAACCATTAACGTTAAAATCATCTTATCCTCACAATATCAGTAGGAGTATTGAGGCAACAACGCCCACTAAAATTACCAATGTATACGTTTGAATCTGTCCGCTCTGAATCGCACGAAGGCCATCGCCGGCGCTACGAATAAAATCTGTAAGCTTGTAGGTAGCTTTGTCGATAACGCCCACATCTGCATATACCCACAGACCGCGGGAAAAATCGATGAGCGGCTGGAGGATGCCCTTGGCGTAAATTTCATCCACAAAGTATTTGTTATAAACAACTGTGTGCAGACCTTTGATCGATGCAGTGATGCGCTCCACGAGTCCTGGATTGATCACGTACATGTAAAATGCAACAAGTGCGGAGCCCAATGAAAGAAGCGTGCTGAGAACCATAAGTGAGATTTCCAGCGATACATCTGCGTGACCCATCCCCGGAATTGGGCGAATCACGTGATGGAACCAATGCTCAAGAAAATTTCCTGGATGTCCTGGTAGGATTGTCGCCAAGCCGTGAGGCACGCCCAGCCACCCGGCAAACACGGAGAGCACTGCCAGCACCATCAATGGTATTGTCATCACCAGTGGCGATTCGTGAGGATGCACACTCTTAGGAACACGCGATTTCCCCCAGAACGTGAGTGCCATCAGCCGCGTCATATAAAACGCCGTGCACATGGCGGTGATCACACCCACCGTCCACAACAGCTTGCTTCCTAGCGGGCTGTGGAAGGACAACCACAAGATTTCATCTTTGCTAAAAAATCCCGAAAAGAACGGAAAGCCGATAATAGCAAGCCATCCGCACACAAAAGTAAAATGGGTTATCGGCAGATATTTTTTGAGCCCGCCCATCTTGCGAATATCTTGTTCCTCGTGCATGGCATGAATCACACTTCCTGATCCCAAGAACATGAGCGCTTTAAAAAACGCATGGGTCATAAGGTGAAAAAATCCAGCACCAAAGGCACCGACGCCCACCGCAAGGAACATGTAGCCGAGTTGCGAAACCGTTGAATAGGCCAAAACTTTTTTAATATCGTTTTGCGCAAGCCCCATTGTCGCAGCAAACAGCGCCGTTGCCGCGCCGATGATGGCCACGACCATGAGAGCATTTGGCGCCAGCAAAAAAAGCGGATTGAGGCGAATGATCATGTACACACCAGCAGTCACCATAGTGGCTGCGTGGATGAGAGCCGAAACTGGAGTTGGGCCCGCCATTGCATCAGGCAACCACACGTATAGTGGAATCTGAGCCGATTTACCGGTAGCACCGATGAATAGGAACAAACACGCCAGCGTGATGGGCCCCGTCCAGCCCACTTCCGCCACCGAAGGAAGCACACCAATCAGCTGTGCGAAGTCGATTGTGCCAAAAGTAAAGAAAAGCGTAAATATTCCCAACAGGAATCCGGCATCGCCGATACGATTGGTGATAAAAGCCTTCATGCCCGCCGTTGCTTTTTCTTTGTCGGCAAACCAATAACCGATGAGTAAATACGAACACAAACCCACGCCCTCCCAGCCCACGAACATCAGAAGGAGGTTGGCGCCAAGTACGAGCAGCAACATGTTAAAAATAAACAAATTGAGATACGCAAAGTATTTTGCAGGCGTGGCATCGTGGGACATGTATCCGACGCTGAACAAATGAATGAGCGAACCCACGCCCGTAATGATCATGACCATGAGGATGGATAGCGGATCCACAACAAAGGATACCGGTATATCGAGGCCACCCATGTTCAGCCAGGAAAAATAAGTAATGCGCAACACGCGATCGGCTTCTGGCATCCCCATCAATTGATTGAGCAGGAGGAGCGCGCAACCAAAGGATGTGGCAACGGCTGCGGTGGCGACAATTCCGGAGAGCATGGCATTGTGACTACGGAAGCGAAGTCCGTTGAACAAAAAGCCCAGAACCGGAGTCATAAGGAGTATTGCTAGTATGAGTGACTCTTGTTGCATATCTGATCCTACCCGCGAAGATGTTCGAAAAAGCTAATGTTGAGTTCCTTGAATTTCTTGTACAAGGACACCGCAATTGCGAGGCCCACCGCAGCTTCCGCCGCCGCAATCGCCATCACGAAGAGCACCATTAGTTGGCCATCGATGTTCTGATTAAAATAAGAAAAAGTGACAAACGTAAGATTCACGGCATTGAGCATGAGCTCAATCGACATGAGGATCACAATCACATTCCGACGCAAAAGCACGCCAGTGAGGCCCAAGCAGAACAAAACCGCCGACAGTATGAGATAATGGCTTGCGCCGATTTCACTAACGCTCATGTGTACCTCCGCGGATGCGCGAGAGCGCCACCACGCCAATGGGAATTACCAACAGGATCAAACCCATCAGCTCAAATGCGATAACATATTTTGTAAATAATAATCTTGAGATGTCTGCAACTGAGAAATCCGCATTCATCAAACCTGGCTTTGTCGCCACCGGTGAGCGCAAGATCACTGCGCTAATCAAGCCAGAAATCACGCCCACAGCTAAACCCTTAAAAAGTGCCGATATGTTTCCGCCGGCATACTTTTCCCCACCCTTGTTGGTGTCAATCAGCATCAGCACCAAAGTGAAGAGCACCATGACTGCTCCCGCATAAACGAGAATCTGCACGGCGCCGATGAATGGAGCTTGGAGGACAAAGAACAGTCCGGCCACACCCACCATCGAAAGCACCAAGTAGAGCGCACTCATCAGTGGGTTTTCCGACATCACTACGCCAACGCCTGTGATTACCGTTAGAATCGCTAAAAAATAAAACAATATTACATCTGCCATTTTTACTCCTACCGTCCTGCCATGAGCACAAAAAAAGCTGTGATCAACACGTTCGCCAGCGCCCACGGAAGCATGGTTTTCCAGCCGAGATCCATCAGCTGGTCATAGCGGAAGCGTGGAAGCGTCCAGCGCACCCAAATAAAAATCCACAAAAACACAAGAACCTTGGTCATAAACACTATATGAAAGACGAACGCAGAAATTATACTCGCTGCATTTCCGCTAAAGGCGCTGTTGATGGCGCTCGAGAGCATGCTCGAGAGATCCAAGCCAAAGAGGTACGGGAGATCCCAGCCGCCAAAGTAAAATGTAACCATTAAGCCCGACGCCACGAGCATGTGACCGTACTCGCCAATGTAAAACATGAGCATTTTAAGCCCACCATACTCCGTATGGTAACCCGCAACCAGCTCGCCCTCGGCTTCCGGAAGATCAAAAGGAAGACGGTTGGTTTCGGCGAAGGTCGCCGTTGCAAACAATAAAAATCCTAGCGGTTGATAAAAAACTCCCCAGTTCGGGAGCAGCGGAAACAAGATTTCTTTGCCGAATAAGCTAAAGTGCATTGGCCCGCGCTGTATCTCAATCATCTCTGGGAAATTAAAGGTCTCAAACAGCATCAGTATTCCCACCAACGACAATCCCATAGCGAGTTCATAGCTGATCATCTGAGCTGCCGCGCGAAGTGCACCGAACAACGAGTACTTGTTGTTCGATCCCCATCCGGCGAGAAGTAATGCGTAGGCGCCCAGGGAGGACACGGCAAGAACAAATACAATTCCGATTCCCATCTCATAACCCTGAAACGGAAAGGTGTAGTTTCCCGTATCCGTCGTCACGTGAATAGGATGTGAAAGTGGAATTGCCGAAAATGCAATGGCCCCTGGAATCAGTGCCAGCACTGGAGCCGCGTAGTATAACCACTTGTGGCTGTTTGGCGGAACGAACTCTTCTTTAAACGCGAACTTCACTGCGTCGGCGAGAAGCTGAGTGAGGCCAAGAGGCCCCACGCGATTGGGCCCAAAGCGATTTTGAATAAATGCTGATCCACGACGCTCCACCCATACCAGAATCGGCACAAGCTGCACCATCATCAAAAAGATGGCGAGCATTTTTACGAGGTTGATTGAAATCTCAAATAGGTCTTGTCCCATAGATTAGTCCCACTCCAACGCTTTCGATTTGATTTCCCAGATAAGTCCAAAAATAAAAAGGCCGACAAAAATCAACATGACCCAAAACATATAGGCGCCGTAACCGGCCTGAATAAATTCACGAAACGAAACCGCCCACGGATATAAAAACAAAATCTCGATATCAAACATGATAAAGAGAATGGCGGTGAGATAAAACCGAATCGGCACGTTGGATTTCGTTGATTCTTGACCCGGCAAACCACATTCGTAGGGCATGTACTTGGCTTTGGTTTTTTTAATTTTAGGACCGAGAAGTGAAGCTACCGTAACAAGTAGCGCACCAAACGTGGCAACAATAATTGTGAGCACGATCACTGGAAGAATCACGCGTCTCCTCCTCTGCGTTGGATATCAAAATATGTACCTCGAAGTATATACAGATTGCGCCTCTTTTTTCCAACACTGACGTCGTCTGCGCATAGCGCTATGTTTGCGATTTTTTTAAGGTTCGAGGGTTCATGCAACCTATCTGAAAAACTTAAAAAGCGGTCTTTCTATTGCCTGGTTAATGTGAGATAAAAACGGGCCATGTTGGTTTCGAATTTTGATTCAGTTCTCAACTCTTATCTGTCCAAAAAGACCGTGGGCGACTTTTCGATCACCACATCCGACCCCATCTTCTCCTCCGCATTGGCATTGGCGACTTTTCAGTCTGTGGATCAAGCCTCCCCTCACGTGGTTGTGACCAAAGACACTCATGACGCCGAAGCTTTTGCCGAATATTTCACACTTCTCAACACCTCTTTCGGCAGAACTGCCAAAAGCGTACGCATTCTACCCGCCCACGACATCTCTCCGTATTCGGGCCTCTATTCCTCGCGACGTGCTCAATTGATGCGCATATCGTGGCTCTACCACGCCTTGTTTCATCCTCAGGATTCTATTTTTGTCGCTTCCGTTAAAGCTTTAGCGCAAAGAGCTCCATCTGCTGATTATTTTATAAGCAACTGTGCCGACTACAAAAAGGGTGATGAGTTGCCAAATGTTTTAGCAAAACATCTCTCGGGCTTGGGTTACCAATCCGTACCCGTTGTGGAGGACCCCGGCTCGTTTGCCATACGCGGTGGCGTGGTGGATATTTTCTCTCCCGCCCACGATTTGCCGGTGCGTGTGGAGCTTTTTGGCGACATCGTCGAATCCCTGCGTTTTTTTGATCCGCAAACGCAAACATCGCGAGAGGATACTCTCACTCAGTTCACACTGACTCCAGCCAATGAGATTCTTTTTACCGACGACGCCATTCTGCGCGCCTGCAATGCTCTGGACAAACGCAAGAGCGCTACCGATTTGCAACAGCTCAAAACAATGATCCGCACGGAGAATTACTTCGATGGTCTCGATTTTTTGATCTCTGATTTTTACGCCGAGTTGAATTTACCTATTCAGTATTTTTTGCACTCCCCCTTGTCCTGGTGGCTCGATGCGGTGGACAGCGAAGCTCAATATCTCGCCGACATTTCCACACTCAACGAAGAGTATTCCACTGAGCCAACTCACATTCCTCCGCCGTCAACACTTTACGCCGGCATCGAAGATATAAAAGCGGCTACATCACGCGCGCACATTTCTGTAGAGAGGCTGCTTTTAAGTGAGGGCGAAACACAGGAGTCCGTAGAATTCACCACGCGAAAAATCAACCCGTCCAAGGTGGCCACCTTTTCGGAACGCATGGACGATCTTACTGCGCGCGCCAGCGACTGGCTCAAGTTAAAAAAGCGCGTATATCTATTTGGCAACTCCGAACTCCAGTTTAAACGTCTTTATCCCGCATTTGAAAAAGAGGACATCCCTTTAAAAAAATACGACCCGGCAATGCCCACGCACTCGGGCATTTATTATGTGGAAGGCCGACTCGATACGGGTTTTGATTTTCTTGGCGAAAACTATGTGATCTTAGGCAGCGAGTACTTTGTTAAAAAAGTAGATCGCCGTCCGACCAACGTTCAGGAAACGATGTCACAGGCGCAAGCTCTGAGCTTCTCTGAACTCAAAGAGGGCGATCCGGTGGTACACGTTCTCCATGGCGTAGCGATCTACATGGGACTCACGGTTATGAGTATTTCAGGCGTAGAGGCCGAATTCCTTGAGCTTCAGTTTAAAGAGAAGGCCAAATTATTCTTACCCATCTACCGTCTCAATCAAGTTCACAAATACTTGGGTGCCGGCCAAAACCCGATTCTTGACAAGCTCGGCGGCAAGCAATGGGAAAAAACAAAAACTAAGGTAGCCACCCGACTGCGCGAAGTGGCTAATGAACTTGTGGATCTTTATGCGAAACGACAAATGATCCATCGGCCCACCCATGCTGTCGACACCGCTGCAGTTCACGCCTTTGAAGATGCATTCCCTTATGAGGAAACTCCGGATCAGCTGCGCGCCATGAATGACATCAAGCGCGACCTCTCGGCAGAAAAACCCATGGACCGCTTGATTTGCGGCGATGTGGGCTTTGGAAAAACGGAAGTGGCCATGCGCGCGGCGTTTATCGCCGCCAGCGAGGGCCGACAGGTGGCGGTTCTCGCTCCGACAACCATTTTAACTCTTCAACATTTTGAAACCTTTCAGAAAAGATTTAAAAACACACCCTTTCAAATTGCGGTTCTCAATCGCTTTGTTTCTAACGCGGATGCCACTAAAAGCCTTCTCGCCCTCAAAGAGGGAAAGGTGGACATTCTGATCGGCACGCATCGTATATTGAGCCAAGATGTGCAGTTTAAAGATTTGGGACTACTGATTGTCGACGAAGAACAAAAATTTGGGGTTAAACACAAAGAAAAAATTCGCCTACTCAAAAACAGCGTGGACACACTAGCCATGTCGGCCACCCCCATCCCTCGCACGCTCAACATGAGTCTCCTTGGGATCCGCGACCTGAGCTTGATCAACACTCCGCCGGTGGATCGATTACCCACTCGCACATTTGTTTCTAAGTTCGACATGACCACCATTAAAAAATCGGTGGAGGCTGAGATCAAACGCGGTGGACAGGTGTTCTTTTTGCACAATCGCGTGCAGAGCATTTACACTTTGGCCGATGAGCTGCGCTCCAATCTTCCGGGAATTCGCCTTGGCGTGGCCCACGGACAAATGGATGAAGATACTTTAGAAAAGACCATGGCGGCTTTCTTTAAAAAAGAGCTAGATATATTGTTGTGCACGACCATTATTGAATCTGGAATGGATATCCCCAACGCCAACACTATCTTTATCGATCAAGCACACGCACTGGGCTTAAGCCAGCTGTATCAACTGCGCGGGCGCGTGGGACGCGGCAAGCAACGCGCCTTCTGCTATCTATTGGTTCCGCGAAACTTGCAATTGGACTCCATCGCAAAAGAACGTTTGCGCGTGCTTCAGCAAAACACCGCACTCGGTAGTGGAATCCAAATTGCCCAATTCGATTTGGAACTCCGAGGTGCGGGGACTCTGCTTGGCGAGGAACAGTCCGGAAGTGCCGATGCCGTAGGTTATGAACTTTACATGGATCTTTTGGAACAAGCGATACACGAAGCGCGCGGCATGGAGACTAAACCGGACATTGAGCCAGAGATCAATCTGCGCATCAAAGCCCTTATTCCTCACTCCTACATGCCCGACATTCGTGTGCGTTTGTCGTACTACAAAGTCCTCTCCAACATTCAATCCATTGAAGAAATCGATCGCATTGAGGCGACGTTGCGCGATCAGTTTGGCACGCCTCCCGAGGAAACGGTCAATCTGTTTGGACTCATGATGATTCGCCACCAGTGCAAAGAGCTTGGTGTGCGCGATGTTTCCGCCGGCTCCAATGCCATTAGTTTGGCCTTTACTGAGCAGACCAAGTTCCCGGCCGCAAAGGTGATTGAGCTGGCCGCACTACCCAACAAGAAATACTCTCTCGCTCCCGACAATCGTCTCAAAGTGCGCATGAATGCTATTTCTTGGCAAAACGTCTTTGATGAACTGAACTTTCTGCTTAAATTTATCTAGGCACTTTTTGCCTCGGTCCTTGGACCTTTCTGTTACAAAGAAATACGATTCAAAATGGGGGGTTGTTACGCTTAGAGAATGCGCATAATTTCATTCTCTATCTTGGTTGTTTTTTTAACTGCAACTGCCTCCGCCAACTCGGGTTCAAAAACTATTGAGCAGATGAGTCTCGACGAGAAAGTTGGCCAACTCTTCTTCGTCGGCTTTAATGGAAAAGCAATCACTCCACAGTTTCGCAAACATTTGCAGTTCCTTAAGCCGGGTGCCGTGATCATTTTTGGCCGAAATATTAAAAGTCTAAAACAAATTGCTGGCCTCAACAACGAACTCCAGCAGGTCTCCCTGAGCGCCTCTGGGGTTCCATTATTTATTGCCGTAGATCAGGAGGGTGGCGGCGTTTCTCGCATTCACACTTCGCCGTCCATGCCGAGCGCGTTTACTATTGGTCAGACAAATGATCCGACGTTGGCTTTTCAAGCCGGCAAAGTCACGGGCGAGCTTCTTTCGCTATTAGGATTCAATATGAATCTCGCTCCCGTGCTGGATGTTACCGACGACAAACTCCGTTCCTTTATCGGCACGCGCAGTTTTTCCGACTCTCCCCATAAAATAGGCAATATGGGCGTGGCTTTCGCTCACGGTCTTTCCGAAGGAAAAGTTATTCCCGTTGCTAAACATTTTCCCGGCCATGGACCCATCTCTTTAGACTCGCACCACACAACACCCGAGCGGCAAATTACTTTAGAAGAGTTGTCGACATCGGATCTGGTGCCCTTTAATCAGTTTGCCGCTGCGAAATTTCAGTCGGGAATAATGGTCGCGCACATCGCCTACCCCAAGATCGATAAATCTGGTCTGCCCGCGACTTTTTCAAAAACATTAGTAACCTCGGTGCTTAAAGAGCAACTTCAATATGAAGGACTGATCCTGACCGACGACGTGGAAATGGGTGGCGCGGCGGTGTTTAAAAAGCTCGAAGATCGGGCTGTGGCTGCGGTGAATGCCGGCAATGATCTCATCATGTTTGGCTGGAACCAAAAAGCGCAAGTGCGCGCTAAACGTGCCATTGTGCGTGCCGTGCAAAGCGGGAAAATTTCCATGGATCGCATCAATCAAAGTGTTCAGAAAATTCTAGCGCACAAAGAACGATCCCTCGTTCCGCAAACGCGCTCGCTGGCCTCGCTGCCTTCGATCAAAGACTCGTTAGGAAAAATTGAACTGCGCCAGGCCTACGGAGACATTATCGCCCATTACTTTAAACACTTAGAGCGCTTTCAGTCGGCGGCGCACCAGTACTCGAGCTATGCTGTGTTCTCTATGTATAAGCCGTTTAATAAAGGTTTTCTAAAGCGTCTTAAGGGTGGCACCACTCGCCTTTTAAAATCTCCGGTTGTTAAAGACGTATCGCCCGGAGAACTCCTCGTTTTTCACGTCTCCAATCAAAAGGCACTCAACGTTGCGCGGAGCCTACCGGACACGGTTCGTAAAAACACTCTCCTCGTGAGCACACTGCCAAAATTTCGATTCGAGGACAAAGAATCCTTTTTGGAAATAGTGGAGCTCCACTCCACCCATCCCGAAGTGGGTGCTTACACGGCCGAAGCGATAAATCGCGCCAAAACAGCTGTTTCATTTTTAAATTTTTAAATCTGTTCTAAGAGCTCGAATACAAGGTAAATGGCGGGCTCGTTGCTCCCGTTAAAAAGCGTTTGTCGGTGCTTGCCATCGACCAGGTAAACGTGATTGTCAGGTAGTATTTCATACCATGTCGAATGATTCTCGTAGAGTTGAAACACATTGGGTGAGGACCAAGCGGCAAACACCAAGCGATCACAATTTCCCTCGGAAACAGAAATGCAGTTGTGCTGGGAGAGACGCATGAGAGTCATGCGCCCGATTTTGTAGGGAATTGCCTTCCAAATTTCATGCATGTAACTATTCAGATATCGGGGATTGAACACTGTAAATTCTGCGGATTTTACAGGGCTCTCTTTCGCATAACGATCCTCAAGCGTGCCACAGCCATAGTGGCTAGGATTCTCTACATTGGGAACCGTCGCAAGCATTAGCTGCATTCCCGGGCAATCATGCAGCCTGTTCTCGGTGCGCATAATATGCCATACTTCTTCCACCACTTTATCGCGGTCGAAAGTGAGATCCAATTTTTGTACCAGCGCTGGCCGAAATTCATTTCTAAGAAAGGTCTCAACGATCATAGATTTATTGTACTCACATCCGCGCTCCGCCTCCAAGCAGGGACTGAGTCTCGACGCAGGACTGCGACAGATGGAGGTAGACGAGAAATTTTACCCAATGATAATCTAGACAAATGAAAAACCTCGCTCTGCAAAATGTATGTCTTGGCCTTGTCGTCGCATTCCTCTTCGCGTGTTCTCATTCCGAAAACAAATCTACAGAAAAGGCTCCCGAATCGTACGCAGAGTGCACCGCGCGGCACGAGGCCTTTCGCAAAGCACGTTTTTTAGAGGTACCAGAAAAATTCCGCGTGCCCTTTGCCGGCTATCATCATGTGCTCAAGTACTACAATGACACCCCTTCCATCGCTCAGATGAAAAAAGACGTGGCGAAATTAGAAAAGGAAAACAATGTCTTTGATGCCCGCAAAGATTCGGCGAACCAAGGCCTGGACGCTCGCCTGCTCGACACTGCTCCGGGGCGCAATCGTATTTTGATCTCGTTCGAGCGTCATCGCAATTATCGATTTGGGAAAACTGCCGACGTTACTCTTTTTCGTGCAGACTACGGCAAGCCGGAGATCACCTACTCTTGCCCGCTAGAGAACTTTAACGAACACAATCCTTCTTTGATCTGCACTCTAAAAGGCTCTATCACCAGCGCAAAAACTCTCGATGGCAATGCGCTTTCGTTTAAGTACGACATCAAACTTCGTCTAGTTCCGATCAATGAGAACTACTTTTATTTCGAATGGCTTTCTACGGGAGACAAGCTCGATCCCGATCACTCGGCCGATTATTATCAGTTGCGCGCCATGATTTACACTAAAAACGACGACCGCTTCTACAGAGTGGAGCACCCATATTTGGATCCAGCTGGGAATTTAAACCCCGAAACCTGTGCTGAGCTCGAAGGCCGATAACCTACTCTTCAGGTGTGGCGCGGCTATTTGATTCTTCGTCTAGCTGACGCCGACGCTCGCGAGCAATGTATTTCCAATACACCAGTAAGCTGATCACGTGAAACCCAAATGCCCAGTTGTCGGTGCTCTCACGACCAAGAGTTAAAAAAAACAGGATCTGCGAGATCGCGACCACGTGAAATAGGAGAATACGAAATGGTTTTTCTCGCAAAAGTGCCCATGCCACTATGGGATAAAGTGCTGCCGGTAAGATCACGCGAAGGTAGACTTCCGCAGGAGAGCTAGCGCGCTCGGCGGTGAGGTTCATAAGAACATCGATGGCTAGATACAGTTGAACAGCCAAAGCCACTAGGTACAATCCGCCTAAAATCTTTAGATATTTGTTGAGATCTTTTTGATTTTGCACCGAAATCATAAACCCGGGCCTCAATCGACGCGTTCGATTCGGAGGTTTCCGATCACAGGCACCGGAACTTCGAGTGTTTCAATTCCTCGTCGGCCGAGGCGCATCACCAGCTTCTGGTTCTTTTCGGGACGAGCCACGGTCACTGAATCTTTTTCGTAAATCACATCGAGGGCCACTTCTTTGGAGCCGATAACGAGTTTTACTGTGTCGTTGCTCCATTGCTTACGATCAATCATTAAGAAAAAGCCTATAGGATCCACCGCATCGGCAGAAAAATTTGAGCGCACGACACGCTTTTCCGGTTTGCCCTCTTCGACCACCGTAGAGTGCTCTAACCAATTCAAATTGCTGTCTTTAAATAACGTCCACGTTAGAAATTTTTTTTTGAGAACAGGTAACTTTAGATTTGCCGTGCAGGTGACTTTATACCCGGCGGAGGTGTCTTCACCCTGCAGATGAATTTGTACATTTTGAAGGAAGCCAGAGTACTGAAATCTCAGAGCGTCTGGCCCATTTGTCATGAGTTTTACTGCTCTTTAACAGTTTTTACGCGCGCATCGGCGCGCTCGAACTTGCGTTTATTTTTATTAAAATTTTCGTAGTTCGTTGTGCCCAATGCCTCGAGAGCTTTGGTGCGGGCGGCTTCGGCGCGGGGGAGATTGATCTCCTCTTTCGCTTCGGCCGTTTCTGCAAGAACGTTCACTTCACCCGACGCAGTCACTTCGCAATATCCCCAACTGATGGCCACGCGCTGCTCGCTGTTGTCCGCAAGCTTGTAGCTAAGAACACCGGCTTCGAGAGTTGTGATTAGAGGGGCGTGCCCTGGTAGAATTTCAAGCTCTCCACGATACGCAGGAACCTTCGCCTCTTTGAGAGGCGCTTTTTCCAAAATCTTTTTTGCCGGTGTAACCAACGTCAGAGTGAACATCGCGATTCCTTATTTGAGAGTTTTCGCTTTTTCAATGGCGTCTTCGATCGTTCCAACCATATAGAACGCTTGCTCTGGGAGATCATCATGCTTGCCATCGATGATCTCGCGGAAGCCGCGAACAGTGTCTTTGATATCGACGTACTTACCTGGAGATCCAGTGAAGATTTCGGCAACAAAAAACGGTTGAGAAAGGAAACGCTGAACTTTACGGGCGCGGTTAACGACCAACTTGTCATCTTCGCTCAATTCGTCCATGCCGAGAATCGCGATGATGTCTTGCAGTTCTTTGTAACGCTGTAAAAGTGCCTGAACATCACGGGCAGTTTTGTAGTGGTTTTCACCAACAACATCTGCCGTCAAAAGACGAGACGTCGATGTGAGCGGATGCACAGCTGGGTAAATACCCATAGCCGAAATGTCGCGATCCAAGTTAGTTGTTGCATCCAAGTGGGCAAATGTTGTTGCTGGAGCTGGATCGGTGTAATCATCCGCGGGCACGTATACTGCTTGCACAGACGTTACAGAACCTTTCGTTGTGGAAGTAATACGCTCTTGCAAACTACCCATGTCCGTTCCCAGAGTCGGCTGATAACCCACCGCTGAAGGAATACGACCGAGAAGTGCCGACACTTCCGCACCCGCCTGAGTAAAACGGAAAATGTTATCGACAAAGAAAAGAACGTCCTGACCTTCGCGATCACGGAAATATTCTGCGATTGTAAGACCCGTTAACGCCACACGCGCACGTGCTCCTGGTGGCTCGTTCATCTGACCGTAAACGAGTGCCGTTTTCTCGATAACGCCGGACTCTTTCATTTCGATCCAAAGATCCGTACCTTCACGAGTACGCTCGCCCACACCAGCAAATACGGAGTAACCACCGTGCTCCGTTGCGATGTTGCGAATCAATTCCTGAATGAGAACCGTTTTACCAACACCGGCACCACCGAACAGACCGATTTTTCCACCCTTAGCGTAGGGAGCTAAAAGATCCACAACTTTAATACCAGTCATGAGCATTTCTGCTTTTGTCGATTGGTCTTCGAACTTTGGAGCTTCACGGTGAATTGGCCACCACTCTTTAGAGGCAACGGCTGCGCCGCCATCCACCGGTTCGCCAACAACGTTGATAATGCGTCCGAGAACCTCTTTACCAACCGGAGCAGAAATCATTGCGCCTGTATCACGAACCTCTTGGCCGCGAACCAAACCCTCTGTGGAATCCATAGAGATGGTGCGAACCATACCGTCGCCCAGATGCTGTGCGACCTCCAGAACAAGGTTGTCTGTACGATCATCGATCGTTTTGTTGGTTGTTTTTAAAGCCGTCAAGATTGCCGGGAGCTTTTTTGATTTGAACTCCACATCCACTACGGGGCCCATCACTTGTCTGATGATTCCTACTTCCATTTTTTTCTCCTCTAATAATTCAATTTCAAATTTCTAAATTTACTATATCTGCTTCAAGCTTTGAACGGTTTAGCCCTTCAAAGCCTCGGCGCCCGTAGTGATCTCAATGAGCTCACTTGTAATCGAGGCCTGTCTGAGTTTGTTGTACGTTAACGTCATTCCGCGAATCATCTCGCCGGCGTTTTTGGTAGCGTTTTCCATCGCCGACATGCGCGCGCCATGTTCCGCCGCCACACTCTCTGAAAGGGCGCGGTAGATGTCTACGGCAAAGTATTTCTTAACCAACTGTTCAATCATCTCTTCCGGACTGGGTTCGATGATGATGTCCTTGGAAAATTTTGTCGCATCCGCATGATTCACGCCCGTTTGCTCATCGATAGGAACGAGTTTTTCGTTTTTCACAACTTGCGAAATAGCCGAGCGAAATTCGTTATAGATAATACGAATTTCGTCGTATTCACCGCTCGCGTATTGCTCAAGAACTTTGGTGGCAATGTCGGCCGCCATATCATAAGAGATTTCTCGGGCAAGATCGGTGATCACTTCTTTTGCCGGTATACTACGACGGGCAAAATACTCACGGGCTTTTTTACCGACGAAAATCAAATCCACCTTTTCAAAGCGCGAACGATTTTCCTGTAGGTACTGGGCCGTGTATTTGCTGATGTTCGAATTAAATGCCCCGCAAAGGCCGCGGTCACTGGAGACCACAACAAGAAGAAGATTTTTGGGATTGGGACGCTTTTCGAGAAACTTATGAGTCGCTCTCTCGGACGCGGCCAAATCGAAAATCAGCTGCTTGATACCCTGAGCATAGGGGCGCAGATTCACGATGTTGTTTTGCGCACGCTTCAGCTTGGAAGCGGAAACCAGCTTAAGCGCACTCGTGATTTGCTGAGTGTTCTTGGTGCTGTCGATACGTGCGCGTATATCCTTTAAACTTGGCATCTATCTGTCCTATTTGCCGGGTTCAAAAATTGATTTGAACTCTTTAAGTGCGTCTTCGAGCTTCGCTTTGTTTTCGTCGGAAACTTTTTGCTCAGAAGCAATGCCGCTCACGATTGCGGAGTATTTTTGCTTAAGGAACGTGAGCATCTCTGTTTCGTAGCGACGAACATCTTTAGTGGGATAAGAATCCACATAGCCATTGGAAGCGGCGTAGATCGAGATCACCTGGTCTGCCACTTCGTACGGGCTATATTGGGATTGCTTTAGCAATTCCACGAGGCGCTCTCCGCGCGCAAGCTGTGCTTTTGATGCCGGATCGAGATCCGATGCAAAAGCGGCGAAAGCCTCGAGGTTTCGATACTGTGCAAGCGAGAGCTTTAATGTACCAGCAACTTGCTTCATGGCTTTCGTCTGCGCGGCACCACCCACACGAGAAACCGACTTACCAACAGATACTGCCGGGCGAATACCTTTATAGAAAAGATCGGCCTCAAGGAAGATTTGTCCATCGGTGATCGAGATCACGTTGGTTGGAATGTATGCGGAAATATCGCCCGCTTGTGTTTCAATGATTGGAAGAGCCGTCAGTGAACCGCCGCCGTCTTCTTTGGACATTTTTGCTGCACGCTCAAGGAGGCGCGAGTGAACGTAAAACACATCGCCCGGATAGGCTTCACGGCCCGGTGGACGACGGAGAAGAAGTGACAATTGACGGTAAGCCTGAGCTTGTTTTGTAAGATCGTCGTAAATGATAAGCGCGTGTCCACCGTTATCGCGGTAGTACTCGGCCATGGCCGTTCCAGCGTAAGGCGCCAAGTATTGAAGAGGTGCCGCAGCGCTTGCGCCGGCGACGATTACGGTTGTGTAGTCGATCGCACCAGAGGCACGAAGCTTTTCAACCACCAATGAAATGGTGGATTGTTTTTGCCCGATGGCTACGTAGAAGCATTTTACGTTTTTGCCTTTTTGGTTGATGATCGTGTCGATGGCAATTGCCGTTTTTCCTGTTTGACGATCGCCAATGATCAACTCGCGCTGACCGCGGCCAATTGGAATCATGGAGTCGATCGCCTTGATTCCGGTTTGTAGTGGCTCGTGAACCGGTTGACGTTTAACAATACCAGGAGCCTTTACATCGACGACGCGTTTTTCTGTAGCCGTGATGGGGCCTTTACCATCGATCGGTTGGCCGAGAACGTTCACCACGCGGCCGAGGAGTCCGTCGCCCACAGGAACTTCCACAATGCGCTTTGTGCGCTTTACAACATCGCCCTCTTTAATCGTTCTATCTTCACCGAAGATCACGATACCGGCGGAATCTTTTTCGAGGTTGAGCACCATACCTGTGATGTCGCCTGGAAACTCCACAAGCTCACCGGCCATTGCTGTTTCGAGTCCGTAGACGCGCGCAACTCCGTCGCCCACAGAAAGCACTGTTCCTGTTTCGCGAACTTCTAGCTTGGACGTGTAGTTCTTGATTTGTTCTTTTAGAACTCTGCTGATCTCATCTGCACGAATTTTCGTTTCCATTTAATTAGAACTCCTCTTTAGGGCCTCACCCATTTTTTGTAATTTAGATTTTAAACTGTCTTCGATAACGTAGCTGCCAACTTTTGCTTCCACGCCGCCGCGGATCGATTTGTCGACTTTGAAATCGGCCAGAACTGTTTTGCCCAATTTCTTCTCGATGGCTTTTTGAATGCTGGACTTTTCTGCTGCGGACATTTCTTCGCTGGTCGTGATCTCGCCACGCACTCCCTGTTCACCCGTGCAGGAATCTTTGAATTGCTCGATGATCTCTGGAAACAAGTGCAGGCGTCCGTTTTTTGCAAGAAGCTTGAGGAAGTCCGCCATGACCGGATCCATTTGTGATGTTCCGAGCGCCGTGGTGACGGCCGCCTCTTTATCTTGAGCAGAGAACACGGGTGACTTAAAGAACGCTTTGACTTCGGGCTCTTTAAACATCGGAACAAGCATGGCGACCTCTTCTACGAAACGCGCCACTTTGTTTTGTTCCTGCGCCATTTCGCAAAATGCGGAGGCATAAGACTGTACGACTTGGGTGCTCATACGGTAGCTCCTTCAACACGACTTGCGAAGCCGCCGTTCATTTTTGATTTTGTGGCGGCATCGATTGTTTCGAGCTTGGTTTCGGCCGCGGCGAGAGTCATCTCGAGAGCTTCGATACGCAACTTTTCCATGAGCTTCGAGTAATCAGACTTGAGCTGACCCTCGGCCTCGCTCATCAAACGCTTGGCCTCGTCATTGGCTTTAGCCACTTGATCGCGCATGGCGTTTTCCGCTTCCGCTTTTGCTTTAGCAAGATTGATTTCGGCATTCTGGCGTAGCTCTAGAGAGCGGCGAACCAGATCAGCGCGCCGGTCTTCGAGTTCTTTTTTTGCACGCTCGGTTTCGCGAGCCACGCAGTGGTAGTCTTCGTTGCGTTGCTTGAAGAGAGCCACAACTTTCGGCCCACCAAAATAAATTAGAATTGCAAAGAACACCGCAAGATTGAGCGCCTGGAATTTAACGTCGCTGGGAATCTCCCCGTTGCCGTGCCCGGTAGCCGCAAACGCTGAAAGAGAAGTGAGTGTGATCAGTATCGATAGAAAACGTTTCATTATTGGGTCAGCCTTTCCACCATGGCCGTGCCAAGATCAGGAACGTAGGTCTTCATCTCATTACGAGCTTGCCCAAAGGCCGTGTCGATAGAGGCCTTGCCTTCGCTCAGCGATTTCTGAGCTGTGGCGTGGCCGGTTTCGATAATGCGAGTCGCCTCTTTGGCACCTTCCGTTTTTTTTGCGTTAAAGACCTCTTTGATCTTTTCGTTTTGCGCCTTGGCTTCGGTCGAGTACTGGGATTCTAAAAATTCGATGTCGGCCTTCATTTCCTTGGCCACGTCGGCATGACCCACCGTGCGTTTGCGGCGTTCGATGTACGCAGCCAAATACGGATTGAAAATGAAGTATTTAAGAAAAGTAAATGCCACCAAAAACACAGCCATTTGAATAAAAACTGTTTGGTCGACACCCAAAGAAACTAGGATATTGATGATTTCGCCCATTGTATTCCACTCGAGATAGTTTTGAGATGGATTTAGTCTCTAGGTCGTTTTGGGTCAAGCCAAAATACATTTATATAGATGTGAGGTGGATGCCCCACCATCGATCGGATCAGAGACTTGGAAGGCCGCTCGACTAAAGCATTGCGTCTTGCTGCGTCGACGATGTTCCCTCGAACGAAACGCCCTCTTCGATTTTTAAATTGGGCGAAGACACCGCGCCTTTGAAAAATCCAGGGGACAACATACTCACGCGCTTCGCTGCGCGCACTGTACCTTCGACTGTGCCACGAAGGACCAGTTCGCCGACAAACACCTCGCCCTCAACAACCCCACCTTCGTCCACAATGAGTGTGCCTTCAGAGCGGATTTCACCCTTAAAGGATCCGCCGATTTTCAGCGTGCCGTCGAAGGTGAGAACCCCCTCGAAACGAGTGCCCGGCTGAAGATAACCTATGTTGACGTTGGTCGAGTCTGGATTTTTTGATGCCATGAGGTCCTGCTGTCCTAAAAAAATCTATTTATTAATAGTATCAAAAATTTTGGTGAGTTCGTCGTCACTATAGAACTGAATGACGATCTTACCACGCCCACCGAAATAATCGATTTTCACTTTTGTGCCCAGTTTTTTCTGTAAGTCTTCGCCCATGCTGTGAACCAGTTGGGTGTGGAGATCTTTGTTCTCGTCGCTCTCTTTGAGCTCACCTTTTTTGGCCTTAGCGACCTCTTTTTCCACCGCGCGAACACTTAAGCCTTTTTTAAGGATATCCTTGGTGAGTGCGCGCTGAAGTTCGGAGTTTTCTAAGCCCAATAAGGCCTTTGCGTGTCCTGCAGAAATTTTTTGTTCGCGCAAAAGATCGCGAATATCTTTGGGGAGCATCAATAGGCGCATGGAGTTTGTGATCGTCGCTCGATCTTTACCCATTCTCTCTGCTAGGGCTTGATGGGTGTAATTGTGATCGTTGAGAAGTTGACTATAAGCTTCGGCCTCTTCAATGGGGTTTAAATCCTCGCGCTGAATGTTTTCAATGAGTGCCCACTCACGGACCTGTTTGTTATCAGCTTCTTTAAGAATTACAGGGACTTCACGCAGTCCGGCGAGTTGCGCAGCTCTCCAGCGACGCTCTCCCGCGATGATCTCATATTGGCCATCTTCGCGTTTTCGCGCAATGATCGGCTGGAGGATTCCCTGTTCTTTGATCGAATGAGAGAGTTCCGCCAATTTCTCCTGGTCGAAATCTTTGCGCGGTTGATCTTTGTTCGCCTCAACTTTTGCGATGTCGATGCTCCAGATGCGCTGCTTGAAAGGTACAGAATCAACGTTTGCCGTGGCCTGCTGGGCTGGGGCTGAGGGCGTCACCTCGGCTGTCGGCGTGGCCGTTGGGACGGGCGCAGTTTCGGCTTTTTGTGGAACCGCAGAATCAGAGACCACATCGGACACCGTGCCGGGATCGCTGATTTCCTCAGTGAAAAGACTTCCCAGGCCACGGCCTAAACCTTTTTTCTTTTGGTTTTTATCAAGCATGGACATCTCCTTCAGCTGGGGCCGGCTTCAATTCGTTTTGTGTTTTTTGATCGAGCTCAGAGGCCAATTCGTAGTATTTTTTGGCTCCTACCGATCGGTCATCGTACTCAAAAATCGAAACGCCGTGACTCGGAGCCTCGGACAAACGCACATTTCGCGGAATCACAGCTGAGAACACTTTGTCTTTAAAGTGCGTTTGAATTTCTTGGACCACCTGGTGGCTCAAATTATTCCGTGTATCAAACATGGTGAGGAGGATGCCCTCGATTTTAAGGTTGGGATTGAGCTTCTTTTTAATGATGCCGGCCGTGTTGAGCAATTGGCTCAATCCTTCGAGAGCATAGTATTCGCACTGAAGCGGTACCAAGAAACTATTGGCCGCACAGAGGGCATTTACCGTGAGGAGACTCAGCGATGGCGGACAATCGATAAGAACGTAATCAAACTTGCCTACGCCTTCAGCAAGTGCGGTTTTCATTTTGTATTCTCGGTTGGGTTCGTCGACCAATTCTATCTCTGCCCCCACCAAATCAGCGTTGGCTGGTAAAAGGTAGAGGTTTTCGTTCTTTGTCTTATATATAGACTCGGACAGTTTCGCTTCTCCAATGAGGACATGATAGATGTTTTTGTCAGCGTATTCGTGACGCTTTATTCCAAGTCCGCTTGATGCATTGCCCTGTGGATCTAAATCGACCAATAACACCTTGCGGCCTAAAGAAGCTAAGCCCGATGCCAGATTTACCGATGTGGTGGTTTTGCCGACGCCGCCTTTTTGATTCACGATGCAGATGGTTTTCACTGTGCCTCCTCGATGGGATCTTTTGGATCCAACATCCTTGTTGTTGCTGGTCGCTGGGAAAATTACTTTTTTCCTACTCGACTTAAAAAAGTACTCTCTCCTATAAGTTTTTCAACAAAATAAACCGATGTTCTACGTGGAACACTATGATTTTTTTTAAGCTGCGTTTAAATTCATTCTTAGCCTTGCTCTCCTGCGCAACGCTTCTTATTTCCTGCTTGGAAAAGAAGGCGCCCGAGTCTATCCCCGCAAGAGTGGAGGATGATAAAGTGTCCGAGATGATTCAAAAAGAAATCGCTGTTCTTGAATTGGATAGAGCGAGTATGGCCTCGCGTTTGGAATCTACTCAGCAATCGTTGGACGAGAACGCGCTACGCCCCGCCACCCAGGAATACACTCGGAAAGAATACTTCCAGTATGAAAAGATGGCCCGACAGATTGATCAGCAGATAGACTTCCTTAAAATCCGCAAAGCTCTCCGCGAAAAAGACGTGTTTGAACGTCTAAAGAAAGGTCTTACTCTCAAAGATTTGGAAAATGAGCTGGCCGAGTACGAAATGAACGCCAAGGCCAACACAAAATCCTACCCATGGCGGAAATTGCCGAAGGTTGAGAAGAGTAAAGATCCGAAAAAAGAAAAAGAGGGTGCAGAGTCAGCTCACGGCGAAGAAAAGCCAGAAGAATCTAAGGGCGGACACTAATTTCGTACGGTTCCACGTGGAACCATGAATACTCACATGAATATCCTATGCCCATTGGCTGTTCCACGTGGAACAGCTCTGCATATCCATTTACTTTATTTTTTTAGCGAGTACGATATTGCGCTTTATAGTGCTATCGGGAAGAACATACCCGCCTGCCGACTGGATATCCCAATGACTAAACACTTGAGTAGGACAGTTGGCCAGCTCTGTGGTCCAAGTATCTGATTTGAAATGAAAGAAGCGAGCCCCCTCGTCAAAGAGACTACTCATTTGGATAAGCAGAGTAGGCAAACTGCCTAGGGCGCGGGTGATGGCGGTTTGCACGGACGCCTTAGGCAGAGACTCATAGGGCCGCGTTAGCACCGTCACATTGGTGAGTTTAAGATCCCCAGCAACATGTTTCATGAATTCCGACTTGCGCACGTCGCGATCGACCAAGAACACTTTAAGATCGGGCCTGAGGATCGCTAGAACGAGCCCTGGGAAGCCGTTCCCACTTCCGAAGTCATAGACGTCACCTTGGAGCTCCGAATGGCCCCAGCAGATCTCTAGGCCGTACACGGAGTCCGCAAAATGCTGTTTTCCCGCAAATGCTGCTGTAGATTTGGACACCAAATTTAATGTTGCATTAAAAGCGAGCAGAATTTCATAATATCGACGTAGTTTAGTCAGCGCGTCAGGTTTGACGCTGGGCAGATAGATCTCAAGTTGGTCGATGTCGGTTTGCATTGTTATCCCTGTGTAGTTTCAAGTGGATCAATATTGCCTGAATTGCCGAGGGATTAACACCACTAATTCTCTGCGCCTGGCCGATGGACAGAGGTTGGATGCGCGAAAGCTTCTCAGTTTCCTCTCGGGAGAGGCCACGAATGCTCATATACGGAATATCGCGCGGAATTTTTACGTCCTCAAGTTTACTCGCGATACGAATCAATTCTTTTTGCCGGGAAATGTACCCTTCGTACTTCACATCGACTTCGACAGCCTCATAGACATCTTCGTCATACGGATCTATCAAACCAAATTGAGCGAGATCCTTGAATTCGACTTCATTTCTGCGCAGTAATTCTTTAAGAGAAATTTGTTTTAGAATTCCTGGAGTGCCCATCTGGCGTAGCTTTCCAAGCGTTTGCTCCGTGGGAGAAATTTTAATTGTCTCGAGCTGGTGGCGAATCTTTGCCCGTTGCTCAAGAATCGACGAAAGTCGGCGTTTGTAGTCGTCGTCGAGCAATCCCACACTGACTGCGCGCTCAAAAAGTCTCTCAATCGTGTTGTCTTCACGGAGATGAAGGCGATGTTCAGCGCGTGAGGTAAACATACGGTATGGCTCGCGCGTCCCTTTAGTGACTAAATCATCCACCAAAACACCGATGTATGCTTCATCACGGCGAAGAATGAACGGCTCCTGACCATCAATGCTGAGAGCGGCGTTCACACCAGCAAGTAAACCTTGTCCGGCGGCCTCTTCATAACCGCTTGTCCCATTGATTTGACCTGCCAAATAGAGATTTTTTAATCCGCGTGACTCGAGAGTCGGCCAAATTTGTGTCGGCTCCACACAGTCATACTCGACGGCGTAACCATGGCGTATGACTTTTACGTTTTCCAAACCAGGAATGGTTTTTAGAAACTCTTCCTGCACCTCTTCCGGTAAGCTTGTGGAAATTCCCTGGAGATATATGGAATCTGTGCGCACTCCCTCAGGTTCAAGGAAAGTTTGGTGCGAAATTTTTTCCGCGAATCGTGTGACTTTGTCTTCGATGCTCGGACAGTATCGTGGCCCAAGTCCCTCGATTTGCCCGGAGTACATTGGAGACTTATCGAGATTGGCGCGAATCACGTCGTGAGTGCGCTCATTGGTATTGCTAAGAAAACAGGCAACCTGAGGTAATAAAAACTGTTTACTGCTGCGAAAACTAAATGGGAAAAAAATTTCGTCGCCGTATTGTGGCGTCGTTTTCGTCCAATCGATCGAGTCCTTATGCAACCTAGGGGGCGTTCCGGTCTTAAGACGGAGCACTTTAAAGCCTTCTGCGGCCAATTGGTCAGAAATGCCCACCGTGGCCTTGTCTCCGACCCTGCCACCTTCGATGCGCTTGTTCCCAATGTGCATCACACCCCGCATGAAGGTGCCCGTGGTGAGAATTACGGCATGGGCAGAGATGGCCGAACCGTCTTCAAGGACAACTCCCCCGACCACCTTGTTTTTAATAACAAGCGTCTTTGCTTCCGCCTCTAAAACGCGAATATTTTTATGGTTTGTAACAACTGCCCCGATAGAATCGCAGTATAAATCTTTGTCGCACTGGGCGCGGGAGCCGCGAACGGCGGGGCCTTTTTTTGAATTCAGTCGCTTAAACTGGACGCACGTCTGGTCGGCAGCCACACCCATGGCGCCACCAAGGATATCCACCTCTCGAACGATATTGCCTTTGGCCAAACCTCCGATGGACGGATTACAACTCATAAAACCCAAACGGTCGATTCGGGTGGTGATCAGGAGAACAGATTTCTCCATACGGGCCGCCGCCAAACAGGCTTCAACTCCTGCATGACCTCCGCCAACCACAATCACATCAAAATCAAAGGATTCCATAAGTGCCCGAATTTAGTAAGTTTTTAAAATATAGGGTTGTGCGCGGGTTATTTCCCTATGCAGAACTCTTTAAAGACCCTATCTAATACCTGATCGTCGAACTCCTTGCCAAGGACTGCGTAGACGGTACGCAAACTTTCCTGCATCTCCACAGCGACCAGGTCATGACTACTCGTTTGAATCATCAGTGAATGAGCATTTTTAAGAGCCTGGAGGGTTTTTTCTAGTAAGTCCGCTTGGCGATACTGAGTAACCAAATTCTCCTGTTGATCAATATCCACTAAACTGAGCTTCTCGAGAAAAGCCTTAACTGCTTGAATTCCCTCGCCATTCACAATACTGGTTGCGTAGGCAGCGCTTAGGCGCTGGATATCCAACTGATCCTTAACCGTGGCCATTGCCTTATCGATCGAAAATGTCTGACTGGTCACCAGATCCATCTTGTTGAATATCAAGAGAGTATCTGCCGGAAGGGGTTTGGGTAGGCGAAATTGACTGTATGAATCTTTAAAAAGAATTTCGCTAGCGTCCAACACGATGATCGCCAAGTCGGCTTCTTTGATTTGATCGAACGAACGCTGAATTCCCTGGGATTCAATGTCATCTTCCGTTGTTCTCAGGCCAGCCGTGTCCACCAGATGAATCGGTAGACCTAGGTCGCGGTACGTGTATTCGATAAAATCTCGAGTGGTGCCTGGCGTGGAGGAAACGATCGACCGCTCTTTTCCGATGACCGCGTTGTAGAGGCTCGACTTTCCCGCATTGGGAGGCCCGCAAATAACAACTTTTAATCCTTCGCTGATCACGCGGCCGCGCTGAAAACTCTCAACAAGAGGCGCAACATAGGAAATGGCTTTCTCGACCAAAGCCTGCATCTCTGCGAGGGAGTAGGGTTCAATATCTTCAGTAGAAAAATCGATGGACGCTTCGAGTTGGGCGAGCACCTGAATGATTGTCTCTTCTACTTGGTGAATTTTTCCGGACAACGATCCTTTGAGCTGCTTAAGACTCATTTTTCGTGAGGCTTCCGTATCGCTATGGATAAGTCCCAAAATTCCTTCGGCTTGTATCAGGTCCAGCTTTCCATTGTAAAACGCGCGGAACGAAAACTCTCCACGCTCCGCCGGACGACAACCCATGTGAACAAGCTCCGATAGAACCTTGTTGGCCACGGCGTGCCCGCCATGAGTGGAGATTTCCAAAGTTTCATCACCGGTAAACGATTTGCCGTCCTGAAAGTAGGTCACCAAAGCTTCATCGATGAGTTCGCCCGAGCGATCCTTCAAAGACACAAAATAGGTGCGATGGGTTTCGACGGGATCGGGAAGTGAAGGAATAATTTTTCTGGAAATTTTAAGTGCACCAGGGCCCGAGATTCTATGAACAGAAACTCCGGCTTTCCCTGGTGCAGTGATCAAGGCGCAAATCGTGTCGTCGACAAGATCAACGTACGCCGACATCTACTCTTCTGCTTCGGCCTGTTGTTGGCTATTGTTCCCACCGCCATTTGCGGTAAAGATTTTGATTTTCTTAAAGTGTCCATCACCGATGGACTTGCTTTTCACACGCTCGTCACGCGCCAAAAACTGATGAACGATGCGACGCTCTTTCGGAGCCAGTGCCTTTACATACACCGGGCGACCCTGGTCCAGTACCTTTTGCTTAAGCTTATCAATAGTGGCCTCAAGGCGTTGAGTCTCCTTTTCGCGATATCCGTTGGAATCACATGCCACGTTCACCGGTGTTTCAGCAAAGTTGTGCTGCAGAACACGCTTAATGAAAAGCTGAAACGCTTCGAGGAGCTGACCATCTTTAGAGGTAAGCATATCTTCGTCGTCACCGTAAAAATTCAATTTGTACGATTCGCCTTCGTCTTCCTTATTTTGAGACACATCGAAAGATAAATCGAGACCTGCTTTCTCGATCAATTCAGTAAACACTCCCTCGATCAGTGCTTTGGGGTTCTTGTAGGACTTCTTATCCCCACCGCCACCACCAAATAAACGACTCATTAAACTCATACTTCCTCCTTCATGTTCCGTTGGCCTGGGTCCAACTTATGTGGTCTTTTTTTCTCTCGTCACTAGTAACTGTTGAAATACACTGAAAACCGCATTCACAAACATATAGAGGGCGAGTCCACTGGGAACTGTCACCATAAATGCCGTCATCAACACGGGCATAAACATCATAACCTTTGCCTGAGCCGGGTCCATGCCCGTGGTCGGCGTCAACTTTTGCTGAATAAAAAATACTGCTCCTGCGAGAACGGGCATTACAAAAAACGGATCTTTAATACTCAAGTCGTGGATCCATAAAAAGAACGGCTGCTTGTAGAGTTCAAAGCTTTGTCCAAGCATGGAATAGAGCGCAAGGAAAATTGGAATTTGCATCAGCATTGGTAGACACCCGCTGAGCGGATTGGCTTTCTCCGCCTTCATCAATTGCAGCGTCTCTTGATTGGCGCGTTGCGGATCGTTTTTATACTTTTCTTTTATCTCTTTTAAACGAGGCTGAATCTTCTGCATCTTTTTCATCGATTTGATCGAATACATGTGCAGTGGGAAGAGCACTAATTTTACGAGGATAGTGAGGAGAATAATCGCAATACCCCAATTGCCGAAGAACGAGAAGATCACCTTCATGACTGCGAGAAGAGGGCGGCCGATGAATGCAAACATACCGTAATTGACCAGCTCTTTGAGAGATTCGTTCACAGTGGCGAGCAGTTCGGTCTTCTTCGGACCAAAATAAAAATCATAGGTGATTGTGTGCTCTTTCTTAGGTTCCGCCGTTTGATAGACAATGTTCATTTTGCCGGTTTTGCCGTCGGAAACCGTATTGACTGATGGTGAGATGTCGGACGTGTTGATGGCGGCAAGCGCAAAGTACTGAGAGTTGAATGCCGTTATTTGTGCGTTGTCGTAAGTGACCGGCGCGAGTCCCGTGCCTAATGCCAAATACTCCCGATTGGTTTTTTCGGGCGTAAGAACAAACAATTCTTGATGCTCGTAGGCGGGGAGGAAAAGTGTTTTTTCAACCGGTTCAATCACACCAGTGATGCCATTTTCTAACTTCAGTTTTTTAGGTTCATCGTACTGGACTTGAATGGTCGTCTTAACCACAAAAAGTGCGGGATCTACGACCATTCGCTTTGTCGCGCGCAAGCCGTTACCCATCAACGTGCCTTCAAATTCCGTAGCGCTGATCTTGCGAATATCAAACTGACTTTGATCATCAATTTTTGTGGCGAGCAGTAAGTCCAATTCTCCGCCGGCATCGTATTGAATGGTCTTGTCTTTGCGATCCGTAAAACCTTTCAAAGCAATGTGCTGAATGCCGAAACCATTGTTCACAAACTGAATGTCCATTTTATCCGACGAGTATTCTAGAGTCTGAGGCGCCACTGCGACCGGCGCCGACTTTGGCTGAGCCACATCAGAGGCCTTCTCAGTGGCTTCGGGTGTGCCGAGATTTGATGTGCCCGTTCCCGTTCCTGGTGTCGCCGGAGACTGCGCCGCAACGGGAGTCGCCGCCTGCTTCGGATATTTTTTCGTCATGTACATTTGCCAGCCAAAAAAGACCAGGAACGATAGGATCACGGCCGTGATCGTATTTTTGTCGAAAAATCCATTGTTCTGCTGATTGTCGTCGTCGTTTTTCATCTATTCTCTTTTTCCGGGACGGGATCGTATCCAAAACCACCGAGCGGATGGCAGCTGGAAACGCGTTTTAGAACGTATTTTGTAGCATCAAAAAATGTATGATTTTTAAAGGCATCCACAGCGTAATGAGAACAGCTGGGAAAATAACGGCAGTTGCCGCCGATGTAAGGACCAAGCGTCACCTGATAAGATTTGATCGCAAACACTGCGGCTGACTTCGCAAAATCGCCGCCACAACCGTCGGCAACGTTAACTGATTTTTTGGGTAAATTTGTCCAGTGCTTTATTGAATTCATCTCGAGTTAACTCTTTAAAAAAATTGGCTCTCTTCTGCTTGAGGAATACCAGGTTCACGTTCAGCGCCAAATTTTTGGTCTGTCTAAAATAATCTCTACACCATCTCTTGAGCTTGTTTCTTACGACGGAATTTGCAACGCCGCCGGGAATGGTCAAGCCCAAGCCTATATTATTCGTAGTATTGGTTGCGTAATTTATCAGCAACCATGAACAAGGTCGAAATGTTTTTCCTGCATTTCGCAAGTCTGAAAAATCTTTACGACTTTTGAGTGATTTCAATTACTTGCCGCGTTTTTTAACGGCCAAGCGTTTGCGTCCTTTAGCTCTGCGGCGAGAAATGGTTTTTTTGCCGGCGCTTGTGGACATTCTTTTTCTGAAGCCATGGGTCTTCTTCTTACGTGTTCTCTTAGGCTGCAGCGTTCTTTTCATGGATCCCTCTCATGTAGTCATGTAGTGCTAAATTGAAAAAAACCGTTTAAACCATAAAGCGTTATAAAGGTCAAGTTGTTGAACAAATACGCAGGGCTTGGTAATTGAGTCCTTCGGGGTTTCGATATGGGGATTGAAAAGCAACTTCTGCAACAATTTCTCGTTGCTGCTTACGCGTAACAAAGGACTGTATGTATTCAAATGACGATGTTTGGTCGATAGTTAAGAACAATTTGATTTCTAAAAATACCAGCAACCGCTTGCTACAAACGTGGTTTATGCCCACCGATTTGGTGGCGATCGATGCCACCGGCACCTCCAAACGTTTCCGTTTGGGCGTACCTACAGAGCTGCACAAATATTGGATATCGGAAAACCTTTTCGACCGAATCTGCTCGGAGATTTCGTCCGTTTATAAACAACCGTTTGAGGTGGAGTTAGTGGTCACCGGAAAGTCGATGAACACCGATCCGGAAAGCCCGGGAGCGCTTCACCAGGCGATGAGCTCATCGGACCGCCATGAGGATCTTTCTCCGGCCATGACTATTACAATGACTCCGGTACCAGTAAAAAAACCGGGGGACTTTTTAAACCCAGAATATTCGTTTTCATCGTTTGTCGTTGGTCGAAACAACGAATTCGCACACGCCACTTCTTTTAGAATCGCGCAACGCCCTGGTTCCGAAGGCTACAATCCACTGTTTATCTGTGGACCTACGGGTATGGGAAAGACCCATCTCTTGCACGCCGTGGGCAATTTTATTCGCGAAATGAATCCCGAGAGCCGCATTCTCTATATATCTGCGGAGCGGTTTCTCAACGAGTGTATTTCGAGCATTCGGCGCGGTGAGATGGATAAGTTCAAACAACGCTTCCGTGAAAACTGCGATCTCCTGTTGATGGATGATATCCAGGTGCTGGGGCGAGGGGAAGCCGTTCAAGAAGAGTTCTTCCACACTCTGAACCATTTCTTCGAGCGCGGCCGCCAGGTAGTGGTTGCCAGCGATCGAATTCCAAAAGACATCAAGGGTCTCGAAGATCGCATTCGCACACGTTTGGAGTGGGGTCTCATTGCCGATATTCAAATGCCCGACATCGAAACACGTATGGCTATTTTACGCTACAAAGCAGAACGTCGAAACATGACTCTTCCGGATGATGTGATTAATTATATTGCAAAAATATCTAAGCGATCCATCCGTGAGCTGGAAGGCAACTTGAACAAAGTGAAAATGTTTTCCGAACTTCAGGGTTTGCCGATCGGTTTAGAGCTGACCAAGAAGGTTTTGGCTGTTCACGATGACAGCACCACTATCACCATCGATGAGATCCAGCGCTTAGTGGCTGAGCACTACAAAATACGCGTCGTCGATTTAAAGTCCAAGTCGCGCAATAAACCGATCGTGGTTGCGCGCCAACTTGCTATGTATTTTATCAAACATCAGCTCGATAAATCTTTGGTGGATATCGGACGTGCCTTCGGAAGTCGCGACCACACCACGGTCCTCAATGCTTTGAGACGCATCGAATCTCAACTGCAAGAAGATTCCGATTTAAAGAAAGATTTTGATGAGTTACAGGCCCGTATCCACAATATCACAGGGGTGTGAATTCCCTGTGTTGAAAAGGGTGTTGATAACCCTGGTAGCTCTTTTGTGGACGAGGATTTACCCCCAATTTGTGTAGGATTTTACAAAATTCCTAAACGCCAATTCCACACTTATCTCCGAAACATTTTAACTACTTAACCGGTTAATGCCGTTTTCAACGCCCCTACTAATACTACTAATTATTTATATATATAATAATAAAGAATACCCTTTCGAGATCCATGAAAAACGAGACACTCAGAATTTAAAATCAAGAACATTAAAAAGAGAATAAAACAGGCAAAGCGAGTAAAGAATTTTTTGATCAAAAGACGTGCACAAACGATTCATTTTAAATGCGCGTAAGATATATGACTTGATGTTAAAAAATAGGCATAATTTGACAGCCATGAGTAGGCCCTTTATTACTTATGCATCGTTGCGATCGGAGTCTGTTTCGACTCCAATCGGAATGCACATAACGGGGTAATCATGAAACTGGAAATTGAGAAAAAAGATCTAGTAAACCTATTGAGTAAAACTCAAAACGTAGTCGAGCGTCGCAATTCGATGCCCGTTCTTGTAAATGTTCTTTTCGAAGCGAAAAAAGGAAAGCTTAAAGTTTTTGCAACCGATCTTGAGGTGAGCCTGACCGACGAAACAGAAGCCACCATATCCGAAGAAGGAACTCTAGCGATCAATGCGCGCAACCTTTTTGACATCGTCAAAGAACTCAACGACGGCCCAATTCTTTTAATGAAAAAGAAAAACAATTGGCTGGAGATTAAACAAAAAAAATCAGTTTTTAATTTGGTTGGCTTGAGCGCCGAAGAGTACCCGGTTTTCCCAACCTTTAAAACTACGGACTTCATAAAAATCAACGCGAAAACATTTGCCGAAATGATCGAACGCACGATCTACAGCGTGTCCAGTGACGAAACCCGTTACCACCTAAATGGCGTTTACTTTGAAAAGAAAAAGGATGCCAATGCCAAATTTTCTTTCCGCATGGTTGCAACTGATGGACACCGTTTGAGTTTGGTCGAACGGCCTCTGGAAAAAGGTGTGGAAGAAACTCTTATTCCCACTAATGGCGTGATCATTCCGCGCAAAGGTCTCAATGAAATCAAAAAAATTCTGGATTTCTCTGTGGATAATGTGGAAATGGCATTCGAAGGTTCGCAATTAATTATCAAGAGTGGCTCTACAATTTTAATGGTGCGTTTGATCGAAGGAAAATATCCCAACTATCAACAGCTTATTCCACAACAAATGAAAAAACACGCGAGCATTAACCGCGAAACTTTTCTTGGCAGCATTCGCCGCGTTTCTTTACTCTCCAATCACAAATCCAAAGGCATTACATTTAACCTCACGAAGGATAAACTGGAAATCACTTCCAACAATCCCGAGCTGGGAGATGCCAAAGAGGAAATCGATGTGGAATACTCTGGGGAAGATCTGAAGATCGGCTTTAACGCTAAGTACATCATGGATATCCTCAACAGTTTCGACGAAAAAATACTGGAACTCACTTTGGATAGCCAGTTGTCGCCAGGACTTATTCGCCCCGAAAACGACAAAGACTACACGTGCGTGGTCATGCCAATGCGCATTTGATAAAATTTTGAATAGTCATTTTAACAATGAAAATCCGTCAGATCCGATTGCGAAATTTTAGAAATATTGAGGATCTGATTCTGGATCCCAATCCGCGCGTGAACGTTTTGTTCGGCAACAATGCGCAGGGAAAAACGAGTTTCGTGGAAGCCATTTACGCACTCACGCATGGCACTAGTTTTCGCGCCACCGATGCAAAAAAATGGATCCGCCAGGACGGTGACGAGCTTTTTCCTTCAGTTGTGGAAGCGGTTATCGAAAAGCGCAATCTGGAACACACCGTTGTGCTTTACAACACCGAAGACACGAAACAATTCCTTCTCGATAATAAAAAAACCAACTCGGTGAATTTACAAAAACATTTTCACTCGGTGTTGTTTAGTCCAGAGAGTTTGTCGGTTATAAAAAACAGCGATCAAGAGCGGCGCGAGCTTGTCGATGAACTCATCGCCAGTATTTTTCCGGAACGGATGAGTTTGCTTTCTGATTACAAAAAAACGCTCCGTCAGCGCAATAAATTTTTAAAAGATATAAGCACCGGTGTGCTCGCCAAAGATGGGCGCAACATGCTGTACTATGAGACACTCACTCAGACGCTGCTAAAACTGGCAGCCGAAATTGTAATTTTACGAATGACGGCACTCGAGAAAGTGCTACCCGAACTGAAGTCGTCCTTGCTTTGGATTTTTGGAAATTCCACTGTGGATATCTCTGTCGATTACGTGATTTCGGATCAGAAGCAGAGCGAAAAAGATGCAGATCTCATATATAGCGCAATGTATAATCGATGGATGCAACTCTCCAGTGCAGAATTGAGTGTGGGACACAGTTTGGTAGGGGCGCACAAGCACGATATCTGCGTTTTATTCAACGGAAAAGACTCTCGGTACTACTGTTCGCAGGGGCAGCAAAGATTGCTAATATTGGCTTTTAAAATGGCTCAGATCAGGGTACATTACGATGTTCACGGCATATATCCAGTACTCTTGCTTGATGACGTGTTGTCGGAGATCGACGAACAGAAGCGCGTCAAATTGATGGAGTACCTGGAAACGCTAGATGCACAGATATTTTTAACATCTACGGAAAACACGGTTTTGAGCTATTTGCGCCGCGATCGCTTGAGTGTTTTCGAAGTCGTGAGCGGAAATATTAGGGATTACGTTAGCCAAGGGGAAATGAGTGTCAGACAGTTCGATCACTCCAGAAGGTCAGAAGAATTATAGCGCCGATTCGATTCAGGTTCTCGAAGGTCTTGAGGCGGTTCGCAAACGCCCGGGAATGTACATCGGCGATACCGGTGTGCGCGGTTTTCATCATCTTGTTTACGAAATCGTCGATAACTCTGTCGATGAAGCTCTCGCTGGCCATTGCCATAAAATTTCTATTACAATCCAAAAAGACGATTCCATCATGGTGGAAGATGACGGCCGCGGTATTCCAGTAGGAATGCACAAATCTGGTAAATCCGCCCTTGAAGTGGTGTACACGGTTCTCCATGCTGGTGGTAAATTCGATAAGGACACCTACAAAGTTTCTGGTGGTCTTCATGGAGTGGGTGCATCCGTAGTGAATGCGCTTTCCGCCTATTGCATGGTGGAAGTGAACCGCGAAGGGTATCACTGGAAGCAAACATTTGAAAAAGGCAAGCCCACTTCGGATTTACAAAAACTGGAACCCACAACAAAGACGGGCACAAAGGTAACATTCGCTCCTGATCGCGAAATCTTTAGACAAGAGGAGCTCACTTACAATTTTGACACTCTTGCGGCTCGTTTCCGCGAGCTGGCGTTTTTAAATGCCGGCCTGTACTTTGTTCTCAGCGATGAGCGCACGGGTAAAAAGAGCGAGTACCAGTACACCGAAGGGGTGAAGCAGTTCATCGAGCATCTCAACCAATCTAAAAAAGCTTTGCACCAGGATATCATTTCGTTCTCGGGGAACAAAGATGGCGTAGATGTTGAAATCGCCATGCAGTGGAATGACTCCTACTCCGAATCTATTTTTTCTTATTGCAATAACATCAATACATTCGAAGGTGGAACGCATTTGGTGGGCTTACGGGGAGCACTGACGCGCACAATGAACTCCTACGCCAATGCGAAAAATCTTTTAAAAGATATTAAAGGCGAGGCCAGTCTTGAGGGCGAAGACATCCGCGAGGGACTTGCCGCCGTCGTGAGTGTAAAAGTTCCTGAGCCTCAGTTCGAAGGGCAAACGAAAACCAAACTGGGAAATACTGAAGTTAAAGGGATTGTAGAATCCATGGTCAACGAAAAGCTTGCTGACTGGTTGGATCGCAACCCGTCAACGGCTAAGACCATCGTGGGAAAATGTGTGGACGCGTGTTTGGCCCGCGTGGCTGCGCGCAAAGCGCGTGAACTTACACGCCGGAAATCCGCGCTGGATTCCAACTCACTTCCCGGAAAAATGGCCGACTGCCAGGAGAAAGATCCGTCACTTTGCGAAATCTATCTGGTCGAGGGCGACTCGGCAGGTGGTTCAGCAAAACAGGCGCGTGATCGTAAAACACAAGCGGTTCTTCCGTTGCGCGGAAAAATCTTAAACGTCGAAAAAGCGCGTTTCGATAAAATGCTCGGTAACGAAGAGATTAAGATGATGATCTCTGCGATCGGTGTTGGTATCGGCAAAGATAACATGGATATCGAAGACCTTCGCTACCACAAAATTATTATCATGACCGATGCGGATGTGGATGGTTCACATATTCGCACACTGCTCCTCACATTCTTTTATCGCCAGATGAAAGACGTCGTTGAACGAGGGCATGTGTACATTGCGCAGCCGCCACTCTACCGTTACAAAAAAGGTAAAGAGGAAATCTACCTTAAAGACGAAAAAGCGCTCACCGAATATCTTTTAAACTCAAGTATCGCCGCTTTTCAAATTTCGAATCAGAAAAAATCGGTGAACGAAGATGAAATGCGAAAATTCGTTCTCGATATTCTTAAGTTTGAAGATATGTTGAAAACGCGTTTTGGTGATGTGGAGCTAGAACTTGTACGTGCGTTGGTGGAAGCCGACGTTGACGTGGAAAAATTCGTGAGCGAAAAAGCGTACGCGGAAACAGCCATGGCGAAAGTTAAATCTGTTATTGGCCGTAGCGGTAACGGACTATTGAGCGCTGAGATAACAAAGTTTGATGAACAGAACAGCACTGTGAGTATTAAAACCAATAAGCTCGGTCAGCAGCGCACCAGTGTTTTCTCTCGGGCCGATCTCAAAGTAAATCAGTGGAAAACTCTGCAGGCGACGTGGAAAGCCGTCAACGAAGTCGTGTCACTGCCAATCACCGCAGCGGCTTCAGAAAACAAAGAGCCCGTTCAGTTTAAGACATACCAAGAATTTTTCGATGGCTTTATGGAAGAGAGCAAAAAGGGTGCTTATATTCAGCGCTACAAGGGTCTGGGAGAGATGAATCCTGAGCAGCTGTGGGAAACCACACTCAACCCCGAGAACCGTTCGCTCCTCAAAGTCACTATCGAAGATGCTCTTTTGGCAGATGAAACATTCAGTATTCTAATGGGCGAAGAAGTGGACCCGCGCCGTCAGTTCATTACTGATAACGCGCTGTTGGCTAAAGAATTAGATGTGTAAGGGATAGGGAATGGAAACGAACGATCAAACTCCAAAAGGTATCACCAACGTAGATATTAATCAGGAAATGAAAGACGCCTACCTTCAGTACTCTATGAGTGTGATCGTGGGCCGAGCGCTTCCCGATGTGCGTGACGGTTTAAAACCCGTGCATCGCCGCGTGCTTTTTGCAATGCACGAGTTGAGCAATACGCACGACAAACCCTACAAAAAATCCGCACGTATCGTCGGCGATGTGATCGGGAAATATCACCCACACGGAGACACGGCAGCCTACGACACAATGGTGCGTATGGCGCAGGAGTTTTCGTTGCGCTATCCTCTGATCGATGGCCAAGGAAACTTCGGCTCCATCGATGGCGATAGTCCCGCGGCACAACGTTACACCGAAGTGCGCATGACCAATTTGGCTGAAGAACTTTTGGCCGATCTGGAAAAAGAGACTGTTCCTTTTATCCCTAACTACGATGACTCCCTAATGATGCCCGCTATATTGCCGGCAAAGTTTCCCAATCTTTTGGTGAATGGCAGCTCGGGCATTGCGGTGGGGATGGCCACCAATATTCCACCGCACAACTTGGGTGAAGTGATTGATGGCTGTGTGGCACTCATCGATAATCCACAAACTTCGGACGATGATTTGATCACTCTCATTCCCGGACCCGATTTCCCTACACACGGTATCATCAATGGTCGCAACGGGATCATTTCGGCCTACAAAAAAGGTCACGGCATTATCACGATCAAGTCGGTGGCCGAGATCGTACCGAACAAAGACCGCGAAGATATCATCGTTACAGAAATTCCATATCAGGTGAACAAGGCGCGATTGATCGAGAGTATCGCAGATCTGGTACGCGATAAAAAAATAGAAGGTATCTCGGATATTCGCGACGAGTCTTCGCGCGAGGGCATGCGTATTGTAATTACACTTAAGCGCAACGAGAACTCGAGCGTAATTCTCAATCGTTTATTTAAATATACCCAAATGCAGGTGAGCTTTGGTATCCGTATGTTGGCCCTCGATGCTCAACTGCGTCCTCACATGTTCACTCTTAAAGAAGCGCTCCAGGCGTTCATTGATCACCGCAAAGATGTGGTGATCAAACGCTGTGTGTTCGATCTCAAAAAATCAGAGGCTCGCGCACATATTTTAGAAGGTCTAAAAAAGGCCATCGACAACATCGACGAAGTTGTGGCCACTATTAAAAAATCGCGCGAAACGGCGGCCGCAAAGGCCGCTCTTATGCAGAAGTTTGAGTTTTCCGATCGCCAGGCAACGGCCATTCTCGAGATGCGTTTGGCGCGTTTAACCGGTCTTGAGAGCCAAAAGATCGCCGACGAGCTTGCAGAAATCATGAAATTCATCGCATGGCTAAAAGATGTGTTGGGCGATGATTCTAAAATTTTCGCAATCATCAAAGACGAACTCACTGAAATTAAAAAGAAGTTCAACAACCCTCGCCGCACCAAAATTGTCGAGGGAGATCAAGAGATCGAAGACGAAGATTTGATTGCTCAGGAGAAAATGGTAGTGAGCATTACCAATTCCGGCCAAATCAAGCGTATTCCTATCGATCAATACAAAACTCAGAAACGCGGCGGTAAGGGCGTAAAAGGTGCCGACACGCAGGAAGAGGATTACGTTACTAATCTGTTCACTGCGAACACCAAGACCAATCTTCTCGTGTTTACCAGCAATGGTAAACTCTATTGGACAAAAGTGTACAAGCTCCCTCTGGGCACGCGCACGTCCAAAGGTAAATCGATCAACAACGTCGTGCAGGTTGCACCGCAGGAGAGCGTTCGCGCGATATTGCCGATCGAGCAGTTCGAAGAGGACAAATACGTTGTGATGCTCACTAAAAAGGGCACCATCAAAAAAACACCGCTCTCTGCATTTTCTAATCCTCGCCCGTCAGGAATTATCGCACTCACTATTGATCTGGATGACGACCTACTGGCGGCTAAAGTGAGTGACGGCAAACAGGATGTATTCATTTGTACTAAAGAAGGCATGTCGATACGCTTTGACGAAGAAGACGTGCGTCCAATGGGGAGAACGGCGCGCGGTGTGCGTGGCATAATGCTTTCTAAAGAGGACGAAGTGGTCGGAGTCGAAGTTGTCCCTAAAGAGGGCGCAGGCAACATACTCATCGCCACCGCAGGTGGATATGGTAAGCGCGCCGAGATGACCGAGTACCGCGCACAGAACCGCGGCGGCGTGGGCATCATCACGCAGAAAACTTCGGACAAAATTGGCCAGGTCGTAACGTGTCGAACTGTGACCGACATCGATGACATTGTTGTCACTACTGATCAGGGACAAACCATCCGTATGAGCTGTAAGGACATCTCCGTGTTGGGCCGCAACACCCAAGGCGTGCGTCTCATCAGCCTCAAGGAATCGGAATACGTTACTAGTGTGGCTGTTGTGCGCGATGAAAATGATTCCGACGAAGTTCCTCAGTAATTTTTCCCCCTTAAAACCGCTATTCTTTTTTGGAATGGCGGTATTTTTTTGCGTGTCTTGCGTGCGCTCTCAAGGAGAGGCTCTGCTCGATCAGGCCAAAGAGTTTGAAAATAAAAACAATTATGCAAAGGCCATTGAGCTTTACGAGAAAGTTTTCAAAACGTCCTCGAACAAAGATATCGTACTTATGAGCGCCTACAAACTGCAGGATCTGTCCTATTTGCACACCAAGGATTATCGAAAAGCTCAGGTTTACCTTGAGTACTACGTCGCGAACGCAACGTCTTATAGTGAATCTCAGGAAGCTCTTAAGAGATTGGCCTACATTCAGCATAAAATTCTCAACCTCTACGAGGCGGCGATATTGTCCTACCACCGCCTCCTCAACAACGCCAAGCTCGATAAAAAAGACGAATACCAATACCGACTAGAGGTGGCTCGCTGTCATTTCGCCATCAACAAGATGGATCAGGCGCTTCAGGAACTGGAATCGCTCGCTAAAATCGATGCGGATGATGATTTTAGAATGTCGATCATGATGCTCAAATCCAATGTTTATCAGGCCCAAGGCAAAGTCGACATGGCCATAGCAACTATGGATCAAGCGATGGCGCTCAATCTCACCGCAGAACATAAAAGAGAAGTGGCGCTCAACAAGGCGCTCATTTTAGAAAACGAGGAAATGTACAAAGAAGCGCTGGCCGCGCTCGAAGTGATCGCAGCCCCTGGAGAGTTGATCGAAGATAAAAAAGAACAACTGCGCCGGTTGATGAAATTCCAAAGGAGTCGAAAACAATGAGCGAAGAGTCCAAGAAAAATAAAAAAATGGCCGCCGCCGCTCTGGCCTATGGCGTGGAGCTCGTTGTTGTACTCATGGTCGGCCTTTTTGTTGGAAAATGGTTTGGCGAAAAATGGGCGCACGCCCCGGAATGGGGTGCCGTCGTTGGTTGCTTTGCAGGATTTACAGTGTGGACATGGAGGATGGCGCGCCTGCAAAAGAAAAACTCGTCGTCTCACAAGCAATGAGACGTTCCTTCGTTGGAATACTCGCCGCTGCAACGGCAATTGCACTTATCGTAGGTTTAATGGCTTGGTTTATAGGGTCGGAGCCTCAGGCAACGCAGGTGGTCACGGGGGTTGTGATCTCGTGGGTGAATATCTTTTTTTACGCTCTTATCACTGCACTTTTTCTAGCTAAAAAAAACGTTGCCTTGGCAATACCTCTGATTGTAATTAAGTACGTACTTTTAGTTTGGATAGTTTATTACATATGGGCCTCTTCGGATGTGGTTTTGGTGCTGGTGGGCGTGTTTTCGGAATTGATACTCACAGCCCTAATTCTGCTTCCATTCAAGCGGTTCCTTGTGAGTTAGGTGAGTATGGGCCATTTTAATTGGTTACAATATTTCTTTAATCTTGATCATCACTATGTGCATGTCTGGACCGGTCTTGCGGTGACCGCATTGATCGTAGTGATTGGTGTTGTGGCGCGAGTACAGCTCGGCGCTGGAGAAGTGGCCATCGAACCTGCATCGCGCTTTTCAGTTCGTGGCGCATTTGAAATGATCACGGAAATGTTTTATGGACTGGCTGATCAGGTGATCGGCCACGAAGGTGCGCGCTACGTTCCTCTCGCAGCGTCCATCTTTACTTTTGTGCTCATCAACAATCTGATCGGCTTAATTCCTGGGATGACTCCCGCTACGGACAATCTCAATACATCATTTGCGATCGGTGTGTTCTCTTTTTTGTACTACAACTATATCGGGATCAAATACGAAGGCCTCCACTACTTTGCGCACTTTTTAGGTCCGGTGTGGTGGTTGGCGTGGTTGATTCTTCCCATTGAACTTATCTCACACGCATTTCGCCCGCTCACATTGGGGTTGCGTTTAGCCGGTAACATCACTGCCGATCATACGGTATTGAGTGTGTTCCATCAGCTGCAACCATGGCTGGTTCCGGTGCCATTCTACGCAATGGGCCTTATTGTGAGTATCATTCAAGCATTTGTATTTGCACTCCTCACTCTCGTGTACGTGATGTTAGCAAAATCAAGTGACCACTAGATGGAAGCTGGAAGTTAAATTAGTAATTTGAATTGAAAACAGAGTTTAAAATAACAAAGATGTCTAAAATAAAAAGGGAGACACAGATGAACACAAAAAGAATCGCACTCGTAATCGCAACATTTTTCGCAGCACTTCCTGCTTTTGCACAAGATGCAGCTATGGCAGCTAGCTCAGCAAACCTCACTTTTGTAGGTCTTGCGGCTCTCGGCGCTGGTCTCGCAATCGGTTTAGCAGCTTTCGGCGCAGCAAGTGGCCAAGGTAAAGCCGCAGCAGCAGCTCTCGAAGGTATTGCTCGCAACCCATCTGCGTCTGGCAACATGTTCCTTCCGCTGATTCTTTCACTTGTGTTCATGGAAGCATTGGGCATTTTGGCATTCCTTATCGCGTTCTTCTTGCGCGGTGAAATCCAAATCGTAATCGGTAAAGTTTTCGGCGCTCACTAAGCGTGAGGCGAGCCAAGCCGGATTCGGCTCGGCGAGGAGACTAAAACTGGGAGTAACAGCAATGTTACTCCTTTTTTTATGCTCAAATCCCAGATAAAGGTCGGGGAGTGTCTCAATCTGAGATGTATCCGCCGATTTTGCCCGTCTCAAAACAATGCTTACGTAATGTTTTCTATTGAAACTCCGATAAGATACGTATGGCTGCAACCGGTGCGTATTCTATTGTCCTGCTCTTCGCAGACCAGGCGAACTCATTACAAATTGCTCCGCCTTTACGTGAAAAAGGTCTGGACGTGCACGTCGTTGCATCCGCGGCAGAGCTCATTCAAATTATTGCAGCCCAAAAATTTGATTTAGTCTGCTTGAGCGTGAACCATTCTAGTGCCAGCAGCCTCGTTCAGGTTTTAAAAATTAAGACCCATGTCGCCGTATTGGTATTTGGCGAGGATCAACAGCCGGACACAGCACGCGCCATTTTGAAAACATCCGCTGATTATCAAGTTACAGGTACCATCACGTCCTACAATA
Organism: uncultured Pseudobdellovibrionaceae bacterium; assembly: GCA_964400355.1. GTDB lineage: Bacteria > Bdellovibrionota > Bdellovibrionia > Bdellovibrionales > JAGQZY01 > JACKAL01. The sequence continues at coordinate 88,118 of CAYNTO010000001.1, forward strand.
TATGGATGAAAATCGGTCACCTGGTGAAAGAAAAGCAACGACACGCAGAGAACGCATCTCGTATGTTACAAAATCGTCTGCGCAAAGAAGACGATGGCAATATTGTTGTGAAAAGTTCGCAAAAACCTAAAGATACCGACGAAGGCGTGGGATCGGTTTCTGTAAAAGCAGCAAAAGAAAAATCCCCGAAGTTGTCCGTTGTCGGTGTCGAAGAAAAAATTACGGTAAAATCTGCCATTCCTAAAAAAGAAAAAAAGATTCTCATGGGCGCCAAACGTAAAGCGCCGCTACTTCAGGTGGAAGGTGCAGATGCCGTAGAAGTCATCAAGGGTGGAGACGTTGAAGACACTGGATCTGTCGCGGTTAAAGAAGAGATGGCAGAGCCCGTCGCCACGATAGAAGTTAAAAATGAAAAAGCAATGCCCAAGGGTAAGCTGCTTAAGATGAACAAGGCGCCAAAGGCGTCACCCTCGCAAAAAGTGGACGTCGCGGCTCCGGCAAATTCCGAATTGGGGGCCGTGCAGACAGTGAACGCAAAAGCCAGTTCTGCGAGCGACGCTGGTGTAGCCTCGAAACCATTCAAAGCATTAAAGTCGGTAGGAAAAGTTAAAAAAATCGATTCGCCTCTTGAAGTATTGAGCGAAGAGGAGCAAATCGACCGTGAGATCGACCAGCTACAAAATCTTCTTTTCGATGCAGAAACATTTCAAGAGCCTTTGGCAGAAATAGGAAAAACTCAACTCGTTGAAGAAAATTTGAAAACCGCCAAAGATCAAAAAGTGAATGTGATGCAATCATCCACAAGGGTCGGATCGGTGAAGTTGGGCGCTCAGACTGCAGCCGATACTGCAAAGACCGAGGTGAGAGAACTGTCACCCGCTCTGGATAACGGCAATGTTCTTCTCGAAGAGGCGGTCTCATCGTACCAAAGTGAAGAGGCGCGGCTATTATCCATAGAGGCCGCTCGCGCTCATCGCAAAAAAATTAAAGACAAAAAAGCACAACAGCTTGAGTCGGCTCTAAAAATCGGAACTAAAGAACACTTGTTATTTAAAAAAGTATTCCGAGAAGCTGTTGCCAAAGCAGGCGCAAAAGATTTTGTGCGCGCAGAAAATACCAATTCAATTGGTACCATTTCAAAGGTTACACTGATTCCCGTCGACAACATTAGTGAACGTGGTTTTATCATTGTAGCCAACAGTTTAAATAGCTTTGCTTCCCAGGAAGAAATAAAAAACTTTAAAAATACACTTGCCAACGAGATGAACGGTTTTGCCGATAAGCATGAATTCTCGCTGGGCGAATCCTATGAGCTCGACACTCAAGAGGTTGACGTGTCGGCATGGGCAGCGCGCTCAAGCCAATTTTTTCACACGTTCGACGATCCAAAGACAGGCAATCAGGTAATAATATGTTTTCTAAAAAGAGAAAATGTTTTTCCTGAAACGTGTCACATGGAAGCTCAGCGTATGCACAGAATTGAAATCCAAGAAGTTCCTGCGCGTTTGCCTGTGAGCTTTGATGCGTACCTGTTTCTCGCGCGAAACGATAAGATGCTCCCCTACTTACGTCGAGGTGGATCATTAACTGCAAAACAGATTCAACGTTTGTATCAACGCGGTTTTAAATTTCTTTACGTGAAAGACGAAGACGTGCGCGAATACTACGAGTTTTACTTCTCGTTTTCGCTCAACCAGGACTTTCGTACAGAGAAAAAATTCGCTTAAGCGAAAAACCTAGCCCAACGTACTAACACCCCGCCCATCCAAAAGGCTTGCCTTTATTTTCTCCCATTATAAAATTTTTTGAGCTGTTATTAATTTGTCTAATACTTAGAAGAATGAGTCGACTGGTTTAGACAAGGCTAAAATCGGGGAAACCCAAAAAACCAAGGGACGGTGTATGAATAAAATGATCTTCGCAGCAGTGCTCTTCTTTTCTCAGTGGGCCTTCGCAGGACAAGAATATATAGTAAGGATCAAACCAGGTGTGACACTTGAGCAACTCAAGGCACAGACGGGTGCAAAACAGGTCGTAGACCTTCATTTCAACAACTGGGTAAAAGTAATTGTTGGGAATGAGCGTTCATTCAACACCAATATTTCTCGTGTTGCCGGTGAAGTTGGTCTAAACCAAAAATATAAAATGCAACTTCATAACCCCCTCGCAAAAAAACAACGCGATGACGGCGGCGGCTTCCCAGATATCGGTGATATAATTGGTGGAATCGGTGGCGGTGATGGCGGCGGTGGCGGCGGACTCCCAGACATCGGTGATATTATTGGCGGAATCGGTGGCGGCGGTGGCGGTGGCGGTGGCGGCACTCCTGGTGGTGGTGGTACAGCATCGGGTGATCCAGCGTTCCCAACCACATTTCCTACAGGTACGGGCGCAGATCCTGATTTTACAAAACAATGGGGTATGCAAGATATCGGCGTAAAAGAAGCATGGACAAATGCCTCTAAAGATACTGCCGAGATCGTTGTTGCTGTGATCGATACGGGCGTGGATTATACTCACGAAGACCTGGCCTCGAATATTTGGAGAAATCCTGGTGAAACGGGAACAGATGCAAATGGAAAAGATAAAACTACAAACGGCGTAGATGACGACAACAACGGCTTCGTAGATGACGTGGTTGGATGGGATTTCGCTAAGAACGACAACAAGCCCCACGATACAACAGGTGGAAACCCCTTCTTTGGCGGTAACCCAGGCCACGGCACACACTGTGCTGGTAACGTAGGTGCCTCGGCAGAAAACGGTAAAGGTATCGTCGGCGTTGCTCCAAATGTAAAGATCATGGCGATGCGTTTCCTTACTGAGCAAGGTCAAGGCGATACGGCTGGTGCTGTGCAGTCTATTAAATATGCTGCCGACAACGGAGCAAAAATTCTTTCTAACTCTTGGGGTTCAGAAGGTAATGGTGGTGAGGACGACACTCCACTGAGAGAGGCGATTCAATACGCAATGGATAAAGGCGTGTTGTTTGTTGCGGCCGCTGGGAACAGCAGCTACAACAACGAGCAAACGGCGAAGCAAGCGCTTCCTGCCAGCTACAGCCACGACAATATCATTGCGGTTGCCGCGATCGACAAGTCGAACAATAAATCGTCGTTCTCAAACTACGGTTCAACAACTGTGGACATCGGCGCTCCAGGATCGGCCATTCACTCGACAATCCCAGGCAACAAGTACATGAGCCTTGACGGCACATCTATGGCTTGCCCGATAGTTGCAGGTGCTGCGGCTCTTTATTGGTCGAAGCATCCTCAAGCCACATGGAGAGATGTTAAGGATGCAATCCTTAGTACAGCTCGCCCAATTGCCGCTCTCAAAGGGAAGTCGGTAACAGGTGGAAAATTGAATGTTCGCGATTTAATGACAAAGTAGTAGTTAGTAATTAAAAAGGACAATCTCGAAAGGCGACCTACTCATCCGGGTCGCCTTTTTTAATTGGCGAAGAATCGTCGTCCATTTTTAAAAGTTTAATTTGTAAGAGATTCTTCTGGTTTGGCTGCGCGTGGCTTTGTGGGAATCTTCTTTAGATACTCCCGCAAATACTCGCCTGTGACACTGCCACGATTCTTAATCACTGCCTCTGGAGTGCCTTCGGCAACAACATACCCACCGTTTCGCCCTCCTTCGGGGCCCAGGTCGAGGACATAATCCGAACAGTAGACCAAATCCAAATTGTGTTCGATCACTACAACAGTATTTCCCCGCTCCACGAGGAGTTGCAGAATCTGTACGAGTTTTGCCGTATCATGCATGTGAAGGCCTGTTGTCGGCTCATCCAGAATGTATAGTGTTTTTAAAGACGACTGTTTGGACAGCTCACGGCTGAGCTTTATACGTTGAGCCTCACCACCGGAGAGAGTTGTAGAACTCTGACCGAGCGTGATGTAATCCAAACCGACATCGCTCATAAATCGGAGTTTCTTAGAAATGGCGGTGTGATTTTCGAAAAAACGCACAGCTTCTGAAACGGGCATCTCTAAAACATCCGCAATACTTTTGTCTTTGTAGCGAATCAACAAAGTGTCGGGACCGTAGCGGCGACCATTGCAAACATCACAATCGACAAACGAATCGGCAAGAAAATGCATCGAGGTGCGAATGTAGCCAGCTCCCTGGCAAGTTTCGCAGCGACCACCTTTAACGTTGAAACTAAAATGACCCGGCTTAAACCCTCGCATCTGCGCATCGGGCAGAGTTGCAAACAAATCGCGAATCATTGGAAATAAGCCAACATAGGTAGCAGGACACGAGCGCGGCGTGCGACCAATTGGTTTTTGGTTGATCGCAAGCACGCGATCCAACGAGTCCAAACCTTTAATCTTATCCACATCCAGCTTGAGCTGACTCGGTTTACGAGTTTTCGCATTGGCCGCATAAGGATAAAGCGTATCCATAATGAGAGTGGATTTACCACTTCCTGAAACCCCGGTGATGGAGGTGAAAGAGCCCAGCGGTATTTTTGCAGTTACATTTTTTAAGTTATTGCCGTGAGCATTTACGATCTCTAAATACTCGCTAAACTGTGTGCGACGTGTTTTCGGGTAGGGAAACGCGATCCGGTGAGAGAGATACTTTCCGGTGAGGCTGCTCGGAGATTCCATAATCTCCTGGGGCGTGCCAGCGGCCATTACACTCCCGCCTTCGGCACCAGCGCCGGGGCCAATGTCGATAACATAATCCGCAGACATGATGGTCTCTTCATCGTGTTCCACGACAATCACCGTGTTGCCTCGATTTTTTATTTCGTTGAGCAAGCGCAATATGTTTTTGTGATCGCGGGGGTGAAGCCCAATGCTTGGTTCGTCCAGCACATAGAGCACGCCCACCAGTGGAGTTCCGACCTGCGACGCCAATCGAATGCGCTGAGCCTCGCCACCTGATAAAGTCATAGAGCGGCGATCCAGGCTCAAATACCCTGCACCGGCAGTGACGAGGTACTCCAGCCGATACACCAGCTCCGACAGAATTTTTTCGGAAACTTGTTTCTGGGTGCCTGCAAGCTTGAGTGTCTCCAGAAAGCCGACAAGTTCGCTGACGGCAAGTGCTGCCAGATCCACGATGCTCTTCGAGTTGAGCATAACATTGAGCGCTTCTTCGCGAAGCCCAGAGCCGCCGCACTTTTCGCACTTGCGCAACACGGTCTCCGTCTCTTCTTCGTCTTCGCTCTTTTCACCGCGCACACGGTACTTGGTTTCCTTACGCCGGAAGGTTTCGTCACCTTTTTCGAGGCGCTCCTCTTCGTACTCCTCAATATCCAGTGTTCCTAATCCATTGCAGGACTCGCAAGCCCCCTTGGGGTTGTTAAAACTAAATAGCAGTGGGTCGATTTCGGAAAAGCTGTAACCACATTTGGGGCATGCAAAGTGCGTGGAAAAGAGGAGGCGTTCGCCATCGACGATATCCACGGTCAAATGTCCATCAGAAAGTGTAATGGCTTTGTTGATGGCCTCAGTGATGCGCAGTTTGTATTTTGCATCGACAATCAATTTATCGATGACCAGGTCAATATTGTGGCGTTTTGTTTTCGCAAGCTTGATGTCTTCTTTAATGGTGATCTCTTTGCCGTCGACCAGTGCTGATACCAGACCCATGCGGGCCCACTTTTGAAACTCTTTACTGAACTCGCCCTTTTTTTCTCGCGCTACGCTCGAGCAGATGATTATTTTTGTGCCGGCTTTTAATTTAAAGATGCGGTTGACGATTTCTTCCGGCAATTGCCCCTCGGCCGGCACTTTGTGAGTGGGGCAGATGGGGGTTCCAATTTTCGCGTATAACAAACGCAAAAAATCATAAACCTCAGTAACAGTGCCCACAGTGGAGCGGGGGCTATTGCTAATGGTTTTTTGATCAATAGCAATGGCAGGAGACAAGCCCATAATCGAATCGACCTCAGGCCGCTGCATTTGATCGATGAAGTGCCGAGCGTACGAGGACAAACTGTCCAAGTAACGGCGCTGCCCCTCTGCATAGATGGTATCAAACGCCAGGCTCGACTTACCGCTCCCACTGAGGCCAGTGATCACCGTAATTTTATTTTTGGGAATCGACACGGACACATTCTTTAAGTTGTGTTCGCGTGCGCCCCGAATGTCGATCGACGTGAGTGGTTTCATCAGAGTAAAGGCTCCACAACGTTCATTACCGACGACTTGAGTTCATCGAGGCGGGCTTGAGTTTGCGCCTCGAAACGCACGACCACCACGGGCTGTGTGTTCGATGCACGCACGAGCGCCCAGCTGTCTTCGAAACTGGCGCGGACGCCATCAAGAAGATTGAGTTTTGCGTTAGGCAATGATTGAAAATAAGTTTTTAATGTTTCCACGATCAATTGTTTTTTCTCTTCGGTCGTATCCAGGCGAATCTCTGGTGTATTGAATGCCGACGGTAAATCTTTAAGGAGATCCGCGATGTCTTTTCCAGTTTGGGCGACAATTTCCATTAGGCGCAATCCTGCGTACAGGGCGTCGTCAAATCCATAATTGCGGTCAGAGAAAAAGATGTGTCCACTGAGTTCGCCACCAAAGGGTGCCTTCTCTTCTTTGATTTTATTTTTGACGAGGCTATGTCCGGTCTTCCACATGATTGGCTTGCCACCGCGTTTTTCCACATCCGCATAGAGGCGATCCGAGCACTTCACATCACCAATGATTTTAGCCCCAGGATTTTTGGCGATAATATCCCGTGCCCACAAAACCATAAGCTCATCTCCCAAGATGAAACGACCATTGTGATCCAGCACACCAATGCGATCGCAGTCGCCATCGAACCCCAATCCCATGCGCGCCTTTTCGGTGAGAACTTGTTTTTTAAGCTCGGTCAAATTCTCTTCGATGGTGGGATCCGGGTGATGGTTTGGAAAGCGCCCGTCGGGTTGTTCAAAAAGAATTGTTGGCTTTAAACCGATGGCTTCGAACAGTCGCCGCGCTACGATTCCGGCAGAGCCATTTCCGCAATCGAGGACGACGGAAATGTCTTTGAGGTGCGCAAACTCCTCGCGATAACGTTCCACGTAAGCCGGAAAAATATCGTGATGTTCTGATGAGCCTTGGCCCGTAACATAATCATTGTCTTCTATGAGTTTTCGGAGCTCTTGAATCTCGTCACCAAAAAGCGTGGTCTTACCATAGGAAATTTTAAAGCCGTTGTAGTCGGGGGGATTGTGACTGCCCGTCACCATGATGCCACCGACGGCTTCAAGATTAAACATGGAGAAGTACGACATGGGTGTTGTGATCAAGCCCAGCGTGAGAACCTTAGCGCCAGATTCCACCATGCCTTCCACCACCGCCTTGGTAACCGCAGGGCTAGAGAGGCGTGCATCGTGGCCCACAGTCATCAAAGGGTTCTTTTTTCCGCGTTTGACGACAAACGAAACAAGGGCGCGGCCCAATTGCTTGGCCAATTCTAGATCGAAGTCTTTCTCATAAACACCGCGGACATCATACTCACGAAAAATAAAACTCTTATGCATCGTCTCTCCTGGGACTCAATTTAATCGAACAAGTATAGCCCGATTTAGAGACGGCATGAAGGGGTGTTTGTGTGCGTCATCATGCGCCCGCGGGAATAGGGGGCCTATCTCGAAAAAAGTGCGATCGCGGTACTCAGGGCGTCGATCATGGAACCGTGTTCGGCCTTATTTTTACCAAACAGATCCTTTGCCGTGCCATGATCCACGCTGGTGCGAACGAAGGGGAGTCCCAATGAGATTTGACAGCCCCGCGATTGACCGTGTGCCATCTTAAAAGGGATCAAACCCTGATCGTGGTACATACAGAAGAACACGTCATAATTTTTTTGATTCTGCGGCAAAAAGGCGGCATCGGGCACGAGGGGATCGGAAAAAACCACTTTGGGAAATTCTCGACGCAGCTTTTTAAGCGCGGGCGCAAAGATGCGCGTCTCTTCGGAACCAATCAAACCACTTTCGCCAGCGTGAGGATTAAGGCCTACCACACCCACGCGAAAAGCGCCGCGAGTCCGATGGGGAAATTCGCGAACCACCTGACGCAGATGATGGACAACGGTCTCCACAGTTACCTTTGAGGGTATAGACCGAACGGGTATGTGGGTGGAGCCCAAGGCGACAGAAAACTGAGGCCCCCAAAAGGACATGGTCAAAGATTTTGAGCGCGAAAGCCGCGCGAGAATTTCGGTGTGACCAACCTCCCGTAGACCCGCCTTTCGAATGAGAGTCTTCGAGAGAGGTGCGGTAACGAGCCCTGCAGTCTTTTTCTGTAGAGCCGCGCGTGCGCAAGTTTCTACCCACAGGGGCGGCAAATCGGGCGAGACAATCTCAATGAGCCTATCGGGTGTAAATTGAGAGGAAAGAGCAACCTCGAGGGAATCCACCTGGAGGCGCTCCCAGGATTTATCGGCTGATTTCAAAATGGCTGGCGACACTTGAGCTGAACGAAATACAACGAAGGCCACACCCGTTTGCGGACCGAGTTCTCCAAGAGCTTTGTAGGTGACCTCGGGGCCAACGCCGTCTTGATCTCCAGTTGTGACCGCAAGAATTTTGAGAGCTTTACTTTTTCTCATTAGGTTTTGCTGAGGGCGCAAGCTCGTTGATTTTAACAACTGCTGAGCGGCGCTTTTGTCCCAGCCAATAGGTGAGCTGTTCGGAGTAGGCACGCGTGTACAAATGCTGGAAGATTTGTTGCTTACGTTTTTCAAACTCCGGATTGTTGACCACGCGCTTTCCATTTAAACGAAGAATGTGGTAGCCCATGGGTGACTCCACGACTCCGCTCGTCTCACCCGTCTTTAAGTTGGCGATAGCCGCCTCGATTGCAGGAAGCATCTCTCCGGACTTGAACGTACCAAAGGAGTCGTCCTTGTTCGAGCTATAGCGACGATGAACGGAAGAGAACGATTGGCCCTGTTCGATCTGTTTTTTGGCCTCTTCTGCGCGCTCTCTAGCGGACGATTTATTTTTTGAAGACGACGGATCGAATAAAATGTGAGAAAGGTTGTACTCAAAACCCTGTCCACTCACTTTACCTTTAGACGCCGTGACGTAAAAATCCATGATGTCGTCGTCGGAAATTTTGATTTTCGAATTGACGAAGTAACCGATCACCTCGCTGCGGGCAATGCTCTTCTGCAAAAAGTTACGGTAATCCGTCAGGGTAAGTCCCTTACCGGCGAGCAGAGTGGTAAGATGTTTTGCGCCGCCACGCTTTGCGAGCTCTTTGTCTACACGCTCTTGAGTGATATTTACGCCGAGTTTTTTGGCTTCGGAATCAAGAATTTTTTCACCCACTAACTTCTCGATCAGAACATTGCGATCGTTGAGAGCTTCGTTGATAGATTTATCATCTGGAAAGAGCAAATCCTCATAAAGCAGGCGGCTCTTTAGCTGTTTTTGGTATTCATCCAAATCGGATTCCGTGATGATTTCATCGTTAACTGTAGCAAAAATGCGATCCACAACTTCGGCATGAGAAAAGAAAACAGCGGTTGCGATAAAAAAGGTCCACATTAGAACGACTCCTGATATTCAGCGGTTATGGCCATGAGGCGTGGCTGATCGACGGCAATATCCCCAGTCTTAACTTGATCTTCTAGCCATTGCAAATAAAGTTCCTCACCCTTCTTTTGTTTATACGACGACTCGACCTGCGGGCGCAATGCAGCGAATGGCTGATTGGCGTTCTTCTTAACCCCAACGATTGAGACCAGGTGATAACCCACCGAAGTTTGGTAAACTTTTCCCTGGAGGCCAATAGGTGCGGAGGAAAACTGATGGAGGAATGTGGTCTCCGAGGCATCCACCCACGGCAGCTCCTCGTCGGGCTTAAATCCGCGAATCACAGAGAACTTCTTCTCGGCGTCGGTAAAGGTGATCTTTTTTTCGCGAATATTTTGTAAAAGCGTGTTGGCCTCATGTTCTTCAGCGAGAAGGATCTGGCGAATGCGTATACGAGGGCGCTCTAAATTTTTTCGGATCACTTCGAAGTGCTTTTTTAAATCGTCTTCGCTGGGGGCCACTCCTTTGACGAGCTCCGCTTGGAGTTGACGGCGCACCAGCTGTACATAGATGGCATCGCGCAGAAGGTTCATGCTCGGCTGTGCTTCGTGTACCTCGGTGGAGAGCACTGCTGTGCCGCCCACTTGGGTGCGCAAATAATCGAGGAGCTGTTCATCGGAGAAGTGAACGTTGTTCGCCCGCGCCCAGGCATAAAGGGCGCCCTCGACGATCAATTCCTCAGTGAGTGCTTCTTTAAATGTTTTGATTACGGCGGGATCCTTGATCGAAGGCCCATCGACATTTTTTAATTTTTCGACGAGTCGTGCAGAATAATAGCGTTCACCAAAAGCTGTGCCGTGAGAGGAGACCACTGTCGCCTCTTTGCGAAACAAATGACAGGCGGTAAGGTTAAGGACACAAAGTAGAGCGAAAAGTAGCGAGCGAATCATAGCAGCACATAATAGGGTGGGCATTGGGGCTTGTCCACCTTTCGAGAGGTGTTATTTTACACTCTTAGAGATCTGAATATTGTATTTGGAGCGAACGCCTTGAATAAAGCTATCAAACAGCTTTTTCTTTTTTTCTTCTTGAACGGCCAGGCGCAACATAGAGCGATCAGCATCGGCAAAATTCTTTTTGCCAGTGAGTTTTATAATAAATAGCCCAAATGGAGTTTCCACAAGGTTAGAAATTTGTCCAACCTTCATGCTCACCGCTGTACGGTACAGGCTCGGGTAATGGGTGAGGCGGGTTTGCCAGCCGATGTCGCCGCCATTGTTATTCGACATCACATCGTCGCTGTAGAGTTTAACGAAGTCTTCAAATTTTTTTCCGCCTTTGCTGACTGTCGCGAAAATCTCTTTGGCATGAGCGCGCGCTTGCGCTTTTTGTTGAGGAGTGGCGTCGGGTCGGATCTCGATCATGATGTGGCTAGTGCGCACCTCGGGGTAACGTGCGTAGTATTCTTTGAGCTCGGCATCGCTCACCGAGATCTTGGCCACTTTGGGCCCGAGTTCGCGCTCGATAAAACCTTTGTACAACTCTTGGCGCATACGATCTTTAATAATTGGGTCTTTGTCGAGCCCACGCTTGTAGGCCTCCTGCACTCCAATTTCAAAACTGACTAGATCATTGAGTAAGGTTTTTTTACTAGGCACATCGATAAGTTGTTCTTTGATGAGCTCATATTTTTCGTCGAGTTCTTTTTGGGTGATGTCGACAGTTCCGACCTTAGCGATAACTTGCGCTTGAGCGGTAAATAAAAATCCCGTGCACGCTAAAACCAAAAAACTTCGAAGCATAACTCATCTCCCCGTATTCCCTCAGTTTAACAAGAATTGTGGGAGGACCAAGTGCTCGCTCAGTAGTCCATTCTTTTGTCTAGCTCGTCGAAACACATTTGGCGCTGGCGGTTGAGCTCCGTCTCCAAACGCAGGCAATTTTCCTCCATAGAGACCTCAGGGTCGTAGTAAATCTCTTCGCTACAACGATATATAACACGCGCAAAGAAGTGAGGTATCGCTACACGATTCCACGCCTTCTTTGAGATAAACGCGGGATTGCTGGCAACGCCCAAAGCATAGATAGGCGCGCGGATGATCTTTGCGATTTCTAGAGCTCCTGGTTTTACTTTGTAGATGGGGCCACGCGGGCCATCGACCGCGACACTGGGATGCCATCCCTCGCGCGATAGGCGAATTATGGCCTTGAGGGCTTGCACACCACCGCGAGAGGACGAACCGCGGGCCACTGGCGAGCCCATCAACTCGGCCACGCGGGCCACAAAAGCGCCATCTTTACTCTGTGAAATCATGGGAACCGCATGCCAGCGTGGGAGCAGGCGAATGGCGTGGACCTCATCGTGATGCCAGTGCGCAATCACAAAGGGCTCTCCGTTTTTTATCCGTCGCTTCATGCTCTCGGGTTCACGGTGTGTTTTTCTCCACGTCATGGTGAGCAGAGAGTAGAAAAACACACCAACGTAGGGAGCGATCTTGCGCAGAAAGTTTTCAAGCACGGCTATTTCAAGTTCTTAAATTCTTCAGTGAGTGCAGGAGCGATTTCAAAGACATCACCGACCAATCCATAGGTGGCCTTTTGGAAAATAGGCGCCTTCTCATCGGTATTGATCGCAACAATCACTTTACTGCTGCTCATCCCCGCCAAATGTTGGATGGCTCCAGAGATGCCCGCGGCAATGTACAAACTGGGTGCAACAGTTTTTCCGGTTTGACCGACCTGCATGGAGTGGGGCACCCAACCCAAATCCACAACTGCGCGCGAAGCACCCACTGTGGCATTGAGAGGAGCCGCCATGTCTTGCAAGAGTTTAAAATTTGCACCCTCTTTAAGTCCACGACCACCAGAGATAATCACGTTGGCCTCGGTGAGATCGAGAGTTTTAGAGGAGCCGCTGGCGACTTCGGTCAGATCGATGCCACTTGCGGTGCCTTCGATAGTGGCCATTTCTGGAGCTTGTGATTTTTTTGGATCATTAATGGCGAGCTGATTGGGGCGCACTAGTAAAAACTTTTTAACGCCCTCTTTTATTTTTACGGCAGCCGACGCCTTGCCAGCATACATCGGGCGACGCGCACTAAATGGTGAGAGCGTAAGTTCCGTGAGGTCACTCATAAAGGCGCCGTCCATACGCACGGCTAGGCGTGGGAACACATCTTTATTCACCGTTGATGAAGACCCTAAAACCGTGTCGGCACCTTCGGCCTCAAGAATTTTACTGAGTGCATCTGTATAAGCCTGTGGATTGGGTTTAGTCAGTGCACCGGCAGTACCAGCGTAATGTTTTTTTATACCCCAATTGGCGAGATCAGAAATTTTGTCAGCTCCAGCGCCAAACGCCACAGTGATCATTTCAGCGCCAGAGGCGGCGCCTAAAGAGAGGAGCTCACGGCTAGAATTTTTTAATGAACCATCTTGGAAATCTAAAGTAATAAGTAATTTCATAAGTGCTCCTGCCTATAATACTTTCGCTTCTTCGCGCAACAAACGTACAAGTTCTTTGGCTTGCGCCTTGGCATCGCCGGTGATCATCTTTACCGCGGCTCTATCTTTGGGAAGTTCAAACTTTTCAAAGGTCACGGCGTTGTTGGCCGCAGACACACCGAGCTCGCTGGCCGCGATTTCCTTAATGGGTTTCTTTTTCGCTTTCATAATATTCGGTAAACTCGCAAAGCGTGGCTTGTTCAGGCCTTTGTCTGCAGAGATCAGCACAGGAGTGGTCACTTTGTATGTTTCTCGAGTCCCGCCCTCGGCCTCGCGTTGAATGGTGACGTCGCTTGCGCCGTATTCAGCCTTTGTGGCCACTGATACGTGCGGCATTTTTAAAAGTTCGGCCAACATAGGGCCAATGGAAGACACGCTGCCATCAATCGAAAGCTTTCCGGTATAAATTAAATGAGCGCCGCCCTCTTTTTGGATGGCCGCCGCAAGGGCCTTGGCGGTTTGCACGCTGTCGAGAGATTCACTGCTGTCGATGAGAATGGAATCATCGGCACCCATCGCCATGGCCGAGAACAGTGCAGAGTTGACGCGCGCTTTGGGCCCAAGGGTAACAGCTGTCACTTGCGCACTCGGATTCGCTTCTTTAAATTTTACGGCCTCCTCGATGGCGTACTCATCGTAGGGATTTACGATCCATTTGATTCCGGCCTCGTCAATTCGGCTGGAGTCGCCGGCCAACTTGATCCGCGTTTCTGTGTCTGGCACTTGTTTTAGGCATACAAAAATGCGCATGAACCCTCCTGGGGGAAATAGCTCGCTCGAGCACGTGTAATGATGGACGATTTATCGCAAAAAACAGCGAAAGAATAAAGCACGAATCTCCCGTGCAGATGCAGAGCCCCATTGTGGCTGTGTAAAATTCTCTCTCTGTAAATGGCCAATTTTTATCTATGCGTCAACGTATTGAAATGCAAAAGCAACAAGGGCCGCAAACATAGACAGATACGTCTAAAAGCGTTACAACCTAAATGATACTCAATTGATTAAATAGCAGCCTCTCAAGGAGTTCTCGTGAGTCTTGTTCAGTCCAACATCGGACAAAAACTGATAATGGGTGTGTGTGGTGCGATATGGGCCGGCTTTGTGTTCGGCCATATGGCTGGAAATATGCTGATTTGGGCAGGTCCGGAGGCTTACAACAAATACGGGCACGCCATCGTGAGCAATCTGATCTTGTTGTATGTGACAGAGGCGTTGCTTCTGAGCAGCGTGATCGTTCATGCGGTGTTGGGAATCAAAATGACACTCAAAAGCCGCGCGGCCCGCAGCCAAAAATACGCGCAAACGCCCAATGGTGAAAAGCGCTCATCCACGGCCTCTCGCACGATGGCCTTCCACGGGACGATTATTTTGTTTTTCATCATATATCATCTGATCACCTTTAAATACGGGGCCATGTACACCGTCACTTACGATGGTGTGGAGATGCGCGATCTTCATAAGCTAATTATGGAAGTTTTCCAAAACCCAGCCTACGTTGTGGGCTACTGGGTGTGTTTGCTGTTGCTGGGCTGGCATTTGACCCACGGAGTGTCGTCGCTGTTTGCCACGATTGGTTTTCGACACCCGAGCTACACGCCTAAAATCAAAGCAATCAGCTGGATTTACGCGATTGTTGTTACCGCCGGTTTTATTTCTCAACCTCTTTACGTAATGTTGAACTCTTAGGAGCCCGAAATGTCTGTAATACTCGACGCCAAAATTCCTGAAGGACCAATAGAGAAAAAATGGGACAGCCACAAATTCAACATGAAACTTGTGAACCCGGCCAATCGCCGCAAACACAAAGTGATCATCGTAGGCACGGGTCTCGCCGGTGCCGCTGCGGCGGCGTCGCTCGGAGAGATGGGCTACAACGTGAAGGCATTTTGTATTCAGGATTCGCCTCGTCGGGCGCACTCTATCGCTGCACAAGGCGGCATTAATGCTGCAAAAAATTATCAAAACGATGGCGACTCAGTGTACAGATTATTCTACGACACTGTGAAGGGCGGCGATTTCCGCGCCCGCGAAGCCAATGTGTATCGATTGGCGCAATTGTCTACGGCCATCATTGACCAATGTGTCGCCCAGGGTGTGCCTTTTGCCCGTGAATATGGAGGTATGCTCGATAATCGCTCCTTCGGCGGCGCACAGGTGTCGCGCACATTCTATGCGCGCGGACAAACTGGCCAACAGCTCCTCCTCGGCGCCTACTCGGCGTTGATGAGACAGGCCGACAAGAAAACTGTCGAGGTTCTTCCTCGCCGCGAAATGTTGGACCTCATTGTGGTGGATGGGCGCGCACGTGGAATTATTGTGCGCAATTTGATCTCGGGCGAGATCGAAACTCATACCGGAGATGCGGTGGTGTTGGCGACGGGTGGTTACGGCAACGTGTTTTACCTTTCGACCAATGCGATGGGTTCTAATGTGACGGCCGCATGGCGTGCGCACAAGCGCGGTGCTTACTTTGCAAACCCCTGCTACACGCAGATCCATCCCACATGTATTCCTGTGTCTGGTGATTACCAGTCTAAACTGACGCTCATGTCCGAATCACTGCGAAACGATGGCCGTGTGTGGGTGCCAAAACAAAAGGGCGATAAGCGTCGCCCCAACGAAATTCCCGAGAGCGAACGCGATTATTATCTCGAGCGCATTTATCCAAGTTTCGGGAACCTCGTACCTCGCGATGTGGCCTCGCGCCAAGCGAAATTTCGAGTGGATGAGGGCCATGGCGTTGGCAACACGGGCGTGGCCGTGTATCTGGATTTCAAAGACGCTATTCATCGCATGGGTAAAGAAAAAGTTTCTGAAAAATACGGAAACCTTTTTCAGATGTACGCCAAAATTGCCGGTGAAGATCCTTATGAAATGCCAATGCGCATTTTCCCGGCTGTGCATTACACCATGGGTGGCTTGTGGGTAGATTACAATTTGCAGAGTACGATTCCAGGTTTGTTCGTCGCGGGCGAAGCCAACTTTTCTGATCACGGTGCAAATCGCTTGGGTGCTTCGGCACTTATGCAAGGACTTGCGGACGGCTATTTTGTGGTTCCTTATTCCATTGGTAACTACATTGGAAGCGAAGGCTCGCAAATCAAGCCGGTTGCCGACACGGACACCATGGTCACCTCTAAAAAAGCGGCAGCGACGGAGACCATCGACAAACTTTTCCGCATTAAGGGCAAGCGCACTGTTGACGATTTCCACAAGCAGTTGGGCTTGCAAATGTGGGAGCACGTGGGAATGTCGCGCAAAGCGGAAGGTCTCACAAAAGTTATCGACAAAATCAAGGATCTCAAAAAAGAATTCTGGAACGATGTTAAACTCACGGGCCCTAAAGACTACACAAACCAAGAGCTTGAAAAGGCGGGGCGTGTGGCCGATTTCTTAGAGCTTGGTGAACTGATGGCGCGGGATGCGCTCACGCGCGAAGAGTCGTGCGGCGGTCACTTCCGTGAAGAGCATCAAACTCCTGAAAACGAAGCTCAACGTGATGACAAAAACTTTTGTCACGTGGCCGCGTGGGAATACAGCGGCGACGATTTGCCGCAAAAGCGCCACACCGAAGATCTAAAATTTGAATACGTTAAACTCTCATCCAGAAGCTACAAATAAGGTTGGAGAATATATGAGTGACTCACACAAAGATATGACGATCAATCTCAAGATCTGGCGACAAAAAAGCCCCAACGACAAAGGCGGCTTTATCGATCACCAACTTAAAAACGTTTCGGAGCACATGTCCTTCCTCGAGATGATGGACGTGGTGAACCAGGAGCTCATCCTAAAGGGCGATGACGCCATTGAGTTTGATCATGATTGCCGCGAAGGCATTTGTGGCACCTGCTCCATGGTGATCAATGGCAACGCGCACGGCCCGCAGCGCTCAACGACCACCTGTCAGTTGCACATGCGCACCTTTAAAGATGGCGACAGCATTACCGTGGAGCCGTTTCGCGCCAATGCTTTTCCGGTAATTAAAGATCTAAAAGTGGATCGCTCGGCTTTTGATAAAATCATCCAGTCTGGTGGATATGTCAGTGTAAACACCGGCAACGCTCAAGATGCGAACAATCTTCCCATTCCAAAAGTAAAAGCGGATGTGGCCTTTGAGGCCGCGGCTTGCATTGGCTGTGGTGCGTGCGTGGCCGCCTGTGTGAACTCCTCAGCTAGTTTATTTACCTCTGCAAAGGTTTCCCACTTGGCACTACTACCTCAGGGAGAGGCCGAGCGCGAAAAACGCGTGCTCAACATGGTACGTACTATGGATGCCTTGGGTTTTGGCCACTGCTCGAACACCGGAGCGTGTGAGCTTGCGTGCCCGAAAGATATTTCTTTAGAGAACATTGCTCGCATGAACCGCGAGTTCTACACGGCGTCGGTGAAAGAGCGTCCAGAAAAAGAAGTCACAGGCGGCTTTTAAGTGAGCGCCTCTTTGAGGGATGCACGTGTTGAAGACCTGGCAGTTATTTGCGAGATCTTTAACCAAGTGATTGCCTCAGGGAACGTGATTTACCAGGAAAAACTATTCACCATGGCTGAAATGCAGCCATGGTTCGAAAATAAGAAATCTAAAGGTTATCCTGTTATCGTGTGCGAACATGATGGCAAAGTTGTAGGCTTTGGAGCTTGCGATATGTTCCGCGCGCGCGAATCCTATCGGACCACGGCAGAGCTCGCCGTTCACCTCGATCAAAATTTTCGCGGTCAGGGTCTCGGTACTCGAATCGTAAAAGAACTAGAGGCAAATTCCAGAGAGCGAGGGATTCATTCTCTCGTCGCCTGTATCGATTCAGCAAATACAGGAAGCATTCGTTTGCATGAACGCCTGGGCTTTCGCAATGTCGGCACAATGCGCGAAGTAGCGCGTAAGAACAATCAGTGGTTGGATTTGGTAATTCTAGAGAAGCATCTTTCCTAGCGCGCGACTACTTCAAGCACTGCATCTGGAAGCCATCAAAGGTTTTCATCTCGCCCTTTTGTGCATTTTGCACTGAGGCCGAGGGTGCGGTGTGGCCCGTACCTCCGCTGTGAGTGAAGCTTATCGAGCCGCCATTGCTTTCAATTTGCGATTTAGGAACGAGCACGACGGCATGAGGATCTTTACCGCCGCAAGCGCTGGTCAATGAGACGGGCCACTGATTGAGTTGAAAACGCTTGTCTCCACTGGCCACTGAAAACGATGGCATCCACGCATTCTTTCCTTTTGTAACCGGATCACCTTCGCGCTCAAATTGACCACTGACCGGAACGGCAACGGCGATATAATCATCGGGATTTTTGTAGGCTTTATCAACAGGAGCCAACGCTTCAGAATTAAAACACTTGGTCGCTGCATCGAACTTTTGTTTGCCCGCCATTATCTTTGGTACTTTATTCGGTGAGGCTGCGGGGGCAAGACCGGCGCGGGCTTCGAGAGCCTCCATCGGCGTCTTCCCAGCCTCCACGTCGTTCTTCCACGAGGAATCCCCCATCTCATCGAGCAGTAAACCGGCAATTGCACCCAGTCCGTAAGCCTGGCGCTCGAGCGATTGCGGTGTGCTCGAGAGTCGGTGATCGGCTAACTGCAAAAACTCTTTTCGTCGCGCCTGAGAATTGGCGTTACAACCCACTTTACCGATCGTTACAGCTTGTGTTCCAACGTAAGAGGCAGATCCTTCGCGGCGGTCAATACCGTTGAGCTCTTTAACCGCATCCGGAAACTCTTGAACAAGTTTTTTGTACCATCCGAGGGCTTCACTGATGGACTGTTGGCGCGAACCGGGCTGTTCTGCGGCTTTCTTTAAAAAGTGCAGCATGTGAGCGCGGTAGGTGGCGACAGTGCTTTTAGTTGCAAAATCGGCGCGAATATCGCGATTGGGACTCATTGCGCCCCACTGCGTAGGGTTTTTGTGATTGCACGCATGCTTCGAATTTTGATCGACAGAATGGTAGGCCTCGTGAACAAGAATATCCATTGGCAAATCCGTGGGATCTTTCGAACCAAAGCCACTCGGTAAAAGCGAATTGTAGGCAGAGACTTCCTTTTTACAGAGAGGAGTTCTAAATCCAGCGCCGCCCAAGTTGGGCGCAGCATTCACAGCAACACCGAGCTTTCCATCGCGCGACGGAACACCCACCGTGTATGCCTTTTCGCCCTCTTCGCTGATATATTTTCGCGCCTCCACAGAGGGTTCTTTTACGGATCCTGAATTGGCATCCACCTCTGTTATGATGGGCGGCTTCTGTGTGTGATCGGAAGTGTACATCGAATAGTCGCCAAGCTTGAAGCGCGGCCACACTTTGTCTTTACAGGAGTTCACCGTTTTTAAACGGTTTGCCATATCCTGGGCGCCAGAACCGGCACTGGTCTGCTCGGGCACTTCGGCGGTTTTCACTTCCGCAGCGGAAGTGGTAGAGACGCTCGCAAAAGTTGTTAGAAATAGAAGGAATAATGGCATGTCTCCATTTCGGCATTTTCCCCATCGAGGCTGAAGGCAGGAGTGTATCAATACGAGATAAACAACAAATTAACCGCAGAGACTGGTCTATGGCTTAGTTAAAATGAAGCGCTGCACGCGGCGCTCGACGACTACGACTTGTGTCTCATTATAAAGTTTGTTAACTGATCTCCATCCAATCAGGGGTGGGGGAACCAATGAAACTTTTAAATCTTGTAGTGCTATTGTTGAGCCTTTTTGTATTTACGGCGTGCAGTGATTCCGATGACAACTCTGGCAATGCGGCGGCACAGGCCAACTGGGTGAACTGGGATACGGTACCGGCACATTTCAATCCGCAGATAGATCAAAGAAACATTGTGCTGGGCGCGGCCCAACGTATGCGACTCAACCTCTTTAGTTTTGATGACGATGTTCGAGTTATTTATTCCAGTGAGCAACTGGTCGGGCGCGCAACACTCAAGATCTATAAAGTGTACGACCAATCTGCGAGTTGGGGCTCACTGAGCACCGATCAAAAAAACAATGCCATTGAAATTAATAACTATGGCTCCTACGCCTGCTCGATCACTGTAAAAAATGGTGCCATCACAATGCTCGAAGGCGGATGTTACGTGCGCGTAGAGGTCGTCTTAGCCGTTGGCGCAGAGGTCGAAGTTTACAATCAAGACACTCTGCTCACTCAGCGCTTTATTCCGATGTTAAATTCCGAATTTATTCAGGCTATGAACAATCAGAGCTGGATCGAGGGTAAAATTAAGGTGATCGACGAGTATCTCTACTCCTATCAAGTCACAAAGAAAACGCCGTACCTGGTGGCGGTGGAGCTTGAGGAGCTTCTCAAAGATGCAGCGTTCACCGATGACAAATTTGCCCTACTTGGAAGGTTGCACCAGCTGGTGATGGATCGCGAGAGTTTGCGGCCTGTGATTCAAAATGTGTTCAATACTTTTGATCAGGCAAAGGCGTATCAAATGGTAGGAATCCCAATGTCGCCGATTAAGCTTTAAAACGAAAAACTTGTAGCTCAATAGGACAACGTTTTTAAGAACTCTTCAATGCGGGCATTCACTTCGCTCGGGAAGTCGAGCTGCACGCAGTGGGAACCCTCTTCCATGGTGAAGAGTTCGCCTTTCGGGAAGCAGTTGGCAATAGACTGTTGCATGGAGATCGGCGTTAAGGAATCCCGTTCGCCCGCTACAACCAATGCGGGCGGAGTGAACTTTGGAATGTCATCAAAGCTCGAGTGGGTCATGAGCTCTTCAAACAAAGTCAAAAATACGCGCACGTCGATATTTGCAACACCTTGTGCATAGATCTCGATGTCCTTGCGCGATGTCTTCTCGATATTAAATCCGCCCGTAAGCGCACTTAAAAAAACCGAGAGTGGGTTAGTCACCCCAAACTTCCACGCCATAGTGACCAGCGACGGAGCCACGTTGTAAAGTTTTTTTACGTAATTGAAAACTTCCGCGGTTTGCTCTGGTGGAACCAAGTGTGCAAATGGGCTCGAGAAAAAGCTACTCACATAGACCGCGCCGGCGAACAGGTCGGGGCGTTTAAGGTAGGCCTGCAGCACCACGGGATTGCCAAAGCTATGACCCAAAAACACGGCGTCCTTAATTTGTAAATGTTCGCAAAGCGCAATCACATCAAGTGCTAGAGCATCGATACACAGATTTTTTTTGTCTTTAGGCACATCGGAAAAATGATGGCCGCGAAAATCGGCGATAACAGTTTGGTACGATTCGGAAAAATGCGAGAGTTGAGGATGCCAGTGATTGATGAGGCACGCGATGCCGTAAACAAACACCAAAGGCTTACCCGTACCGCGCGTTTCGTAATAAATGCGAGTTCCATCAAAACTATGGAAATAACCGGAAGATTTTTGAATAGGGATCATAGATTTAAAAAGTCGACCTCAATAATAGTTTTGTGAATCTGGATGCGGTCCCCTTTTTTTAAAAGTTTCCGAGCGCTTTCTTTTTCGTTGAGCAAAACGATCTTAGGGTATTTTGTCTTAAACCACACGCCCTGATTGTTCGCGCTAAGTTCAAATGCCTGATCGGGGCACAGAGGTTCAAAAATTTGGATGTCCTCGGACTCGCCACCGGCATGGCGTGGGCCATACTCCAGCACGTACTTCTCACCCGCCTGAATGCCCTGAACAAAATAGAGCGCGGGAATGGTGCGAAATGGATAGACCTTGGATTCATGATTTTTCACCGCATCAAAAGCCTCGAGTAGCATCTGATTGAGTTGAGGCTTCCAAAAGGCCGACACTGCAGCGACGCGAAGTTGCGTCGAGCCAATCTCCACAAGGTCACTTTCCTCGAGCAAATGGGAGTCGGTAGCAGTGCCATTCACAACGATTCCGTTTTTTGATTCCTTGTCTTTGACGAACCACCCCAAAATGCGATCCATCTCGAAGACTGCGTGTATTTTCGACATCTTAGTGTCATCAAAAGAGACATCGGCCAAGCGACCCACGGTAGTGGTGGATTCGAGAACCAAGGTTTCCCCATAGCGATGACCATTTAGGATCTGAAGCGTGAGACTCATACTATATATATTGAAGAAGAGATTGTGGAAATTCAATGGACTTAGGCAAAGGAATTGTGCTAAAAACACCGGACCTTGCTCCAAAACACCATTGCTTAGATTTGGGGCTGTTGTCCGAAAGGGTTTATATGTTTGAAATTACTAAAGAAACTGTTGTTCGTCCGTACGAAGCCATCATTTTGATGGATCCAAATGCGAGCGAAGAGGAGCAAAAAGCTCTTTTCCAGAAAAACAAAGGCATTGTCGAAGGCTTTTCTGGTCAAATCTCTCACGTTGATACTTGGGGCTCGCGCAAGCTCGGTAACCCTATCAATAAGACATCTCGTGGAATTTACTTCCATTGCACGTTCACGGCTAACCCAGACGCGGTGGCTGAACTTGAGCGTACAATGCGCAACAACGAAAAAGTTCTTCGCTTTATGCACACACGTCTTCCAGACGGAACAGCTCTTACAGAATACGTAGAGAAGTTTAAAGAAGCTCTTATCGAAAGACGCGAAAAAGAAGCTAAAAAAGCGCTTCTTAAGAAACAACAAAGACCAGGTCGCTAGGCCATGTCCAAAAAATCTGCGGGCCTGTTTGTAGGAGCATCACTGCTAATTACCCTACTCTCGGGTTCGTTTTTATTTTTGGCGCCCATTCCCGCACGCTATCTTCACATGAACCACGGTCGCCTGACTTATTGGGCGTTCACGATTATTTCCTCTTTGGCCATCGCTTTGGTGGCGCCTCAGTGGGCCATCGGCCACGTCGCAGTTCTGCTGTTGATGGGTTTGTTCTCGGAGCTCGAAGATCAAAGCGTTCCCACCTTTTATTCCGCAACTTCGGCAATTCTACTCACCGGCCTGATAGTGTTCCTCTCCGTTCTGATCTGGGGACGAATCACCGGAATATCCACTCTGGCAGCGCTCAAAACCAACGTGGGAGAAGTGGTGAACCAATACAAAGCATTGCGCGGTGACAAAGAGGCGGTCATGGATGTGCCCACAGTGCTTTCCCTGATGCCAGCCATAATGGCGGGGACATTGATGCTCATGGTGTTTGTGGGTACGGTATTTGTGCGTTCAACACGCACCGAAAAAGCGCTCGAGTTTCGCGTACCGGCGTACTTTATCTGGGTGTTTATAGCGACACTTGCTGGAACCTTTTTGCTCGATCCGATCAAGTACTTTTATGTGCAAAAGACCTTCAGCAACCTGCTGTTTTTCTCTCTGGCAGCGTATTATTTTCAAGGATTGGCGATTATGGGCTTCTATTTCCAGAAGCTTCGTATAAATTATTTTCTTCGCACAGTCCTATTCTTTGCCATTGGTATACATTTGTTTATATTTGTCGCAGGTTTAGGCTTGTCAGATTTGTGGTTCGAATATAGATCTAAGGTGTTAAAAACACGCCTCAACAGTAACGAAGAGAGCTAGGAGTTCGTATGAAAGTTATTTTAAAACAAGATGTCCGTGATGTAGGCCGTTCTGGCGACATGGTGAACGTTGCCGATGGTTATGCTCGCAACTTTCTTTTTCCAAGAAATCTCGCTGCCGAAGCTACTGAAGGCCGTGTAAAAGAATTCGAACATTGGACACGTGTGGCGGCTTCTAAAAAGAAAAAAGCAGTGGCAGAACTTTCCCAAGTGATCGATAAATTAAAAACAGTAACTGTTTCTTTTAAAATGCCAGCTGGCGAAAACGACAAACTGTTCGGCTCCGTTGCCGCAAAAGATGTTTCCGCTGAACTTGCTAAACAAGGTTACAACATCGATAAAAAAGATATCACTCTCGACCAGATCAAAGTTCTTGGCCAATACAAAGCCAAAATCAACTTGGGCGAAGGCCTTAAAACAGAAATCGCTGTATCTGTAGAGCGCGCTGCTCAAGCCGAAGAGAAGAAAGCATAATTAAGTTTTTCTCATCTTGAGAGTCCTGCCGCTAGACTGCTAAACGCAATGCTGAATCCAGCCTTGCGTTTTTCATTTTAAGAGGCAGCCGTGCCCACAAAATTGAGACAGGAGTTTGACAAAAACTTCACACCTCCTAGGTATCCTCGCAATGTGCACTTCGCTAAAATAGAGAAGAACCTTTGCAAAGGATGACGCCATGAAAGAAGACGTAAAAACCCCGATATACGCTGAAGCGGCACTCAAAGAAAAATCTCCTCGTGAGACGAGTGATGAGGCCTCATTGTTTTCCCTCTTTCGGTCAACTCCGCATTATAAAATGCAAAAAGTATTAATCACCGGTGGTTCGCGAGGCTTGGGCCTTGCACTTGCCAAAGAGCTGGTGGAGCAGGGGGCGTATATAGCTCTTATGGCTCGCGACAAACAAGAGCTCGCGCGCGCTAAGGAAATGCTTCTCAAGATCGATCCAAAGGCCAAAGTTCTGCTCTGTCCCTGCGACATCACTGTGACGGCTCAGGTCGACGCCTGTTTACAGCAGCTCTTCAGTGAGTGGAATAAGCTCGATGTGGTGATCAACAACGCAGGCGCGATCCTGGTGGGTCCTTTCGACTCCATGAACGAAAAAGATTTCCGCGCACAGATGGAGCTGCATTTATTTGCGGTGATTCACATGGTGAAGCAGGTGCTCCCGGAATTTCGCAAGCAGGGTGTGGGAAAGTTTATCAACATTTGCTCGATGGGGGGCCGTGTGGCTGTTCCGCACATGCTCCCGTATGATGCTTCCAAGTTTGCGCTTTCAGGATTTTCGCAAGGGCTTGCCGCGGAGCTTGCTAAAGAGAACATCACGGTGACGACTGTATATCCTGCGCTAATGAAGACTGGCTCACCGATCCAGGCTGTGTTTAAAGGCGATGCCGCCAAAGAATTCGATTGGTTTGCGACATCCGATTACTTTCCGGGGATTACACTCCCTGCGCAAACAGCCGCAAAAAAAATACTAAAGGCCGCACAAAAAGATCGCGCCGAACTGGTGCTGTCGGCGGCCGCGTATTTGCGCTTGGTGGGGCAGGTTGTTGCGCCAGAGCTCATGCACTGGACCATGTCGACGATCAATAAATTTATGCCCGAGAACACCGACGACATCTACAAAACCGGAGCACAGGTCGCGGAGAAAGCACGGGTATTTAAAAAGTATTTCGCCGAAGCCGCAAAAATGGCCGAAGAGGAATTCAATCAGAAGCGCAAAACAAATGCTAAGTTTGCGTTGGGTTTAAATAAAACGCAGGGCGAATCGGGCGCAAAATCTAAAGTCAAAAATTCTGAGGTAAAATCGGCGAAAGGTAAAAAGGACGCCATTGTGCAAAAGCCCCTAGCCACCGAAGCTACGACGGACACACAAATACACTAGTTTTTTCTGTTGAAACAATTAACGGACTCGTAAAAAAGTAAGACCTCTACTTCCGCTACGGAAGTAGAAGGGCTTAATTTTCCACAGGTGCGATCTGCCACCTGCTCACCGCAACACGACTTATCCACATTCGCGAAAGAGTTATACACACCTTTTCCAGTCGTGAGACGGATGTGCGCAATAGTTTTATCTCTACCATCACTTGATGTTCTGCGCACAACGTATCCATTGCTCTCCAGATTTTTGGCAACCAACGGCTTCTGCCAAGCCAGAAGATCCAATCACCAAAATATTTACCTTTTTCATAAGATCTCCTTTGAAAGATTAATTACAATCTTACATAAAAAAAGATTGTTCATTTACTGCACCAATGAAAGAATATTGTTTCTAATAGGAAACAATGAGATGGCAGTAGATTTGGATTTGGTACGAATATTTGTGAAGGTGGTTCAGAATGGGAGCTTTTCCAAGGCCGCCCATTTGCTCAAGCTTCCCAAGTCGACAGTGAGTAAATCTATTTCGCGCCTCGAAAAAGAGACGGCCACGAAGCTCATGGTGCGAACCACCAGGAACCTAACGCTTACAGCAGCGGGCCGAGGTTTTTATGAATCGAGCCTGGGGCCTGTGAACACTATTGAAGAGGCGCAGCGTTCACTACAGGGTCAAGACAGCATCGCTTCGGGCCTGGTGCGCATCACTGCACCCGAGGATCTGGGAACCTTTGTCATCGCACCCGCGGTTGCGGAGCTAACACTCAAGCATTCAAAACTTTCCTATGAACTTCATTGCACCAACGAAATTGTAGATCTTGTTAAAGATGGGTTTGATTTTGCGATCCGTATCGGCCGTCCCACAGAAAGCAGTTTTAAGATAAAAAAAGTAGGCGACATCAGTTTGATCACTGTTGCTTCGCCCAAATATCTTAAAGGCAAAAAGAAGATACAGTCGCCAAAGGAACTCGAAACGTTAGAATGCCTCAGCCTAAATGATCGCGCGTATATGTCGCGCTGGGTGCTACGGTCGCAGAGAGGCACTGCGACCGTAGCAATTCATCCAAAAATTTTGAGCAATCAACTGAGTAGTATTCTAAAATGTGCTCTCGCCGGCGGCGGGATCGCGCTCGTCCCATACTACTTGTGTAAAAATGAGCTAGCGTCAGGAAGATTGGTTCACGTTTTGCCGGAGTGGCGTAGCTCACCACTTCCGGTTTCTATTATATCCCCGTTATCGTCCACACACACAGCGCGGTTAAAAATTTCGATGGAGCATTTATTAAAAAAAATACGTGACGCGCTCGATTGATTATTCGCCCAACGGCCTAGCCTTGGAAGTCGTTATTTTTGCCGGGGGCGAAGTTGCGCATCGGAGCGCCCTTGTTGCCATCGCTAAAGTTGTTCACCGAACCTAAGGACGCAGAGGCGCCTTGTTGTGGAACAAGCAAGGTGTCGGGGCTATCCAGTTCGGAGAAATATCCATACTGAGATTGCCAACGCAATTTGATCTCGCCGACGGGACCGTTCCTGTGCTTACGAATGAGCAGATCGGCTTGGCCGCGAGCTTCGGCGTTATCAGGATCGTAATATTCCTCACGGTAAAGCATCATGATCAAATCCGCATCTTGCTCAATCGCTCCTGATTCGCGAAGATCGGAGAGAACGGGTTTGCGCATATCGCCACTGCGGCCTTCTACGCCACGGTTCAACTGAGAGAGGGCGATCACTGGAACTTTCAATTCCTTGGCGATGCCCTTTAAGCTCTTCGAAATTTCCGCAATCATGCGTTCGCGGCTTTCAACCTTGGTGTGCATTCCCATAATTTGTAAGTAATCGATCACGATCATGTCCAGACCATGCTGAGCCTTGATACGGCGGGCTTTGGAGCGAATCTCGAAGGGAGAGATAGAGCTGGTGTCATCGATGTACAGCGTGGTCTCAGCCATCTTGGAGGCTTTGTCGATAAGGCGCGGCCAGTCGTTGTCTTTGATACGGCCAATACGCACATCCGACATACTCACTTTAGCCTCAGACGCAAGAAGACGCATCATCAACTGTTCTTTTGCCATTTCCACAGAAAAGTAGGCCACACTCTTTTTTAGTTTCAGTGCCGCATGCATCGCGATATTCAAACTGAAAGCGGTTTTACCCATTGAGGGACGGGCTGCGATAATTACCAAATCACCGGGCTGGAATCCTGCCGTCATCTTGTCCAAAGAGCCAAAACCCGAGGCCACGCCAGTAATATCCTGGTTGCGGGTCGAAAGTTCCGTCAGTTTGTCGATACTCATCTTTACCAGTTCCGCGGCACCGACCAAATTATTGTTGGTTTCACGCGACTCGGTAATTTTAAAAATCTTCGCCTCAACATCGTCGATAAATGTTTCCACCGACTCGAAATCGCTGTCGTAGGCGGAGTTGATAATTTCGGAGTTCACGGCAATGAGGCGCCGCAAGAGTGATTTTTCTTTAACAATCTCCGCATAACCGCGGAGATTCACCGCCGCGGGAACCTGAGTCAAAATCTCAGCTAGGGCGCTGGCGCCGCCAATAGACTCCAGCTCCTTCTTGTTGGCGAGCTGGTTATTGATAGTGATAATGTCGATGGGCTGGCTTTTAGCGTTAAGATCGAGAATGGTCTGATAAATTTTTTGATGTACGGGCTTGTAGAAGTCTTCGGCCGCGAGCAAATCCGAAACCACGTCGAGGGATTCGGGATCCACCATAAGCCCACCCACAATGGAGACTTCTGCATCTAAATTGTGTGGTGGTACTTTAAAGCTCATTTCCATCCCTGATGAGGTTGAGTGGATCGAATACCGCAAATCGGCAAGCAATCACAATTTGAGCGTCGTCGTCGAAGAGGAACGACCGATTTCTATCGATCCAACGGCCTCGACGCTCAGCGAAGGATATTATATCCAACAGGCACGAATCCTTTAGCCGCAGCCAAAGGATATCGCTGAAAAATGTGCGAGTCTACTCAAGATGTCGTAACGGGAAACCCGCCGCTGTACTAGCTAAGCAAGCCTTTAATGTCGATTCTGTAAGAATCAATTTTCTTTTTAAGAGTGTTGCGGTTGATGCCAAGAAGCTTTGCAGTTTTTACTTGGTTTCCGCGGTTTTGACGAAGAGCCAGCTCGATGAGAGGCTTTTCCACTTGCTCAAGGATCAATTTGTGGAGGTCGCTCAATTCAACATCAGCCTCTTTCTGTTGGCGAAAAAGCACTTCAAGTTTGCTTTTTACCAAACTCTCTAAGCTTACAGATTGTAGATTCGCAACGAAAAGATTTTCTGACTGATTTACTTCCATGCTCTTACCCCAAATATGATTAGAAATTAGTGTTTATTGTTTTTGCAGAACAACTTTTATGTTTTGTGGGGGCGAACAATCAATAAAAAAAAATCTTTTTGTCGGTGCGTAAAAATAAATCGTTTTAAACCGACGGATTGGCTAGCGCATCTGCTCTTTTGTTGTTGACTTAAGCAATCCCGGATCGCCGGTCCACAGACTTATCAACAGTTATCCACATTGATACGTATCTCAACCCCTGCTCCAAACGGCTCACATTGAATGCCAAGTTGTGCGCCACTCGACGAGACTAGTAATTAGTCGAGATCGCAAAGACTGTCTTTCACGAAATGAAAAGGATCTCATAATATAGATGCTATATGCGCGCATCACAGGTGAAAACCACACTCATTGGAATCCTCTATATTTTTTGTGCTCTCTTTTTGACCTTGGCGTTGTGGAGTTATAATCCCGAAGACCCATCGTTCAATTCTATTGGGCAGCGACAATTTGCTTTGAACTACTGCGGACTGTTTGGGAGCTTTCTCTCCGACATCCTGTTGCAGATGTTTGGTATTACCGCTTGGGGCTTTGTAGGCGTGTTTGTGGTAATGGGTGTGCAGGCCTTCCACAATGCCAGAGAATCACACAGGTCGTCGGGCAAGCAACAACCACAACAAAAAATCAGTATCGAAGCGCTGATCGTGGGCGTGTTGATGATGCTCAATGCGGGTTGCCTGCTATCGCTGCATATGTCTTCCACCACCTTGCATGGCAATAATATTTACGTGGGCGGGTTTCTCGGAAAGTTCTTTTTTGAACAGCTCAAGAGGCTTTTTAATGGCACAGGCGTGGGACTTATTTTGTGGGCTTCGTTCATTGCACTGCTTGCCGTCGCCGCCGGGCCCAAAATATTGAGCAAAACATTTAGCGTACGCGTGGACCTTTCATCGATAAAAGTAGCGCTGCTCGCATTTTTCGCGAAGCTCAAGCCAGTTCGCTCCATAAAAATTGCCAAAATGGGCGCTCCCGCGCAAAAGATGACCATGAAGCCCTCCGTTTCAGCAACTTCTGCAGTAGCGACGACAGAGGACATCGACGATGAAGATGACGAGACTGCTCAGGAAATGACCGAAGAGCCGGCCGCGGGCCCCGTTCGCCGTCGTAAAGTGGACATGCGCAAAAAAGTCCAACGTAAGATTGCGAACTGGAAACTTCCGGAGTTGGGAATGCTCGAAGATCCACCAGAGACCCGCTATCGCGTCGACGAAAAAGAAATTCGCGCAAAATCTTTTGCACTCACCGACAAGCTTGGGCAGTTTTCAGTGAAAGGCGAAGTTAAAGGCGCTAAACCCGGCCCTGCTGTCACGCTGTTTGAATTTAAACCCAATGCCGATGTGAAGATCAGTAAGATCACCGAACTGGCCGATGATCTTTCCCTGGCACTCAGTGCCGAGTCGGTGCGAATTATCGCGCCAATTCCGGGGCGCGATGTTGTTGGCATTGAAACCTCAAACACCCACCGCGAGACTGTGTATCTTAAAGACGTTCTTGCCGTTGATGAGTTTTGGTCTGACGACATTAAATTACCAATGGCACTTGGCCGCCAGGCAGATGGAACACCTAAAGTTGTGGACCTTCGCAAAATGCCGCATCTGCTTGTGGCCGGAACAACGGGTTCGGGAAAATCTGTTTTTACAGTGTGCGCACTCACCGGCTTACTGTTCCGCCATTCACCGCAAACACTAAGACTTATTTTGATCGACCCCAAACAGGTCGACCTGGCCGCGTTTAACAATGTGCCACACTTACTGTTGCCAATGGTCGTCGAGCCTAAAAAAGCCGTCGGGGCACTCAATTGGGCCGTGCGCGAGATGGAAAAACGGTATCGATCCATGTCACGCTTCGGGGCGCGCGGTCTGGAAGCTTTCAATGAGGTGGTCGCAAAACTCAACAAAGAGCAAATCGAAGAACACGACGCCATTAACAACGCCACCGAACAGCAAAATCAAACGTACTATTTCGCTCCACAACCCTACATTGTCATTGTGGTGGAAGAGTTTGGCGACTTGATGGCGGTTGATAAAGTCAATGTCGAGCAAGCGGTTGTGCGCCTTGCGCAGATGGCACGTGCGAGTGGGATACACTTAGTGCTTGCGATGCAGAGCCCGCGCAAAGATGTGGTCACAGGGTTGATCAAAACCAACATACCAGGCCGAATCAGTTTTAAAGTTGCGAGCAAAATGGATTCGCGCATTATTCTCGATGATTCGGGAGCAGAAAGATTGTTGGCGCGTGGTGATATGTTGTTCCAGGCGCCGGGCACAGCGAAACCCGAGCGCCATCACGGGCCGTGGGTGTCGGAGTCGGATATCGGCGATGTTATGAAATATTGGTCCGATCAAGGTCAACCAGAGTACGACGAAATCGCTATGCAGGCGCTCACAAAATCCACGGGTGCATCTGCGGATGGTGACGGGTGGTCGGATAGCGGTGGCGAGGCGGAGTTCGATGAACGCTACGACGAAATTTTATCCTGGGCATCGAGCTTAAAAACTGTGAGTGCCTCATTGATTCAGCGCAAGTTCCGTTTGGGTTATCCTCGTGCAGCACGCCTCATCGAGGTGTTTGAGCGCGAGGGCGTAGTGGGGCCGGCAAATGGCAGTAAGCCCCGCGAGGTATTGGTGCGTTCGTACAACAATGAAAGTTCTCCTTAACAAATGCTCGCGGTGTTTTGTGGAACCCTTATTTGGATAGTAACGGCGCACGCACAGGCACCGGCAACAACCACTCCGGCACACTCCAGCGCTTCGTTAGCAACCGTTCGCCTTGCAATTGAAAAGAAGGACATGGAAAAAGCAGTGCGCGACCTCAAGGCACTTTACCCAGCACGACTGCAAAATGCGGCCGACGTGGAGCGGGTGTCGCAGTGGATGAGTTTATTCTTGTACGATGAAACTGTGGCCTACTATGAAAAGGCCGTCGAGCTCGCCGCTAAAAATGATCCCGGCGCGGAGGAGAGTTTCCGCAAGGCCCTGGCCAAGGAGCCGCACAACAAACTTTTACAGCAGTCTTTAATCACCTATTTTATCGATCAAAAGAAAATGGCAGACGCTCTTACCGCCATCACGAGCGCCGAATCAAAATACCCGTATTTTAAAGTGTTCTCGCTCTATCGTAGATACGTGCAGCCCGCGAAAACAGCCGTCAACGACAAGCGGGCAGCGGTGCGCGATCAAAAGACGTGTGTCTCGTCGCCCCTAAGTGCGGATGCGATGGATTTTTGCCGAGCTGTGCTCCTGCGCGAGGCGGTGGCCAACAAAGTAAAGTTCGATAAGAAGACTGTGGACGAACTCAAAAGTATACGTTACCCAGAGGCGCTATTCTCTCTTTGGGAGATGACTTCTGATGTGGAATATCTTAAACAATATATATCGAAGTGCCGGGCGCTTTCCGATCAGGAAAAACGTTTAGCGCGGCTCTTCCCTGGGGTCTGCTCCAAGGTGAATGACGTCGAACCACTACTCAAGACGCAAGATCCAGAGGACTAAGGCCGCAGCTTCTCAAGGAGATTTTTGTGAGTCGGTTGTTTGTGCTTCGAATTCTTTCTCTCGCCAGTTTGGTTGTTGCCACGAGTTGTGGGGTCAAGGGACCGCCGGAGCCACCACTTCCCAGCGAGGGAAGCCTCACTAAAACAAACATACAAAATCCCCCCAGCGGCGTAACACCAGATACGGCGAGCGCTCCGGGCGATGGAACCAGTGGCAAGCCATCATCGTCTCCCGCTGGCGACTTTAAGGACGGAAAAAAATCAGCGAAAAAGAAGGCGCAGAACAAAAACATTCAAAAAAAAGAAACTCAAAAAAATGAGCCCCAAAAATCTGAGCAGGCTGAATGATATTTTATAAACTCCACGGCGCAGGTAACGACTTTATTTTTTTTCTGGATATGCCTGCGCGCCCGGAGTCTGCAGAGAAGTTGTGCAACCGCCACACGGGTATCGGTGGCGATGGCGTGGTGTGGTTGTACCGCAAACAGGACAATCTCTTTCGCTGGGAGTTTTACAACTCCGACGGGAGTGCGGCGGAGATGTGTGGGAATGCCGCCCGTTGCGCCATGCGCTTGGTTGAAAAACAATTTGGTTTAAAAAATATGGAGCTAGAAACCCGTGCGGGCCTCGTTCATGGACAGGTGAGCGGCGGGGAGATCTCGGTGTCCTTCGAAATCGCCAACGCACCAATTCGAGAGATCGAACATCCCGCTGGTAAAGATTACCCCAAAGGGTACTTGCTCACAGCGGGCGTGCCTCATTGTGTGATTCCAGTAACAAAACCACACGCGCTTGGCGCGCGCACTTTGGATCTCGCACCATTTATTAAGAATCCTGCGTTCGGACCCGGGGGCTCCAACCTAACCTTTGCGAACCTGCAGGGCGAGCCAGTGCAAACGGTTTCGCTGGAGCGTGGAGTGGAAGAGTTCACTTTGGCGTGTGGCACTGGAGTGATTGCAACCGCTCGCGTGTACCAACATCTTCATAAAACAGCGTCTCCGCTAAAGCTGCAAACACCGGGCGGAAATTTTACCGTGAATTTCGAGGGACTGCGCGCTACACTTACCGGACCCGCAGAATTCGTATTTCAAGGCGAAGATAAAAACGCCTAGAGGAGAAACATGAAACTATTCCAAGGCGCATACACCGCACTGGTGACTCCATTTCTAAATGGTAAAGTAGATTTTAAATCACTCGAGAATTTGGTCGATCTACAGTTGAAGGCGGGCATTCATGGATTTATCGTTAATGGCACCACGGCCGAGAGCCCCACTCTCAGCAAAGAGGAATCCATCGAAATACTGAAATTCGTAAAATCAAAAGCCTCGGGCAAAGCCCGCGTGATCTTTGGTTCGGGTACCAACAACACGGCCACCACCATCGAGCTTTCGCAGGCCGCCGAGAAAAATGGTGCCGAGGGCCTACTCGTGGTTGTTCCCTATTACAATAAGCCCCCTCAGCAAGGTTTGCTGCTCCACTTTAAAGCAGTTGCAGAAAGTGTGTCCGTACCTGTGATGCTTTACAATGTGCCGGGTAGAACCATTACTAGTTTGAATTTAGCGACGATCTCTCAACTTCAGGAAGTTAAAAACATCGTCGCTATAAAAGAAGCCACTGGAGACGTGGATTTTGGCCGCCAGGTGGTGCTCTCCGCAAAGAAAGATTTTTTGGTGTCGAGTGGAGACGATGAATCGTGTCTTGCTCTCAAAAAGGCGGGAGGGCAAGGCGTGGTGTCAGTCTGTTCGCACATTATGCCGAGTAAAATGGCCAAGTGGTTTGGCGAGGAACCAGTGGATGCAGCTATGCGCGACTTTTCCGGTTCCATCGAACTGATAAAATCCCTTTATATCACCTCCAATCCGATTCCTGTGAAGGCGGCTCTACAAATTATGGGTATTATTGCGAGCGATGAGATGCGGTTACCGCTGTGTACGCTCGACGCCGACCAAAAGAAAATAGTGGAATCACAACTCAAAAAGCACGAGGCCTATTTACGATGACGAAAGTATTTATTGTGGGGGCCACGGGCCGCATGGGCTCGGCTATCCAAGACGTGGTGGGTGCCACTAAAAACGCAAGTGTGGTTGGCGGCGTAGGTAAAGGCGATAAAATATTTTCTGCAAGCTTCCCTACCAAAGCGCCCAAGGCCGATGTGGTGATCGATTTTTCCTCGGTAGAGGTTTTTGATAAAACTCTCGAGTGGTGTACAAAAAATAAATTGGCGGTAGTTTCCGGTGTTACCGGAATTTCAGAAAAACAAATGGACCAACTTAAAAAAGCCGCAAAGACTATTCCCGTCTTGTGGGCGCCCAACATGTCGATAGGTGTGGCGCTGGTGAAAAAGATGTTGAGCGAAATGGAGATACCTCCGGAGTTCGATGTGCATTTGCTCGAATATCATCATCGCTATAAAAAAGATGCGCCGTCTGGAACGGCAAAAGATCTAGAGGCGGTTTTAAAAAAGAAAACTAAAAAGAATTACGTGGGGACATCTTCGATTCGTGGTGGTGGAATTTTTGGTGTTCACCGCGTGGATCTCATGGCGGATAGCGAGGTTATATCTATCCAGCACCAGGCGCTGGATCGCCATGTGTTTGCCAAGGGTGCCGTGCGCGCCGCTGAATGGCTCAAAAAGCAAAAGCCAGGGCTCTACACCCTGCAAGATTTTCTAAAGAAGCCCTAAAAGCAGGGCTCAGCGGTTGAATCCCTCAGATTGGTGACGTATATATAGAGGAAATTTATCGACGTCTTATACTGAAAGGGATGGCCATGAAATTCTTTATCGATTCTGCTGATATCAAAGAAATCAAACACGCAAATGAGCGCGGCTGGGTCGATGGAGTCACTACCAACCCCTCTCTCATTGCTAAATGCGGCCGTCCCTTCACAGAAGTGATCGCGGATATCTGTAGCGCAGTGAAGGGCCCGGTTTCCGCCGAGGTTCTCTCCACATCGGCCGAAGATATGTACAGCGAAGGCAAAAAACTCGCAAAGATCGCCGACAACGTTGTGGTTAAGATCCCGATGACGGAAGAAGGCTTGGTGGTTGTGCGCAAGTTTGCTGCCGAAGGCATTAAAACCAACATCACATTGGTGTTCTCGCCGCTACAGGCGCTACTTGTAGCGAAAGCGGGTGGAACGATGGTGTCTCCTTTTGTGGGTAGACTCGATGATATTTCTTCTCCGGGAATGGAGCTGATCAATCAGATCAAGACAATCTATATGAATTACGAATTTAAAACGGAGATCTTGGTGGCCAGTATTCGTCACAATGTGCACATTTTAGATTCAGCAATGTTGGGCGCGGATATTGTGACTGTTCCATTTAAGGTGATGCAGGGAATGCTGCAGCACCCACTTACGGACAAAGGTCTAGAACAGTTTCTTAAGGACGCCGAAAAGATCATTAAATAATAAGATGGTGCAATGAACGCGAAAATTACAGTCTCCCTTTTTTTGACGTTGGTTCTATTTGGACTTGTTTCCTGCAATTCCCTGAGCGGGCCTTACGTCGAGAAGAAGAGTGTGAACGCGTCTATCCCTGGTTTGGTCAAAGCGTTTGACCGCGCATCTAACGGCTTGCGCGGTAAGAGCGCGAATGGTCGCGAGATTGTTTCCCGCTATCAAAAACCAGGCTCGGGATCCTACGACAACGCGGGTATGGAAAAAGAGCGTGCCTACTCACGACTACTCATACTCAATGACCGCCGTCCATACACTATTCAAATCCAATACGTGATCGAAGAGCGCCTTTCCGATGGTGGATACTCGATCAAAGGATATGACGAGGCGGCGGCCAACAAAGTGATGAAGCGCTTGCTCGAGTTTCTCGTCAATCGTCCGGACCGTGAAGACTTCATTGACGAGTTTAAAGCCTTTTAAATAAAATAAAATCAACGGCTTAATGCCCAAGGTCAAGATGCGTACACTGCTTGGAATTTTATTTCAAATTCTCTACATGAGCTTTGCAAGCGGCAGCGTATTTTTATTCACCAGCATCGTTGCGCCTTTAAAACCTGTGATTAGTCATCCCTCCACACATCTTCCGCGCATGAGTATTCGTATGAACGAGTACTCGCTTCCGATGGCCGCACTCGAAGACGACTATAATGTTGGTGAATTGGAAGACGAAGTGATTCCCAACAATATCCCAGCTCGAGTTTTGCGCCCGGGAAATGTGGAAATGAAAATCACTGTTCCTGTTTTGCGCATTCCGAGCATGCGCGTTCAGGCGAGCACCATTCAAGAGTTGTCTTTAGGTGTGACGCCAATTGCACAACCGGTCGCATACAAAGAGACTGAACCACAAACAGTAGATCCCGGTGCCGCTGCTATGATGAGCCTCCTTAAACATCCCCACTATTGGATCGAAGGAAAAATTCAGCTGATGGATGGCTTAGCGCTCGCCAGTTCTCACGATAAGATCAATGTGGGTTGGGTGTTGGATGGAGAGATCAAGCGCGAAGGCCGTGTATCTATCAACGAGGGAACGTATACAATTAAAGTCGATAAACTCCAGGGTGAATTGGTTGCAGAACTCGTAGACGCTAAAGGTTTCGTCATGGGTGAGGCGACGATTGATTTAGATAAGGTCATGCGCGAGCGCGGAGACGCCAACATCACAATCGCCGATGTGGATCTTAAACTGGCACCTTACAATTTTGGATTCAGAGCGCGCACGCTATCGGTATACGATACGCCATCGAGCAAGATGCCTATTGCTCAAGCCGAGGTGTCTTTAGGCCGCCACGATCTGCACTTTCCTTCGAATGAGCGCGGCGAAGTGAAGAGCGATGGACTGAGTGCGAAATCGACAGCAGTGCTTTACGCTGCTAAAGGTGGCCACCGCGAAACTATAGTGATTGCCGATTTCGCTAAAGAGCAGCGTATGCGCATGTTCCCTGAGAAATATGTAAAAGCCTTGTTCGATGCGATCGAGTTTCCAAAAGAGTTTCGCGATCAGGGCGTAATCTGGGGCCAAGTGGTCAATCGTGGTGTCGCCACAGGCGGTTACCGCGTGCGTTTGGCTCAGCACCGCGAAGTTACACCCATTTATTTTGATATGTACATTCCCATGAAGCAAAACAAAGAAACCTCGGCCGATGGCCAGTACGCCTTTGTCGGTTTGCTCGAGGGTTACTACGAGATCGAAGTGATCGATTCCACCGATGCGGTGATCGATACGAAAATTGTTTACGTGCAGCCGGCGGCAGTATCGACTGTGGAGTTTGAAGTGGCTCGTAGTAAAACGGTATACGTGAAATACTTCGATCCGTTCCGAACGGCCCCGCGGCCTATCGAATACGTCACCTTGGGACAAAAGAGCACGCTGACCGCTGAGACAGAAACGGCTGTAGCCATCAACACCTTTGCGGGTGAAGATCCGCTATTGCTCTTTGCGCGCACAGAAAATGCAGACACCGGGAGCGCCTCTTTTGCCAGCCGCTCTAACAAATACCAGGAAATTCCCGTGCTCGATCACTCGTGGTTTGAGGCGATCGCCAAAAAATACAAGTTCGACAAAGCCCAAGGCGCCATCGTTGGCTTCGTGGACACTCAAGAACATTTCCAAGTATACCTCGACAAGGCCGTTCTCGATTACAAGGTTCTTTACTTCGACGTACAAGGGAACATCCTCACGCCAAAAGACGTAGGCCGCCAACGCGCAGGTTTCATATTCTACAACACCAGCTCCGACCTCCATACCGTGCTCATCGAAACCAACTCCGGCCAAATGGTTTCCGAACTCGCCTACGTCGATGGCGAATCCGTCGCCGTCCTCTACAAATCCCTCTAGGTTGCGGCTCCCACTTTGGTAGCGCGCACGCGTTATGAGAGCCGTGTTTCCAAAGTACTGGGGGCTCTCGTATTTCGATCGCGCATCAACTTGAAATTCTTATTGCGAAGAGCTTGCCGAACCTGAGCATAGTCGGTCTCAGAATATCCTGTATTTAGCCAACTCAGCGTACCATCGACATCGGAAAACAATGTTTCATCCGGCACCATCGGAAAGGTGAGTCTGGAGCCACCGATACTCGCGTTCGGGGTGGAGATCAGCAAATGGAAATGATTGTTCATCAATACAAAGCTATGAATGCGCGCATCGTAAATGTATGCAGTGTAAGCGAGATGCCTGCAAAATATATCCCAAACCTGTTGAAGTTCCACTTCGAACCACTCCTGGTTTATGCATCTTGCGGTAACATGATACGGATGTTGATCTGTAAAAATTCGCTTGGCTCTTCCCATAAATTCACGTGTTGCGAGTTGAAAGCCTGTCTTACGAACAACGTACAGCGCAC
Source organism: uncultured Pseudobdellovibrionaceae bacterium (assembly GCA_964400355.1). GTDB lineage: Bacteria > Bdellovibrionota > Bdellovibrionia > Bdellovibrionales > JAGQZY01 > JACKAL01. The sequence continues at coordinate 126,562 of CAYNTO010000001.1, forward strand.
TCTAGGAAATAAATCCGAATATAATGCGGTTGCGCTACCACAGTGGGAGCCGCACCATTTGTTGCTAAGTTCACAAAGATTGCGCATTGAGGACAACTATTTGTCTGTGCGGGTCCGTAAAATAGGGTGGAATGACCACTACAATTCTTTTTTGGTATATTTTTGCGGGCCTACTGTTGCTCAGCGTGGGGAGTCTCCACTTTTTCTTACGTAGAGCACCCCTCACGAGGAGCCTCGTCTACTTGCTGTGTGGTATAGTTCTTGGCCCCGCACTGTTCGGTTTTATTCAATTTGATATAAAAAGTAATTTACAAATTATTGAGCTATTGAGTGAGCTGGTGGTGATAGTTTCCGTGTTTGTTGCTGGAATAAAAATGAAGCCATCTCTCTCGAGCAAACGGTGGCGCACCCCGGTACTCCTGGCGTTTCTTTCGTTAACAATCGGAGTCGCCCTGCTCACGGGCATCGGTTATTTTGCTTTAGGATTACCGCTGGGCGTGGCTGTAATTCTGGGAGCCGTGTTGGCGCCGACAGACCCAGTGCTCGCCTCCTCACTCCAGGTGGAGGACAAAGACGACGATGATTTATTGAGGTTTACTCTGACCGCGGAAGCGGGCATGAATGATGGATCCACATTTCCGTTCTTGATGTTGGGACTAGCTCTCCTCGGTGTGCACGAGCTCGGTAGTTACGGCACGCACTGGTTGGTCCATGATGTTATCTATAAAATAACGGGCGCAATCGTGATTGGCGCTGTAATAACGAAAATGGCCACACTCGCGCTGAACCGTTTAAAGATCGGGCCCAAGTCGGAGTTTGTGGTGGATGAATTTTTTGGTATGGGCCTATTGTTCTTGGTCTACGGCCTGTGCTTGTATGCCGACGTCTACGGGTTTATTGCCGCTTTTGTTGCCGGAATTCTTTTTCGCAAACACGAAGAGCGGGATGTACAAACGGCGGATAAAGAAGCCAGCAATGAGATTATTCAGTTTAACGATAGCTTGGAGAAGCTGGGCGAGTTTGTAATTATCGTTTTCTTCGGAAGTGTGCTCCGTTGGTCCCATTTTAGCCTATTAAACTTAACAATGGCAGCAACGCTATTATTTATCGTTCGGCCGCTCTCCGTGCTGCCGTCACTGGCGCGCATGAATCGTGAACAAAAAGCGATGGTCAGTTGGTTTGGAATCCGTGGAGTGGGAACATTTTATTATCTCTCCTACGCCCTGGTAAAAACAGACTGGACCCCTCCCATGGAGATGGTCACTCAGATAGCTATTGTCACGGTTACTGCGTCCATCATTTTGCACGGTCTTAGCGCCAATCCACTTATGCTTCGCTACAAGCGTGTTTAGTAAAGTTCACATTAACTTAGCACAATCGCCAACCAATCCCCCCACGCTCGATTATTATAGTTCTGTTTAAAGTTTTTTAAACTACACCGCTGGCGGAGCCACAGAACAGGAGTCAAGTATGAGAGCAGTAACATGGCACGGAAGACACGATATGCGAGTGGATAATGTCCCAGACCCTAAAATTCAGCACCCGAGAGACGCAATTATTCGTATTACGTCTACGGCTATTTGTGGTTCTGATCTCCACTTGTACAATGGAATGATGGCCGGCATGAAATCGGGCGATATCATTGGTCACGAGCCAATGGGAATCGTAGAAGAGGTCGGTAGTTCCGTGACTCACTTAAAAAAAGGAGATCGCGTCGTTGTTCCGTTTACGATTTCATGCGGCTCTTGCTACTTCTGCGATAAAGACTTGTTCTCTCTATGTGATGAATCAAATCCCAACCGCAGTGACGCCGAAAAGGCCTTGGGCCATTCACCCGCAGGTCTGTTTGGTTATTCGCATCTTACTGGAGGATTCCCGGGGGGGCAGGCGGAATATTTGCGCGTACCATTTGCAGATGTTGGTCCCATAAAAATTCCAGAGATGCTCGCCGATGAGCAGGTGCTTTTCCTATCTGATATTTTGCCTACGGGCTGGATGGCGGCGGCCAATTGCGATATCCAGCCAACCGACACCGTGGCCGTGTGGGGTTGCGGACCCGTTGGTCAATTTGCGATTCAAAGTGCGTGGTTGATGGGTGCAAAACGCGTCATCGCTATCGATGATTTCGAAGGCCGATTGCAAATGGCAAGAGACATTGGAAAAGCGGAGACCATCAATTTTTCGAAAGAGAAAGTTTACGACAGACTTATGGAAATGACTGGTGGTATGGGCCCGGATAAGTGTATCGAGGCAGTAGGCGGTGAAGCGCACACGGCAAACGCGCTTGTCGATGGTAAAGACACCACTCTCCAGGCGATGCACGTTGGAGTCAATAGAGCCTACGCTTTGAATGAAGCGGTTATGAACTGTCGCAAAGGCGGGGTGGTATCGGTACCTGGCGTTTACACGGGCAATATCAAGGATTTCGCGGCAGGGGCATTTATGAATAAAGGCCTAACCATGAAAACAGGCCAAACCCACGTGCAACACTATTTGCCGAAATTGTTAAAGCTGATCGAAGATAAAAAAATCGATCCATCTCTCATTATTACTCATACTGTAAATTTGAGCGAGGCTCCGGCAGCCTACAAGCATTTTAACGAAGAGAAAGATAAGTATATCAAAGTGGTTCTCAAGCCATAAGGTCTAAAGCCCGCTTCTAGCTTAGACGCGGGCTTTTTTATCAAATAAAAAATTCACGTATAGAGAAGGCACGTACAGTTACATATACTGAGAGGTAAAAATGATCCCAACAATCGGCTATGCTTCGAAATCAAAGACGAGTAAATTAAAACCTTACGAGTTCTCCCGCAAAGATGTCGGCCCGCACGAGATCCTCATCGATATTCAATACTGTGGTGTGTGCCACTCTGATGTGCATCAGGTAAAGAACGAGTGGCAGAACACCCTCTATCCGTGCATGCCGGGCCATGAGATTATCGGTGTGGTTGAAAAAGTGGGTAAAAAAGTTTCCCGGTGGAAAACCGGCGAACTGGTCGGTGTGGGCTGCATGATCGACTCGTGCCACAAGTGCGAGAGTTGCAAGGAGGGTCTTGAACAGTTCTGTGTTCGCGGTGCAACGGCAACCTATAACGGCAATTTGCGCCACCCTGAGGAATCGGAAAACACTTACGGTGGATACTCTAAGAAAATTGTTGTTAAAGAAGATTTTGTTTTAAGAATTCCAAGAGGTATGGAGATCACCTCTGCCGCCCCCATTCTTTGCGCAGGAATTACCACCTATTCCCCGATGCGCCACTGGAAGGTTAAAAAGGGAACAAGGGTAGGCGTAGTTGGAATTGGCGGTCTTGGCAATATGGCCATTAAGATCGCTCATGCGCTGGGAGCGGAGGTAACGGCGATTACTAGTTCTCGCGAAAAGATGGAGCATACGAAAAAGATCGGAGCCAAACATGTTTTGCTCTCTAAAGACAAAAAGGCAATGGCAAAGGCCGCAGGCACTCTGGATTTTATAATAAGCACCATTCCTCAACCACATGACATCAACCCCTTTATCGAACTCTTGGCCCGTGATGGCGTGATCTCGGTCGTGGGATGCTTAGCTCCCCTGACGGAGCCGCTCGATATGTCTAAAATGATAATGGAGCGAAGAACTCTAGCCACATCGGTGATTGGTGGGGTAGCCGAGACTCAAGAGGTTCTTGATTTTTGTGCCAAACACAAGATTGCGCCGGATATCGAGCTTATTGACATCCATGAGATCAATGAAGTTTACGAGCAGCTTCACAACGGTGATGTGGATCATCGCTTTGTGATAGATATGGCGTCGATCCAGGGCGACCACGAGAGTAAAGGCGTTCTTGAAAAATTGGGATTCACTCCGGCCGAAAAGAAAAAAGCACATTGAAAATAAAAAGCGGAACTTTAAGGTCCCGCTTTTTTAAGCGGAGCGCTTCCGCGCTCAGCTCTAGACACTCTCATTTAGCAGTAAAAGCTATTTGCTTTTGTTAGCGGGGGTCTGAGGAGCATCGTTTTCAGATTTTGATGATTTATCGGCAATATCTGCAGAACGGGTAGCATCCACATCTTTGGATCCCGTATCTTGCGATGATTTTTTCTCTTGCGGTGCTTGCGCAGGATTTTGAGAATTGTTTTTTTGATCTTGCCCTTGAGCATTTACGTTTTGATTTGGCATATAGCCTCCTTATTGGTTATTTCGTAATAAACTAAAATTAAAAACGGAGTGCAGTTCCTCACTCCGTTTCGAATTGCTGAATCTTAGCTGATAACTATATGTTATTAGAAAAGACTCAGGCTTTATGGTCGGTTAGCGGGTTTTTGAGATCCGCCCTTACCTGCAGAACCAGTCTGTTGCTTGTCATTTTTAGCAGCAGGTTGGTTTTGAGTTTTTTTCTGATCCATAGAATTCTGATTTTGGTTTGGCATCTTGCCTCCTGATTGGTTTGTAGAGTGATATTAGCAGATGAGCAGGGTTGAGTGGTGTTAGCCGTGTACAGACAGTGTGTAGTTACGGGCAACTATCATAAAAAATTGGACCGCACTTCATTTGTACGGTCCAAATATTAAAACGGATACCTGGTCTAGGCTTACTGCATTGCAAGTAGAGACTCAGCCTCTGGAGAGAGAGTGCGTTCGCTGATATCTTTTTGCGCAGGTAGCTCTTGAGCAAACTGCTCTTTTGCGGCCAAGTAAGATTCGAGCGCGATGTCTTGCTCCTCTTTTGACAAGAGTTTTCTGCAAGCCTTAAAGATCTCGTTTTCCTCTTCGCGGATATGGTGCTCTAAGTTCTCTTTTAAAACTTTGAACATTGGTATCCAGCGCTCACTCTCAGGGTCCAACTCTTTGAGGTCCTCAATAAGTTTATCGGCCACTAAATGCTCCTCATAACCTTCATTGGCGAGGTCCAGCTTGTCTTCGTTATTTGCCTCCTGAGCGCGAATGCGGAACAGTGCGTAGAGAGTCTTCTCCTCACCACGCGCGTGAGGGATGAGCTCATCGCAAATTTGAGCCAGATACTCTAGGCGCTCTTGGGGTTCAGCGTCCTCAGTTTTATTGAGTAGCTTTTTGAGGTCTTCATGCTCCGAAGAGAGCTGCGAGAATATTGTAACGTTAGAATTTTTCTTACCGGCCTGTTTGATCGATATTTTTTTAACTGATTTTTTCATTTTATACTCCTTAGTGTGACTAAATATAGAGACAGTATAGATGAGGCGTGCGGGCGAGAGGTCTCGCGCTCGTGAAAATTCGATGTAGATTCGTTTACAAATGAAAAACAAGTGATAACAGTTTTACAAAAGTTAAAAAAGAAAGGGCAGCCACTTAGCAGGTGTGCCGCCCCATAGAGAGGTAATAGAAGGGTGGTAACGTGAAGAAGCTAGACGTCGCTATCTTCGAGAATTTTGGTTTTTAGAGGACTTTTCGTTTGTCGACTCGGACTGCTTGCCAGAGTTGTCTCGTTGCGCGGATTTATTGTTACCGGGTTCCGCGTTCGGAGTATTTTGATGTCCCTCTGAATCCAATATTTTAGTTTTTGTCGTCATGATAGCTCCTGATTATTAAAGGTTGCCTTTGGAAATCTGCGTCTGCGAAATGTCTTTATCGCTTGATCGACTTCCATAGTTTTTGCTTTGATTCGAATCCATTTCATTAGATCCAGAATTCTCGCTGTAATCAGCTCCACCAGTTTTAGACTGCGGCGCCTGACCATGTGATTCTTGATCCTGATCCTGCCCGTGCGAATTCAATTTCTTTCTAGACATCGAGGCCTCCTTGCTATGACGTAAATGTATCCCAAACCATCGCGTTAAGATTTTCCGGGATGTCTTTGATTTGTGTAATTTTCAAAACAACCACTAAAACTGAGCCGAAACCGCTGACTAATGCGTACCTATGGGAGGGTAAAGTTAAATAATTATTAAGAACGAGGAAAAATGACAGGAGTCACGGCATAACCTCGAGCCGCCCAATGAGCAACAACAAAGTTGGTCCTCACAATGATTGAAGTCGCGGTCAAGCACATCAAGTGCTGGGTCGGCGAAGAGAATGGCGACTGTACGGCGAGGTCGTGATCGAAGGTATAGTTTCATGTTGAGAAAATTAATGGCCTTTGTTGATTATGCCGGAGGCTGGAGAGACAATAGATGTTATGAACAGGTTAGCCCGTGCACTATTCGATAGCGTCTTGTTCATCGTGGGATACTGTCTGATTTCGTGCATATTTATAGGGGTGTTCTCAGCCTTAATTATTGGCCCCGTCGAATTACTAATGCTCAATATTACCGAGTTCACTTTCGCAGTTGCAGCGTTGGATATAGCTGTTCTGATCTTGGCGATCTATTTATTTCGAAGCAAGAGGCTAAGAGCGTTCTTCGACGAATTCAGCCCCAAAAAAATTTGGGCACAGATGAAGCGGTCGTAGGTTCATGATAGGAGATACTGAGTTCCGCAAGAATCTTATCGAGGACTTTAACCATCTCGATATTGCCCGCGCTAGTTGTTTTCGGCCTCTTTCGTGAGAGTGATTGTGCAGGTGCTGTTTTCATAGTAGTTGCTATTTTCGATCTTACAATCGGTACGTAGACGGATTGTTGTCTACGGGATATTGCCGGCGTCCTAATTGTTTTTTTCAGCTCGGAAGATTGGAGCTTTTTAAATAAAACAAAATCAGATGCCTGTCGAAACGTTAGCTCAACGCATGGTGCGGAGTTACCTCCGCTACGGAGGTGATAAACTAATGAACTCGAAAAACGGTGCCGGAAAAAGCCGTTGCCAAAAGTGTGTCCGTACTTTTTAGAAACTGATCAGCGTGGCGCCGGACTCGACGGCGTCGCCGGGTTTTACGTGGAGCTTGGTGATTTTTACGTCGGCCGGGGCCTTCATTTCGTTTTCCATCTTCATGGCTTCCATCACGAGGAGTGGCGTGCCCGCTTTCACCTCGTCGCCTTCGGCCACGAGGACTTTTACGATTTTGCCGGGCATTCCGGAGCGGAGAGAGGCGTCGGCGCCGCCGATGCCGCCGCTCTTTAGGCTTTCGTGGAGGAGCATTTCGTCGTTGTAAATTTGGAGTTCGCGGTAGCTGCCGCGGGAGAACACCTGGGTTTCGATGCCGTCGGAGACCACATCGACCAGATAAGACTCATTATTGAAAATGAAACTTGTCACGTTGTCCGCTTCCTCAAAATGAGAGAAGGGGATGGTGAACTCCTCAGGCTTTTCCTCGCCCTCTTTTTGTACCTGCACAAACCAATAGTCATCGCGTTTGCTCACGTTGATCTGATATTTGCTTTTTTTCATTAAGGCTTCAAAATACATTTTAATACCTCATCGCATGGCGACGGCTGACTTGTTTCCAGCGTGTTGTGTTTTCGATCTTAACTTTTGAATTATCGATCTGGCTCTCGCGCGCCTTGTACGAGGCAATGGCTGCCGCGATCAGGAAAACGCGATCGTCTATGTGCCTAAAAAGATCGGGCTGCTCTACGCGCAGATCTTTTTCACAGAACTGCGTGGTGTAAGAACCATCTAGGAACTTTTTCGATTTTAAAATAGAGCTATGGAGCACAATGTTCGATTTTACGCCGGTGAGGGTGAACTCGATCAAAGCGCGCTGCATGCGTGCAATGGCCTCTTCTCGCGTTTGGCCCCAGGTGATCACTTTTGCGATCATGGGATCGTAGTAAATGGGAATGTCGTAACCCGAGTACACGTAAGTCTCTACGCGCACGTGAGGACCCGAAGGTGGGCGGAATCTGCGAATAAGGCCTGGAGATGGAATAAACGTCTCTGGATCCTCCGCGCAAATACGGCACTCGATAGCGTGGCCACGTTGTACGATGTCTTCTTGTTTAAAGGAAAGCGGTAGGCCAGAGGCCACTCGCAACTGCTCTTTGACCAAGTCAAAACCCGTTACCATCTCGGTGATGGGATGTTCCACCTGAAGGCGCGTGTTCATCTCCATAAAAAAGAACTCTTTTGTGCCGTTGTCGAAAATGAATTCGAACGTGCCGGCACCGATGTAGTCGATGGACTTTGCCGCGCGCACGGCCACTTCGCCCATTCGCTTTTTAACATCGTCAGGCACTGACGGACTCGGAGATTCTTCGATAATCTTTTGGTGACGGCGTTGAACCGAGCATTCGCGCTCAAACAAGTGAACAGCATTTCCGTGTTTGTCGCCAAACACCTGGATCTCGATGTGTTTTGGATTGGTGATAAAGCGTTCCATGTACACAGTGTCGTCTTTGAAATAATTAAGACCTTCGGATTTAGCGGCGCGGAAGGAGCTTTCCAGATCTTCGGGCTTGTGCACCACGCGCATCCCTTTACCACCACCACCTGCAGAGGCTTTGATCATGATCGGGTAACCAATTTTGTCGGCCACTTTTTTTGCAGCTTCGAAATCGGGAACAGCGCCGTTGCTGCCGGGTACAGTGGGGACATCTGCTTTTCTCATGGCGGCAATGGCCGAGAGTTTGTCTCCCATGGCTTTAATATTTGCTGCCGTGGGGCCGATAAATGTGATCCCCTCCTTTTCAACAGCTTCTGCAAAGAATGCACGCTCACTTAAAAAACCGTAACCAGGGTGGATGGCATCGCAACCGGATTGCTTAGCAACGGCCAATATCTTGTCTTCGCGCAGGTAGGAATCTACAGACGGAGCGGGCCCGATCTCGTAGGCTTCGTTGGCGAGGAGCACGTGTTGGCTATAGCGATCCACGTCGCTGTACACGGCCACGGTGGGAATACCCATATCGCGGCAGGCGCGAATCACGCGCACGGCGATTTCTCCTCTATTTGCTATTAGAACTTTTTTAAACATCTAAAGCCTCCGATTAAAGCGGGATATTACCGTGTTTTTTAGGAGGGTTTGTGTCCCTCTTGTTTCGTAGAGCATCGAGCGCTTGAATAATACGAATGCGAGTTTGCGAAGGCTCAATCACCTCGTCGATGTAACCGAGTTCGGCCGCAACGTATGGGTTGTTGAACTTGTCTTCGTATTCTTTGATCAGTTTTGTGCGCTCAGCAGCAGGGTCGCTCGCTTTGTTGATGGCATCACGGAAAATAATATTCACCGCACCGTCAGCACCCATCACCGCAATTTCTGCAGACGGGTAAGCCAAGTTCACATCGCCGCGCAAATGTTTCGAGGACATCACGCAATACGCCCCACCGTAATCTTTACGAGTGATCACAGTGATCTTAGGCACAGTGGCCTCCGCGTATGCGTAAAGTAATTTTGCACCGTGGGTGATGATGCCGGCCCACTCTTGATCCGTGCCGGGTAAAAATCCTGGAACGTCGACAAAAGACACCACTGGAATATTAAAGGCATCACAGAATCGAATAAAACGTGCGGCTTTTTTGCTGGCATCGATGTTGAGGCACCCGGCGAGAATTTGCGGCTGGTTGGCGACGATACCCACACTCTGGCCGTCGAAGCGTGCAAAACCCACCACTACGTTTTGAGCGTAGTGCTGATGCACTTCGAGGAAGTACTTTTCGTCAACAACGAGCTTGAGGAGCTCTTTCATGTCGTAAGGCTTGCGGGAATTGTCGGGAATAAATGTATTGAGCTCTTTCACCACGCGGTCGGGCTTGTCCGTTGTGGTTTGTAGAGGCGCATCGTCCAAATTGTTCGAGGGCAGGAAGTTGAGCAGCTCGCGGATCATGAGTAAACAATGCTTATCATCCTCCGCAGCAAAGTGCGCAACACCCGACTTTTGGTTGTGAGTGAGAGCGCCACCGAGTGCCTCTTTAGTGACTTCCTCGTGGGTGACGGCTTTGATCACATCAGGCCCTGTCACAAACATATAGCTCGAGTTTTTCACCATAAAGATAAAATCGGTAATGGACGGGCTGTACACCGCGCCACCTGCGCATGGCCCCATGATCGCACTGATCTGTGGAACGACACCCGAGGTGAGAACGTTCTTAAGAAAGATGTCGGAGTACCCAGCGAGAGCCTCTACGCCCTCTTGAATACGCGCGCCACCGGAATCGTTAATACCGATCATCGGTGCGCCGTTTTTGATCGCCATCTCCATCACTTTTAAAATTTTGTTGGCTTGGGTGCGCGACATACTTCCACCGAGAACCGTAAAGTCTTGGCTGTACACGCAGACCATGCGGCCATTGATTTTTCCATAGCCGGTAATGATGCCGTCTCCGGGAACCGCTTTATCGGCGAGTCCAAAGTTAGTAGAGCGCGATGTAACAAAACGATCGGTCTCCACGAAACTACCTGGATCGAGGAGCACGTCGACGCGTTCGCGTGCGGTGAGCCGGCCACCTTGTTTGTGTTTAGCTACACGAGCTTCGCCGCCACCTTTGAAGGAGGCATCGTTCTTTTTTTTGAGTGCACTTATTTTTTCTTGAGTAGTGTCCATTTTTTTCCTCAATTTTTATTTTCTAACAAACATCACTTTTTAAATTTCCAATTTTGGTTCCCGCTGTGGAATTAAGGGTAACTCCGTCCATACAAACGCGGAAACGGAATGGTCTCGCGCACATGTTGGAGTCCGCAGATCCACGCGACGGTGCGCTCAATGCCCAATCCGAAACCGGAGTGGGGGAACGAACCGAAACGGCGCAGGTCCTTGTACCACTCAAAATCTTCCTGACGCAGTTTGTGCGAATCGATACGCTCTTCGAGAGCCTTTAGGCTTTCCTCACGCTGGCCGCCACCAATAATTTCGCCATAGCCCTCTGGTGCCAGCAAATCGCAACTCATCGAGTACGTGGGATTCGTCGGGTCTTGTTTCATGTAGAACGCTTTGATCGCCGACGGGAAGTGATGCACGAATACGGGTTTATCAAACTTTGATACAATGATTGTTTCATCCGGCGCACCGAAGTCGTCACCATCGATGAAGGCCGGGTTTTCTTTTAAAATCATTTTTACAGCATCCTGATAATGAATGCGCTCGAAAGGTGCGACAACAGGGAGAAGCTTGTTCACATCGCGGTCGAGCGCCTTGAGCTCTTCGGCCTTGTTCTTGATCGTGCGCTGAACAACGTACTCCACGAATTGTTCCGCCAGCTCCATATTGTCGTAGAGGTCGTTGAACGCCACTTCCGGCTCCACCATCCAGAACTCGATCAAGTGGCGACGTGTTTTCGATTTCTCCGCGCGGAATGTGGGGCCGAAGCAGTACACCTTGCCCTGAGCCGCAGCCGTGGCTTCCATGTAAAGCTGACCGCTTTGAGAAAGATAGGCTTTGTCGTCGAAGTATTGCGTTTGGAAAAGGTTCGATGTGCCCTCACAGGCGCTCGGAGTAAAAATGGGAGCGTCGGTGCAAACAAATCCGCGGCCATTAAAAAAATCGCGAATGGCGTTAATGATCTCCGAACGCACGCGCAAAATGGCGTGTTGGCGTTTTCCACGCAGCCACAAGTGGCGATGGTTCATTAGGAAATCGGGGCCGTGCTCTTTGTGCGTTATGGGGTAGTCCACCGATGGCGCTAAAATCTCAAAAGATTTGGTGATGATTTCGTAACCGCCCGGGCTACGAGGCTCGGCGCGCACTTCGCCCACAACGCGAACGGTGCACTCTTGGGTGAGCTTATCGAAATTGGCAAAGGAGGTGGCCTCTGTGTGGGCTTCGGCGATCACGCATTGGCACATACCGGTGCCATCGCGAAGAATGAGGAATTTGTAATTTTTTGAGCCGCGGATGTTGTAGGCCCAGCCCTTTAATTCCACTTCTTTGCCAACGTAGTTCTTTAAATCCTCGATGTAGTAGCGCAACTCGCCCCCTTTTAATTACAGAAAACTCTCGGCTTTAAAATCACCGATTTCCGTATAGACGCACAAAGGCGCATCCTACATTCAGTGGTTGTCGAAAAGCAACCTTTTGTCCTCTGGAAAACTGCCCATTCTCCGAGTGAAAATGAGGAATTTAAGGCGGCGCATAAACACGCCAATGTGTTGTGAAAAAACCCGCCCTTTTCTGGGCCGAGCCCTCCTTGAATATGGTCGCGAGGGACGTTATGTTGGAGGGCCGGTCAACACGCCCATACCTTCGAAAGGATTTCCCATGCTCAAAGCTTTAGCGATGATATTTGGCGCTCTGTTTCTTTTTTCCTGCTCTCACGGTCCTGACGCCTCCGATGACAGCCGATATATGTTTTTAGAGGAAATTGAGGGACACGAATCATTGGGCTGGGTGGAGCGGCAAAATACCGACAGCGAGAAAGTTTTGACCGCCTCTGAGCGCTTTAAAAAATCAGAAAAAAATGCGCTCGTTATCATGGAGGCGAAAGACAAGATTCCCTCGGTGTACTTTCAAAAGGATAAGGTGATTAACTTTTGGCGCGACGAAAAAAATCAGCGCGGCGTCTTACGCCGAACTTCTTACGAGAACTTTAAAAAGGCTGTTGTTCCCTGGGAGACAATTCTCGATCTCGATACTCTTTCTCAGCAAGAAAATGAAAATTGGCTTTACGGAGGTCTAAGCTGTTTAGAGCCAGAATATATTCATTGCATGATAACTCTCTCACGCGGGGGCAAAGATGCCTCCGTGTCTCGCGAATTCAATTTAAAAACCAAAAAGTTTGAACCCAAAGGTTTTGTTCTTCCCGAAGCTAAGACGGATTTGGTTTGGGTCGACAAAGACACGTTGCTTGTAGGAACGGATTTTGGTGCGGGCACATTGACCGAGTCGGGTTATCCCCGCCAGATCAAGCTGTGGAAGCGCGGAACACCACTGGAGTCGGCAAAAATGATTTTTGAAGGTCAGGGAACCGACATGGCGGTGAGCCCGTTGCGCCTGAGCCACAAGAAAAAATGGCAACTTGCAGTTTCGCGCTACGTGGATTTTTTTAATAGCGAAGAGCAGGTCTATGAGCTCAAAACCGGAAAGCTGCTTCCAATTCCCAAACCGCAGGGTGCCGAGCTCGCCGGCTTTTTTGATGGCGATTACATTTTTGAATTGCGCAATCCGTGGAACTTTGCGGGCACGTCTTATGCTGCCGGCGCGGTCATATCCATGGCGGCCACGTCTGCTGGTCGAGAGGCTCAACCCTCCGACGTTCAATTGCTTTTTTCACCCAAAGACAATCAATCCTTTTTGCGTTTAGTGGAACTTAAAAACAAAATTGTTATCTCGGTCCTCGAGGATGTTCAGAGTCGACTTCTTGTAACGAGTAAAGACAAATCCGGAAAATGGCTGCCGCTTTCTAAGCTGGAACTCTCGGGTAAAGGAAATATTAGCTTGTCGGCCTCAACCGATTCGGCGGACACCTTTTTGTATCTCTATGAAAGCTTTAACCAGCCAATGAGTTTGTACGGTTACACGTTTGGAGAATCCGGGAGAAAGCTCAAATCGCTTCCAGACAAATTCGATGCACGAGGCTTGATCGTGGAACAAAAATTTGCGGTGAGCAAAGACGGCACAAAAGTTCCCTATTTTATTACATATAAAAAAGGCACAGTGTTTGATGGATCAAATCCAACTCTACAACATGGTTACGGTGGATTCACTCTCGCTCAACTTCCCGTTTACGATGCGGTCCTGGGCAAATTATGGCTCGAGCGCGGGGGGATTTATGTGCTGGCGAACATTCGCGGAGGCGGCGAGTATGGCCCCAAATGGCATCAGGCGGCGCTAAAAGAAAACCGCCAACGTGCCTACGACGATTTCATTGCGGTTTCGGAAGATCTTATAAAAAATAAAATCACCAGTGCAGGCAAGCTGGCAATTCGTGGACGAAGTAATGGTGGCCTGTTGGTCGGTGCGGTGATGGTTCAGCGGCCAGAACTTTATGGAGCCGTTCTTTGTACTGTTCCGCTACTAGATATGCTCCGCTACTCGCAACTTCTCGCTGGAGCAAGCTGGATGAGCGAATATGGAGATCCAAAAGTCCCTCAATATCGCAAGGCGCTTCAGGCCTATTCGCCGTTTCAAAATGTGGTACCAGGAAAGAAATATGCCCCCGTGTTTTTTGTTACGTCTACAAAAGACGATCGCGTTCACCCGGGACACGCGCGCAAGATGGCGGCGCGCATGCTGGATCTTAAGCAAGATGTGCTCTACTACGAAGACACGGAGGGTGGCCATGCAGCGACAAACCCCGATTTTAAACGGCAGGCAAAAGTGGTGGCCATGCAGTTTGAGTTTCTCTATCAGAAGCTGGGCGATCCGCAAAAGCAGTAATCCGAGTACTGGTTGATGGGCAACTTGCTAGCGCAAGTTGCAGTGAACACTGTAGTCGGCTTCGGGGCTGAACATGGATATGGTGGAGCCAAGGCTAGCGGAGGTCGCTATATTGCGCGGCTGCTTTAAATTTTGATATTCTAACTCGATAAAGTAAAAGGACTTGGTATTCTTCTCCTTGGTATTCTTCTCGTTATAAGCACTCGGGGCCCTTAATGCAATTTGCGAATTTTCATCTTTAACGATTATATAATCCTGATCACCATTTTTTATTTCTATGACAACTTCCTTGGGCTCTGTAGAGGGCTTGCCGATTTCTAGGGATGAAATCTTCGTTACCGAACAACTATAGCGAAGAAAAAACGGAGATGGCTTTGGCTCCTTATTTGTTTGGTTTTTCGCCTTATCGGCGGCAAGGCTAGACAGCACAATAAAGACTAAATTCATAAATGGAAACATAGTTCCCCCCTTTTATCTAAAACGCTAGCCCCGATCTTTGAGATTTACAACCACTACCGATACGGCTTTGTTTGTCTCAAAATGAGGCAGAACTATTGGTCCCTCCATTGCACCATTAGGTTTTAAAACAAGTGAGTTCAAAACTAATCATTGGGGGGCAAAAATGGCTTTGTCAAAAGTGTTTACAGGTGTGCTGTTGTCGGTGTGTTTCGCATCTACAGCTTTAGCGGAATCGAAACTGGTGAACGTAACTAAGTTTGCGCTTGGGAAACCAGTATTATCCGGAACGGGTTGTGCGAAGGGCACGGTTGGCGTTTCGCAAACCGATGATAAAAAGACGTTTTCATTGCTCTTCGATGAATATGCGGCGTCTGCGGGTGAATCTTTCGATCGTGATCGCGACGTTAAAAAGTGCACCATGACTATACCCATAGATGTGCCGAAAGGGTTTCAAATCGTAAAGATGAACTTTGATCTCCGCGGATTCTTCTCAGTGCCACGCAAGGGTAAGGTCCACCTCAATACCGCCTACGATATATTGGACAAAAATAATAAAAAGATTCAGAAAACACTCACGCTCGACAAACTTGTCAGTGGCCCCAGTGAGGGCGAGTACACGCGAACAGCGTCGCTCAATTCGGCCAACATTCTTTCATTGTGTGGCGAAAAACTAAAATTGCGAGTGAACACGGCGATACATGCAAAGACCAACACTGCCGGTGACGACGTATTTGCAACGCTCGACAGCTTCGATGCCTCCGCTGTGAATCGGGGCATCGAGCTCTTCGCATACAAATGTAAATAGTTATTGAGAGTGCTCTACGGCACTGCGGGAGCTGGGGCAGCGAACTGCTGCTCCAGGAGCAAATGAGCAGCCGCCACGTCCAGCGCGCCACGAGTTTTTACGGGGTAACTGCCCTTAGCGGCAGAATCCATTAATGCTTTTTTAATATCTATGGCCTTTGCCGCTGGGAAAGCCGACCACAAGAGTGCGGCCGCGCCCGCGACAAACGGTGTGGCCATACTTGTTCCGTCCATGTTGATATAGCGGTTACCGGGGTAGGTGCTCACGATATTTACTCCAGGCGCAACCACGTCCACACGATTTCCGTAGTTGGAAAACCCGGCGGTGTATTCATCGGGAGTCATGGCGCCCACAGTGAGCTGAGTGTAGGCGTTGTATGCGGCAGGATAGGAGGGTGTGCGATCGATATTGCTTCCTTCGTTGCCGGCGGCGGCAATAAAAAGTACGCCTTGGGCTGAGAGATTATTGAGTTCGGCCTCGAGAGCCGACGAGCATCCCGGGCCACCCCAGCTTGCGTTGATCACTTTAGCACCAGCGGCAGCCGCCGCACGAATACCGCGGATCGCATCGAAGACGGTTCCGTCTTGTGATGGACCAAAAAAATCATACATAAGAAGTTTTGCTTTAGGGGCAACACCGGTAACTTGGCCCTTGCTGTGATCTGCAGCAATAATACCAGCAATGTGAGTGCCGTGGCCCGTATTGTCTGAAAGATCCCCACTCTGTGAAATAAAATCGTATCCGTGAATATCATCGATCATTCCATTGCCATCGTCGTCAACCCCATTCACCACCTCGTTCGGGTTGGAGTACAACTGACCTTTGAGCTGATCGTGTTTTGTATCTATGCCAGAGTCGATAATGGCGACCACAATCCCGTCGCCCAAAACGTTTTTGTTCCACAGCGGTTCGGCATTAATGGTTTTCATACCCCAGTTGAGGTCACCGGTGAAACCGAGCAGATCGATACTTTGCGGTTTTGGTAAAGAGATGCGGTAGTTGTCCTCGACAGAAGATATATCGGCGCGATGCTTGTCTAAATATTTTTTGCGCGCATCAGAGTCGCGAAATTTCACACGTGAAAGCTTGCCGTTTTTCCAGCGCAAGATGTTTTCATTTTTTACCGATTGGTTGGCGCAATCGGTGCCCGAAACTTTACTAAAACTTTGATTATTAGAACTGCGTTCGCTGCAGGCAAGGGTGAGGGTGCTGAGAAGAATTGCGAGGCAGAGCCGCGAGATAACATCCATGTTTTGACTCCCTTAGAAATCCTCGTCCTGAGGATTCCTTTAGTTTAACAAAGCCGCGCAAATTCCCGAGTCTAGCTCTTGGAAAAGCGCATAAAGAGGAGCGGGTTCCACAAAACTGGACCTTTATCGAACGGTGATTTTTTTACAAAAGTATTAACCGATTACGTGCTTTTAAATTCGGGCGAGAGGAGATGCAAGTAGGCGTTGAGAAATTTACAAAAGGTGTCTTCCACAGCCGCGGCTTTTTCAGTGACTTCGGCGTGAGTGAGTTTGTGCGCGGAGAGTCCCGCCGCCAAATTGGTGATGCAACTAATGGCACATACACGCAGGCCGAGATGGTTCGCAGCAATGCTTTCAGGCACTGTACTCATGCCAACAGCTTTTCCGCCCATCATTTGTAGCATGCGAACCTCGGAGGGGGTTTCGTAAGTGGGGCCACTCACGCCACAATATATTCCGCTCCATGATTTTGTTTTTGTTTCCGCAAACGCCTGCTGCATTTTCTCACGGAGTTTTTTATCATAGGCTTCAGTCATATCGGGAAAGCGCGGTCCAAGATTTTTAATGTTGGGACCCATCAATGGGTTGAGGCCCATAAGATTGATGTGATCCTCGATGATCATAAAATCGCCAGGAGACATTTGTGGGTCGAGTCCACCGGCGGAATTGGTGAGCATGCAGACTTCGATACCCAGCATAGCCAGTGTGCGAACCGGGTACACCACCGCGTCCATCGGGTGACCCTCGTAGTAGTGCACGCGACCTTGAAGGATGGCCACGGGTAAGGTGCCAACATGTCCAAGTATCAGTCGCCCCTGGTGACCATCCACAGTGGGCGGGGAAAAATGCGGAATTTCGCTGTAGGGTATGGCGCACTCTACGTGTACGTGTTTTACAAACGCTCCGAGTCCCGAGCCCAACACCACGCCCACTTTCGGCTTGAGCGCCGATTTGGAGCGAATGTACGAGGTTGTTTCCTGGAGGTTTTCTAAAGTACCCATACAGGAGAGCGTATAGCAAAATAAATGGTCGTCAACTGGGAAGCTGTCGCTAGAGCTCCGTTATCGGAGCGTATATTTTCTGCAACAATATAACTTTTGTTGATCACAGCCGGCGGATTTAAACTTTCGATGCACTTATTTTTTTAAATATCAGAGGAGAAACCCGAGGTTTTTCGCTAGAAATTACGACACTTTCCGCGAGAATGCTTGCAGCTTCATCATAAACATTTAAGTTCTTACATGCGTAAGAGTAGAGGGGATCGCCTGTCTGCACCATTTCTCCCCATTTTTTATGAATCACGATGCTGGCCGCCGGATCGATCACGTCGTGCGCGGCTTTGCGGCCAGCGCCTAGGGTGATCGCGGCATAACCTACCGATTCGCCATTGATAGAATTTATAAAACCAGCTTGAAGGGCGCTCACTGTTTTCCAGCGGAGATCTGTAGGGAGCAAAAACTGTTTTAGATTCCCTCCTTGAGCAATTACCATTTCTTCAAATTTTTTAAAGGCAGCGCCGCTGGAGTGTGCCTGTTTAACGGCGGAGAGCGCATCGTCAAAAGAGGTGCTGTGGCCAGAGAGGACGAGCATCTCTGCGCTGAGTTCGAGCGATAGTTCCAATGTGTCCGAAAAATCCGCGGGCGCATAGCTGCGTTGTTCGATGGTTACCGGTTCATTTTTCAAAAGAGAAAGGCACTCCACGATCTCTATGGCGTTGCCAATAAAACGACCGAGGGGTTGATTCATATCTGTGATATACGCCGTCGTTCTGAGGCCACTCTTTGCGGCGGTTTCTGCGAGCCACAACGCGAGTTCTTCGGCATCGCGTGCGGTCTTCATAAAGGCGCCGGTGCCCCACTTCACATCCATCACCAAACCCTTAATGCCCTCAGCAATCTTTTTAGAAAGAATGCTACCGCAGATAAGAGGAATGGACTCCACAGTTCCAGTGACATCGCGAAGCGCGTACATTTTTTTATCTGCCGGGCAGATCTCGGCTGTTTGACCAATGATGGAGCAGCCCAAAGTGAGAACCTGCTTTTGAAATTGTTCGAGAGTAAGGCTCACGCTAAAACCCGGTATGCTTTCGAGTTTGTCCAGCGTCCCTCCGGTATGGCCCAAACCACGACCTGCTATCATCGGCACGGGAACGCCGCACGCGGCGACGATCGGCGCAATCAGCATACTGGTTTTGTCGCCAATTCCTCCCGTACTGTGTTTATCGACCGGCAAAAAGTTAGATTTTGCGAATTCAAGCTGTTGGCCGGAGTGAAGCATGGCGAGTGTTAGATCGGCGGCTTCTTGTTTGGTCATGCCCTTAAGAACGATAGCCATGAGCAGTGCGGCCATTTGATAATCGGGGAGCTGGCTCTGGTGATATCCCGAAACCATAAAGCGAATTTCATCGCTCGTCAGTGGGGATCCATCACGCTTCTTCTTTATAATTTGCGCGGGGATAAAATTCATTTTTTACCCAAAAGGTCATTTAAGATGGCTACACTTTTACTTGCACCTATGCGGTGCACACCCAAACTCAAGTAGGTATTAAAATCCTGAGCGGAGCGAATGCCACCGCTGGCTTTTATCTTTAACCCCGCACGTCCTTCGCGTTTCATTTGCTCCACCGCGGCCGGTGTAGCGCCAACGCTTGCAAACCCGGTGGAGGTTTTTATAAAGTCGGCGCCCGAGATATTTACGCACTCAATAGCCCACGACAACTCTTCAGTGGTGAGCAAACCCGATTCGACGATCACTTTGGTCAGTGCTTTGCCCTTGGCAGCCGCCAGAACGTCGTTCAGTTCATGCTGAATGTAGGAAAGATTTTTATCTTTGAGAGCGCCGATGTTCATGACGACGTCGATTTCGGTAGCGCCCGCGCGCACAGCTTGTTCCGCTTCGAAAACCTTGGCGCGCGTGGTGTTGGCACCAAGGGGAAAGCCAATCACGGTACAAATTTCCACGGTAGTGCCTTTGAGTTGTTCCATACACAGCGGAATCCAATAAGGATTCACGCACACAGAAAAGAATTTATGATCCTTTGCTTCGCTGCAGAGTGTGCGAATGTCTGCGGATACGGCATCGGGCTTGAGAATTGTGTGATCGAAATAGGAGGAGTAGTCTGTAATGGCCATGACACAGTCATAGCGTTTTTGTTAACGGGTGAATATGGCAAACGCGAGGAGTCGAGTGGCGAGCGCTGAAGGCAGCGACTCACCAAAGCCCGATTAACCTGATTTTTTACCAAGATTCTGGAATGCGGGTGACAGTGTTGGCCCGCCAACACCCGCGGCTGGTCCGCCCGGGCGTATACCGGCGTTTGTTGTTTGTTGCACTCCGCCCTGTTGCATGGTGCTTGAAGCCGACGCAGACATTCCTTTACTCATCATACTCTTGCCGATTTCAATGGAGATCTGACCCTCTTGCATGAGTTTAGTAAGGGCATCATCCATTGTTTGCATGCCTTCAGCGCGACCAGTTTGCATTGTGGACTTGATCTGAAAAATACGATTTTCACGAATCAGGTTACCGATGGCCATATTATTGACAAGAATTTCGTGAGCGGCAACGCGCCCGCGCGCATTTTGTTTTGGTAAAAGCACTTGCGATACAACCGCACGCAAGCTTTCTGACAACATCGTGCGAACCTGCGGCTGCTCTTCTTGGGGAAAACTGTCGATAATACGATCGATCGTTTTGGGCGCGCTCATTGTGTGAAGTGTTCCAAACACAAGGTGACCTGTTTCCGCAGCTTTCAAGGCCAGTCCGATCGTTTCCGGGTCGCGCAACTCACCGACGAGAATCACATCTGGATCTTCACGCAATGCTGCCTTTAGCGAAGCCGCGAAAGACTTCGTATTGGTGTGCACTTCACGTTGGTTGATGAGTGATTTTTTATTGGGATGCACAAACTCAATGGGGTCTTCGAGAGTGAGAATGTGCAGTTTTTGTTTTTCGTTGAGCTCGTTGATCATCGCGGCGAGCGTGGTCGATTTTCCGGAGCCCGTGGGACCGGTAACGAGAATCATGCCCTGATTGGTGTTGATGATCTCGGTGATTGCTGGCGGCAGTTTTAACTCGTCCATCGTTCTTATGGCCTCGGGAATATGGCGAAAGACGGCGCCGATTCCTTTGCGTTGAAAGAAAATATTACAGCGAAAGCGACCAAGGCCAGGCACTTGATACGCGCAGTCTAAATCCCACTCGTTAGCAAGTTGGTGCTTTTGCTCCTCGTTGAGAATTTCCACGACGAGAGCTTTACATTCGTCGGCCGTGAGGTCGCGGTAATCCAGCTTTTCAATTTCGCCATCAATACGCATACATGGCGGTGCGCCAGTGGTAAGGTGCAAATCCGAAGCGCCTTGTTTGACCATCAATTTAAAAAGTTCATCCAACTTTGCCATAAAGCTCCATTCTTGTGCTGCTGAACAACGCAATAATGCTAAAATATCTCATGTTTCTTTTCGGCCTTAAGGGGTTTATAGTGAAGTCCAGTTGCCACAAAAAGTAGAGGAAATTGCGGGCTTTGGCCCACACAGTGTTGCTAGAGAAAGACCACGGGTTTAAGAGAAATGTTACGTTCAGAGATTCTAATTCAATCCAATCGACTAGAGACGCGTATCGCCTATTTAGAAAAGGGCGAACTGGTGGATTACAAAGTAGAGCGCAACACTTCCCCGACTCTGGTCGGGTCCGTTTATCGAGGGCGCGTGGTTCGCGTACTTCCGGGCATGCAGGCGGCGTTTATCGACGTTGGGCTGGAGCGTGCGGCTTTTTTGTATGTTGGCGATGTGCGCGACGAAGATTTCATTTACGAGGGCAGCGAAGAGCTCAAACACGAACTTCTCGAAAAAGACAAACCCAAGATCCAAGAGTTATTGCGTGAAGGCCAGACTATTTTGGTGCAAATTTCCAAAGATCCCATGGGCACAAAAGGGGCGCGGCTAACCACGCATATTTCACTCGCTTCACGGCGCATCGTCTATCTTCCAACACTTACACATTTTGGCATCTCTCGACGTATCGAAAATGAAGACGAGCGGGAGCGGCTCAAAAAACTACTCGAGAACAACGTCAAATCCGGCGGAGTGATCGTGCGCACCGCTGGCGAGGCGATGAGCGAAGCGGAACTTAAACAAGATTTAGAATACGTACAAAAATTATGGGCCGACATTCAAACTGGGTACACGTCGAACGACAAAATTGGACTCATTCGCTCAGAGGAGGAATACAGTTTGCGAATTCTTCGCGACCTGTTAAATCCAGCGGTCGACAGCATCTGGGTCGAAGGGCGCGAAACCTACGAGAGAATTAAGGCATTTGTAAAAATATTCATGCCACAATATTTGAGTGCCATTCACCATTACTTTGAAAAAGAACCGTTGTTTTCTAAAAATGGTGTAGACGTCGAAATCGAAAAAGCACTGGCCCGCAAGGTTTGGTTGCGCTCGGGCGGATACCTAGTGATCGATGAGACGGAAGCGTTGGTTGTGATCGATGTGAACACTGGGAAGTTCGTTGGCAAGAAAGATCTCGAAGACACAATTTTTAAAACCAATATGGAGGCGGTAAAAGAGATTGCTCATCAGATTCGTCTTCGTGATTTGGGCGGAATTATTATAGTGGATTTTATCGATATGACTGAGCAAGAGCATCGCGATCGCGTGCTGTCAGCGTTCGAGGAAGAGGTTAAGCGCGACCGAGTGAGAGTGAGCGTAATTTCCATGACTGGGCTTGGCCTTGTTGAGCTGACCCGCAAACGGCTGCGTTCTAGTTTGCGCCGAACACTCACTGAGGGCTGTTTTTATTGCGACGGTCTCGGGAGCTTAAAGAAAAAAGAAACGATCGTCTGCGAGATGTACCGCGATCTATCACTTACGGTAAAAAAGAAGACCATCACTCAACCGGTGATCATTCATTGTCATACCGATATTGTGAATTGGGTTTACAGTGAAGAGAGTGAAATGATGGACTACTTCGAAGAAGAACTGGGTGTGCCGGTTATCTTTCGCACAGACTTAAAGCTGCACTTTGAAGAGTATAAAATCGAAATTTAAAATCGGAGGGGAGAATAAATCTCCCCCTCAAAGAATTTAACAATAATAAAAGTATCAATTAGGTGTTACTTGCCAGATATTACCGGCATCGGTGGCTATATAAAGCAAACCATCTGGCCCCTGTACGATCGAGCGCGCGCGCTCAGAGGGTGTCTTAGGGCTCGACACACCTAAGAGTTTGTTCTGATCGTCAATCTTGATCAGCTGCACAGAATTGTCTCCCATAATGCCCACAATCAAAGTGTTCTCCCAATCTTTCCACTGAGAACCCGTGATAAATGTGAGTGGCCCCATACCCTGAGAGTCATCGTTACTCAGGAGCGGAGGTAGTGCATCTGGAAACTTGGTTAAATCGGTCATTGGGGTCGGTGTGCCGTCGATTTTGTTTGATGTGTATCCGCAATAGTTGTCGGCACATGTAACCCCTGCCTCGGGCTTTGGATCCCAGCCGCCGTTACCGCCAGCGACAAGCGCCGTTACTTCGTCGCTATGGTTTGGACCATGTTCGGCAACAAATGCTTGGCCGGTGACGGGGTGGAAGGTCAGGCCTTGAACATTTCTGTGTCCGTAAGTGTATACACGTGGATCGCCGCCCGCAGGAGTGTTGTTACCAGGCGCGGCCGCACCATTGGTGTCTACACGAAGAACTTTTCCGCCGAGAACCATGAGATCCTGTGGAATTGTACCGTTGTGATTGTCGCCTGTAGTGATATACAAGAATCCATCTGGGCCAAAACGAACACGCCCACCGCTGTGCGAGCCGGGATTTCCCCACGAGTTGGCAATTTCCTTAAATGGAATATCTTTAACGATATCCGTTCGCGCGAGAACTTGAGTGAAAGCTGCGTCTAGCTGGAGTTTTACAATGTGATTTGTTTTTCTGCCGTCGAAATTGGAGGGCATAAACACGTAGAGAGTTTGATTTGTATCAAATGCCGGATCGAGAGCTACCCCGTGCATTCCCGACTGACCCTGGCAGAAAAAATCCTCTGCAACCATGATGGACCCGTTAGTGCCAAAAAGGCGAAGAGAGGTGCCATCAGCATTGCGCACAGAGAGGCCGGCACACTTTTCTGTGTAAAAGAGCACGCCATCTTTATTAAAGGCCAAATCCCACGGAGCATTCAAGCCCTGCATGTAATCTGTTTTAATGGAGATTGTTGGTTCCTCGCGACTGTTAGATTTGAGAGCGGCAAAGGAGCTTTCAAATCCTAAGGCGGCGAAAAGAAAAAAAGAAAATGCGAATCTGTTCGACATACGGTCCTCCTGTTTTTTTACATGATGAACCTGTCTGATAATTTTTCAATGAATTACATGCGACACATAAAGATGTGAATAAAATTACACATCAACGATGTGATAATTTTGCAAGATCGCAACACTCACGTTAGCTGTTGTAGCCTTTTTTGAGTTGGAAGAGCTGACCGCCGAAGAACACAATAATCATCACGATAAGACCAAAGATGATGATGTAGCGAATGTAATCGCCAAAAGACAAGCCGAGTTCCAGCGATCCCTCTTCCGAAGCCACTTTGCGGAAATTTTGTGGATCCACCTTGATGCGGCCTCTATTGGAGCTGCCTTCGGATCCTTTTTTCCCCGCGGGATTGATTCGTGCGGTGAATGATTTTTTATCTTTTTGCATTCCGCCCATCGAGAACGAAGAAGAGAGCGGAATCTGCCCTTGTTCACGCATACGATTGGTGCGCATACTGTACGATGGATTGGAGGTAGCTCCCTTGCGGGAGACTCTTTTTTTATTTTCTTCGCTGGCACCAGATGAGCTCGAGCTCGACGAGCCGTCTGCATTGCGAGTGGACATGTTGCGAGTGATTTTGGCAGCACGAAGTGCTCCATTTCGCGAAGCGCCCACGCGACCACCGCTCGGACTTCGACCACCGCTACTACCAGATCCTTTTTCGTCACCGTTTCCTCCCGCGCCGGGGCTCATCGGACGACCATTTGCTAACGAAAAAGGTTCAAAGCTAGAACTGCAGGCTTCGGCGTTGGCACCACCTTCACCGCCGAGAGAAGGCATTTCGCCGGTCTCTAAAAGGCAGGCGACATATTCACCAAAGTAGGACTGGACGTATTTTTTAAAGGCCGAATTGAACTGGTACATCACGCCCATGATGATACCTATGGTGACAACAAGGACCAGCATATACTCCACGACGGCCTGACCAGAATTGTCTTTTAGACGTGTTCCGGACGAACGTAGTGGGCGCGCGAGCGCACGCATAAGTAGCTGTATTTTATTGCCTTCTTGCACTTTTTTCCCTCAAGAGTAGCGATCAATCTGCCGATCAATACTGTGCATGATCTTTATCGGAAAATTTGCTCTTAGACTGAAGAAATTCGCTCTCTTGCAAGTGAGTGTTTTCCTTATGCTTTTAATGGGTTCGGCGATTGCTTTTGTCGCTCCGGCGAGCGCGTTCGACCGTGAACTCGCCTCATCCGAAGTGGAAAAACTTGAGGCGAATATCAGCAAGGATCCGCAAAGCATCACATCCGTAAAATTTCTTATTAAGCACTACCATGAAAAATCCAAATGGAAAGATCTGATTCGTATTGCGCAACCAGTACAAAAAAATCTCGATCCCGCAAATAGCTACATGGTGCTGGACGCCTACAATGAAATAAAAGATTTTACATCAGCGACGGCGTTGGTCGGTCATATGCAGGCAAAAAATAAACCTTCAGCAGAGCTAAAAATGGAAGAGGCAAAAATCTACGTGGCTATGGCCAACAGTGAGCGCATGGAGGAGCGGCGAATGAAACACGCCAACACCGCGCTCCTCACGCTGCGTGCAGCGGTGGAGTTGGAGCCAAAAAATGAAGAAATTTATATTGCATGGGTCGATCTACTCAAGGAATTCTATCCCTATTACGCATTCGACGCCGTCCATGTTATCAAAACAATGGAAGAGAAAACCGGAGATTATGAAACTCACAACCCTTTAAAGTGTGAGCTGTTCACTAAAGCCTCGTTGTGGGACCAAGGCGTGGTGGCTTGTCAGAGGGCAATTACGGCGAATCCCCGCGATGTGATGTCGCACATTTATTTGGCCGAGGTTAAAGGCGTAAAGGTTGGGCCCGAAGAGCGTATGAAAATGCTCAAGCAGACGGCGAAAGACTTCCCTAAGCACTACCATGCGCAAAAAACGTTAGCGGATTTACTTTTTGATGAAAAAGATTTTGTATCGGCTGTAGAGCGCTACAAAACCGTACTTGCGGTTAAAAAAGACGACGTGGCGTCACTACTTCGTTTGGCGGAGAGTGAATTTCGAGCTAAGCAGTTTGATGCGGCGCTGGTCTCCTATAAAAAACACTGCAAAAACTCACGCATGGTAGCGAGTGAATTTAAAGAAGCTACAAAACAATTGCGTTCTAGCCGGAATTTACATACACAATATTACGAAGCGATGCAGTCGTGCAGGTAGCCACGCACGGACACGGGTACGTCAGCGGGCAGTTGAACGGATAGTCACACTCCACATCGAAAAAGAAAGAATCTAATGACCCTTTCGATTTTCTGTTACAAAAATTATTCGGATCTTCTCAAGGCACTCAATTCCATCAGTGATCCAAATGCGGTTTTAGAGACAGGCGCGCACCATCGCGGCGGATACGTTTTGGTTTATGCTGGCGAAGCTACGCCTGCGCTCAAGCTAAACAGTGTAGAGACAGGAACTCTTGCCGAGGCCCATGCAGAGGTTCTACCTGCTTACTTTAAACAAAAAGCTGTCCGCGCGGAATCCAATTTGGTGTGCGTTGAGTCCGAACAGCTCGCGCGTGTTTTCGAAGCCGTCAATCAGGTGCTCAAGGGATCTGATTTTCAGTGCATTGAGATCCATCGATCACTTGCAGATAATGGCCACGCTTATGCTCTGTTTGCCAACGGTACGCAGCTTGATGTGTTTAAGGATTTCTCAGCGGTTCGCGTGACCAAGCTCGATAATTTGAGCTCGGT
Source organism: uncultured Pseudobdellovibrionaceae bacterium (assembly GCA_964400355.1). GTDB lineage: Bacteria > Bdellovibrionota > Bdellovibrionia > Bdellovibrionales > JAGQZY01 > JACKAL01. The sequence goes on from CAYNTO010000001.1 coordinate 153,237, forward strand.
GATAAAAAAATATTTTTAATAAATCTTTTCTTTAATCAAAACTATCAAGGTCAACGCGCTGGCGGAGCCACGCCCATTCGCGAAACTGCAGCTGCGGTGGGAGTGCAGGGGTGTCGAAACTGCGGAGGTCTTTTGGAATGAGGCGCTGAATTTCCACAAGCAAGGCCTGTTGTGAAGCCATCCAAAGCGGTGTCTGTGAAACTATCTGGAGCTGGGTGATTCCAGAATCAATGCGCAGTTTTGTGATGATCCAGCGGCCAGCCACATTTTCCAGAGTGAATTCGTAGCCCTGTACGTGCGGCAATACTTCGCGCGAAATATTGTGTCTCTGCACATCATGAAAGCCACGACTTTTTAAAAGAACATTTAGCGCCTCGGCGTGATGTACATCCCAGCTCTTATGCCCTTCACCGGTGGCAAAGAACACCACTTGAGGCCGTTCTCCCGGCATCGCGATTCCGACGGCTTTGGCGCCAAAGACATCGCTATTGTTTTTTATAAAGTTATGGCTGAACACGGTGAGTAAGTTGTCGCTATCGATGCGATTCACAAGCGGTGAGGCGTAACCAGCCTCTAGAGACTCCACGTATAAAGTTTCCGAGCGCTCAAAAAGGGAATAGCACGACGGGCCCGAAGCCAATGCCGGAAATGATAAATGAAGTGCGGTTAGCAGTACCCATACGCTTTTCATGAAGTCTTAAATATAACCCAAGATGGGGCGTTTCTCGAGGGTGGTGGTGCCTTATTTACTTTTTTGCATGGCTGTCTAGAGTGTGGGCCGTTGTCTTGGCGGTTCAATAAAAAAAGAGCACCCTAGGGTGCTCTTATTAGTTTTGGGAAGGACGACGGCAGCACAGATTATTTAGTTCTGTCTCCACCGCCAGCGACTCCAGCCAAGCGACGCTTGTCTAAACCGTATTTTTCCACTTTCATGATCAGGCCCGCGCGGCTGATACCAAGCTCTTTTGCGAGCTTTGATTTGTTCCAACCGGTACGGCGTAAACCCTCTTTGATCAGTTCCTTTTCGAGATCCTCAATGGCGTCCTTTAAAGAACCTGACACGCGCGCGCCTTGAACCTTGGAAGCCTCATTGGACTCCACAATTTTTGGCGAAAGCATATCAACGATCAGTTTTTGCTCAGTACCTGAGAGAACAACGAGGCGTTCCATTTCGTTTTGGAGTTCTCGAACGTTTCCTGGGAAAGCGTAGTCGTAAAGTTTCTCAAGAGCGCGCTTAGTAAGAATTTTTTTAGGAAGGCCCGCTTTTTTGCATGCGTGTTCGATGAAGAACTCCGTCAACAATGGAATATCTTCTTTGCGTTCACGAAGTGGTGGCACGCGGAGATTAATTACGTTTAAGCGATAGTAAAGATCCTCACGGAACGTGCCTTCTTCTACCATCTCACGTAAGTTTCTGTTTGTAGCGGCCACAATTCGTACATCTACTTTTTTCATTTCGAGAGCACCCACAGGAGTGAACGTTCCTTCCTGAAGAACGCGTAGCAATTTAACTTGCATTTGTGGAGACGTATCACCGATTTCATCGAGAAAGAATGTTCCTTTGTCGGCGATTTCGAAAAGACCTTTTTTGTCTTTATGAGCGCCAGTGAACGATCCTTTAGAGTGACCAAAGAGTTCTGATTCCAAAAGATTGTCATTGAACGCCGAACAGTTCTGGATCACGAAAGAGCGATCTTTGCGAACAGAGTTGTAGTGAATCGATTTCGCAATCAATTCTTTACCGGTACCGTTTTCGCCTTGGATAAGAACGGTGCTATCCGCGGATTTGATTTTGTCCAAAAGAGCGTACAGGCTCTGCATGGCTTTTGATTTGCCAATCATGTTGTCGTATTTGTAGCGGCTACCCAACTCTTTGTTGAGTTCTTTGATGCGCTCTTCGCGGCTGGTAATTTCTAAGTGGAGAGTTACGATTTCGCGAGAGATGAGTTCGACCAAATCTAAGAAATGATCTTTCTCGTCGGCGGCAAGGAATCGAATGGCGCTCACAGCGGCTGCCAACTCAGCGGCAGGTACACCTAAGGCACCCATAGAATCTTTGATCTCCGCAGCACGATTGGTTTCGTTCACATCTTTAACGAAGCCAATAGCCAGCACGGTGCCCATAAATTCACGTTCGATTTCTATTGGAAAAACTGCAACATCAAACCCAGTCTGTGCCCACTTTTTAATGGAGCATTTGTTCTGTGTTTGGCGCAAATCAACTAGCGCAGAGTTCACCATGTCGGTGAGGCCGAGACGGGCACTTTCGCTGCTGAGCGCATGGAAAACACTTTTGTTCACTGGAGTCATGTCGACCTGGTTAAAGCCTCGAATAACGCCGGTTTCATCTGTAAAAACCACGTCGATATTCCACCACGAAGCGAGAATGTGCTTCAGTTTTTTGATCACGTGGATGTGTTCAAATTCTTCCCAATTGATCATCATGTAAGGGCTCCTTTGGAATGCCTGTAAAAAGTCTCAACAGCTTATCGTCAAAACTTTAAACAACATGAAGGCCGATCGTGCGCTCTCACCTCGACCTGGACTTTATATGGACCATCGTTGGGTCTGTGGTGTGAGCTGTGGTTTGCGTTGGCTTAGATTTCCTTTCGTTGCATCACCCGCTTCGGGAGGGTCGCGCATCCATGCGCTCTCACTGGGCGCTTCCTGCGCCCAGACTCCCTTCGCGGGCGATACAACGAAAGGAAATCTAAGCCAACGCAAACCACCGGTACGTTGCAAGAGACGCTTACTGAGGAGGCCCTACTTATTTATGCGGAGGTCGCGGCGGGGCCGCTCTCCTTGGTTGGTATGGGAGGGGAATGAGGAGGGCTGATTTGGAGGGTGGATGCAGCGAGAATGAGGGTACTTGAGCAGGGTAGACTATATATAGATACGAAAATATGGAGCTTATCTTTTCCTACGGTATCGCGCGAATTGCGGTTCGTAGCTCATCAAAGAGCATCGACGGGGTTGCCGACGTTGATGGACTCGTAATTTTCGATGTTAAAGACTGTCTTCTTTTTCGATGAAGTACGAGGTTTTGAGGTTAGAGGATTTTAGCTTTTGAATCGGGCGCGAAGGGAGTCTTGGCGCAGGAAGCGCCAAGCAAGAGCGCATGGATGCGCGACTCTCCCGTAGCGGCTGATTCAAAAGCTAAAATCCTCTAACCTCAAAACCGGCGCTTTATATTCTAAATAGAAAGATGCTCTTTCAAAAACCGAGAAGTATGGGTTTTCTTGTTGGCAATCTCGAGAGGCGAGCCTTGGGCTACGATCTTTCCACCCTCTTTGCCAGCTTCGGGGCCTATATCTATAATATAGTCGGAGCGGGCAATGACGTCCATATTGTGTTCGATCAGTAGAACGCTGCCACCCAGCTCTACTATTTTATTGAGAACGTTCATAAGTAAATGCACTTCGCGAAAATGGAGACCAGTTGTGGGCTCATCCAAAATGTAGAGTGTGTCCTGATGTTTGGATTCGAGGATTTCTTTGGCTACTTTTAAGCGCTGGATTTCGCCGCCACTGAATGTTGAGGTGTTTTGCCCAATCTGCAGGTATTCTAAACCCACCTCTTTCAGCATCGAAAGCGGTCTGCGGATTTGAGGATGTGAAACAAAAAAATCCATGGCTTGTTGCACGGTCAGCTGCAAAACTTCGTAAACGTTTTTGCCCTTAAAGGTGAGCTCGAGAATTTGTGCCTGATATTTTTTCCCACGGCACGCCTCACACGGTACGCGCAAGTTGTCCATAAAGACCATATCGATCTCTTCGTATCCCAAACCACGGCACACAGGGCAGCGGCCGCCGTCGACGTTTAAGCTAAAAGTGCCTGGCGTGTAGCCGCGCTCTTTCGCAAGTGGCAAACTGGAATAGATCTCCCGGATGTAATCGAAAATTTTAAGATAGGTGAGAATATTACTGCGCTCGGTGCGCCCGACGGATTCTTGATCGATGTAGAGCACAGAGGAGAGCTGATCGGCACCGGTCATTTTCTTGAAGGGCTGGCCCTTAACAAATTCCTGGTTGAGTGCGCGCGCCAAAGCAGGATACAGAGTCTGCGTGACGAGCGTGGATTTTCCAGAACCGCTCACGCCGGTAACGGTGACAATGCGGTTGAGAGGGAATTTAAAATCCACGTTTCGTAAATTGTTGCCCGTGCATCCCTCAAGCCCAATTGTATATTTATAGGTGGACATGTCCACGATGCGCGGATTGATCGGCACTCCGGCAGTTACTTTTTGAATGTAGCCCGCCGTTAGCGAATCTTTACTCTTGAGAAAACTTTTAGTTTCCCCAGAATAAACAATTTCTCCGCCCAGAGAGCCCGAGCCAGGCCCCAACTCGATAATTCGTTCACTGTTTTTAATCACGTCCTCGTCGTGCTCGACGATGACCATAGTGTTACCCAGAGAATTTAAATGTTTGAGCTGTAAGATGAGCCGCTCATTGTCTCGCGGGTGCAAGCCAATCGTCGGCTCGTCGAGAACGTAGAGTGTCTCACACAGGCCCATACCCAACTGCTTTGCTAGCATCATACGCTGGTATTCGCCGCCAGAGAGCGTGCGCGTGGGGCGATCCAGCGACAAGTAATGCACACCGATGTTGTCGAGAAACTCCAAACGGCTGGAAAGTTGAGAGTACACTTCAACCACTGCCGACTTTTGTTGCTTGGTGAGAGGAAGCGCCCGCAACCACTCCAGCGCTTCGCGAATAGTGTAATGGGAGATTTCCTGGATCGGCTTACCGCCCAACAGTATGGATTTAGTGATCGGCCGCAATCGCCCGCCATGACATTCTTTGCAGGGGAAGGAACTTTTAAAGCGCGACAAGAAAACACGGACATGCATTTTATATTTTTTGGTTTCCAGATACTCAAACAGGCCGGTCACGCCCCAAAATTTAGTATCTCCATTCCACAACAGCTTTTGTTCTTTCTTGGGAAGATCTTTCCATGGCGTGGTGGTGCTTATTCCCTTTGCCTTACAATACTTTAAGAGCTCGCGGCGATCCTCGGAAGCGCTGGGCATATTAAAGGGTAGGAGTGCGCCCTGATCCACACTCAAGTTGGGGTTGGGAATAATTTTATCTTCGTCGAGAATCAGCGCATTACCAAAGCCATTGCATGTCGGACAGGCTCCCGCTGGAGAATTAAAACTAAAAAGTTGTGGGGTGATGTTGCTGTAATAAAATCCGCACTCGTTGCATGTCAGGCCTTCAGTAAAATGCAAGACTTCGCCTTCCGTCGAAACCAGAATCAAGCGGCCCGAGGTGAGTGTTCGATTGTAGTGAACGCTGGCGTGATAAGCTTGGCGCAAAGAATCGGACAAACGACCCAGGTCCTCGGGGTTTACTCCAAAGCGATCGATCACCAAGTAAAAATCCTTCTTAGGCACTGCGGATGACTTTGTCTTTGCATCTAAATCCACAACTGTTCCAAAATCATCAAACGACGCTAACGTTTTGCTATTTTTGGGAACAACGAAACGCGAATAGCCATCAGCGATGAACTGCTTGATGATTTTCGTGTCGGGTAGAATCTGCTGTTCCTTGTAGATAGGTGCTAACAGATAAAAACGTTTGCCTTTGTGATTTGCCGCCAAGTGCGGAGCGAGTATAGCGGCCGGGTGCCTCTCGATAAGCCCGTGGCCGTTCGGGCACATGGGCGATCCGACGCTGGCGAAAAACAATCGTAAATAATCCAGCACATCGGAGCTCGTGCCCACGGTGGAGCGCGAGTTGCGCACCGAATTTCGCTGCTCCAACGCAATGGCCGGTGGGATGTTTTCCACAAACTCCACATGCGGTTTCGGCGCTTTATTTAAAAACTGCCGAGCATAACTATTAAGGCTTTCGATGTAACGACGTTGCCCTTCGGCGTACAAGGTTTCGAAGGCGAGCGAACTTTTCCCGGAACCACTGGGCCCACAGACAACAGTGAACGAACCGAGTGGGATTTTTATATCCACATTCTTGAGATTGTTCTGAGTAATGTTTCGAAGAGAAATATCAGCCATATTAACGGACGATTATACTTCGAATCGGGGTGCGACGGTACGTTCTTCGACGTACCGACGAGACGCGCTAAAAACTCTCGCGCAAAAAGTCTTTCTCTTCTACCTGCTGCTCTTCAAACGTCTGTGGCGCAGCTCCGGGCTCAGTACCTCGAACAAACGGAAGACGCAGTCCATTGGGGTCGCGCTTTCCAGTGTCTTTGTTCACGTTGGCAAATACGATGTCGGGCGGCGGCTCAAAACTCAACACAGGTAAACCTTGGTGAACTGTTTCCATATAATCCATCCAGATCGGTAGCGCGGAACTACTTCCAGTTTCACCGCGACCCACGATTTTTTCGGTATCAAAGCCCACCCATACGCTAGAGATGTATTGCGCAGAAAACCCAAGAAACCAGGCATCAAAATAACCATTGGTTGTACCGGTTTTACCCGCCACGGGGCGGCCCAGTGCCGCTGCCTTGCCTCCGGTGCCATCGGGCTCCATGGCCACACCCTGGAGCATATTGGTTACAAGATACGCGGTGTTTGGCGAGATCAGCTGATCTGGATTGTTGTAAAAAAAGCCATTCACGGGAGGTTTCTCGGTAACACCATTTTCTGGAATCGGGCTTGAGGCCATACGACGCTCGTAGGCCTCGAGCTTCTTTTTATAATCCTCGCGTTTTTGTTGAAATTCCTGCTCGAGTGCATCGAGTTTGTCTTTAAAGCGCAAGTCGAGAGAAAGATTCTTCACCAATGTTTCACCCGTTTGTGTTTTCACCTCCCGCACCAGGATGGGAACAAAACGCTTTCCTTCGTTTGCGAAAATAGCAAACGCCTTTGTCATCTCGTACATGGAAATCCCGCTGGAACCCAGTGCCAGCGACATGTCCATGTTGAGCGGGCTAAAAATTCCCAGGCGGCGCGCGTACTCGGCCGCGTAAGCCGTGGTGGCCTTCTCAAGAATTCGAATTGTCGGCATGTTGAGCGAACGCTTAAGTGCATTACGCATAAGAATGTCGCCGGTGAAGGAGCCGTCATAATTTTCAGGTTTCCACACTTCTGTTTGCGACGCTCCCGCCTCTGCGGCTTTAGTGTCTGAAGATGCTTCGACAGTTTGAGTGCCGTAAACAACCGGAGAGCCCATAATCGGAGTGGCCACCGTGAACCCTGATTCGAGGCCCGCTGCATATACGATAGGTTTAAAGGAGGAGCCGCTTTGGCGGTTCGCCTGATAGGTGCGATTGAATTTAAAGCGCGAGTAGTCGAGCCCGCCCACCATGGCCACGATATCGCGCGTTTCCATGTCGAACGAGAGCATGGCACCTTGCACTTCGGGTTCTTGCTCGAGAGCCAAATGAAAAAGATGCGTAAGGTCTTCGCTAGATTTATTGCCTTTTTTATTTTTAGAAGAATTGGGTACAAAGGTGGTCGACAAAACTCTAACGTCGATCACATCACCCGCGGCGAGCGCCGACGACGGCTTTTTAATGTGGAGATGTTCGCCGTAGTGCAGCTCGGGGTTTTCTTTACGTGCCCAGGCCATGTCGGCAAGGGGAATCACGCCTTTGCCCTCAGGAATACTCACGTACACGAGGCCCGCACCATCATCGACTTTAGTAACTACGCCCTCAACGATGTCCTGGAGGCTAATATAAAATGGCAGTGCCGACTTATTTTTTTTCTCGTCATCTTTAGTGAGAGTGACGGTGCCATCTGCTTGAATCTCGAACTCACCCTTTTTAGCTTTTGTCATAGATTCGCTAAGGGCTTTTAAGTGAGCAGTAAGGATTTCAGGATCTTTTAGATCCAATTTACTTTTTGGGCCACGGTAGCCGCGACGTTTATCTACTGCGCGAAGGCCCTTTTGGACACTGGCCATGGCTTCAGCCTGTGCTTTAATATCCAGCGAGGTATAAATTTTAAGACCTTGTTCATACACAGCGGTATCGCCGAGTTCTTTGGTTAAAAGTTGACGAACAGTCTCCACAAAATAAGGACCGGTCTCTTTATAAGTTTTGCGCACTTGCACGCGCAAAACTTCGTTGCGCGCTTGCTCGAGTTGCTCATCGGTAATAAAGCCCTCTTCAAGCATGCGTCCCAACACGTAAACTTGGCGCTCTTTCGCACGGGTAGGGCTGACCACGGGATTCATGCGGCTTGGTGATGTCGGCAGGCCCGCGAGCATGGCCATTTCGGCGATTGTGAGTTTGTCCAAAGTTTTTCTAAAATACGTCTCTGCAGCAGCGGCAACACCGTAAGAACCCTGGCCTAAATAGATTTGGTTCAGGTACAAATAGAGGATATTCTCTTTAGTGAGATGTTTCTCCATTTTGTGAGTGAGCAGGGCTTCGCGCAATTTACGAATGTAAGTTTTCTCCGAAGTTAGGAACAACGAGCGCGCCGTTTGTTGCGAAATCGTCGAAGCTCCTTGGCGCCGGTGCCCGGAAACCACATTCACCCAAATAGCGCGAGCAATGGCATAAAAATTAAAGCCTCCGTGCGAAAAAAACGTATCGTCCTCTGCAGCGAGAAAGGCATTGACCAGCATCGTGGGCATTTTTTCATAAGGAGTGAGATAGCGCACACCTTGTTTTTTGCTATAAAGCTCACCGATTTTTTCACCGTCGCGCGAAAAAATATCGCTCGAAAGAAGGGGTTTGTAGTCTTCCACCGTGAAGAGCTTCGGTAAGTTTTGATATTCGTAAAAAACGTAGGCCGCAGATGCAATAGCGACCAAAACAATAACCGATACATTTATGGCTGCAATCGTCCATAAAATTTTCTTAGTGCGTCCCAAAGGGGGCCTCCTGATTCAACCAAAATTCTCGCTAGGGAGAACGAACTGTTAGTTTAAAGGAGTAGTACTGGGAGTTCAACAAATCCAAGCCTTTAGCACAAAAATAAACGAGTGCTGGGCGCATAAATAAAAAAGCCCAATTGAGTATTGGGCTTTCGTCGATATTGCTACTGAATGGTGCCGCTTAATTGCCGATCGTGCTGTTCCCACTGCGTGGGCGCTCACTGGAGCGTCCGCTACTCTTGACGCAAGCAGTTTCTGGATTGTTCACCGATGACGGTCTGCAAACCTCATTCACTTCGCGAAAGGCACCATACAAATCCGAAGGAACTTCGTAAGGTCTATAGTCAGGATTTAAGCATTTCTTTTGAATCGATTCCCAATTGTTGAGAATTTCATCGGCAGAGCTATAACTCGCGGCTGCTTTTTGTCGGGTACCGGAAGTGGCTGCGCTCGTGAGAACCGCAAACATCAGACCCATTTGTTGCTGTTGCTGTTGCTGATCGACGGCATTGATTTGTAAGTCAGTGGCCTGGGCGACGTAGCGGCGCTGCTCGTCCATATGGTTTACAAGTTTTGGAAGCTTGCTGCGTGTGTACTCTAAGTCCGCGTTGTAGATACCTGCCTGAATATTAAAATTGTAAAGCTTCATGTCCAGTTCATCGATAGCCAACTGAAGCACGTCCTGTGTCGTGGGATCCGCCATACAGCGATCGTAGAACTCTTTACGTTTTGAACGCATGCGCGATTTCGAACCGCGGACCGAGCTCAGAGAGTTGGAAGAGAGCTGAGAGGCTTTTACTTTCAAGGCGGTTACCCCGATGAGGTCATCGTAGGATTTTTGGGCTTGCGCCTGGCATTTCATGCGCACTTCCGCTTCGGCTTTTTTGCGTTCGAATTCGGCTTTTTTAATCTCTATCGGAAGTTTACTCTTCTCTTTAGCGATTTCACGCTCTTTGTCCTCAATGGACATGACCTGCTTATACTGTTCGGTGTTAATTTGGCGATCCTGCTCCATTTTTTGTTTCATGAGCTCCGCTTTTTTCTGATTCCCCTCGGCAATTTTATTGACCAAGTCACCCACCGCGTTTCCGCCGCCGCCCGAGGAGTTGTTCGAGGAATTGTCGGCGTTGTTGCTAGAGGTGTTTACTTTTTGGGAGTTGCTAGAGCGTTCATCAAGCATGCGATCATAAGCGCGGTCCAAGGCTTTGCCGCAGGCTTTTTGTGTTTCACTCACTTCCACCTCTGCTGCGAAAGCGGAGCAGGCAAATGTGAATGCGACAAATCCAGATGTGATAGTAGACAATGCTTTGCGCATGGTTCCCCCTGTGTCATCAATATTATCGGCGGATGAGTGTCTCGACTTAAGACCTTTTCACCGAAAAAACGTAAAAAATCTCAAAGAGATTCAACCTAATCGATTATAGAGTGATCCAGATATCTTGAAGGATCCACGCTGCGCTGAACCACATACAAAAAAGGGCAATGCCCTGGTGGCGTCTCAAAATGAGAAACAGCTCGGGCTTCTTAGATTCCACAGCACGAAGTGGTGGAAATTCCAAGACAAAAAACATCAACACGCCGTAAAAGAAGGCGACCCATTTGGTTAAATTATCAAGAGTTTCAATGTCCATAAAAGTGTATCGGAATAGAACAGGTATTCTCGAGTCCAGTTGCGACATTTCGGGCCAGATCCAGCAAAAAATCCTGACGTTGTTAGAAAGCTTTGTTACTATGAGTACAGGTTCTGTGGCATAAGCTAAGAATACAGAAATCCTACAAGCATTATTTAGGGGACTGTCCCTGGAAATGGTGTGCAGGCCCACTTTAAGGTGGGAAGCCTAAAGTTTCTATCATGGTCACCCACTTTGCGACTTGGGATTTCCTTGTTTCTTCAGCGCCACAGAATTTTTTTTGCCTTTTTTCTCCCACGAGCTGCGACAATCCGCTCGGAAATCTTTAAAAAAATTTGACCCTTCGCTTGTAGACCACTAATTTGCTGTGGGGCCTATGAGTACAGACAAAACTTCGCGAAAAAGTAATACTACAGACAAAAAAGCCAGCGCACCTATTGCTGACAAGTGGGTCACATTGCTTGAGCCGGGGCCTGATATTTCTCCGCGCGCGAAAACAGCGGACACGGATCAGTTGTCGTTGGGAACACTGGCAACGGTTGCGGAGACGGTGGCTGAGCCAGTGGACATGGTTGCGGAGGCTCCAGAAAGTGCGGAGCCCAGCGTTTACTCTATTTCAGAAATCAACAACCTCTTAAAAGGCACAATCGAAAAGCAGTTTCCTCTGGTGTGGTTGCGTGGAGAGATTTCCAATTTTACTGCGCACTCGTCAGGCCATTTTTATTTTAGTCTCAAAGATGCCAAGTCGCAGATCAAAGCGAACATGTTTAAGGGCTACAATTCCAAACTTAAATTTCGTCCAGCGGCCGGAATGGAAGTGATCGTGCGGGGGCGCATTTCGGTTTATGAGCCACGCGGCGATTATTCCATCACCTGTGAAACCATGGAGCCGGTGGGCGCGGGCGCTTTGCAAAAAGCGTTCGAACAACTCAAAGATAAGTTGCGCCTTGAGGGCTTGTTCGCACCTGAGCACAAGCAAAAGCTGCCGGCGCTTCCCAAACACATTGGGATCGTGACATCGCCCACGGGCGCTGCGATTCAAGATATTCTCAACGTGCTCTCGCGGCGCTATAAGAATGGCCAAATCACATTGATCCCAGCTCGCGTTCAGGGCGATGGTTCGGCGCGGGAAGTGGTGCGCGGAATCGAAATGGCCAACCGGCTCGGAACATTCGACGTGTTGATCGTAGGTCGCGGTGGGGGCTCCATCGAAGATTTATGGTGCTTCAATGAAGAAATCGTCGCACGCGCTATTTTTGCCTCGAAAATTCCAATCATTTCCGCCGTTGGACACGAAATCGATTTCACCATTGCTGATTTTGTCGCCGATGTGCGCGCACCGACGCCATCGGCTGCAGCCGAACTTGTGGCGCAAAGTGCGGGAGAGATCACCGAGAAAATTTCGAATTTGTCGATGCGCCTTAAGAAATCCATGCAACTGGTGCTCGAACGTCGCGCAACGGCGGTTATCAGTTTGCAAAAGAGGTTGATCGATCCTCAGCGCAAATTGGAAGATCTCATTCAGCGTTGTGATGAGCTCACGCTGCGCCTGACCCTGGCGTGGAGTAATTTTCGTAAGAGCAAACAAATGCGCGTCGAGGTTTTAAAAGGCCGTTTGCCGAGTCCGAAGAGCGCCATTGCCAATCGTAAAATGCATGTGGATGGAATCGCTGACGATCTTCGCCGTCAAATGCGCTTGCAGCTTGAGCGCGCGCGCACGAAGTCCTCGCAAGCTGCAGCGATGCTCGACAGCCTGAGTCCGCTCAAGGTGTTGTCGCGAGGGTATTCCATCAGTTTTCATGATAGCAAATCCATTAAGTCCGTCGATCAGGTAAAAGTTGGTCAGGATATATCGACACTTGTCGCTGATGGAGAAATCATTTCGCAAATTAAAGAATTAAAGAAAAAGTAAGGAGTCGTTATGGATTTTGAGAAAAAACTCGGTCGCCTCGAAGAGATCGTAGCCAAAATGGAAAGCAACGGACAAACGCTGGAAGAATCCATCAAGTTGTTTGAAGAGGGCGTGCGCCTCTCGCAAGATTGTCATAAGGAACTCGAGCAGGCCGAACAAAAAGTACAAGTGCTTCTCTCGGTCGATGACAAAGGCAATGCTGTTACCGAAAAGCTTGAGCGCTAGTACCCATGATCAGTCATGCCGATGAGGTGAACCGCTTTCTCCAACACTACTTCGAGAAGCGCTCTATGAACATTCAACTTTTTTCACCCCAACTTTTGGAGTCCATGACCTATTCACTCAACAATGGAGGAAAGCGCTTTCGCCCATCATTGTGTCTACAGATGGCGGAGATTCTCAAGGTAGATCGCGAGCAAGCGCTCCCGTATGCGGCAGCACTCGAAATGATTCACACGTATTCACTCATACACGATGATCTCCCCTGTATGGACGATGATAATGAACGCCGGGGTCAGCCCACGAACCATGTCAAGTTTGGAGAGGCGCTGGCACTTCTTGCTGGAGATGGCCTTCTTACGGAGGCATTTGTGATTATTGGTAGCCACTACACGCAAGCTCCTGCGCAAGGACTAGCGCTGGTCAGCGCTCTATCGCGTGCGGCGGGAAGTTCTGGAATGGTGGGTGGACAAGCCATGGATATGGGTCTTGGCTCCCGCATGGATTCCGTGGAGAGTTTGATCGTTTCCCATAAAGGTAAGACGGCCGCACTGATTGCTGCTGCCGTTGAGGGTGCGGGTATTCTGGCTGGCATGGCCACCGCGCAGGCGGGGACATTGCGAACAGTGGGCGAAAAGTTGGGTATCGCCTTTCAGATTAAAGATGATCTCCTCGACAACGAAACTTCTGAAAACAGTGTGCTTCATTATTGGGACAAAGCCGCTGCCTCTGATTATTTGGTGCTGCTAGAAAAAGAAGCTGCTGCGCTGCTGGACAAATTGGCCCCAGGATGCGAACAATTAGTAGAGTTCTTCGTTTATAACCGGGAAAGGCTCTTATAAATCATGTATTCATCTCAGCGATTCCACAGATTCCACAGCTTTGTACATATCTTCGCCATTTCGACACTTGTCCTTACCGGCTGCCAAAACATGGGTAAACGCACGAGCCCGCAAGAGCCTGCGCGCCCGACGATTATTCAGCCCAATGACGATGCGCCCACTTCACAGATTCCATCCTCGAGTGACGTCGTCAATGTGCCCGGCTTTGTGACCGTTAAGGCTCCTCGTGTGGGAATTATTTTCGGACCCGGCGGCGCAAAAACGCTAGCTCAGATTGGAGCTCTACAGGAGCTGGAGCGGCAAAAAATCCCAGTGGTCGCAACGGTTGGGTTAGAATGGGGCGCATTGATCGGCGCGCTCTATTCACTCAATGGGCAAAGTCAAGAGGTGGACTGGCAGATTTCAAAGTTGCCCAAGGTGAGTTTTTCGGCGACCAATATTTTCTCTAAAAAAATGCAAGCCACCAAGGCCGCATCGTACAACACCTATCTCAATTCCGCCTTTAAATCGGAACGTCTCGAATCCACCAAGCTTCCGTTTGCGTGTACGTACATTAAAAATGATGGCGCCGGCGCTGCAATTCTATCCAAGGGTGTAATTAGAAATGTGCTCAGGTCCTGTTGGCAATACCCGCCATTGTTTAGTGTCGCCGAATCGAAAGCCGCTCCTTATGCGGTAGGCGATGCCGTCGCTTATCTTCGAAAAAACGGCGCTGAACTCATCGTGATGATCAATGTGTTGGAGAGCCAAGCGCAAAAAGATTTCAGCGGTTGGGATGATTCCGCATGGCAGTGGTTTAGCTGGGTTCCAGTTTCTGTTGCTATTAAGAGTGCGCAAAAGTCGGGCGTGAACGAAACGATCAACCTCGACACGTCGGCGTTTTCCATGACCGATTTTGATCAGCGCCTGCGCTTGATTCAGGTTGGCAAGCAAGGCGCGGCCTCACAAATTGATCAGCTCATAAAAAAATACGATTTCTAAGAAGAGTGTGTGATGAAAAACAAAACGTATACGAACTTGCAGGAATTTAAGAGCCGTCGAGAAAAAATCTTTGGCGCACTAAAAGATTCAGTCATGATTCTGTACTCGGGGGAGGAGGGCGCATGGGAGCGATTCCGCGCCGACAGCTCCTTTGTTTACGCCACCGGTTTTGAGGAACCCGATGCCATTGCGGTACTGGCACCAAAAAGTGACAAACCTTTTCAAATGTTTTTGCGGCCCCGTGATCCTGCCAAAGAAATCTGGGATGGTTTTCGCTACGGACTTGAGGGTGCGCAAAATGAGTTCGGTGCTGACGCTGCTTACGATATTTCTGAATTCTATTCGCGCCTTCCTGCACTCCTAACCGGAGCTGAGCGTGTTTACTATTCCGTGCAGGGCAGTGAGCGCGACCTTCATGTGATTCGCGCCATCAAGCAATTCGTCACCACTGTGGGCCGTACAGGCCGCGGCGCCCTTCCAATTTACGACAGTAAAGACATCATCGGTGAGATGCGCCTGGTGAAATCACAGCAGGAGATCGAGTGGATGCGCGAAGCGGGAGAACTGTCCTCGCAGGCCCACAAGGTGTTGATGTCCAAGGTGCGCGCCGGAATGAACGAAAAAGAAATGCAGGCTATATTGTTTGATGAGTTCTACAAACGCAAGGCTCACCGAGAGGGATATTTTTCGATTATCGCCGCTGGCGACAACGCCACTATTCTCCATTACCGCGACAACAACTCCGATTCCAAAGACGGGGATTTGCTGTTGGTAGACGCCGGTGCTGAAAAAAATTATTACACCGCCGACATCACCCGCACCTATCCATTGAACGGTAAATTTTCGGATGCGCAAAAAGACGTGTACTCCAAAGTTTTAAAAGTCCAAAAAGAATTGATCGAGTTGGTAAAGCCAGGTATCCCGTTTGCACAAATTCAGGAGGCCGCTCGCGAAAAACTCACGGAGCAATTGATTGAGCTTGGATTTTTAAAAGGCACTGTTGCGGAAAATCTAAAATCAAAAAGTTTTACTAAATATTACCCACACAACGTCAGCCACTTTCTCGGCATGGATGTGCACGACACCGGACTATATATCGTGAACGGGTCTTCTCGCAAACTTGAAGCGGGAATGACTTTGACAATTGAACCGGGGATCTACATACCGGTGAACGATACAACGGTACCCGAAAAATATCGCGGCATCGGTATTCGTATCGAAGACGACATCCTGGTGACATCGAGTGGGCGCGAAGTTCTCACGAAGAACGCGCCCAAAGAGATCGCCGACATCGAAGCCGTGATGGCGACGCACGTTCAGTAATATCAATTCCAAGCCCAATTATTTGTAGAGCGCAAAGTGCAACCATTTATTCTGTTGCGCAAGTTTGAGTAAATCCTGTTCGTCGTTGTAGAGGTTTTCGTGGAAAGAGTTGTTTGCCTGCGACTGCACGGCAATTTTAAGCCCCTTCGACATTTCTAAAAGGTGCTGATCGCCTAAAGTATTCCCACAGCTGAGCATGGGGGGCTGGAGAGCGGTCATGGCGAGAAACGCTTCGCGCTTTCCCTCGCGCCAGGTAACGGCGCCGTGTTGCTCATCGCTCACTAAGCGGCCGAGCACTTTTGTCTTAACGCCGATTGCTTTCACACCTTCGAAGCCTGAAACCTGCAACGCACCGGTTACGGCCCATTCTACCGAGGCACTCACTACGTAAATCACGATGCCGCGTTCTTGTAGAGCTTTGATCAGTTCTCTTTGTTCTGGAAAAACTTCGGGCTTGAATTTTTTCGCGGCTGCAATGGCCCATTCCTGCACTTCGCCAATGGGAAAATCTTTGCAAATTTCGGCAAGCCACAGATAGGCCTCGGGCGGATGTTTTTCTTTGAGTCCCTTGTAGTGTTTCCAAGGATCAATATTTTTTAGCGCTGGTAGGTTGCAATGATCGATTTGGTACTGGAAAAAATTCTCGCCCACATCATTTGCCCACAGAGTGCCATCGGCATCGAAAGCGGCGTAGTGAGGGCCGGGTTTATTTTTTAAATAGAGGTCGACCAATTTGAGAACTGTTGCTACCATAGGCCCTCAAGAGTAGTACGCAGCCCGGCAGGGTGTCAAAGTTTGTGGGAGCGATTGTGCAAGATGAAATAAAAGTCATGACCATTGAGGACATCGAAGACGTATTGGCGTTCGAGATGAACAAACTCCCTGGGGAGGGCATCGAAAAAGAGATGCAATCCTGGCACGCGCTCTGGCGCCGTGAAGCACTGGAGCACTACGCCCCCCTCGGATGGAGCTTTGTTATGCGCAACGAGGGCAAAGTGCAAGGCTATGTGATGGCGCAGCCACTACTGTTTTTTAAAGGTTGGACTCAAACACTGTGGATAGAGCACATCAGTGCCAACTCGGAAACACTGGCCACTTATCTTTTCGAAATCATTTACCGTTGGGGGCGCGACAAACATTTTCAAAAAGTGTACTTCCATGAGTCGCTTCAGTTTATAAACAAAGATCAGTTACCCATTCAAAAAGATGGAATCATCAACAGCATATCCACAACGAAGCTCTAATGATGTTTAGCAAATACACACGGCAAAATATTCTTTCCCAAGTCAGTGACCAAACTTACGATCTGTTGATTATTGGTGGCGGTATCAATGGCGCCGGTGTGGCCCGCGATGCGGCTTCGCGCGGACTCAAGGTTCTCGTATGCGAAGCCCAGGATTTTGCAATTGGTACCAGTTCTCGCTCAAGCAAGCTGGTTCACGGCGGAATTCGCTACCTGGAAAATTTTGAATTCGGGCTGGTGCACGAAGCGCTCACCGAGCGCACGCTGTTGTTAGATATAGCGCCGCACATGGTGCATCCACTACGCTTTATGTTGCCGGTGTATAAATCGTCCCGTGTGGGATTGTTAAAAATGGAACTGGGAATGATCCTTTACGATATTCTTTCCCTGTTCGAAGCACCTCAACTGCACGAAATGTTTCTTAAAAAAGGCACTCAGGGTGCAGAGCCGTTATTGCAGTCCGCAGACCTCGTTGGCAGTGTGGTTTATTCAGATGCGTTTATGGAAGACGATCGGTTGGTGATCGAAACATTGCGCTCCGCTCACGTTTTAGGCGCTCACTGTATCAACTATGCGAGCGTCGATGCCGTGGCTGAAACCAGTGCGGGCATACAAGCGCAGATTACCGACACGGTGAAAAACCAAAAATACGCAGTCAATGCCAAACATGTTGTGTGCGCATTAGGACCGTGGACCGATATATCGGGCCAACATCTTCTCAATGATTGGAAGCCCGTTCTTCGTCCCACTAAGGGCATACATCTTGTGTTTCGGCGCGATCGCATTCCGGTGGAGCGCGGGATTGTGATGGCAGTGGAACAACGAATTGTGTTTGTTATTCCTCGTGGAGACATTGTTATTGTGGGAACAACGGACACCGACTTTAAAGGGGCACCTGAGCAGGTATTGGTCGACAAAAACGATGTGGAGTATTTGCTGCAAACGACCAACCAGTATTTTCCAACCTTGGGGCTAAAGCCGGAAGATGTGATTTCTTGTTATGCCGGCGTTCGTCCGCTGGTGCGCGACGACTCGTCCACCGAGGGGAAAACCAGTCGCGAACACGTGATCTACAAACACAGCGATCGTGTGACGCTGGTTGCCGGTGGGAAATATACCACCTATCGCGCGATGGCCGAGGAGATTGTCGATACGGTGCTTGAACGCTTTCCTTTTGAGCACAAAATGTCCTTAAAAGCTTCCAATACAAGGATTCCCCTCAATCCTATGGCGACCAAAGAGCGGATCCATCGCATCAAAACGCAGTTGGAGCGATATGCCTCCGAATTTGGCGTTCCCCAAGACATTGTGAACTATTTAGTTGGTCGCAGGGGCGAGGAAGCACTTGAAATCATGACCACTATGCGCCAGTTTGCAAACGAACCCATCGACTCCGCTCTGTGGAAGGCCGAACTCAAATTTAGTTTTGATCACGAAATGTGCTTTCGCTTGGAAGACTTCTATTGGCGTCGCAGTCCGCTGTTCCTGTCGAGGTCCGACAATGGACTCTCACTGCTCACAACCTTGGGAGAATACTTGGGCGCGCTCCACCAAGAAGACCGCGACACCGTTCGAGCGCGGGTGCAGACTGTGGTAGAGAAAATCGCGAGGGAAAAGAGCGCCGTTTCGGAACTGTTCGCTGCGCGTTAAGTTGCGCATGATGATGGTGAACGATTCTCGCACTGTCACCGCAAGATGTACTCCCTAAGTTCTTGCATTGACTATTATTTTGTAAATCTCTACAGTATTTGTGAGCTCAAAATGTAAAGGATTTTTCATGGCTTTTTGGAATAGATTTTCGGACATGTTTTCAAACGATCTCGCGATTGATTTGGGCACAGCAAACACACTGGTTTTCTCAAAAGCAGCGAAGGGTATCATCATTGATGAGCCTTCGGTTGTCGCCGTACAAAAAAATTATCGTGGCATGCAAAACCGTGTGCTTGCCGTTGGAAAAGAAGCCAAGGAAATGCTGGGTAGAACGCCCGGTACTATCGTTGCTATTCGACCGATCAAAGACGGCGTTATCGCCGACTTCGAAGTGACCCAATCCATGCTCAAATATTTTATTTCTAAATCTATGGGTAATAGTAAGAGCTTTATTCGCCCACGTATTATTATTTGCGTTCCTTATGGCATCACTCAGGTGGAAAAGAAAGCGGTAAAAGAATCCGCACTTTCTGCAGGAGCGCGTGAAGTGTTTTTGATTGAAGAGCCAATGGCAGCGGCTATTGGTGCCGGTCTTCCTATTACAGAACCAATTGGCAGCATGGTTGTTGATATTGGTGGTGGGACAACGGGTGTGGCTGTAATCTCATTGGGCGGTATTGTTTACTGTAAGTCGATCAAAGTGGCTGGAGACAAGCTCGATGAAGCAATCATCAACTACGTTCGTCGTCAGTTCAATTTGCTTATTGGCGAGAGAACGGCAGAGCAAATAAAAATCGAAATTGGAAACGCGTACCCGTTTGACGAGGTACGAACTATGGTGATTAAGGGCCGCGACTTAGTTGCCGGAGCACCTAAAACAATCGAAATTACCAGTGAGCAGATCAACGATGCCTTGATGGATCCATTGAGTGAAATGGTCGATGCGGTTCGCACGGCTCTCGAAAAAACTCCGCCAGAGCTGGCCTCGGATATCGTAGATAACGGAATTGTTCTTACTGGCGGAGGCGCGAGCCTCCACAATTTAGACAAGTTGCTTCGTGAGCGCACAGGTTTGCCTGTAACCATCGCCGAGAACCCGCTAACGTGTGTGGTGATGGGATCGGGCGAAGTGCTCGACGAATTGGAACTTCTCAAGCAAGTCACCAC
>CAYNTO010000001.1:173105-499878 GCA_964400355.1 uncultured Pseudobdellovibrionaceae bacterium
TGATGGGATCGGGCGAAGTGCTCGACGAATTGGAACTTCTCAAGCAAGTCACCACAGACTAGTCGAACATCGTCAAAGTCTCGGAGCCTACGTTGCTTTGTCGGACTTCTTGTGCGGCGTACTTTCGTACGCCTTCCAATCTTAATTTTGTGATGTTACAATTTGGCTTGTGACCAATAACGACGCTCCTAAAAAATATAAATCGCTTCGAAAACTATTTGTACGATGGCTAGTTTTGTCGTCAGTTATTCCTATATTATTAGTGGCTGTGATTCTTTTGACGCGTTTTAAATCCGCGGTGCAGGATGAAATGTTTCAGAGGTTACAGGTTTACACACAACAAGTTCAGGAAAATCTCTCTGGCTATGAGGGCTTTTTAAAGAGTCGTATCACCGACATCGTCGAAGACAAAATCGTTGTTTATAACTGGAAAACAACAAATGTGCCGGAGCTTGAAACCTCGTTGGCGCGGTATGCAAGCGGTGGAATCGATTCGGGAGTCTCTCTCTATGACAGTGCGGGCGACCAAATTATTCGTAAAGGCACCGTGCCCGAAACTTACGGGTGGGGCGCCAAGCTTCCCGCAGATGTGATACAACGGATGGAGGAGAGCAGCACGCTCACGCGCGCCTTCTATCAGCCTCTCAATGGAAAAACATATTTGGTTTTGAGTGTGCTCCGAAAATCCGAGGACATTTCGCTCAATTGGTCGGGCTATGCCGAGGCATTTTTCATGATCAGTTCGTCCACAGTAAGAATGATTCCGCCAACAAAAGTAGATATTATTTTTTTTGGACCAGCGGGGGAGGTATTTTTATCGACGCTGGACACAGCCAGATTCACGAAGGCTCAAATGTCGGAAGATTTTTTGCGCGGCAACAACCACTTCTTTGACGTACCCCTCCACGGAAGCAACTATGGTTTTATTTCGACGGCCGTGTCGTGGGGTGAGCAACAGTTTTTGGTGGCAGTTGGAGCTTCAAAAGAGGCGCTCTCTTCGAGCCTACAGCAGTTGATCGGTTTTGTTTTTGGTGCGGTAGTAATATTGCTAATATGCCTCTTGGCATTTAGCTACTTTTTTACTCGTCAGATAATCGTACCGGTATCAAAGCTTGTTGATGGTGTGCGCACAATGAGCGAAACCGCCGAGCCCGTTTATGTTCAGCCCACGGTCGATAACGAAATTGGTCTACTCACAGATCAGTTCAACGATATGTCTCAAAAAATGCACGGTTATCGTCAGGAACTCGAAACGAAAGTTGAAGATTTGGGAAAAGCCAATACTGAAATTAACAACGCGCAAACCCAGCTCGTGCAAAGCGCGAAGCTTGCGGGTTTGGGTCAGCTCGTGGCTGGAGTGGCGCATGAACTCAATAATCCCATAGGTTTTGTCTACAGTAATATTCAACATCTGCGTGAGTATGTAAGTGGTATGACAGATTTCATCGAGGAAATGGGCAAAACCCATCCCAAGTTTCAATCGCTCAAGGCCAAGTACGATTATGAGTTTATTTCTAAGGATCTCCCCAAGCTGATCACTTCGTGCGAAGAAGGCGCAAAACGGACGCGGGATATCGTCACTGGCTTGCGCAACTTTTCCCGCGCTAGCGACAAAGAAAACAAAAAATTTAGCATCACGGACTGTATCGATTCTACTTTAGATCTGATTCAAAGCACCCAAAACAAGACCAATGTTCAAATAGTAAAGCGTGTCGACGACTATGTGCCGCTCATCGAAGGCAACCCCAATCAAATGAGCCAAGTGTTCATGAATCTGTTTTCAAACGCCATGCAGGCGATGGCGGGTGCCGGTGCGATCTCGATTGACGTCTCATTTCGGGATGATCAATCTATTGTAGAAGTTCGTATCAAGGACACCGGCGTGGGAATTTCTAAAGACAATCTTTCGCGCATTTTTGATCCCTTCTTCACAACCAAAGATATAGGCCAAGGTACAGGTCTGGGGCTCAGTATTTCCTACGGCATCATTAAGAGCCACGGAGGCGAGATCAGTGCCACTTCTGAACTCGGTCAAGGTACTGAATTCACAATTACTCTCCCGGCGCTTAAAGAGTAAATATATTCTCAATGGACTTAAGCGATCCGCACTTGTAACCGAATAGACTATATATGTTGAGCAACAATGAAAAAATACTTTATTCTGGCGTGGTCGTGGTGGCGGTTGGCTTTGGAATGTATTTTCTTCGTCAGTCGAATACGCCGGTGTCCCACAAAAAAGTAGTTACCTACCAAGACATAAGCACCGAGAGAAATGCGGCGATTGCTAAAGATCGTATAGAAAAAGTAAAAGTAGAAGTGACGAATGCACAGACAGCTCCACAATTAGGAGTTGGAATTCGCGAAGTAAAAGACGGTTTGGCCGAAGATCACGATGGTCTTCGTCTAGAGGGCGAAAAAAATCACGCCGCTATTGATGCTGCCGACCCCACAGTGCATGAAATGCCATTTACGTCCCTGGAAACACAGATCAATCGCAAACAGGTCGATGATCAGCGTGCTGCACAGATGTCTGCCATTCAAAAACGCAACTTTGTAGAACAATACAAGAAACGCGCTTTAGCAATGGGTTACGACGTGGAATTGAACGACCGTTTGGAGCTGATAAAAGCAAAAAAAATCAGTCAGCCTATGAATCAATTCCCCACTCGCGGCGTGCCCGTAGATGTGAACTCCATGGAAGAAGATATCGAATTGGATGAGGAAGAGTAGGGCAGAAGCCGCTCTTCCATGCACCTACAGTTGGAATATATACAGGGCTCTCCCCTGGTCCCATCTTAAAAGCATTCTCGACAGCTGAAAATCACGACCCAATTGCACGAATTTTAGACTCGCATCATGCGGTAGAGAATCCGTTTGTCAGGCTCGAAATAGCTGCTAGAATCTCCTAAATGCTAAGGTAAATCTTTCTAAACGAACAATAGATTGCCTTTACGCCGGAGGTTAAAAATGAAAGTGTCGGTACTAGCCCTTGCTACGGTAATGGGTATTCTCTTACAAGCCTGCAGCCATCGAGAGTTCTCCAAAGGTTCTTATGACAACGTCGAAGAGGAAAATCTTCTCAATGATCGTTGGTCAGAGACGGATATGCAAAAAGCGGTCAACGAACTTGTTAATGGCATAGTGGCACATCGCTCTATCGCTGAGGCAAAACGACCACCTGTAATCATGGTGACGAAACTTCAAAACAAAACGAGCGAGGTGATCGACACGCAAAACATCATGGATATGGTGAAGGTGGATCTCACATCAAGTGGCAAAGTAAAGTTCATTGATAAAGAGGCGCGCCAAGATATCTCCGACGAGTATGAGTATCAAAATTCCGGAATGGTAGCTAACGACACTAAAAAAGGCCCTGGCGGACAGACCGGAGCTGACTATATTGTTAATGGTCGTTTAGATTCGATCGTGCAAGAAGTTGGTAAAGATAAGACAGTCTATTACAAATTGACTTTGATGCTGACCAACCTAAAAACCAGTGAAATCGACTGGGCCGGCCACAAACAAATTCGCAAAACATTCAAGAAGAGACGCGTCGGTATCTAACTGAATGAAGTGTATCATTCTCGTCAAAAGGCACTTCACAGTTGTAAGTGCCTTTTTTCTTTTAAGCTGCGCCTCCTACCAGAACTCTGTTTCGAAAGCTCGGGACTTGTTGGAGGAAGGTAAGTACACAGAAGCGGCGGAAAATCTCTCCAGTCGGGTGGCTCAGGAAGATGGGGACAAGCTCGCCTATCTTTTGGAATACGCGACGGCATTACATATGGCCGGCCAATATAAAGAGAGCAATGCTGCCTTCGAATCCGCAGACAAAATGTGCGATCTCAATGATTATACCAGTGTTTCGCGCGAAGCTGGCGCCATGATCGTTAAAGAAGGCATGACTCAATACAAAGCGGAAACATTTGAGTACCTGATGATCAATGTCTATCAGGCACTCAATTATTTACTGCTCGGCGATTATGACAACGCTCAGGTAAAGGCTCGCAAACTCAACGAAAAAATCACAGCTATCGAACTGGGGAAAGAAACAAAAAAGCGTCAAACGTCATTCGCCGCCTATCTCGCAGCAATGTTGTGGGAGAGCGAAGGCGACTGGGACAATGCTCATATACTTTACGCAAAAGCGTATGCACTCGATCCCACCGTCGAACCTTATAAAAAAGCGCTTTTGGTGTCTTCGAAGCTCGCTCAGCGCGAGGATTTATTCGCCGGCTACAAAAAACAGTGGCCAGCAGAAGCCGCCGCGATTAACTGGAAAACGCTACGCACGCAGGGAGAATTCGTATTTTTATTTCAGCAGGGATGGATTCCACGCAAACAACAACAGCGAGGAAACCGCCAACTCCCGGAGCTTGTATCGGTGCCTGCAAAAATCCGATCGGTGCACACGCAAATCGCGGGACAAAATTACGATTCTGCTGTGGTTTACGATTTAGATGGAATTGCTAAAAAAACATTAGCAGATGACATGGCAAAGTTGGTGGCCCGTGCGGTGGCTCGCCAAGCCTCGCGTGTTGCTGTTCGCGCCTCTTCGGCGCACAACAACGAAAATGCGGCACTGGCCGTCGCTTCTCTAGCCTCATTGGTTTTTGAGGTGATGGATGTTGCGGATCTGCGCCAGTGGTCTACTCTACCGGCAAGTTTTCAGTTGATCCGAATTCCGCTGGCACCAGGCTCGTACAAAATTCGTATCGCATCAGGATCCGATCCCGAGGCCATTTGGGAAGGCGATGTCAAAATAGTAAAAGGCCGCAAATTTATTCAAACCGCTCGCGCTTTCTAGAGTGCGGCTCCCACTTTGGTAGCGCCATCGCGTCACAGGGGGCAACACGAGAAGTGTTGCAGCGCTGCTGTGGGAGCAATGAGGATGAGTGAAAATTTAGGAAATAAAAAAGGCCAGCTATTGTAGCTGACCTTTTTCGTTCGTTTTAATGTTAGTTAAAATTAGAACTTATTGTTTGGATTTGGAAGACTTGGAGTCTCCTCAGGAACTGGAAGAGTTGTATATCCAGTTGTGTTCTCTTGAGCAGCAGCTTGAGCAATGCGGTTTTCGATAGATTGCTTAGCCGTGTCGTAAGACTGAGCTGCTTTATCAATAACCGACTCTGTTTGTGCTGAACGAGAGGTAGACGGTTGAGCTGCCTTAACAATGTACTCTTTAGGGAAGGCGCCCAATTTTGCCAGGTAGCTAGAGATGCTGCCATTGGCGTGTTGGATGATTTCGCGGAGAGTAAAGAGTGGCGCGTATTGAGAAGCCTTTTTCTCAGATTCAAAAATAATTTGAGTGAGAGTTGCAGCTGTGATGTCGTTTTTTGTTTTATTATCGATCACCATAACTTCTTCGTCTGCACGAATCATTTTAGCGATATCGTCCAATGTAACGTAACAGCTCTGTTGTGTGTCATATAATTTGCGGTTTTGGTAACGCTTAATGATCTTCACTTTTTTGCTTTCGTGATTCATGTTCATCAAAGGGTCCTCCCTGGTTTCAGCTCTATTTTGGGGCATTAGCCATGCCTCCAAACTAAGCGAATTTCTTCATTTCTTTAGCACTGCGCAAACATAGAACCGGCGGCACATGTTGTCAAGCGACCTACTTAACAGGCAATGAATAATTGTAAAGTCTACGGCCGCGGTCTGACCGGACGCTATGGGAAGCAATTTAGGGGGTGCTGGGCATAACGTTAAGTGTATGATTATATTAGATAATTTTATAACTAGCCCTTAGTTTAGAAGGCAAAATTTAGCTCAATAAAGGGTTCTGACGCGCCGATATATATCCTAAGGAGACGTAATGCGTCTAAACCCACAGGGATACATCTTTATCGCGTTCATTGCAGTTTCAGGCTGCTCCAGTTGGCACTATTCTTCACCATCGGCGTACAAAAGTTCGCTTTATGATGTGAAGGGTGATGCGCCTAGTAGCTTAGCACTTCCGGCGAATCAAGGTGATATCGAGAGTGTCCAAGATCAGAGCAAAGCGGACTACCACTTTACGATTGCTGAAGGTTATAGCTTGCAAGGTGATTGGGCAAAAGCCATTGAGAACTACAAACTCAATTTGGTTTATGATCCCTCATCGTACCGCTCCCACTTTCGACTCGCTAGTGAATATGTGCGTGCCGGCCTAGTGTCTCAGGCTCTGCAACATTGTGAAGACGCACTTAAACTCAAGCCTGATTTTGCAGAAGCACACATTCTACAAGCCAGTCTCCAATCCGTATTGGGTATGCACGACAAAGCACGTCTCGCGTATGAGCAGCTTTTAAAAGTGAATCCCAAAAATGAAGAGGCGGAGATATTACTGGGTGCCACCTATCTCGACGAAGGAAAGTTAGATAAGGCTGTTCAGTATTTTGAAAAATTATCGAAGACGTCAAAGAAGTCGCACATAGTTTGGTACTATCTCGGCAAAACGTACTTGATGAAGCCCGGTGGAGCGTTTACAGCCAAAGCGGAGCACGCGTTTAAAACGTCCCTGACTATAGAATCCGACTTCGTTCAGTCGGTGATTGAGTTGGGAACACTTCTGGAAAAAAGAAATAAAACCAAAGAGGCCATTGCACTCTACGAATCCTTCCAAAGCCAACACGGCCCAGATGTCTCTGTAGCAGAGAGCCTCGTGCAGGCGTATCTTGTCGCTGAAAACTACGATATGGCCTACGAACATTTAAAAACGATTATGGATTTGGATCAGTCCAACCTAAATGCTCAGTTGAAAATGGCATTTATTTTAGTGGACCAAAAGAAATACAAAGAAGCCATTCCCTTACTCGAGACCATTTTGAGCCAGACTCCGGAATCGGATAGAGTGCGCTTTTACCTGGGCGCAGTTTATGAAGAGGTCAAAGACTACAAAGCCGCTATTCAGCAGTTCAACGAAATTCCTAAGACGAGCAAGTATTTTGCTGATGCAACAATGCACATCGCGTATTTGTATAAACTACTTGATGAGCCAGGAAATGCGATTTCAATACTTTCCAAAAATTTAGATTTTCTCGACGACAATCCAAAGGTGTTTTCGCTTTACGCTTCTTTCCTAGACGGTCAGAAGAACTTTAAGGAATCACAAGAAGTTCTCGAGAAGGCCCACGAGAAATTTCCTAAAGACGTTCAAATACTTTATCAATTGGGTGCCGTATATGACCAGCTCGGTTTACAAGACCGCACGGTAGAAAAAATGGAACAGTTGATCGTGCTCGATAAGAACCACGTTGAGGGGTTAAATTATCTTGCGTATCTTTACGCTGACAAAACAAATAATTTAGATACTGCCGAAAAGCTTGCTCGTAGAGCGTTGGCACTGCGACCGAACGATGGCTTTATTCTCGATACTTTGGGATGGGTGCTGTACAAGCAGAATAAGATGTCCGAGGCGATAAAAGCGCTTGAGAAAGCGCACAAGTTGGAATCTAATGAAAGCATCATCGCGGAACATCTTGGCGATGTGTACTTTAAGATCGCGCTCCCACAAAAAGCTCGCGAAATGTACGAACATGCTGTAAAGAACGAGCAGAATGATCAGAACATTAAAAAACTTCGCAGT
The DNA here is from genome assembly GCA_964400355.1 of uncultured Pseudobdellovibrionaceae bacterium. Classification (GTDB taxonomy): domain Bacteria; phylum Bdellovibrionota; class Bdellovibrionia; order Bdellovibrionales; family JAGQZY01; genus JACKAL01. The sequence continues at coordinate 180,673 of CAYNTO010000001.1, forward strand.
AAAATCGACACAGTTGAAGAACGTCTTCAGACGGAGATCAGCGTGCAAAAATCACGTCAGCCAGCCTCCAAGAGCGCTTCCGGTAAGTAATAACTTAAAATCAAACAGTATGATCGCATCTTTATTGGGTGCGATTCTTTTTTTGTCTGCCTGTTCTACGGCGCCGAAACCAGGTGACGAGAATCTGCGCTACATCAGTGGCAAAGCTCTCATCTACGACAAATTAAAACAAAAACAAGACTGGGTGAACTTTACTGCGACGATTGGGCATCCCGAAAAATTACGTATCGACGCGTATCTAGGGATATTGGGAATTCCCCTCGGCACACTCGTTATCAATGAAGAAGACGCCGTATTTTTGAATCTCGTCGAAAAAAAGGCCTATAAGACCAAGCGCGGTAGTGCAGTCCTCGAGAAATTACTCAAGACCCCAATTGCTGCGGGTGATGTCATCGCTCTATTTGCCGAAAAATTCCCACTGCGCGGCGGATGGCAATGTTCAGGCGCTGAAATGAAACAAAAGTGCGCGCAAGGTGAACTCACCGTGGACTGGAGCCGCACACCTGCCGACGACAAATCGCTCGTGATCGAAAGCCCCAAATCTAAAATCAATTTCGCCTACACTCAAAAGTCGAGTGGCGCCACTGTCTTCGACTTAAAAATCCCATCCCACTACGAAACCATCAACCTCTAACCGCCAAAAAGCGCGCCCCCCTTTTTTGTAGCGGTCACGCGTTAACACTCGAGGCCCAATTGCTATTAGTTACTGAACCTGCTGAAAACAGTGACGCACATTCGCTACAAAAAAGGGGGGCGCGCTTTTTGGCGGTTATTTGCCGGCGGCTTTTTTTGCGGCGAGTTTTTGTCTGTAGAAAGCTTTGGTGGCGACGTACATGACTTTGTCGAATTCGGCGTAAACAACACCGTCTTTGTCTTTGTACTGTACGAGCCAAGTAAAAGTGTGTTCGCCCTTTTCGGCGACGTTGGATTTTACGTCTTCGAGTTTTTCTGGAGTGACTTCGAAGTCCGCGTAGATGGACTTTTTCGCAGGTCGCTTAAAGCGAATGGTGCAGCCCTTGTCCCAAACCACATAGTCTTTCCCCAGTATTTCCATAAGCATGAGCATATACATGGGATCAGTGGACGCGTACATGCTGCCACCAAAAATTGTGCCGACCACGTTGCGGGTGCGAATTTTAAGTTTAAGACGCACAGTAAGCCTGCTGAAGTCCTCAGCGAGATAAATGACCCTACCGCCGGTGCTCCAGATGCACGGCCAAAGATTGAGCAGAAAGCGATAGAGTTGAATGTAGAGTGTGCGTTTCATAGCTGGAAATTATAATAAAAAGTAAGTGCATCCATAAGGAAAATTTATCAAAAATATTTTAGACATTTTAACCTGGACTTGTGTCTATATATCGAGACGTTTTCGCGATGATACACCGCCTAAAATTGAGTCTTTAGTACAGTTCATGCATACTTATACTAAGGGGTGTCTCACGGAAGCGGGAACTCTGAAGCCATACAAAGAGACAGTCCTGTCTCAAGGAGAACAGACATGAGCATTTCATTGACCGACATCCTCAAAGAATGGAAGGGCCAAGATGACTTCAAAGATCTCGCATGGACTGGAAGCTTCGACGAATACTTGGTAATGATTAAAAATAATCCAAAAATCACACGCAATGCGTATCAACGCATGTACGACATGATTATCGAACATGGTTCGAGCGAGTATGTCGATACGAAAAAGAAGGTCAGTCGCTATCACTTTTTTGACGACGTTGAAAACGACGGCAAAGATGGCGTATTCGGATTAGACATCGCACTGATGAAACTAGTGAATGTCCTCAAAGCTGCAAGCCTTGGTTACGGAACCGAAAAGCGAGTTATCCTCCTGCACGGCCCGGTAGGAAGTGCAAAATCGACAATATGTCGCAGAATTAAAAAAGGTTTAGAATCATATTCAAAATCGCCGCAAGGAGCTCTGTATACATTCGAGTGGACAGATGAAAAGGGTGAACTCGGAAATTTGCTGGGCGAGGGTGTGCGCACGTTCGTGAGCCCGATGCACGAAGAGCCACTATTGCTAATTCCGCCTCAACTGCGCGCCAAAGTCGAAGAGGAACTCAATCGTGGGTTACAGGGCGAGTACCGTATTCGTATCGATGGTGAGCTGTCCCCGCCGAGCCGGTTTATCTTTAAAGCGCTTATGGAACGGTACAAAGGCGACCTAACAAGTGTGCTTAAACATGTTCGCGTGAAGCGCCTGGTGCTGAGTGAATCAGATCGTATTGGTATTGGCACATTCCAACCCAAAGATGAGAAGAACCAAGATAGCACAGAGCTAACCGGTGATTTGAATTACCGCAAAATTGCAGAGTATGGTTCAGACTCCGATCCGCGCGCCTTCAACTTTGACGGAGAGTTCAACGTCGCTAACCGCGGCATGATCGAATTCGTCGAAGTGTTAAAACTGGATGTGGCCTTCCTGTATGATCTCCTTGGGGCCTCACAAGAACACGTGGTTAAACCTAAGAAATTCGCCCAAACCCACATTGACGAGGTGATCATAGGGCATACGAACGAACCAGAATATCGCAAGCTTCAGAACAACGAATTTATGGAAGCTCTTCGCGATAGAACGGTAAAAATCGATATACCGTACATCACAAAGCTCCGTGAAGAGGTAAAAATTTACGAGAAAGATTTTAATAAGAAACGCATTCGCGGCGTGAGCATTGCTCCGCATACGATTGAGGTAGCTGCAATGTGGGCGGTGCTAACGCGATTGGAAAAGCCGAAAAAAGCCAATCTCACAAGACTCCAGAAGATGAAGTTGTATGACGGAAAAACTCTTCCTAACTACACTGAGGACAATATTAAGGAACTTCGTAAAGACACGGTACGGGAAGGTCTCGAAGGTATCTCACCGCGCTACATACAGGATAAAATCTCCAATTCTTTGATTCAAGCACAGCAGAACAACCGAGGTTCAGTGAATCCATTTATGGTATTGAACGAGTTGGAGTCGGGACTAAAGAACCACTCTTTGCTTTCGAACGAAGACATGAAAAAGGAATATAGAGAGCTTGTAGATGTGGTTCGTAAAGAGTACGAAGAGATGATCAAGTCTGAGGTACAGAGAGCGATTAGCGCCGACGAGGGTGCCTTGTCACGCTTGTGCGGCAACTACATCGATAACGTTAAAGCATACACTCAACGCGAAAAAGTAAAAAATCCATTCACAGGTAAAGATGAAGAGCCTAATGAACGCTTGATGCGATCGGTTGAAGAAAAAATTGATATACCGGATTCGCGCAAAGAAGATTTCCGTCGTGAAATTATGAATTATATCGGCGCAATTTCTCTTGAGGGCAAGAAATTCGATTACAAAATGAATGAACGCCTGCACAAAGCGCTCGAACTCAAGCTTTTCGAAGATCAAAAAGACAGTATCAAGCTGACGTCTTTGGTCACCTCCGAGGTGGATAAGGAAACACAAGAAAAGATCGACATCGTGAAATCACGATTGATCAAAGATTTTGGATACGACGAGATCTCAGCGACGGATGTACTGCAGTATGTGGCGAGTATTTTTGCACGCGGAGACGTAAAAGATAACAAGTAAGGCGGAAAACAATGTCGATTCGTCGCGACCATAGTCGCTTTCGCGATATCGTGCGTGGAAAAATTCGAGAGAATTTTAAAAAGTATGTCACTCACGAGGAGCTTATCGGTAAACGGGAAAAGGATTACGTTAAAATCCCTGTTCCCTACATTGATATTCCCCGCTTTAAATACGGGCCCAAACAACAAGGGGGCGTCGGTCAGGGTGAAGGCAAAGATGGCGATCCGGTGGGTGGCGAACCACAACCAGGCGAGGGCCAGGCAGGCAATAATCCCGGCGAACACGCGCTCGAAGTGGAAATGTCGTTTGATGATCTCGCCGACATATTAGGTGAAGAGTTGCAGCTACCCCGCATCGAGCCGCGCGGTAGTAAGATGAACACGGAGAAGACAAACTACACCGGCATGGCACCCGCAGGCCCAGATTCTCTTCGCCATTTTAAGTCCTCCTATAAACGGGCACTCAAAAGATATATTTCGAGTGGCGTTTACGATCCCAAAAATCCTGTGGTGATTCCGATTCGCCAGGACTTTCGTTATCGTTCGTTCAAAGTGACAGAAACACCTCAGGCAAATGCGGTCGTGATTTACATAATGGACGTTTCTGGATCCATGGGTGAAGAACAAAAAGAGATTGTTCGCTTGGAAAGCTTTTGGATTAACACTTGGCTCAAAAAGCATTACAAGGGCCTGGAGACGCGCTTCATTGTCCACGATGCGGCAGCGAAAGAGGTCGACGAAGACACATTTTTCCGCACAAGTGAGTCGGGCGGGACGCTCATCAGTTCTGCGTATAAAGTATTGCGTGACATGATCGTAACAGATTACCCGGCGAGCCACTGGAACATCTACCCATTCCACTTTAGCGATGGTGACAACTGGTCGAGTGATGACACGAAAATCTGTATGAAGATGCTCACCGAGGAGATACTGCCAAAGGTTAATTTCTTCGGTTATGGGCAGGTCGAAAGTAAATATGGAAGCGGTCAATTTTATAAAGACTTGGAAAAAGAGTATCCGAGTGAGCAAAAAGTGGTCTTAAGTAAAATTAAAAATAAAGAGCACATCTTGGGGTCGATCAAAGATTTCCTCGGAAAGAGTCGATAATGGCCAATTTAACGCCAGAGCTAGAAAAAGCCCGACAGAAAATTTTGAAAATCGCCGAAAAATTTGGCCTCGATTTTTACGAGACTATTTTCGAGATTATCACCTATGATCAGATGAATCAGTTCGCTGCTTATGGTGGGTTTCCGGTCCGGTACCCACACTGGCGTTTTGGAATGGAGTACGAACGGCTTGCAAAAAGCTACGAGTACGGCCTTTCCAAAATTTATGAAATGGTGATCAATAATAATCCATGCTACGCGTACCTCATGGAAGGGAATCGAACTGTGGATCAAAAACTTGTGATGGCGCACGTATATGGCCATTGCGATTTTTTCAAGAACAATAAGTGGTTCGAACCTACCGACCGTAAGATGATGGACAGCGTGGCTAATCATGCCACCCGAATTCGACGCTATATTGATCGCTATGGACTCACCGAGGTGGAAACATTTATCGACCAGTGTTTAAGCCTTGAGAACTTAATTGATCGTCATAGCGTTTATGTGGCGCAAACTTCACAAGTCCAAAAGAATGAAGAACAAAATAAGGGCTCTCTTTTCACAAGTGGCAAAGAATTCCTCGATGAGTACATCAGTTCTGCGGCGCGCTTTCGTGCCGGCCAAAAAGAAGAGAGCGAGGATACCGATGAGAGCATCAAAATTCCGGAACGCCCGGAGCGCGACGTGCTTTTGTTCCTCATGATGCATGCCCCGCTCAAGAACTGGCAGCAGGACGTTCTCTCCATAGTTCGTGCCGAGGCCTACTACTTTGCACCGCAAGGCATGACTAAGATCATGAATGAGGGATGGGCTTCGTATTGGCACTCGAAGATGATGACCGAAAAGATCATGAACGATAGCGAAGTTATCGATTATGCTGACGCGTGCGCGGGAACTCTCGCAATGAGCCCCACGAGCTTTAATCCTTACAAAGTGGGCATAGAGCTCTTCCGCAATATCGAATACCGCTGGGATCGCGGTCAATTTGGTAAGGAGTGGAACGAGTGTACCGACATCGCCCAACGGAAAAATTGGAATACCAATGCGGGCCAGGGCCGTGAGAAGATATTTCAGGTTCGCCGCGACTACAATGACGTTACATTTATTGATCAATTTCTAACCGAAGAATTTTGTGTGGAAAACAAAATGTTTGTTTATAAATTCAACCAACGCACGGGTCAGTATGAAGTGGACACACGCAACTTCCCAGCGATCAAAAAACAGTTTTTGTTTCAGCTCACAAATTTTGGCCAGCCCATCATCACGGTAGAAAACGCCAACTATAAGAACCGCGGCGAGCTCTTCTTGCGTCACGTTTACGAGGGCGTCGAAATGCAGACCAACTACATGGAAGAGACGCTGAAGAACTTGCAAAAGATCTGGAAGCGGCCTGTGTACATTTCGACTACAATCGATGATAAGGAACAAATAATCGGTTTCGACGGCAAAGAATTCAGCCATATGGATACCGCCTCCTAAGGATCCCTAAGTAGGCTATATTGCCCATGACGATAACGCATGTACTACACCATTGTGGGCAGCGTACCTTTGGGCTTGATCGATTGCAGGGTCGTGTTCTAAATAACCCCTAATCTTATTGGGGGTTTTCTATGAAGTATTTAATGGTGGTATTGACCTGCATTTGTTTGGCTCATTCGGCGCAAGCGCTGCCGGAAACACAACTGCAACCTGTTTACGACTTGATTCAAGCAGATAGCCCATCGGTGAGCTACGAACAGAATGGCTTTTTGGGAGCAGGCGACATCCTCATAAGCTATATGAAGATGGGTAAATCCAAGGGTATGAACGGAACACTGGTGATTGTTCCCGGTCGCACAGAGGCGGCATTGCAATATACGGAAACCGCGATGGACTTTATCGCTAAAGGTTTTTCGCCAGTTTATATACTCGATCTGCGCGGACAGGGATTCTCCGGCCGTGAACTTAAGGACTCTCAAAAAGGATATGTGGAAAACTTCGCGGATTACGTGGATGACTTCCACATTGTCACGCAAATTGCGTTTCAAGATCCCAACACCGACACTAAAAACTTTTTCGTGATAGCTCATTCCCTGGGTGGCGCCATCGTGACTTCCTATTTGGAAAACTACGATTCACCATACACATTGGCCGCATTGGTAAGCCCCATGCATAAGATTAAGCTCGATGAGAGCGAGGATGCCACGCTTAAAAAAACTTGGATGGCCTGTTACCTTCCGTTCGGTGGTGGCTGCGATGCCTATGTTCCCGACGGTGGCCCTTACAAGGCCGCACCGCTACCTTCTGGCAGCACACTCAGTAAATATCGCCATAAACTGATCCAGTGGATTTCTAAAACCTATCCCGAAGTACAACTTGGGAGCGCCACCGTTAAATGGGTGCGAGAATCTATTTTGGCCAACCAGGAGATGCGTAAGAAAAAAAATGTCGCTAAAATCCAGACGCCATTTATGATTTTACAGGCCAAGAACGATGCAACTGTGGACAATGCCGGTCAAGATGAAGTTTGCTCCTACACTAAACTGTGCACAAAAATAGTATTCAGCAAGGCCGATCACAAGCTTCCGCATGAGAACGACAACACTCGCAATCAAGTCATGAGCTCCATTGAGAGCTTCTTCTTAAATTATTAGTTGGCGCGTGGGGTTGCAGGTCTTCCCGCAACCCATTTAAGCGCGGTAGAAGTCCGTGCGTTTGTAAGCCGCAACCAATTTGCGAATCAGCAATTTGATAATTCCACCGATGGGAATGGCAAAGAAAAGCCCGATAAAACCAAACAGGTTACCAATTATGATAAGCGCCAAAATCGCCTCAAACGGCGTGAGGCCGACTTCATTTCCAACTATCTTTGGCGTGATGATAAAACTCTCGATAAATTGCACAAAACTGTAGGCAACAACCAGCGCGATGAGTTGACCCCAGCCTTCTTGGTTGGCAAGAACACTAAAAATCGCCATTGCAAAACCCATCGAGTAACCAATGTAAGGTATAACGCTCAAAACGCCCGTTGCTACACCAATCACTAGCGCGAACTTTACATTCACAATGAGCAGGGCGGCAGTGTAAAGCACACTGAGAATGGCACATACTAACAGTTGTCCACGCACATAACCGCTGAGAATTTTATCGGAGCGCTCAAGGATTTCTCCGGTACCTTCCTGCCAGGATTGAGGAATAATATTGTAAATAAATTTGTGGATTTTATCGCTGTCCACGATCACATAGAAGAAGAACACGGGCACCATGGCAAAACTCAACAGGAACACAAGGAGTGATGCAAAGTTTGCAAGGGAGTTTTTAACGAATGTCACACCTGTGGAGACAAAGTCCGACGAGATCTTTTTAGAATATTCGCCGATGAAATCTTGAAGAGAAGCGCGGTCATAAGGAACGTGAATTCCGTAGGCAGAGAGCGCTTCATCGATGCGATTGAGGGTTACGGATAGTGATTCCGGCGCTGCCATGATTGCTGCTTGAAGTTCCTCAATAAGTGGAGGTAACAAAATCAAAAGTAAAACTAGAATAAAAATGGTGAGGCTACCCAGGACGATCAGCGTCGCATGAGTGCGTTGAAACCCGCGCGCCTCCAGTTTTTTAACCAATGGAAAACTGGCGTACGCAAATACAAAGGAAAACAGTAGTGGGACCAGTGCTCCGCCCATTCCGTAAAAGAACAGTACGATCAAGCCGACAACAGCTGCGACAGGTAAAATTTCTTTGGCTTTCCAGGTTTCCATATTTACTCCAGCCTACTTTTTAAGGGCACCATGAGCAACGCTCTCTTTTTGCGTCGCTTGTGAAACCACAAGATACGACAGTTTTCTTTGGAGTTCACGCACATTCACTGCGCCTCCATAAGTGAGACCCGATCGTAGTCCCCCACGAATGTCGGCGATAATGGACTCCTCGTCTTCGCGGTAGGGAACAGTAAAGCTTACGCCCTCTGCGGTTTTCCATTCGGGCATGATGCCGAACTGATCCTCGCTCGCTTCTTTAGAGGCCATCCCCCGGTATCGTTTGTAGCGCTGACCTTCGGGATCGGTATGAACTGTTCCCGGCGTCACTCGTGTTCCGGAGAGCATTCCACCGAGCATCACAAAGTCGGCGCCAAAGGCGAGTGCTTTAACGATATCCCCGGGTGTACGCAAACCGCCGTCGGCGATGATCGAGCGATCCACACGTGAGCAGTCCTTAACACTAAAAAGCGTGGGGACGCCGAAGCCCGTTTTGATTCGCGTTGTGCACGCCGAGCCGCCCCCAATGCCCACTTTGATGATATCAGTGCCACAAGAGGCAAGATAATCGGCTCCGGCGTAAGTGGCCACGTTGCCCGCGGCAATGCAGCGGTCTTTGATGATTTCACGCATGCGTTTGATCTGATGGCCAACATTGCGAGAGTGGGCATGGGCCACATCGATCATAAAATAATCGGCTCCGGCATTCATCAGCGCACTGACGCGCTCCAATTCCGATTCGCTGATACCACATGAAACAAAAGTTTTCGGCGGGCATTTCTTGAACTCATCCACATTTTTTTGAATGTCCATGAAGCGATGGAGAGAGCCCATGGCTCCGTGTTTAGCCATGAAATTGGCCATAGGAGCCTCGGTCACGGTATCCATGTTGGCCGAGATCAACGGAAGGTCTAACGTGAGTTTATTTGTCCTGTCGGTAACTGCAGTCTCAACATCGCGGCGAGAGGCGTAGTGATTGTAGGAGGGCACTAGTAAAACATCATCGAATGTAAAGGCGTCCATCTTATCTCCTCTGAACTCAAGGGTTATTCCCATTTTTACACGGGCTCCGGATACAAACGGCACAGGATAGTTTCAGAGTCAGACCAAAATAGCAATGGGTTCGACCCCTGGGAGCCTTGCGCCAGACACGGGTTCTTGTTAAAAACTCTAAACCATGGAGATTTTTTCAGGAAAAGTCGAAGATTTGTCGTCAGAGGGTTTAGGCGTCGTAAAGCACGCTGACGGTATGACTTTTTTTGTGGAAGGCGCTTGGCCTGGTGACCAGGGCGAGTTCCAAGTGCTTAAACGCGAAAAGCGCTACGGGTTCGCCAAATGGCAAAAGCGCACAGTGAACTCTGCCCATCGGCGTGAGGCGCCGTGCCCGCACCTGGGTTTTGAACCGGGAAAGTGTGGCGGTTGTCCGTGGATGATCGCGAGTTACGACAGCCAACTTGATTACAAAAATAAATTCCTGGCGCAGCTATTAAAACGATTTCATTACGATGTGATTCCCAACCCCATTCATGGCTCTGAGAAGGAATTCGGGTTTCGAAACCGTGCCCAGCTTAAGATTGACGGCAAACGTGTGGGCTACGTGTCTCCTAAGTCCCGAGTGCTTGCTCCCATAGATTCGTGTATAATTCTCAATCAGGAAACTCATGCATTGCTAGATGCTATAGTCCATAAGCTACCCCATCGTGAGTGGGAGCCACCGGGTAGGTATCAGTGGAATTTTGTCGATATCGACGAAGACATGGAACCCCAAGATATAGTTCTCAATCAAAGGCGACCTTTTAAGCAAGCGAATCACAACGCCAATCGCTACATGCGTGATTTTGTGGAGAAGGAACTCAAGACATATTCAGATTATGATCGAGCAATGGAATTATTCTGTGGTTCGGGAAACTTTACCGAAATCCTGAGTCGCCACTTTAAGACGACAATTGCTTGTGAGCTTCCGGGTGCGGCTACACGGATTTTACGCGCGAGAAACCTTCCCGGTGTCGAGGTGTGTGAGACAAACGTGTTTGCTAAGTTGGATTGGGAAAGCGTTGTCGAAAAAGCACAATCTGCTCAGGTATTGTTTTTAGATCCTCCGCGCGAGGGCTTTAAGGATTTTTTCCAGTTCGTCACTCAACTGCCGGCACTCGAGAGGATTATTTACGTCTCGTGCGATCCTTACACATTTGCCGCCAATTCACAGCCACTGGTGAGCAGTGGATGGGTTTTGCGAGAGGTACAGCCGGTGGATCAGTTTCCGCACACCCCGCACATGGAATTGATCGGCGTACTCCATAAGCAGAAATAGCTTAGCCACTGGACCCCATAAATTCTCTGACTGGTAGATTTTAATTCTTTTTTAATTTCAACCTAGCTATTCTAGTAAAAACCGAATTGCAAAGGAAGACCTATGCGCCAAATTCTAAGTACACTGATTATCGCTCTATCCATCACGGCATGTTCCAACAGCGAGGATGTTGGCGGAGGCGCACCCCCGGAAGTTATGCGTGGAGTGTGGCAAGAACAAGTGAGCCAGGCGGTGAGCTCAGGCCCGCAAGATGTTTGTAGCGGCTTCGATGTTAACAATCAGACCGTGTCGTCTTATTTATTTAAAGTGGATGAATTCGGTAACGTCTACGACGCAAAAAATGTATCCGATAGCAATCAAGTCTATCGCATTATTGGAACAATGAATAGTGAGGGTAAACTCACACCGAACGATACCGGCCGCAAGGAGTTCCTCGGTAATTTCGCCGACGTTCAATCGGGAACTTTTATCCCAATCGTAAATGCCAGCTACAGCGTCGACCCGTTCAAGGGTCAAATGATCACTCTGGATATAGATCTTCAATTTATAGGCCAAGGTGGTCAAACTGCGACACAGGATTGGACCGAGCGAGAGTACACTAAAGTTACTGATGCGCAGGAAAAATTGATCATCGCAGCCCAAAAAAACTGCCTGGCTAAAACCAAAGGAAACCTATAATAAGTTTCATTTGCATTTGTCGAGGATGGGGTATTAATGGCAGAGTCTCTAAAGTCCAAGATTGAATCTTATGTGCGAGAGAATTGGTTGGTGGTGATTTATTCACTGCTGGGGGCGGCCACCGTTGCGCATATCATTCATCAGAAAAGAATATCCAACAATGACTACGAGCTTCTTCACAACTCTTTAATTTATGGATTTTGTTTCGGCCTGCCGATATGTTGGGGTAAGGTCTATCTCATTCGTGAGTTTCCTCAATTAAACAAACCCTATCCGCTGATCTTGGGTTTGGTAGCCAGCCTTGGGTTTATCCTTTCCTATAATTACAACTCCCACGAAACCTTTCTAGCGCACATAATAACCGTGGCCTATTTGCTCTTTATAATTTCACCCAAAGTCATTCGGCGCGACGAGAAGGTTGGCTTTCACTGGATCATCTATACTCTTTTTGCAGTTGGAGCGAGTATTACAATAACCTTAGTCTTTGCAGGACTATTGAGTTTTTTGGTTTGGGTCATCAAGGAGCTCTTCAATTATGAAATACCTAAAATTTTACAGGAGGTAGGGCTCGGCCTTCTGTGGGTGTTTTTGCCAGTGAATCTCTTTTCGTTCTTAAAAACTTCGCCAGAAAAGATAAGCACTCTGCGCTACCAAATGCCGGTCCTTTTGGAAAAGCCTGTAACCCTATTGTTTGTTCCGTTGATGTTCATCTATATCGGCGTATTGCTAGTGTACGCCCTTAAGATTTTAGTGGAGTTCGAATTACCCCAGGGAATGGTGAGTGCCCCCATATCTGTGGCGTACGTTCTTTTCTTTTTGCTCAATGCTTACCTGGAATCGCAGGACCGCGAAATGCGCGGACTATGGAAGTACAACAACCGGTTTCAACTTCTCTTTATTCCGCTATTTATAATGATGGGAATAGGAATTACCGTTCGTATCTCCGACTATGGTATTACCGATGACCGCGTGTATTTAGTGCTGGCCTACATTGTGATGCTGTTCTCCTTTTTTCTGCGTCTCTTCACAAAGCGGCTGGAGCTACGTTTGTTGGTCGCCTTCACGGGAACTATTTTGTTGATCACGTCCATTGGTCCTCTTAGCCCATCGAGTCTCGAGAAGCATAGCCAAGTTCGTCAGTTTCTAAAAATTGCTTCTAAATATGGGAGCAAATTTGAAAAACCAGAGGATTTCCAGTTCGCAAAGTGGAAACTTCCAGACGTGCGTTCGGCACGGTCCGCGTTGGGTGTTATTGAGCGCAACGATGCCTATTCTCATTTGAATGAGCAAGGGCTTCGCACAGGGCTATTCGTAAATTCATCAGCGGGTGAGTTTGCCAAAATCAATTGGGGAGAGGTCGAGCGCGTTCTCGCAACCTTGGATCCTGGTCGCCACTCTTACGAAAAAACAAAGAACTCTGGAGATGATCGGCTTTGCAAAAAATTTCATACAAATTACAAATCTGTGGATCGCCCCATCGATGTGAGTGGTTACGACTGGTATGTGAAGTTTGTTGAGAACAGCTCGTCTAGAGTTTCCGCGACTTCAGAATTAAAATCCGAAAAGGTAACATTCGAAATTGATTATAAAACGATGACGCTTTTACTGCGAAGAGATCGAGAGACAACAGAGGAGATTCTTAATATCGGTGAGCAGATACGGGCCTTCGCGTCCGTGGAGGAGAAGGATGCTCGCACAGAACCAGTTGCTGTCTCGGTAGCTCACAAGAAGTATCGGCTAAAATTATTGGTGTGGAATGCGCAGATCGATTGTTTTGATTCCGAAGTGAAGGCCGATTTATTGATTAAAGTCCTTCCGAATTGACGAAAATACTGGCCACTCTCGCACGTGCGATAGAATAAAAAAAGCCGCCCATTTCTGTGCGGCTTTTTTTAGTTCCGGATTGTCACGCTGCTAGACTAAAAGGTGCCTGGCACCTAGAGGTCGTAGTAGAGGTGGAATTCGAAAGGCGTTGGGCGTTGTTGGATGGGGAGGATTTCCTTTTCCATTTTATAGGTGATCCAGTTTTCAACGAAATCTTTAGAGAACACTTCGCCTTTAAGAAGAAAGTCGTGCTTTTCTTTAAGGTGTGTGAGAGCCGCATCGAGTGTGGGTGGAATCGATGGAACTTTTGCCGCCTCTTGTGGTGGAAGACCATAGATATCTTTATCGAGTGGATCACCGGGGTGAATGCGGTTTTGAATGCCATCGATCCCGGCCATCAACAGTGCTGCAAATGACAAATAGGGATTAGAGCCAGAATCTGGAGTGCGGAACTCGATGCGTTTCGCACCGGGGCTGTCGCCCACATTGGGAATGCGCACCGCTGCTGAGCGATTTTTAAAACTATACGCGAGTTTGATGGGAGCCTCGAAGCCCGGCACCAAACGCTTGTAGGAGTTGGTCAAAGGATTGGTGAGCGCGCACAAAGATGGTGCATGCTTTAAAATTCCACCGATAAAAAACACGGCCATTTCGGAGAGGCCTGCGTACTGATTGCCGGCGAAGAGGTTTTTTCCACCTTTCCACAAGGACATATGCACGTGTTGGCCCGACCCGTTGTCACCGTAAATAGGCTTCGGCATGAACGTGGCGGTTTTGTTGTGGCGACGGGAAATGTTTTTAACGATATACTTAAACCACTGCAGCTTATCTGCAGAGTTGATCAGGCTGTCAAAGCGATAGTTGATTTCACATTGAGAACAGGCCACTTCATAGTGATGGCGCTCCACACCCATGCCCATTTTGTCGAGCTCAATGCAAATTTCATCGCGGATGTCGTGGAGGTTGTCAGTGGGCATTGCTGCAAAGTAACCTTCTTTGTGGCGCGGTTTGTAGGCGAGGTTTTTTCCACCCTCGTCGCGGCCGCTGTTCCAGGCTCCAGCGTCCGAATCGATTTGATAAAAACCACCAAACTGGTTCTGGTTGTAACGAACGTCATCAAAAATAAAGAACTCCGCTTCGGGTCCAAAATAAGCAGTGTCAGCTATACCTGTAGACGCCAGATAAGCGAGAGCTTTTTTAGCAATTTGCCGTGGATCGCGATCATAAGGTGTGAGGGTTTCTGGCATCACTACGTCGCAGATGTAGGACACTGTTGGAATTTTAGAAAAAGGATCCATTTTCACTGAACTCGGATCAGGCATGAGGATCATGTCGGACTCATTGATGGCACGCCACCCGCGGCACGAAGAGCCGTCAAATCCAACGCCTTCCTCAAACACATCTGTTTTTAGAGTAGCGAGAGGAATGGTCAGGTGTTGCCAAGCTCCGAGCATGTCGGAAAACTTGAGGTCCACCATCTGTGCCCCTTGTTTATAGGCAAAGTCTATGGATTCTTGAGCGTTCATGGAATCTCCTTTGGCTGAGGCCAAGTAAAATATTTGAATCTAAAAAAACAAAAACTTAAATCGCATTCTCGTCCGCATCGCCGGTGCGAATTCGGAGAGCCGCGCTCACTTCTAAAACAAAGATTTTTCCATCGCCCACTTTTCCCGTATGAGCAGACGCACGAATGGCTTCAACGGCCTGGTCACACAGGCTGTCATTCACCACGAGCTCTAATTTTATTTTTGGGAGAAAATCGACGACGTATTCGGCGCCTCGGTAGATTTCAGTGCGGCCTTTTTGGCGACCGAATCCGCGCACCTCTGTGATTGTTATTCCTTCGACACCAATCTCTGACAATGCATCCACAACATCATCGAGTTTAAACGGCTTAATAAAGGCCTCAATCTTTTTCATTATGGAACTATAAACTAATCGCTCGAATGCAAGTCGTCAATGGCTACAAGGGCGTAAGAAAAAATTTATTTTTTTCTGAAGTGGCGGGATATTTCCTGCGTTCACGGCCATCTCGATTAAAACCGCCACTGCGTTCAAAGCTCGATGCGCGAAGTTTGCACCAGACCCTGTCAAAGCCTCCTGCGTTGTGGGTCAATTTGCGCGGTCCCTGTAATTTTGATATACCCCTTAGCTCTTTTGAGGGGTCAAAAGAAACAGCACCTGACTGACAGAGATTAGGACAAAGAAAAACGGAGACTGAAAAAATCAGTCCGCTTAGATTTTTCAATAACTTGGGGAAATATGAACCGTTCTTTTTTTATATATGGAATTTACGACGAAAACCAAAAGTGTCATTCTCGTTTTAAAAATTTTATTGTTCGCAAAGAGAAGGCCTATACGAAAGGGTCTCTTCACCTATTGAGTTGCGGTTTGGGCTTACTCAGCGCCGAGGGCCAGTCTGTTATCCCGGGGCATTTTGTAGAGGTCGACGCTCCAGAGTCCTATTGGCCGATACTGGATATGCTTTGTGGTTTTGATCCGAGTTCGCCAAAAAAATCTTTGGTTCACCGCCAAGCCATTTCGGTGTCTCTGCTTGAGGCGCAGCCCGTCCAAGTGGAAGCCTATTGTATCAATCCAGAGAAAAAAATCGTCGGAAGTAAGAAACTCGAGGGCGAAGAGCTGGACATGTATTTTAATCAGCCCACCACGTGTTTGATCGACAAACTGACGGAGCGGCAGAAAACCTACATTCAAAAATTAGCGCAAGCCAAGGGGCGTGAGATTGTGCCTGTGGACATGGCGTTGTACCGTGAGCTTATGTCCCTAGAACTCATTGTCGATAAAGGTCGCCGCTTGGCACTCAGCCGTTTGGGCTCCGAGATCAGCCTTTTCCTTTAGATCGATGTTTCATATTGTTCTCGTAGAGCCAGAAATTCCACAGAACACCGGCAACATTGCGCGTACCTGTGTTGCTATGAACTGCCATCTGCATTTGGTCGGCCCGTTGGGGTTTTCCATCGATGACAAACACGTGCGCCGCTCCGGCCTCGATTACTGGCCCCATCTTACGCTCTCCACTTATACTTCCTGGTCGGATTTTTTATCGCAACATCCCAATTCTGCTTCTCAGCGCGTTTATTTTAGCACCAAGGCCAAAAGAGATATTTTCGAACACAGGTTCAATGAAGAGTCTTGGCTTGTCTTTGGACCAGAGACCCGCGGTCTCGATAGTAAAATTATCGAGGAGAACCTTGCATCCAGCGTAGCCATACCCATGATAGGCTCAGTGCGTAGCTTGAATTTATCCAATGCTGTGGCCATAGGCGTTTATGAAGCCTACCGACAGGTCAAAAACGGACCTCATTGAGTTTACGAGACCCGTAATTTCTCGAGGCGGTTATTTTTAATGTGGAGGCCTCTAACACTACCCATTGGCCAACCTATAGGCTACTCTAGGGACTTATGCTAAATATACTGACAAAAATCATCGGAACTCAGCACGATCGGCAGATGAAGATCATTCGCCCAACGATTGATCAGATCAATGCTCTCGAACCTAAAATTAAGGCACTTTCAGAGGCCGAACTCAAAGCCAAAACTGGCGAATTCAAAGAGCGAGTGGCAAAGGGCGAATCGCTCGATTCTCTTTTGCCGGAAGCGTTTGCCGTTTGCCGTGAGGCGAGCAGCCGTATTCTGGGTATGCGCCATTACGATGTTCAGATGGTCGGTGGGTACATCATCCATAAAGGATCCATTGCAGAAATGCGTACCGGTGAGGGTAAAACTCTCGTTGCCACTTTGCCAATTTATCTGAACGCTCTGTCTGGAAAAGGCGTTCATCTTGTGACAGTAAACGATTACCTTGCTCGTCGCGATGCCGAGTGGATGGGCCGTCTTTACGGATACCTTGGAATGAGCACGGGAATTATTGTGCACAACCTTTCCGATGCACAAAGACAGGCGGCTTACGGGTCCGATATTACTTATGCCACCAACAATGAACTGGGTTTTGACTACCTCCGCGACAACATGAAGTTCCGTCTCGCCGACTACGTTCAGCGTCCGCTCAATTTTGCTATTGTGGATGAGTGCGATTCCATTCTTGTCGACGAAGCTCGTACGCCGCTAATTATCTCTGGCCCGGCCGAGGACAATACGGCGATCTACCAGCAGGTTCATGCAGTGGTAAAACATCTTAAACCCGATGAACATTTCACGATGGAAGAGAAAAACCGCAGTGTGGCCATTACTGAAGAGGGTAACAGCAAGCTCGAGCAACTTATGGGTATCGATAATTTGTATGATCCCCAGCACATTGATCGCATGCACTACATACAACAAGCTCTCAAGGCGATTCACTTATTCAAGTTAGATGTGGATTACATGATTCGCGATGACGAAGTTGTAATTGTCGATGAATTCACTGGGCGCTTAATGGATGGTCGTCGCTGGAGCGATGGACTTCATCAAGCAGTGGAAGCTAAAGAGGGCGTTACGATTAAAAATGAAAACCAAACTTTGGCTTCGATCACGTTCCAGAATTATTTCCGGATGTACAACAAGCTTTCGGGCATGACAGGTACGGCAGACACCGAAGCCGCAGAATTTAAAAAGATCTACAATCTGGATGTGATGGTCATTCCTACCAACCGTCCGATGGTGCGTAAAGATCATAACGATGTGGTTTACAAGAGTGAAAAAGGCAAGTTCATGTCGATCATTAAAGACATTGAAGCTCGCAAAAAAGAGGGTCAACCCGTCTTAGTGGGAACCGTGAGTATCGAAAAATCGGAGCTGCTCAGCAACGAATTGCGCCGCATGAATATTCCGCACACTGTCCTCAATGCCAAACATCACGAGAAGGAAGCGGAGATTATCGCTCAAGCGGGCCGCAAGAACGCCGTCACCATCGCTACTAACATGGCTGGTCGTGGAACCGACATCATGCTGGGTGGTAATGCGGAGTTTATGGCTCATGCCGAAGTGAAAGATGCGAGCTCGCCGGAATTTCAAAGTGCGCTCCAAAAATACAAAGCTCAGTGCGAAAAGGAAAAGCAGGAGGTTCTCGCTTCAGGCGGCCTGTGCATCATCGGTACTGAGCGCCATGAATCTCGACGTATTGATAATCAGCTCCGCGGTCGCGCCGGCCGTCAAGGCGATCCCGGCGCCACACAATTCTATTTGTCTTTAGAGGACGATCTGATGCGCAAGTTCAACGGCGAGCGCATCAAAAAAATCATGGACTCACCGCTGTTCAACATACCCGACGACGAGCCGATGACAGCGGGGATGGTCACTCGCTCTATTGAAAGTGCTCAGCGCAAGGTGGAAGGTCACAACTTCGACGTGCGAAAGCATTTGCTGGAATATGATGATGTGATGAATCTGCAAAGAACTAAGATCTATTCCATGCGCCGTGCGCTTCTCGAGGAAAACGCCGAGAAGAGTGCTTTTGAGGAAAAGATTCGCGAAATGATGGGCGAGATACTTTCCGACTTGCTGGATCTCTATGCCAACGAGAATGCCAAAAGACAATCGTGGAATTTGGACGCTCTTAAAACAGCGATAGATGCGCAGTTTGGGACAGACGTTGAGATTCCCGGGAACATCGATTCGGACGCTCTTGTAGAGCTTTGCAAGAAGGCGATTCAGGATAAGTATGAGGATCAAAAGCGCATCATGGGCTCGCTGGTAGAAGACATACAGCGCAGTCTTCTCCTCGGAGCTATTGATCACTACTGGAAAGAACACTTGTATCGCGTCGATCGAATTCGCGAATCAGTAAACTTAAAAGCCTACGCGCAAAAAGATCCGTTGATGGAGTATCGCAAGGAAACATTCCATGCGTTCGAAGAGATGAATCAGCGCGTGCAAGCCGATGTGGTTGAAAAGTTCATGAAGCTCAAGCTGGTCGTAGATCAGGCGCATGAAGTTGACGGCGGATCTGCAGACATTCCAGAAAAAGAAGAAATTATAGAATCTCTGCGCCCCAAGGCGCCGCAAAGGATGACGTTGTCTGCGGGTGGTCCGGGACCAGCAACTGGCAATGATTCTATGAGCCGACAAGAGCGTCGCACTCGCGAAAAAGAGAAAAAGAAGAAAAAACTATTCTAGAGGAGTTTCGTGGCAAGTTGTCCAGCGTGTGGAACTAAAGTAGACAGTGATTTTGGCATGAAGACATGCCCGAGCTGTTCGCTTGTTTTTATGGTGGACATCGAGGGCCATGCGGCCATGCCCGAAACTCACGAGCCTGATGCGGGCCAGTACGTCTCTAGCGACGATAGCAGCAATTCTGTCGAGAGCGAAGCACCGGCTTACGAGTCTCCAAATTTTGATGTGAGTGCAGAAACCGTGGTCGATTCCGGTATGGCGCCTACGTATGTAGGAACCGATTCGCCACCTGAAGACGATTTTGGTTTATCCGATTCGGCGGGCACTGAGGTGCGCTCGGAAGTTTACGGTGATCATGATTCTGCATCCGAAGCTCACCACAGTGGTGATTATTCTTCCGCTGAACCTACCGAAATCTATTCCAGCTCCACATCGGAAGACGGCGAATACAACGAAGGGTTCATTAACGACTCTTTTGAGGAAGACGCCGCTCTCCCCGAAGACGATCCCAAGGATCCCATTGGGGTTCAGCGGTTCGACGCGCATCAAGCATCACAGCTTACGGACGGCCCCTATTACTATGATCTCACCATTAGCGGACTTGATACCGCACAAATTAAAGATGACGTCCTTAAGGCTCTCACCGATAAGCGATTTCAGTGGACACCAGACGATGTTCGTCGCCGCCTTCGTAACGGTAAACTCCTTTTTAAAAATCTCAACCCAGTAAAGGCAGTGCTCGTGGTGATTAAGCTCCAGCACATAGATGTGGATGTGCAGTGGGTTCAGAAACTGCACACAGATCCGTCCGTTGCTGGTGGCACTCCAGGACAGGTGTAACGATGACACGACTTTATCTTTTAATTGTCGGTGCACTTTTATTCTCGAATGCTTCAGCAGACCCGATCGCCCAACACAACAAGGAGTCGCGCGAAATGGGTGCCAAGATCACCGCTTACGAAAAACGTATCGATGATTTAGTGGCACGAAAGAAAGACGAAAAAGATGGTCCCGAGCTGGAGAATATTCTCGACGAAATTTCAGACTTGCAGAAGGAATTGGTGGGCATAAAAAAGAAACGCCGCCAGTTGCGCGAACACATCACCAAATATCATCCCGGCGATGAAGTGTTGGGTGATTTGGATGTTCTTAAAGATATGGAAAACGTAAAGCATCGTGCAAAGTCTGCCGACCCCGCGATCGATGCACGACTGGATGCTATGTTGGTTAAGTTGCAGGCCCAATACAAGCGAACAATTAAAGAGAAAGAAGACTACACTGTTGAGCAAAAAGCCTTTGAGGAGGCGCTCAATAAAAAGAACACCAATGTCCAAAAGGCGACTAAAGACGAATACATAAAAGAGAACATAAAAACTAAGCTCAAGGTGAAATCACCGAAGCATTGACGAGCCGATTAGCTACTGTGCAAATCGACCAAATACCCGCTTTTTAAATCGTACACCCATCCATAAATACGCACATCTGTAAATTCTTTGCGCAGCTCCGTCATCACTGAGCTTGCCGAAAGATTTTTACACTGTTCTATCACGTTGAGGTCTACAGCTTTGCGTGTTTTTGCCTCGCCGTTGAGTTTATCGAGCGCCCCGGAATGGGCACTCAACACTTTCTTAATTCCAATAAGCCACTTATCAAGAAGCCCGAAGCTATTATTGCTCATGGCGCCGATAACACCACCACAACCATAGTGCCCACAAATCACAATATTTTTAATTTTTAAATAGCGTACGGCATAAGTGACCACACTCATCAGATTAAGATCGTCTTCAAATACCAGATTGGCGATATTGCGGTGAACGAACATCTCGCCTACGGAAGTCCCGGTGATCTCGTTGGGCAAAACCCGGGAATCGGAACAACCGATCCATAAAAACAATGGCTGCTGGCCGTCCTCGTGAGTGGAAAAATAGTTGGGATCCGTTTCCAACTTTTCCGCGACCCAAGCCTTATTTTCGAGAAATATTTTGCGTCTTATGGACATATCTAACCTTTAAAGTAAGTGGTGAGTGCATGCGGAGATCGTTGCACTTCCACTTTTATTTTTTTACCCGGGGCGGATTCCACATAATCCTCGACCATTTCTACAATGTCATTATCGATGTACACGGGACGTGTCCCGTCGATCAATACACTAGAGTTGTCGGGGATGGTGTTGAGGATCTTTTTGAGATTGGGTTTGTTGAGAAATGAAGTGTCTTTATTGAAGCGAATTAAGTAATCATCGCCAGTGCTAACCACAACAATTGCCGAGCGGTAGTTAGACACCACGACAAACGCGATCCCTACCAAAAATCCGATACAGATTCCAATTAGAAGATCGGTAAAGAGGATGGCGAGTATGGTAGCAAGAAAGGGCACCAACTGGCTGTAGTCCTTCTTCCAAAAGGATTTAAAAAGCTTAGGTTCAGTGAGCTTAAAACCCACAAAGATAAGCACTACCGCTAAACAGGCCAGCGGAATCATGTTGAGTAAAAATGGAAAGAGCAGAACAAGTGCCAATAACCAAATGGCATGAAAGATGGCCGATGCTTTGCTGACGGCTCCTGCGGAGATATTTGCTGAAGTGCGGACGATAACCGCGGTGATAGGTAGACCACCCAAGATACCACTAAATGTATTCCCTAGGCCTTGTGCGAGTAACTCTTTGTTGGCATCGACGCCGCGCTTGAGAGGATCGAGCTTCTCCGACGCATCTATACTGAGCAGGGATTCAATCGATGCCACCAAGCACACGGTAACGGCAATGATCCAAAAATCCACCTTGGCAAAGAAGGGGAGGATCCCGCTATCGGGCAATTGAAACAGTTTCGAGGCGTTGGGCACGATCACCAAGTGATCGCCAGTGAGCATGAAACCAATGCTTGGGAGAACAAACGCGTTCACCAATAATCCAGCGGCAACTGCAATAAGCGCAGCGGGTATTAAGTTCAGAAGTGGCGCGCGCTTTGCTAAACGTGGCCAGCTTAAAAGAATGATGGCGGAAATCACACTGATGATCAGTGCGCCTTCGTTGATATGCGTGAGCGCTTGCCAGATTTCCGAGAACGTATTCTCTCCATCTCGCTGAATAAATTCCATTTCGCCGATGGCGTCCGCGTCGACGCCAAATACGTGGGGAATTTGTTTGAGAATAATAATAATACCGATTGCGGCAAGCATGCCCTTGATGACTGAAGCGGGAATGAAGCTTGCCAGTATTCCAAACCGCACTTGGCTCAAGCCAATCTGCAAAATGCCCGCAACTGCAGTCGCTGCCGCAAACGCCGGAAATGAGCCTAGGGTTTCGATACCACCGGCAACGATTACGGTTAGACCCGCAGCGGGGCCCGAGACCGACAGTGCGGATGGGCTAAAAAACCCCACAATCAATCCGCCAATGATCCCCGCCACCAAACCGCTTTGTGCGGGAGCATCGGACGCCAAGGAAATACCTAAGCACAAAGGCAACGCCACCAGGAATACGACCAAGGACGCCTGAATATCTTTAACATCGGGTTTAAGGATATTTTTAAATGCAGACATTATTTTACCTCTTCGTAGTCGGATGGTTGTGGTTGACCCGTTTGCTTGGGGAAATCTTTGCGGAGAACGATACCGTCGCGGATAACCAATTCTTGATACACCCATGGGCCCGAACTCGTTCTCAGTTTGTAGACCCAGTGCTCGTTACCATTTTTGCGGTACGTGCGGGTGGGGCTGCCGATATCATTGAGAACTTCACCCTTTGATGCGCCAATGGCGACATTGTCAAACGCGACAATGGGTGATGTTTGGCAGGCTGGCAGTGCAGCCAATATAAGGAGAGTAAAAAGGAAAGCGAAGATGGAATCCGTTTTCATGTAGGCCTATTATTGTAGGGAAATAGACTTGATTTCAACCTCTAATAGTGAGAAAAAAGAGGGCACGAAATAATAAAATTCAGCCTCATTAGGAGTATGCATGTCCGAAGTCAATTTGGGTGATTACAACCGCGGTGGATACATAGCGTTCATGTTCAGCATGGCGGTCACCATTCTCTTCTTCATCTATATTTCGTTCATACATCCTGGCGTCGATCTCAAAGAAATGGAAGTTCAAGCAGCGCAAAAAGAAGCTGCAACGGGTGGAGCAACTCCAGAAGCACCGGCCACTGCCGAGCAGCCAAAAGATGCTGCTGCCTCTGAGCAAGGTGTCGATGCCAAAGACGCCGCTCCAACTCCAGGTACCGACGCGCAAAAGAAAGAGGCCACTGGTGAATCATCAAAAGCCGCCCCTCAAGCCGAGCCTAAAAAGGCCCAGTAATTTTTGGAGTGCAGTTTTAATTATAACGTTGGGATTGTGTTCGCAGGCGAAGGCCTACGATCCCACGGAGTACGAAAGTCAAAACAACGATAAGCCTAAACAAATTGAAAACGTGGGCATCGTTGAAAAATTAGGCACGGATCTAAATAAGCTTAAAATTAACCTAATTAATGAGGACGGCAAAGAGACTCCGCTGTCGTCATATTTTCACCACAACCGCCCCGTAATTGTGAGTTTGGTTTACTTTAGCTGCCCGAGCTTGTGCAATTTACATCTAAACGGCGTGTTAGATGCTCTTAAGCAACTGTCGCTTGTGGCTGGAAAAGATTACGACCTCCTTGCGGTGAGCTTCGATCCAAAAGAAGACGCCGATCTGGCTTCGGCCAAAAAGTTCACTTACCAGGAGAAGTACAATTTTCCTGATGGTGCCAGTGGAATTCATTTTTTAACTGGAAGTGAAAACGCAGTGAAAACCCTTGCTGAGTCGGTCGGATTTTCATATAAATGGGATGATAAAGCAAAAGAATGGGCTCATGCATCGGCGGCGGTAATCACCACTCCTGACGGCATAGTGTCGCGCTACCTTCACGGTGTGTACTTTGAACCGAAAACGTTTCGACTGTCACTGGTTGAAGCCTCTCAGGGAAAAGTAGGAGACATTATCGATTCTGTGGTTTTGTTTTGTTTCCGCTACGATGCCCATGGCAATCAGTATGGACTTTATTGGTTCAACCTGATGCGCGCTGGGGCGGGAGCGATTTGTTTAATAATGGCTACGTGGTTATTTTTGTTTTGGAGAAGGCAAAAAGAAGAAGTGGCGTAGACCTACACGAGGAGTGAGCAACATGGGATTCTTTTTCATACCGCAGGCGATGGCATCCGGAAGCACATTTATGCCACCTGCAGCAACCGAAGTCGCTAAGAACGTGAACAGCCTTTACGGCTTCATGTTGATCGCCAGTGCGATTTCATTCATCATCGTTATCGGCGGGATGATCTACTTCGTTTACAAATTCAAGCGTCGTAGCGTGAACGATCAAACTCCTTATATCTCTCACAATCATACGCTTGAATTCATTTGGAGCTTTATTCCATTCGTGATTTTTATGGTGTGCTTTGCGTGGGGCGCTTACGTCTATCAAGAGATGCGCACCTACGATAAGAACGCACTTGAGATCAACGTCTATGGTAAAAAATGGGTTTGGGAATTCGAGTACAAAGATGGTCGCAAAATCACAAATTCCGTGAATGAAAAAGGCGAGCCGGAACCGGCCACCATGGTTGTTCCGATCGACACTCCCGTAAAGTTACTCATGACATCGGCCAAATTGAGCCCAACAGACAAAGCGGTTCTGCACAGCTTTTTCGTGCCGGCGTTCCGCGTAAAGCAAGACGTCATTCCCGGCAGGTACTCAGCACTTACCTTCACGGCTACGGAAAAAGGAACATTCCAAGTTTTCTGTACAGAGTTTTGCGGTAGCGGTCACTCGGTGATGCTTGCAAAAATCAAAGTCGTCGACAAAACAGAATTCGACAATTGGGTTCTCGGCGAAGACGGCGGAGCGGGCGGCGGCAAAGAGCTCACACTCGTGGACAAAGGCCGACAAGTTTATGGGAAATGGGCGTGTATCGGTTGCCACACTATCGATGGCAAAAAGAGCACCGGCCCTACTTGGAAAGGTTTGTGGGGAAGCACTCGTCAGTTTGCCGATGGCAGCTCCGCGGTTGCAGATGAAAACTACATTCGCGAATCTATTTGGGAGCCTAACAAACGCATTTCTGCAGGTTATCCCAGCGGTCAGATGCCAGCCTTTAAGGGCATGGTTACAGAAGAAGAAGTTTCAGCAGTTATTGAATTTATTAAGTCGGTGAAATAAGGAGTCCGTTATGGCAGGTTCTGGTAAAAGTTATCTCGAAGGTGAAAGAGGTCTGATGTCCTGGCTCGGGTCGCTCGATCACAAGCGCATCGCGATCCTTTATTTTTTCTCGGTAGCACTTTTCTTTTTACTCGGTGGAATCTTCGCCCTCCTGGTGCGCTTAGAGCTTTTTGCGCCCGGCGGGATGTTCACCTCCGATTTGTACAATCGCTTTATGACCTATCATGGAGCGATGATGGTGTTTTTTGTGATCATTCCCGGCGTACCGGCGATCCTAGGAAACTTCTTTTTGCCACTGCATATCGGCGCTAAGGACGTGGCATTTCCGCGCGTGAATCTGATGAGCTGGTATTGCCTCATGGCGGGATTTGTTTTGGCAGCGTCGACAATGCTATTGGGTGGGGTGGATAACGGATGGACGTTCTATACTCCCTACAGTATCTCCTATAAGCCGGCGACTATATTAATGGCGTTCGCCGTTTTCGTAGCGGGTTTTTCATCGATTCTGACGGGTGTGAATTTTGTGGCCACCGTGCACAGATTGCGTGCTCCCGGAATGACCATGAGTCGCATGCCTCTCTTTGTGTGGGCCATTTACTCAACCGCTATTCTCCAGGTTCTAGCTACGCCTGTGCTCGGAATCACGGTGCTGTTGCTCGCGATGGAAAACATCTTTGGTATTGGAATTTTTGATCCTGAGCTGGGCGGAGATCCGGTTCTGTTCCAACATTTTTTCTGGTTCTACTCGCATCCTGCAGTTTACATCATGGTTCTTCCAGCCATGGGTATTATCAGTGAGCTCATTACCACATTCTCCAAAAAGACGATCTTCGGTTACACGGCAATTGCATACTCTTCGATTGCAATTGCGGCGATCAGCTTTTTAGTGTGGGGTCACCACATGTTCACAAGTGGTCAATCGGAAATCACGGGAATTACGTTCTCTGTGCTCACTATGCTGGTGGGCGTACCAACGGCGATCAAGCTCTTTAACTGGCTTGCGACCATGTGGCGGGGTTCGATCCAAATGGTGACGCCCATGCTCTACGCGATGGGCTTTATGTTCATTTTCACAATCGGTGGAATGACCGGTATTTACCTTGCGACTTTGGCCACCGACATACATTTTCACGATACCTACTTCGTTGTTGCGCACTTTCACTACGTGATGGTGGGTGGAACACTGATGGCGATTATGGGTGGCGCGTATTACTGGCTCCCTAAAATGGTGGGCCGTATGTACAACGAGCCGGTCGCGCGCATTTCGTTTGTGCTCATATTTGTGGGCTTCAATGTTACGTTTTTCCCGCAGTTCGTACTTGGCAATATGGGTATGCCCCGCCGCTATCACGACTATCTTCCGGCCTATGAGTCTTTAAACAAAATTTCTACAATTGGGTCGTGGATGATTGGTCTGGGATTCCTTATTGCGCTTTACACAATTATCGACTGCATCCGCAACGGAGAGAAGGCGCCCGAAAATCCATGGGGTAGTAAAACCCTCGAGTGGACGACACAATCTCCTCCGCCCCATGAAAACTTCCTAACAACACCAAAAGTAACGGCAGGTCCATATGAGTTCAAATAATCACGGCCACGCAGCAGACGGGCATCATCATGCTCACCACTTTGATAGTGCTGAACACGAGTATGCTACAAGTAAAGAGGGCGTTTGGCTCTTCCTAACGTCGGAAATCCTGATGTTTGGTGGTTTGTTTGTGGGTTACATCATCTACCACCATTTGTATCCACAGGTTTTTCACGAAGGATCGCTTCATCTCAATTGGAAGTTGGGCGCGCTCAACACAGTGGTTCTTCTTTTTAGCTCGTTGACCATGGTTCTTGGCGTGCATTACAGCCAGGCGGGCGATCGCAAAAAAGCAGTAACGATGCTCGCTACAACAATTGCATGTGGCGCGATATTTATGATTGTGAAGTACTTCGAGTACACTCATAAAATCCACGAAGGTCTTTTGCCGGGCACGTGGTACAGCGCTGATAAACATGGTCTGGACAATATCGGCCTCTATTATTCCTTTTATTTTATGATGACTGGTCTTCACGGTATTCACGTGCTTGCTGGAATGGGCTTGATCCTCTGGGTTCTTCTCCGCGCTAACAAGGGCGAGTTTGGGCCTCACTACTACACACCAGTAGAAGGAGTTGGGTTGTTTTGGCATTTGGTCGATCTGGTTTGGATTTTTCTGTTTCCATTACTCTATTTGGTGGGAGGTTAGTCATGTCTCAAAAATCAACTTCACAACAGCACGCCGAACAGGATGAACATCATCACATTTCCGTACAAACCCATCTTGCGGTGTTTGCGGCGCTGATTGGCTTTACAATTCTTACTGTTGTCACTGCCAAGCTGATGGACTTTGGTGCATTTAACGGTGTCATTGCGTTCACTATCGCGACCGCAAAAGGTTTCCTGGTTATGGCGTATTTTATGCACTTAAAGTTTGATGAAAAGATCTATCGCTGGATCATTGGGTCGAGCTTCTTTTTTGTAGGATTGCTCTTTTTATTTTTAGTGATTGATCTGGCCACTCGTATTCCAGAAAGTAGCGCGTTGTAGGCTCTAGAATAGACTGCTGCGTCAGCGTACAAATGACCGAACGGCACCCTCGAGGTGCCGTTTGTTTTTACACCTCAACCCTTGTCAGGACACTCTAGAAACTATACACCTGTGCACACAACAAACGCTGGTGCTCATTGGTAAAAACGTACACGGAACTCATTAAATTCGGCATTGTCTGCTTTGTCCTGGCAACAGGAGCCGCAGGGTATTTGTTGGCTCAAGAGCACAATGCTCCGTTAAGGACCGGTCACTTTTTGTGGTTCCTGCTCGCTACCTTTTGCTTTAGCGCAGGTAGCTTTGCTCTCAATCAGTATCAGGAAAAAGACATCGATAAATTAATGCCGCGAACGCAGAACCGCCCGATTCCCTCTGGAGCGGTAAAGCCTATCAGTGTTTTGATCTTGGCACTGGCGCTTCTTATCGCAGGAACTGTGCTCGGTTATTTTTACGTCTCTCTGTGGTTCACCATAGCTGGCATTTTTACGGCCGTTCTTTACAATGGCGCCTACACAATGTTCTGGAAAAAGTTTTGGGCTTTTGGTGCCGTACCTGGGGCGATTCCCGGAGCCATGCCTGTAGTGCTGGGCTTTGCAGCTCACGACCAACAATTCAGCATTGCTTCTTTCTATTTGTTTATGCTGATGTTTTTATGGCAGATGCCCCACTTCTGGGCCCTGGCGCTCAAGTACAAAGACGATTACGCCGCTGCAAAAATTCCAGTGCTCCCTACAGTTGTTGGCGAGCACACCACTCTCTATCACATGGGACTCTACGTTTTTGCGTATGCAGCGTGGGCAGTAGCCTCGCCGTGGTTTGTGAACGTGTGGGTGGGATATTTACTGGTAATTATTCCTTTTGCGGCCAAAGTGGTGTGGGAATTTTTGCGGTTTCAAGCAGACACCACCGGTAAGCGCTGGCTGTCGTTTTTTCTTTGGACAACATTCAGTGTGATCGTGTTCGTGATGATTCCCGTTGTTGATAAATGGAGTGAGCTGATGTTCAGCCGCTTGTAGGTGAAGTATGGAAAAAGAAACTCAGCGTTTTAAGATTGGTTTATCTTTACTTATTTTTCTCACATTTGATCTGATGCTTCTTGGTGCGGGAGTGCGCGCACTCGATGCGGGCTTGACCTGCCCTGACTGGCCACTGTGTTTTGGTCAAGCCGTACCGGAGTTCCATCTGGGCGTGTATATGGAGTTCCTCCACCGCTGTATTGCAGGAATTGTAGCCATCATTTTTTCCATTCTTTTTGTGTACACTCTGATAAAGCCACAACTCCAGCGCACACGCTGGTTGATGTGGGTCGGACTTTTCTTTTTGCTGGCGCAGATTATCATGGGCGGCCTTACGGTTCTTAAACTTTTAGCCCCTGGTATTGTTACTCTCCACTTAGCTCTCGCCGCTGCATTTTTAATATCGCTCAAGATGGTACAAAACGAAGTGAGCCCGGTGCCGCCTTCTCGAGCTCCTAAGATTTATAATGTATTTGCGCCACTGGGCCTTGTGCTCGTTTGTATTCAACTGCTCCTGGGTGGATGGGTCGCATCTAATTACGCCGGCACAGCATGTTTTGATTTTCCGACATGCAATGGAGAGTGGTTTCCAACCTTCTTTGGTCCGATCGGTGCTCAAGTGGTGCACCGACTTGGCGCCTACACGTTGGTCGCTTACTTTATTTTCTTCTTTATTGTTTCCATGCGCGAGCATGCGCAGGGGCAGCTCGATGGGTCGATCAAAAGACTTTCGGCAAAAATATTCATGATTGTTCTTTCCCAGACGGCGGTGGGCATTACCAATGTGTTATGGAAAGTGCCCGCGTGGTTGACGATCGTGCACTTGGGACTAGCGCTCTACCTGTTGCTGCTTGTGCTCGATGTGAATTTTCGCTTATTTCATCGTAAGCGATAAAATAGAGGAGTGCTACGGTTGGTAGTCTGGTTGTTTTTCCGGGCTAGCCTTTATGAAGTCCGTCAGTTGCATGCAACTGTGATAAACCTCAAGTGCTTTGGGAAAAGGTGTGAGATCCACTTTAAAACGTTGAGCGGAAAATACCTGGGGTACCAGGCAACAGTCAGCAATGGAAATTTGATCACCAAACGAATAGCGGCCGGAGTGGCGCTGAAGTAAAGTTTCTAAGCTGTCAAAGCCGCGCTGAATCCATAGCTGCAACCACTGGTCTTTTTGTTCTTCGCTCAGTTTGAGAGTGTTGGTCAGGTACTGAACCACACTCAAGTTTTGTAGAGGTTGAATTCCACTATTTATAATCTCACACATTTGGCGCACGAGTGCTCGATCATAAGTGGCTGTTGGCAGCAGTGGAGGACGCGGGAACTCTTCATCAAGATATTCTAGAATTGCCATAGACTGCCCGATGGTTCTCTCTGCATCGAGCAATGTTGGCACTTGAGCGGACGGATTGACACTTTTGTAAATGTCCGTGTATTGCTCGCCGCCGTTTCTTAGTAAATGCACTGGTATTAAGGAATAAGGGACTAATTTCACATTGAGTGCTATTCGGACGCGGTAGGCGCTTGAGCTGCGAAAGTAGGAATACAATTTGAGAGCGGTGTCCATAGATGAGAAATAACCGATTCACCGGTGGTTGTAAAAATGAAACAGCGAAGGACAGTTGCTGTAGCGAATCGCGACGACGTGAGTCAGGGTGAAAGATCTTCATTGCTGTGTTCACATGTGACTCGTGTGGTCGTGGTTCTCCGGTCTGATGCGCCTGAGAATTGCGCGAGAGCTTTAAGTTCTTTATGATGTGGCCTCATTTTAGGAGTGTGAATATGAAGTTGGGAACGCTTAAAAACAAACAGTGGAATGATGGTGAACTGGTCGTGGTGAGTAAAGACAACTCACTTTTCGTGCGTGTCCCGCAAGTGGCAAAGTCATTGCGAGAGGCTATTGAGAATTGGGCTACAACCCATCCCCAGCTGGCCGCCATTTATACGGATCTCAATGCGGGCAAGCTTTCGAACACCGAGGCTGTACGGCCCGAACTGTTTCATTCTCCATTGCCGCGGGCTTTTCAATGGGCCGATGGTTCTGCGTTTCTTCACCACGTGAAACTTGTGCGCATGGCCCGCAATGCGGAGATGCCGGAGAGCCTTTATAAAACTCCGCTCATGTACCAAGGTGGTAGTGACAGCTTTCTTACGCCATTGGAAGATATTCCTCAGATTGATTTTGGACACGGCACAGACTTCGAAGGCGAAGTGGGTGTGATCACGGATTATGTACCCATGGGATCCACACCGGAAGAGTGTTTAGAGAAAATTCTGTTGTTTGTTATTATCAATGATGTTTCCCTGCGCGGTTTAATTCCTGAAGAGCTAGTGAACGGCTTTGGATTCTTCCACGGCAAACCATCGTCAGCATTTGCACCTTTCACCGTAACTGCCGACGAGCTGGGTGACGGGTGGAAGGACGGGCGAGTCCAATACAATCTCAATGTGGAGTACAACGGACAGTTTTTTGGAAAAGCCAATGCGGGTGCCATGCACTTTCATTTTGGTGACCTCATCGCACACGCAGCGAAAACACGCCATCTCATGCCCGGCACTATCATCGGTAGCGGAACAATTTCCAATGAAAACCCGGAAGTTGGCTCCAGTTGCATTGCCGAAAAGCGAATGATTGAAAAGATCAACGAGGGCACCATCAAAACACCGTTCATGAAGGTCGGGGATACCGTAAAGATGGAAATGCTCGACAACAAAGGGCGTAATATTTTCGGTACGATTTTTCAAAAGGTCACCCAATACAATAAGAACGCACAGTAGTGTGCGTTCGCCTTAGGTCCACCGCATATGCATAAGTATCTGCAGATAAAAAGCCTCGGTAAAACACTTGGCGCAGATCTCGAGCGAGCGCTTAAGGATGCGGCGATAGCGGTCCCCAAAGACAAACTAGAAACTATCGAGTGTTTTGTTAAAGAAAAGCGAGTGAAAGATTTTCGCTTTAAGCCACTCCCTAACGCACTGATCACGTTTCTCCTTCCTGGAGATGTTTATGGTAAGGCCTATTTTTCTGTAGCTAAAGACATGCTGGCTTACGACGACGATGCGATTGTGGTCATCGACAAACCCTCCGGAGTTTCTACCCAGGGCACTCAGCGTTTTGGAGAGGACCATCTGTTCGGTGCTTTGATTTCTTACTTTACAAAATCTCACGGCAATAAATTGGCGTATGTAGGACTTCATCATCGAATCGATCGGGACACTTCAGGGCTAGTGTTGTTTACCAAAAAGTCCTCTGCGAATAAATCCATCGCCGAGCAGTTTCAGAATCAGAAGATTCAAAAAAAATACTTGGCTGTAGTTGTTGGGCCAAAACCCGAAAAAGAAGAATGGACGTGCACAGATCCGATCAAGCGCGATTTTGCCAGCTCAAAAATTTTTCGCTTTAAGGTAGATAAAAAGGGGGATTCGGCAAAGACAGAATTTCGCTGGGTGAAAGAATTGGCAGAAAATCGCCAACTGATTGAGTGTATGCCTCTTACAGGAAGAACACACCAGATACGCATACATCTTAAGGCCGCGAATTTACCCATATTGGGTGACCGCACCTACGGAAACACTCCGCACACACGCATGATGTTGCACGCGTATGAATTAAAATTTGTTCATCCACTTACTCAAAAAGAATTGATTGTTCAATCGTCGCAAAGTTTAAAGCTTTAAAAATTTCGAGCAATTATTTTTTCTATCTTTCTGGACCTTCCTCGTGCATTAACGAAACATAGTTGAGAATGGTTCCAATCTGACTCTTAAAACGATCCGGACGTTTGCGAAAAATAATTGTGTGAATTGTTCCAGAGCCCCCAAACTGAAAAAAGAACAAGGGGGAATTCTATGAAACAAGTAACAAGATTATTTCTATTTGCGTGTGTCGCGGCAACTATTGCGTGTGGCTCTGCCCATTCTCAGAATGCGGCCGAGGATACTAACGGTATTTCAGAGTCACAATCACAAGATCAGATTTTGCGCATGGTGGGTGACGATACAGTTGTCAATGTCCTCGATTCTAACGGCGATGCCAGCGAAACTCTCATCCAAACTCAAGATCATATAATTGTGATCGGTGAAGAAAAATCAATTGGCGACGGGCAAACATGGGTTTCTGTTGTCATAGATAGAAACGACGGAAGCGCCTCAGATCTCTTCTATATGAGACCCCAAGACATGTTTGAATTACCAGTGGCGCTCATGACCATAGATAATGATGCGGACTGGGCAACGGGCGAAGACATCACCTTACCAGAATCTTTAGACGTGATTATTGGCGGATATGAAAAATCAATGCCCACACTTCGTGTGGAGCGTATGACTTACTGTTATAAATACGTAAAACAGTATTTGTTGAAGGTGGGACTTGTGAAGGTCTATTTGCCAGGTGCATCGGCCTACATGGCAGCAACGGTACTACCCAAACACGGCTTTAAAAAAGTGTCACGCAAGCCCGCAAGCGCCATCACTCACGACGTGTGCGTGTACAAGGGCGGTCCATCTGGCCACGGCCACGTTGAAGTGAAAACGTCTAAGGGCTGGTACTACGGTTACGGATACAAAAAGAGCCCAATCAAGAACCGCATCTTTATTGGCTGCTTTCACAAGTAGATCAGTGGCGGGCGGGTATTCATGTTATACCCGCCCACTTTTTTAGTAAGTTCCACGGTCTGAGCGGAATTTCACATCAAAACTTTCTTTTGCGCCATCTTCGTATTCCAGCCACAGTTTTGCCACACGAATGGTGCGCAGTTTATCGTTATTCGGATGATACACTGTTAGCCACTTCTTCGTGTAGAGATGCGGTGGAATGCTTAGGTCTCCAGAATAAAGGTGTGTGCGCGGCACCACCGGTACGTCGGCATCGTTTCTCGGGTAAAGAGCCGTGCGTTGTAGATCGCGAACGGCTCCTTTAACTTCGAGTCCGGCACCTACACCGAGAGCGCCAATAGATGATACCGCTCCGATTGTTCCCGCTGAAGATGTTGGGGAGCTTGCAGCTACAGTGGCGCCTATTAATGCGGTAGAGGCGAGAATCATTTGTGTGTTGTATTCTCGAACAACCAATTCCCTCTGAGCCACATCGGACCAGACAACGAGATCATTGCCTTCGATCACGCGAATGTCTTTTCCATATGGGGATCCACTGAAATCAAGATAAACATTTTTTATCTTTACCGGATTACCGGTTACATTCTCCAAAGTAAAATCGAAATTGGCATAATTGTTTAAACGCAAATCACGTATTTCCTGACTGCGAACCTGAACTCCTTTTGCAGACGTTTGCGGATCCAGAGAGGGAGTATTAGGGACAGCACTGTATCCTGAGCGTGTGGATGCACAGCCGATCGATAAAAGAAATGGAAGTAACAATAAAGTTTTCGACATAGAACCTTTCCTGGTCGTAAAAACCTTTTAATCACTATTCTTTGAGTTTCATAAATTGTGGGATGGATACCATCTTGCTACGACCGAAAGGTGACGTCGTGCCACTGATCGGCTCAACAGGACGTGTTATTTCTTGGAGATGAAATCATTGTGCTGCATATAAAAGCGCAAAGGCCAATCAATAGCCTCTTGTGCATAAGGAATTCCTACGCGAGGTTTTGCTACAATATTTTTGGCGGCGATTTTGGGCGCGTCTTCTATGTAAAAAGTGGAGCTTAGTAGGCTTTGAGCGTTGTTGGCTTTTGTTATTCCCATCGCTTCACAGAGCTTTCCAGGGCCGGTTGTCAGCTTTTTTTCGTCATTGGTGCGGCGATAGCGCTTCATCCAGTCGATGCCCTTGAGTGGTTCGAGAGCGCGAATCAAAACGGCCTCGGGGTGTTTGTCCGTGCGTGTGACAACATTGAAGCAGTTGTACATGCCATAGATAAAGTACACATAGGCGTGGCCGCCCGGTAGATACATGGCTTCGGTGCGCGCCGTGCGCC
The DNA here is from genome assembly GCA_964400355.1 of uncultured Pseudobdellovibrionaceae bacterium. Taxonomy (GTDB): domain Bacteria; phylum Bdellovibrionota; class Bdellovibrionia; order Bdellovibrionales; family JAGQZY01; genus JACKAL01. Next base: position 215,728 of record CAYNTO010000001.1, read on the forward strand.
GGCCACCAAAGGTATGACAGGCGCGGTCAGTAATTCCTAAGTAGGCTTCGGTTTCGGTGATTCGGCCTGCAAGCGTGCGACCATGGACTTTGTGAACAAGAATTTTGCCAAGCAGTTGCTGTGCTACCGCAGTGGTGTCTCTTTTATAAAAGGATAAAGGCAATTTGGCCATGACCGCAATGTAAACGCACCGGCGGAAAAGGCAATATGAAATTAAAAGTGGTTTATATAGATTAAAAGCGGCGAGAGATCGCCGCTAAGAATGAACTCACTAGCAGCTACTTATAAGCGGCATTCTTTGCTGGACGTTCCACAGCGCCCATCGACAGTGTTTTTGGAATCTCGATGCAGCCCTCAAATTTTGAAAAGTCCAACTTATAGAAACCATTCTCGAGAACTATTTGAAGGCCAGGCAATTGAGACTTCATACACTTGTGGAGTTGGCGAGCCGCCGCCTGTACGCGTTCGGCCGAAGTATCGGGGTGGAAGTGTTCGTTCGGATAAATGCGATTGAACAATTGACCGACGCGCAAGCCAGCGTATGTATCTGCAAGCAAGGTCACTAACAGTTTGTGAGGAACAGTGCCTGGACTGAGTTCGCCGGTTAGATCTTTGTTCAGCTGAATAGGGTCATGGAATTTTTTAGTCGTGTATACGCCGTCTTTTTGCACGTAGGCCACGTTTACCGGCATCTCACCAAATTCTTTGGCCAGGCGGCGGCGAAATCCAGGAAAGGCAGTACCGAAAAACAGTTTAAGAATCGTTGGTTCGTCTTTTGTGATGTTGCTTGCCACCAAGTCCAACTCCCGCAGTGTTTCCCAACTGTGTTTGGCTTTTGCTTTTTGGCGCGCAGGCGCTAAAGCGGTAACATCGTTCTGTGAATAGGCCTGTAGAATTGCGCGCCATTTGCTGACCCACATCGGATCGAGAGCGCGAGCGCTTTCGAGAATAGCGGCCGCTTCCGAGAGACAAGCTTCTGCGGCGGCGAAATTTTTTGTGTAAATTGCAACTTGGGCTGAAACCTCGAGAGAGTTGCAAAAAATCATGTACTCGCCTTTGAGCGAAGTGGCCTCCTGCAACTCGGAAAGAATTGTAGCGGCTTCTTCATATTTCTCTTCTGCGACAAATGCCGTTGCTAAATGCAGTTGGGCCAAACGATTGAGATAGCTGTCGCGCGGGCATAAATTAATAAGGCGAATTAAATGATGTATTCCGCGGCGATAGTCCCATTCAGCAAAACGAAAAACAGTCTTGTAGAGAAGAGCTTGTGGAGCTTTTTGAAAAGGTACTGACTCCAACACTTCGCAGGCTTCATCAATGGCGCCGACGTGTTGCAAACACAAAGCATATTCCAAGAGTTCCTGAGAGGTGGCGGCTTTTTTAAGTGGGGCCGAAGGACGCACAATGGGATGAAGGATGTGTAACGCGGGATCCACCATTCCAATGCGACGGAACACTCTGGCCGTTTTTGCCATCTCCGAGCGCGGCACCTTGTTGAGGGGAATGTCCTCAAGGTAGTTGGTGGCTTGGGCGATCTGCCCGTTGATCAAACATTGTTCAGCTTTTTGGATGAGTTCTTTTGTTGTCATGATATTAGAACATCGGAATCGGATTGAGTTTTTTCGAGTCTAAAACCAGCTAAGTGATGCAACCTAGCCGTTTAATATGATTCAAAACTCATGTTTGACAGATTCCCCGAGTAATACCCAGACCTTTGTCGAAACCGCTGGTAATTCGGCATCCCTTTGAGATGATCACTGTGTGGACGTCGTTCAGACACAGCCTTTCGTGCATCCCTGTCTTTCCTGCGGCGCTTGCTGTGCCTCCTTCCGTGTGGCTTTTTACTGGCGAGAAGCCGAAATCGTTGACCACAATGCTGCCGTTCCAGCTCAGCATTGGGAAGAGTTGACCGATCGCCACCGCTGTATGAAGGGTACAAACTCCAAGCACAATCCAAAATGCATCGCACTCGAAGGAAAAATAGGCACTCATGTCAAGTGCACCATCTATGGAAACCGTCCATCCCCGTGTCGTGATTTTTCGGCGAGTTACGAAACCGGAGATAAAAACGAGCGGTGTGATCAAGCAAGGGCCAAGCACGGCTTGTCACCGCTGGTGCGCAGCGCCTTTCGCTAGGAGTACTTTTTAAATACAACTACGCCAAGGAGTTCGTATGAAAGTGCTGTTGTTTGCCGCCTCTCTCAGAAAAGAATCTTATAATAAAAAATTCATTAAGAATGCGCGGTCACTATTGGCGACAGACTCCGAGCTGGAGTTGCAGACGGTCCAGTTAGAGGACTATGAAATGCCTATGTACAACGCAGACATCGAAGCGGCACGCGGCTTGCCACCGGATGTGCTCAAGATGTGTGAGCACATCGCCGCTGCAGATGCGCTAATAGTTTCTACCCCCGAGTACAATGGCAGTATACCGGGTGTGTTTAAAAACATGATCGATTGGACATCTCGAAAGCGACCCGTGTGTTGGGAGAAAAAGCCCATGTTGCTTCTCGGTGCCTCTCCTGGAGGACTGGGAGCCGTGAGGGGCCTGTGGCACACGCGCCAACCGTTAGAAGTGCTCAAGGTACGACTTTTTCCTGAAATGATGGGTTTGCAAAAAGCGGGTGAGGCATTCGACGACGATGGAATTTTAAAAGACGCAAAAAACAAAGATGCGCTCAAATCTTTGCTCGAACAATTTATGGAGTACGCTCGCCATCTTGGTGAAAAATCTAATGAACCAAAATAACTGTGGTGATCAGTTCTTGGATTTTGTAGTATAGCGCATGGGAAAATTCGTTCTCTCTATTTTAATCTTAATGGCTACTGCTGTGCTTTTGCTGACCACAGTATTTTCCGGAGCGTTGATTGTACGCTTTCCTTTTGATAAAACTCTTTCTACGAATTATTACCGAAGCCCTCTCACTGACACTGTTTATTTCTGTGAAAAAGGTGATTGGTGGAATCTTGGATTACAGACCATTGCCGGAATAAAGGCCAATGAGTTTGTGGTGCTTGGGTCTCGCCATGGAAAGTTTGGAAACGCGCTTGTCTATGGAAATAAAATTTTCCCACAAGTGGATGCGGGACGCGTTGAGCTGTTATCTGCCCAAAAACAGATTTACCTAAAAGATTCTAAAGAAGTGTACGTGATTCAACACAAACCTTTAAAACTTATAAAGATAGATGGTGCTCATGCTCCGAGTTTTGAGCTCTTTGGCGATCCACAATTTTTGTTCGCACGCGATAAAAAAAGAATCTACAGGAAAACTAGATCCATCGAAACCACTGGCTCCGATATCGAAATTTTAGACCATGAACTTTATAGAGACGGCGATCAACTGGTGTTTTTACCTCAGGACGGTGAGACACCGGAACAAAAGATCACCCTGGCTGCACCTAACATTTCTAAACTTGGATTTGGATATTACGACCGAAAAACCATTTATTTTGTCGATTACAAACAAAAAAAGATCGTGGCGGTCGAAGTAAAAGACCCTGAGAGCGTTCGTGCCGATGGAGAGGCTATTGTCTATGACGGCACAAAACTGGTTCCCACGGCCTCCGCAGCACTTCAAGAAAAATAAATCAACGCAATATATATTTCTTAAGCTCTGGATTTTTGAGTATGGATTTCGCTTCGAACAAAAACCGAGCTTCGCTTTCTAGGCGCTTCTCGTAAGAAGGGGAGAGCGAGAGATCAATGTCGGCCATTTTCTGAGCGGAGTAATTGCGGTTGAGCCGCGAGGCATCCTCCACGGATTTTAAATCCAGCTTGCTCATCGCCGCAAACCAAGAATTCACCTCGGCTTTATTCTTAGACAAATAGATGAGGGCCTCTTTCGTGGCGGAGTTGTAGCGATGAACAAAATCTTTGTTGCGAGCAAAAGATTGGTTAGAAACCGTGATCAAATCAAATGATTGCTGTTTGATGATTTTATACCATTTTTTATTGAGACCCTGAGCTAAGAATGGATCCCACGTCATGACCGCATCAATCGCGCCGGTTTTGAGCGAAGTTTGCATCGCCGCCATGCTGGCGATGTCGACCACCTTGATTTGTTTCTCAAGACCGGACTCCTTTATCCACTCCATGAGGGGTTGGTGAATGGAAGTACCAAAAATTGTACCGACTGTTTTCCCTTTAAGCTCTGCTAGATCATCGATTGCGGAATCGGCGCGCACGACAAGGGCCAGGCGCCCCGCTTCACCCAATGTTTGAATGGCGTAGCCGTCGTATCCCATACCCCGCAAAACCACAAAATTGGTTTGGCTGCTGATAATCACATCGGCTTGGCCAGAAACCAATGCGGTTTTCAGTTCTCGACCGGTTCCCATGGCGCGGACCTTGGCAGCGAATCCGTGCTTTTTTAGAATGTCACTCTTTTCGAAAATTAACCCCACTTGAGCACTGATAATGGTGCCCTCCGCAGGGTAGGCAACACTCAGTGGCGTTAATGATTCTGCACGAGCGAGTATAAAAAATAAGATAGATGCGAAACAGATCATGCCAAGCCTCCATGTGTGGACTGTAAACAGTCGTAGATTTGTGACTCCAACTCGAGATAATTTTTTTCGTGTTTAAAGTCGATCCAGCGCTCCGGCTTATTGTGTGGAACTAGAATGTCCTCAACAATACGACCTGGTGTAGAGGCCATGACGAGCACCCTGTCTGCCATGAATAATGCCTCTTCTATGTTGTGAGTGACCAAAATAAGGCCACTGTTCGACGCATTCATTGTGCGGACCACGTCTTCGAGCACAGAATCTTTGGTGAGCGTATCGAGAGCTGCAAAGGGTTCGTCGAGCAGCAAAATTTCAGGCTGGGCGGCCAGTCCCCGCGCTATACCTACGCGTTGTTGCATGCCCCCTGAAAGTTCGTACGGATACAGTGAGTACGCACTCTGTAAACCAAAAAGTGTTAAGTATTCCTGAGCCTGTTCACGCAAGTGAGAGCGTTCACCGCGCGCCCTAAGAGCAAAGACAATATTTTCGCCCGCAGTCTTCCACGGAAAGAGCGCATAGTTTTGAAAAATCACCACGCGTTCTCGAGAGGGTTTACGAAGAGGTTGGTTCTTATAAATAATTTGCCCAAGTGTCGGAAGGCGCAATCCCGCCAATAAATGGAGTAGCGAAGTTTTGCCACAGCCCGATGGCCCGACTATAGCGATGCGGGCGTTTTTGGCCATTGAGAATCGAATATTACGAAGGATTTCGTTGTTGCCGATAGTGAGCCCCACATTGTGGCATTCGAGAAGTTTACTCATGTTCAACTCTCAAGCTCCAGCGCACCAGCCGTCGGCGTAAACGTAAAAATAAGTTATCAAAAATTAAGCCCACGCAGCCGATCACCACCATACCAGCGACGACGTGATCGGCACGAAGCATGTTTTGGCTCACCTGAATAAAGTAACCGATACCGGATGGGGTGGCCACCATCTCAGCCGCCATTACCGCCATCCAGGCAAAACCAAATCCAATGCGGTACCCAGTGAGTATTGAGGGAAGAGCCGCCGGCCAGATCACGTCTTTTAATATCACCCATCGCGAACTTCCGAGCGAACGAGCGACATCCAGATGATGGGAATTAACACCTTCCACTCCAGCCCAGGTATTGAGGAGTATGGGGAAAAACGAGGCGATAGTTGTGAGACTCAATGACGGGCCGTTGCCAAGTCCAAACCATAAAATACTCAGTGGAATCCAAGCAATGGGCGGGATAGGTCGCAAAAAGTGAAGTGTGGAACTGAGAAGGCGATTCCATAGCGCGCTTGTACCTACAATCAGTCCGATACTTGTCGCCACCACGACAGAAATCAAAAAGCCCGCGATCACGCGCCCAAGGCTCATCCCAACCTGTACAACAATTTCGCCACTACTCATCAGTTCAATCAGGGCATTAAAAACAGAAAGGGGTGACGGCAATATAAACGAATTGATCGTCCCGAAAGAACTTGCCGTTTGCCACATGAGAATAAACATCACCGGAAGGAGAAGTGGTAACAAAAAGCGCTTTAAGCGTGCGGGAGTCAGGCTACGGACAGCCATCTCACCAAAGGCCTTTTTCTGCGAGAATTTTTTTTGTAATTTCCTTGGCTCGTGGGCCTCCGTAGCCACTCTCAACGGGCTGGAGGTCGCTAAAATTTGTTACAGCAATGTAGGACTGACCATCTTTTTCGATGTGAGCAATAAACCAGCCAAAATGAACTTTATGCTCACTGTCGTAAAAATTGGAGCCCGTTTTACCGTGGAGATGATAGCCGTTTGGCGAAATTTCGATGTAGGTCAGGTCACGTGTCACTTGCATCGCGCGCTCAGAGGCCGGCAACTGGTTGAGCCATAGCTTTTTCATAAAGACCACCTGCTCGTAAGCAGAAATCTTCAGTGCAGCTCCAGAACTGTTGGGAGCAACCAACCAGGCCTCGGTAATTCCCGCAGAGAGATCCTGATTGCCGTAATCAAAACGCTTCAAATATTTTTGAAGTTTCTTTTTTCCAATGCGCGGAGTGAGCTTTTGCGAAAACCACACTACCGAGTCGCGCATCCAAGTTTGTGCATTATGATCCATGTTGTGTTGTTCAAGACTATTCTTAGTGCCATCCCATTTAAGAGTCTGATTTTCATCTATTAAAATTTTAGAATCAAACGCCATTACGGCCAAAGGAACTTTAAACGTTGAGGCCACCGGAAACTGTGTGCGGCAGCGCTGTTCACCGATAACCGCATCGAATGTGCGCGTATTCATATTGTAAAGTAAGAAGCACGCATCTAATCCCTCGAGATATTGAGGTTTTACCGGCTCAGCCGCAATTCCAGGAGTTTTTTGTCCACTGGTGGCTGCGCAGGAAAGTGTGAAGATAAAAGCAACTGCGACAAATAAATTTTTAATCATCGGCCATAGTATTCCCGCGATTTTTCGAAGAAGCAACGATCAACCTTACATTCTGAACCTGTGTATTTGCTGTCGCCAAACGCGAAAGTGGGCCGCGATTTGTAGGGAGTGGAGCCTATATTTTCTTGGCCTTAAAGTTGGCGGAGGATGCGAGATTCGAACTCGCGTTACCTTTTAACGGGTAAACTTGCTTTCCAAGCAAGCGGATTCAACCACTCTCCCAACCCTCCGGGACAGAACTATTGGTCTGCTAAGTAGCGATAAATTTGTAACAATGGGTGCCGTGAGAGTCTAGAGAAATATAGGTGCATTTGGGCCCAGAAAGCCCAACTCCATTTTACCAGTTTACAAACGAATGGGTGCCAGATCGAATCCATACGTTTTAAATCCATGCCACTCCGTTGCAAAATATTGTGTCATTTCGCTAACATAGAAAGTTTACACTTTGGCCGTACAACCCTGAAATCTTTTCGTGGACCGTTGTGAAAATAGGATCTCATTAGTAAAAATGAACGCAACTCATTAAAAAGGGAGATGAGATGCTCAAGAAAACGCTGGTTCTTTCATTCGTTCTGGTCGCATTCGTTAACTGCTCTAAGGACAATGATCATAAACCGCTTCAGTCCATTCCTAGCGACACTCCCACTGAGTTTATCAACGACAAAGGTGAGGTTGTAGACACGCAGGATCCCACCAAAGATGAACAAGAACAGGCGCCTTTAGCGTCGCTGGATGAAAACGTAAAACAGGCTTGGAACTCTTTAAATTTTGGAGAAGAGTTTTTAATGTCGGAACTTATCGGTTCAGATATTTGCTCTATAAGTGAAAAGCAGTTTGTTGGTTGTTTCTTCGCAGCCCATGAATTGACTGAGTATGCTTATGGTCCCGGCCATGTTCTGGTTATTTCGGGCCAACAGAATAAAGAATTCGTCGGTGAGCTCGTCTATATAGATGGATACTTGTCGGTTCATAAGATTCCGGCAGCGACTTTAGATACAGAAGACCCTAAGGAAGTTTCCGCGTACGCAAAACGCGAGAATGATTTCTTTAAGGAAACAGTAAAGGCCGCCAAGCTTGCCTATGCGAGCAAATTTGCGACAAACCCAGGCGTACAGTCTGCTTCGAACGCGTATAAAAAAGCATTTCCCAAGGCTAAAAAAGCACTCGATGCAGCTTTGCGCACAAAAGACAAAAGCAAAGTAGGCGTTGCTGGGCAAAATCTTAAGGACATCGTTTCTGGAATCAATTCCAATCGTGAATTTCTCAACACGTCTGTTTTCGCACCGTATGCCAACTTAGTTAAAAAGGCCTTCGCCGCTATTCCAGAGCTCGATCGCGGCGTTGTTGCAATGAGAGCATTTAATACGTATCTCAGAAACTCTGCTGATGGACATGCTCGTATCGACCTGCATGATCGTTTAAAGGCCGAACTCATCGGAATCTCAGCGGAGCCCGAGGTACAGTATGGTATCGGAACAAGTGTCACTGCCAATAAGAACGGTGTGTATCTCGCACCACTTCCGGGTTCTGCTGCCGAAGCCGCTGGCGTCCAACAGAACGATCGCGTGGTTAAAGTGAACGGCGCTGACGTCACTGGAATCGATGATGCCGTTAGGCTCATCAAAGGTGAGCGCGGAACAGAAGTTGTGCTTGTGGTGGAGCGCTGGGCTGATAAATCGCAACACCTTATTTCCATGAAGCGTGGTCCGATAGTGACTCGCTCGCACACGCTATACACGAAAGTTGTAAACGGAAAAACCTACGGAATGATCGTTATCGCAACCTTTATGGATAACGAAATGGCGCAACAGGTTCGCGAATTCGTCACTCAAAATGACAATGCTGTAGAGGGTTACATTTTGGATTTGCGCAACAACCCAGGTGGTCTATTGAATCAGGCTGTGGATCTTTGCGGGGTGTTTTTGCCGGCGAATAGCGCTGTTGTCGCGGCCAGTTCTGAAACAGATATCGATGTTATGGATCCCAACACCATGGATTACACCACTCAAAGTGAGGCGACTAAGAAAAGCTTAGTTATCCTTATCAACGGAAGATCAGCCAGTGCTTCGGAAGTGGTTTCTGGAGTGTTGCAAGAGTACAAACGCGGCCTAGTTGTTGGAACACAATCCTTCGGTAAAGGCACGATGCAGAGATCAAACAATCTTTCTCACCCCGACGTGCCCGAGTACGAAATTTGGTCATTGTTTGCGGCTGAAGAGATGACGATCACTGGACCTATGCGTTTTTCATTGGTGAACTTTTGGAAAACCACTGGTCGCTACTTCTATCCATCGGGCAGAACGCCAGAGTGGGTGGGTGTAACACCCGACGTGGTTGTGACTTCAGATCCATTTTCAGCAGAAATGTTCAGTCCGCGTGAGCAAGACCAGTATCCATTCAGTTTTGGAGATCTCGGCGCATCGTGGGTGCAAACCCGTCCGGAACTTGTTACGCAAGTGAACGACTGTGTGAACTCTCAGGGCGCTTCGGTAAAAACGTGGAACGCCAATGAGGGCAAAAAGCCTTTCGTAACGAACTACCAAGAGTTGTTTGCGTACGATGCGCTCAAGTGTATTTGATAAAATACAAAGTGCAGCTGTCGCGCAATTCGAAGCTCAGAATAAAAAAGCCGACCATCGAGTCGGCTTTTTTCGTTCTGCTATTACTTTTTGAATTCGCTCTGTAAAAAAAGGGCGCTGTGGTAGCGCCCGGCTGTAAAAAAAAGGGCGCTGTGGTAGCGCCCTTTAAAAAAATCTTGGTTCAACTGTAAGCCGGATTCTGTCTTTCCCAAAATAAATCTTGAGAGAGGCTACCATTCATCTACGCTCATCATTACTGATGCGCTTGAGCGACCCTACCCGGAAGCCACGTGCAGGCGACACGTAAACGCTTCCCTATTTGATCTTGCTTCGTGCAGAGTTTAGCTGTTTTCACTCCAGCGACTCCCTCAAGAGCTCCCGTTCCCGCTCAAGAGATCAATGCCCTGGACATTCTCTCTGTTCCACTGTTCCTCGCCTTGCGGCGGAAGGGCGTTACCCTTTGCACTGCCTTATGAAGTCCGGACTTTCCTCGAAACCTCTACCGAAATAGAGTCCTCGCGATAGCCCATTGAACCAATGCCCTAGGTTTAACCAGAATCACTACTAATAGCAATAAAAGAACTTTCATCTGGTATTTTAGAGAAAAACTCGAATCCGGAACTGAGCTAATAACCGCGCGAAATGACTTAACTTTGACACATCTCCGGGTGTGGTGCCGGCCACAGAGGAACGTGCTTGGCTAGCGCTTCTGCGCGAACACCACAAGTTCGGTGCCTTGGCGGCGAGGGGGGGAGAGTTCCCAGCGCTTCCAGTACATGAGGCGAAAATGGGGCTCTAAGAGATCGCGCAACTCCCACTCCGAGCACCCCCAGGGGGGTCCGAAGCGTTTGGGGTGCACGAAGAAAATGCCAAGCAGATAGCCGGTGTCTTCTAAACAGTTCTTCCACACACGGATCAGATCCTTGCGTTTGCCGGGATCAATCGCACAAAACAGAGTGTGTTCAAAGATCACATCGGTTTTTCGCGATTCGCTCAAATTAAAAATATCATCCACCTCAAATTTTAAAGTGGGTGGTTTTGGATAGAGTGCTTTTGCGTCGGCAATCGCTTTTTCCGAAATATCAATGCCGGTGACGAGGTGACCGGCGCGGGCGAGAAAGTGAGCGTCGTGACCGCGACCACAACCCAGGTTGAGAAAACGACTTTTTTGTAACTTAATTTGCGGCAGGATCGGCTCAATTGCCGGGTGCGGCCCGTCCAGATCCCAGGGAATATCGCTCACCTGATAGCGATCGTCCCAAAATGCGGACTTGGTGGCGTCTTCAAGAGGAAGATAATAATTGCCAAGACTGTATGTTTTCTTGTTCCAGGTGAAACTGTCATTGGATTTTACGGTAACAGCTTCAAAAAAAGCCGCCTGCGCTTTTCGTAAAAACACGAAGGGTATTTTTTTGTCGGTCCAGCCGATAAGGCGGCCCCAGTCGTCCAAACACAATTTCTCGAGTAAAATTTCGGCGCGGAATTCGTAAGGAAATAGGGCAAATAATTTGTCGCCCTTCACATCGATGTTTTGCACGACAAGTGGCTTATCAAAAGCCTCAACCACCACGCGCTCATCGGGTGGAGAGACGGTCCACACCGCGGTGTTTTCGTCGATACTCAGATTTTCAAGAAGGGTTTTGCCGTAAACGGCGTCGTTCATCCTTAAGCCTTCGCTCAAAACAAAATAGCCTTCTTCATCAATTGAAATTCGCTTTTGCATAGAGGAATACTAACATGGGCTAAGGCCATGGCGAAGCATCGGGTGAGCTAAACAGAGCGTTAAAAAGACGCTCTATTACTTTTTCTTTTTAGGAGTTTCTGCAGCCGCCTCGGGAGCAGGCTCAGGGGGTAGTTTACCATCTGGAGGCAGCGAGATCTGTAATGCCTCGGAAAACTCCACATACGTGTCGCTGATCTTTTCCATTTTAGCGACCCAGTCGTTGCCGTTTTCCGAAGTAATTCCAAACGTCCCTTCGCGGGCGATACGATTGGCAGAGCCGTCCTCACCGGGAATACTGTAGAAAAACTTAAAGCGGGCTTCCATACGTTTGCCGGCTTCTTGAACGTGCAGTTTGATTTCGGGATTTTCGATCTGGGACGCAGACGGGTTGGTGTCCTTGAGGTAAACGGCCAGGTATTCTTTGAGTACAGACTCAAGGCGTACCTGTTGCTCTGCGCTTAGACCCTCAGATGAGGTTCTCATCAGAATCCAACTCAATGCCACAATGATGGCCACCATAAACAGGCTCAGGTACTTCATTCGTGTTACTCCCGTGTCGTTATGCTTCGAGTCTATCGCAAAAAAGACGAAAGTCACAGATTCGTAACACCATGACGCGGCCTAGAATGAAATGTGTTTTCCTTCAGAACTCCCTAAGATGGGTGCCATTTCTAACGGGGAGAAACCACACAATGTCCACTACGCCAGCCATAGAGACTCAACTGGACACCGGTTCATCGGAATTTAAAAATAATCGCTCCTGGATGACCCTCCAGATCGAGCAGCTCAAGCAGCGTGTACACTCCGCGCAGCTCGGTGGCGGAAGCGACGCCATTCAAAAACACACCAAGCGCGGCAAACTCACCGCGCGCCAACGCATCGAAAAATTAGTGGATCGCGATGGCGCATTTTTAGAATTCTCTGCACTTGCTGCATGGGACATGTATGAAGGCTCAGCGCCCGGAGCTGGAGTGGTGACCGGTATTGGTCGTATTTGCGGCCAGGAGTGTGTGATCGTGGCCAACGATGCCACCGTTAAGGGCGGCACGTATTTTCCCATGACGGTGAAAAAACATTTGCGCGCCCAAGAGGTGGCGATGGAAAACGGACTGCCATGCATATATCTTGTCGATAGCGGTGGCGCCTTTTTACCAAAGCAGGACGAAGTATTCCCCGATCGCGATCACTTTGGACGGATATTCTACAATCAGGCGCGCATGTCGGCCAAAGGCATCGCTCAGATCTCGGTCGTGATGGGAAGTTGCACGGCCGGTGGAGCGTACGTGCCGGCGATGAGCGACGAAAACATTATTGTTAAAGACAACGGTACAATTTTTTTAGGTGGCCCACCTTTAGTGAAGGCCGCAACTGGCGAGGAAGTGACGGCACAGGAATTGGGTGGAGCGGTCGTGCACAGTAGCGTGAGCGGTGTGACGGATCACATTGCCGAAGACGACAATGACGCCATTCTTATTTGTCGCGATATCGTGAGCCACCTCAACAAGAAAAAAGAAATTCCTGTAGTACTCCGTGAGGTGCAGGAACCCAAATACGAAATCGACGAACTCCTAGGTGTGATTCCCGAAGATTCGCGCAAACCCTTTGATGTGCGCGAAGTGATCGCGCGCATTGTGGATGGCAGTGAGTTTCACGAGTTTAAAGCGACCTATGCGACGACAATCGTTACCGGTTTCGCGCACATTTGGGGAATTCCGGTGGGGATTATCGCTAACAATGGAGTTATCTTTAGCGAGTCAGCATTAAAAGCCGCGCATTTTATTGAACTGTGCGAGCAGCGCCGAATCCCTCTTGTATTTTTGCAAAACATCACGGGCTTTATGGTCGGCAAGAAATATGAAAACGAAGGTATCGCCAAACATGGTGCAAAAATGGTAATGGCCGTTAGCACCGCTTCGGTTCCTAAGTTCACCGTGATCATTGGTGGCTCCTATGGAGCAGGAAACTACGGAATGTGTGGGCGCGCCTATCAGCCCCGCCAATTGTGGATGTGGCCAAATGCGCGCATTTCCGTCATGGGCGGCGAACAAGCGGCCAACGTTCTTCTCACTGTAAAAATGGATCAACTCCAGGCGGAGGGGAAATCCATGAGTGAAAAGGAGCAGGGCGAGCTTAAGGCGCCAATTTTAAAAAAATACGAAACAGAAAGTTCAGCATATTATTCCACGGCTCGATTGTGGGATGACGGAATTATCGACCCTCGCGATACGCGTCGTGCATTGGCTTTAGGACTGGGCGCCAGCTTTAACTCACCTTGGGAAAAATTAGGCCAAGGTGTTTTTAGGATGTAGAATGTATAAACAAATTGTTTTTAACATCGAAAACTCCGTGGCTCATGTCACGCTCAACCGGCCAGAGGTGCACAACGCATTTCATCCGGACATGATCGCTGAGATCACCAAGGCATTTAAATCCATTCAAAAAAACAAAAACCTTCGCGCGGTTCTGCTCTCGGGAAATGGAAAAGGATTCTGCGCCGGAGCGGATTTGGGCTGGATGAAATCCATGGCCAAATACACCTTGGCGCAAAATAAGAAAGATGCCACTCAGCTCTATGACATGTTCGCGGCCATCCGCGATTGCGGCATCCCCGTCGTTGGAAAAGTACATGGAGCGGCTTTGGGTGGAGCGTTGGGCCTTATCAGCGTGTGCGATGTGGTATTTGCGGAAACCCAAACGGTGTTTGGTTTTACAGAGGTGCGCCTCGGGCTTGCGCCCGCGGTGATTAGCGGTTTTGTGGCAAAAAAAATGCATCGCTCGCACATGCACAATTACTTTATTACTGGCGCCAAATTTTTAGCTGCGGAAGCAAAGGCGGCAGGCCTTGTGCACTTTGTGATAGAAACCTCCCAGCTCCTCGACCAGGCGACCGAGTCTTACATTTCAAATGAAATTTTAACCGCAGGCCCGCAGGCCGTGCGCGAAACAAAAAAACTGCTGCTCGCGCTCGACGGCATAAAATCAGAAGCGCAGTTGAAAACCGTCACCACCTCACTCATTGCTAAGCTGCGCGTGAGCAAAGAGGGGCAAGAAGGTTTACAGAGCTTTTTTGAAAAGCGCAGAGCCAGTTGGAGATTGCCATGAGAGAAATAAAAAAAGTGGCTATTGCCAATCGTGGCGAGGTGGCCGTGCGCATTCTCCTCGCCTGCAAGGAACTGGGAGTATCCACTGTGCTCCTTCATTCTGAGGCCGACATTCAAAGCCGCGCCTACCGTATGGCCGATGAAACCATTTGTATTGGCAGCTCCGAACTGAACGAGAGTTATTTATCCATAGATCGCAATATCCGCGGTGCACTCAGTGCGGGGGCAGATGCGATTCATCCTGGGTTTGGGTTTTTGTCGGAAAACGCCGACTTTGCCCAAGCGTGTGAGGACAATAAGATTATTTTTATAGGACCCAAGCCACAAACCATTCGCGATATGGGCGACAAGATCACAGCCAAGCGTTTTGTTGAGGAGGAACAGATCCCGACGGTTCCTGGCTACGATGGCGCCAAACAGGATCTGGACACGTTGGTTAAAGAGTGTGAGCGCATTGGTTTTCCAGTAATTGTGAAAGCCACCGCTGGCGGCGGCGGTCGCGGCATGAAGATCGTCAATAGCGCCACTGAAGCGCGCGAACTCATTCCCTCCGCACAGCGCGAGGCCAAAAGTGCATTTGGTCTGGCCAATGTGTTTTTGGAAAAGTACTTGGACCACGCCAAGCATGTCGAGGTGCAGGTTTTTGGCGACACCTCGGGGCATGTAGTGCATTTGTTTGAGCGGGAGTGCTCGGTGCAACGCCGCCATCAGAAGGTGATCGAAGAGGCCACAGCGGTGGATCTCGACCCGCAGATTCGCCAGGAAATCTGCGCCGCTGCCGTTAAGCTTGCCAAGAAAGTACAGTACATCGGTGCGGGCACGGTGGAGTTTTTGATTCAAGATGGTGAGTACTATTTTATGGAAATGAATACCCGTCTACAGGTTGAACACCCGGTAACAGAACTGGTATGCGGAGTGGATCTGGTAAAAGCACAAATTCTCACTATGATGAATCGACCTCTGATGTGGCAACAAGCGGATCTCGCACCTCGCGGGCATGCGATCGAGTGTCGTATATATGCAGAGGATCCTTTTACCGTAGGCGTTCCCTCTACGGGGAAAATAGTATTCCAGCATTTCCCGACCGGGCCCAATCGACGTTTTGACTACGGCTTTGAGGCTGGAGACACAGTGACTACGTTTTACGATTCAATGATTGCAAAAATTATTGTGTCGGACGAAACCCGGCCGCGCGCAATTATAAAAATGATCGAAACACTTAAGGAGACAGTGGTTTTTGGCGTAAAGACCAACATTCCCTTCTTGCTCGACATTTTGCACAACTCCGAATTTATCGAAAGTTCTCACTCCACGGCGTTTATCAAGAATAATTTTCCGAATGGCGCAAAGATATATGCAATGAATGAAAAAGACAAAAACTTTTTCGAACTGGCGCAAAAGCAAGCGAA
Organism: uncultured Pseudobdellovibrionaceae bacterium; assembly: GCA_964400355.1. GTDB lineage: Bacteria > Bdellovibrionota > Bdellovibrionia > Bdellovibrionales > JAGQZY01 > JACKAL01. The sequence goes on from CAYNTO010000001.1 coordinate 231,432, forward strand.
GAGCGCCTCCACCAGTGCGAGCGATAGCGCGACTACGGAAAAATCCCCGTGGGGCGAGCCGTGGAGGTTGATGTGAGTTTTATTCGAGTCGAAATCGGCGGAAAAATAATTTCTGGTTACATACTTCGCGATGGATCTAACTATTGGTTTCATCATGAAGGGCGTACGTTCTTCATCGAAGATGAAAATACCCGCTCTACTAAAAAATCGCAAAAAGGCAGTAATCCATTGCAAATTGTCGCGCCAATGCCAGGGAAGATCATTAAAACCAATGTTGTTCCTGGAAAATCGGTAAAGGCCGGGGACGTGATAGTCGTCATGGAAGCGATGAAGATGGAGTACTCGCTCAAAGCCGAAATGGATGGTATAGTAAAGGGCGTGGCGTGCAAAGAGGGCGACCAAGTAGTGCTCGGAAAAATTCTTGTACAATTGGCACCAGCGGCCGAAAAATAGGAACGTTATGTCTAAAGTAGAAATCATCGAAGTGGGATTGCGCGACGGCTTACAAAACGAAAAGACCGCAATCTCCACTGCGAAAAAAATAGAACTGGCACGTAAACTGGCCACCTGTGGCTTTCGCAGGATGGAAGCGGGTGCTTTTGTTTCCGCCAAATGGGTTCCACAAATGGCTGACTCCAAAACCGTTGTGACCACGCTTCTTGCAGAGTCTCGCCAAAACGAGGCACTCCGCCGCGTGCGTTGGTCGGCGCTGGTTCCCAATATGCACGGCTACGAGGACGCCAAAGCCGCCGGGTTAAAAGAAATTGCCATCTTCGGCGCAGTTTCCGATACGTTTTCAGAAAAAAACATCAATGTATCAGTGAATGAAAGCTTAAAACGCTTCGAAGAAGTGGTGCAAGCGGCAAAAGCCGATCGCATTAAAGTGCGCGGCTATGTGAGTACAGTATTCGGTTGTCCCTACGAGGGAAAGATTGGTCCTAAAGCCGCATTGCGGGTGATTGAAAAGTTTTTGGAATTGGGAATATACGAAATCTCTTTAGGCGATACGATCGGTGTGGCCACCCCCAAACAAGTGAAAGATCTTTTGGGGCTCATGGACAAAAGCACTTTAGAAACGCGGGTGGCGATGCATTTTCACGACACACGTGGGACGGCTCTTGCAAACATAGCCACCAGTTTAGAGTTTGGCGTTACAGCCTTTGACGCCAGTGTGGGTGGCTTGGGCGGATGCCCCTATGCGCCGGGTGCTGCTGGTAACGTGGCCACAGAAGACGTGGTTTATATGCTCGAAGGCATGGGTCTAAAAACATCGATCAATCTGGATCGAGTGATCGAAACATCCAAATGGCTCGAAACCGTCCTCAAGCGCGAAATGGTGTCGCGCGTGAACAAGTCCGGCCATTCGTGTATCTACTAATCTATACCGGCTTGTTCTCTTTGTTCACAAGTACGACTGCGGGTTGGTACTCGCGTGCTTCATCGACGCTCATGCTGGCATAGGACGCGATGATCACCAGGTCGCCTTTGTGCACTTTACGTGCGGCCGCGCCATTGAGGCAGATCTCGCCGTCTTTGCCTTTGATGACGTAGGTGGCAAAGCGTTCGCCGTTGTTGCAGTTGTAGATCTCCACGCGCTCATGCAGTAGGAACTTGGCGGTATCGATTAAACGAGGACAAATGGAAACCGAACCTTCGTACTCCAGATTGGCATCCGTGACGGTTGCACGGTGTATTTTTGATTTGAGCATAGTTACTGTCATAGAGCCTCCTATTGTAGCGCTTCCGCTGGCTTCTTTTTATTTTCGGGTTTAGATTCATTCAATTCTGTAGCAATTAAAATTCCACGCAATACAAGATCGGGAATCGTAACATCAAACAAGTTTTCCTTATCAAACAAGGACGAGAAACCGCCGGTGCCGATCACAAAACACTCTTCGCCTTTAAAGGCCTCTTGTTTAGAGCGTTCAATGATCTCTTTCACCATACCGAGCTGTCCAAAGTACAAGCCGGTTTGAATACTATCGATTGTGGTTTGGCCAATCACTGAGGTTTTTTTAATAATATCGACACGCGGAAGTTTAGCGGTTTTCGCTTCGAGTGCTTCCATTGAGATGCGGATACCCGGTAGAATGCAACCCCCAAGGTATTCTTTTTGTTTGTTGATCACACACACCGTAGTGGCTGTGCCAAAATCCACTATGATGAGGTTTTGTTTTGGATATTGGTGAGAAGCCGCTATGGAATTGGCAATGCGGTCGCTGCCCACCTCGGCGGGGTTCTTGTACTTGATCATCAGGCCAGTTTTAACTCCGGTTTGAAGCACAAACGGTGTTTTGGAAAAATACTTGAGGCACGCGTTGCGCAGAGAATGCACCACACTCGGCACAACAGAGCATATAGAAATGCGTGTGATATCTTTCGGATCCACTCCGTTTTCGCGCAGCACCGTGCGTAGGAAAATTCCGTACTCGTCGGAGGACGACTGGTCGATAGACGTTTTTCGAAATTGGACAACCAATTTGTCTTTATCGAATACGCCACCATGAACTTGGGTATTGCCCACATCAAGACAAAGAATCATAGCGCACCTCACTAGCATTGAGAGACTGAGTGTTACTGATCAGCGAATTTGCAAAAAGAGAAACCAACTCCGACTTTTTATCCACCGTCGCCACCGGACCCTGGGGCATATGGAGAGTAAAAGTGTGATTCGATTTGGAGATATGAGACGTATCATTGTGGATAACCGCATCAGCACCGGTTCTAAACACAGACTTCACCGACTTATCCACATCACTCGCGCTCGCATTGACAGTGAGCTTGAATGCCGTGAGGAAGGACTGCGGTGCCTGGGACTTAATCACGGCCGTGAGTTTCTGGGTTGGTACCAGTTCCAGCGTCAATGTTTCACCGGAGGAAATTTTTCCAGCGCTGATAGGCACTACGAAATCGCTCACCGCTGCCATGTGCACAATGTGATTGTAACTGTGGACTTTAAGATGGGACTGTAACAGCTCGGCGAGGTCATTGTAGGTGTCGAAGGTAAGAATATTTTGCACCAGATTGGGTTTTTGCGCCGAAACGGCGGCCATTACGGTGACGTTAAAACCGCGGCGATAGAGATCATCGGCCAACTGAGCGCCGCTACTACCTGTGCTGGTATTGGTAATGGAGCGCACGCTATCAATCGCAACGCGTGTGCCACCCAGAGTGATTAAAATTTTTGTATTTTGATTTTTTGGCGCAAGCGCGCGTTCGACGGCAGTAATTATAACTTCGGGCTCAACCAATCGACCTCCGCCCACTTCACCACAAGCCAACAAGCCGCTATCAGGCTCTAGCAAAGTGACGCCATTATCCTTCAGCGTCTTTAATGACGTTTGAGTGGTAGGGTGCGCGAGCATTTGCGAATTCATCGCTGGAGCAATAAGCAAGGGTTTATGACCTTCGTACGCAAGGTATGTGGAATAGAGGGGGCCATCGCCCGTGCCGGCGGCTAAGTTGTTGATCGTCTTTGCCGTTGCTGGAGCTATTAAAAACACATCCGCCCAGCGCGCCCAATCAATGTGGCTCATCATTTTTCCGGGCGTAAAATCGCTGGTCAAAACCGGATGATCAGACAAACCTTCCAGGGTTGCAGTGCCAATAAACTCCAGCGCCGAGGCAGTGGCTATGGTGCGGACTTCCCAACCCTGCTTGCGAAAGTGGGAAATCACGTGCGCGATTTTGAATGCGGCGATCGAACCAGAAATGCCTATGAGTAGTTTTTTAGATGCTAACATTGTCTATAAGCCTCACGTCGTCGATAAATACAGCGGCAAAACGGCGACCGTATTTTTCTTCGAGATAATCCACTTGGATATTGTTTTCTTCTAGTTTTTTACAAATAGATTCCAAAGATTGATTTTGTTTAAGAGTGTTGGCAAAGAATTGCGCGCGCTCCATACCTGCGTTCGTGAGGCGTTGATTGCGTGAACTGAGCGCTAGCCCCTCGGCGTCCCTCACAGTAGGGCACGCAACGATCTCCACTGGCATAAAAAACGCCTTTGTCATTTCTCGCACGAGATGGAGTTGTTGGTAGTCCTTTTCGCCCATGTAGACTTTATCCGCATTCGTAATGTGGAGAAGTTTCATAACCACAGTGAGGACTCCGTTAAAGTGACCAGGGCGGGTAAGCCCACAAAGCTCTTCGTGGTGCGTGGTTTCAGAGACAAAATATTTTTTACCATCCGCATACATCGACTCCGCTGACGGGGTAAACGCGATATCGACCCTTTCCTGCTTTAGGAGTTCGAGGTCTGCAGCAAGAGTGTTGGGATACTTCACAAAATCGTCGGAGTTGTTGAATTGAGTGGGATTTACAAAAATGCTCACAATCACCAGGTCACACTCTTTACGGGCTGCGCGAATCAGGGAGACGTGGCCGTGGTGGAGGGCGCCCATGGTTGGGACAAAACCAATACGCTGTCCCTGTGTGCGCACGGAGCGTGCTGCGGCCTGCATTTTTTCCGGAATCTCAATAACAACCATAAAGCCTCTGATTATTGAATCTTGTCGCGATTTTCAAAAAGTTCTGGGTTTTGTACGAACTCGTGAAATCCATTGAGTGCGGTGGAAATGGTTTCGTGGAGGTTCGCAAATTTAGTGACGAATTTTGGAGAAAAGTCGTTCTGTGCGCCAAGCATGTCGTGAAGAACGAGGACCTGCCCATCTGTGTGGGTGCCCGAACCGATTCCAATTGTAGGTATGTAGAGTTGATCAGTGATCTTTTTAGCCAGCGACTCGGGAATGCATTCGAGAACTATGGCGGAACAACCGCTCTCTTCTAATTTTTTAGCAAGTGCAAGCAGGCGGAGAGCCGACGAAGTATCTTTGCCTTGAGTTTTATATCCGCCCAATTGATTCACCGATTGAGGGATGAGACCAATGTGGCCCACCACTGGAACTCCAGAGTCCACGATGTGTTTAATAATGCGGTCATGTCCCGCTTGCGCTTCAATTTTTACAGCATTGGCCCCAGCTCGCATGAGGCATTCAACAGAATCCATGGTGTTCTTGGTTCCCTTACGGTGGGAGAGAAAAGGCATATCGGCGATGATCAACTTATCAGGCGCGCCGCGAACAACCGCTTTAAGATGCGTTTCCATCATTTTCACATCAACCGGCACCGTCGATTCGTAGCCGTGCATCACCATACCTGCGGAATCGCCAACAAGGATGCAGTCGATGGGAGACGCATTAACAATCTTCGCGGACCAGTAGTCGTAGCACGTGATCATGGAAATTTTTTCGGAAGTTGTTTTCTTTTTTATGAGTTCAGGAATGGTCTTCATGTTAACTCTCCTTGCGTAGTTTTCGATTCTGGAGCCGAGATAATAAAATCGCTCTGAATCTGAGTTGTAGCTAATGCCTCGTAAACTTTTTTGTATTTGGGATCGTCAATGGAGATAAGATTTTTATGAATTGTTTTGATGTCACCGCGGGACCACGGCCCGGTGAGAGCCGTTTTTGAATCAAGAAATATATTTTCCAATGTTTTTTCGGCAAAAGGTTTTAAGAGATCGGCAGGGAGGCCGAGATCAGTTTCGAACTTTTCAACAACGTAGCTCCACAGTGCCGCCATGCCATTTCCACCAAGCACGCAGAGCGCGTGATACATAGCAAATTGGTCCTTGGGAATTTGAAAAAAAGGATTTTCGAATTGCGGAAAAATATCTTCGAGTTCGGCCCCGCCCAACTCACCGATAAAAGGAATTTTTTTATAGTCTTCGAGTGAGTAGGTGTGTGCCGTGAATGAAAACAATGGATGCACGCGTTCGGCAAGCGGCGTGTGCACGCTTCCTGAAAAGTGCACACACTTTTCTTTTGGTAGTTGTTGATCCAGAATGAACTGGTGAATTGCATCGTCTTTAATGCAAACAAGAATTTTATCGGCACTTTCCGCCATTTCGGCAAGAACGGCTCCACCCAACTCGCGGTTCCACTGTGACGCTTCGATATCTAGCAACGAAAGATAACGAGTAAGGTGTTTGGCCAAACGACCGCGGCCAACGATAAGAAATTTTTTATGTGGTACCTGTCTGTTCATGATCAAGTCCTCTTGGCCATTGTTGTACGCCTGTCCTTCCGCACCCTCTAGCCGCATTGCATTAAGGGGTCGCAAATAAGCACATATGGTTTGTCATTTTAACGGTTTGGGCGGTAACTGGTAGGCAAGTATATGGATTTGTTCATAAATATAGGTTGTTTAAGTTTTCGTAAAATCCATCAAAACCAGCATCTCGTCGAGGTCTAACAATGAAAAAAATTGTGATTTTATTGATCGGCGCGAGTTCACTGATCTTGGGGTGCATGATTTATCTCCTGCGCAGCGGAATCAGTTTGAGTCCGGCAGTGATGATTAAGCCTTCGCATTTCTCGTCCGAAAAAGTACTTGCTGAGGCTGTTGTGCGCAGGCTTTTTCCCCAGTTCAACGAGGTCAAACATTGGCAGATCTACTCTCCAGGCTCGGGTACAGGCAAGGAGGTCATGGACGTGATTGCAGCGGCCCACGGTGACGTGGAAGTGGTGCGCTCGGATATATTGTCCGTTGAAGAGCAGCTTCATGCCGAGGGACTACCGAGACTTTACATTCAGAGATTTTCGGCAAGTTCCTACGATCTCAGTAAAGAGTGTGAAACAATGAAGCGCCTCAATTACAAATGCTTGGTCGAAATTTCGCTGCACAAATCACGCAGAAAAATGAAAGAGGACGAGCGACTCTACTTTATGATGACATCCTACCTCGATCATCACTTCCTGGTGCTGGTTGAAAAATGACGACCCTTATGGCTAATACGCCGACTTTAGGAATCGGCGTAGTGTTCGATGTTGAGCTCCAGAGTGAGTTCGTGGGCGAGCGGGCGGCGTATGGCCCGAAAATACGTTCGTGGAGAAATGGCCATGAGATCCGCAATCGATGGCATGTAGATATCTGCGAATCGATCCACCTGATAGGCAAAGTAACTTTCCTCGTTGCCGGCGCGCATGGTTTGGCCCCAGTACTTATTAAAAATGGCCTGAATCTGTTGAATAAGACCTGAAATCTGTTGATCAATTTTCATAGCTTCATCTTGAAGACGGCGAATCTCTTTGTCATTGTCCACCCCGCGCTCGACCTCCTCCGAGGAGAGGCGAATCACGTCGCGTTCGAGAGGCGCTTTTTGGTTCATCAACTCTTGAATCTGGTGCTGGAGTGGGTTGGCTTTTTGTAAACTATCGACCTCACTGGAGAGCTCTTCAACCACCAGCGCCGTGCGCCACTTGCTGTCTTTTTTGAGACGAACAATATCACCGTAAATATGATCGCCAACGTAGAGAATGTCTTCGCCGTCGACTCCTAAACTCTTTTCAAACTCCGTCGCGCAGCCACCCTGATAAATACCAGGAACCAGTGTCGCATCGTAGTTGGTGAGTGTGCCATCAGCCGGGTTCACCTTTAAAAAATTTTGGTTGTCGTAAAAGAACCTCGGCTTGCGGGCGCCGGTAATAACAAATGTAAAAAGATCTTGCCAGGACTTGTGCTCTTTCAAAAAAGGCGTAATGGCAAAATCGAGCAGCGCCTTCGAGTAATGAAAGTCCGAATTGGTCACGATAAATAAAGTTTTCCCATGTTTTTTGTAGCGCTCTAAGCCGCGCACAATGGCTTCGTCGGCCAAGATGTATTTGCTCAGATTTGCACGCACGATACTCTTCAGGGAATCGTCTCGGTGGGCCATGTCCATTGTGCTGATGACGTCGTTCAGTAGTTGCGGATATGCGGGAATGGAGTCGTTACCGGGGTTAGCGTCTTTTAAGTCCACCAACTGCCCAAATAGAATCGCCACCGAAAGAGAAAAGGCGGTGTCGATGGCTGCAAAATTGGAATCGCTGAGATCCACGTAAGTGCCGCGGTAATCTTTTTGTTGTTGGCGATAATCGATACGCTTGGTCCCGTGGTGACTCACGCGAATGGCGCCGTGGCGGCTCACCTTAAGCAAATTTCCGCGCTGTGAATCGATCACCAAACCGCGAATGACCGTATCAAAATCGAAAGGGAAGGTTAAAACTTCTTTAGGATATCCCTTCTCGTTGACCAGTTTTCCAAGCAATAAAGAGTGTGCGAGCTTTTCAAACTCATAGCTATTGTAACGAACCAGAGTGTGGTCCATATCAAAGCCGACGCATTTGATTTTGCGCAAGTTGAGGGTTCTATTCACGAATAGATGTGCCATTTTTACCTTTTCCTAAAAAATTAATATTCGACGTCTAAACCGTATTCATTCCAGGCGATCATGCCGCCCTTCATGTTGTACACTTTGTCGTATCCGTAAGACACGGCCATCGAGGCAGCATTGGCTGAGCGTGCACCACTGCGACAAACGAACACGATGGGTTTGTCCTTTTGTAGAGACTGGATGTGATGAGACAAAGTATCCAGCGTGATCAGCCGCGACCCCGCGATGTGTCCCAACTCGCCCGTGTATTCATCGGGGCGGCGCACATCAATTATCGAGATCTGCTCATGGAGATCGTTGACCTCTTTGGGATCGACATCAAAAACTTCATCTAAGTTTGGATTCTGTTCTTTGCTTTTAAATTCCATGTGTACTCCAAGGGGTGCGGTTGCTTGCGATTTATTATCTGCCGAGAGAGGAGCCGAGACAACTAACTGCGCTGAAAAATGCTGTGCCGCATAGTTCGCTCCCCCGTTCATTGAAAGTTGGCAGAGATCTACTTGCCTAATAGGAGAATAAGGGTAGAACATTGCGTAATTCTCCTCGTACGAGGTAAAAACGCAGGTGTCGGAGGTATCATGGAAAATCCAGTTGGCTTAGATGGAATGGACTTTATCGAATACGTGGGCGCGGACGCCACAATCTTTGAAAACATGTTCACACGCATGGGTTTTCAAAAAGTGGCAAAGCACAAAAGCAAAGAAATCGATCTTTGGCGCCAGGCCGATATACAATTTTTTATTACTAAAGAGAAAAAGGGGTTCGCCTCCGAATTCTCGAAACTCCATGGTTCGAGCATTAGCTCCACCGGTTTTCGCGTTGCTGATGCAGACACAGCTTTCAAAGTGGCTGTGGAGCGTGGCGCTAAGCCGTATAACGATGAGGCTCAAAAAAGTTTTCCAGCTCCAGCAATTTACGGTATCGGCGATTCGTTGATTTATTTCATTGATTCCAAAGTCTCCGACAAGATCTACAAAGAACAGTTTAACTATGATCTCAGCAAAGAGAACATTGTGGGTAGCGGTTTTACCATTATCGATCATATGACCAACAACGTTCCCGTTGGTGAAATGCAAAAATGGTGCGACTTTTACGAGAAAGTCTTTAATTTTAAAGAGCGTCGCTTTTTTGATATCAAGGGCGCGAAAACGGGTTTGATCTCTAAAGTGATGCGTTCGCCAAATGGTAAAATAACCATTCCGATCAATGAACCTACGGATGGAAAATCGCAAATTCAAGAGTACATCGAGGAGTATAAAGGCTCGGGCATACAACACGTCGCCCTCCTCACGGAAAATATAATTCCGTCTGTGGCCAAAACTCAGAAGCAGGAAGTTCCTGTGCTCTCAATTCCTTCGACGTATTATGAGGCTATTCCAAAGCGGGTGAGCTTGGTAACAGAGGATTTGGGCGAGTTGGAAAAACTGCAGATTCTCGTAGACGGTGATGAAGAGGGATACCTGTTGCAAATTTTTACTCAAAATCTCTTTGGTCCGATCTTTTTTGAATTCATTCAGAGAAAAAATCATTATGGGTTCGGCGATGGGAATTTCCAGGCGCTATTTGATGCTATAGAGCGCGATCAAGAGCGTCGCGGCGTTCTCTAAGAGTATTTATGCCCCCACTTCCACGCCCCGGTGAATATTGTACCCCTGTGCAGGCTCAAAAGTTGGCCGTGCAGGAGGCACAGCGTGGAGCCGGGTTTGTGGCGCCCAACCCTCTTGTTGGTTGCAGTATCGTGTCCAAAGACGGTTTGCTTTTAGCGACGGGCTACCACGCACGAGTGGGCGACAACCATGCCGAGGTGGACGCGCTCAATAAACTACAGTCGATGGATCTCACTCAAGCCACGATGTATGTTACTTTAGAGCCGTGCTCGCACCACGGTCGTACCCCACCATGTGCAGATCGCATCATTAAAGACCGAGTTGGCAGAGTTGTTATCGGAGTATTGGATCCCAATCCCCTTGTTGCCGGCAAAGGTGCAGAAAAACTGCGAGCCGCGGGCATCGATGTGAGTTTCGATTCGGAATTTGCTGCCGCATCAGCAAAAGTGGCCGAAGTTTTTTTATGGAACATGCAAAAGAAAATTCCGTTTGTAATCCTTAAGCTCGCGATGAGTTTAGATGGCAAACTGGCTTTGCCGAGCGGTGAGAGCCAATGGCTGACCTCGGATCAAAGTCGCACCCATGGCAGAGCGTTGCGCGCCCATTGCGATGCCACATTGATCGGCGCACAAACGCTTATAAAAGACAACCCACGCCTCGATTTTCGCGACACGGAGTTTGCGGCTAAGAAAAGCAATAAAGTTTTAATCTGGGATCCGCAGGCCAAAGTGAAGGATTTTTTAACTGTATCCAATGTGGCCAAAACACACCCGCTGGAAAACATTCAGACCCTGCACACTCTCGATGTCACTATTCTACAATCGTTGTATGCGCAAGGCATACATTCCATATATGTGGAGGGCGGGGCCAAAACTCTATCGGAGTTTATCGAGAAACGTCTATTCAACAAGCTCTATGTGTTTGTCGCGCCTATGGTTTTGGGCCGCGGCCTGGACTGGGCGTCCACGCTACAATTAAAGAGTATGAAGGAACGTTTGGAGCTGGAGTTCACCGACGTGACGACATCCGATCGCGATATTTTAATCACGGCCTATCCAAGGTTCAAAAACTAAGCTATATCCCCCTCACGATAGATTTTTTTCCGTGGGGGAAACACATGATTCTATTTTCGCTATTCATCTCTTTATTTCTGCCAACGTCCAATGCCTTTCTTATCGCCACTCATGGTGAACAAACTTCAGTGGATTATACTAAAGACACGGACGTGTTTGTGATCGGGTATGCTGGCGAGCTCAGTAGTGGATTTTTGCGCACCGGCGCAACACTATCTCATAAATCCAAAGAGCAAAATCCCTCACGTCAGCGCGTGTTCTTCGTCGAAAATCGCGATAAAGACAAGACGTCGTCGAAGTATGTAACGGCAATGGGGCTCACACCCATTGTTTTCGACAGCGCTCCCTTTACAACAACAGTGCTCATGACCCACCTTAAAAAATTCACGCGCATCCGGTCTATGCATGTCGTCACACACGGGGCTTTAGAAAACGGCCTGGGCCTTACCGATCGCGACGACGACGGACGCTGGAGTTACAAGACCAAAGATCTCGGTAAGCTCCAATTCTCAGATGATGGATACATCGTATTGCACGGGTGCAATACAGGGTTTTGGCAGGCACCCAAGTTCTCTGAAATCATCGGAGTGCCCGTGTTTGGTTCGCTCACCGCTACAAATTTTCAACAGCCTTTTAATGATGGCCAGTGGTACTTCCACGACGTGGGTCTTTACCCCAAAGACGCAAAATTTCTCACCGAAAATTTGCTGTCCTTTGAGCAGCCGGTCAGCTGCACTCAAGGGGGTTGTTATCGCTTAAAAGCCGACTTCTTTACATACAACGGCTATTGGGGAAATTTCGAAGACGGCGGTGGCCTCTCCTTTTTAAAACCATTTTGTACATTCGGTGCCGACCAAAGTGTGCGCGATGAAAAGTGCCTGAAAGCCATGGTGCAATGGATCCGCATATTTCCTTCGACCCAAGTTCTTACCGCTCACTCCACTGTGGAAGAATACAAATCAGTGATCAAAGATTTCCTTTGCGGTGTGCGGCTCAATCATTCGTGGCGCCAAGACTGTTTAAATCAGCTCGAGCTTTCGCTGAGTTCTCCGAGCATGACCTACGCGGGATTTCGCGGAAACGTATTAAAGTGCGATAATTTTGGTGCTTGCGACTTTGACTTCGAGTGCGATACGCCCTCTCACACCTGTCAGTTGAGTGCACCACTAAATAAAAAGCCACGAACTATACTCGAAGAGTATTGGTACTATCTGAGTGCGATAGAATCCTATATGTAGTGCCGCGTCTAGAGCTTTTTTGCTATTGTCAGGTGCCCGTGCATACAATGAGCACATGATTCAGTGTCCACTTTTAGATATGCATGTGGCTGTTAGTCCAAGTGGACTGATTCAGCCGTGCTGTCGGTTTTTAGTGGATAAGCACCAAGAAGCGTTCTTCAATATGAGCGATGTTACTCTTGCTGAAGGCCAGCGGGCGCCTGGTTTTGAAGCTGCGCGCACTTCGTTTGCGCGAGGGGAATTCCCGGCGGGCTGCTCTTCCTGTGCTTTCGAAGAAAAAAATGGCATCGTCAGCATGCGCGAAAAGGCGGTGCGCGATTATCCGCACGCTAATAGTTTGGAATTTATTGAGTTCTTTCTCGGTAATCTCTGCAACATGAAGTGTCGTACCTGCGATCCACAGCACAGCTCCCGGTGGGAGCGCGACGCCGCGCTGTTTGAATGGAAAGCAAAAAGCCCCCACCATGTGGATGTAAAAAAGATTCTAGCTTCCGTGGATCTAAAAAAAATACGGCGCTTAAAACTTCTCGGTGGAGAGCCGTTTTATTCAAAAACTTTTTATGAGCTGCTCGATCATATTATTGAGTGCGCAGAGCCTTCGCGTGTCGCCCTCGAGCTCAACACCAATGTTTCGTTATTTCCAACGCCTGCGGTCCTCAACCAGCTAGCTCGTTTTCGCAAAGTGGAGCTGAATTTGAGTATCGACGAGGTCGGAGCAAAGGCTGAGTTTTTGCGAACCGGCACTGTTTGGAGCGTGGTGGATAAAAATCTCTCACTGTGGCAAACAGCGGCGAAAACATATTCAAACATCAAGATCAATGTGCACACCACGGTGTCTGCCTACAATGTTTTGCACATACACCAGGTGATTGTCCATCTGTTGGATCGTGGCTTTAAAGATCTATCAGTGATGTCTGTGAAAACGCCCACACAACTTTCGCCGCTAAGGATACCACTCGATCTGCGGCGACAGGCGTGGCCTGCCATGGAAACGGCAATTCGCGGGCGCACTGAAAGCGCGTTTGTAAATCGATTAAAAAATATTGTGCTGGTTCCGGAAGAGTTAGACTCCCAAGAATTTGTCGCTTACTCGGCACTATTGGACGGTGTTTACGACGAGAGCGGAATCACAGTTGGCGCGCCCATAGAGCTCCCAAGCACCTCTATGGGATGATGCGACATGAGGCCCCTCGATCAGCCTACGTTGTATAGCATTCAGCGCTCCTGAGTGGCTAGAAATCCTCGATCTTCTTGCGAGCGAAACAGGCATGATTTATAAAAGCGGCCATGACTCAAAAAACACTCGCGGACGTTATCGACCTGTATAAAAAGCCTTTCTTTGAGCTGCTGTATTTGGCGCACACCGTGCACAAAGAAAATCACCTCGAATCGCATGTTCAAAAATGCAGTTTGCTATCGATCAAAACGGGTGGTTGCCAGGAAGATTGTTCCTACTGTCCCCAATCCGCTCACTACAAAACAGATGTTAAGAAGAGCGGTCTCATGAATCTCGATGAGGTGGCCGATGCCATTGCGCTTGCAAAAAATGCCGGAGCTGAGCGCTTTTGCATGGGCGCCGCTTGGCGTGAGGTGCGCAGTGGACCACAGTTTGATCAAGTGCTCGATATGATTCGTATGGTGAAGACTGCCGGCATGGAAGCATGCGTGACGTTGGGAATGCTGACCGATGAGCAAGCGGTTCAATTAAAAGATGCTGGCCTGGATGCTTACAATCACAATTTGGACACCTCCCGAGAGTACTACGATAAAATTATTTCTACGCGCACTTATGATGACCGCCTCAATACGCTCAAGCGCGTGCGCGAAGCGGGCATTACGGTCTGCAGTGGCGGCATCATCGGTATGGGTGAGTCCGATGAAGATCGTTGTGCCATGTTGTTGGAGCTGGCTCAATTGGATCCTCAACCGGAATCAGTGCCGATCAATCTGTTGATTCCCGTGGAGGGAACACCGCTCGCCAACAAGGGCGATGTGGACATTTTTGATTTGTGTCGCTGTATCGCGGTGGCGCGTATCCTTATGCCTAAATCGCGCGTGCGTTTGTCTGCCGGTCGTTTGGATCTCACTGCGGAAGCGCAGGCGCTGGCGTTTTTTGCCGGCGCCAACTCCGTGTTTTTTGGCGAGAAGCTCCTCACTCGCGACAATCCGGATGTGGAACAAGATATGAAATTGTTTTCCAAGCTGGGCTTAAACGCCGCCTATTTGAACTAACACTGGGGAGCTTTTGTAGTGACGAACTTTTATTTGCAAAAGCTAGTGGAGCAAGATGAGAAAAATCTGGCTCGGCGACTTCTCGATTCTCATGGGGTCGATTTTTGCTCCAATGATTATCTCGGTTTCGCCAGCGACGCCGCACTTAAGAAAAACATTCTAGAGGCCATCGAAGGTGTGGAGTCAGGGAGTACCGGTTCGCGCCTGCTGCGTGGAAATAGCTCGTGGGTTTGCAAGCTGGAGGAGGAGCTGGCGGTATGGTGTGGAAGCGAAGAGGCGTTGTTTTTCCCGTCGGGCTATCAGGCCAACTTGGGCTTACTCTCCGCAGTTCTCGATAAAAACACCACCGTGTTTTCGGACGAAAGCAATCATGCATCTATTATCGACGGCATAAAGCTTGCGGGATGTGAAAAACAGATCTTTGCTCACAATGACGTCGTCGACTTAACGGAAAAACTCAAAAACGTGGCGGGTCGTCGCAAAGTTGTAATAATTGAAAGTATATATAGCATGAAAGGCGACCAATCTCCTCTCAAGGACATCCATGAAGCGTGCTTGCATGCGGGCGCAGAGCTGATAGTGGATGAAACCCATGCGACCGGTGTCTATCAGGCCGGACTTGCAAAAAGTTTAGGGATCCAATCCCAGCTGCTTGCGACAATTCACAGTGGTGGCAAAGCCTTAGGTGTTGGCGGTGCATGGATTGCGTGTTCCACCATGATCAAAGATTTTTTGGTGAATTTTTCTCGGCCCTTTATCTATTCCACCGCGCCCTCGCCTCTCTTGATAGAAGCTCTGCGCGCATCCGTGGCCTATTGGCAGGATGTGGGTAACGAGCGCGCGTTTATCGCTAAGGAAAAAGCGCGTGATCTTAAACAAGATCTGGAAAAGTTTATGTCCCAGGAATCCCTCTCAGGCGAAGGACTGATTATTTACTTAAACGTGCAGCAAAGTGCATTGGCTATTGAGTGGTCGGAGCGACTGCGTGAAAAGGGCCTTGATGTTCGCCCTATTCGATATCCAACAGTTCCTGAAAACCAAGCGGGTTTGCGCCTCTCGATTCATGCCAATCACAACCCAGGTGATTTAAAAATCTTAGTAAGTGGCCTTCGCCGTATGGTGCTCGAATGCTAAATGTTTTACAAGCACAGCAGGGGGTGTTTGTCACAGGCACCGATACGGGAGTGGGCAAAACATTTGTTGCGGCTCTGTTGTGTTTGCTTTTTAAAAACGAACAACCCCTAAAATATTTTAAGCCGGTACAAACTGGCTATCCCCAGGACGATGATACGGATTTTGTATGCGCCCGGGCCAAGCTGGCCGCCGATCAATTTATAGAACCTGTGTACAGGTACACCTTACCAGCGTCGCCGGATCGCGCGGCTGCAGCCGTCAACGCCCACATTGAAGAGCAAAAGATTTTAAAGGTGTTTCGCTCTCACCGAGATCAATTCATTATTGCAGAGGGTGCCGGAGGACTTGAGGTTCCACTGCGAGATAACTATAGAATGATCGATCTCATGCGTGACGTGCGATTGCCGGCAGTGGTTGTTGCATCAACCCGCTTAGGAACGATCAATCACACTTTGCTCACTCTCAAGAGTTTGCGCTTTGCAGGCGTTCCCATTTTAGGTGTTGTGCTCTCCGGCCCAAAAGATGACGGTCTCGAGGAGGTGCTGCGCCGAGAGGGTGCCGCTGTCCTGGCACACATTCCCCAAGTGGATTTGAATTTTGAGCAGTGGACAGATCTGGCGCAGACCTTGGCGCCAGTGCGCGAGGCTCTGATAAAAATAAATTCCTCCCCTTCGATTGAGTCCCGCGACGGTGCGCATGTTTGGCATCCGTTCACCCAACACAAAACAGAAAAAGAATTCCCGGTGATCACTCGCGGTTATGGCGCCACGGTTCAGACGGAATCGGGCCATGCGCTTTTGGATGCTACGTCCTCCTGGTGGGTGAATCTCCATGGACATAGCCATCCAGAAATGGTGAGCGCTATAGCCTCGCAAGCTGCGCAGCTTGAGCATGTTATTTTTGCCGGATACACTCATGCTCCTGCTGTCGAGCTGAGCGCAAGACTTCTCGAGCAAGTGCGCCCGCTCAATCCCCAATGGAGCCGTGTGTTTTTCTCCGACAATGGTTCTACGGCGGTGGAGGTGGCGCTCAAGATGGCCTACCAATTTCAAGAGTTGCGTGGAGAAAAGCGCGGTAAATTTTTAGCGCTTAAAAATTCCTATCACGGTGACACTTTGGGGGCGATGTCGGTGAGTGAGCGCAATGGCTATCACAAGTATTTCTTGCCGCTAATGATGCCAGTCGATCATATCGAGGCGGGCGATTACACAGAACTTGAGAAAACGCTGGGCCAGATGGATAGCTATGCGGCTTGTATTGTAGAGCCAATGGTTCAGGGTGCCGGCGGAATGCGAATGTATGATGGAGCGTACTTAAAAAAATTGCAGTCCTATTGCCAAGCGCATGGCGTACTCTTAATTGCCGATGAGATCTTTACGGGGTTTGGACGCACGGGAACTTTCCTGGCCTCGGAGCACGCAAAATTTCAGGCCGACCTGGTCTGTTTGTCTAAAGGCATCACCGGTGGTTTTTTACCGCTTTCGGTAACGATTGCTACCGAAGATGTTTACAATGCCTTTCTTGGCGACTCCAAAGCACAGGCATTTTTGCACGGCCATTCTTATACGGCCAATCCACTGGCCTGCGCAGCGGCTCTCAAATCACTAGAAATTTTGCAACGTCCTGTGACTCAATCGCGAATACACGCCATTGGCGAAAAAACCAAACAGCACTTACTTCGCTTGGCGAAAAAGCATCAGAGCATCGCTGACGTCAGGCATCTGGGTACGATAGGCGCTCTCGATTTAAAGACGGATGAGAATTACTTTACGGCAAACCTTGCAAGAGGCATTGCGGAATTTTGCTTTCACAACAATGTATTACTGCGTCCATTGGGTTCCACGATTTACACCGTTCCACCTTATTGCACCACCGACGAAGAGTTGGAGCGAATTTACGAAACAATATCTATGGCCATAGGAACGGTCGTAGAGGGGAGAGTTGAATGAATAATTGGCAAAACTGTTTACAACAATTGGCGCAGCGCCCGGATTTGCATGCGCGCTTTATCAATACCTTGAGCCTGCTCGAGTACATTGGAGCGCGAAAGATCATGAAGAGCCAAGACGAAGATTTGGTAACTCCCACAGTGCTTGCGCATGCGACTGAGGAAATCCGTCACGCGCAAATTCTTAAAAAACTAGCTATCCGTGTGGGTGGAAAAAATGTGATCAGCTACGAACCACACACGCTGTTGTGTGGTAGTGAAGCTCGCAATTATATTCACGGCATCGACTACAAGGCTCAACAGGTTTTGGGCGAGGCCGATTCGTGGAGAAACTACCTCTTAACAACACTCATTGTTGAGGAGCGCGCGCAAGAACTGTATCCCTATTACGATGCGGTGCTGACCACCATTGGCCTCGGAGGCCCCGTACAGGCCATCGTTCGCGAAGAGGTCGGCCATTTGGAGGAAGTGATCACCAAATTAAAAATCGCCGGTGGTGTTACGGAGGACATGATGAATGTTGTGCGTGCTCACGAACAAATGCTCTACCTCTCCTTCTTTCGTGCCGTAGAAGCGACATTACAGTCTCCACAGCCTGAGGTCGCACAGCCGTGACATTTGCTGTTGAGTGCTTTTCTGCCGAGAAAACCTTCGGTAGTTTTACCGCAGTAAACAGGGTGGATCTTAAAATTCCTCAGGGGCAGTGTTTTGGTTTACTCGGTCCAAATGGGGCGGGCAAATCCACTCTTATTTCTCTGCTTTATGGCGCCCTCTACCGAACGAGCGGTACTGTAAAGGTGCTGGGACTGGATCCACAAAATCAAGCGCAGGTGTTGCGCGCCCGGATGGGTATTGTTACTCAAGAGAACAATTTGGATATGTCGATGACAGTTCGGGAGAACATGGAGCTGTATGCCGGTTTTCAGGGTGTGGAAAAGTCTGTGCGCAATTCACGTATTGATGAGCTTTTGGACTTTATGCTTCTTTCTCACAAACAGAACGCAGTGATCGAAAGTCTATCTGGAGGAATGAAAAGACGTTTAGTATTCGTGCGTGCGCTTTTAAACCAACCAGAGCTAGTGATTCTTGATGAGCCAACGACAGGTCTCGACCCGGCTGTTCGGCAATTGCTTTGGGACAAAATCGCCGAGATAAAAAAGCGAGGGGTAACAATCTTGCTCACGACTCACTACATGGATGAGGCGGAACGCCTGTGCGATGATCTGGTTGTCATGCATGAAGGGCGAATTATCGAGCAAGGTGCTCCCTCGAAACTTATAAAAAAATACTGCCCACGTTATGTGGCGGGCATTGCAAAATCATCCAGTGGTGACCAGAATATTTCTGGTGTAAAGATCACCGAAGATCCCCAAAACACATTGCTGTGGGATGACTCTCTCGAGAGACTGAGTAAAATTATGACCGACGCGAAAATAACCCCGCAATTTATAAGACCAGCGAATTTGGAAGACGTCTTTTTAAATATCACCGGCAAGGAGCTGGCCGAAAATGACTAAAAGAGATTCTTTTTCACTGTCGTTGTCGTGGCTACTCGTTAAACGCCACTGGCGCTCCTACCGCAAGTACTTTTGGTCGAACATACTGCCTACAGTTATTGAGCCCTGCTTCTTTATCGTTGCGCTCGGTGTGGGGATGTCTACTTTCGTAAAGGATATAGACGGGTTGGGGTATGCAACGTTCATGGCGCCTGGCCTGGCCATGTCGGCGGCAATGTTTACGGCGTTTTTTGAATCGAGCTACGGTTTTTATGTACGTCTCACTATGGACGGCATTTACAAAGCGCTGTTTACAACACGTATGACTCCAGTAGATGTGATTTTTGGAGAATTGCTTTGGGTTTCATTAAAAGGGGCGGTCATGGCCATGGCTGTGAGTCTTATCTTTATGGTGTTCGGCTTTGTAGCTCTTTCGACAGCCATTGTTCCGGTAGGTGTAGTGGGTTTTTTTGTGGGACTGGCCTGTGGCGCTATCGGCCTGATTTCATCGGCACTTATAAAAAACATTAGCCAATTTCAAACGGTTTACGCGATGGCGATAAGTCCGTTGTTCTTTTTTTCGGGGAATATGTTTCCTATGAAGTATATGCCTGCTTGGGCGCAACTTGTGGCCCATTGCTCGCCACTTTATCATGGCGTCGCTCTCGCTCAGCAATTGCTTTGGAGGCGCGTCGAGCTCGGGGGCTTTATCACTCATTTTTCTGAGTTGGTGGTTTTGAGCGCACTTTTCATCGCGATAGCGGTGCGCTTAGTGCACAAAAAACTAATCTACTAAAATTTTAAAAAAAGAGAGCGCAAGTGATGCGCTCTCGTGATTGCGGTTGGCAATGAAAGAATACTAACTGTTTGTTGCCACAGTTTTTAAATCGTACTCGAGCTCAATAGCATTTTTAATCACTTTGTCTTTACCGGTTTTTATTAGGTTCGGAAAGTAAGTGGAAGAGTTGTACTTCACATCGAACTTCGAGCGGTCAAAATCAGCGACGCCTTTTGCTGTATAAACCTTGTTCTCTTTTGAGATCACAGTGTTCACGCGCAGGGGACTCGTTTTCCCTCTCACAGTGAGATCGCCCTCAAACATCATTTTGTCGGTGCTTTTTGTTACTTTTTTGATTTTATAAGTTGCCGTTGGGTGGTTTTGCACATCAAAAAAATCTGCAGACTGCAAATGGCCAACCAATTTGCCCTTCATTGAAGCGTCGGTCAAATCCGTGTTTTCTATTCTGTTCATGTCAAAAACGATTTCGCCAGAGACGATCTCGCCATTTTCAACATCAACATAACCACTCTTAATTCCGATTGTACCACGGTGGGTGTCAGTCGTGTACTCTTTGCCGCCGCTCCACTTAGCTACGCTTTTAGTAAGATCCAGGGGAATGCGGTCCGCCTTCGCAAATGAAAGCACAGAAAACAACATCGTAAACAGAACAATAATAAATTTCATAAATATCTCCTCTATCTTGTTTTTAATGAATCGCGAATTTGTCTCAACAACACGATCTCTTCAGCGGGTTCTGCAGGAGCGGCGGGCGGGGGAGCTTTTTTAGCGCGATTCATAAATTTTATAACGACGAACAAACAAAACGCAATAATTAGAAAATCCACCACTGTTTGAATGAAAAAACCATAACCAATGGCCACTTCGCCTTTACCGTCGGCGTTGGCTTCGGATAGAACGATACGTAAATTGCCAAAATCCACGCCGCCGACAACCATCCCGATAACCGGCATCAGGATTTTATCCACAAGCGCTGAAATAATTTTGCCAAAAGCCGCCCCAATAATCACACCGACCGCGAGGTCAACAACGTTGCCCTTCATCGCAAACTCTTTGAATTCCTGTACGAATCCCATTGGATCCTCCTAAATAATTTGTTTCACAGCATTTAAGCGTGTATCGTATTTGAAATCAACTCTATTAACAGAGGTTAATTCATGAAAATTCTCAGCGTCCTGTTTATATCCGCTTTAATGACGTCGTGCTCCTTTTTTGGCAAATCCGGATCAGAAAAAAATGTCAATGGGATGGATATCTTGGCTTTGAAATTGGACAACAACCTCGAAGCTCTTATTGTCCATGACTCACGTTTTAAAAAATCGGCTGCGGCAATGGCTGTCATGGTGGGTTCCCTGGAGGATCCACAAAATGCCCTGGGAATGGCTCATTATTTGGAACATATGCTATTTTTGGGAACAAAAGATTTCCCAAAACCAGAAGAGTATTCCACGTACATGGAAACACACGGCGGCTGGGACAATGCGTACACTTCGGACGAAGTGACCAACTATATGTTCGAGGTCGACCATGGAGCCGTCGAGGGAGCACTTCAGCGGTTCTCGCGATTTTTTGTGGACCCACTATTTACTGCAGAGTTCATCGATCGCGAAAAAAACGCGGTAAACAATGAGTTCGAGAAGAACATCAAACAGGACAACTGGCGTGCGGACAGATTTATAAATATTCTTACCACACCCCAACACCCGTACAGCAAGTTCAGCACCGGTAATACGGCCACTCTCAAGAGTGTGAGTCGCGACGATGTTGTGGCATTCTACAAAAAATACTATTCCGCAAACAACATGAAGCTGGTGGTTATGTCCGCGCGTCCACTTGAGGAGACCAAAGCGTGGGTTGAGAAATACTTTAAAGACATCCCCAATCTCAAAGTCAAGCGCCCCACCTACGAAGACATGTATTTGGATCAAACCACGGACAAGCGCCTACACTTTGTGAAGTCGATCAATGACATCGAAGAGCTATCGGTAATATTCAACGTTCCCGATGACCGCGACTATTGGGCCAGTAAACCAATGGCGATTATCACTCGCCTAGTGGGTGACGAAGGCAAGGGCTCGCTACTCTCTTATCTTAAGGAAAAAGGCTGGGTTCTCAACTTGAGCGCTAGCGGCATGTGGCGCGGTTTAGCTATAAATGCGGAGCTCACCACCAAGGGCCGTCAGGAATATCAACAGGTGATTGCGGCGATTTTTACATATCTCGACGTCATGAAATCCAAAGGCTATCCCGAGTACCTTTTCAAAGACGAAAAAAACTTGCGTCAGATCGACCTCGATAATCTTGAGCCGTCCTCCACGGGCGGGCGTGCCGCGTGGTTTGCCAGAGCCATTACCGAGTACCCTGTCGATGAGTTTCTGGAGCGCAATTTTCTGATGTCGAAGTACTCGACAGACGATTTTAATATGTTTTTAGGGTATTTGACTCCTGAAAGAGCGCACATTCTGGTTTCTAGTCAAAAAGAAAAAACCAATCTCAAAGAAGACATCTACGGCATAGAGTACTCATCGCAAGTGCTGCCGAAAGAAATTCTCGCATCAAAGATTGATCCCAGTATCTTTAGTTATCCCGAGCAGAACAAATACATTCCGAACGACTTTTCCATGGTCCGTTCGTCGCGTAAAATATTCGATCCCGAGGTCAAGCAACTGGAGGCCGAGCGGGGCAAAATTTCGGTACAGACAGATACGGAAGGTATTGCTAAGAGCACAGTGCGCATTCATGTGATTAGCGCTATAGAGCACAATGTGCGCAATAAAGTGATGATGGACCTTTACTCACAATCTAAGCGCGAGGAACAGCGAGAATGGCTCTATCCCATCTCGGAGGCGCGTGCCGACTTTGGTATCTCTCCTCGCCGCGGAGACGAGATGGACATCGACATTGCTGGATACAGTCAGAGGCTGATGGCGATCTTCAGCGATGGTCTTAAAAATCCTATCAATGGCTCAACGATCAGCAACTTGAATATCAGCGAAAAGACATTCAACGACATCAAAGATCGCTACAAGCGCGACTTATTAAATATTGAAGAGCTCGTAGCCTACTCTCGTTTGTCACTGGAGGCGGGAAGCGTGGCGGATAGCAAGGGGCTCGACTGGCACGAATATGCCAAAGTGGTGGATAGTATCCGGCTCACTGATGTTAAGAAATTTATCGCTGAATTTTTTGCCTCAATTTACGTCAAGGGTTATGCATACGGGAATGTGGAGCAGAAATCTTTGCTGGAGTGTGTGGACAAACTCTACTCCGTGACGGGAGCCAAGCCACTGGCTTCAGCAATAGCAAGTGGTAAAGAATCGAAGTTTCGTGTGGTTCCTTACAAAAAGAACATTTCAGTGATAGTCACCGGCCGCAACAACAATCACGCGCATCAGGCTTACTATCGCCTCAGCGATTGGACGGTAGAGAATCACGCTCTCGGTCTGATCCTGGATCAAATGCTCTCTCAGCCTTACTTTGCCGAACTTCGCACCAAGCAGCAGCTGGGATATATCGCCCGCGCTGGAATATCTAATCAGAGTGGTTACATTGGCCTGACGTCTATGATTCAGTCCTCCACAACTCAATCTGCTGATTTGCAAAAAAAGTCCGACGCCTTTTTAAATGTATTTCTGAAAGAAAAATCGGAAAAGTTGAGTGACGCTGAAATCGAACCTTTTAAGGAGTCGGTAATCAATGAGTTGTTGATGGTGCCGAACACTTTGAACGAAAGAGCGGGACAATTTTTTGCAGCGGCCAGCAAATTTGACGGACGTTTCGATATTCGCAAAGAAGTGGCCGCTGCGGTAAAAGGTATCAAAGCTGACGATCTTAAAAAATTCATTGCGGCCACGTTCTTCTCGCAAAATCGCGGACAAATTGTGTACTACTATGCAGGAAGTGGATCGAACTTGCGCACCCAGAAGATACTCCCAGGAGAGGTAACCGCTAGCCCTCATTCGCTCAAAGATTGGGACGTCCTGAACCCCTATATTCAAAAATAGTAGGGCTTAAAGTAGTCTCAAAAGGAGTTCTCACGGACTCCTTTTTTATTTACTGAGAAGTGACTGTGGCTTTTGCCTGCATAAAAGAGTACATAAAGACCGCATTGGGATCGCGCTCCACTTGCTCAAGCTCCTTAAAGGCGGCATCCGCAATGTCTTTAGTAATATAACCGGAATCCACCAATTGCCCAGTGGCACTCTGAAGCAGTTCCGACCAATAGGCAATTATTTGTCGCCGCTTCTCCGGATGACGGTTATCGAGATGCCATGTGATGACTTCGGTTTGCACGCGCTGAAAACCTACAGAGATCAAAAGATTTCCGAGCTTGGCGCCGATAAAGGGATCGCCAGCACCATCAAACTGATAGTCGTTAAAGGCCATCCAATATTTCCACAAATTTGGGGAATAGGGATCCAAAAAGAACGACGAGTTCATCACCTCAGTGATGTAAACCACGCCACCGGGGCGTACAACCCGGCGCACTTCATTGAGTATGCGGGCGGGATCTTTCACGTGTTCGAGAATCCAGCAAAGGAATGCACCATCAAAGGCATTGGCGGCGAACTTCATGTTCTCGGCATTCATCTCCTGGATTTTATAGCGTCCTTTTGCATAAGGCATTGTGGCCAAGTAGGCTTGAGCCTCTTCGAGCTGCTTGGAGTTGAGGTCAATCCCCGTGAGTTCCAAATTTGGAAAGCGACGCAAAATAATGGAAGACTGTGCGCCTACGCCACAACCCACTTCGAGGAGTTGGGAGACATCAGAGAGATCGATATTGCGATACACAGTGTGTTCGGCAAAAGCGGCCTGACGCTTGAGGCGATCCTGTTCCTCACTGTTGTAGCCGTGCAAATAAGGCAGTTTTTTATCGGACATAGGTTGCCTTTCGGTAGAAATCATCCTGATCGTACAGCCTGATTATACTCCTGAAGGTGCGACAATGAAAGTGGTAACTAAAATGGATGTCAGTGAAAAAAAAAGGGAACTGGTCAGTTCCCTCTCAAAAGGTGATTACTCGGCGGCTGGTGCTGCAGCAGCTTCTTCTTTTTTCTTTGGTGTCAGTTTGATGAGACCTTGTGCGAGAAGAATTTCTGTTTTTTTCTCGGCGTTTACGTATTTGCCAGTTTTGGCGTCGGTAACAGCGTAGCGACCGCTTGTCTTTTTAAAGATCTTGTAATCGCCTGTTTCTTTTACTTTTTCCATTTTGTACTCCTTTGCGGCTTTCAGCCGAAGTTTCAAAATCCGCGGAATGCGGTTTTAATTGCTATTGGTAGATGCGGCTGAGGGTGCCAGTTCACGGTGCGTGGTAAAGGCCACTTGGGTGTCGGTCCCGTCAGTTTTGCTCAGTTCAATTTTATAACCATCGATCTGGTTGATTTCAACGATGCCGTCGATATGCATACGAAACTTTTTAACGTCGTCTTTTTCTTTTACTTTGGTGCGCGCATCCTTGGCGCTTTCTGCAACCACAAAAAAATTGGTGTGATTTTCGAAAATATTGCTTCCCCAAGTGTCGTTGTAAAATCCCACATGCACCATATACAGTTTCATTGATCGTCCTCGATATATAAAAATCAACTATGGAGAGGATAGATAGCATGAATTGTCTTTTGCGCGCAAAGTTTAATATGTCTAAAGCCGGGGGGACGCAGGTGGCGTTCCATAACTTTAAGGAGGCCACATGGCTACAAGACGAGAATTACTGAAAAAAACCCTCATTGGTGCGGGCATGGGCGCCATTGCGACCACGTCGGCCACATCGCTGGCGCAGGTCTGCTTGGGGGTTACCCCACCGCAAACAGAAGGTCCATTTTACCCTATTTCCGATCAGCTCGATTCTGACAACGATCTCACGTACGTAAAGGACAATACGCAAAATGCCCTGGGCACCGTGATTTATTTAGCAGGAGTTGTGACTGACGGGGATTGTGTTCCTGTTAAAAATGCACTGGTAGAAATTTGGCAAGCGTGCCATACCGGAAAATACAATCATCCTGCAGATCCCAATCCCGCGGCGATCGACCCCCATTTTCAATATTTTGGACGTAGCGTAACCAATGACAAGGGTGAATATATATTTAAAACCATTCGCCCGGGCGCATACCCCGCTTCACAGAATTGGATGCGACCTGCGCACATTCACGTAAAAGTGCATGTATTGGGTTTCGAAGAGCTCACCACGCAAATGTATTTTAGTGATGATCCACTCAATGCTCAGGATTTGATTCTCCTCAATCTGCCACCGGCAGAACGCGCGCGCGTGGTGGTGGATTTCACCAAAGAGAGTAAGGACAATTTGCCTTTGGGCCGCTTTGATATGCGTATTAAAAAAGTCGTGGCACCGGCGAATTAGGTGAGGTTCGGGTGGACGCGTTCTAAGAGATCGAAGTGATGGCGTCCACCAGTATTCGGCTCGCGTAAGTTTTCGGCATGTCGGCGCGAAAGATCACGCAGATGCGGTCGTTGTAATGGGGTAGGTCTTTGCCAAAAGATTTGAGTTCGTAATTGGCGGCCACCCGCGATGGCAGAATGCCGACACCTGTGCCCATACTTACGAGGTCGGCGATGACCGTAAGGCTCGAACTATGAATGACGCGAGAAAATTCTATTTTCTTTTTGCGCATCCTCTGGAGTAAATCCTGCGTTTGCAAGAGTTGCGGATTACAAATCAAAACACTGGTGTTTACCGTTTTCGTTTGCGGTGACATCCAAAACTGAATGGTATCCTGACAGATCTCCTTGATGACCAGGTCGGGATGAGAAACGGGATTGACCACGATTCCCATATCCAATTCAAAACTAATAACCTGTTCGCAAATTTTTCGAGAAAGGTCGTGGTAGAGTTCGATCTCCAGTTTTGGATGCTGTTTTAGAAGTTCGGGTAAAAACTGGGTCAGTGTGTACTGTGCAACCGCGGAATGGCAGCCGATGCGGTAGCGTCCATTGGCTTCGGTAGACGATTGCTTTATACCATCGCGGATGGAATCCCACTGTTGAATCAATTCTTTAATTTTAGAAATAAAAAAATGGCCGTCTTTAGTGAGGCGTACGCCTGATTTTGTTCGTAGCAGCAGTTGCGTACTGAGGGAATCTTCCAGACGCCTAATGGACGTGCTCAAGCTCGGTTGGCTCACGCCCAGACGCTCTGCGGCCCGGGAGATGTTTTGCGTCTCGGCGATTTCCACAAAGTATAAAAGGTCGCTAAAATTCGGTACCACTGTTTGGTTCTAAGTAACCCTCTAGGGAAATACAATGTCGCTGTGATAACTGGGTATTTCTTTCCTTGATGATTGGCGATCACCATCCTAGAGTTACAAACTATGAGCACGGATATGTTTTGTCCTTTACCATGGGTTTCCCAGTCCACGCGCAACGACGGCGTGTTTCGGGTTTGTGCACACGCGCAAAACAGCCCCTGTCGAGGTGAGGCAAAAGATATCTCGGGCCAACGCTTTACGGCCCACCAATCGGATTGGGACGAGGCGCAGAACGCGGCCTCGCTCAAAGCCATACGTGCTGACTTCCTCAAGAATAAATGGCCGAGTGCCTGCCAGCGCTGTGAAGGCGAAAATCAAAACGGCATAGCCTCACGCCAACTGGAAGAGCGCAAACGTTACAGACATATTTTTGGGCCGGAACAGGCGCGGGCCATCACTGCCGATGATGGGACACTCCATAGGGTGGAGCCCATGGAGTTGGATTTGCGCCTTGGCAATCGCTGCAATCTTAAGTGCACCATGTGCAGCCCGAAATCTTCGGACTTGTGGTACCAAGACCATGCCGTCGTGTGGGGACGCAGTTTTAAAAATTGGAAGGACGAAATTGTCCCATTAGAGCCCGCACCGAACGGTGTCCGTGCCGCAGATTGCATGAATGAGTGGTACGATTCGCCCCATTTTATGAACCAGCTGGAATCGAGGCTCCGCTCTGTGAGGATTTTGCATTTCACCGGCGGTGAGCCTGTGGTCACCAAGAGAGTTTACGATGTTTTGGAAATGATGGTGCAATTGGGAACTGCTGCTGAGAGCACCGTGCAGTTCATTACCAATGGGACAGTACTGCCCAAAAAGCTGCTCCAGTTTTTTCCGCACTTCAAGCAGATCAAGATTGGCGTGAGCGTGGACAGTGTCGGAGAAAAGAACGACTACATCCGTTTCCCCTCAAAGTGGAATCAGGTGGCGTCGATCCTGAGTCAGCTCGATCAATCTGCCGAGAATGTCCATTCCTGGCTAGTGGCGACGACCATGGTGTACAATATTTTTTATTTGCCCGAGCTCTTGGAATGGCGTGATGAGATGAATTTTATAAAAATCAACAATAACGGCGATCGTATGATCTTGAGCGATCACCCGTTGCACAATCCAGGTTACCTCTCGAGCCGTATACTGCCCCCTCAGGTAAAACGCGTCGTCGCAGCAAAATTATTGAACTACTCCGAAGAAAAAAAATCATTTGCTAGCTGCCACCTTGAAAAACACCACGAGATAGCCAGAGCCAATGTAAAATCTATTATCGATGCCAACGTGAACTTTATGATGAGCGAAGATCATTCACACCTATTGCCAAAATTTTTTAAGTATACAGAGCGGCTTGATAAAGTTCGCGGGAATAGCTTTTGGCAGACGTTTCCGGAGCTTGCGGCATTGCTGGAGCCTTTTGTTGTGCAGGAGGGTTTGCGTGAACGTCACGGCGAGCTCGTTTGAAGAGGTATTTCCAGTTTGGCGCGATCACCTGTGGCCGGCTCGGGAGACGCCCATTCGATCTCACAGCAGCATGACTTTTGATGGCGGTTACGATCCCACAATTTATGATAACCCTGTGCACTTTTATAAAGTTATTATTGATGATCGCATTGCCGGGGTGAACAGCGTCTTTAAGACGGGGACTACGGAGTGTCGCTCTCGGGGCCTCTTTGTTTTTCCAGAATTTAGAGGGCAGGGTGTAAGCTCGCTGTTATTGGCAGCGGCAGTGGATTTTGCTAAGAAGCAATCGGCGGCAGCGATCTGGTCATTGCCTCGCGAAAGTGCGCTCAAGGCCTACGAACGCGTGGGATTTCAGAAGATTCGCACCGCAGACGCCGCTCAGGTGGAGTTCGGTCCCAACCTGTACGTACGTAGGTTGCTTTGAGTGCTGCCGACGTCTTTGCAATGAGTCGCGTCGGTCGCTAATACCTTTTTGAGAAAATTTGCGTTAGTTTAGTGGGGATGTACACGTACGGAGATATTCATACCTTACACCTGGAGGTCACTAGTCGCTGCAATGCGAAGTGCCCGATGTGTCTGCGCAACGTCTCGGGCGGGAAAACCAATCCGCTGTTACCCCTCAAAGAAATAACAGTGCAAGAGGCCCGCCAGTTTTTCCCGGTCGAGTTCGTCCGCGGGCTTAAACGCATGTACATGTGTGGCAACTACGGGGATCCGATGGTCGCGCGCGACACGTTGGAGATCTTTGAATATTTTCGGGAGTGCAATCCTCAGATTCAGCTCGCCATGTTCACCAACGGCTCCGGGCGCAACCGCGATTGGTGGATGCGATTGGCAAAAGTGGTGGACGTGTGCCACTTTGGAATTGATGGCATTGGTGACACGCATGCCATCTACCGTCGGCGCACCGACTTCGACACCGTTATGAAAAGTGCAGAGGCATATATCGAGGGTGGAGGTAAAGCGTACTGGGATTTTATTATCTTTAAACACAATCAACATCAGTTGGCTGAAGCGGAAGCCCTCAGCACGAAAATGGGTTTTACTAAAATCACATTTAAGAAGACCGGCCGTTTTTTTAGTTACAACAACAGTGCCGCCAAGGAGTACCACGAAGTGTTGAACGACGACGGAGCGGTGGACTATCGTTTGTATCAACCGGATGATGAAAGTTTGAAAAACAGTGCCGTGCAAAATGAGGCGGCGATAATTAGTGAGTTCGGCAACTTCCAGAATTACCTCGAGACAACACCCATTCGCTGTAAGACCGCGGCGGAAAAGAGTGTTTATGTGAGTGCGGAGGGCTATCTGTGGCCTTGCTGTTGGACCGGTCTAAGAATGTATCCATGGTATACCAAAGAGAAGGGTGATCCTGTATGGGATCTTGTGCGAGACGAACCAGGCGGGATTGATTCTCTGAGCTTGCGCCACCACAGCTTGCGGGAAATTATTGAGGGCCGGGTTTTTCAAAAAACCATACCGAGTCGTTGGCAGCCGGGAAACCGACTCAAGGTGTGTGCAAAGACGTGTGGGCAAAAGTTTGATCCATTTGCTCAACAGTTTGTGTAGCCAATGCCGGGCTCGCGGCATCTATCAACAGACCTGCCATTTCGGGAAACGTGGTTTTAAAATCTGTGCCGCGGATCGAATCCATGCGTTGAATGTATTCGCGGAACTCGGGCATGCGGTTCGACCAGTCCTCGGAAAACATAAAGTTCACCATACCCTTTAATCGTTTAATTCCATAGTCGCTGTTAAGAAAAGCGTTGTCGTTGCGATAATGGGTTTCGAGCCAATCGTAGAACTTTTCATATTTCTTGCGTATTTCGTCTTTAAACCACAGTGGTAAAACTTTTACGTTGAGATGAGCGGGATGATAAACAAAATGAAAGTTGATCAAGCTTGCACCAAGAGGCCACGGGTTGATCTTTTTAAAATTTTCTTTGATTTTCCACTCGATAAAATCAGGGAGATAAAAAATATTGAGCGCCTGGACAGCGCAGGCAATAGTGATCTCCACGTTGTCGCCGGTAGCGTCCATGCGGTGCAATTGTTTTTTAATGTGTTCCCAGTTGGTGGGATAGCGTATGTAGTGGTTCATCTCGCCGATGCTGTCTAAGCTAAAATGAAAGCGCACGCGCTTAAATGGCTTCCAAAGTTCAAACAGTTCGTCAGGCAATTCTACGCCGTTCGAATTGTAACGAAGTTCAATGTGGTGAGCTTCTCCGCGACGAATGCACTCTTTGAGTAACTCGTAATGCTCTTTAATAATCGTGCTTTCGCCACCCGCAAAATACAATTGCTGCATGTTCGGAATTTGCTCTAAAAGCTGTTCCCAAAAAAATGTGTTATCACGGTACCAGTCGTAGGAGGCATCGTTGACACGCCCCTTATTGTCCCAACGCATGATTTCTTTGAGAGAGTCATTTTTAATTTGTGGAAACAGTTTGTTCCAATCAGAAACCCATAGCGAGCTATCATGAGGAGAGCACATAATGCACTTGAGATTGCACTTTGTGCCCAAGCGCAGATCCACGTAGTAGAGTTTGGGTGGAACCGAACCATCGGATTGCGTTTCCGCAATCAACTGATCCACATCAATGCGCTGTTCCCAGTATTCGGTTTCCCAGTTTCGCTTCGAGCGATGTCCGGCGGCTTCTTCTTTAAAACATTTCGTACAGGAGTTGGGGATTTCTCCCTTCAGCATTTTGGTCCGCACATCTTTCATGTAGGAATTGTTCCACGCCGAGATAAGATCGCTGGAGTTGAGATTGGCGGGACGGCCGTCATCGTTTTTGAGAATTCCCACTTCACCGCCAAATTGTTTGTCATTGGTCGCGCCAGCGCTGGAGGCATTGGCCGTACAGCACACACGCATATGGCCGTTGGGCCGCGTGGAAAGGTGGATCCACGGCAAAATGCAAAATGTTGGACTAATGGTTGCTGACTTCTTGGAACTCATCGGAGTTCAGACTACGTAGACTCGGGCGAAGAATCAAGCGCGCGATGAGTAACAGTGGAGCCGTTTTGCGCGAGCAAATTGGACAGACAAACGCGGTTGGCGATGCCTTGCCGAGAGTAAGCGTCGTATTCCGCTCCACCCAGTCCGAACAAGAAAGACTCGGAGGGCTGTAAACTGAGATCTGCGCACAGTCTCTTTTGCAAAGGTGCGTACTTTTCGCACATATAGTCGAAAGAAAAGTGCCGCAAACAGTGAAGTGCCACATAGTGGCCAAGCCAGTTATTGTATTTCCACTGATCGAGCACTTTAAGGGCGCCGCCGCGAGATCGTGTCCAACACCATCCGGCACGCATGCGACCCATAGCAAACATTTTCGAAAACGAAAATGAAAAGCTCTCTACACACGAGTAGTGCAAGAAATCATTCACCGAAAAG
Source organism: uncultured Pseudobdellovibrionaceae bacterium (assembly GCA_964400355.1). Taxonomy (GTDB): domain Bacteria; phylum Bdellovibrionota; class Bdellovibrionia; order Bdellovibrionales; family JAGQZY01; genus JACKAL01. The sequence continues at coordinate 263,280 of CAYNTO010000001.1, forward strand.
GACGCGCCAAGGCCGAGAAATGCCAAATCCAGGAATACCGGCACATCGAGGCGTGAACAGTCCTCCAAAATAGATTTTGTTTTGCTCGAAAGCGCACCTGTCGCCGAGAATGGCGCAGAGAGAATCACGCACGCTTGAGTGTGCAGTGCTTCAGTATCGAGATCCATCAGCGGACGCGCGAGAGAGTGCCACACGTCTTTGTGGTAGGGATATTCTCCGCGGAGGACAAACAGTTGGCGCTGTGAGTGCCGAATGTAAAAGTCGTGAAAGCCCTCGGTCACTCCGGAGCACATGAAGGGCTCGAAAGAACTTGGAACTCGGAGCTCTACTCGCCGTGAGCCTTGGAGCCAACTTAAAAACTCCTGATAGTAGTTACTAATGTCCAGGTTTGCCTCAAAATTAGACAGATATTCGTCGAGACGCAGGTTCGCGATCAGGCGCCTACATTCGGCATCTTTGACTGGAGTGGCAGGTCTGAGGAGGTGGTTTAAGTTCTGCAAATTACACTTGGTCTCTGTAAATTCTAGTGTCAGAATAGAGAGGAACACAATGAATACCGCACCACTCAAATGTCTTCATTTGAGACGGAGGAATGTATGGTGACTAGAAGAGAAATAATCCGCAAAGCCACACTGATGTTGCCTTTGCTGGTATTGCCAGGTGGCATCGATGTGGTGGCAATTGGCCGTAAGATTAAAAATCAGACGTACAAAACTCTGGCTATGTTTCTGAACACGTACCCTATGGACAAAATCGATAAGAAAGAAAATTACCTCGAGGGCCACTCGTTTGCGACATGGCATGCCGAAGTTCACCCTTTTTTACGTTCGCGTCTCAATGTCATTGTGCCTGGTAACGGGAAAGTGGTGGAACTGGGAGTTTTTAAAGGCGAATCCTCCAAGGTTTTAAAATCTATTTTTGGCAGTGAGCGCTACATGGGTGTTGATCTCCATCCCTATTCGGAAATTGAAGGCGTCGTGCGTGCGGATGTTCGCGAAATGGGCGATCTCCGTGGTGAGCGTGCGGCATTTGTGTGGAATGATATTTCTACCTGGAAAGGTTCGCCACGCAGCCGTCTTGCCGCGCTGAATTGGGCAAAGCGTAACTTAATGACCGGTGGCGTGTACATCGATGAAGGCACGGCGAGCATTCCGTCGGATGTGAATTACGATGGCTTAGAAGTTATCCATCGCGGACAAAACTTTACGGTCTTTCAAAAAGTCTAAGCAAAATCGAATTGCCGCAAAAGTCTATTGCCGGCGCCAGCGGGTAGTTTTAGGATACCTGCGTGAGCTACTTGTACTCAGACTACGATTTTACCAAAGTTCCCTTTGACGACATCATGCGCGTTGGTCAGCGCAGCCTTTTATACCGCGATCTTTTTTGCGTGAGCTGGCTGTTGGGTCGCTATTGCAACTTTAAATGCTCCTACTGCTGGCCGTATGCACGTTCCGACAAGCGCGATCATCGGCCTACAGAGTTGATACTTAAAACACTGACAGAGATCAAGCGCCAGGCGCGCGAGCGCAAGTTCAACTCGTTTCACTTTTCTTTTAGTGGGGGAGAGCCGACGATGCATCCGGGCTACTTGGAAATATTGCGAACGTATGGTGAAGACACTGAGAACAGTAATTATCAGTCTGTCCATATGACTTCAAATCTCAGTCCGGGCATAGGTTGGTTCAAAAAATACATTGAGGCTGTACAGCAATTGCACCGGGTGAGCATAACGGCGAGTTATCATAAAGAGTTCACCAAAAAAGAACCCTTCGCCGAAAAGTTGATCTTCCTACAGGAAAACGACATTCAAGTGACCATCAACATGGTCATGGTTCCTGAGCGTTTTGAAATCTTGTGGGACGACGCTTTGTATTTCCACGAGCAAGGAATCAACGTTACGTTAAAGCCCCAGAGCAACACGTCGGCGTCCGCGGTAGTGAGCGGATACAGTGCCGACATGCTCACACGCCTCCAAAATGGAATGCCGCAAATGGATTACACGCGCGCGCGCATGAGCAAAAAAGAAATCGAGAAGAAAAGACCTACGCCAAAAAATAGAATCGAAACTCACGGCTCGGGCGACCACGCCGTGCCGCCGGTGTACCAGGTGGAATTCCTCGATTCAAAGAAACAAAAATGGTACTTGGACCAAGCGGAGCGTTTAAACTCATTTGGTTTTAACAAGTTTAAGGGCTGGGAGTGCAGCGCCGGTTATCGCAGTATTATCATTCGCGAGCCCGATGGAACGATCAAACGCAGTTACAGCTGCCACGATGAACCGCTTGGAAATATCGAGACCGGGTTTCAGTTATTCAATGAACCAAAACTCTGTTCCACACCTACGTGCGTGAGCAGTGCCGACAGTAAAATTCCAAAACGAAAAGTGAACTGCTCCGAACCGTTATGGCCGAGCGTTTAGAGATAAAAATTATTGGACAACGCCATCGACGCCATCAGTGGCTTCAGCCGCATCGTTGTCGCCAGACTTGAGTTTATACGGACCTTTTGAATTTTTACGAGTCAATGATTCCGAAGCTTGTTTGTTGTAAACAACACCTGATGAGGATGTGGAGCCCGTTAAGCCTTCCATTTGCTTCATCATTGATTGAATAAAGTCCACACTGCCGCTTGTCTGCGCGTGAGCGCCAACGTCAACGCGGCCGCCATTTTGGTCTGAAAAACCCATTTGGCAATTGGGATCACCTGCATTGCAACCCAGGGCAAACGAAATTGCCGGTACAAATAGAAATGTAGAAAAAAGAATGGCCAATTTCACAGTTACCCCTGGTCTAAAAAGTATATCATATCTATCGTCAATTGGAGGAATTTCATTTAAAAATTCCCCGTTCGTCTCACTCTGAAACACACACATACAGGCGAAGGTCGGGCCGTTGGAGATGAGGTCAAATTCCTCTCCAGCAGCCCGGGAGCGGGCCCGCTCCAACGCCTGTCATTCTTTAGGACGCGAGCCTCTGACAAAAGGTTAAACCCAGTTCGCAACTCGCGCAAACAAAAGCGTTCGCCGTAGTTGTATTGACAATTTTTCTGTCGGATTTACACTTTGTACATGAGCACAACCACGGTTTTTTATAGAGCAGCGCTTGTATTGGTTTTAACAGTTTTTAGTTTTAGCGGTTTCGCAAAACCCACTGGAAAAAAATCCGAAAAAAAATCAGAAGTAAAAGTCGAAAAAAAAGAAGCCGACCCGGCGGAAAACTTTAAACTCAACGAAACCCTTCAGTTAGTGGCTCAGCTCCAAGAGAGCCAAAAAGTGCAGTCGGCCCAACTCCAGTCTCTCGTCGAAAAAGTTATAGCTTTGGAGGCAAAAGCACCTCAAGAACCGATCATTGAAACAAAAGTTCCGCCATGGGCCTACTGGGTTATGGCGCTCAACGCCTGCGTCACTATTTTATTGTTGGTCCATACCTTCAAGGGCGAGTCCAAAAAGCCAAAAAAGACAAAGCGCTAATTAAAAAAAGAGTTCAGTCGACGCTACTCTTGGATTTATCTTTTGCACGCTTCATTTTAAAAAAATCGCGAAGTATCTCCGAACATTCACTCTCGAGAACTCCCGACACAACTTTCGCGCGGTGATTCAACTTCTCCGAATCCAAAAGTGAAAACAAAGTCTGCCCTCCACCTTTAGGATCAGAGGATCCAAAAACAAGAGTGTCGATTCGCGATTGCACAATAGCCCCCGCACACATCACACACGGCTCAAGAGTAGTCACCAGAGTGCATCCCGAAAGCCGCCAGCTGCGCAAGAATCGCGACGCCTCCTCTATGGCCTGAATCTCCGCATGCCCGGTCACAGAATGCAGTTCCTCACGAACATTCCGCCCACGCCCGATAACAATCCCATCACGAATCACCAGCGCACCAATTGGCACCTCATCCGCATCAAAAGCGGCGCGCGCCAGCGCCAGCGCCTCCCGCATCCAGACAGAATATTGACCCACATCCAAGCTCATCGCCTCCAATTACCACGCCGCCCAATCCCTCAGCACCCACAACGCACCACACCAACCCCTATCCCACACCTGAATTTCCCCTTTCCGTAAGCCGCCAGAATTCTGGCCACATACTTTCTCCTCTCCACAATTTTCCCTTTGAATTTCTTGGGGAATTTTTGGAAGTGCGGCCAAAGGAGCCTCTGGGCGCAGGAAGCGCCCAGCGAGTCCAAGGATGGAGGCGCGCTCCGTCGGCCGCATTTCCAAAAATTCCCCAAGAAATTCAAAGGGAAAATCGCGCTTAGAACCAAAGCAAGTTGCACGAACAACACCCGTGCTATATACAGAAAGGCTCGGAAGGAAGGTGATTACCTTGGCACTAGTACGACTACGCGAAAGTGAAAGCTTCGAACAAGCATTCCGTCGCTTTAAAAAGTCTTGTGAAAAATCGGGTGTTTTGTCAGAAGTGAAAAAAAGAGAACACTTCGAGAAGCCAGGAGTTCGCAAAAAGAAAAAGTCTTTAGCAGCCCGCAAACGAGCTACTAAAAAGACCCGTCGCTTTGGAGATTGATTAAAAATGCCTCTAAAACAACAAATTTTAGATGATACAAAGACGGCCATGAAGGCGAAGGATATGGACAAGGTCAATACCCTTCGCTTTTTAACTTCAGCCGTAAAGAATAAAGAAATCGAAGTTCGTCCCAACGAACTAACCGACGATGATGTTTTGTCTGTCTTGAGAAAGTCGGTAAAACAACGTCAGGATTCCATCGAGCAGTATAAGAACGCAAATCGCGCAGATCTTGCGGACAAAGAGCAGGCGGAATTGACCATCATCGAAAGTTATTTGCCGAAACAACTTTCTGCGGACGTGATCGAAAAATTCGTAAAAGAAGCGATCGCCGAATCAGGAGCCACATCCATGAAAGACATGGGAGGCGTAATGAAGTTGGTGACAGCAAAAACTCAAGGTGCCGCCGACAATAAAATCGTCAGCGAAATCGTAAAAAAATCACTATCCTAAAGGTGCCAGGCACCTTTTAGTTTAGCTAAGCGTCATAAGCGGACATGCTTATGAATTCGGTTCAGAAAATTTCAATAAACCTAGTGAAAGTTAGGGGAAACTTTTCAACAGGGAAAAACTAGAAAATGCGATTTGATCAAGAGTTCATAGACAAGGTCAGAGACGCCAACAATATTGTCGACATCATTGGGCAGCACACAGATCTCAAAGGGCGGGGCCATCAATTCATGGGGTTGTGTCCGTTTCCGGACCACAAGGAGAAATCTCCTAGCTTTTCTGTTTCTGAATCGAAACAGTTGTACCACTGCTTTGGCTGCAAAAAATCGGGGAACATTTTTAGTTTTTTGGAAGTCTTTAATGGATTCGGTTTTACTGAGGCTATTGAGTTTTTAGCGCGTCGTGCGGGCATTCCGCTACCGGAAAAAACTGAGAAGCCAGGTTATACCCGTGACGAAAAGACTCAGCTCTACAAGGTGAACAAATACGCCGCCTCGTATTTTCATCGTCAGCTACTGAATTCTCCGGAGGACCACCCCGTACGCCAATATTTGCGCAAGCGAGGAGTCACCAGCGATACCATTGAAGCTATGAAGCTCGGTTATGCTACGGACGAATGGAGCGGTATGGCCGATTTTTTTAAAGCCAAGCAAGTTCCTCTCAATCTGGCGGAAAAGCTGGGACTCGTTCGCCCAAAGAAAACTCAGGGCGGATACTATGATTTGTTTCGCGAGCGCTTGATGTTTCCGATTTTTTCGGCGCATGAAGATGTGGTCGGTTTCGGCGGACGGATTATAAATCCCGAGCACAATCCGAAATATCTCAACAGCCCTGAGTCGCCGGTGTTTTACAAAGGCAGTACCTTTTATGGTCTCAACCTCACCGCGAAACACATTCGCGCCAAAGATGCAGTGGTTGTTGTCGAAGGGTATATGGATTTTATCGCGCTCTACATGGCGGGGATAGAGAACGTCGTTGCCACGCTCGGCACCGCGATGACCGAAAACCACGCGCGCCTTTTAAAAAAATACACTTCACGTGTGATCCTAATGTTCGATGGCGATCAGGCCGGAAAAATTGCCGCAGAACGAAGCCTGAAGCCACTTTTTTCAGAGGGGCTCTGCCCGCTTGCGGTGTTTCTCCCGAACGCTCTGGATCCGGATGACTTTATCAAGGAGCGTGGCGCGGAGGCGCTTCAGAGTCAGATCAACGAAGCACCGGAACTATTTTTACAGGTGGTCTCTTCCTGGCTGGAAAATTTTGATTATTCCAATCATAGCAAAATGGAATTCATGGATCGTGCGCGCGAATACATGAATGAGATTTCTGATAAGAGTTTAAAAATGCTCTACATCACGCACCTGGCGAAACGGCTTTCTGTGGAAGAGGCGTGGGTGCGTGAGCGTCTGCGCTCCGAGTCGGGAGCCAGAACTGCGCCACCCTCTCGAGAAGTTGCAGCGACAGCACCGGAGGAAGACGACGCACCTCTCGAAAAAATTCGTCTTAAGGGGATGCCCAAGGATGAACTTTACATTTTGGGAGCTGCCGTCAACTCTATAGAATTGCTCAATAAAATAGACTCAGCTCAGATTCATGAGGTACTTTCTTCACGATCTCTCGCGAAACTGCTTTCGACAGTGATACAGAGGTATAGACAAAATCCCAATGATTTTGATAAGCTAGCGGCCTTCGTAGTGGACAGAGTTTTCGACCCTGAAGAACTTTCAGGTTTGTTTAAGTTTTGGTCCCTGGAAGGTGCCGAAGCGGAGTACAACAAGGTGATCGACAACTGTATCAAGCGCGTGCAAACACGCAACTTAAAGCGCCAGAGCGAAATTATCGCGGGACAGCTGCTCGATCCAACGAATTCGCAAAATATGGAGAAGTTGGAACAGATAATGAATATAAATAAGCATCGCATTCAAATAAATAAGTCAGTTAAAGGAGAGCCATGAGCAAAGCTAAGAAAGAAGAACTTACTGCTTTGTCTATCGACGAGCAGAAGAAGTTGGCAAAAGATGAGCTCAAAAAGCTTATCGAGCTAAAAAGAGACTCTCTGACGATAGAAGAAATCAACGAAGCTCTCGCGCCGGAATTAATGGCCGCCGAAGCACTTGATATAATTATGCATGGACTCGAAGTTCAAGGCATTAGCATTATCGAACACGTCGAAGAAGAAGGCGAAGAGGCAGAGGGTGTATTTCTTGAAGACCCAGCCGAAGCCGAAGAAGAAGAAGAAAAAGAAGAAGTGGCCGATGTTAAAGGCACTGATCCTGTGCGCATGTACTTGCGCAAAATGGGTAGCGTATCTCTCCTCACCCGTGAGGGCGAGGTGCAAATCGCTCAGCGAATCGAGTCGGGCGAGCGCCAAATCGTTCGCGCGATCCTCAAAACTCCAATTGGTACACGCGAAATCGTAGCTCTTGGTGAACGCGTGGATAAAGGTCGTTTAAAAGTAAAGGCGATCTTTCGCGGTCTCGAGGATGAAGAGACTCAATACAACGAACAAGAGTACATCGATAAGATTCACGAACTTATCGGCGAAGTTCAAAAGTACGAGAAAAAGGTAAAAAAGCATTTTAAAACTCTCGAGCAAATCGATTCTCCAGAAAAAGAGAAGAAAGCAGCTGAGGCCGAGATCGAAGTTATGGTGGATGAGTTGATGGTGAAGTTTGAATCCATTAACTTTAACCGTAAGACCATTAATCGCATTGTGATTAAGTTTAAAAACTTGGTGCACCGTATGGGCGAGCTGCAAAGCCGCGTAAAAGAAGCTGTTACGAAAACATTTTCCAAAGATTTGGCATCTCTCTCTGAGCGCTACAAAAAAGTAGAGGCGAGCGAGAAAGAAGCGCAGGTGATGACTCGCGAGACGGGTTTAACATTTAACCGCTATCGCAGTTACAGCATCAGCGCCGTCGATGCTCAATATCGTCGTGACCGTATCACTTCGGATACGCAAATGCATTACAACTGGATTCGTGACACGAATACAGCGATCTGGAAGGGCGAGCGCGATGCCGACCGTGCAAAGTCGGAACTCGTTGAAGCCAACCTCCGTCTTGTTGTATCTATTGCGAAAAAGTACACCAACCGCGGCCTTCAGTTCTTGGATTTGATTCAGGAAGGTAACATCGGTTTGATGAAAGCTGTGGATAAGTTTGAATACCGTCGTGGATACAAGTTTTCTACCTATGCCACGTGGTGGATTCGTCAGGCCATTACCCGCGCCATCGCCGATCAGGCTCGTACGATTCGTATTCCGGTGCACATGATCGAAACGATCAACAAGCTGGTTCGCACTTCACGCTCGCTCGTTCAAGAGCTGGGTCGTGAGCCGCAACCAGAAGAGATCGCGTCGAAAATGGACATGCCAGTGGACAAAGTGCGCAAGGTTTTAAAAATTGCCAAAGAGCCGATCAGCTTGGAAACCCCAGTGGGTGAAGAAGATGACTCGCACCTTGGCGACTTTATCGAGGACAAAAAGGTGATCAATCCTTCGGAAGCGATTGTGAACTTGAACCTCGCTGAGCAAACCCGCCGTGTGCTCTCAACGCTCACAGCGCGCGAAGAAAAAGTTCTTCGCATGCGTTTTGGTATCGGTGAAGAGTCGGATCACACTTTGGAAGAAGTGGGTCAGGATTTCAACGTTACTCGTGAACGTATCCGTCAGATCGAGGCCAAAGCGCTCCGCAAGTTGCGCCATCCTTCTCGCTCTGCCAAACTCAAAGCCTTCATCGATTCGTAAACCACACTTCCGCTACGGAAGTGAAACTTTAAATCGAACTTACAAAGCCCACTACCCAGTGGGCTTTTTTTTGCCGGACACGTGCCAGGCACCTTTTAGTTGGGTTGGGCGTCGTATCCCAAGCGATGAATGTTGTTAATATCAGGTCTACGATTTTCTCTGAGTAAAATCAGAATAGCATTCAGCTCAGCTCGGCAAATTCGAGCAGAATGTCGGCGTTGGTGTTGAGTTCCACGATTTCGTCATGGCTACCGCCTTTGTCGGGATGGAATATGCGCGCCAGTATTTTGCGGGCGTTGCTGACGTCGTCGCTCGTCAGGGTCGTGCGCAGATCAAATCCGTTCACCTCAAAATACTTTAAGGCCGCTTCCACGTCTTCGGGGAAGGTTTCGGTGAAAGCCACTTTGGGGGCTTTGCCCTTTTTAGCATTGAGTTTATCTTTTTGGCGCTGGTACTGCTGTTTGCGGTAATCGGACTGTTTTTCTTTATAGGCGGCCTCGCTGGCGGCGCGTTTTTCCTGATAGGCCGCTTGGGATTCCGACAGGGGCTTCTTATCTGCGGGAGCGGACGTGGCACCACTGGCAGCCCCAGTACTCAACGCTACTTTGGCCTCCAGAAAGTCGGAGGAGGCCTCCTCAAGAGAGGTAAGAGCGGCCCACATGTGTTTGCAGGCCAGTCCTTTTTTACCCTGGGAGCAGTTGCAGGTGGCTGTGAAGGCCTCGCTATCTATGGAATCTGACGAAAACACCACTTTGCAGGAGGAGCTCCCGCGGATGTAGCACTGAACCTGGGTGTCGGAGCCACGGGATACGTTTACGGCACCCTTGGCAGCCAGGGCGTTTCCTGCGCTGCGCGTTTCGGGCTTAAAATAGGTCTCCCAGCGATCCATAGACATGGTGGTTATTCTACTCAGAACGAGCCCAAAACGGAACAGGGTTTTTCTTTTTTATCATAGATCAACGCCGCCTGAGCGGGGCGCCAAAAATTCGGATATAACAGAGCAAACACCACGAACTCGTTCAGACTGCTCTGGCAGAAGGTATTTATGAAACTCATTGCTCTCGCTTTCGCTTTTCTCATCCCATCGATTTCCTTTGCAGCAAGTGATTCCTTTGAATACACGGTGGAGCAGTACATGAACGCGCAGAATCCGATCGTCGTTCCTGCAGGTAACATGAACTCTGCAGTTAAAGAATATGATGTGAGTAAGTACAAATCAGTGGTTCGCTTGATGTCTAAAAAGAGCAATATCTGTGTGATCAAGGAAGCCGCCACACTTTACAAACTGGATCCTGTGGTGATCATGGGATCTATCGTCGGTGAACATACCTTTAACGTAGACGCCTGGGACATCGCTCAGGACAACTACATGTACATGGTGAAAAACTGGATCACGCGCTTTGAATCTAATGGTATTGACCTCGGAAAAATGTTGAAAGAGGACAACTACTTTGCCTGCACCACAGCTACCGATAACAATTATGACCTTTGGGGTTGCTACGAGAGCGTGTGGAAGCACGACAAGCGCAACCCGCGCAAGGGACAGGCCAAATCATCTCTCAAGTGGGTTTTCTTTGATCCAAAAGGAGCGGGCTACACCTACGGATTCGGCCAGCTCGGGCCCGAGCGTGCCATTATGGTGACCGATCTAGTGAATCAAGTTTCTGGATTTCCGCTACTGTCCGTAGAGGATCCGCCGTCGCTGTACGATGCGATTTTAAATCCTCAGACATCCATTCACTATGTGGCCGCGACAAACCGCAAAGCCATCGACATCTACAAGCAAATTGCAAATTTTGATATTTCTCAAAATCCAGGCGTTATCAGCACGCTCTATAACATTGGTAAAGAGTACGAAAAAGCGGAAGAACTTTATCAAAAAACGCTCAAAGGCCTTACCAAAAATGGCCAGGCGGAATACCCCAATGTGAACTACTATGGCTGGTTCATCAATTCCAAGGCCGCAGAGCTCAGTGACGTGTATAAAAAGGCCACGGAAAAAGCGGGCTGCCCGTAGTCCACTTTGAGGGTTCCCTTTAAATGTGGCTGCCCCTAATAAATTGCGTTCTTAAGCCGCGTATTGGTGCAGAGAATCTCCATTTACACACCGATTTAGAGGTTGAACATACCACCCTCGAGCGGGTATTTTTGTCCTGTTGCCCGTGAGTGGGGGTGTAGCTTAGTTGGTTAAAGCATCCGGCTCATAACCGGAGGATCCGCGGTTCAAGTCCGTGCACCCCTACCATTTTATCACGCGTGTAACCCTTCCACCGATCTATGCGTTTTGAGGAACTTTATTTTAAGAAGTGTTGACCTTGTGGGCGTTTTTCTCCACTATGGCTTTAAATTTTTCACAAGGATTAATTATGAGAGCAATGGGTGAGTTTCCGGCACATATTTTGGTAAAAGGCATCGAAGCTAAAAAGGCTTTGACTGCTGAAGGAAAAACGGAAGAGGAGATCTCTACTTCTATCGGTGAGACATTCAAATTTAGCGATAATAAACTCAAAAATTTTATCACCGCTATCGGTTTGGCTGAGGCAAAAACCGAAGGTCTTTATCGCGTACGCATTGCTTCCTTCAACGAAGGCGAAAAGATTCCAGATGGCGCAGTGAAAGTGGAAGAACTCCATTTCATCACTGAGTTTTTCGGCAGTAAACCAGCCCCGAAACCTGTTACCGAAAAGGTAGATCGTCGTGGCGGTGGTGGTAAAAAAGATCGTCCGAAGGGGCCTAAATCATCTCCATGGGGCCTGTCGCCAGAAGAAATTGCTGCTAAAAAAGAGGCTAGCGCCCGCGCGCAAGCCGCAAAAGCAAAACCGGCCAACTGAGCCGTACAATTTATTTAGCACTCTAAAAGCCAGCACACTCTGCTGGCTTTTTTATTTTTTATCGGTGCCCATCTAACAAAGGGTTACACTGTTATTGGTCAGTGTGGCACAGCTATCCAATAAGCCGCAACTGTGCCAGGCTTAAAGGCTGATGATTCGAAAAACTATTGCTACTGCGCTTTCCACTGCACTGCTCACCACAGTGATTGTCGTGGCGTCGATGACGTCCCGATTGGACCCGATTGGGGGCCTTCGAGGCAAACTTTTACTCACTCGTTGTATGGTGATGGATGAAAAGGGAGCTATCGTCCAAGGCTGGCTAATGGCTTTCTGCGCCCCTCACGAGGACGGCAGCATCGCTATGGTTCCGCTCGGCGGCACCTCTCCACTTTTGTATTTTGATCGCACAGGAACTCTTCTTTGGCGGCTGGAAATCGACGCTCACCATGCGCTTCGCTGGTCCAATGACGGTCAAACACTCATAACTCTCGGTTCAGAGGTGTTTGAATACAAAGACAAACAGGTGCGCTTTGATGTTCTCTACCGAATCGACAAAAAAGGAAAGATCGTAAGCAGTTATCGCTTTTATGAACGTCGCGAAGAGTTGATTTCACTTATGAAGCAGCACAAAGTGCTTGAACGTCGGATTGGGAAAGTTTTTACTAAGCCCAAACCGCGTGCGGGAAGCTTTTTCGAATTTTCTCATCTCAACTCTTTTTACGAAATTCCTGCAAACACAAGTTACAGCCATCCGCTCTTGGCTCCCGGAAACATGGTTATTAATTCTGTGAAGTTGCCGCTCATATTGATCCTCTCTCCAGATTTTAAACAGGTACTGTGGTCGTGGACGAATCCCACACAGCATCACGTGCTTCACGATGTTCAGGTGTCTCGCAACGGTGAAATTATTGTTTACAACAATGAGCCCTATGGAGAAGGTATTGAATACTCTAGCTTAGACGTATACAGTTTTCCAGGTATGCAGCTTACGAAGCGAGCCGTTGCGAATCGAGCCGGGGAGTTTTATAGTGATGTGCGGGGTGGATTCGAAGAATTGGAAAATTCTGAATTTCTAGTTAACGATGCTTTCGGTAACCTCTTTTATGTGGATCGACGAATGCATTTGCGTCCATTACTACAACTTCCAATTAAAGACATTCATGATGTCCAAGTCGTAGACCTTACGGAGTTCTTTAAGAATAACTTGTACCTTATGAGGTAGGGCTTCGAAAACGCTGTTTCGATAAGCTGATCACAATGGCTACGATGAGATAGATCACGGCTGCTCCAAACAATAAATTATTGAAGCCATGCAGGGAAAAAATCCAGCGACTGATTATCGTGCCGACCGTGAATGAGCAACAATTGGCAGCTATCAACAACACCACTAATCTTGGATTTATGGATTTAGCGGTATCGAGAATATTGGGAAAGAAGAGAGACGACGAAAATGCTGTAAAAAACGTTAGAGTGACTAAGACAATCGCAGTCCATTGATTGGGCGACCATAAAAAATTAGCATCTTTAAATGTAAAGATGAATGGCGCGGCAATTAAAAGCGACGTATTGGCCCAAAGTATTAATAATTTTAGCATATGAGGGATGAACTTTCCAATGGCACCGACACAAGCGCTGCCAAAGAGCAGAGTGATCTGCAAAATGAAAAAATCCCATTCGACAGACGGAGAAACCCTAAAGAAGACGTCGAGATAGGCGAGCTCTAGGAGTCCGTAGTTAAAACCCAGTCCAACTGATATAAGCAAAAGAATACTCGACAGGTACGGTTGAGAAAGACCTCTAAAAAAGAAACAGATAACCCCGAAAAGAAGCACACACGCGGCAATCATTAAGTATTCATCTATGCGCCCTGAGGCTGGAATGTCGATAGTGCGGAAATAGGGTTGGTGGTCATAGGTTGGCCCGATGTGTGCTCCATATGTTTTTAAGACATATTTTTCTTGGGACTCATCTAAACTGGCACGAAGTAGTAGCTCTTGTTCACTCAACTTAAAAGCTGAAGATGCCCCGGGTGCAGCTATTATTTTTTGCGACTTCGCAGAGAAAGGATGAATTTGCAATAGCTTCGATGCAATCGTAGGCGTATTCGGCTTTTTCTGTAAAATAATCACTCCCGTACACTTTGCATCGGGTTTGCAATTGTGGCTCAATATAGAAATATGTTCTTTTGGATCGAGTCCACGGTCGCGCAAAACAGAGCACATCGATTCAATGACACTTAAAATTGTCGTGGGTACGAAAGTTGTGCGTCTGTATTTTTCAGAGAACATGAACACCCCGTCGTCGGTCATGTGGTCCAAGTACGTATTTATGGCCTCATAAGTGTATAGGTAACTTTCCACTAGGTCTTCGGACTTATTTTGAAACCCTCCGGCCCGGCTCACAAACGCCAAAGAGATGAGATCGAAATTTTTCTTTGTTTGAACTAGGAAATGGCGACCCTCATCATTTACAAATTCGATACGATTAAATAAGTTGTAAACCAATGGGCTGTAGCGTGATTTTACGAGTTCATAAAACACACTATTGAGCTCCACGGCTGTGATGTTTGAATAGCCATTGCGGATAGCGAGTTGAATGTCGCTACCACCTCCAGCACCCAGTATTAATGCCGATTTTCCATTTGAGTTTGGAACCCAGTCTTTGAGATGCGGCGAATCTTCCATTGAAAACCAATGATGATTATTGATGTAAAATTCAAAGAGGTTGTTGTTAATTTGTTTTTGCGTTCTCAAGGAGCGATAGACCTCGACTTTTCCAAGGTTGGACCATTGCGAGTGGTCGCGCGAGAGCAGGCCATCGCGAAGGTTGCGTTGTCCATTACTGCGGTATGACGAAGGGTTCTGATAGAGTGCACCGTACATGGTAAGATCCATATTAGGATACCAAGCTAAATAGACTCCAACGAAAGAAAGCGTAAGTGAAACAAAAAGAAGGAGGAGTTGCACGGTACGGCGATAGGTGGACTCAATGCAAAGGTGCACAGCGAGGGTAAGGGCTAAAAAAAAGAGATATGCGGACTCCAAGCCAAATGCTATTGGGAGTAAGAACGCAAAGAGAGTGCCTAATATACCACCGACAAAGTCGAAAAGATAAAAATTGTGCGCATCTAAAGATAAACAAACACGGCTCATCAGAAAACCGAGCAAAATATATATAAGCAAGATGAACGCAATAGAAAGTGACCAGTGTATTATTATCAAGCAACTCAATCCGTAGATTAGAGCCAGGAGTACAGGAATGGAGAACTGGATGGATCGGGTCAGCCGAGGTGGCGCGAGATTGAGCAAAAAACCAAGGCCCAATCCAAGAATACTACTACCGACAACTGTACGGACTTTGACAGCTTCAAAGAAGAGTTCGAATGCATATATGAATAGAATTTGTAACCCAAAAGAAAAGGTGGCGACGACAAACAGTTCGAGATTCAGATTTTGTTTTCTTTGGGCCTTTGGAGCAGGCCTCATAGTGCAATCATCTAGAGAAATACATTTATTGCCAAGAAAAAAAGAATATCTCTCAATCCAGCTCCAAAGCTGCAGTTTTTAATTGCAGCTTTGGACAGCACAATTACATAGCCGCCATTGCACGTCGGCCAACCACCGACGAGATAACGCTTTCATGAAGATGAACAAATTGCTCTTGCTTGGGATCGTAAGCAAAAACCTCTCCGGTTTCGAACTTGTAGACCCAACCGTGAATGTTGAGTTCGCCTCGCATGGCACGAGCAGCGACAACGGGATGAGTTTTTATATTTTCGATTTGGGCCAGAACATTTTCCTGAACAGTGGCATTGAGCAATGCTTCGCCATCGAGGTGTTGATAGTTTTCCCACATGATCTTTTGCGTGGATTCCGCGTGCTTCAACCAACTGGCAACAGCGGGCATCTCTGTTACAGCGTTGGGTTTGAGAACACCCTTCATGGCTCCACAGTGGGAGTGACCACAAATAATAATGTCGCGAATGCCGAGCGCCGCAACGGCAAACTCGATGGTCCCTGCTTCGCCCGTGGAGGTGGGGCCATATGCCGGAATGATATTGCCCGCGTTACGCATAATGAATACATCGCCCGGTTGAGATTGAGTGAGTAGATTTGGATCCAAGCGCGAATCCGAACAGGTGATAAATAGAACCTCGGGGTTCTGGCCTTCTGCAAGCTCTTCGAAGAGTTCTTTTTGTTTTCCGAATACATTTTTTTGAAATTGCTGCACACCGCGCACAAGTTTTTGCATAGATTGCTCCTAAAATTATGAATTGAGTTTTGAGTCCGTACTAAAGGGCGAACTTTAAACTTTAGGAGGTCTGAATTGTCTTTGCGATAAGGTCGCAAAGAGTGGTGAAACATAAATAGAATCGTAGCTATGAAGTATCTTCGGAATCACAATAAGAGATGTCCAGTACAGTTCTTCGACTTCGAAGGTGTCATCAACAGGTTCTTGGTCACTTTCTTCCTGACCCTCGGACTCTCGCGGTGCTTCTACGGGTGCGGTTTGTGATTGCCGAGCGATTTCCTGGGCGGAGATGTTTTCAATGGGTACGAAAATGATGGAGGAAACGGTGAACAGGCTCAAAAAGTAGTGGAGCACCAGTGCAGTCAAGAAATAGTATTTCGAACGATATTTCAGACAGTTTTTCACTTAGACCAAATTGACGTTATACCCGGTAAAAGGCAAGTTTTAATTGGCAAAATGGAGATTGGTCTTGCTAGGGTCTTAGACAATCGATGAAGTGTGAATAATTCTTCAAATTTATTATATAAATAGTGGGCTACTCGGAGTGTCAACATTCGCTATATTGGAAACTGCTACAGTGTAATGGTTCTTGGCTCTCTGCGGAGTCTCTGCCCATACTCGTAGCCAACAGGGAGTCGACGTATGAAGTCTGTTCAATATTTTCTTCTGGTATTAATGATTCAACCTATACTGGGAGCTGCATTTGCTGCTGAAGAAAAATCGGTGGAAAAGAAGATCCTCCCGGAGGATGTTTGCAAAAGCATAGACAGCAACAAATACGAGACTCAGTGCAATGTCGCTATTCAGGATGGATATTTTCACGACCAAGCGGTATTGGTCTGTTACCAGCAAACTACGAATTACGATAAAAAGTCCTGTATGGAAGTGATCCGCGGCAAGGATTACACAGCGACGCAGTTGACGAACTGCAAAAACGGAAAGAAAGAGCGGTTAATGATGTGCCTCAAACTCAATGGCGAACTTCGTAAAGTGAATGCCCCGGCCGACGAAATTGCAACACCTGTAGAAAATTAATCATGAAGGAATTCAAAATGAAGTGGCAGTGGAAAAGTGTAGCAGTGCTCCTCGTAATTTTATGCGTGAGCTGTCAAAGTACGATCGACAAAGCGGTACGCAATACGAAATATTCGGCCTACGAGATGATCGGTGTGGAAAAACGCGATCTCTTGGGAAAATATGTGGGCGATACACGGGAGGCGCAAGAGGAGACCAAAGAAGCGTTTAAGGATGCTTTGGACCAACTCAAAAAGACGTACAACTTTGATGGTGGAAAACTCGAGCGCCAGTACAATGCCTTGAATGGATCCTACCAAGATGCCGAAGCTCGAGCCAACGAAGTGCACAAGGATGTGGATAAAGTAGAAAAGGTGGCGGAAGATCTTTTTGCGGAATGGAAGCGGGAGATATCGGAGATTTCCACCGAGTCGTTACGATCCAAAAGCCGAGAGCAGCTCGTAGACACCCAAAAGCGTTTTGGGCAGTTAAAGGCGAGCCTCAAAAGCTCCGAGTCCAAGATAGATCCAGTGCTTAAAAAGCTTAAAGATCATGTGCTTTATCTCAAGCACAATCTGAATGCAAAGGCCGTGGCCTCTCTCAAGGGTGAGACTGTTCGCATTGAGGGAGAAATTCAATCACTGATCAAAGCCATTGAGTCTTCGATTAAAGAATCGGACGAGTTTATCAAGGAGATCAAGTAGGGGAGGCACATTGGCGCTTTCACTAAAATCCTTGGAACTCCAGGTAGCGGTCGACGAAATTTTTTTTTACTTTTCGAACACGAAACACTCGCGGACCGTGTTTTAAAAACTGTTTAGCTTTTTTGCCGAGCGGGAATCCAACAACTTTACCTGCGGAATTCACAGAGAGAACGCGGTTGCTCCCGTAGAGACTAATTAGGTACGTGGAGTCTGTAAGTTGAAAAGCAGAGCCGGCGATTCGCGAGTGATCGGCTTTGTCGTGCAATACATAATCTGTAAACGTATTTGCACGAATATCGTAAATACTAAGCCCAGAGTTTTTAGGATAACTCTTCAGGTAGCTAGTGACAAAAAAGTAAATTTTCCCGTCTTGTGTCAGTTGAGCGGTGTGTGGAGCGTCGTAACCCTCCGCTCTCAGGTCGAGACCCCACTCAATCTCCTGACTCTTGCGACCGATTATAAACATCCACTTATGCCCCCAATCACCGACGAGCAGGTTCCCCGCGCGAAATGCGGGATTGGATTTTTCGATCTCATTGGGAGGCAGCACCTGTACATAGTTAAAGTGACTGTAGAGCCACTTGAGCTTACCAGTTCGCGTGTGGATCTCAGTGGCATAGGGAAACTGTGCCTGCGGCAGCCATTTTAGAAACTTCTCGTAATTGGGTTTCGCTCGCCAATAGAAAGTCCGATTCCCTGCGCGATCGTAAATAGAAATGGCGTCGTGACGAATAATTGTGTCACGAGTTATCTCAATGTCGGTGTGGGAAATGTGAACGATCTCTTCACTGGCTGGGTCAATGTGAACATCGTGATGGACCTCGGCGCTCGTTTTCCACTTGAGTTGTCCCCTGGAAAAGTAAAGGAGCCCGTGCTGGTTGATCCCCACCATGTCGCCGTTTGAATAGAAGTTGCAGAGGCCAAATGGAATCCGTGCTATAAGATTTTCGTCGTGATCAAAAATTTCGCATGTCGCACGCACTTCGTCATCGTAGATAAAGTATTCAATATTACTCCATTGCTTAATGAAAACACTGTGGGAAGATAGAATTCCGAGGAGCAAGGCCGCGCAAAAGAGCGCAGGCTTATTTGAACCAATGAACATAACGTCAATGGTAAGTGCAGCACGATTGAATGTGCAACGTTCTTTGATATTGAGCGTGCAGATTATCCTTGTAACCACCGTTCTTTCTGGCTGCGCTTCCAAGCGGTTGGCAGCAGACAGGTTGGTTGTGCCGTGGGATGAGACATTGACGAAGGGTGAGGCGCCGCTTCCGTTTTTGGCAAAATACCAAAGCGAGAATAAAGCTATGGTTTATATTGCTGCTAGCCACTCGAATCGAATTCAAGACCCCACTTTTGTGATGCTCGCCCGGGGATTGAAAGAGTATCCACCAAGAATTTTACTTCTCGAAGGGTTTGAGTCGTCAAAGGGAGTTTCCCCTAGAGATATACAAGAGTGGGCGCGCAACGACGGAAGAAGCGGTCTCTTCGCGGGGGGAGAGGCTGCCTACGCTGTGCAATTGGCAATAAAGAAGAAAATCCCGTTTCGGGGTCTGGAGCCCGATGAAACCGAAATTTGCAAAGCACTGGTGGCGCTGGGGTTCTCGACAGTTGAAATGATCCACTTTTATTTTCTACGGCAAGTTCCACAGTGGCAGAGAGCGGGTACTTTGAATTTTGAACAGATCGATGTCACCTACCGCGATTTTGCAGCAGGAATCGCAAAAAAGATAGGGTCGCCTATAGTTCCCGGTTATGGTGATTTCACTCAGTGGTATAAAAATAAAAACAAAGAACCTTTCAATGAACACAATATTGATTCCGAAAAGTCCGCGCCGCTTGCGCGAGGCCGGTATTACACACAACGGATGGCTTCTGCTATTGGTGTGGTTCGCGATCGTCATATGATCCGAATTATCGAAGAGGAGCTGGATGCACGTTCGCCTATTTTTGTGGTGCTGGGTGGAAGCCACTGGTTTACTCAAAAAGTGGCTCTCGAAGCCTTAAGCGGGTTCCCTAGCTACGAGTACAAACAGTTCTAAAAAACGTATTCTAAAGAACAACTTATTGCGATTCTGTAATGATTGTTGCGATGTCCAATTAGACTTTAAATACGATATACATAGTCGGCAGCATTTTGACATAGGGCGCTTTTGAAAAATCTAGGCATGGCCGGGAAAGGTTTGTAGAGTACTGCAAAAGGCTCGAATTCGAGCAGGGGAGAGTTATGAAATATCTATTTTCTATTCTTACAATTGTGTTTGCGGCTAATGCTTACGGAGTGGATGATTACGTTTTTAAGTGTGATCAAAATGGAGTGATGATCGAATCCATCGTCGGTATGAAACAGGCTCCGGAACATCCAGTGGTGGGTCTCAACATTAAAGTTCTTAAACAGCAAGTTCCGTTGTATGTGATTCAGGCGAAGTTTGGCGAAGCGACAAAAAATTTATTTGTTACTGATTGGGCAAAACCGGACATGCTGAGCGAAGAAGGCACGGACTTACTAAGCCTGTTGAACCTTTTCTATGGTTATAAAACCGATGATTTAGAGAGCATCCGCGCCGGCTTACCTACAGATCTTCTCGAAACATTTGCGTATCTCGAGCTCAAGCAAAAAGATGGAACTGTAACGAAGCTCGCATTTGAAGGCATCACGCCGACAGAGTGCCAATAGCTGATAAGAACTGGTTAAAAATATAAACGTTAAGTTGAGCCGCCAACGAAATTGGCGGCTCTTTTTTTTGTGCGTAAGGAGACTGGCTAAATTCCCTTCGACTGTCTCATTATTAGTCGCCTGTCAATTTTGTCTCACGCTGGGTCGTTTCTCAAGTTGGAACACCCATTGCAATAGCCTCTTGTAAGCAAAGAGGTGTCCCGTGTTGAAGTTCGCAATGATAAATGGTTTGTTGCTACTTAGCGTTTCTGTTGGAAATGCCGTGGAGAACAATACATTTATCGAAATGTATACGCCCGAATCTACAGTCACCGAAGCACCGACGCCCGTATACCAAGCTCCGAGCACAGGAGCGGCTATCGCTAGCACCGAAGACACATTCTCGCAGTTTTCTGGCTATCAAGATTATGATTTCTGGCAGGTGGGGCAAGAGGAGCACCCTGCAGACGCGGGTAGCGGCACAAATACTGGTGACGGCGATGGTGAGATTGTCACCGCAGGTGAAGTAGTAGCGCCCAGACAGCAAGCTCCTAGTTTAGTTTTGCCTGATAACCCACCTAAACCTGAACCGCGTCCGGCGCGCCCGCAAGACAAAGCACCCGCAAAACCGGCTCCAGCACCTGCTAGGCCTTCTGTTGTGAATGATATTCCCAACTGCCGATACGGTAGAGACTGCTGGAAAGGTAAAGGCCTTGCCCAACGCATACAAAAAATTGTCTCCAATGTCGAACAAATCAACAGTCTTCATGGAGCTAAGTTAGACCCGCGCTATTTGCTGTGTACGGGATATAGAGAATCGACTTTTAACCCTGGTGCCGTTGGTGCCCAAGGTGAGAAGGGTATGTTCCAGGTCATGCGTGGTACGGGCATCGGAGCTTTAGGCTATGGACCCAAGGTTCTTCCCAAGTCCAATTATATGACGAATATGGTGCATAGTACTTTGGCGCAAACTGAACTTTCTTTCTTAACACTCAAAATGAAAGTGGCAGAGGGTGCAAGTGCCCGTACACTGAGAGGCAATGGCTCGTTGGAAGACTATCGAGATTTGGCTCGTCGTTACAATGGCACCGGACCGGCAGCACAACGTTATGCACGCGCGGTTACCAATTGTCTGTCGTGCATGCGCAGTTCGTTTCCATCGATCAGTGGGACATCGGCCGTAAATGAAAGCAAAGCGCGATCGTGCCTCAACAAGGCCAAGCATTAATAGGGGATTTTATGAAAGCATTATTTATTTCGATTCTTATGTTCGCTAACGTTGGCACCGCAGCTACCAGTGAACTTCGCATTGGCGCGGCTCAGCCCGAACAATTCAAGTTTGAACAAAAAGATCCCCTACACATTTTGGTGAGTCATGGAGCTGTACAAAAAACAATTGCGCTACCCCATAGCATTATCAGCGCCTCTAAAATTCATGTTGTGCTCAAGGGCCAAGATGGCAAAGCCATTGTTCAAGAGTTGTTGATAATGGCGATCAGCGTTGGAAATCGTCAACAGGAAATTCGTGTATATGCCCCCAACCGTTCAGCCGATGTAGTGTTGAGTAGCAAAATCGAACCAGTGTGTACGGTTAAGAATGAAGGCGATTTTTACTGGGAGTCCGAAGAGGAGCTCAACAAGCAGATCCGCTTAGTAGAAAAAAATAAAACCGCATCGCTAGAAATTTCCGTACGAGACACTTACGAGCAGGAAAAAGCCCAGTTCAAAGCCAGCGGCTGCGCGTTTAGTCTTTTAAAAAAATAAATAGCGCCGGGACATACTCTTCGGGAAAATTCTTAAGGCCATCCAAGTGATGGCCTTTGTCTATTGTGTGAACGCGCACATTGATGTGTGAGTGCTTTGCGAACACGTGGTCGATGTTTTCCGGGTAGACAATGGGATCTAATTTTCCGCGAATGGACAAGATAGGCACGGTAGGATTCCAGCGCGCCAGTGCTTTACTCAGCCGCCGAAAAGCAAACGGGCCCCAGTACAGGCACGATAGTGTAGTAAAACACCACGCCGTTATGGGGGATTGGATTTTTTTTTCGAGCTTGAACATGCGATAGGTGCACTGCCAAAATTCTTTGAATGGACCGCCATCACAGATGTAACGATCAATGTCTTTTCGGTCAGAGGCCACAATCAATGCGGAGATCGAAGGTCCGGAGAGGCTAAATACGATTTTCTTGCCTGGGATGCTGTCCAGTACATCCGTGATTTGATGAATCCAGTTGCGGTAAATGTAGTTAAAATAATTCCACCGCGAGTAAGAATGCTCTTTTGTAACCGTAGAACCCTGGTAGAGGTTGAACGTAACACAAGTATAACCAGCCTCAGTGAGTACTTTCACGTGACGATGGAAGGTGTTGTGTGAGCCCCACATATTATGGATCAAAACCACTACGGGCTTCTCAGAGTTTTCCACAATGTGATAATGAAGAACCGTTCCTTTGCGCGACTTGTACGTAACAGGCTTGGCATCGATGCCGGAAGCGGTTCCCATATGACTTTAGTTTTTATTCCACAGTTGTTGCCAATCGCCCTCGGCCTGTGGTGCCTGCTGACTGATCTCGCTCACCAAAGAAGTGGGGACTTTAACGGTCTCCATTGCCGTCTCGGCGAGAACTTTTCCACAGGCTTCTTCCACAGCAGCGGCATCAATTTGGTGATAGGCATAAATATCAACTGGTCGACCACATTTGGAATGTTTGCGAACAGCCAGTGATTCCTGCTTTACACCCACAATGCTACCGATGTTGTCGAGCATTCCCGGTTCACCATCGTGCACGCTGACGACGGGCACGCGACGTCCAGAGAGGGTGATCATATCGCCTACTGTGGAGTGACCATTGAGAGCCGGTTGCAAAAAGAGATTGCCATCGATTCCCAAACCTTGTTTGAGGTAGTGGTAGTTGTCCGCGTGGGCGAGGTTCCCGCAGAGTAGATCTGAAGATGTCACCACAATAACATTGCCATAAATGCCACGCTCGAGAAGTTTTTCGGAAGCTTTAAGGGCCTCAGTCACTAGTGATCCCATGGCAAAAATATTGACCACATTGTCGCCAGGTTCGTAGTTTTGGTAACCGCGGTAATCAACAATGTAGTAGGCGCCTGCGAGCACTTCGGTACGCAATGTTTTTAGTATTTGCTCTTCGGAAACCGCTTCTACCGTGGCTTCGTCCACTGCCCCTTGCAGTTCATATCCTGTCGGGTAGAGCTGTGAACCAGTGTCGGTCTTAAAACGCGCTTGTTTTTTAAGATTCTTCATCAGGAGCTTTTGATCCACACCACGAGTCACCCCACGGATAATCACACCAGTGCGTCCTTCGTTCTGATTGAGCATGTGCAGACGAATGGATTCACTGAGAATCCAGTCCATCTCATTACAGAAGGCAGGCTCCCAGGTGATCTGATTGGGAATCTGAAAATCGGACTTCCAGCCATGCTGTGCACCCTCTGGAGAAAGTGTTACGCCCGACGGTGTTCCCACTAAGATAAAGCTCGATTTCCAATAGAGGTTGTAAAAATACTGATCGAGTGCGCGCTTTACAAAGAAGTCATAAACCGTCATCAACGGCAGAATCGGAATTCCCAGTGTGTCGCGAATGCGACCGTAGGAACCCATGCAGGACATAGTGTTGGATTCTACAATCTCAAAACGAATGAAACGATCCGATTTTTCCTGGCCGGGAACCAGATCAGGAAGTTTGGTGTCCTGAACTCCCATTTGTGCTTCGTAATCCTCAACCGAAGGTGCGCCAAAGATTTTTCCATCCATGGCGGGATTCAAGTTGGTGCTGGTTCCCACATCTGGCGCCATTGTCGTTAGCATTTCGGCGGCGGCCTTCCATGACAACTCATCGGGAGTGAGGGCTTTTTGCTCCTTAGTGAGATTTTTGGCGTTGTCGGAGGTGTTTGCTATGCGAGTGAGCTTTGCCGTACACTGACCGAGCATCCACTGCGTGTGGGGATGGTTGGCCATTTTAAAATTGATGTTCATCGACTCGGGAATAGCACCGTGCTCAGAAAATTTGGCATCGAATTCTTTTTTGTTTTCGTCGCGCATGCGGTATTGCTCGTTCATTTGTTTGAGGAGTTCCTCGCCGCGATCTTTTAAAAACTGTGCTTCTTTGCTGCCAGCTTTGAATCCGCCAAAGAGTTGATCTTCGGGCAGGCCTTGTGCTTTTTGCAAAAGCTTCATCTCTTCGTCTTCAGGGAGCGCCGAGTGGTTCCCCTGAGAGGCCGCCATTTCTAATCCCCAACCCTTTAATGTGTGGGCAATGATGATCGTTGGCTTGCGTTTGGATTTTTTACTTTGTTCGAGAGCCTCCACCATCAGTTCAATGTCGTGACCACCAAAATCGCGAAGTGATAAATAGAGGTCTTTGTCCGATACTGAACTGAAAAAATCCTTCAGTTTTGGGAAACGAGAGACCATTTCTTTTTTTAGAGCTTTTTCGTCGTGGATCAAAAGCAGCGCCTGGAGAACGTAATCATCCAGTTCCTGTTCTAAAAAGTTTTGATACGCTTTTCCATTCTTACCGGAAAAAAGCTCTTGGCGTTTTTTGCCGTGACGCACTTGCAGTACTTCCCAACCGTTGGCGGCCATTGTG
This sequence comes from uncultured Pseudobdellovibrionaceae bacterium, assembly GCA_964400355.1. Classification (GTDB taxonomy): domain Bacteria; phylum Bdellovibrionota; class Bdellovibrionia; order Bdellovibrionales; family JAGQZY01; genus JACKAL01. Next base: position 288,074 of record CAYNTO010000001.1, read on the forward strand.
CGCTCAATGCGATCGGCATCTGTACCGTTCATAATTTCACGGTTCACAATGCGGTGGCCATCGAGACTTTGGCGATTATAATCCACAATCCACGTGAGGTTACCGAGTTCGCGCTCGGCAAAATCCGGTGTGGCTTCAAACAAAGAGCCTTCACGGAATTCTGAATCTCCAATCAAACACCAAAAGTGAGCGTCGGGTACATTAAAGCCATGTGATTTTGCAAAACGGTATGCCAGCGCGAGATACCCGGCGTTTACCGGCGGAATGCCGACAGTGCCAGAGGGGAAGAAGTTGTGATTATCGCAGTCGTACGTGGAATGGTAGGACTGAAACACAAACGGGTTGTCTTCTGTTGGGAAAGCGCGAAGACTCATCATCGCCGCATTTTTTTCGGCTTCCGACAATTTGGTGCCATCTGCTTTTAAGAAAAGATCCAGTAAATAATTAAACGAATGATCCGCAGGAGAAGCATGAGGCTTGTTGCCGATATGATCGAACCCCGTTTTAACAACCAGGTGAAGCGCTCCCAAGATGTGCAGTGCCGACGAACTGGCAGAGGAGTGCCCGCCAATTTTAGGATCGCCAGGCATCTTGTTTTTTCGAGTGTTGGCCTGATAGATCATCTGATTCGCCAAGTAGTGAGCTCGGGAACAAATGCTATCGAGAATCTGTTTAGGTAATGCCTTCATAACGCACCTCGCTAGTATTCAATTTGAAGTACCAATCTTATACCCAAATCGCCACTACATCTCAACGTTAGATGGTGGATCGTAGCGGGATCCGACTTATCGAGTCGTAATCCTGTTGGCGATCCGTTTAGGACTCAAGAATAAAATCCCAATTGATTTTTACGAAACCGTTTTCGATCAAATCATCGGGAGGATTTGGGAAGGGGGCGGAAACGCGTAGAGCTTCTAGCGCAACATTATCAAGATCCATCAGACCCGAGGTGGTGGAGACTTGAACTCGCGACAGACCGCCTTGGTCGTCCAACGTTATAATCAGTCTGGTGACCTTTGCACCTTGAAGTGTAGCCACATGTCGCCCACCACGAACCATCTCACGAACGCGGGTATGAATGAGCGGCTCCCAGTGTTCACGGAGTTTCTTTTTGATTCTATTAAAGTATGTGTAATAGAGGAATTCTCTGGCGTTCAAGTGTGTCTCGGCACCGATGGCCACATCTTTTAAATAATCGTTGGTTTGGCTGGCATCATTGGCTTTGGCTTCTGACATTTCGTTGACCGCATTCATGCGCAAATCAGAAATCGAAACGGCTTTCTTTGGTTTCTTTGCGGGCACAGCCAACTCACCATGACCGAAAGTTTGCATGTCGGGTGCATTTACGTTGGGAGCTGCGGCTTCGGTCTGTGCTTGAGCCTTGGCGGCCGCCTGTGTTTTTTTGCTTTCTACATTTTTCTTGTTTTGAAAATCACCACGTTGTGCGGCTTTGGTTTCTTTATCGACGGCATTGTCTTTTTCGGTGAGGAATTTGGCGTTTTTTGACTTCTTTTTGTTCGCTTTATCTTGTTCGACGATTTCACCGCGAAGACGGTCCATCTCACTCATATCTACGAACTGGATTTGAGGTTCGGAAGCCTTTGTGGGCACTTCGACATTGTGAGCGAGAAAATCACTATACTCTGTAAAAAAGAACACGAAGATAAAGTGGACAAAAAGAGAAATGATTAAAAATGAAACACTTCTTTTCGTATGTTTGTCAGAGGGAAAAATTTGCCGTTTTTGCTTTGCCATAATCTATGGGTCGGCACGAAGTCCAATTCTATCAATAACAGTCTAGGTCTAGATTGAGTTTCCCTTTGTTTTATTAGGGACTCTCCCCTAAAATATTTCGTATATGGAAATAAATTTGACATCTTTCGGCAACACCGACGTTGGCTTAAAGAGACAAAAAAACGAAGATTCGTTTTTAATCGATGAAAGCGTGGGATTATTTATTGTCGCCGACGGCATGGGTGGGCACAAGGGCGGCGACATGGCCTCCTCGATGGCTGTAAAGATCATGCGTGAGACGGTGGCGGCCCATTTGAGCAAGGGCGGATCGCGCTTTTCTCCGCGTGATGCCATCACCGATGGGTACCTGCAAGCCAGTCAGCAGATTTTCCATAAGAGCAATGTGGAACAACCCGAGCTTCAAGGCATGGGCACGACATTGGTCTCCTCTTTTTATCACAATGGAACACTCTACATTGGTAATGTTGGCGATTCGCGCGCCTACCTCATACGCGACAAAAGGATGTGGCAACTGACCGAAGATCATAGTTTGCTCAACGAACACATCCGCGCCGGCTTTTTGCGCGATTCCGAGATCGCTCAGTTTCAAGCAAAAAACGTAATCACCCGATCAGTAGGTTTCGAGAAAGAAGCCATGTGCGACATTATCGAAAAAGCCGTACAACCGGGCGATCGTTTTATGATGTGCTCCGATGGTTTGTGTGGCCTGGTGAAAGGGGAAAGACTCTTAGAGTTGTGTGTTCTTCCAAATATGGAAGAGGCCGTAAATGCCTGTATTAACGAGGCAAAAAAGAACGGCGGCGACGACAACATAACGGTAGTGATGATTAACGCAACGGGGCGTTGAACCCCTTAGCGAATAGTGACATAACCGGGTCTACATATATATGAGCAGCAAGAACTCCAGACGCAACAAGTCGTACACCATTGTTCTCTTTTCCAACGGTACGGAAAAACCTAAGAGCATATCGGTATCCAGTCGCACCCTGTTTTCACTGGGATGTGTGGCTATGGCCTCCTTTTTAATCAGTTTTACGGCCACCGTAGATTACGTACAGCTCCTCCTCGAAAAGAATCATGCGCACTGGTTGCGAGTCGAAAACGAATATCTCAAGGCGCAGTTCAAAGAGATCGAAGGCAAGCTCTCCACCTTGGAGTCGGGCCTTGAGCGCGTCGATAACTTTTCTAAAAAATTACGTTTAATTACAAACACCGGCGCCTCTCAAGATCGCATTTTGGAACTTCAGGTGCCAACACGCAATGAGGCGCCACCTCCGCCAACGAGCGCGTCCTCCGAAGTGTTGCGTTGGCCATCGAACATCGGTCCTATCGATGCATCGTTCAATAAGCAGGATTACAATTCCAGCGAAGTGGGTGGCCAGGCGATCAAAAGTGAATACAGCTCTATTGCTGTGCGCTTAGAGCGTGTGTCCAGTGGGACCGAAGCGGCGGAAACCCAAGTTCTTCAGCTTTGGAAAGATCTTTCTGACAAAAACGAAATTCTTCTGACAACTCCGAGCATTCGTCCCACAGCGGGATGGGTGTCGTCGAATTTTGGTTCGCGCGCTTCACCATTTACAGGCGATTTATCGCAACATAAAGGTTTGGATATCGCAGCCGACATGGGCACACCTATACGCGCACCAGCGGCGGGTATTGTGACCGCAGCATCGATGGATGCGGGTTACGGCAAAGTTGTAACGATCGATCACGGCCACGGTATTGTGACTCGTTATGGTCACTGCTCACAGATGTATGTTAAGGCCGGGCAAAAAGTACGTCGCGGCGATGTGATTGGTGCGGTTGGAAATACAGGCCGCTCTACTGGGCCTCACTTGCACTACGAAGTGCGTCTACAAGGTGTTCCAGTAAATCCAGAACGCTATATTCTCGAATAAACACCTCGGTTCAGTTTTATTTTTTTGGACATGCCTGCGCAAAGAATTCTTTTTCTCTGAATTAGAGCTAGAGGCTAGCCATTAAAGCTTCGCCGCCGCGATAGATCTCTTCGCCGTCATACACGTAGAGTAAGCCCCCAAGACTCACGTAATCTTTGTCCACAACCTCGCGGTCGTACCATCCGGGAATAAAGCGTCCATCCTCGAGGGAATCAAACATGGATTGCAATACAGCTGGTTCGACCGCCGGGCAACCGTGGCTGCGCCCACCGTTCTTTACGTAGTCTGCGGCATGCACGACAATATTGCGATTGTAAGTTTGGCTATTGGTGCTGCTCAAACCTAGAAGGCGTAAACTTTTTCCATTGGCGCCGTTGTAGCGCGTGTATCCTGCGTAAAATCCCTGAGCGCTTTTGTGAGAGCTGACGTCGTTACTAAAAGATGTGGCATAATCGGCCACACGGCCACTTTTTGCGCCATGAGAGACACGAACAAACTGAGCTACGGTGTCTTTATCTCGATTGAGATCCACGACGATCATGCGCTGATTGTTGGAACGAATATTGGTGTAATCGGCGATGGCAATAGCATCCTCGCGCAACTGATGGCGAACATCCCAACAGACAAGGGCATCAACAGATCCGTTCTTGTGAGTGCGGATCACACTCTTTTTAATATCGAGGGCTTCGTACCTTTTTGGGGAAAAAGATTCTGTTGTACAAACCTCAGTGGACATGATCTTACCACGATTGTCTTGAAAATAGCGAAAGGCATTGTGAATTGCTACGGGAGAAATTTTTGCGGTGTCGAGAACGTCCTGATAGATATTCGCGAGGAGATCATCGCTCGGGCGCCATTTTTGTGGATCGTTGGAATCGGCCTTTTTATTTTTGAGAGGAGTATGCACCCAAGTTTTCTTTTCTGAGTTATCTAGGTACTCTAAGATCGACTTTTCCACGACAGCAGCTGCTTTGGCACCGTTTTTAGTGCCTAAGTATTTATTGTTTTTGTAAGTGCCATTGGACTGCATTTTGTTTCCGCACGAGATGGCAAAAACAAATAGAATTAAAAAGTATGAAGGGTTTACTTTATTCATGCTTTTTCCTTTCTACTTATCTGTTACTTCAGAGGCGAGTTGAATGTTTTTGTCGCAAGCCCCACCGAATGACGGAAAGCTATTATTTATTTTGAGAGTGTCGGAGATACATTGAATTTGAATCGGTCGCCCATTGCCGAGAGCGATCCCTTTGGGAATATTCACGTTGTTTTTTGGATTGGTGAAACCCAAATCCGTAAGACCGGAAATAATTTGCGCTAACAGATCTTTTTTGTACCAGGTGATCGGCACTTCAGTGCCCTTGGCACTGAGCTCTATGATGTTGCTGTTGTTGGAATAACATTGGGGTTGAACACCTTCTGGTAGACAGCTGCGGTGGAAAGGGTCCGGTGTCTCTTCTTTATACTTGTGGCCACCGATAATCGCGGCATCACCACCGAAAAATTCATCGGAATCTATCTGTTCCCATTTTTTATTGTTGTATACGAACATATCAAAATCGTATTCATTGTCGGAGCGGATATCGATAGGATAGGCAGCTGAGTGTTTTGAAGGTCGACGAATGATTCGGATGTCTTTTACGTTTTGCCCCGCGAGTGAGCCATTCACTACCGGATGGACATCGATTTCGAAAAGTTTTGTAGTTTTATTCAGTTTGATCACCCGAATGTAACCATTGGTAATTGTCGGTGAGCCGTTGCGGTTTACGTTACACTTGTTCATTCCCCCCGGGTGAAAGTAATGTGTGAATTCACTGAGCTTGGGAGCACCTGAGCCAAGAACCTGGAAGCGAGACTCCAGTTTTGGAGCAACGATGGCGCCGTCTTTTTGGAGACCGAGAGTTCCGCGGATTTGTTGAACGATACCTTTATAAATGTTGCGTGTTTTCTCTTTGGAGTACTTAGGATTTAAGTAGCAAGCGAGCAAATCACGGTTCGCCGACACCTTTGAGCTCATCCAAACATTGTACTGAGCATCGGTGGCCACTCCGACAAGATCCCCATAAAATGCGGCGCCAAAGGCTTTGCGTGTTTTTTCCTTTGTATAAAAGGCGCGATTAGTAATGGAGAGCGCGATGATATCCCATTGACACGCGGTAGAGCCCGCATGCATCCCTTTAAGCGCTTCTTCCCGCTGAGTTTCGTAGAGAATCGTACGACCAACCAGATCAAGGACGCTAGCGCCCTTTGCAAGTTTTTTACCTTGGTCAGTGAGCATGCGCGTGTTTTGATACTTTTCCCACACGGCTTTAAGGGTATCTTCCGTTGTGATGGTGGTTTCATTGCAGGATGTAGAGTGAAATTCCTGGAGCACATCATCTATCGACATTTGTGCCTCAAGCTTTTTTCTTTTTTCGATTTCTTCTTGTTTGGCGAGATCTAGTTGTATCTGGCCGATGATCAATTCGCCCTGACGTATAGTTTCCAAATCGATAGGATTAGGAGCGTCGGAGATTTCGCGGGCGAGATAAATAATTTGTATGCGACCGCGGATGATTTTTTCCTGAGTGGTTTTTGGAACACTCTCAAAAGATATATACTGATCGACTGTTTCCATTTCGTCGGTGCTCAGTTGTGTTCGTATGAGGGAATCGCCGGGGAGTGAGCCGATCATCATGGGGCGCGTGACATCGTATATAGGAGCGTGTTTGTCGGCTTTCGTGTAAAAGTAGTAATATCCTTCGTGGTTAACTGGTCTTGGAGTAGGAACTATTGTTGATTGCGCGTACAGTACTACGCTTTGCAATCCTATGGCGGTGGTGCACACTAAAAACAAAAAGTGACGAATCACGTAAATCCTTTCGTTGTCGGGAGAGTGTGAACATTAATAACCGCAGCCAGTTCGTCCCAATAATCCATAGAGCACTATGGGTGCCACGCTGAAACCGTGGAATCATTGAGTTTTGGTTTTGCGACCGAGCATTTACTTCAAAGCGGTAACGAAAATGAGCGGCAAACGGGGCCTTGGATTCGCGGCGTTTTTTGTTACTGTAATTTGTAAAATAGTCGCGGTAGAGAACCATCAAAGGTCGGCATGGGTTGGACCTAAATCCCTAGAATTAGTCCAGTTTTAGGCGTTTTGATGCGGTGGTGCTTTGGGGGCTCGGCAAAGTCGCTCATACTATGGGTTTTGGGGGAGTACTATGACTAAATACTATTTTCTTATCGGCTTGATTGTACTGTCGTTGGCCGCGCAGTCATCCAACACCGATACGCAACCGACGATTATAAATGGCACTGTAACGCTCGCTGATTCTGCCGCCCATGAGCAAATGCTGATGAGTTCTGTGCGTATTGGTAAAGTTCCAGTGGTTGACGGGCAGCCCGATCTCGCACGCTTTAACGCTGGCTGTTCCGGAACAATTACTGGAAAAAGCCAGGTGGCCACAGCCGCACATTGTTTTAGCGGACCAGACACCAACTGGATTTATTATGTGGAAGTGCGCACAAGTATCAATCCCGATAAACGCAAACTCATTCGCGCCAGTTCTCTGAATACCGCAAAAGACGTTAAAGATATTATGAACGAAACGTCCAAAGATCCAAAAAAACGCGGACTTGATTTAGCAACACTCACACTCGATGGCGAGGTCGACGATAAGAATGTTACTCCTTTGTGCGGACCAGCTAATGTTAAGACAGATAGCGAGTATGTGGTTGCAGGTTTTGGTGCGACTGCCAATGAAAAAAAATCCCAAAATCTTCTTCACGCCTCCGTAAAAATGCAACAGGTGAACGAGGGTACATTTTTTAGTAAGCCAAATCGAGATCAGGACATAGCAGCGGCAGCTTGCTATGGAGACAGTGGTGGTGGCTTGTTTATTCAGGACAAAGATAAGAAAAAGACGTGTCTGGCGGGAACTGTTTCTGGAAACGACCAGCCACCAGCGAGTGGAACACCCGCAGAACTTTGTATGCGACCCAATCTTCGCCAAGTATTTGCACGAGCCACCAAGGAAAGCATGAAAGGGCTAAAGACGGAGAAGATTTTTGATCCGAATCCAAAGTCTCCGCCGACCCAAGGCAGTCCTGGTTCGCAAGGAACTCTCCCCCCTGGGGATATCGGTGACGATAAAGAATCTGGCACCCTTATAAAGTAGAAACATTGGAGCCATATGATTTCTCATTTTTTGGGACACAACAAAATTCAGGTAAAACAATCGTTCGAACTGTTCGAAGTTTTTAACTTTGAAACGCGCAATAAATACAGGATTTCCGACGAGCATGGCCAGCCTCTCGCTTTTGCGGCCGAACAGAATAAGGGTTTTTGGGGCTTTATCGGACGGCAATTTCTTGGCCATTGGCGATCGTTCGATATTTTATTTTACGACAACAACCGCCAGTTGGTTGTACAGGGCCATCATCCATTTCGGTGGTTCTTTCAGCGCCTCGAAGTCCGTGCACCCGACGGTCGCCCCTTGGGTGCGGTGCAATTGCGTTGGTCAATTTTTACCAAATCATTTGATGTGTACGATAGTCAGGATCGACTATTGTTCGAAGTGCGCTCGCCATTGTGGAAATTATGGACGTTTCCATTTGTACGGGGAGGACGCGAGCATGCGCGAATCCTCAAGAAGTGGTCGGGCATAGGCTACGAAATGTTCACAGATCGCGATAATTTTTTGGTGGAGTTTCCCGAGCAGGAACTCACGGGGGACGAGCGGGCCTTAGTGGTCGCGGCCGCTGTGTATGTGGATATTATGTATTTCGAAAACAAGCAGGGTGGCGGACTATGGCATTTGTTCGATTAGAGCGCTATCCAGTATCGTTAAAATAGGGTTCCGCAAAATGCAAAACACAAAAAAATGGACATCTTTATAAGACGTCCATTTTTTTCATCAGTCGGTTCAGCTGATAAGCTAAAACGCGACGATGATTTTAGTTTCTGCGAGAAAGAATGGCTGTGAAAGCCGCGCCAATGAGGAAACCAATTCCCACGCCACCGAGAACAGCTTTACCTGGGTTCTTTTTAACGTAATCGATGGAATCGTCATATTTCGCCTGGCCGTATTCTCTGAGGCCGCTCGTAGCATCGGTGATTGATGCCGTCATGTCTTTGATAGTGTCTTGTACGTAAGCTTGAATGCCTTCTGGAGTCATCTCCATGTTGGCGGCCGCTGCTGTTTTGTTGCCGTTCATTTTAGTTTTATTGCTTTGTGATTGGCTTTGATTTTGATCCATCTGTATCTCCTTGGGTTTATAAGTTCATAGAATCTTGACCCTAGAGTATCGCAAGCTCTGGACCCGATCTTCTACAGAGGTTCCAGACTATGTGTAGAAATGAACATCAAATAAAAAAACCCAAGCTGTTGGGCTTGGGTTTTTTTAAAATTCAATATAGGCCACCATGAAGTGACAGATAAGGAATTATCGTTTTGAGAACTGAGTGGACTTTCTCGCACCGTGTTTACCGTATTTCTTACGTTCCACCATACGGGAGTCGCGAGTGAGGTAGCCGGCTTTTTTGAGAACGTCTTTAACCGTCTCATCAAAAGTGACCAGTGCGCGTGAAAGTGCATGGCGAATAGCGCCAGATTGTCCGGTTTCACCACCACCAGCAACGGTAATGTTGAGGTCGACTTTGCCATTGATTCCAGTAGCCATGAGCGGTTGCATGATCGCGGCGCGCGATGCCGCCATTTTCAAATACTCTTCCGGTTTTTTACCGTTAATAGTGATGACTCCAGCGCCGTTCTTTAAGAACACACGTGCTGTGCTGGTTTTACGTCTTCCCGTTGCGTAGTAAACTTTCTTTTCTGCAGCCATTATCTTTCCTTACCTATTATACGTTAAGTGCTTCTGGTTTTTGAACAGCGTGCGGGTGTTCAGCACCACCGTACACTTTTAATTTTTTAATGATTTGACGAGACAAACGCGTCTTTGGGAGCATGCCCTCAACCGCTTCCTGAAGAATGAACTCAGGAGTCTTTTCGCGCATTTCTTTAGCTTTGAATTCTTTAAGAGAACCGAAGAAACGAGAGTGACGGTAGTAGGTCTTTTCGTCCCACTTATTGCCTGTCATTGTAACGTTTTTAGCGTTGATCACAACAACGAAATCGCCAGTGTCGGCGTGCGGAGTGAACGTAGGTTTATTTTTGCCGCGAATGATGTCGGCGATTTGTGTGGCTAAGCGACCAAGGCTTTTGCCATCGGCATCGATCAAGTGCCATTTTTTCTCTACGCTCTCAGAGTTTGCGAACCAAGTTTTCATGAAACAATCCTCTCATCTTGCGTTCCATTTGGAACGCCATTCTCTATATAAAAATCGTTGTAATGGACCGATTATTTACGACACATATGAACGAAGGAAAAGTGTTATAATTTTCGGCACTTAATGTCAAGTTCTCGGGGGTATTTTACCCATCTTAAAAACAGTCCGTTGGCGGGTACGGGCTCACGCGCCACGCGGCGATCTTTTGCCTCGAAAATGAGCTGATAATTCTCGTCGGGATACTCCGTCGTTGATGCCCAGAGTTGAGAACCAACGATGTTCCTAACCATCTGTTTTAAGAAGCCATTTCCAACCACGTGAAAGCTGTAATCTAAAGCCGAATCTTGCCGCCAATAGCACTTATAGATAAATCGCACAGTGTTTTCCACATCGGTACCGGTGGATTGAAAACTGGCAAAGTCATGGGCGCCCTGCGTATAAGACGCTAATTTCTCGAGAGTTTTAAGGTTGATACCCTCTTTCACGTAGTGGGAATAGTGACGTTTTAAAGGGTGCATGTAGTCCCCGGTGTGTATGCGGTAAATGTACTTTTTGCGAAGCACGGAGTGCTGAGCATGGAAGCCTTTGGGGGCGAGCAGTACCTGCTTGATCTTGATCGAATCGGGAGTCATCTGGTTCAACCGGTGCAAAATATTCATGCCCTGTGGGTTTTTTTCCACATCGAAGTGGGCCCATTGGGAAATGGCATGGGCACCGCGATCGGTGCGGCCCGAGGCCACAACCCGTACGGGCGTATTGAACATTCGTCCCAAATATTTTTCGAGCACCCCTTGGATAGTCGGTTCTGAGTGGGGCTGTACCTGCCATCCAAAGAACTCCGCCCCGTCATAGGCGAGGTTGATCAACACTCTGTATTTTTCTGTGCTCATGGGTGGGGAGTATCATACTCCATCAGTGCTAGGAATGACTTTTTCTTATCTGCGTGAATTTGAAATACATAACGGAAAGCGCGCATCGTCCATGCGCTCGCTGGGGCCTTCCTGGCCCCAGAGGCTTTCCTTTTATGTATTTCAAATTCACGCAGATAAGAAAAAGTCATTCTCGCCCACATTAAAGATACAACTGCAAAGTCGGCCACAAGAATCACCTCGTACTGTCGATCAAAATTGAACCGTTGATAAAAACTGAACTGTTTATAAAAATTGAAATGCTGATCGAACTTTTATTGAGGAGAATGGCTGTTCCAAATGATCAATGAGGATTCAGTTTTTAGCTTTTTACTATTGTAACTGAGGACTGGCTTTTTTCTGTCTCACTTTTTTGGAATGTATAAAAGGAAAGCCTTTGGGGCCAGGAAGGCCCCAGCGAGCGCATGGACGATGCGCGCTTTCCTTTTATACATTCCAAAAAAGTGAGACGGAAAAAAGCCAGTCCGCTCCCAATGAGCAAACCGCTAAAAGCCAAATCCGAAGCCCGCTGAGAATACGTTCGACGAGAAGTCGGTGCCCTTGTCGAGCCCCTGATTGCGGCGAAAGTTCACGTCGAGCCACATGTGATTGATGCCGTAGTCTTCGTAGAGGATACCCGCGGAGTTTTTATCGAGGATGGTGAGTGAAATCAACATACCGCCAGCGACCGCGATAACCGGTGCGCCACCGAAACCATTCTTGTCGCCGTCGTTACGACGCTCGTAATACGTAAAATATCCCGGCCCGCCTTCGACGTAGGGGACAAACCACTGTTTGTCGGAAAAGCGCATTTTGTAATTGAGAAGAAGTGTGTGTGGAGAAAGAACGAGCATGAACTTTTCTTTTGGAGTCAGATTGGCGTTGCCATCTAAGAACTGCCCAGTACCATTGCCAATAGTGAACCCCGTACTCGCCTTAACGGTCCATTTTCCTAACAGGTGAAAGATCTGGCGTTCATACTCGAATACGATGCCCACTCCAGGGTTGTCGCCGTACACCTGTTCGTAGGTGCGCCCACCTTCACCCGTAATGTCATAAGCAGGAGTGCTCGAAACACGAAAGAACACGGCGCCGGTGATGGGAGGAAGATGATCGAGATTGTAGTAAGTGGTGCTGGAGCTTGAATCTTCGCCGTAAAAGTATTCACCCTCGTCGCTGATGCTCTGAGGCTGTTCGAGCGGTACCCGCTGCTCGATTTGCGGTGCCGAGGTGTAGGGCGGTTCAAGAGGCGGTTCTTGTGCGCTGGCAAGAGTGCTCAAAACAAAAATAATTTTTAGAAGAATCATTGTTGGCGGCCTTTGGAACGTACGGGTTGAAATTTACGTCTGCGAAGAACTAGGGCAAAAAGTATCAGCGCTCCAAAGGCGCATGTGAAAAGGCTTAAGAGCGGTGCTGCCATCAATGTGCGTGCTGAAAAAACAACGGGGGTGAGGGCCCAGCGCGTGACTGCGCGACGAGATTCCGAAGCGGCGATCCAATCGGCGATCGTTGGGCTCACCTTATAATAAAAACGCACAAAGGTTTTGCCGAGCGTGGTCGGCATTAAGACTTTGTCGCGGAATTGGCGCAGGGTTTTAACGTGTGGTTCAAATTTTGAACCATAAGCGGCAGTGGCAATAAAGCAGTTGTCCTTGAACAAACCGCCAACCGCACTCGGGGTCACCGCGCGACAACGGCCATTTATGGTTTCTACTGGGCATTCGGCATCGCCTTTTTCCATCAACCATCCGATGTTGCCCGCATCGTCCTCAGTGCGGGTTTTGAAAAAGCGCTCTTCACCATTGGGTAAACCCTCGATGAAATCTTTTAGTAATGTGCCATTGAGAACATCTACGGACGCAGTAAGATCACCATTTGTGATCGCAGAATAATCGCCGAGCGCGCTGTAAAAGTGCACTTTGGCAACGGGCCGAGAGCCCGCGGAGATCTTTACGTTTTCGATGTACGCTTTTTCGTCCCCGGGAAATAATGTGAATTCGTAGAGGCCCTTATTACCTGGATTGGCATCCTCAATTTCACTGGGTACAGGATTTTCAAGGACCACAGTGACATTTATGACGTCGTCGGTTCCAGTATCGAGGCTTGCATTGGAATCTGAATCAATTCCGATCTTAAACTGCTGAGTGCTGCTTGTTGCGCACGTGGTGCTCGAAGCATTTTGTGCCTGAAATAGTCGGCACAGTTCGCTCCAAGTGGTGGTGAGCACGACATTTTGGTTGGGTGCGGTGGTGGGTGGCACGGGAATTTTTAGCTGGGCAAGTTGATCGTTGCCTCCGCCAATGCCCGGAACGGAAATACGTGGGGTTCCGATTTTATCGGTAGAGACGATGGTGATTGTAAATTCCATTTCGGGATAGACTCGGCGATTGTTGCACGGGACACCGAGATCCGTGCAGGTGTCGCAGGTGTTCACAACATTGCTCTTATCGCATTGGCCGTCCAAGCCCGCCATCCCACCCAGGATGGTCACATTGGCGTTGTTGTTAATGCCCCACTGCAGGCGATTTGAAAAGCCGACAACGTTTTCCCAGCGCAGTTCAGCGTGAGCGGATAATGTGATCATAAGAATGAAAATAGGGAGAATTAGCTTCATATTTACAGGCTGACATGGGGGTATATCCTTGTCAAATCGGCGGGTGGGAAAACCAGACTATTCCGGTAGTATTTACAGAGGGGGAATCCTTGACGGCATTGGATTGGTTCCCATCTGCAAATCCCGCTTTGAGGCACTTTTTGTTTCAGGTTGGAACGTCTCATAAAAAGATTTTGCCATGCGGTCGCTTCTAGTCTCAAGACTGCCGTCAATGAACCGATACATTTAATGAATGAAATTTCTCAAACTGTTTTCAATTCTGTTTATTGCCAGCACGCCCATGGCCACTGCAAAAACTTTTGAGAGTTTGGGGAAAACCGCCTCCTCCATGCGTTTGCCGTCGAGTGCCGTCAAAGAAGCCATCGAATTTGATTGCGCCACTCAAAACAAAGAGCTCGAACTTTCCACCCAACAGGAAACCATTCGCGTGGTTGGAAAAAACTGCCCCAAGGATATGTCTGTTCAACATGTGCAGTTTGCTCAAGTTCTCCACTCCTTTCCAGCGGCTGACGAAAACACCATGACCAGCGAATTTGCCTATCTTCGCAAAGGTGAAAATCATATCGATGTTAAGGCCGGTGATAAACACATCCGCCTTCGCATTTTCCGCTATTAAGCCATGAAATCCGCAAATTTTATGCATCGCATAGAAGCCCGATACGGCGCCACTGTTGCGCTTTGTCTCGAGAGTTGAGGGAGAGTCTGATCGTGCGAACAGGGCCCTCGTGAACCCTCAATAAGCTCTACATTGTGCGAATAATGTATGGTACTTAGCTGGGAATGATAAAAGCGCTGGCCGACATCCATCTCGAACGAAAACTGACGCATGTTTTTGGCATCCTGCTCATGGTCTTGATTCACCATTTTTTTAGTTTGCGTGTGTGCTGGATGATCCTCTTGTTTGGAGGTGTTCCGCTAGTGCTTCTCGATCTGCTCCGGCACAAAGTCGCTGCTCTGCAAACGTTTTCGTTAAAAGTCTTCGGTGGAATCATGCGCCGGCGCGAGGTCCGCGGCATTACCGGTACCACATATCTTTTAGTCGGCGTGGCGATAGTTTTGGCCATTTTCCCGCACAATATTGTGGCGCTATCACTTTTATTTTTGGCACTCGGTGACCCGATCGCCAGCTTTGTAGGAGTGAAATACGGCAGTTTAAAAATTGTCGGTAAAAAAACATTAGAGGGCACATTGGCATCGTTTGCGATGTGTTGTTTGGTGGCTTTTTGTTTTTATTCATGGAAGCAGCTGATGGTGGAGCACCTTTATGTGGTCTCGTTACTATCGGGTTTGGTCGGTGCGGTGTCGGAAGTGATACCGCTTAGGATTGACGACAACTTTGTACAGCCTGTTTTAAGTTCGAGCCTCTTGTATGTACTTTTTTATGTCTATGGTGGTTTGTAATGAATATCGAAAAAGACGATCTGATAGTTTCTCAAAGACCTTCCTCGGAGGCGCGCGCTATTCGCAAGCGCCGGCGCTTTCGCGAGCGTCTGGGTGTTAACATTTATATACTCCCCAATTTGCTCACCACCGGCAACATGCTTTGCGGGTTCTTTGCTATTATCTATTCGATTCGCAGTGAGTACGTGATTGCGGCGTACGCCATTGTTGCCGCAGCCGTCTTCGATATGCTCGATGGTCGCGTCGCACGCATGACAAAAACCGAAAGTCCGTTTGGTGCTCAGTACGACTCCTTGTCCGACATTGTGAGTTTCGGTATGGCGCCTGCGGTTCTTCTGTATTTGTGGGCTCTAGAGCCATTTGGGCGTTTGGGATGGCTCGCCAGCTTTGGCTACCTGGCTTGCGCGGGGCTTCGCTTGGCACGTTTCAACGTTCAAGCCAGTGAAGAGAAGAATTACTTTCAGGGTCTTCCCACTCCGATGGCAGCGGGGATCGTTTCCAGCGGTGTGCTGTGCTTTCACGATTTGCAAATCGACGCCTATCGATCTCATATACTTCTTATCATCGCTTTTGGTTTAGCCGTGGTTATGGTCAGTAATTTTCGTTATCGCAGTTTTAAAGATATTGATTTCCGACGCAAACTTCCGTTCACATACCTGGTGATTGGCGTATTGCTGTTTATTCTGATCGCATTGCGACCAGAAGTGATGCTTTTTGCATTGTTTCTCACCTACGCGTCTTTGGGTGCGCTGTTTGGGATATTTTATTTTCGCCGTGAAAGAGGAGAGCTGGAGCCATGAAGAGTTTGCGATTGGGCATAGTGGGCGCCACCGGAATGGTGGGCGAGACGTTTTTGGAACTTTTAGAGGAACGCAAAACACCGATATCGGAACTGCGTTTGTTTGCCAGCGAACAGTCGAAGGGTAAGAAAATTCAATGGCGTGGTCAGGACATATCTCTAGCTGTTCTCACTCCCGGATGCTTTAAAGGTTTGGATGTGGTATTTTTCTCTTCTGGAGATGATATCAGCAAAGAGTGGGCGCCTCAGGCGGCACAAGATGGCGCCTACGCCATCGACAATTCTGCGGCTTTCCGCATGGACACCAATACCGCGCTCGTAGTTCCCGAAATCAATATGGCGCACCTTAAGAGCAAACAACCGCAAGTGATCGCCAATCCAAATTGTTCCACCATACAATTAGTGATGGCCCTCGCACCGCTTAAAAAATTTGGTTTAGAATCTGTCCACGTGGCCTCCTACCAATCGGTGAGCGGCGCAGGAAAAGAGGCGATGGCCGATTTGAGCGAACAGACCACGGAATTTTTAGAAAAGGGCAAAGCTTCGCCCGGAAAAAACTTTAAAAAACCTATCGCCTTCGACTGCCAGCCTGCCATTGGCGGTTTAGACGCCGACGGTTTTTGCTCCGAAGAAAACAAGATCGTCGCCGAAACCAAAAAAATTCTCGATTTGCCAAACCTAAAAGTTTCGGCATTCACCGTGCGCGTACCAACCTACATCTCACACTGCGAGGCTGCGTGGGTCACACTCAAAGAAAAATGCAGTAAACAAGATATCGTAAACGCCCTCAAAGTGCCTGGCGTGGTTGTCGATGATTCACTGGATGGGTTTCCATCTGTGCACACGGTGCGTGGCAAGGACGACACTTACGTGAGTAAGATCCGCGCGAGCCGCGATTTCCCCAACACGTGGATGATGTGGGTGGTGGCGGACAACATCCGTCGTGGGGCTGCTTCCAACGGCCTCTTCATCGCTGAGAAACTCTTCTCTTAATTATTGCTTTGGCTGGTTTTTATAGCTGCCGGCTGCGAGTTTGCTTTGGGTTTTTTCTGTCGGTATTGCATTTCGGAGACACAGCTCCTGCTTCGCTGCAACCCCCTTCGGGGGACGCTTCCGCTTTGCAGAGGTCTCCGAAATGCAATACCGACAGAAAAAACCCAAAGCAAACTCGCATCCTCAAAAGAAAAAGACAAAGAGAAAAAATAAATTAGTTCGAAATTTTTTCAACGATTTCATCGTTTTAAAATTGGGGAACAATAAATTATTTAAGAAATTCAAAGCTCGCTGAATTTTAAGATTCATCTTTTAATCAAAAAATATCCAAATTATTTTGTCATCATCATCATCATCATCATCATCATCATCATCATCATCTCTAGCGTAGCTCCACTAACATGAGTTCGCACAGACCCGGAGCCTTGGAAAGAAAGTGCGTGCTATTTGAGTGAGCATAAACGATCGCGAAGCGGAGTGTTTGTTTGCGGGACGTACTGAGGCTTGCTGATTGGTTTAGGGGATTTTTCTTCGTATTGCGTTTCGGAGACCTCTGCAAAGCGGAAGCGTCCCCGAAGGGGTTGCAGCGAAGCAGGAGCTGTGTCTACGAAATGCAATACGAAGAAAAATCCCCTAAACCAATCAGCAAGCCGTCTCTAGTAACTCAAATTAGGACGTAGCCATTTCTCGACTTCTTCCACCGCCATATTCTTGCGACGGGCGTAGTCTTCGACTTGGTCTTTGCCGAGCTTACCAACGTGGAAGTAACGCGCTTCAGGGCGGATGAAGTAATGGCCGCACACGGAGCTTGCCGGATTCATGGCAAAGTTTTCGGTGAGAGCAATACCAAGTGTATCACGTACACTGAGAAGATCCCAGATT
Organism: uncultured Pseudobdellovibrionaceae bacterium; assembly: GCA_964400355.1. Lineage (GTDB taxonomy): Bacteria > Bdellovibrionota > Bdellovibrionia > Bdellovibrionales > JAGQZY01 > JACKAL01. The sequence continues at coordinate 305,592 of CAYNTO010000001.1, forward strand.
TTCCCTTTTTCAGAATGATCCGGGCATGCTGGGTAACCCGGTGCCGGGCGAATGCCTTGATACTTCTCTTCAATCAGATCTTGATAGGTTAAGTGTTCGCGGAGGTTGAAACCCCATTCGGCGCGAACTTTTTTATGCAGATACTCGGCGAAAGCCTCGGCCAAACGATCGCCAAGAGCCTTTACGATAATTGCCGTATAATCATCGCCTTTGTCCACATAGGTTTGAGCAATCTCTTCCACCTGTTCGCCGGCAGAAACAACGAAGGCGCCGATGGTGTCCATATGTCCCGAGGATTGCGGTAAAATAAAGTCGGCCATAGACTTGTAGTCTTGAGTGGGGTCTGTTTTTTCTTGTTGTTGACGTAAAAAGCAGAAGCGGTTGATCTCTTTGCCTTTTTGGAAAGGATCATAAACGATCACATCGTCGCCATCACTCTGCGCAGGCCATAGCCCGAATGTGCCCCGCAAACGGAAGTCGGGCATGCTGACGATCTCCTTGAGGATCTTTTGTGCATCATTAAAAAGTTTTGTGGCTTCGACGCCGTACTTTTCGTTTTTGAGAATCTTGGGGAACGTGCCCTTAATTTGCCAGGCCCAAAAGAATGGGGACCAATCAATGTAGGGGACCACATCAGAGGGTTTGATGTCGAGAATGCGTTTTACATACACGTCGGGTTTGTAGATCTCGGGATCTGCATCCAGATGCATTCGTTTGGCTTTCGCTTTTTCGTAAGAGATGATCGCAGTGGTTTTTGCATTGTGAGCGTCGCGAATTTTCTTATAATTATCGCGCACGCTTTGCACATACAACTTCGAGTTGTCGCCTAAGAGTTGGCGGCAGACGTCGATCACCAGCGACGCATCAGCGACGTGCACTGTGGGTTGGCTGAAATGCGATTCCAACTTAACCGCGGTGTGCACGCGGCTGGTTGTAGCTCCTCCGACCAGCACGGGAATTTTGATATTTGCTTTTTCGAATTCTTTGAGGTTGAACGCCATTTCGTCCAGTGATGGAGTGATCAGGCCGCTCAGGCCAATAAATTTTGCGCGTGAGGTGTTTGCGGCCTCGATGATTTTTTGAACCGAAACCATCACACCCAAATCGATAACCTTATAACCATTGCAGGCAAGCACTACGCCGACAATATTTTTGCCGATATCATGCACGTCACCTTTCACCGTTGCCATTACAATGGTGTCGGTGTTGGAATCGGCGCCTAAAGTGTCGTCAGCCTTGGGCATATAAGGCTCAAGAACAGCGACAGCTTTTTTCATCACGCGTGCGCTCTTTACAACTTGCGGGAGAAACATTTGCCCATCGCCAAACAGTTGTCCCACTCTTTTCATGCCATCCATCAAGGGGCCCTCGATGACTTGCAGTGGGATTTTATATTTTTTAAAAGCTTCGAGAGTGTCCGATTCAATGTAGTCCATGATTCCATGGACTAGGGAGTGAGAGAGTCTTTCCTCCAGACTCTGCGTGCGCCACTGTTCGTCTTTCTCGTTGCGCTTGTTCTTTTCCAATTTGTAATTATCGGCGATGGCGAGCAAGCGTTCTGTGGCATCGGTGCGTCGATTGAGAATGACATCCTCAACATGCTCCTTGAGAACAGGTTCAATGTTTTCGTAAACGGCGAGCATGCCCGCATTAACGATTCCCATGTCGAGACCGGCCTGAATGGCATGGTACAGGAACACACTGTGCATGGCTTCGCGGACCATGTTGTTGCCGCGGAAAGAAAACGAAATGTTACTGATGCCGCCGCTGGTGAGAATGTGCGGACAGGTTTTCTTAAGAGTCCGTACCGCCTCAATGAAATCCTTGGCGTAATTGTTGTGCTCGTCCATACCCGTTGCAACAGTGAGAACGTTCACATCGAAAATTATATCTTCGGGGGGAAAACCCACGTCTTCGGTGAGAATTTTATACGCTCTCTGGCCGATATCAATTTTATCTTTAGCTGTCGCTGCTTGGCCGTTTTCATCAAACGCCATGACCACAACGGCAGCCCCGTATTTTTTTGCCAACCGCGCAGACGCTTTAAACTCCTCTTCACCACCCTTTAAACTGATAGAGTTGACGATGCTTTTGCCCTGAGTGCATTTTAGGCCGGCCTCGAGAACTTCCCATTTTGACGAATCGATCATAATGGGAACGCGTGAGATGCTGGGATCTGAGGCGATAAGGTTTAAAAACTCGCGCATGCAATCGACGCCGTCTAAAAGTCCTTCATCGAAGTTGATGTCAATGATGTTCGCACCATTTTCGACCTGTTGCTGGGCAATTTTGAGGGCCTCTTCGAAGTTGCGCTCTTTGATGAGTTTATTGAACTTTGGTGAACCGGTGACGTTCGTGCGTTCGCCGACCATAAGAAACGTTTTGCTTTTTTCAATGGGGTCGACATTGAGGGCCTCGAGTCCACTCAAGCGCATTCTCACCGGGATGTCCGTGGGGATTGTGCGAGGTTTGTGTGAGCGCGTGGTTTCAATCACTTTTTGGATGTGGGCTGGAGTCGTACCGCAACAGCCGCCAACGATATTGAGTAAGCCCTCTTGAGTCATGGCTCCAATGGCATTGGCGGTTATCTCAGGAGTTTCGTCGTAACCGGTCGGAGCGAGAGGGTTGGGTAGTCCTGCATTGGGATAGCAGCAAACATTTGTGTCGCAGATGCGCGCCAATTCCTGAATGTACGGGCGCATGTCGTTGGCACCCAATGCACAGTTAACACTGATGCCGAGAAGAGGCATGTGGCGTAAAGAGTTCCACGCGGCTTCAATTGTCTGACCTGAGAGCGTGCGACCTGACTTGTCGGTGATGGTGATGGAGGCGATCACCGGTAAAGTTGTTTTACGCTTTTCGAACGCTGTTTCGATAGCAAAGAGCGCCGCTTTCAGGTTGAGAGTGTCAAAGGATGTTTCTGGAAGCAGGATATCCACGCCGGCATCCATGAGCGCATAGGTCTGTTCGAGGTAAACCTCTACGAGTTCATCGAAATAAGTGGCGCGATACGCTGGTCGATTGACGTCGGGAGAGAGTGAGGTGGTGCGGTTTGTGGGGCCGATGGAGCCCGCAATCCACACGGGGCGATTGTTGATCTTGTGGTACTCATCTCGCGCTTTTTGAGCGAGCTCTACGGCCACCTTATTGAGCTCCACAATATCGCTTTCGGTTTCGTACTCAAGTTGACCAAACTTTGTAGCATTAAACGTGTTGGTACAGATTATATCGACGCCGGCTTTTAGATATTCGAGATGGATGCCGGTGATGATCTCCGGGCGGGTGAAGCACAGTAAATCGTTATTGCCCTTGAGATCTTTAGTGTGACTTCGATAGCGCTCGCCGCGATAGTCGTCCTCTTCGAGCTTGTACTGCTGGATCATGGTGCCCATGGCGCCATCGAAGTAAACAATACGATCTTTGAGTGTGTCGATTAACAGTTGTGCGTGGGTGGAACTCATTTAAAAACATATACCCCTATCAACTCCGAGAGTCCAGTGGTCAGTCGGTTTGAGAGCGGCGATCGTACAAGGTATTGAGCCAGTCGAAGTCGTTGATCCGAGAGAGCTCAGTGACATTTTGGTGGTGGGACACTGCAAACGAATGTCCCATGTTGGCGCCGAGAAGGCATTCTTTACCAAAATCTTGAGACTCCCCCTGCGTGCGCCATACGTGGAGACGTGCTCGACTAGTTCCGTCCAAGGGGTGATTGAGCGTGTTTATCGTGAGCTTAGCGGCTTCGCGAAACGCCCCTCGCCAACTCTCGCGAGGCGAACAATTGAAGCGAGTGATGGAGGCAACTACGGGCACGGGCACATAGATGGGAGCGATGGAAGTCGCTATGTCCACAGATGTGGATCTGTGATTTTCGAGTAAAAGCCATTTGTTATAGAGTTTAATACCGCCAAATCCATAACACAGTTCATTCACCGGGTTGAGGGCACGCCACACATAAAGGGCGTCTCGCTGCAGATCTGCTGGTGGCTCAAAATCAAATGTATCATGAACCTCATTGTCTCCGTCGACGACGAAGAAAAATTCTGCCTTTGCGGAGGCGGCAATTTTCTGGTGGGCGTTCTTAACTCCTTGAACGCCGTGTAAACGTTGGGCATGGGGAAATCGTTGGTGGAGCCGATGCCAGTTCTTATCGGCGTTGGATTCCATGTAACTGAGAAAAAAGATCTCCGTCATTTTAGGTCCAGCGCAGCAGTTGCGATTCGCGCGGCCGATTGACATAAACGGATTTAAAAAATCGTGAGTCTTTAGCGGAAAGCAGAGTGAGCTCAATGCCCAGCTGATTTTCGATGTGAGTGCCGAGAGTTTCTATATTTTCTAAGATGTTGGATTCTGAAACGTGCGACAGGACTTCTTTTTGCCAATACGAATTAAACCAATTGTAATCGCGTATGCGGGAGTGGTCGTTGCTCTCGATGTACAAATAGCTGAGCCCTTTTCGCGCCCCCAAAATGGCCCACAGGCCATTCGCTACATCGCTACCCACAGAACACCAAATTTTTAGGCGTTCGATATTCGACACATGCACTCGCGCATGAAAAGCCTCCGCCAGGGGTGCGCCAGAGATCTTCCGGCCACCGTCGAGTGCCATTTTTACACCTTCACGAAAGCCGGCGCGAAAGGCCTGCAAAGGAGTGTAGGTCATGTGCGACTGAGACAGCTCTTCGGGCAACTGGTAGTAGTCGAGCGTGAAACAAAAATCCACAGCGCCTCGTTCGTCGAGGCTCTCTTCGTGTGTGGCCGCGGTGAGGAGTGCTTGGCGCGACCAATTTTTTACCCCGCCGTTGCCATAGGAGAGACCATTGAGTGCATTGCGCGAACACCAGGAAAGAACGTAGTCTGATTTTAAAAGAGTGTCAGGAATTCGAAGATCCCACATTTTGTCATTGAGAAGTGAGTCGCCGTCCACCGTGAAGAAACGTTCGGTCGAAGATAAACTAGCGCAAGTTCTATGAGCTTTGTGAAAGCCGGTGATACCGTCGACACGTTGGGCGTGCGGAATACGGTGAGAGATGTCGCGCCAAAATTCTTCCTTTTGAGGCTCGTCGTATGAAATATAAAAAACGTCCATGCCGTACATATTAAAGGTCGACCGAGGTGTCTGTTTTTTTATCGGCGCGTTCTTTCAGTTTGCGAATAGTTTGTTGTAAAACAGTTTCTAGCATGCGCAATTCTTTGGGATTTGGAATGCCCTTGAGCATGAGGCGTTTGATAACTGTATAAGCGTTTACGCGTTCGTGAGTTTCGATGTCCACATTGAGCGCCTCTAGCCATTTACGGAGTGTTTCCTCTGGGAAGAAAAACTTTTCCTTGGGCTCCTCCACGTTGGTGTGGCGCACTTGCATCTGCGCGTTGAGTAGGCAAAGAGCGTTGATCACCGCGTGGGAGAGGTTGAGACTCTGGTTCTCGCCTGGAAGGTGCATTCGGAAAATGCGGTGGACGTAATCGAGATCCGTTTCCGCCAGCCCGTGATCCTCGGGTCCAAAAATAAGATAAATATTTTTTGTCATCATCGATTCTTGGAGCTCAGTATCGCTCGTGAGAGCTTCCATAAAATCGGATGTTTCGCGCTTGCGGCCATCGCGTGCTGAAAAGGCAATACGAATGCCTTCGTGCTCCCAATCATAGAAACGCTGCCAGTGCGGATAAATTGTCGCTGAACTCAATACAGTTTGGGCATGAGCCGCACCTTCGTTGGCTTCCATGTCTAGTTCGCATTGCGGTTCGATAATGATCAGGTGTTTGAGACCATAGTTCGACATGGCTCGCGCCACCATCCCGATGTTGCGCGGATATTTAGGGCGGACAAGTACGATACGTATTGATTCCATAATTAAATCACCTGATCCGCAAGCTCGAGACCAAGATCGATGTACTCGGCTTTTTCTGGAGATATTGCGCGGATGCGTTGAAGCTCGTCGAGACTGGGTTTTTTAAACTTTTCCAGTTCGGAAAATCGAAAAGACAATTCGTGAATTTCTAAAAATGCCAACCATTCACCGTCTGCGCGGCTCTTAAGTTCTTTCAAACTTTGTTCAATGACAGTGGCATCTACTGGTGAGGTTCCCTCGCGCATATCGCGGATTTTTTGATAGATCCCGTGTTTAAATTTTTCCATTTCGGTGATGGCCTTACGCGGAATGATTTTTGGTACAAACGCATCGAATACGCCGTAAGCTTCGCGATCCGCAGGACCGCCAAAAACGGAGGTGACGGTGGACGCAATAGCCATGTCGAAAGTTCCCCAATCTGGTAGGAACAAAACTTTTTCACCGTTTTTCACTAAACATTTTTCGAAGGCAAGGAGCACAAGTTTTCCATTAAGGCGTGCTTCGCTTTTTAAAATTCCCTCGATAACAATACCTGATTCCATCTCGAGTTTTGAAAACTCGCCAACTTTGAGTCCGATCTTTTCCAGTTCGGCGGTAGAGAGGGAAGACGGGTCTTGGTCTATACCTTTAAAGAACCCAACCGGTGTGCTGTAGCCGTCTTTGTGATAGTCGGCACCGTGGCCCTCCAGTTGTTTCTCATCGAAGCTGATTTGTGTGGGGCCCTGGAAGCGCACGTAGTAAGGTTGATTTTTGCCATTCACAGAGAACTCAATTACTTGCCCTGAGATCTGTAAACCACTGTTGAGTTGCACAGTATTGACAGTTTTTGCTTTTTTCGCACGCTCCAAACCGACGGCTCCACCTAAGCGAAAAGCCAATCGGTTTTCAAGATCTTTGAGAACTCGGCCGAGATCGTCAAATGATTTCGCGACAAAGAGCTGAGGCTGTTTTTCGGTGATATCGTACGTGGTATCTACACAATCCACAGAGAGCGGGATCTTTTCCACAGCCGAAGTGAGGCAACTTCGAGCCTCGCCCACTGATGATAACAGACCCGCGCCAAAAATCTTTGGTGATTTTAAATCGCCGATCAGTCCATACTCTGCAGTCCACCAATTCATGCGCCCCAACAGAGCAGCCTCTGAGACGTGAGAAATGGCGGCGTTGACATCGGTGAGTTTCTTTTCTGCGGCTTTTATCTGCTCGGAAGTGGACGTCGGATTCTCTTTGATGTCGGAGAGATCGCGAATGGCTTCATACTGTGCCAGGTCTTCACTGGAGATGATGGCCTTTTTCGCCACTTGAGCATAGCTCTTGAGATAATTGGCAAATTTTTCGTCGACAAGAATGGGCGCGTGTCCTGCTGCCTCGTGAACAATGTCGGGAGCTGGAGTGTAAAGAATATGGTCGATAGTGCGCATGTCACTGGCGATAGGAAGTATGCTCAAGCTCTGCAGTTCCATAAACGCAGCTGGTGGAATGAACCCGCTCACAGGAATGGCGTACCAGCCAAATTCTTGAAGCTTTTCACACATAAGATCGATGCGGGGAATCTCACGCACCTTAATACCTGTTTTCTCGAGGCCTTCGCTGTAACAGTCATAGGCATTTTTAGATAAAAAGTTTTTAAGTTGGCGCAGAGAGAAGCGCCATGTCGCCTGGTCGAGAGGGGTGTAGCGCGAATAATCCTGATCCACTACGTATTGGCGCAGATGTGCAGGAATAGTTTTAACAACTTCGGCGTAAGTTTGCCTCATGGCAGCTCCTAAAAAAACGGATCCTGTTTTTCCAAGTAATTGTGAACGTAATCTTTAACACCTGCTTCGAGTGTCCACTGAGGTTGTGAAAAGCCCATACTCAGAAAACGATCCATCTTAGCCTCGGTAAAATATTGGTAACGGGCTCGTAAGTTTTCGGGTACATCTGTCCATTCAACCTTGGTTGGCTTTCCCAGTTCGGAAAAGACGGCATTGGCTAAATCCAGCCAGGTGCGCGCAACGCCGTAACCCATATTGTAAATTCCGGAATAGCCTTTTTTATCGAGAAGAATTTCCATAATCCAGCGAGTGATATCTTTTACATATACAAAATCACGGAGCTGTTTACCATCTTCATAATTTTCATTGTGCGAGCGGAATAATTTTAAGCTGTCGTTTACAGTGATCTGTCGGAAAGCTTTGAACACCACGCTCGACATATCCTGTTTGTAATACTCATTTGGTCCGTAAACGTTAAAGAAGCGCAATCCCATCCACAACGGAGGCGTTTTGGTCTGGCGAATCGCCCAAATATCAAAATTGAGTTTAGATTCACCGTAAGGATTTAATGGTTCAAAAAAGCGCGGGTCGGTTTGGTCGTCAAAACCTTTTGTGCCATCGCCGTAAACAGCACCGCTGCTTGCGTAAATGAACGGACAGGCGTTTTCCGTGCACCACTCAAAGAGACGTTGAGTGTACTCAGTATTGATTGTTCGCAGGTACTCGCGATTCATTTCTGTGGTGGAGGAACAAGCACCCATGTGAATTATGCCATCGATATTTTTCGCAGTGGCCAGGTACTCCCAGAGTTCACTGTGAGTGAGAAACTTTTCATAGGCTCTCTTGTTGAGCATACCGGGACGTGTCTCGGGGCGCACAACATCGACGGCGATGATGTTTTTAATGTTGCGATTGTTCAATTCCCAAACAATAGCGCTGCCGATAAAACCTGTGGCACCTGTGACTATAATCATAGGGCTCCGTTCATATCACGGAGAGTGGGGGGTGTCTATTTTTAGGCTCAGGCTTCGGGGGGCAGGAGGTGGGTTTCCACAACGCGTTTGCTGCCCCACTCCGTAATCACGGCCTCTATATCTAAGCTCTCAAATATACTCGCGTATACGAGATAACCCACACTGAAGGTCATCGGCACAAAATAGAGGAGAAACGGCGCTAAGCAGAGAGCCAGGGACACCACTGCGAAGATTCCCAAAATCCCCAGTGTTGCCAAGCTGGCTGTCATGTTAAGAGTTAATCCCTGATAAACTTTATTGAATGCCACCTTCCAGTCCATGAGGGGATTCTGCAACATCATAAATGCTGAAAATATAAACAAAAAAAGAGCGGTGGCAGCGGCCACTTTGCACGCAAGGATCAGTGGGGTAAATCTCAGAAATGGCGCAATCTGAGCCAGCACAGCCAATCCCGCGATGATGAGAATGGGCATTTTAAATTTTTCAAAATAAGTGGCATCAAACGCATATTTTAGAAAGCTATCCAAATCCGTTTTCAATGTGGGTTCTCGGAGAAGGGCATGAGTGAGTCGCATCGTCGCGAGCGAGTAGAAAAACATCAAGAGGGAAACTCCCACATTTCCTACGGCCGCGATAAACCACACGTGCACCAAGGTAGGGATCGCCCAAAGGATGAAGAGAGAAATATACATGATTAAACCACAGATTATAAAAAGCGTGTAGTTGCGTTCGCCAATTTTTAAGCCCGCCAATATCCAGCGGTGGCAGTATTCTAGCGGGACTCGATTTGGTTCCATGGATCCTCTTTTAAAAAGCAGTATATGCATTAATGCTAGGTGAAGACAAGCGGAGCGTGTCCACCAAGCGGTGTCTGTAAATTTGTCAGCTGCCCACGGTAAAGGCGGGCAAAGGCCAATTGAATTTTTCCCTCGAAAAACAGAAAGCGAAGGTCATATTTAAATTTTTCCGATGTGGTGGTGCCACCGCTGTGATGCTCGAGCTGCAACTCTGCGGGTGGCGCCGTTTCTTGAGCGAGCATTTTCTCGGAATAAATGTCTTCGAATTTTTTGCGACTAATGGAACGTCCGTTGTACACCGATTTTGAACCGTAAGAATCTTGCGGCTTAAAGAAAAACCGTGAGCGCTCTTTCCACAGCTGCTCTTTGGATTCGAAGGAGCCAAATGTTTTGGTTTGGAGCAGTGCCTTCTGGAGGTGCGGGAAGTTCTCGAGCGCCAGCGCTTTGCTCCAGTCTGGATTCTGCAGGTCGATGAGTCTTTTTTTATCAGCAAATAGCGCATAACCCCATGGGTGGGGCGACAGCTTTACCGTTTCTTCGCGGAGTGCGCGAGCAACATGAGGTAGTTTTTGCAAATAGAAATCTGTGTGGCGATTGTAGATACCGTAGATTTTTTTGTTTTCGTGTATAAGCCCATTCGCAGAATTGGATGAGATCTGAGCCGGATCCAATATGGCGCATGCTACGCCGAGGCGCTTTTCGAAAAACTTTTTATACATTAAAAATTCGATGTAGAGTTTTTGCTCGGGAGGATTTTCATCCATGATAACAAGCCACTCTTCTTCGTTCGGTGGCGATATGGTCGTGCGAAAGTTATTGGCCAGATCCTCGAGGGCATTGGGAAACGTCTCAAGCCCACGCGCCCTGTAGCTCATGGAATTGACCAAGTAGCCCGAGGCGTTTGTATTGATCTCGATAATTTTGAGCGCACCTGTTTCCGTAACGTGCACATCAAGGCTCATCAGTAGCGGCGCGATTTTCGTTGGAGTTACCTGAAGCGTTTTTACTTCCTCGGCAACGCGATTTTGATATTCCTGTTGCGAAGAGAGTCGGTGCAAATCAGTTACAATGTTTTGCGCCTCGCCGAGAACGGATTTAGGAAGCTCCACCGTAAACGCTGAAATAAGGTTGGGCGTGACACTCGCAAAATCTGATTTTTCGAGGGAAAAGTAACTGCAGCTTGTCTGTATAAACGCATCGAATGAGTTCGACATAAATAGAAAACGCCAGAGAGCTCCCTGGCGTCCATCAATATTAGAGTTAAAGCCTAAGCCTTAACGAATTTAGACCCTGGTTTCCAACCAGCACCGCACAATTCACCAGACTGTAGTGCTTGAACGACGCGAAGGATTTCGTTGCAATCGCGACCCACGTTGAGGTTGTGAATGCCCATGTATTGGATTTTACCCTCTGGATCGATAACAAAAGTGCCGCGCGTGGCGATGCCTTTGTCCTCGAGTAGAACGCCGTAGTCGCGAGATACACGCTTAGTGACGTCGCCGATCAATGGATAGTTGAGATCTTTAAGATCGTCTTTGATCCAACGCTTGTGCGAGTGAACAGAATCCACACTGCAGCCAAGAACTTGTGCATTGGCTTCTTTAAATTTTGGCAGATAGTCACGGAATTGCGTGATCTCTGTTGGACACACAAACGTGAAATCAAGGGGGTAAAAATAGAGAACTACCCATTTGCCTTTGTAATCACTTAGGCTCACATCTTTAAATTCGCCACCATCAACCACCGCCGGTGCAGTGAATTGAGGAGCTGGCTGACCGATCATTGGCATTCTGCCTCCTCATTTATATAAGTTCTAGAAGAGCGACTATGGCCCATAACGTTGTTTCCGTCAAAAGGTAAGAGGTGCCTTTTTTCAAGGCTGAGCGTCACGGTTCTTCTCAGAGCGAGCAAGGGTGTCAGAAGCGTTGCAAAACGGCCGCACAACCAGTAGTTAGGACCAATGAAGATTATCTCTTGGAATGTAAATGGAATTCGCGCGGTTTACAAAAAAGGTTTCCTCGATTTTGTACAAAAAGAGAATCCCGATATTTTGTGTTTGCAGGAGACCAAGGCGCACAAAGATCAGCTCGACCCCATTCTTCATCATCCGACAGCCGATTATGCGAGCTACTGGTCTTCTGCAAAAAAGAAGGGCTATTCGGGGACGGTCACCTACACAAAAGATGAGCCCACCAAGGTGGAGTACGGAATCGGTGACGAGCGCTTTGATTCCGAGGGCCGCTTTGTCATCACTCACCACAACGATTTCGTACTTTATAATGTGTATTTTCCCAACGGAGCTTCGGGGCCGGAGCGCCATGGATTTAAACAAGAATTTCTAAAAGATTTTACGGCTCATCTCTGTGAGCAAATGACAGTTCACAAAAAGAATATAATCCTAGTGGGCGATTACAATGTGGCTCATCAGGAGACCGATATTTACGATCCCGTGCGACTGGCGAAAACCAGCGGATTTTTACCAGAAGAGCGCAAATGGTTTGGGAGTTTACTCGATGCGGGCTTTATCGACACGTTCCGCTTTAAATATCCCGATGTGAAAGACAAATACACGTGGTGGTCTTACTTTGAACTGGCACGCCCGGGCAATCGCGGTTGGCGCATCGATTACATTTGCATCAGTAAAGGTCTGGAAAGTCGCATTGTCGATGCGGGAATTATGGACGATCAGCACGGTTCAGATCACTGTCCGGTATGGATTGAGCTCAAATAAACATCCACTTAGGTTGGATGATCGTGGACCTTGTGAGTGGAGTTGTGCTGATGGCACCATTCCGTACCTTAGTCGAGTTAAAGATGTTTGCGGTTATACCGTTGAGAGTCTGATGCATCCATTGATTCTCTTCCTTTTGGTGTTCTTGACTAGCATTCACGCAAGTGCGGTGTGCGTTTCCAAAAGCGAAGTGGAGTTGAATTCTAAACCAGGTGGTAAGGGAAACGTGTGGATCGTGGGGCGCTATATGCCGCTCATGCAGGTGAGCCGCAAGGGCGCTTGGATCCAAGTGATGGATGTGGACAGTTCTAAACACTGGATCCATGCACGGTATCTTACCGAGGACTTTGATTGTGTGATCGTTCGCTCGAGTACTGCCAATCTTCGTTTGGGACCTGGAACCCAATACCCGGCAACAGATCTCGCAGTTGTGCGCAAATATGCAACATTTAGAAAAGTTGGACGAGATGAGGATTGGATTAAAGTTCAAGACGAGTTTGGGCAAGTCCACTGGCTCCACGAAAGCACAGTCTGGGAGCCCCGCTACCGGACCAAAGTGTCGTTCTAATAAGCACAAATGGATCGCGCTTCAACACAGCGTCAACAGTGTTATCCACAGCATTTATTGATCGTGCTAAACGGCCTGAAACCCTACACTGTAGCGGTTTTCAGAGGGAAAAAGATCCTTCAACTATAAGCAAATCTTTGAGAAGGCATAGTAATAATTTAAGTTAGTTTAAGTAATTTGACTTGCCTTTTTTATTGCGCCTGTGTCTTAATAGTCCCCAGTTCCGATAGGGATTGGGAACTGAAGTAGACATACAAATCTTGAGAATCTTGGGGAAGAGACTTGAGACACGGAGGGGAAGTTATGTCAGCATTATCGAAAGCTCTAGTAGAAGAGTGCAGAGGAAAACTGCTAAAAACCAAAGAAGAGATTCTTAACCGCGTTCAAGAAGTGCGCAAAGATTTGTACTTCGAGGACAAGGGTGGAGACGAAGCTGATCAAACAGCTCGCATCCTGAACGAGAAAGAAATCCTTTCGCTTCACGAAAGACTTCGTGGTCAGCTCTACGAGATAGAGCAAGCGTTGGGACGCATCGAGGGCGGTGGCTTTGGAATTTGCGAAGAGACCGAAGAAACAATCGAGCCTGATCGTCTTAAAGCGATTCCATGGACTCGCTTGAGCATCGAAGGCGCAGAGATCCGCGAAAGCATGAAAAAGCGCTACGCCCAAGGCGAATAAGCTAATTAAATAAACAAAAATCCGAAAGCACAGCTCACAAGGCCGTGCTCCGGACAGGTGCCTGGCACCTTTTAGTCTAGCGGCGTGTCAATGCGGATCGCTTGAGCCGATTGAGAAACACGTTCGACGTTTTTACCACATCATTTTTCCATTCAGTTCTTTGAGTCTCAAGTCCATGCCACTCGCGGCAGTTGATGTGGTTCAATGCCATCGCCAAGTCCATAGTGTATTCATGGTCGCTTTAACTCTCGTGTTTTCTTTCTCCGTTGCCGTCGCTACCTTTGGAAGGCTTTTTAACCGCAGTCTCAAGTTTCGAACAACTGTACTCACCTTGTTTGTGTTTCTCACATTCAGTGCATGGGTGCTCGAGCCCGATTTGGATTACTGGATACGGATCAACTGTGCACTTTCGGGATACACGTTTTGCCCTGCAACTTTAGCGGATATATCGAATTCAGAAATTCGTATGCGGTAAAAAAGTTGCTCTATGTAACGAATTGCCGGGACATTGGCAAATAGCTCGATCAGAAGGAGCAGCGGGCAGTTTGTGCGAACGGATTATGTGCTGTTAGGCTAAAAGGTGCCTGGCGCCTATATGAGGGAGTCTTCCCAGGATTGTTGTTCGCTGACGATGGATTGGATTTCTTCTTTGGTGTAAAGGCGGCCTTTGTTGACGCCGGGGCAAAATTGAACGACGTCTTTTTGCCACGATTTTGCACCCATCGTTTCTGGCCAGAAGGGCCATGTGCGGCACTGTGTGGGACGCGCTTTGTAGACGGTGCACATTTTATTCTTTAAAAAAATACAGGTGGGGGTGCCTTTGTCGGCGATGTGGAAAACGCCATCGGTCTTTTCACAGTATTCACGTGTGAACTTCGCCGTGGTTAGTCCCAACTCCTTGGCGATGTTCTGACGATCTTTGAGCGTGAGATAAACGAACCCATACTCGCCGTGAGAAACACAGCACTTGCCGGATTGCTGGCATTCAAAGCGAACGCCAGCATCCCACCATTGTTTGTTCGCCGATTTTTTTGCAGGTGCCGGTGAATTACGATTGGACATTAAAACTTGGCAATCAGCGCCGTCACATGGCGGAAGTCGAAGCGAATAGTGTTGGGTGCCACTGGGAGATTCCGATAGTAGCCCTCGTAGCCAAACTTGAGCGACAGAGTGTCGTTGAGTATGACGAGGATATCGGGGCCGAAGTTAATGCGATAGTTCTCGTCGTCTTTCATGTCAGGAAGGTACTCACCCCAAATACCAAACTTAACAGTGGGTGAATAGGAATACTCCACTTTGGAATAAAGGCGGATAAAATGGGCTTCGCGATAGGATTGCGTTGTAGCGACACCGTCATCGATAAATTCTTCATGAAGATACTGATATCCAAGTTCCGCGAACCACTTAAAAGACTCATTGGACACGAGGAAATATTTAGCACCGACACCGTAGTTCTGACCGATGTCCAAGCCGATAAAACGGTTTCCGAGAATTCCCGCCTCGAGATAAGAGCTAAATTGCTCCGGAGTAAAAATGTGTTCTTCTCGTAGAGATGTGGACCAGTTTTCGGCAGTGCCCTCAACCAGACCACTTTGCTGGTTGCGCGCGCGCGCATTGAGGTAATGAGCCTTCCACTTCAATAAGTCGTTCTCCATCGTATACGTGGACTCTTGTTTGCCGCTAAAAGACTGCGACTTTGCGTTTCCGCCTACGACGATATATCCCAGTTCACTTTCGTGATGGAATCCCAGTTTGTCTTGATCAGTCGCAGTTTGTGATGACTGTGCCATCGCTGTGCTAGATATGAATAAAAATGCAATCAACAAGAAACGCATGAAGTACTCCCTCTGAGTTGTTCAACATTGGCGCCAACCATTTAAGCCACGCGCGGATTTAATATATTTAGATTTATTTTTTAATCACATTTGAACAATGAGTAGCAACACAAATTGTATAAGACGCGGGCGCCCACATTGCCATCCCAACTGTCTAAAGTGGCGCTATCGGGAGGTGTGACTTCACAGAGATCAAAACCGACGATGCGCTTGTTGGAAGTGATAATGGAGTTCAATAAATCACACATCTGATCGTAGTACAAACCTCCGGGAACGGGGGTGCCTGTGCTCGGGCAGAGCGAGGGATCGAGACCATCGATATCGAACGAAACATAAACATTGTCGCTATCGAGGCTTGCCAATATGGCAGCACAGTTGTCAGCCCAAGAATTGCCTTTGTTGAGAGAGCGCTTGAGATCGCGATCAAAATAAGCGGTCACGCGCTGATGATTTTGAATGTAATCGTTTTCTTCGGGGCAATAGTCGCGAATTCCAACCTGCACAAGATTTTTGGGCGGATGGGCACCGTCCATCACATTGCGCATGATCGATGCATGCGAGTGCTTGTAGCCTTGATAGGCGTTGCGAAGATCAGCATGGGCATCGACGTGAAGGATAGAAACATCTCCGGCATAATGATCAATGGTGGCTTGAATCGCACCGAGAGGGCTCGAGTGATCGCCGCCGACCACACCGACCATTTTTCCTTGGCGAAGGAGAGCCATGGTTTTTTCGTAAAGATCTTTGTTGATCTTGTGGCTGGCCATATTGATCTTGTTTTGCGCGGCGAGAAGATCCGCGGGGATTTCTTCGCCTGTTTCGAGTGCCGCCGTAATTTTTTTGGCAAAGGGTTTGAATTCATCATTGAGTTGTTTGATTTTTGCGGCGCCCTCTTCCCACCAGTAAATACCTTTTTCGTAAGCCTTGCCGGTATCTGGATGCATCACATCTATCTGACGGCTGCATTCGAAGACTGCGGCTGGACCCACCGAAGTTCCAGCGCCATAAGATGTTGTCACTTCCCAAGGAATGGGAATAAGAATGAGTTTGGCCTCGTCTTTTGTGAATGGAAAACCAAAGATTCCCGCGTCTGCGCTACCGGTGGCATTGGGATCAAATGACGACATATATCGCTCCTAGAAGTGGCCATGGGCGGCCATTCTAGAGAACTACCGCTTGAGCTGAGTTTTGCGAACAATATAATAAGAGATTCGTATAAGCGCAAGTGACAGTAGCACTTCTAGGAGAAACGCAAATGCTAAATCTACGGGAGCCTGTTGCGCGCCAGAGGCGTAGGCACCAAATGCCGAGCAACCGCTCGAAGAGCCGGGTGATGCCGGAGCCGGAGCCGGTGCCGGTGTAGGGGACCCAGATGCGCTTGCGGGCAATACTGCAGAAACCATTGGATCACCAATAATTGTCCACGACAACAACGCTTCTTCGTAAGGGGTCTGTGCAAATGCTTGCTGTTTAGAAAGCTTAACCGCGTCGCCGATCGAGGACTGGGTCTTCATGAGTTGCTCAAAGAATGCATTCTGATAAACCGATTGAACCGTTGGAGGCGTCATCGACGTGGAACCCCAGAATACAATCGCTCCTCCTGAAGGCTTCATTACTAGCTTTTCTGCGAAGCTTGCGCTGCTGGGATCATAGAAGTTGGCGTTTAAGCAGTTCATCGCCACCACAACCGGTAATTGGGTGTTATTAAGAGCGTCGATATCGTTGTTATTAAAGATGTAGGCGTCGCCCCACATGTTTTCGGCACCGTGGCCCATGTAGTGGATCACTGAGGAACTGTTAAACGAGTCTGTGAGTTGCGCTTTGAACTGCGTATCGCCCAATTGTGTGCGACTCAAGAGCTGCGTCGCCTTGCTCGCACTCCATGAGTCAATGTTCGTCTGTAAGTCCGTAGAGAACGCGTCGAAATTTTCGCCTGTGTAATGGGCCTTATCGGCAAGAAGCGTAAAGCGAGGTTGAGCAGGACGCACGTTGCCGGTTTCGTAATTGACGACTTTGCTCACGTAATCGCGCAACTCCGCAGTGGAGCGCGCAGGTATGCGACCAACAACTGCAAAAGGTGTTTCACTGCCGTCCTTAGTCACGTACCAGTGATCGGATCCGTAGTTAAATGCAAGACCCTTCATCAGTTTAACCGGTAAGCTATTGGCCGGCACAGAATTGATATAGCCTTTTGGATCGTAAGTTCCGTCACCCAAAAGAACGACGTATTTGGGCGCGATCTGCCAATGTTCGTTGCTATAGATAAGGAAATCGCGGATCGCATCGGTGTTAACAATCCCCTTTCCAAATTCATTGTAGATACTGTCGAGCTCAATAAGTTTCGTTTTATAACCTTGTGCCTGACGGTGGGCTGCAAGGGATTTCGCGGCTTCTAACAATTCCCAAGTACCAATGTAAACCACGTCGGCTTGGTTGCTGGCATCGGCCAGCGAACTTCCAAAGATCAGTTGTAAAGAAGAAGGTGTGGACAGTTGCGATTCGGACGACGCCCAGATGCGACGACCTGTTTGCGGATCTGCAGAGGTATTGAAGCCAACGGAATATGTTCCATTGAGTTGAACTTGAGCATTGGTCCAGCGGTCGACGAGACCAAATTGGCTCACGTCGTAGATGTAATCCGGGGATTCTGTAAAGCCATCAATAAAAATGTCGCTGTCAGCCTGAGTGTTCTGCACGAACAATTTATTGGAGTTTGTGAACCACTCTTGTGTGTACTGTACGTCGATGTAGTCTATGTAGACCATATCGTATTCACCAGAAATCAGGTGAGTTCCGGTAGGACGCAGAGTGATCTTATTTTTTCCTGGGGCAAAATACATCCCTGGAATAGAGTATGAGAGAAGCTGTGCTTCGCCACCAGGGAAAGATACAGTTCCACCTGGAACCACTTGGTCATTGATCAGAAGCTCTAAGCTGCTTTGATAATTAACGGCTGAGGTCGTGCGCGTTTTTGCCAAAACCTGAACCACGACCGGTTGAGTATTGAGCAAGTGTGGAAGTTCCGCATCTGTTTCCAGTGCAACGGTTGTGCCGCCGACTTCTGTGTAAAATAGTCCCCACACGAAGAGGTCCATATTTTGGTCGTAAGGTTCATTAAAGATAGCTGCGTTGTTTTCCTCCAAGCGAACACGTGTGCGTGTTCCACCTTGTGAATTACTAATGCCCGATGGTGCCGAGACGTCCACGGCGTTCATGCGCAGACCAGGTATCATTGATACGTAGTCATAAACAAGGAGTGCAAAGCTTGAGGAGCTATCGAGCGTTTCGGTTGCGCGGGCATAAAAGCGCAGCGAATCGCCACTGGAAAAGTTTCCGGAAGCGGAAGTCACATCTAAAGGGTGTTCCTGGTCGAGAATGTAAAGTTTAAATTTGCTGACATCACCCAAATGGAAAGGAGCCACCACGCCAGCATCCATCAGCTCGTCGTAAGTGACTTGATAGACTCCGTCAGAGTTCAAACCTATGCGAAGAGCGCCGGGTGAACCCCATACGTCGGCAGCCGAAATGGGCGACGTGGGCTGCCAAGAGGTATTCCCATTGAGAAATACATCGACAATGATTTCGTTATATTTTTTGAGCGTCGAGGATGATGCCGTGTAAGCCACAGCATGAACGGTGAGCGGCAAATAAGAGTGGCCGTCGTTTTTAACGATCGGGTTCAAACTGATTGGCGAGGCTGGAAGCTCCGTGCTTGAGGCATAGGCTGCAGCATCCAAGCTCCACTGAGACTGCAGTTGCTGGCCAACAGCAACCCACGCCGGCGCGGGGGCGACTAAAATGTTACTGGTGCTCGAGGCGCTGTCGACAATGGTGTAGCTCGCTTGCGTGTCCGCATCAGATACCTTCAGCATCAGTGTTCGAGTGAGAAGCTCTGGTTTGCCTGCATCCACAGTTTTTGCAAACAGAGGTATGGCCAAATGGTTGTAGCTTGGATTTGCACTATCCGGCGTTTGGTTCAGCGTAGGAATAGTAATTCTCAGGCGCATCGCATTTTCGGTGCGGCTCAAAAGATCCACGTTGGGCTCCAAGTTAATCATGCCTGGCGTTGGAGACGAGGAACCGGTTCCGCCAGAACTTTGCGAGCCAGACGGATTCGAGGAGACTATGGTGCTGGCGAGAGGTGGTGGCGGTGCACTCAATGCAGCGTCAGGAGTGGCAGAAACTGGGCCATGAAGAGTTCGCTCTTCGGTGGACGAGATGTCTTCCAATTTATAATAGTAAGTCACGCCATTGGTGGCGTCTTCGTCTATAAATGCATAACTACCATGGATATTGGTGGTAAATAAATCATTACGTATCATCTCGGCATTGAGCTGAGTAAAGCCAGTAGCAGGTGAAATGCTTCGATAAACGTTAAAGCCCTTGTGATACCACTCTAACCCGGTTGTCCATTCGAGAACCACTTTACCGTTGTATGGAGTGGCTTTAAACTCGGTGAGAGACACAGGCGAAGCAGCACGATCAATAACGATATTACATGCCGTTTCCGAAATATGAGCGTCAGTGTTGGTCGTGAGATACGGCCAAAAATCTCCAAACCATTGATCAAAGCTCACCGTTCTGCTCGCACATCCCGAAGAATAACCGAGGAAATATGACGACGCTTCTGTGGGAGGAGAATTGGCCGAGCCCCAGTACCATCCAAAATTGCTTATAGTTGTTGGGAGTGCGCCGGTGGTGTTGAGCTGAAGTGCACGCATTCCTGCAGAGTTAGGAAGGCTGCGCAACTGACCGCCGTTAATTTGTGTGACATTGGTAGTGCCGCCGATATTCAGCCCAGAAGTCCCGAGATATTCAAAGACGAAACCGACTAAGTTCACTCCACCCGAAGTGGTCGTGAAGTTCCATGTGCCCGAACCGCCGCGACGAGTGAGATAGGCTTTATTGGAAAGCGATTGAGGGTAGGCATCATTAGTTCCTGTTGTCGCTAGAGTACCGCCATTGATCGTCATTGTTTGGCTAGCACCAATTTCTAAGCGACCTGCGCCAGCGATAGAAAGAGTTCCTGCGGTGAGTGTAAAGCCACCATTCACCGAGAGCGTTTTGTTGGAAGGTATGTAAAATGTAAAATTGCTACCACCGGGCATCGACATCGCAGAATTCACGTTGAGTGTCGAGCTATTCGTCGTTACCGAACCGCCTGCAGTCTTATTGAATGTTAGAGAATCCAATGTTGTAGAGCTCGTGATCGTTTGTGATGTGGCTACAGTTCCGTTATCACGTATAATCAATGGACGGCCATTTTGCGTAAAGGTTCCCGAATTTTCAAACGAACCATATACTTCGAGTTGTCCTGGGTTATTTATGGTAAGGTTTCCGGAACCAATCGTAACCGTCTTACAAACGGCTGCAGTCGTTATAATCGGATTGTTGGCCGCCGAGTTGATAAAACAGTTGAGAGCGGAAGTGGGGATTCCACCATTCCAGTTGCCGGCCACGTTCCACGCTGTGCCAGAAGCACCTGTCCAATAGGTGGATGAGCCAACAATTGTTGTCATTCCTAGATCCACTGGCGGAGAGGTAGCTCCGTTAAAAGCAAAAGCCTGTGAATTGGTGACGTGTGAGCTTTGATCGATTTTAACACCGACAGTTGCGCCATTAGTAGCTGTGGCGCTCAGGGATGCCATAACATAGAAACAACGTTTGGGTGGCGTTGTGGCATGAGATTGAATAGTTGCGCCCGTGATTCCACTGTACTCGGCGCGTGCGGGGTTACCTGTAAATATCGTCGAACCAATCAGTGTTCCGCCTGTTCCGCTACACGCAGAATCATAATAGAGAGACACGGAATCCACATCAGCAGCAGAGCCGGTACCAATGAGTGTGAGGCGCATGTAAGTTATATCTGTATTTGAAAATGCGCCCGCGGTAGTTTGATCAAATCCAAAGCGGCCGAGGTTCACCACTGCACCCTGATTGGAAGATGCCGGAGCTGTGGCTTCCTGAGTGAGATCTAGTGTATTGGTAAGGCTGACCCAGCTTACCAGGTAATTTACGTTCTCACTCGTTGCTGCACCAGTAATGGAACCGGAGTAGTTGGTCATACTCAATGTCCCGGCCGCAGCATTGGTAGATACACTGCGCACGCCGGTTGCGCCTGAACCAGAAGCATCAAAGGTCATCGTATCTAACGCATTTCCGGGTATTTGACGGAGAAGACGTAGTAAACGAACGTTGTTGGCGCCTGGATACGTGTAGCTACCGTTTCGTAAATTGTTTGTCGCATCAATTGTTGCTGCGGCATTGATAGTAAGGCCGTAGGTGCCGCCCAAATTACGTATAGAGTAGTAGCGCGCACGGATTGTTCCGTTGACTACAATTGTAAAGGCGCTCGCATTGTTTTGCGCACGAATGTCTGCGGTCTTGTTGGTGTCACCAACAAGCTCAAATATACCGCCGCTGTTGACGGTGATACTGTCGCCGTTACCCATTACCAGCACGCCGCCAGGTTCGATGTCGAATGTTGCGCCACTTGCCACTGTGATGTTGCCGAGCACTGTCAGTGTGGCACCATCCACGATTCGGGTCGTGCCGCTATTGAGTGTGAGTGCGCCGTTGATTGTACCGCTCGATTCAAAGGTGACTGGGCCCGTGGCATTGTTTACCGTTACAGATCCAGGAAAGACATTTCCGTTCATATTGATCGACTGAGTGGTAGTGCCTGAAAAATTGAGTACCGCATTAGTGCCTGTAGCCGTGTAAGAAAATGTGGAGCCCACAGTGAGAGCTCCGGCTACAGAAAAAATGTTTGCGGTATTGTTCCAATCAATCGACCCACTGGAAAGCCAATTCATATTTCTACAGGCAAAGGCCGCAGACATTCGCGGCGCCGCGTAACCCGCACCGATTTCGCAATCACGAGTGTTGTTGGGAACCGTACCAGGCGTCCAGTTGCCTGCTGTTCCCATTGCGTTTCCGTTTCCGCCATTCCAGCGATAGAGTGTACCTCCAGTGATGGTAGCGACACCTGCGGATAGGGGCGGGCTGTTCGTTGCCGAGAGCGGATAGCCTGCGGAATTTACGATGTCATCGGTTGAGAGAATTTTTACGCCGATGGTATTGTTCACTTGAGCATTTGCTGTTGTGGATATCAACGCGTGTACACAACGTGGAGCCGTGCTGCTGGGTTGTACGTTACCAGCTGCGAAAGTTGCCGTAAAAGAGGCAGGACTTCCACTTGGATTATAAGTTCCCACTAAACTATCTGTACCCGCATTGTAAACGCAGTTGTTATTGTTGTCGCGATAGATACTTACTCCAGTAATGTCGGAGGTGTTGTAGTTACCATCGATAGTGAACTTTACAGATGTGATGTTGGTAGCTGTATCCGACTTCGATAAAGCAAAAGCAAAAGTTGCAAACTGAGTGTAACCTGTACCTGCAGCAATTGTCGTTGGCGGAACACCAGCGACAGACGCATCAGTGAGCAACAACTGTGTCGCGGCTTCTGTGCCCCAATTGAGTTTGTTGGCTGGATCGGTTTCGTTGGCTGTATCACCGACACCCTGCCAACTATCAAAAGTGATAACGCTACCGGTAAACGAGGTGGCGTTTACGTTACGAGGAGTGGTAGCGGACTGACCATAGAAACCCAAATTGTTCAGCTGATTGCTCAGCGACACCGAGCCTGTTCCCAGTGTAAATCCATAGCCGCCGTTGGGAATATAATTGAAAGAGCCGTTGGCGAGATCAAGGAGTTCACCCGTGATGTTCACTCCAGTCGCCGACATGCGACCTATGGCAAAATAGTTGGCGTCGATTTGGCCAGCAACGTTGAAGGTGTATGTGGAGCTGGTGTCAGCGGCGTCAATGATAGCAGCATTCCCTGAGGAGCCCGACAGAACTATAGTTCCACCAGCACCGACTGAGAGAACACGGGTGTTTGCAATGCGAAGTGAGGCTCCTGGTAAAAGGCGAAGTACCCCGTTGATCGTGAGGTTTCCGGCCAGTGACCAGCTCACTCCGGGATTCAAAGTAACAGTGGCCGAAGCGGGAATAGTGATGGCCGATGTTTGTTGAGTGACAAGGTTTCCACCAATGACGACATTTCCCGATCCAGCGGTGATGCTGAAGTCGTTTCGAATGGTGAAGGGTTGGGTGAGTGTAACAGTTGTGGGATTGTCGATGTTCAGGCGTGGTATGAGATCCACGTTTTCAAAAGTTTGTGCGGATGTTCCACTCATGATGATCTGGAACGTGCTTCCTCCAGCGACCGCAATAGAGCCGGCGTTGAGATTTCTGAAGTAATCGTCCTGAATGGTTAGAGTGTTGGCCGAGTTGGGTGCGGTCATTGAACCCGATGCGATTTCTAAACAGCTCAGAGTCATGTTGGTGTTTGGATATTGTGGAATTCTCCAGTCGGCGACAATGTAAGCGGACTCGGTGGCGGTATTTGGATAGTTGGTTGGGTTCCAGTTGTTGTTGTTGGCCCATGCCGTGGTGTTGGCATTGGCGAGCCACTGACGCAAGTTTTGGCAAACAGCATTGGCGGAGTCGAGCGGCATGAGCGCTACGAAAATCACAAGGAGCGCTGCAAATTTGAAATGTCGGCAAAGTTGTTGGATTTTCATCGCATTCTCTCTCTAATAGTATCGGTGTAAATCCGAATTTATTAAATGCAATGACTCAAAATGACTGTATCAAAGCGAGAAAACTGAACCATTGGCACCAGTTTTTAGTACAGAGGAAAGTCTGTGCGACGAACGTCTTAAATGAGGAACACATTAAAGTTTGAAAGCGATGTACAGCGAGGCTGGCGCGGCGGCAGTGCAGTGGGCAATGCCGCTTTCAAATCTAATAGAAAATTCGCGCACCTACGGTGATGCCCGTGCCATCGAGATCGTCGGACAGACCGTCGGTAGAGTCCACAAAATTGACATCGTAGGAGGCCTGAAAATAAACGGAGCCATGATGGCCGTTGATGTCGTACTGAAAAATATCGGCGCCGATGGCTACCGGCAAAATAAAGTAACTGTGGTCTTTATGAATAATGCTATCACTCGCAAATGAATATCCCGCGCCGATACGTACATAGCCAGACACGATTTCTTTGTAAACAGGATTACGCACTTCAAGCATTAGACGCACGGGAATAACGGCAAGATCGTCGTTGAGGATACTGTAGTTGAGAGTTTGGGAGCTCGCGGACAGAACAAGCGAGAATTCGCGAATGTCGCCAAAAAGTTTTGGCGAGACAATATCCAAAGTTGACGACGATTTAACATTGGCAACGTTGTCGAACCCAATGCCCCACTTCCAACCATCGGTAAAACCATGGCTGACAGAAGCACACATAAAAATTAAAATCGCGATGATCGATCTCATAAAAACTCCTTAGCTGCCGAAAATATGATCCGGTTCTTCCAGATAAGTGTATCCAGACAAGCCTTCTTGATACAATTGAATTAAAAGTTTTGCCTCTTGCTTGGACATGGAACCGCTGATGATGCTGGATTCGCTGGCTTTGCGCAATCGATTGATCAACTCTTCGCGGTTGTACTGTACATAGCTCAGCACCTCCGAAACCGTATCGCCCTCTACCACGTGTTCGATTTGATAACCGTCGGTGGAAATGGAAACGTGTACGGCGTCGGTATCGCCAAATAGATTGTGCAGATCTCCAAGAATTTCTTGGTAGGCACCCACTAAAAACACACCCATATAGTAGGGAGTTCCGGGAATGATTTCGTGCGCTTTTAATGTGGACTGCGGAGCTCCTTCTTGTGGATTGAGATACTGGGCAATCTTGCCATCCGAATCACAAGTTAAATCGACGAGCATGGTCGATTTGTTGGGCTGAGTCTCCAGGCGATGAATGGGCATTACCGGAAAAATTTGATCGACGGCCCAAGAATCGGGGAGAGACTGAAACACCGAGAAGTTGCAGAAGTACGTATCGGATAAAAATTCGGTGAGATGTTTGCGGATATCTTCGTGGTCGGCGTCATCCTCGACAAGTTTGGCCATCTTCGTGGAGATCGACCAGAACAGAGTTTCGATGGAGGCTTTTTCTGCGAGGGAGAGCAAACCAAAGGTGAATAATTGTAAGGTATTGTCTTTGAGCTCATTCAAATCATTATAGTACTCGCGCAAGTTTTCGAGAGTCATATTGTTGTGAATATCACGCAACTCATGCACAACTTTATGGTCCGTTTCTTTGACATCTGGGAGGGGGCCGGTGTGTTGCACACGATTGAGTCCAAGAACATCGAACACCAACACCGAATGGTGAGCCACTGTCGCGCGACCCGACTCGGTAACGATGGTAGGCATAGGAACGTTCTTCTCTTCACACGTTCCCTGTACAATGGAGATAACGTCGTTGGCGTATTCTTGTTCGTTGTAATTCACAGACGATTCAGAAAGACCGGAACCATCGTAATCAATACCGAGACCGCCGCCCACATCCAAGTAGCTTGGGTAAGCGCCCAGTTTGTGGAGTTCGGCATAAATTTGAGCGCCTTCTTTGAGCGCGCTTTTGATTTGCTTGATTGACGGAATCTGCGAGCCCACATGAAAATGAACCAGATCCAAACAGTTGAGCATGTCTTCTTTGCGTAAGGTTTCAAAGGCCGCAAAGATCTCACCAGTGGTAAGACCAAATTTGGAGCGATCGCCACCGGAATCCACCCACCGACCGGCGCCTTTGGATTGGAGCTTCGCGCGCAAGCCGATTTTGGGACGGGTGTTGAATTTTTTAGACGCCTTAAGAATTAAATCCAACTCTTCCAAACGTTCGACAACCACAATAGTGTTGCGCCCCAGTTTGCGAGATAGAATTGCCGTTTCAATATATTCCGGATCCTTAAATCCGTTACAAATTATGATCGACTTGGGATTGTTGAGCATGGCGAGCACTACAAGAAGTTCGGGCTTACTGCCGCACTCCAGACCTAAAGAATGTGTCTCACCGAAATTGATGATCTCCTCTACCAAGTGACGTTGTTGATTGACTTTAATAGGGTAAACCCCCTGATAACGGCCTTTGTAGTTGTATTCGTTGATGGCGCGACTGAAGCACTCGTTGAGAAGTTTGATGCGCTCCTTGGTGATATCGGGAAAGCGCAATAGCATCGGGGTGCGGATCCCGCGCTCTTTGAGGTCGTTGGTCAGTTCCAAGAGATCCACTTTTGGGCCGTTTTCACCACGCGGGCAAACAATCACGTTTCCTTTTTTGTTAACATCAAAATATCCATGGCCCCAAGTATCGATACCGTAAAGCTCTTTGGATTTAACAGAAGACCATGAGGTGGATTTTGTTGTCATTTTTGTCTCGGTTGTTGGCGTTGTTTCCATAGTTCCTTTTAATTAGCAGAAATTATATTTAAAATTTTTCCGGGAACATAAATGACTTTCCCGGGCCCTTTATCGCCGACAGCCGCCTTAATGGCTTCGACAGTCAATGCTAACGCTACGGCGGCTTCCTGACTCATGTCCAGAGACACATCTATCGAGCCGCGTCTTTTTCCATTAACTTGAACTCCAATACTGACTGTATCGTCTATAGTCAACTGAGGATTGTAGCTCGGCCACGGGGACAGCGAAGCGAGACCGCTCAGTCCCATCTTTTGCCAAAGCTCCTCTACCATGTGAGGGGCAAAGGGGGCCATGATTCCCAAAAGCGGTTCGAGCAAAAGGCGCGAACGCGAGTTGTGTTTGTAGGCTTCGTTGACCAGAATCATCAGGGCGCTGATAGCTGTATTGAAGCTCATCGATTCCAAATCTTCGCCTACTTTTTTGATTGTCTTGTGTAGAACTTTTTCCAGTTCCGCGGGCAACGGTTGATCGTCGACGTTGAGGCTGCCGTCCTCACTGACGGACATGCGCCAAACGCGTTCTAAAAATTTGCGAACGCCCACAATACCCGTGGAATTCCAGGGTTTGTCGCGGTCCATCGGGCCTAAAAATAAAATAAAACAGCGAAGCGCATCGGCACCGTATTCCTGACGGACGTCGTCGGGATTCACCACATTGCCGCGGGATTTAGACATCTTTTCGCCGTCCGGCCCGAGAATCATTCCTTGGTGAGCCAGCTTCTGAAACGGCTCTGGATGTGATGCCAGGCCGGCATCAAAAAGAACTTTTTGCCAAAAGCGCGAGTAGAGCAAGTGGCTCACTGTGTGCTCGGGACCACCGACGTAAAGATCGACTGGCATCCAGTACTTTTGCTTGGCCATATCGGCAAAGTCGTTGTTGTTTTTAGGATCTGTGTAACGCAAAAAATACCACGAAGATCCCGCAGTGCCCGGCATCGTGTCGGTTTCGCGGCGCCCGAGAGGAGTATTGACCCATTTGGTGGCGCGCGCTAATGGCGCCTCGCCGGCATCGGAAGGCTCGTAGTCGGCCACCTCTGGCAAAACCACGGGAAGCTGTTCTTTTTCCAATACGGTACGGCCTTCGTCGTTGTAAATGACGGGGAACGGTTCGCCCCAGTAGCGTTGTCGGCTGAACAACCAGTCGCGCAACTTGTAGAGAAGCGTACGTTGTCCTAGATTTTTGGACTCGAGCATGTCCATCGCTTTGAGAATCGCATCGGTTTTGGAAAGCCCGTTGAGAAAATCGGAATTGATCAGCGTTCCTTCACCTTCGTGAGGAAGCGGTTCTTCGCTTTGCAGAACCCGTGTAATTGGCAGTCCAAACTTCTCTGCAAACTCAAAATCGCGGGCATCGTGACCAGGAACGGCCATGATAGCGCCCGTGCCGTAGTCCATAAGGACATAATCGGAGATCCAAATGGGAATGGGCTTTCCGGTGAGTGGGTGAGTGGCGGTATTGCCCGTGAACACACCGGTCTTTTCCAGATTGGCTTTACGATCGCGCTCCGACTTGGCCGCAGCATCGGCGATGTACTTTTGCACTTCGGCTAACTTTTCAGGTGCGGTGATCGAAAGGTTGAGAGGGTGTTCGGGTGATAGCACTAAAAATGTAACGCCAAAGAGAGTATCGGGGCGGGTAGTAAATACCTTGATTGTGACTTGATCGGTTTTCCCTACCAAGGCATCAAACAGATTTTGATCGAGCACGCTGGTGCCGTTGTTCTTTATGTATGCGGAAAAATCTACATAGGCGCCAATGGATTTTCCAATCCAGTTGCGTTGGCCCTCCTTGGTGCGTTCCGGCCAGTCGATGATGTCGAGATCTTTTAAAAGCTTGTCCGAGTAGTCAGTAATTTTGAGCATCCATTGCTTCATCATCTTGCGAACGACGGGATGTCCCCCTCGTTCACTTTTTCCATCGACCACTTCTTCATTGGCAAGCACTGTTTTGAGGGCCGGGCACCAGTTCACCGGCGCTTCTTTTTGATAAGCCAGTCCACGCTTGTAGAGCACCGAGAAGATATACTGCGTCCATTTGTAGTATCCCGGCTCACACGTTGAAATCTCACGCGACCAATCAAAACTAAATCCGAAACTTTTCAGTTGGCGACGAAAATTCTCGATGGCTTTTTTAGTTGTGATCTCGGGGTGAATTCCCGTCTGAATCGCATACTGCTCGGCCGGCAAACCAAAAGCATCGTATCCAATAGGGTGAAGAACGTTAAATCCCTTTTGGCGTTTGTATCGAGACACGACATCCGTTGGTGTATAGGAGGCCATATGACCTACATGAAGTCCGCTGCCTGATGGATACGGAAACATATCCAGTGCGAAAAACTTCGGTTTTGAAGAGAAATCCACAGCTTCAAACGCTTTGTCTTTTTCCCAGCGTTCCTGCCACTTCTGGTCGATATCGGTATGATTGTAGGACATGCGAGAAAATATACAAAAGTCCAGTTGGCGGGTCACATCTTTTTTCATCGAAACTGCGCATTTCTCACCCTCGTCGGAGTCGTCCTTTTTTAGTTCCTTTCGATGCCTGAGCAGCCCAGGATTCTGGGTTATTCTTCTGGATCTGACAGACTTTGGAACTGGCGCGAAGGAAGCTCTGGGGCCAGGAAGGCCCCAGCGAGCACATGGACGATGCGCCTTCCGTAGCGGCAGTTCCAAAGTCTGTCAGATCCAGAAAAATAACCCAGCCTCAAAACCCCGACTCCCGCAGCCCCCGCGTCGAAAATTACGCTCAGCTACTATAAAAATTAGCGGTTACTTCCGATAGGTTAGGTAAGAAGAGGACTCGATTTGCATGGCACGTGAGCACAAGGTATTAATCATCGATGATGACAAGGACAATCGCAGGATTGTTTCGCGCTTATTGGAGCACGAGGGCTGCGCTGTGCGTGAAGCCTCAAATGGGCTTGATGGTGTCAATCTGCTTGCCGAGTTTAAACCAGATTTGGTGATCCTCGATATCAATATGGCGGGCATGAATGGTTTCGAAACACTCAGAGCTATTCGTCAGCGTGAAGAGTTTATTTCGGTGATCTTTCTTACCAGTAAAAATGGAACGGAAGATGTAATTCGCGGGCTCGAGTCGGGCGCATTGGATTATATTTGCAAACCATTTAACCCACTTGAACTGATTGCACGCGTGAAGTGCCAACTCAAATTCAAAGAATCACAGGATGAACTGCGCGAGGCGAATAAAAAGCTTTTAAGCCTTGTCGACATCGATGATTTGACCGGTCTTTACAACATGCGCACCATCTATGATCGCATCAACAATGAGATCGAAAGAGCTCGTCGTTATAAACACAGTGTGGCTATATTTATGATGGACATGGATGACTTTAAACACGTGAACGACAATCATGATCACCTGTTCGGAAGTTTTGTCCTGGCGCAAACCGGGAAACTGATCAAAAACACCATTCGATCGGTCGACTTTGCGGCCCGTTATGGTGGTGATGAGTTTTTGATTTGTCTGGTGCAGACAGAGCCGGCTGGAGCCGAGCGTTTTGCCGATCGCCTGCGTAAAAAGATTTCAGAGTCAGAATATGTGAATGGTGACGACCGTATGTTCCTAACGGCAAGTTTTGGCGGTTGCATTATTGATTCCGGAAAAAGTCTGATGGATGCGCAAACTATGGTGCGCATGGCGGATGCTAAGCTCTACGAAGCGAAAGCCAACGGTAAAGATCGCGTTGAGTGCGAGACCATCACCGACATATCGCAAATCGATCCACGATTCTTGCGACGAGCTTCGTAAGAAGTCCTTTTCAAACTCCTAACGACAGTATATATTTTTTGGTGTGAAGAACTCCTATTTGGATCCCCTATACTTAAAAACTTCTGAGGCTATTTTTAACGAATTGGTAAAAATGGGCGCTGTAGAGCTAACAGTGAATTCTGTTGCCGACCTCTTCAATACTCCACCCAAGATGGAACTGGGTCATATTGCCCTGCCTTGTTTTCCATTTGCGAAAATGCTCGGTAAGAAGCCACAAGAGATCGCTCAGGCACTCGCCGAAAAACTCAAAGGCTACTCCTTGTTCAGTGATGTGCAGGTGGCGGGGGCCTACCTCAATCTCTTTTTTAGCGGCAAAACTTACGGTGAGAACGTTATAAAAAACTATCTGCACGGCTATATGGATAAACTCCCGGAAGTGTGGATGACACCTGTGATGGTGGAGTACTCGCAACCCAACACACACAAAGAGTTGCACGTGGGACACATGCGCAATCTTTGCATGGGTAACGCGCTCGTCCGCTTGCTTCGCTACAGTGGTCGCCCGGTAGTGGCCACCACATTTCCTGGAGATGTGGGAACTCACGTGGCCAAGTGTTTGTGGTACATGAAGCATCACAATGCAGACCCTGTGCCTCCTGCGGGTAAAGGTGAATGGCTGGGCCGAATGTATTCGAAGGCTCACATTAAGCTCGAAGACGAAAAGGGCACGCCACAAGAAGATAAAAATCGCGAGCAACTTACCGCAATCCTCAAGCAGCTCGAACAAAAACAGGGTGAATATTACGACTTGTGGGTGGAGACGCGCCAGTGGTCGATTGATCTCATGGAAAAAGTGTACAATTGGGCCGATGTCCATTTTGATGTTTGGTACTGGGAGTCTGAGGTGGATAGTCCCTCGGTGGCCTGGATCAAGGAACTCTATAAAGAGGGACAACTTGAGGAATCTCAAGGTGCCATTGGTAAAAATTTGGAAGACGCCAAATTGGGATTTTGCTTGTTGTTGAAATCGGATGGCAACGGTTTGTATGCCACCAAGGATATGGAGTTGGCGCGCCGTAAATTTGAAAACTATGATCCATCGCTGTCCATTTATGTGGTCGATATGCGCCAGGAGCTGCATTTTAAACAGGTTTTCGAAACACTCAAGCGGGTGGGCTTTGAGCAGGCGAGCAAATGTTTTCACCTCAAATACAATTTTGTGGAATTGCCCGATGGGGCGATGAGTTCGCGCAAAGGAAATATAGTCCCGATCACTGCTTTGATTCATCAAATGCGCGATCACGTAAAAAATAACTATTTGAGTCGCTACGAGGGCCAGTGGTCTGTGGACGATATCAATGCCACTGCCGACATGGTGGCACAAGGGGCTATTAAGTACGGAATGAACGTAATGGATCCCAACAAAAAGATCGTTTTTAAAATGGAAGATTGGCTCAAGCTCGATGGGGAGTCGGGGCCGTATGTGCAATACGCGTATGCGCGTATTCAGTCCTTGCTCGAGAAGAACCCCGTGGATTTGGCGGGCGGAATTGATTACAGTGTATTGACCCATCCTTCGGAATTGGCACTGGTCAACAAGATGGCGCAGTTTCACCGTTTAGTCGAAAACGCATCTCAACATCTTAAGCCGTCTTTAATTTGCACCTTTGTGTATGAACTCGCCCAGTTATTCAATACCTTTTACCACGACTGTCCGATTGGTAAGATCGATGATATGGAGCTCAAACGTGCACGATCGGCGCTAGCAAAGGCTGCAGGAATGGTTCTTAAGAATGGCCTAGGTATCATCGGAATCCCGGCACCTAATAAAATGTAATTTCCAGGAGGTTGATTTTATGGCCTTGTGGACTCTGCTATCGGCATTGGGTTTGTTGCTCGTGGCTATGCGACAGTTTCAGTTTTATCGTCATCTCAATTTGCTCAAGAATGTGCGTCTTTTACCGGGGGCAAATTATCCTCGCGTTAGTTTGATTGTGCCTGCTTGCAATGAGGCCACTACGATCGGTCCAGCACTCACCTCTCTCCTGGCACTGGATTATCCCAACTTTGAAGTGATTGTTGTCGATGATCGTTCAACGGATTCCACAGCAGAGGTTCTTTTGGGCCTGGCTCAAACGCATCCGCAGTTGCGCGTTCTACAGGTTCGCGAACTGCCAAAAGGGTGGTTGGGAAAAGTCCATGCACAGCATGTAGCGCTTCAAGAGGCCACGGGTGAGTGGTTGCTTTTTACTGATGCCGACGTTCACTACGCTAAGGATACTCTTAAAAAAGCGCTCACCCATTGCGTTCAGGAAAACTTGGATTTTCTCACTCTCGTTCCACACATTAGCGCGCAAGGCATAGGGCTCAAGATGTGTATGACACAATTTTTGATTGCGGGCTCAATGGGAATCGATATTCCCAAGGTGAAAGACGTTCGCCGCCGTGAAGCTATTGGTTGTGGGGCATTCAATTTGGCTAAAGCTAGTGCTTATCGAGCCACTCCGGGCGTTGAGTGGCTTAAGATGGAAGTGATCGATGATGGCGGTTTTGCTTTTATGATGAAAACCCATGGAGCGCGCAGTGATATATTGGGCGGACTCGACGAGCTAAAGCTGGAGTGGTATCCGACGGTGGGTGGGTACATTCGAGGGCTCGAGAAGAATTCATTTTCTATATTTCAATACAGCGTAACAGCCGTTCTGAGTTTTTCGTTTTTTGTACTCGCGTGGCACTTTGGAATCGCACTTGCCCCTTTTTTAGCTCCGATATGGACATTGGTTCCGTTATTTGTATGTTATTTGATTTTCCAGGTTTCGAATTATCTTTTGGTGAAAAAGTTATCGGATTACTCAGCGATCGTACTCTTGGCGCTGCCATTTTCTGTGTTGCTTTCCCTGTATGTCACTTGGCGAAGTATGATTCTTTTTTTGTGGCGAGGTGGTGTGCAGTGGCGGCAAACCTTTTACGGCAAAGAGGAATTGTATAAGAATCAGCGTTTAAAACTTATGGACTTTTTCTTTTTAAAAAAATTTTCCTAAGCAGGGGTGTCTGGACTCTTAAGAAATTGATTGAGCGCTTTGCGGTTGCTGCCCGCAAGTTCAACAAATTGTAGACCCATGCCACCCGGTTGTTGATCGCGTCCTTCAGTGAAGCGCACCACCACGGCCGAGCATTTGAGCTCTCGGTCGCGTCCCAAATTCAACTGCAGTGTAACGCGCTCGCCGAGTTTCGGCATACTGGCTTTTACATCGTTGTCTACACGTAAAAAGAGTCCCGTGGTGGATACATCCACAGTTTGCATCAAATGAGTGGAGCCATGAGACATGCGCACGGCGACTGGCACCGGAACGCGTTTGCGAAACGGCGTTTTCCACCATTGCTGGCGCCGATCCGTGAGAACGGTTCGCAGCTTTTTAGTGTATAAGGGCGCAAATACAGCGGCAAATAACAAGATGGCCAGCACAATCTGAGGAATGGAAAAATTGTTGGTCTTGGTGGCGACCAGATAGTTGTTCCAAATCACGGCGGCGATGGCCATGGGCATAAACAGTTTTGCCCATTTACTACTACGGAGAATGGCGATGCCCGCAATGATCATTATGCTCACCATGACCCAGTTGAACACTGTGATTTTTTTTAAGATGCGAGAGTAATCCGTGAGCGGTGCCTGGAGCACATAGGCCGTTTGAAAGTACAGAGATACACAAACGCCAATTAAAATTAATGGAACAAGAGTAAAGAGCAGCGGCTTCTTTTTCATGGGGCTCCTCCAATGAGCTCAGACTATGATTATAAACAAAGTTTACTAAATAGCGAGTGGTTTATTGAAAAACCTAAGGATTATTAGGGATATGCGCCAACTTTAATCTCAAAACAACACGGCTTTAATGAAATTTACCGTAAGCTCAGGTTCGGCGATAGTAAATCCAATATCCCACCTGTCGTAGCGCAGCCAGTACTGGTGATCGGGGCGTGAAAAATAAGCGAGCGGTCGTGGATCTTCGCGCAATATCTCACGCAGGCATTTCCTAAAATTGGCACTATCCTTCATCGGAAACTTTAGGTTTTTAGCGAAACGGACTTTCATTTTAGTGAATGGATGTTTTTTAACCCAATCCGCAGGCGCACTCGATTTGGGGCGATCAAATTCTGGCAAATAGGGTTTGATATCGAATACAGGTGTGCCGCTGACAATGTCCAATCCAGAAACGAAGAGGCTAAAATCATCGATGCGCACGATGAATCCAATCGAAAGCCCGATGGGGTTGGGCCGGTGTGGGGAGCGCGAAGCCAGGACGCCAATTTTTTTGCCCTTGAGGCGGGGAGGATGGACCTTAGCGATCACCTTTTTTTGATTGTTAAGGTGGAAACCAAAAATCACCCATAGAGGATCTCCAACGCGAAAACCAACGAACATATCTCGTGATACGCGCTTCTTTTCGAAACGTATTTCCGAGATAGTGCTTTTGGCAATTTGCGACTGTCGAGGCGTGCCGAATTTGTCTGCGAATGGGGAGAGCACTGTTCCTATGGGTTCCACTTTCATGGCGCCAATCTAAAGGAATCCTCCTCTGAAAGGTAGAGTCTTCTCGGTTGTACACGCTTTGAGTCAAAACGTTTAAATTAATTCATTATTCATTCGCAATTAGCTGTAGACTTCTCACGAGGGGACAATGATACTGGGGCCTACATGCGTGGCACGAAGCGACTTCAAGGTACAATCAAGCGACACCCCGACGGATTCGGTTTTCTTATTCCAATAGACTCT
Organism: uncultured Pseudobdellovibrionaceae bacterium; assembly: GCA_964400355.1. Lineage (GTDB taxonomy): Bacteria > Bdellovibrionota > Bdellovibrionia > Bdellovibrionales > JAGQZY01 > JACKAL01. Next base: position 340,615 of record CAYNTO010000001.1, read on the forward strand.
GATCATCCCGATGTTTTTCTCTCGCGAGGAGACATGGTGGGTATAATGACTAATGATACGGTGGAAATCGATGTCATGCCGTCAGACAAGAAAAACAAATATTTCGGTAAAGTGGTAAAGATCTTATCGCGCGGGACCACCCGCGTGGTGGGCACGTTCCGCAAACAGAAAAATGGCGATGGCCATATCGAGGAGAAAACCGCACAGTGGGGCGAACCCCTCGTGGTTCCTTTTAAGAACAGCCGCAGTGCTGCCGATGGCGATTTGGTCGCCGTCGAGATCACGCAGTTTCCTGAAAAAGGAAAAGAGTTTGCTGGACGCGTGGTAGAGGTGATTGGCGACGCCACTGATCCGTTAAATGACATCAAGCGAGTGTCCCATTTGCACAATTTACCGCGCACTTTTCCTGCGGCGGCTATTCACGAGGCCGAACTCCTTGCCGATCATGTATTGCCTCAGGAAATACAGGGACGTAAAGATCTTCGCGATTTGCCACTGATCACGATCGATGGCGTAACCGCCAAAGATTTCGATGATGCGGTTTACGTGAGTACAAATCCTAAGGGTTTTCATCTTTGGGTCGCTATTGCAGACGTGAGCCACTATGTGCACATGGGATCACCTATCGACGACGAGGCCTACGAGCGCGGTACCAGCGTTTATTTTCCAAACTTTGTAATACCGATGCTGCCCGAACAGCTCTCCAATGAGCTGTGCTCGCTCAAACCATTGGTCGATCGCTTGTGTTTTGTGTGTGAAATGCAGATCAGTTTTAACGGCGAAGTAGAATCCTCCGAGGTTTACGAAGCAGTGATGCACAGCCAGGCGCGCGTCACTTACGGTGAGGCTCAAGACATTCTCTCCGGCGAGACCCAGCACAAAAATCCTGCGGTAACTAAAAATATTCGTGCCTGTTCGGATTTGGCAAAAGTCCTTATGGCCAAACGCTTTCGCGATGGATCTTTGGATCTGCAAATTTCTGAAACTGAGATCATCGTTGATGACGCGGGTAAACCGGTCGACATCATCCGTGCGGATCGCGTGTTCGCGCACAAGTTGATCGAGGAGCTAATGCTTATTGCCAATGTGTCGGTGGCTAAGATTCTACACAAGGCCAATATTCCCGCCCTCTACCGCATCCATGAAGCTCCCGATCGCGAAGATGTGGAAACGGTGGAAAAGTTTTTAAACAATTTTGGCTACCGCAAAAAGATCGGCACCACCGATATCCAGAAAAAACTGACCAAAGGCCTCGAAGAGTTTGAGGGCAAACCTGAAGGTATTGTCCTTAGCATTCTCACCTTGCGCAGTATGAAGCAGGCCAAGTACAGCGACATCAATGTGGGCCACTTTGGATTGGGATTCGAATACTACACCCATTTTACATCGCCCATTCGCCGTTATCCCGATTTGATCGTGCACCGCTTGTTAAAGAGCCTTAAAATCTCGAAATACAGAAACGCCCGCCTCGGCGAAGAAAAATTGGCCAGTGCCGGGACTTTTTTGAGCGCCTGCGAACAGCGCTCGGTAAAAGCCGAACGTCAGATCAAGGCGATTAAAAAAGCGCGCTTCATGTACGAACATGTTGGTAGTGTCTTTGATGGCGTTATCAGCAGTGTCACCAAGTTTGGTGTGTTCGTGCTCCTGCGACAATTTGATGTGGATGGTTTAATCAAGCTTGACGACCTCAGCAACGAGGCCATGGAGTTTGACGAGGAGAACCTGCTTCTTCGCGGTAAAAAAACCGGACTCACATTCCGTATCGGCGATGCTTTAAAAGTATTGGTCGCCGCCGTGAATGTGGAAGAAGGGCAAATTGATTTCGTTCTCGAAGGAGCGAAAAGGAAAAGCTATGGAACAAATTCTCAAAGCACCAAGCCAGCTGCGCCGAACAATCAAAAACGTTTCTCGCTTAAGAACCATATTAAGAGTTCTAGTAAAGTACGGCTTTCAGGACGTGGTTCAAAAAGGAAATCTCGCTAGTTATCTGCCGGGTTCATGGACCAGCGAGGAGATGTCTTCGCTCACGACGGCACAGCGATTTAGAATGGCGCTTGAGGAGCTAGGTCCGACCTTTATTAAACTCGGACAGCTGTTGGCATCTAGGCCAGATATCGTTCCTCCCGATTTTGTTGAAGAACTTAAAAAACTTCATGATCAAGTTCCAACAGTAGAATTCGACCTTATCCTCGAAGTTTTGGCCCGCAATTATGGAGAGCGCCTCGATACTTTATTTCATGAGATCGACCCAGTTCCGTTGGGTTCGGCGAGTATTGCGCAGGTCCACAAGGCCACACTGTCGAATGGTGATAAGGTTGTTCTTAAAATTCAAAAGCCCGGAATTGCGAAAACCATCCGCGAAGACATCAACGTTTTAAAATTTATTGTGGACGCCATCGAGAAGTATTTCCCGGAGTCGCGATTGTTCAACCCGCGCGAACTCGTCAATGAATTCGCGTACTCGCTAGAGCTCGAGACCAACTTTATCGTTGAGGGGAACAACGTTCGTCGCTTTTACGAAAACTTTGAGGGCAATCCTAATGTAGTTATTCCCAAAGTATACATCAAGGATTCTTGCGCCGAAGTTTTGGTGTTAGAGCTCTTAAGCGGTGTCTCCCTGCGCGCCGCCGAGCCTTCGATCAATGCCGCCGAACGCGAAAAGCTCATGGAAATTGGTTTACGCGCGTACTTTGACATGGTCTTCAAACACGGCCTTTTCCACGGCGATCTGCATGCCGGCAACCTGATTGTACTGCCTACAGGACAAGTGGGTTTTATCGATTTTGGAATGGTTGGGCGCCTCTCACGCAGAGTCAAGACCGCGATTGCGAACATGTTTGTGGCTATGGCCACAGAAGATTACGACCGCCTGGCGTATGAATATTTGGAGCTCTCTTCGCAGTCCGTAGATGTGAATCGTGATGAGTTTGCACGCGATCTGCGTATGCTGTTCTCGCCATTTTTTGGCTTGAACATGAGCGAGGTGAATTCGGGACGGCTTTTGATCGATTCCGCATCGGTTTCCTACAAACACGATGTATTTTTGCCATCGGAGCTTTTGCTGTTCTTTAAGTCGATCGTGACGTTAGAGGGCTTGGGTAAGGGTGTAAAAGAAGACTTCGATTTATTACCGTACATATTTGATTTTTCAGCCGAGATTGTGCGCTTAAAGTACGATCCGTTGTTGCTTGTGGACGACATCGGCACATTGTCGCGTGAGTGGTCGTCGTTGGCAAAATCGTTGCCAGCAGATATTAAAAACTACGCGCGCAAGATCAATCAGGCCGACTACGCCAAGCGCATTGAGTTTAAGGAGTCGGCTCACTTTTTTCGCCTGATTGAGCAGTCGGCGTATTTGCTTTATTTTTCCATATTGATTGCAGGCTTGGTGATTGGCGGATCGATGACGGCTGGCTATCAGCATATGCCCGAGTACTACGGAATTCCCATATTGAGTTGGGGACTGTACTCGACAGCACTTCTGATGGGACTGTTCGCGTCCTACCATTACATTCGCCGCAAGTAAAAAAGGTACGGACACACTTTTGTTCACAAGAACATCCCCGAAAAATAGAAAAGAAGAGGCGTGGAGAACCACCTCTTCTTTTTTATCGATTCTTCAGGGCTGTCGAAAAACCAACAGCCAGTTCGTGAAAGCTTAGCCTAACAACTTGAGTGCAAGGTTCGTAATGTTGTTCGCTTGGTTGAGCGTCGACATATTTGCCTGCATCATGATGTTGTTACGAGTCAGCTCTGCTGTCTCTTCTGCTACGTCCGCGTCTCTGATACGAGAGTTGGCAGCTGACAAGTTCTCATGGGCGATGTTCAAGTTATTGATTGTGGATACCAGACGGTTCTGGAAGGCCCCGAGGTCCGCTCTTGTCGCATTCACTTTTGTTAAGCTCTCATCAAGCACGGCAAGAGTGTTACGAGCAGGGTCTTTTCCGGCCAACGATTCCGACGTTAATCCTAATGCATCGAGTGTTACATCTGCGCCAGTGGCATCAAATGTGATGCGGTCTTGGAATGGATCGTTGTGAACGCCCACTTGAATTTCATAGGCACCACCCAAGCCATTGAGAAGTTCTTGACCATTGTATTCAGTGACTTCTGCAACACGCTGAATTTCTTTTTTAAGACCTTGGAATTCCATATCGATAAATCCACGCTCTACGTCACTTACTGTGTCCGAAGCGCCCTGGATTGCCAATTCGCGCATACGAATCAACATATTAGAAATTTCATTGAGGCCGCCTTCAGCCACCTGAGCTAATGAAATACCATCGTTCGCATTGCGGTTGGCCTGCTTCATACCTCTTATCTGCGCGCGAAGGTTCTCGGAAATGGCGAGCCCAGCGGCATCATCGGAAGCACGGTTGATTCGGTAACCAGAACTCAAACGCTCTAAGTTGCGATTTTGTGAAAGGCTTGTATTGAATAGCTGCCTTTGGCTATTAATAGAAGCAAGATTGGTGTTAATACGTAACGACATATGTTTCTCCCTATGTGTCGTGACCAATCTTCCTTGAGGTCTATTTATGGATCACTTCTTATGTAAACTTTTTGTCTACGATGTGATCACTGTATCCAATTGATCGGCACATCATGATACGTTTTAAGTCTAGATTTGAGATTCTAGACTTAAGAAATACAGAATTGTTTCACGGTGAAACACTATTCACGTTTTTCGGCATTTTATATTGAGACAAAAAAGATTTGGACTACAGAAAATTGAGATTATTTTTGAGACGTGAGCTCCTCAAAACGAAAGTGCGCAACAGTGGTAGGCGTGCGAATCAGTTTGTAGTGCCGTAAACGTGGGTGCAGGTTTCGCCGTAAAGGAAGTACCAGTGAGTGGAATGGTCAACGACGGCAATTTTTGAGATATTTGCATTTTTAGCGGCGGTTAATATGTCGTTTCGGCCCCACCAGGTGAGCACTGGCGATGGAGCGAGTACCCATCCACTGCACGCAGAACCCATTTTGTAATCGCGGAGATCATTGCTTGTGGCCATACCTGGTCCAAAACTGCTGCATCCTGTGAGAAAAGTGGATACTAAAAAAATAACCATTTTTGCATTCATAGTGAACCTGCCTTTTCGCGGAATCTAACAGGCTCAACATTGTATTTGTAGATGCAGTGAAATGTTTTCAGCGATTACAGTCCCGCAGCTGTTATGTGCCCCGGGCACTCAGTTTGAGCCACATCTTTATGGGTCATGACCGACTTGATTTTGTACTTGGCTTTAAGGTCGGCAACCAAGCGCTTGAGTGTGGCTTTTTGAACCGAGCTAAAGACATCGCCACCGGCGCGGGTGTAGTTGCCTTCCACAGTAATATTTAAATATCCGTTGGGATCGAACTCAGTATTCGTGTCTGGTTGAAACTCGACCGGGCGCCCACCCATCATGTTTCCTTTGTTATCTATATAGAAGTGATAAGGAACATCGCCCCAAGCGGCTTTTTTACCTTCGGCGCGGATGGAATAGTCGTACAGGCCCTGGAGTTTTTTGGAAATGGCTTTGTTGCTTTGTTTGGTTCCCGTGTGATGGATAAGAATAGTGCGTGGGCGATGCTTCTTGAGCATTCTCACGATAGGCTTTTGATGGCTCTTTCTCCATGTCGCCTCTAACGAATATGTAAGATCGCCTGAGCCGCGTGAGCCCGAGGCATCGGAAGTGCGTGTAAAGGTGTCACCAGTTGATTGCACAATATCGCTTGCCATCGAAACACAGGCCATTGAAACAACCATGAGTAGTAAAGTGATGTGCGTTCTATATTGAGACATATTTCCCCCTAATGACTTTCACATATATATAGAGCAGTAAATATGCCAGGCAGGGACTTTTATAGGCATGAACGGGGAGAAGAAGATGTGTTTTCTCTATACAGGCGTCATAGGTGTTCGTGGTGGTGTCTCAATCTGCGGCGGGATTGTTCGAAACTCTCCAATGCTTGAGAACTAAAAGGTCTAGTTCATAATCGGTGCACGCAATATATTCGACCTGATGCCCGAATTTACAGGACTTAATTCTAGTTTTACTAAAATGAGACAATAAACCTTAAAGAATCAATATGAGACACCGATCAGTGACATAAGAGAGTACGCCCAATTTATTACTACTCTCTTACTGAGCGACTAAGGATAGACGCTGAGAGCTTCAAGGAGGAAGTTATGGGCCTGAGAATTAATACAAACACAGCGGCTTTGAACGCACAAAGAAATTTGTACGGTACAAAGTTAGCACTGGATAAGAGCTTGGAAAAGCTATCATCTGGACAACGAATCAATCGCGCTGGCGATGATGCTGCGGGATTAGCAATCTCGGAAAGCTTAAAGGGTCAAATTAGAGGACTCAAGCAAGCTCACCGGAATGCTCAAGACGGCGTATCGATGATTCAAGTTGCAGAGGGTGGTCTACAAGAGATTAGTAATATTCTCATCCGCTTAAGAGAACTTGGTGTTCAGGCTGCATCAGACACTGTCGGCCCCATTGAGAGACAACTCATTAATGTGGAATACCAACAGATGCTCGACGAAATCGATCGTATCTCAGACTCCACCGAATTTAACGGTACTCCACTACTAAGTGGTACGGGCGCGGTCCTCGATTTCCAAGTGGGAACTCGTAACGATCCAAATATCGACAGATTATCATTCGACGCTTCTAAAGCAGATGCCAATAGTGCAGCTCTCGGCGTAAACCTAACTACAGTTGCCGACAAAGCTTCCGCACAGAATTCATTAGCATCAATAGATGAAGCCATTGTAGCCGTATCCGCAATGAGAGCCGACTTCGGCGCTATGCAAAACAGACTTGGATCGACGATCAATAATATCTCGATCTCTCTCGAAAACATGGCCGCCGCAAATAGTCGCATTCGTGATGTGGATATCGCTGAAGAAACCGCTGAGATGACGAAACAAAACATTCTCATGAGCGCGGGGACTTCGGTGTTGGCACAAGCAAATCAGACTGCTAAATCGGCACTGTCACTCTTGAACTCGGCCTTCTCCTAACGGATAAGGCTGGCCCCTTAATTTATATTTTACCCAAGCTAGACCCTTCTCCCCCGAGACGGTTCAATGCCCATCCCTTACCTGCTCGCAGGAGTCGACGATTTATCGACTCCTGTTTTTTGGCGTTTCTCTTTTTGACGTCATAACTTTGTCTTCCCCGACGGAAATTTGTTTGGCTAGCTTATTTGTCGCTCCGAATTAGGGCCGCAGGTCTGCGAGTACACGCCAATTACAGTATGAATGACCAGCGCTTCGCGCTGTTCGTCGGTGTGGCATCCTTTGTGCTTTGTATCTTAGCGATGAACTATTCTTTCTGCATAACACTAAAGTCGATGGGAAAAAAGGTGCTATTCCTTGGTAGTGTTCTATGGTCGTTAGTGGCAATTGGCCAAGAAGACGCCATGGTCGTGAACCATATTAATGATGTCACGCACGTGGAATTGGGTGGTCTTGGTGCGAGTGACTACACGCTTACAAGAAAAGGCAAGACCATCGAACTAAAGGTTAGCCAAATGAGCGAGGAGAAACTCAAAAAGCTCAAAAATTACAGAGACAAACATATAGTTTCTGTCGATGTTCAAAAAAGTCCCGCACTGGACCAAGACATTGTGATTTTTAAATTGGCATCGGACACAATAGATATGTTCGATTATCTCACAGATTCTCCATCGAGCCTATCCATTGATTTTTATGTTGATGAGGAAAAGCAGGATAGTGCTGCGGTAGCGCTAGCAAAAGCGAACGACAAAAAGACGCTAAAAAAATCTGTCAATGGAAGCAACAGTGACGACGAGGAATCGGCGACAAAAGACAATACAATTGAGGAGCAGGATTACAAGCCCCTGTCACTGGAACGCCAGTTGGCCTCTGACGAATTCGTTAAGACCATTTCGAACACCTCACTACTTATGGATTTGGATGACAAAAAGCCTGTAGTAAAAAACATCGCCATAAAGGATTTGGTAAAAGCGGAAAAAAAGAAAACCGCGCACAGACAGCCGGTTAAGGATCCACTCGATATCGATATGGAAAAGATGAAATTTCCACTGGATATTTTAATTGAGGCTCGTGATCAGGTGTATCTGCGGTTTCCGGTTCTGTTGAATGAAAGTGAATATCTCAACAGCATTGTCACGCGACCCGTTGCCTACGAGGTTGAAGAATCGGATGACGCAGAAACAAAAGATTTTATTAAAGCAAAAAAAATGTTCGATAAAAAGGATTTTAAGGCGTTTTTTAAATCACGTCGTATTTATTCCAAAAAATATCCAGATTCTAAGTATATTGAAATGATGTCGTTTATGGCGGCCGATGCGCTGCTGATCACGTATAACAAAGAAAAAGACAAAGAGTTACTGAGTGAATCGCTTCGGATGTACGACATGCTTATATCTAAATATCCGGGTTCGAGCATTACCGAGCGCACCTACCTTATGCTGGCGTTTTTACGCATGCGCGAAAATCAGTTCTTGGACGCAGCTCGCACACTAAAGACGTATGTAGAGTTGTTTAAGTCCTCTCCATTGCGTGAAAACATCAATTTGATTTTAGCGCAGGCACTGATGCGCACAAAACAGTATCGCGATGCAGGGATTATTTACGAAGAGCTTTCACGGTCGAATTCTGCCGATGTTCGCGAGGCGGCAACATTTGAAAAGGGCGACGTATTTTTAGAAAAAAAGGATTACGAAAACGCGATAAAATACTACCACCTTGCGCTTAGTCAGTATCCACAGGCTGCTAAGAAGTATCCAAATATCTATTTTAATTTGGCTGAAGCTCAGTTTATGAACGAGGATTATAAATATAGCTTAAAATCGTATCGCAATTTTATATCACAGCACCCACAACATCCCTATGCTGCATATGCCTGGACACGCATGGGTGAGATTCTGCAAATTGCAAACAAGAGTGAAGATGTTTGGCGCGGATTCTATAATGAAAGCCTATTCCGATTTAATACAGATGAGGGCGCAAAGATCGCACGCGTTCATCTCATTCGCCAAGACGCGGTTCGTGCTAAAGATCATAAGTTGGATCTTTACATCAACGAACTGAAGTCCTTGATGAAAGAAATTCGCCTACCATACATAGAAGACTTTATTACATTCCAAATCTCCGACATTTATTACTCCAGAGGGGACTACCGAACTTCTGTAGAGTATCTATTGGCGTTTTTTAAGCAGTCGCAGATTCCGATTGAGTCGGAAAAGTTCCACCGACGTATTGGTCGTTCGCTTGCAGGTCTCTTACAAAATGAAATTGAGCAGGGCACGGCGGATTCTGCAATACGCCAGCTCAAGGAATATGACGAATTATGGCTGAACAAATCAAAGTTGCTCTCGTTTAATTATTACAAGGGCCGAATCTATGCAAAAGCCGGAATGCACGATCTGTCGCAGTCTTACTATGATAAGTATCTTAAGAGTATCGCTGGAGTTGATCCTCAGAAGACGAGTGAAAAAATTATTCCAGCTAGCACTGTCTATCTTTACATGACGCGCAATCAGATGAATGCCAAAAAGGTGCCTGAGGCGCTCGCTAATTTAGAAAAGATAAAAGAAGACGACCTTTCTGCGACTGACAAAGTGGAGTTCATGCGCCTTAAGCGCGATATCTCGATTGCACGCAGCGATTTTGAATCTGCTGTCCAGCAAGCAGCTGCCATAGACCCTGCCGCTAAAGAGGACTATCGCGTACTTGCAGAAATTTACGATCAAAAAAATCAGCCAGAGAAAGCTGTACAAACCATCGATACTCTAGTGAATACCTTTAAGCCCGAAAAAGAGGAAAAATTCGACGTGCTAAAGAGCAAAATTGAATACCTTTCCAAAACTGGGGACAAAGAGAAGTACAAGTCGTTCCTTAAACGATTTTATTCCGAATTTAAAGACTCTAAAAGCAACTTCGATAAAGAGAAATACGATCTTAGTAAAATGTATATCGAAGAAGGAAACTTTAAGGAAGCGGGCGAAGTGATTGAGCGTATTTCAAAAAGCAGTATTTGGGCAAAGCTTGCCGCAGAAAATTCAGACCAGCAGAGCTGGGATGAAAAATATAAAAAGTATATAGATCGTGTACCAGCAATGAAAAGCAAAGAGGGGGGAAAATGAGTCGATCATTCGCAACTCGTGATCCAGGCGTATTGAATATTCTGAAACTGCTCGAAAATGTGGCGGCTAGCAAAGCCTCGATTCTCATCGGCGGAGAGAGTGGTGTTGGTAAGGAAGAACTATCACGTTGGATTCACGACTACTCCCCACGAAAGAATAAACCATTTGTGGCCGTAAATTGTGCTGCAATACCAGCGGGTCTGCTGGAAAGTGAACTTTTCGGTTTTGAAAAAGGTTCGTTTACCGGCGCTCACCAGACCAAAATAGGAAAAATTGAAATGGCCCAAGGCGGCACCTTCTTGTTGGACGAGATCAGCGAGCTTCCTTTGGAACTCCAAGGAAAATTGCTACGCGTGATTCAGGAGCGTGAAATTGAGCGCATTGGAGCCAAAACGAAGACCATTATTGACGTGCGTTTCATATGCACGACGAACCGTGATTTAAAAGCTATGGTAGCGCAAGGCACATTTCGTGGAGATCTGTTTTACCGTATCAACGTTGTACCTGTGCACATTCCACCTTTGCGGGAACGCATCAACGACATTGGTTATTTAGCGAATTTGTTCTTTGCTCAGGTGTGCGCGGCTAATGGACACGCTGGCCGCACACTGTCGGAGTGCGCTCACAAAAAACTGGTCAAATGGTCGTGGCAAGGAAACGTTCGAGAGCTACAAAACGTAATTGAGCGCAGTGTGCTCACTTCCACCAATTCTGAAATTCTCGCTTCGGAAATTCTTATAGACGGTTTCATTGAAAAGAAATCGTCCTCGTTTGGTCCGGGAATGACCATCCATGATGCGGAGAAAATGTTAATTATTAAAACTCTGGAACATACACAACAAAACAGAACTCATGCGGCGAAGCTCCTCGGAATCAGCATCAGAACCTTGAGAAATAAGCTGAACGAATACAAGTTGGGAAAGGAAATCTCCAATGAGTCAGATATTTGATAGCACCCTAAAAGCACTCGCCATGTCGGCGAAAATGCGCGAGCTCAAGCAGAGTGTAATTTCGGCAAACGTGGCCAACGCGGAGACACCGGGCTACAAATCCAAGGTTGTTGATTTTGAAAACGCGTTAGCGAGCGCACTCGAGGCACAAAATGCGGATGCATTGGAATCTGTGCAGGCTAGTGTTTATGACAATCCTGATGCTGAAGTGGGTATCGATGGGAATAGTGTAGATCTCGAGAAAGAAATGGCCAATATGGTCGAGAACAATCTGATGTATAGAACTGCCAACCAGCTCATCAATAAGAAACTGGCCGCTTTAAAATATGCGGCTACGGATGGAGGTAGATAATGGACTTCGGTACAGGGTTCAGAATCAGCAGTAGTGGCATGAATGCACAACGTGTGCGAATGAATACCATCTCGAGCAATATCGCCAACATCAACACTTTAAACACGCCAGAAGGCGGGCCTTACCGCCGTAAAGATGTGGTGATGGAAGCGCTTCCGGAGGCGAAAACGTTTTCGGAGATGCTTCTTAAAGACTCCAATAACTCGGTAAACCGCGTGCAAGTCACTGATATTCATGTAGATCAGGGAGCGCCACTCTTAAAATACGAACCCGATCATCCCAATGCCGATGAGACAGGTCACGTGGCGTACCCTAACATAAATTTAATGGAAGAAATGGCAAATATGATTCAGGCGACACGCGCGTACGAGGCCAACGTTACCGCACTCAACGCGACTAAGGACATGGCGATGTCGGCCCTTAATATTGGTGAGTAATTTTTTGTATCAATTGATGCTGTAGTCAAAGTATCATAATTATAGGAGTGTTTAGACCATGGATGGTTTACATATCAAAAGTCCCAACGTAGGTAGTAACTTGAATATTGGCGGTGCCACATCGCCACTAAAAAACAAGTTACCTTCTTTAAACGAAACGCAAGGAGCGTCGTTCGGAGAGACTCTTCAAAACGCCATCGGTAAAGTAAACGATCTCCAGCAAACTGCGGATGTGAAAATGCAGCAGTTAGCTACTGGAGAAACAACGGACATTGCAGACGTAAAAATAGCGGCAGAGAAAGCAGACATTGCTCTTCGTTTGATGACATCCGTGCGAAATAAAATGATCGATGCTTATAACGAAGTTATGAAAATGCAGGTTTAAGGAGTTGAGCTGTGAAGGGTATGTTTTCCGTTCTGTTTTCACAATTAAGGGACTTCTTTAAGAGTCTAACGCCAGTGAAGCGTATGTCGGTAATTGCCAGTGTGGCCGTTGCTGTTGCTGCTTTGGTGACGATTGGCTTGATGTCGGTACGCCAGGATTATGTGCCACTAATTAAAGATATCGATCCTGCGCAAACGTCGTCGGTTATTAACGTTCTAGAGACTAAAAAGATTCCGTATCACATTGTTGATAGCGGAAGAACAATTCTGGTGCCACATTCCTTCTTACCATCGTCGCAAATGATTATTATGTCGGAAGTTGGATCAGAAAAGTTGTCGCAAGGCTTGGAACTTTTCGACAAACAAAGCTTTGGCACGACAACCTACGAACAACGCATAAAATACCAGCGCGCTATTCAGGGCGAACTGATGCGTTCGATCAGCACGATTGAGTCGGTGAGCCGCGCTAAAGTTATGCTCGCAATTCCCGAGAAAAAAGTTTTCGCTGAGGAAGCGGTTGCCCCAACAGCATCGGTGGTGGTGGAGCTGCACCCAGGTAAAACCCTCAGCGAAGATCAAGTTCGTGGTATAACGTATCTGGTGGCCAATTCCGTGGAAAATATGAAAGCCGAAAACGTTTCTGTAGTAGACTCGCGCGGTCGAATTTTGTCTAAAAAGAATGATGAATCTTTAGGAAACTCTGCGGAGTTGATGGATTCACGTCGTCGCATCGAAAACTACTTCCAAGAACGCATCGAAGGAATTCTCGCAAAAGTTGTTGGCGAAGGAAAAGTGATGGCGCGTGTGAGCGTTGATCTCAACAATCGCCAGATTTCAAAAACGGAAGAAACGATCGATCCTGATAAGACAGCCATACGTAGCTCTCAAACAAATCAAGAGTCTGTTGAAGGTGCTCGTTCTAATCCCACAGGAGTGGCCGGAGCGAGAGCAAATCTGCCTGGCGCATCTGAGAATGGCAATGTGACATTCAATCAAGATGTAAAAAAAGAAGCTAATAATGTCGTATACGAAGTTCCGAAAACGATCACCAATATTGTAGAGTCGGCAGGCAGCATCAATCGTCTGAGCATTGCGGTTGTTGTAGATGGGGTTGTTAAGGCAGTTACGGCCAATGGTAAAGAGACTTCTGAGTGGCAGCCGCGTCCGCCAGAGGAAGTCGCTCGAATCGAATCCATTGTTAAGAATGCGATTGGATTCAGCGAAGCTCGGGGAGACACTGTAAAAATCGAATCATTCCAGTTTGCTAAAGAAGACTTTACGGCTGTGGAAGAGATATCATCTGAACTCTATCGACAAAAAATGATTCGCTTTGCTTTAAGTTGGGTCATTGCTATTATCGGTCTGCTCCTCGTCTATCTCTTTGTGGTGCGTCCATTCACAGCGTGGCTCACAGACAGCTTTCAGGAGTCTATCGACGACATGCTTCCGAAAACAATTGAGGAACTGGAAGAGCTACAATCTGTTGATTCACGTCTTCCGGGCATGAGCACAGTTGTGCCCGTCCTTGATGCGCCTATTGATCCTGAAAAAGCTGAAAGTGAAATTCTTAAAGAACGTATTTTGGCAATGGTTCAAGAGGATGAGGAAAAAGCCTCAGGTGCATTTAGTTTATGGCTTGTGAGACGTGATATTTAACCCGAAGTAGGAATAAGATGAGCGCAAAACTTAGAAAAACGGAAAATATAGATTATCGCTCTCTCAAAGGTTTTGAGAAGGCGGCTATTCTTGTTAACTATCTCGGCAAAGAAGCCGCAAAAGTGTTTTTCAAAAATATGGACGAGACCGATCTTAAAAAATTGATTTCGACAATGAATCGTCTGCGTATCGTACCTATCGAGGTTACTAAGAAGGTTTTAGAAGAGTTCTATGAACTAGTTAGCGAATCTGAGGACTACATCTTTTCGGATAAGATCGGTTCAAAGGAAACTATCATTGAGGCACTTGGTGAAGACAAAGCGCGTGGCATCGTCGGTCAAATGGACTCTGCCAATCGCCAAAGTCGCACGTTGGAGAGTTTAGAACTTGTCGATACGAAAGCTCTAGTGAACTTTCTTATAAATGAACATCCGCAGACAATCGCCGTGATTCTTGCACATTTAGAACTCGAAAAGCGTGGAGACGTTTTAAAACGTCTTCCGGAATCTCTTCAGGGTGAAGTGGTTTTACGTTTGGCCAACTTAGAACACGTATCGCCGGAGCTCATCGCCGAAGTCGACAAGGTGCTCAAACAAGAATTGTCGAATGTGGGGACCGTGGATAATGCACAACTGGGCGGTATTCAGGTTGTGGCCGAGATGATCAACATGCTCGATAAGAACACCGAGCAAGCTATTCTTGGTGTTATTGAAGATCGCGATAAAGAAATGGCCGATGAAATTCGCAAGCTGATGTTTGTTTTCGAAGACGTGGTCAAGATCGACGACCGTGGTATTCAACAGCTTCTCAAGGAAGTTCCAAACGACCGTTTATTGCTTGCACTTAAGACAGCGAATGAAGAGATCAGAAATAAGGTTTTCAACAATATTTCTAAGCGTGCAGCTGAAATGTTGACGGAAGACTTGCAATCGCTCGGACCAGTTAAAGTGGCGGACGTTGAATCGGCTCAATTAGAGATCGTCAACATTGCACGACGACTTGAGGCCGAAGGTAAGATCGCAATTGCGAGAGGTGGATCAGAGGATGTCTTCGTTTAGTAAATTTACCGCCGAGGCCTACTCCCCGGTGGATCTTACAGCAGAAAAGCAGCAGAAAGCCGCTGAGACCGATTTTAAAAAAAGCGGTCACTTTGTGGATACTGTGGATTTTAAAATCGACGGCCAAGTCGCGCAGCAAATGGGTTTATCAGATGCCCGTAGTCGCGAAAAAAAACGCGTTTTTGATGCAGAAGTTCTTAAATATGTGCAGTCGATAAAAGACGATGCATACAATGAAGCCTATAAATTGGGGCGCGAACAAGGCATTCAAAAGGCCAAAGAAGAAGCCCTCACAATGGCTACAGAGGATATCAAAAATAGTATACATTCCCTGGTTAAGGTCTCTACTGGTATCGATAATTACAGAAAAAAAATGTATGACGAAAACGAAGAAGAGATCGTCCGCTTTTGCTACTTTCTCGCCGAGAAGATTTTAATAAAAGAAGTGCACCAAAATAAAGAATATGTCGCAGAGATAATTAAAAAAATGATCACTGCCGACGAAGCTTGCAGTGTGCGTTTGAGCCCTGATGACTTAAAGTTTATCGAAACTCACAAGGAGTTGCTGAGCAACGACCTCAACCTGGAAACTATTAAATTTGAGCTCGATGAATCGCTCTCTGCCGGAGACGTTATTGTTGAAACACAAAACGGCACACTTGATGGCAAGTTATCAACTCGTCTCGAAAAACTGCGTCGCACGATTGAGCAGATGGATTAGTTGTGACAATTAATTTTGGTCCCTACAAATCTCGTGTTGATGAAACTGAAACCTTTCGGAAGCTAGGTAAAGTCACAGACATAGCTGGAACATTGATTACTGGCTATTTGCCAGACGCCACGGTTGGATCCGTTTGTGCGATAAGCACCCTCGATGGTCATCGTCTATGCGAAGCTGAGGTCATTGGCCTTCGCGATGGCAAGGTGTTGATGATGCCTTACGGTGGCATCCAAGGCATTGGTGCCGGGCAGTCTGTTGAGCTTCTTGGAAAGTCGGATTTCGCGTTCGTCGGTCCAGAACTTGTTGGCCGTGTGGTTGATGGACGCGGACGCGCCATAGATGACAAAGGTGAAATTCGCTGTAAAAACCGCGTATCCTTAACTCCCCAAGTTGTTAGCCCGCTTTCGCGGGAAAAAATCTCCGAGCCGTTTGATCTCGGAGTGAAAGCTATCAATGGCTTTACAACTATCGGGCGTGGTCAGCGCGTTGGAATTATGGCCGGTTCAGGAGTTGGCAAATCTGTGCTTATGGGCATGATGGCACGATATGCAGAGGCTGACATCAACGTCATCGCTTTAATTGGCGAGCGTGGGCGTGAGGTTAAAGAATTTATCGAAGACACTCTCGGCGAAGAGGGATTGAAAAAATCTATAGTGGTTTGTGTGACAAGTGACCAAAGTCCTTTGTTGCGCATGCGTGGCGCACAGTTGGCGACCTCCATTGCCGAGTACTTCTCGCACCAGGGATCTCAAGTATTATTCATAATGGATTCTGTGACCCGATTTGCTATGGCTCATCGTGAAGTGTCCTTACAAGCTGGAGAGCCACCCGCATCCAAAGGTTACACGTCGGGCCTTTACCCGGCCCTTGCTAAACTTTTAGAACGAGCTGGTAAATTCGATTCTGGAGGCAGTATCACCGGCCTCTACACAGTTCTGGTTGAAGGTGATGACATGGATGAACCCGTTGCCGATACCGTGCGATCAATCGTTGACGGACACATCGTATTGAATCGCCGGATTGCCAATCAGGGAATTTACCCTGCCGTTGATATTTTGCAGAGCTTGAGTCGTCTCATGGAAAAAGTCGCAAGCCCCGAACACAAGGCGGCCGCCAAGTTCGTGCGCGCTAAACTGAGCCTGTATCGGGAATCGGAAGACTTAATCAATGTTGGGGCCTACAAAAAAGGCTCTAATCCAGAAATTGATGCATCAATTTCTGTATATCAGGAACTGGTTCGCTACATGAATCAAGGTCTGGAAGAGTCCGTCAATCTCGGCGCCTGTGTTGCTCAACTTCAGGCCATAGCTATTAAAAATAGCGGTAGTCGTTAATGGCACGATTTAAATTTCGTCTAGATTCTTTTTTAAGTCTCAAAGTGCATGAGGAAAGATCTGCCTGGAATGAGGTCTTAAAACAACAAGGCCGGGTTTCCGAGATCGAAGATTACATACATACTATAAATGAGGCGATGAGTGCCGCTAGAGCGGATCTCAGCGTTTCGGGGGGCAATGGAGATTACAGCGCTGGGAAAGCAGTATTGGTGGAGGAATCCCTATCGGCTTTAACGGTAAAACTGAAATTTCTCTTTAGTGAAAAAGCAAAAGAAGAAAAGACTCTGGAAGTATTAAAGCAAAAATATTTCGAAAAAAAGAAAGACGCTAAAATCATTGAAAACCTCAAGGACCGCAAAAAATCCGAATTCGTAAAAGAACGAAACAAGGACGAAGACAAGAAGAACGAGGAAATTGCGCGCACAATGGCGCAGAGCAAAGAGCTGAGAAGGAAATTGAGCAATGAATAATTACAAAGACCATTTTAAAAAAATGAAGTCTAACTCGCATCCCGTTCGTATGAAACCTAAACAACGCACGCGCAGACCCAATAGCAGAAAGAGCCTGTCCTCATTAAAGGCAGCCAGTGTGATGCTTTTGGCGCTGAGCGCATCATTTTATGGATTCCTCTATCCGGAGAGTATCATCGAAATTGCTGACCGAGTTACGGTATTCAGCTCTGGCCATGCATCTGAATCGGCAACTCCTGCCGCGACCAAAGAGCATGAAAAGGAAGATGTTGCCGCAAAAGAAGAAACCAAAAAACTACCGAAGAAGGTTAGCAAGGGTGGCGAGGTTTCAGACAACACCAAGTATATCCAGCATTTAGAAGAGCGCAAAGCCGCACTCGATGAAAAAGAAAAGCAATTAAAAGAACTGGAAGAAAAATTGCAATTAGAGAAGGTAGCACTTGGGAAAAAGGTCGAGGAGCTAGAAGCCAAGCGTAGAGATATCGCGTCGAAGCTGGAATCGCGAGTGCAAGAAGACGAAGAGAGTTTAAAAAAATTAGTAGATATGTACACGAATATGAAACCGCAAAATGCAGCACAGGTAATGGTTTCACTGGATGACGAGTTGGCGATAAATGTTCTCAAAAGAATGAAGAAGCAAACTGCGGGGAACATTCTAAATTTTATGCCTCCACAAAAGGCAAAGTCGCTTTCTGAAAAGTACACGGGTTATTAAAAGACGCTAAGGGGTAGTTGAGTGAGTCAGATAACATCCGCAAACACATTGGATCTTAAATCGGTCAAACCGAACACTTCTTCTAAAAAGAAGTTAAGGGATGATGGATTTCGCAAAGAACTCGATGAAAAGAAAAAATCATCGGATCGCGATCAATTGTCTGCGGCTCATCATAACAGCATCGAAAAGCGCGATGTGGAGCGCAAGAGCGCCGACGATTCAAAAAAGGCGCTCCGCTCTAAAGCTAATGAGACCAAAGCTAAAAATATAAATGAAAAAGCGCCTGCAGGTTCCCGCTCGGCAACTATCGCCGATCGCCATGATAAAACTACACAAGACGCTGGTGTGGATTCAGCAATAACCGACGAGTCTGCTCCGGCAATTCCAGCCGCGGTTAGTGATGCTCAGGGTAACGTGGCACAGTCTACGGAACAGACGCAAAAGAGTTCCGCAGCGGCAGCTACTGTTACAGCAGACTTCGCGGCTCAATTGGAATCCATGGTTCCCATGCTCGAAGCACAGGCCAATGGGAAAGCCGGATTATCGCTGGAAGGTATGACACTTGTTGCGCCTGAAGCAGTGCAAATGCCAGGTTTAGGCGCTGCAGTCACCGACGCGCCAGCTACCACACTCACTCAAGAAGTGAGTGCGACGATGGGAGCCATTGCTGGCTTAGAGGGAAAGTCTCTCGAATCTGAATCGAAAGGCTCTGAAAGCTCATTGGGTGATTTAAAATCAGACAACTTGCAAGATGCTCTCAATTCTGCAGCGCAAACACATGGAAAAAAAGACGCGCAATTCGAAAGCATTTTAAAATCGGCAACCGCCAACACGGTCGTGGGTGCGGATAGCACTCGTGAGGCAAATGTGGAAAACCTTGTGCAGAGTGCTCGTACACTTTTACGCAACGGTGGTGGCGAGATGCAAATTATCCTAAACCCGGAAGGGTTGGGCGCGGTGGATCTTAAAGTGGCCGTAAGTGGCGGCGACGTGAATATTGAGATATTGGCACAAGATCAAAATGTCAAAAAGATGTTTGAAGATGGCATGCAGGATATTCGCGGTGCACTTGAGCTACAAAATTTAAAGATCGACACTTTTAAAGTGGATGTAGGTCAACGTTCCGAATCGAACCATTTTGCCGACCAACAAACACAACAAGAAAATGCAAATCGTGAATTCGCCCGGGATTTTATGAATCAGTTTCGTGGGGAACGCCAAGGCATGCGTCAGCATGCAATGGGGTACGATATGGAACGCTCACCGAACTTTTCTAAGAGTCCAGAAGGCTTAAGTCCCGCGCAAAACGTGGCCGCCAATGGACGCTTGAATATAGTGGCTTAAGGAGTATGAGATGAAAGTAAATTCACCAGCAGCACCATCAGTAGCAAGTGTGGCCTCTAAGCAGGAGTTGCCAAAAATGTCTTCTGGCGGTCAAAAAGAGAATATAGGTGACGTTGCTAATCGAATTGCCAACTCTGGAAATCCTTCTGGCCGTCGCGTAGCGGGCAAAGGCAATGGCGCTCTCGACAAAGATGCATTTTTTAAGTTGATGCTTGCCCAGGTTAAAAACCAAGATCCAATGGATCCGTTAAAAAACCATGAGATGGCGGCACAACTAGCGCAGTTCTCCTCGCTGGAACAAATGTCCAATATGAATGAAACTCTCAAGGTCATGCAAAAAGGCCAGGGAGACGGTGCACAATTTCAAGCATTGGAACTTATCGGTAAAATGGTAAAAGGCGACAGCAGTAAACTTTCGCGCAGCCAGGGTGATACCAACCATGATGTATCATTTAATTTAAAAGATGCCGCCAACGCTGTAAAAGTATCTATCGCCAATACACAAGGTGAAGTGATTAAATCTTTTGATCTCCAGAACGTTGCCGCGGGTGCAGGGAAAGTTCAATGGGATGGAAAAGCGGCAGACGGTTCCATTGCGCCTCCAGGTAGCTATCGCGTTTCAGTGGAAGCCAAAGATACCGCAGGTCAGAGAGTTGCGACGGAGACAGAATTTTCTGGTAAAGTTTCTGGAGTTCAATTTACCGAAGCCGGCCCTATCGTATCTATCGGGAAGAAAACTGTTCCACTTAAGGATATTAAACAGATTGAAGAAGGAAATTCGCAAAACGCGGCTCAAGCCGAGGCAGCGCAAAGTGCACTTCAAAGAATGGCGCCGACCGCTCACAAAATGGGTATGGCTCCTAACATGGCAATGGAAAAACTTATTTCCACGCCCGATCAAATAATGCCAAATTTTGACTTAGCAAGTTTACAACAAAAATTAAATAGCGTGAAAGAATAAGAGGGGGATGACATGGGAATTATTAGTTCAATGCATACAGCGATGAGTGGTCTTACGAGTAACGGTCAAGCGTTAGGCGTAACTGCAGATAACATTGCGAATGCTTCTACAAACGGTTTTAAAACTAGCCGTGCGGAATTTCAGGATATGATGAGCAGAAGCATTCAGGGTTCAAACGCTGGAATGCAAGTGGGTCGTGGATCCAAAGTTGCTGCGATTACTCCTCTCTTGCAGCAAGGAAACGTGGATAACACGGGCCGTGATACGGATCTTGCGATCAACGGAAACGGGTTTTTCGTTGTTGATGGTCCAACAGGCCGCTCTTACACGCGCAATGGTGAATTCCACTTCGATAAAGACGGCTACTTCATAACGTCTGATAATTTCAAACTCAAGGGCTTTGAGTTCAACGAGCTGGGTGAGCCCACTCAGAAAATGACAGACATTCAGATTCCTCGCTCACTTGTTCCAGCACGTGCTTCGAAGGGCGTTCGCTTGGATATGAATTTAGATTCACGCGTTCCAGCCGGTGCTGAGAAGCAAGTTAGCCTTGACGATCCCTACAAATCCGCGGATTTTACAACCGGAGTAGAAATCCATGATAGCCAAGGTACTAAGCATTTGGTGACACTCGCATTTGTTAAAAAGGCAGAAGGCGTATGGGAATACAAAGCGTTGGGTAAATCTTCCGAAGTCGCTGGCGCTGATCCTACAAAAGGTTATGCGGAACTTTCTAGTGGTGAATTGACGTTCACTCCAGAGGGAAAGTTGAATACTGAAAAAGTAAATCAATCTAACTTCTCGTTTGTTGGTGCTATTCCCAATCAGGACGTGAAATTAAACTTTGGTGATGCCATCGCAAATGGTGGTACAGGCCTTAAAGGTGTTCGTCAGTTTGGTCACGTGTCCGATCTGATGTCTTGGTCGCAAGACGGTGCGGCAGCAGGTACACTAACGGGCATCTCGTTTAGCGATGACGGCGTGCTGACAGCGCTTTATAGCAATGGTCAAGCAGAGGATTTGGCGCAGGTCGCCCTTGCCAAGTTTGAGAATCCAGAAGCGTTGATTAAAACGGGTAATAACAAAATGAAAGAGTGTCGTGAATCTGGTGGAGCCGCAATTGGTTATGCGTCTCACGGCGGCCGCGGCCAAATCTTGGCGGGCGCTCTCGAGCGTTCAACGGTGGATTTAGCAGGTGAATTTGTGGATATGATTAAAACACAAAGAAACTTCCAAGCCAACGCCAAGACAATCACAACATCGGATGAGATGTTGAGCGATGTGATCAATATACGTAGATAATTTTAGCTCGTAGCAGAGGACGGAACCTCGGCTGCGTAATGAAACAGGAAGTAGAGTAAGTAGGGTAGGGTTTAAGGGCAGCGCAAGCTGCCCTTTTTTTATGTTCGCCGTTTGGTGGATATTAAAAGAAAAAAAGGCATCCGCTATGGATGCCTTTGGTGTGTTGCTATTATTAATGCTTATTGATTACTGACCGCAACCGCCGCCGCACTGATTGGGTTCCTCGGCTACAGGATTTACGACCTTCAAAGGAAGCTCACTGGACTCATTTTTATCCGATGTGCAAAGGTACGCCACCACCACATCATGAGTTCCCCAAATAAGTGCCAAGTCGTCCATCAAACCAAAGAATACTTTCCCTTCCGGAACGCACTTGATTTTATTGGTGTACATACCCAGCTGGATGGGACCGGTGTATCTGTACAATTGAGTTCCTTTACGCTTCCAACCGCCATTAGGATTAATAATATGCGGTTTACCGTGGGTGTAGTGAATCTTATCCCAATCGCCACCTTGGCTCGGATACACACGACCAGATGCACAGCCACCATACTTAGTAGACGGATGCAATCCTACGGCACTACAGGCTTCGGCGTGCGTTTTAGTTGGTGCATTTGGCTCCCATGGAATGTTGATCCACTTGTGCTTTTCAGCACTAGGAGTCCACATTGGAACACAATCCGTGTACGGTGTAGCCGCTGGATCTGGCGAGAACTGACCATCTTTACACGTAATGGTTACTGGCTTACATTCTGTACCTTCGGGAACATTATATTCTGCATACATGATTTTAGTTTGGCCTTCACCCAAAATAAATTTCAGCGGAGCAAATGGGCTTTTGTTGTCGTACGTGCAAAACTTTCCTTCTGGGCCATCAATCGGCTGCTCAGGTTTTGGATCCTCTGGTTTTGGATCCTCTGGTTTTGGATCTTCTGGCTTTGCACTTACTGTACATTCTTTGTAGGGGACCGTTGCAATCTCTGGCAGAAATGCACCATTGTTACACGTTACTTCAACCGGCTCACACTGGCTACCATAGGCAACAGTGGCTGATTTGTAGCGCTTAACTTTTGCATCGTGGTCCAACTGGATGCCGTCAGCAGAGCAGTTCTTAGGCTTGTCCACGGTACAAGCATCATAAGGTGCAGTTTCCGGAGCTACAGAAAAGTCACCATTATAGCAGGAGATAGTAACAGGTTCGCCGCACGATTCACCGTAGGCAACATTCTTCTTGGGGTAACGTTTTGCCGAAGATTGGTGAACTAATTTAAAGTCCCCTTTTTCGCAATCCTTTGGTTTGTCCTCTGTACACACAGAGTACAACTCACCTTCAACCGATAACTTTCCATTGGAGCAGCTCACTTCTACTTCCGGGCACTTCTGGCCGAATGGAACATTTTTCTGAGTGTGCAGTGTCGCCTTCTTGTCGTGATTGAGAGTGCCATCAGAGTACTTACAATTTTCAGGAGTGCCATCGGAGCAGGACTCAAACGTCGCTGAACCATTGAGACTGCCGTCTTCTTCGCAGTAACGGAGTTCTGAAGTACAAGTTTCTCCATAATTAACAGCTTTTTTAAAATAGGCGCGCACCGAATCACCTACTTGTAGGGTTTTGCCATTGAATGTACACGTGGGTGTACCTCCTTGATCGCAGTGGTCACCCTGACAGGCCTTTTTGGTCTTAGCTGTCTTTAAGACTTTTTTGGTTTTCACCTCATCAGCGGTTTGAACGGCCGTTTTGACTTCGGCGGCGTTTCCTTCTGAGACAAATAATAAACTCATACACACGAGTTCACATATTATAGTAGCGGTATTCTTTAGCATCGTTTTCATTAGCAAGCCCCCCTGCACGAAAGATGTCTTAATTATGTAGTACGCAAGTTCGATACCAATGCGAGGAGGCTCTACAGGGTGTCTACAACTGCTATAGTCTGTTGAAAAGTTATGCACTGAATGAAAGTTAGAGATTCATTCTGATACATGCGCCGCTAATCTTTTATTGGTACACTTAGAATGATCTATGTTTATTGAAGATTCAACGGATTTAATTGATACGTAAACTTGATTCAGAGATTAAACCGAAAATAAAAAAGGCGTTATCTAACGCCTTTTCAAAAAAATCGGTTTGAGCTCGCAGTGGAGGCTTAGTGCTTACCAGGTTCGAGCTTTACACCTTTACGTTCTTTTGTGATGTAAGCCTGAAGTGCGGTCATTTCCCGCGAGTCCGCTGCTAGGTTTTTACCCTGAAGTGGATTACGGATGCACCAGTTGATCATTTCCCACATCGGCGCCACTTTGCCCAATTGTTTTTGGAATTTAGGGTAGGTTTCAGGATGTGTGTTGGCCCCATTGGGGTGACATTGAGCGCACGCCACACCGTTGGTGCCAATTTTCACTTTTGCATCGTTGGTCCACAACTGCCGACCATAAGCGGCAGATGAGTCGAACTCAGACTGCCAGCGAGCCATGTCTTCCTTAGAAAATTGATCGGCACCGGCGGTGCCACTTACAAATAAAATTGCGAAAAAGAATACTATTTTCATCTCAGCTCCTAGTAATGGCTCTGTGGCGGAAGTCGTTTCTTTGGATCCTGGAAACTCACGTCTTCAGGTTTTCCGCTCTTTTCATTGAATGCCACGGTTCGTGTTTCGTTTTCGGGCAGTTGGAAATGGGCAGTCACTCGGCCGGAGTTCATATTTATAAACTGCCAGCCTGTAGCGTCGCGCTCAAAAAATGGATCAGCGCGATTCATCGGAACAGTTAGTACTGGCAGATGACTCTCTGCTTGAGCGTAGGACTGTGGATACGGCCAAGGCCATGCAGTGGCCATCACCGAGTTGAATGCGATATTTCCTATTTGATTGTATTGAATTTGGTGCACGTGACCGTAGAGTACGTTTACTTTTTTAAACGGCTTGAGGATTTTTTGCACGTCTTCGGCATCGTCCGTCCAAAAGTTCCAATTTTTAAAAATCTTTTGCAGCGGGGAGTGAGATAGAACCACGATGGGCGTGCTGCGATCGATTTTTTCTAGATCTTTTTTGAGCCAATCACGCTGTTTTTCGCCAACCATAAATGGGGAACCATTGGGGTTATCGAGCCCAGCCATTTCGGCCATGCGTTGTTTATCGGTGGGCCAACGTTTGAATGTCCATTCGTCAGTTGTGAGTATCGAATTGAGCACTACAAAATGTACACCTTTGTGATCAAAACTATACCACTGCGGACCGAACAGCTTTTCCCAGTACTTTCCGAGATCGAGATAGTAGTCATGCTCTCCCATCACGTGGTAGCACTTGTACTTGAGTGCCGAAAGCAATTCAGCCCCGTGATCGAGCTCAGGGGCTGTACCCAACTGCGCGAGATCTCCTCCAAAAATCACAAAGTCTGGTTTTGGAATCATGAGATTGCACTCTGCCACCGCGCGCTTTAGGCCGGCATCCCAATTTTCGACAAACTTTGAACCTTTGATGTGCTGAATGTGCGAATCGGAAATGTAGGCAAAGGTAAAGCTCTTATCCTTTTCGTCGGCACCATAGGCAAGTTTGATCAAACTCACGGGCAGTGTAGCCATTGCTCCTACGGCCAGCGCGCCTTTATTAAATTCTCTGCGAGAAAATCCACTCATGGTTGTCTCCTACTTCTTGGCAAGGTGTCTTGCACTGGTTAACGTTTTCATAAAGGCTACGAGATCTTTTTTCTCTTGGGCTGTAAGATTGAGCTTACGAATGCCCCCACTAATATACGGATTTATTTTTTCTTTATCTGTGCTCGCTCCACCACGATTGTAGTGCTCTACGACCTCTTCGAGAGTTTTTAGGCTACCATCATGCATATAAGGGGCGGTGATATCGATATTGCGCAGAGTGGGGGTTTTAAAGTTCCCCATATCGAACATTTTGTTGGTGACAGCCAATCGGCCAATTTCTGACGTCTTTGCATCGGTCAGCACGGCTTTATCCACAGCTTCTTGGGAGTAGTCTTTTTGCAAAAAGGGCTGCGCTACTTTTTCGAGATCGGCTGGTGCTAAGCGATTTATTCCCACTCCGACGTTGTGAAACTTGTTGTCAGTGAACAAAGCAGTATTTTGTTCCACTACGTGGCATGACACACATCGACCGTTGCCAAGGTACACTTGAAATCCACGCTTCTCTTGGGCATTGAGAGCTGACGACTCGCCATTAAAGTACCAGCGATCAAATCGGCTATTTCCATCAATTTGAGTCCGCTCGAAAGTGGCGATGGCCTTTAGAACATGATCCAATGTAATGGCGGATGGAGCCACGTTAAAGGCGGCCTTAAAGAGGTCTTGATAGTTTTTATCTTCGCGAACAATTTTGAGTACTGGATCATGATTTGCTAAACCCATCTCTACCGGGTTGGTGATTGGATGTTGAGCTTGGTCTTCGAGGCTGGGTGAGCGGCCATCCCAAAATTGAGTTGGGAAGAATGCAGCATTGAGCACCGTGGGAGCATTGCGAGTGCCGAGGAGATCCTTGATTCCCTTGGAAACGCGCAGGCGATCGGTAAATCCCTTTTTAGGATCATGGCAAGTGGCGCAGGAGATTTTCCCAGTGCTGCTGAACCGTGCATCATTGAAGAGAATGTCACCGAGTTTCACTTTCTCTGGCGTGATAGGATTGTCTGCGGGCACAACCAGTTTCGGCAAACCGAGTAAATTTTGGTCGGCGGCATTGAGTAAGGACGCCGTCATGGCTATCGCTAAAATAAATGGAACAAGTACGAATGACTTCACCGTTGATTCCTCCTGCTTATAAGAGAAATGCTAGTTGATATCCAATTCGTTATCAATAACTAATCAACATAAAGCGAAGACGAGCCAAATATTATTTCGACAGTATAGCGTGCGGCTATGTACATATAATTTGTAACTATAAAACTGTGACGATTTAATAACAATTAATGGTGTGAGGTGGGCGGCAGAGCGTTTGCTGCAAAGTATTCGCGCACTTTAGTTTCCATATTGGCTTGGAGGCCAGTGCTGCGAGCGATCGCAAGTGCGTCTTCTAATTTCATTTTCTTTTGCTCTACGAGATGAATTGCCAACCATGCCGAGGAGCGATTGGCCGTTTTACAAAAAACTAAAACAGGCTTTCCCTGGGCTTGAGCCACTTGCCCGTCGATACTTTTAATGACAGTCGGATCAATCTGACTCTCTTTATCAAAGATCACTCGTTCATACTTCATGCTGAGTTTCGAGACCGTCGCGGGCTCACTGCAATTGCCGAGTTCATCAAAATCTCTTAAATCCACAACAACAGCGCCGGCTTGCTTTTTAAATTCGGTGAGTTCGTTTTCGGTGGGCTGGGGAGAGATATAATAATTGCCATAGTTCTTCATTTTTGCGTGAACTAGGGTTCCAAAGAGGAGCGCAAAAAGGACAAGTGAGAGCTTCATTCCTTTAACATCGCTAGGAATCGCCAATTGGTCAATGGCTTTAGACATATAGCGAATAGGCGATAAGGAAAGTCCTTTTCGTAATGGCAGAGCAACTGGACGTGTAGTTTTTCTAAATGAAAATTAAATGGCAAAGTGCACACAATTACTACACAAGTTGAAGAGCCACTTTTGATAAGCTGTACCTCATAAAACGAATTTGTTTGAAGGAGTACCATGAGCAATAAAAAACCAAAATCCAACTCGAAATCAGCGACTGCAAAAATCAAGGCCGCAAAAAAAGACCGCAAATCTTTAAAGTCGGCTAAGCCGGCAAAAAAACTTTCGGCGAAGACCACCGCGAGTAAGTCGAAAAAGAAGAGTGGCGCGAAAAAAGCCACTGCTAAAAAGGTCACAATTAAAGCCAAGACAAAAATTGCCGACCGTGTGATTGGTGCCGTAAAATCGGTAGTGGACAAAGTGGCAGAGGGTGCAGATGGCTTGATAGCAGTTATTCAGGGCGATGTGATTACAGCGATCAAAGAGGATCATGATAGTCTGCGCAATTACCTCGATACACTTAAGAACACCGAAGAATCTATGCAGAAACGTCGCAAGGCTTACGAGGATTTCTCCGCGCTTCTCAAATCTCACACTGTGGCCGAGGAGAACGCCGTTTACAAGATTGGCATGACACTTCCGGGCAAAGAAATGCACATCAAGTTTGCCGAAGGTTTTGTCGAGCATCAATTGGCCGACGACATCATGAAGCGCATGGAGTCCACCGAGGACGCTATGGCATGGAGTGCGCACGCCAATGTACTGTCGGAAATCGTTGAACATCATCTTAAAGAAGAAGAGCGGGATCTTTTGCCACAGGTGCGTCGAGCGGCCGATCTGCAAACCAACATGGATATGCTCACCGAGTTCTTATCACTTCGTGGTAAGACCCAGGAAAAAGTAACCGCCGATAACGCCGGCGCCCTGGACCAACTGCGCGAGTAACCAAGGTTCCGTGCACCTCTAGAGAGAATAAATTATTAACGCTTTTTTTTCCGAGCGCCACCTTTGGCGCCTCCGGTTTCTTTATTAACGGTGGCCCAGGCGATACGCCCCGCTTTTTTAGTGCTTGCGCCCTTTTTCTTGTAGCCCTCTTCGATGTGCTCAGCCATTCGTTTCTGCTTTGAAGAGTAGGCCGCTTTACTGCCTCGGCCATTTCCGCGAGAAGTCTTGCGAGAGGTCTTTTTCTTAGATGTCTTTTTCTTTTTTTTGGCCATTTGGTCTCCTTTTTAACTATGGGTTTGCGGATCGAATCGTCAAATTTTAGTTTCCGCCAGAAGTTGTACCAAAAAGGTTTATTGTCTCTCCAGTAATGTAACTTCCTGTGGTGGGTGCTGCCAAAAACACATAGGCCGGAGCAATCTCTTCCGGTTGCGCAGGGCGCTTAAATAGAGTGTCCTTTCCGAAATTTTTAATTTCCGAATGTTTTCTCTCCGCTGGGTTGAGTGGAGTCCACACTGGGCCCGGTGCGACCGAGTTCACCCGAATACCTTTTTCGGCAAGAGCATTCGCCATGGACTTCGTGAAGTTATGAAGTGCACCCTTCGTGGCCGCATAGTCAATCAGATGAGCCTCGCCCTCGTAACCTAAAATTGATTCCGTATTGATTATGCAGGCCCCTGGCTTGAGAATCGGGAGAGCCGCTTTTATAAGTTTAAAGGGTGCAAATAAATTAACCCGGAATGTGTGTTCAAATTGGTCAAATTCGAGATCATCAATGGAGTCTAGATGATTCTGGAAAGCGGCGTTGTTCACTAAAATATCAAGTTTTTTAAATTGGCTTACCACTTTTTCGATAACTTGTGATTGAGAGTCAGCCATAAAAAAATCACACTCTATCGGCAGTGCTTTTCCACCTTCGTTTTCGATAAGTTTCAGCGTTTTCTTGGCATCATTGGCCTCTTCGGGAAGATGAGTAAAAACCACATCTGCCCCTTCGCGAGCAAACAAAATGCAAACAGCGCGGCCGATTCCAGAATCACCACCCGTAACGAGTGCAACTTTGTTCTCCAGTTTTTTTGAGCCCAGATATTTACTATTGAGGTATTTCGGAGCCGGTTTCACTAAAGATTCTTCGCCGGGCGGCTTGAGCGATTTTTTTTGCTTTGGAAATGGGGGTTTTTTTCGGCCCTTTGAGGGTAAGTGCTTCTCGGATCTCATGCTTCCTCCTGATTTTTAATTTCACATTTTAACTTTGTGAAGGGGAGGATGGTTTTCTCGGGTGTCCAAATTTTGTGTAACTTTGTACACACAAAAAAAAGGGGTGGACCTATTCCACCCCTTCAAAGCAACACAAAAATTTAAGACAATTAGGCCTCGTCGTGTTCCTGAGTGACCAACCGACGGCCGACGTTTCTCAGCAACCATTCACGCAGGCGCTCCATGTAGGAGTACACGGCAGGGGTTACAATCAGGGTCAAGAATGTGGAACTCACCACTCCACCAATCACCGCAACACCCAACGATGTTCTTTGATTCGAAACTTCGTTTAGACCGTAGGCAACTGGAGCCATACCAGCGATGAGCGCAAAGCTCGTCATGAGGATCGGGCGCAATCGCACCTTACTGCCCTCGATGATAGCAGTGGTTAGATCCTTACCTTCGGCGGAAAGATGCTGAATGTAATCAATCAATATGATGGAATTCTTGGTCGCAAGTCCCATGAGCATAATACACCCGATCATCGAGTACAAATCGAGCGATTTGTCGCCGATATATAGAGCAAAGAATGCTCCACACGCTGCAAGCGGGATCACCATCATAATTGTGATGGGTTTAAAGAACGATTCATACAAAGAGGACAACACTAGGTAAATAAATATAAGACCTAAAAACATGGCTGTGATCATACTGCTCACAAGCTCTTCAAAGTTCTCTGCCTGGCCGACAAAGCGATAAGAAACGCCAGGCGGCAGTTCGATATCACCGCCGGGGCCGATCCATTTACGCACGTCATCGATGGCGCCACCCATTCCAGGGCCCGTTGGAGCAATATCCGCATTCACAGAGATATAGCGGGCGCGATTTTCACGGTCGATGTTTGCCGGTCCTTCAGAACGCACACCCTCGGCTACGTTTGAAAGATTCACCAAACGATAGTTTAAGTTGGGCACAAGGATGTCTTTGAACGAGGCCTCCAGATCACGCTGCCCGGGCTCCATACGTAAGCGGATATCGTACTCTAAACCATTTTCGCGGAAGACAGCTGGTGTTACACCCTCGACCTGCGCACGAAGCTCCATTCCTACCATCGGGCTGGTTACGCCGAGGCGCTGGCCTTTCTTTAAGTCCATGACTACTTGGAATTCGGGTTTGCCAGGGCGATAACTAATATCCACATCTTTTAAGGCGGGATGGGTTTTAAGACGTTCAAAGAGCTTGTTGGTAATCTCTTCGACCTGCTTCAAATCCTGTCCAGTGATATTGAGTGTGAATGGGCGCAAACCACCACCGACATAATCCACATCTTTTACTTTGGGATTCATTTCTTTATGATCTTTGAGTGCCTGACGGATCTCTTCCTTAACATCGGAAGTACTTTTACTGCGTGTGCCGAATGGAGTGAGGGTTACAAAGAAACTAGATTTGTTCTTTTCTCCTTGGACCGTGCCCACTGTGAGGACAGTATTTACAACATTTTTATTATCGCGCAGAATTTTATCGATTTTTAAAGATTCATCACGCATTTTCTCCAAACTTGTTCCTGGGGCCATATCTAGCGCTACGGAGAACTCACCAGAATCCTGAGGCGGGAGGAAGGTTTTGGGCACTTTCATAAGAGGCACGCAGCTAGAGGCAACGATAATGAGGGAACCAACAATCGCCACCCAGGCGCGCTTCAAAATCCAGGTAATAAAGCGGGCGTATTTTTCTTCGAGGTAGTCTTGCATGCGATTGAAGGCACGCACCGGAGTGCGCACGTAATAAAAGAATCCCTCGGTGGGCTCGGCACCATGCTTACCGCCAAAGTAGGCACTCATCATTGGTGCGTTTGAAAGAGCATCAAAGAGGCTGATAGCCATTACAAAACACACTGTCAAACCGAATTGTTTAAAGAACTGGCCGACGACACCGGAGAGAAAACCGATGGGCATGAACACTGCAATAATCGTGAGTGTCACTGCGACAACGGCGAGCATCACCTCTGTTGTTCCCTCAAGAGCTGCCTTTTTTGCGGACTTGCCCATTTCCATGTGACGGAAAATATTCTCCCGTACCACGATCGCATCATCGATCAGGAGACCCACAGCCAAACTAAAAGCAAGAAGGCTCATAATGTTTAGACTAAAGCCGGCGAACATCATTAGAGCTGCAGCACCAATTAATGAAACTGGAATTGCTACGCCTGTGATGAGAGTGGAGCGCATGCTTCCCAAGAAAAAGTACACTACAAGAATTGTTAAAACGACACCGATGAGAATCGATTCGAAGACGTCTTCGACATTGAGTCCGATATAGCGGGCTTGGTTACTCACGATTTTGAGTTCGGGTGCGGCTTCCTTATACTGTTCGAGGAGTTCAGCGCCCACTTTGTCGATGCGCTTTTGAACCGCTTCTGCAACGGCAATCGTATTTGCTCCGGACTGCTTGTAGAGATTGAGAAGCAGCGTGGTCTCACCATTCCAATAAGTGTAAGTATTAGCATCTTCCAGGGTATCGGTGATTTTAGCCACCCGCTGAAGTGTGAGGGAGACATCGTTTCCTAAAAAGCTCACCGGCGCTTCCTTGATCTCTTGCACGGAGCGGAATTCACCCACCGTGCGGAAGACCATATCGATTCCGGAGTCCTCACGACTTACCGATCCCGAAGGAATATTTTGGCCCGCGGCTCCAAGTGCCTGAGCGATCATAGTTACCGATAACTGTGATTGAGCCAATTTTTTTCGATCCAGCTCCACATGCACTTCTCGCTTGCGGCCACCGATGACTTCCACAAGTCCCACGTTGCTCACTTGTTCAAACTTTGGACGAATCACTTGATCAGCGAGATCGAACAGCTGGCCCGGTTCCATTTTTGCCTTGAGCGTGATCATCATGATAGGTTGATCGGCAGGGTCAATTCGACGAATCGTCGGCTCTTCCACATCGTCTGGCAATTTGCGCCGAGCGGAGCCCACTTTGTCGCGCACTTGTTGTTCGGCATATTTTACGTCTGTCTCCAGAGTGAATTCTGCGACAACGACCGCGACGCCTTCGTTGTTCACGGAACGCACAGTTTTAAGACCGCTCAATGTGCCGATCTCTTCCTCGAGGGGCTTAGCCACTAAGAGTTCAACCTCTTTTGGACCCGCACCCGGATAGGGAACCGTGACCGTAACTATCGGGAATGTCACATCTGGGAACAGATCTACGGGTAATTTTTTAAATGAAAAAAGTCCAACGACGAGCACGCACAAGATCACGCAGGTCATGAACACGGGACGTTGAATGGAAAGTTTAGAAATATTCATTATTGAGCTCCAAAGGTGTTCAAGAGATTGCGTACTTGAATAAGTCCCAGCTGCGCACGTGTGCGCTGGATCTGAGCTGATACTAAGTTCTGTTCAAATGTAAGAAGTTGGAAGGTCGTTGTTCTTCCGTTCGTCAGGCGCTTGCGCTCCTTGGAAAGAAGCGAGGTTTGCGAGGCCTCTATTTTTTTGGCCTTGTTGTAGATCTCTAACAGCTCCTTTTGCTGACTGGAGAGTTCGCGCCACATACGTGTCATTTTAAATTCCGCATCGTTCGCAGCATCCATTGCAGCCTGCGCGTCCTTCGCTGCTGCTTTATAGAGTTTATTGTTTAAGCTCAGATTGAGCGGGAAGCTCACCTGAATCCCGATGGCCCAGGACGGATGATTAAAATTCTTCACTTCGTCGTAGGCAATGTTAAATCGTGGGTCAAGACCATTTGAAGCGAGCGACCCAACTAGGTCAACTTTCGGCTTAAAACCAGATCTCTCAGAACGCGCTTTGTTCTCTTCGGCTTTGGCCATTTCTTTAAGGGCTAAGAAATCCTCGCGACCAAGTTTAAAGTCTTTAAGCGGAGCAGTTTGTCCCACGGTTTCAAGGTTGGGCATATCTTGCAAAGCTTCCACTTCGTCAGAATCTACGCCGCGCAAAGTGTTGAACAACCGTCCCATGCGGGCGCGATCGTTATTTGTGGTTTGCAATTCAAGCTGTCGGCTTTCGAATGCGGTTTGTGTTTGAATGCCCTCAACGTCGTCATAAAGTTTCACACGCACCTTTTGCAGCATCCAACTGTTAAGTTTGCCGGCGCGCTCAACGTTTTCTTCCTGGAGTTGGGCAATTTGATTAAAGGTTACCATCGACCAATAGGTGTTTTCTGCCTCTAACATCAAATTCTTAAGTTTGAACTTCTGATTGTAAAGTTCAGCCTTTGCCGCCGCATTGGCCGCGCGCAAGTCGGCGCGCGTTTGCTCACCAAAACTATTTTTCCACAACGACTGTCGTAGTTCCAGGACGCCACGGTTACTGGTGTAGTTATTGATCGGAAAAAATCCAGGGTTTACGCCGCCCAAATGGACTTGATTGTTTTCAAAGTAGAGATTTCCACCCAAGCCAAAATTGGTTTGTTGGCGAACACCAAACTTCCATGAATACCCATCGCGACGATCAGGAGAGAAGCCGGGGTTGAGCGGAGGCACGCGGTCGTCAAACACGTTATACTCTCCGTAAGCTTCGGGCATAATACCCAAATCCGCGCGGCGTATTTGCACCTCAGAGGCTTCAATGTTGGCTATTAAAGCGCGGACTTCGGCATTGTTGGTCCGTACCGAATTCAAATACGCCTCTAGAGATAAACCGCCACTAACGGCCGCCTGCGGAGCATTGGTCTGGGGCGATACAGGGGGAGCCTGAGCGAACGCAGATGTTGTAGTTAAAATCAAGACTCCCAATATTAGACGCTTCATACTGCCACTCCATTCATAAACATTGAAACAATGTGTTCCGCTACAAGTTGACGCCGTTTTTCGTTTTTAATTGTATGGTTAAAAAATAGTTCGCCCAGATGATCATTTCGGGCGGTATCACACGTGAGAGAATAAAGGAGGCTTGCAATAATCAACGGATCCCGCGATTTGTCGATCAGGCCATTGTCGATTGCTTGCTTAAAAAATTTCACCGTATGTTGAAAATTGGTGAGGAATGTTTCGCGGAATATTTCAATGGCGATTGGATTGTGGGTACGGACTTCCTGATTCACCATTTGGAAGCCATTCGGATCGTCGACAAAGGAAATCAGCATCTCATTGACGAACATCTCGATGCGCGTTTTCATCTCGGCACGGGTTTTCGGCTCGTATCCTAACAGCCGGTTGATGGCTTCTAGCCGTTTTACTGCGAAGCTTTCAGTGCACGATTTAAAGAGGCCATCTTTACCTTTGTAGTGATAGGTGATGAGAGAACCCGCAACACCCGCACACTTGGCGATGTCCTTTAGATTTGATCCACGCACGCCTGTTTTCGCAAATTCCTGCTTTGCACATTGCAGGATTTTGTTTTTAACCTCCTCCGAGGATAGCGGAGCTACCTTTACTCTGGAGGTCTTTTTCTTTTTAGCCATGGAGGTCCTTTTGGTCTGCCTTAGGTGTTCCGTTACCCATTACTGGGACGAGTTCTTATCGGCAGGTTGAATCAAAACTCAATATCTTTGAAATCAATTTCAAAGTCACTAAATTTCAGTTCAAAGAGAACGAATTGAAAAATACTATATAATTCAGCTATATATAATGATTTGTACGTCCAGTTGTATAATCGGAATATTGGTGGTCTAGCTCAAAACAACCTGTATTGGTTTATAATATAGCTCATACGCGGCGAAAAATCGGAGTCCTTTTTACGGAATTTCACCAAATGAAAATGGATTTAAAGGGTCCGCATTTGGTGCACAAGGCGCAGGCTAAAATCCTTGTTGGCGACGCCCTCGGGGTACAACCACAACTCCGTCTCAGCACAGTTGTGTACGAGCGAAGGTTTTCCGAAAGTCGTCTCTATCTTTTCTTTTTTGAGGTCATTGGCAATAACTAGGCGAAGCGGCCGTGCTTGAACCGCATCGATGTACCATTTTCTATTAGAGGCCAGCGCAAAGTAATTGAGGCTGGGATCGAGCGGTGCCATCGGGACATTCATGGTAAATTGGTAAATCTTTGCATTCCAGTAATCACCCACGGCGAATTCAATGTTATGCGTGTTTATAAAGTTCTCCACGCATATGAATTTTTCCTCGACCGCATTCATTGCTGGTAGGCGATCTTGAACATAGGCCTTAAGCACGCCTACTTGGGTGAAAATCAATACGACGACCACTAGTCGCTGGAGGAGTTTTGGGAATTTACTGTAGCAGTAAAAAAAGTAAATAATCGGTAGCCAGATAAAAGGAATGGCGTAGCGCAAGTTGGAGCTGTCTACAAATACAGTTGTCGAAAAAATAAAAACCAATGTGCTTAGCGCCGAACATAAGAATAAAAATGCGAGGCGCCCCTGAAAATTGTTTTGGCGTCGGTAATAAAAAGCCTTGAAGGCGAGTAGCACGAGGCCGGCTAAAATTAAGATCAGTGGGGCGTTCTTTCCCAACAGGTACTTGAGCGATTCAACGACCAATGCAAAGTTGTGATTAAAATCGGAAAGAGTTCGCGCGACTACCGGTTTTTGCAAAAGCTCGGGGTGGGCCTCGCCCAGGAGCGAAAACTCTCGCGTGTGGAGCAAGTGTCCCAATGCGCCCGCCACTATGCACAAGGATACGTAGGCCGCTTCACGAATAGATTTTACAAAAAGTAAGTAAATAGCAAAAAGGCACAACGGTACTAACAACCACGGAACTAAAAACGCATCAGAGTAAACTGCGGCGAAAAGCACTATCGGTAAAAAGTACGTGTGCCTTTGTCGACTTAAATAAATAATTGCATACACAACCACTAAAAGGGCTCCAAAGTGATGGTTGGGATAAAAGTAGGAATCAAAATAAAATTTGATCATCTCGGATATCCAAAAAGTACAGAGCAGTAAAGAGGAGCGCCAATCGAACTTGAGCCCATAGATAATTATCGTAAACAGAATTATAAATTCTATTGCGAAAAACACCGCATGGAATAGGTAGAGATCCCGGACTACAGCGTAAATTGGAAGAGCCAACACCACATCAGGAAAATAAAAAGGATTGCCTGGAAAGGACATTCCATCCAAACTCGCGTAGTTAAAAATGTCGGACGCCACCGTGTAAATGTGCATGGTGTCTGCACTCATCACCGACAACTTGTAGGCCACACCCAATACCAGCAAGATGCAACTCAACAAAATCATTATTCCAAATAGAATTCGATCCAGATTTTTTAATCGGAGTAGGGAGGCCATTATCAAGCCGCGGGCGGCGGACTCGGGCGACGAAAATATGCTTTTCCGAGCTCTATGCCGATGGGTGCAACGGATATAAGAATAATCCCCATGATCAGATAAGTGAAATTTTTCTGCACGACGGGGAAATTACCAAAAAAATATCCAAGGGTGAGAAAAATCACGACCCACGAAACACTGCCAATAATATTGTAGAACATGAACGTGCGGTATTCCATTTTCCCCATTCCGGCTACAAAGGGAGCGTAGGTGCGGACGATGGGAGCAAAGCGTGCGAGTATGATCGTCTTGCCTCCGTACTTGCGGTAAAAGGCTTGCGTTTTTTCTAAGTGTTTGGGGTTTAAGAATTTCGAATCGGTGCGGGTAAAGAATTTACCGGCAAATCGTTCACCGATCCAATAGTTTGCCGTATCGCCTAAAAATGCAGCCGTGATTAAGGTCACCATAAGAAGCCAGTAGCTCATCACATTACCGGGAAGAGCTGCTAAAGCACCAATAGCGAACAGCAAGGAATCTCCAGGTAGAAAAGGAGTTACAACCAGTCCCGTTTCCGCAAAAACAATTAAAAAAAGAACGACATAAATCCAGGGCCCGAGTTGGGCCGTCCACACATTCAAATAAA
The DNA here is from genome assembly GCA_964400355.1 of uncultured Pseudobdellovibrionaceae bacterium. Taxonomy (GTDB): domain Bacteria; phylum Bdellovibrionota; class Bdellovibrionia; order Bdellovibrionales; family JAGQZY01; genus JACKAL01. The sequence goes on from CAYNTO010000001.1 coordinate 377,862, forward strand.
GATGAAAGTGTATGAGCAGATCCCAAACGTATAATATTAAGGCCAGCAGTTGTTCTAACATGGTGCCGTGTTCTTTCGATGCGTTACTCTAAAGGACTACTTGCCACTTTGCTTGCGCAAACGCGAATGGCGTATCCCGTAGGTAAAGTAAATCACAAAACCAATAATCAACCAAATAATTAATCGCATCCATGTATCTGATGGCAAACCGGTCATTACCCAAATGCAGGCCACTGCGCCGGCCGGAGCTACAAACCAATAAAGGGGTGTTTTAAATGGGCGTGGTAAATGGGGTTGAGTGATCCTCAATATCGGTATCCCCATGCATACGATTACAAACGCTAATAATGTTCCGATAGAAACCAGCTCGCCCACCAGAAACATTGGCATACAACCCGCGCAGAAAAAGACAAACACACCGCAGGCAATTGTCGCCACACCTGGAGTTTGAAAACGCGGATGAACGCGATCAAACCACGGCAATAATCCATCACGCGACATAGAAAAGAGAACGCGCGTTTGTCCCATCAGCAGGACGAGTATAACCGAAGTCAAACCCGCCAATGCGCCCAACTTTACCGCGAACGTAAGAGCTAGGGTGACGCCAGGGCTCAGTGCACGCAACTCCGCAATGCGGTCAATACCTACCGCTACAGGATCGGGAACGCCCAGTTCTTTGTAAGGAACAACACCGGTGATAACAAGAGCCATCAAAATATAAAGAATTGTACAAATGGCAAGTGATCCCAAAATTCCAATGGGTAGATCCCGCCCCGGAGTGCGGCACTCTTGCGCCGTGGTAGATACAGCATCAAAACCTATGTACGCAAAAAACACCACTCCAGCACCGGTGAGAACACCCGGCCAGCCATAACTCATTATGGGAGTATCTCCGCGCATCACCTCAGACGGAGCAGGTACAAGGGCCCACAAGCCCGACATGGACGGATCTGCAACCCAGTTATCCATGTTGATCACTGACCAACCTAGAATAATAAAAAGCAGCACGATGGCTACCTTTACAACAACTATGAGGTTGTTCATGAATGTGCTTTCTTTCATGCCTTTGTAAAGAACGGCGCTGATGAGAACTGCGATGACGGACGCTGGAAGATTCCAGTAGCCATAAACTTGAGTGCCATCGGTGAGAGTGACAAGTTCCCAAGGGCCTTTAGTCAGTCGCACCATTGTTTCCGAAAATTCAATACCTAGAGTTTTGTGCAGAAGAGAGTAAAAATATCCAGACCACGCCGCCGATACGGTGATGGCACCGAACGCGTATTCCAGAATCAGATCCCAGCCCACAATCCACGCGATCAACTCACCCATTGTGGCATAAGAGTAGGAGTAGGCGGAGCCAGCGACGGGAACCATCGAGGCCATTTCTGCGTAGCAAAGTCCTGCAAACGCACAAAGAACCCCGCCGATAATAAAGCTGTAAACAATAGCTGGGCCACTGTAGTAAGCGGCGGCGGTCCCTGTGATGGAAAAGATTCCTGCGCCGATCACCGCACCGATCCCAAGCATGATGAGATTGAATGCACCGAGACTCTTTTTGAGAGTTGGTCCTTCGCAATGGGCCGCTTCTTCCTCGATAATCTTGGAAATCGATTTTTTGGCAAATAGAGACATCTTTTTTTACCCCTTGAAAAACATAAAATCTGAAGAGGCAGAGAATCGCGTAAAATTGCCGAGAGGTCATTATATATAGAGGCATTCTGCACCGCGAACGCTCCACACGCCACGAGGCGTCAAGAGCCTCGTTGATGAGCGATTACCGCGGTCGCCGAATGACACCCGATCGAAGAAGCTCCCCGTACTCGCGGAGACTCGCCAGTACTTTTTCACGGAGCAAATACACACCCAAAAGGTTAGGAAAGCCCATGCCGAGAATGATCAAATCGCCAAATTCCATCACCTGTGTGGCGGTGGTCACGGCGCCAAGAAAAAGCACCACGACAAGCACTAACTTAAACAGCAAAGAAAAGCGCAGGCCAAACAAATAAACGAAAGCGCGCTCACCGTAATAGGACCAAGAGATGATAGTGGAGTAGGCGAACAAAAAACATATAACCGCCAAAAGGTAAGGAAAAATCCAATGGGCCTGGCCCACGGCGCGGGAGGTGAGGGCAGAGCCTTGATTGCTGTGAATCAAATCTAAATAGTCAGGATTGTTATAGGCTCCAGAAATGACAATCACCAATGCAGTGATGGTACAGAGAACGACAGTATCGATAAAAGGCTCCAAAAGAGCCACTATGCCTTCTTGCACTGGATGTTCCGCACGTGCGGCCGAGTGGGCGATCGCCGATGATCCCATGCCGGCTTCATTTGAAAAAGCAGCGCGCTGGAAACCAATAACGAGAACACCTAAAAACCCGCCGTAGAGGGCGTCGGCATTAAACGCGCCATCTACTATTTTTATAAATGCAGAGGGAATCGATGTCACATTCACTGCTAAAATATAGAGAGCCATCATCACAAAGAGGGCGAACATAAAGGGCACTATTTTTTCTGCGGTAGTGGCGATACGTTTTAGCCCGCCAATAATGACCATGGCCACCATGGAAGCCATGATCAAACCATACACCCATTTGTGTTCGATAAAGAACGGGAATACTTCCCCGACTGCACTCATGGATTGATTCACCTGGAAGGATCCCGCGCCGCCCATTGAACCGAACATGCAAAGAACAGCAAATAAAATGGCTAAAAATTTTCCAACGCGCGCAAATCCTTTTTCTCTAAAGCCACGCTCCAGGTAGAGCATGGGTCCACCAAGGATATGTCCATCGGATTCCGTGGTGCGATACATCTGTGCCAAAGTGCACTCCGCAAATTTTGCAGACATACCTAGAAGTCCTGCGACCACGATCCATAAAGTGGCACCAGGACCGCCTTTGGCAATGGCGATGGTGACGCCGGCAATGTTACCAAGGCCGACAGTCGCAGAAAGCGCTGTGGTGAGAGCAGCGAAATGGCTCACTTCGCCCTTCGACTTGGAATTGTCGTACTTTCCCAAAGTGAGCGCGACAGCGTGTCCGAAGTAGCGGAGATTTACGAAGCGCATTTTAAAAGTTAAATAGATGGAGGCGATAGTGAGCCATGCCACAGCCAGAGGCAAGCGAGCTCCGTCTACGAAAAACAATATGTTGAAAAAGAACACGCTCGAAACGATGCCGTTGATGTGGCCAAATAAAGAATTGGAAAAATCGCTAAGGCCTGCAGCTAAAATAAAGTCCATGCCACTTTATAAGTCGAGACTCCTGCTGGTGCTAGCCCTATTTGTAATTGAGAACCCGCAAAAGCAGAGCGTCACGAATCAATCGATGGTGAAATCAAAAAAGTAGGTTGCACCGTTTTGACGAAACGGAAAACATCCGCTGCGGCTCGCACTCATGTACACAGTGGCAACAGAGGAGTGGTTGTCCAAATCCCGCACTGTATTGTAAGGGGCGTCGGCAGCAAAAACCACGGCGAGCGCATCAGAACTATCGTTTTTAGCGACAAAGTTGCGGGAGTAGTACCGCCATTGCAGCCACGGATCTAAAGTGAGTGCGCCCTTAAAGTTTTCTCTAAGAACAAACAACTCAGCGGTGTGATACAGGAATGTGAGCGTGTTTTCTCCGAGATGAGTTTCGATATTTGTAGTCGAAGTATCTCCACTGTCCGGCATAAAGAGATGCGCGTGTCCCATATCGGAGTAAAAGAGGAAGTCGGCATAGCCGCGAGATAGAGCGGTTTCGATGTGTTGAGTGAGGCTCGAAATAAACTGTGGACTTATCTTTAGGGAAGCTTTGCTTTGCTTCATCACGAAGGCATTTTCTGTGGCGCTCCAATAGACGCGTTGGGTGATGCGGTGGCCACTCTCATAAACGTTTTGGTACTGAGCTTGAGCTTCCGCCAATGTGTAGATCACGGAGGTGCCCTTATCTACAGTGATTTCCCCGTCCTGCTCAGGCAAGCAGTCGGCAAAGCCCGAAACAGAAAGGCTGAATAGAACAAAGAAAATTCCGGATTTGTGCAACATAATGATTCGCCCCCCAAGCGAGACGCGAAAGTACCAAGGGGGAGAGTTGGAATCAAATAGGCTTAGCGAAGACGCCGACAAATGAAATCATTCGTCGCGGGAGCTGGAGGTAGATTAGAAATTTTATACTTGAGATATTCTTAACCGCACCAACAAAAAAGCCAGCTCATGGAGCTGGCTTTTGCCATTAACGGTGTTCGAACTGGAATTAACGAACGAGATTTTTAAACTCAGCGCCTGGACGGAATTTAGGATACCAAGTAGCAGGAATTTTGATCTCTGCGCCAGTTTGCGGGTTTCTGCCTTTGCGGGCTTTTCTTTTTGCTTTTGCGAATGTACCAAAGCCAACGAGTTTTACTTCGTCACCTTTTTTAACAGATTTGCGGATGATTTCGAGAGTTGCATCCAATAAACGCTCTGCTTGAGCTTTAGTGGTCTCTGTTTCTTGTGATACTTTTTCGATAAGTTCTGCTTTATTCATCGTAAACTCCTTTTCGTTGATTTTTACGTGTTGCTTATGCCTCTTTTGCTTTGCCAGTTGATTGAAGCGAGTTCTCGGAAACGCGTCAACAGAATTTCTAACTTATGTTCAAAAAAAAGAAGCTTGCGCATGAAACTTCCGCTGAGTGGTAATTTTCCGAATGGAATTGCTAAAAGAATTTGCAGAAACAAATGACGGTCACATCACATTCAAGTCATTTTCAGTAAATTCAGTGAAGGCGTAAGGATTATTCCGTTTCCATCACTTGATACTTCACTGCTAGCAAGAGAATACGGCGCTCGATGGAATCCAACTCGCGATTCATCGACGGCACGCTCGTGGTGGTCGATGCGGGCGCGCGCGCCTGCGACAGCAGGGTTGAGGTGAGCTTTCGGCAAATGTCCAGCTGTTCATTGAGAATTCCCTGATAGTACGAGTTATTGTGAACGTTCGATTTTTTATGGGCCACTTTGGATTCAAAACCGGTCACGTGCGGAAGAACTTCGTTTCTTAATTGGTTTTGGTAATCGGGAATTTTAATGGCTTTACTCTGCATGGAGGCTTGTAGAGCTCGTGCCTTGCTCACGGCGCCCTGGAGCACGCTTTTAAGTTCACTCAGCTCATTTTGCATTTCTACAGACATCTGTTTCGGGCCACGTGCCGTTTGCGTGAAGAGCGATATGGGCTTTTGTTGAGAGACTTTTACGCGATCCATGCTCACGCCACTGTGATTAATGGTAGAGGTGTTTATGGTGCCGCTACCCTTTGGAGGCGCGTAGTTGGATACCCCGCCGGGATCATTGTCTCCGAGGTTGGAGGGTGCTCGCACTTTTCCTTGTGGATCTAGAGCACGTTGGGCTGCTGCCGACGAGTTATTTCCCTCAGATTTTGAATTATTTTTGTTAGCACTTCCGGGAGTTTTCGGCAGTTCTACTTCGTAGGAGCCAGGGGGTGGAAGTATAGGTTTGCCAGAGGAATCTTTAAAGACACCCGTCTGGGAATCAAAGGTAAAGTTCTGCCCAGGTTTGACATTGATCTTAACACCTTCGGGCATCTTGAAATCAAATGATGCCAAAGTGGAAGAGGAAAAACTCATACTCAAAAGCAAAATAACAAATCTCATTTTTGGTAGATCCTCCTCTCAAAACCTATCGGCGTTTTAGCCTCGCCACTCAAGAGAAAACAGGCCTTTCGCCGCATCGGATGTATCAGCCTGAGACACACTATTCATGGTATGAGACTGCAGAAAATAAAAAACCCCGTCGGTGTTATCCGACGGGGCAAGAAGGGGGGGGTGGGTCTCATTTTTTTGTAAAGTACGCAGAAGTTCCTCACTGTGGGTGAACTTTGCTTTTTGTGAAGACAGACCTAACTTCTGCCTTATCAATCCTTTGGAATTTGTGAACCACTCATCTCAGCCGCTCGAGGGAGCGGCCTGATGTGAGGGACTAATAATTAGCGAATCGTTACGTTGCCGAGTGTAGACTCGTTAAAGTAGATGTCGAAGTTGGTGTATGACCCTGTGGAAAGGAGCACGATTGGACCAGCATCGACAATCAAGCGACCATCGTGCAGTTGACTGATGCGGCCGCGGAATGGGATCTGTTCGTAAGCATACATGTTACCTGCTCCATCCATAGATGCGCCAGCAAGCCACAAACCTTTTACAGTTCCATCGGCGAGGAAAAGCAATTGTACCATTGTTTGTTGGTATACAAGTTGTTGAACGTAGTTGTCGAATTGACTTTGGCCACCAGAGTTACAATTGAGCGCTTGCCCCTCGAAGAGCCAACGGAAGATGTTAAAGTCGCAAGAGTAACTGTAGTTGTAGCTACTGCCATTTGCTTGCTGACCGTAGTAGTTACCTTGTTGTTGATACGTTTGGTAGTAAAACGCGCTCTTCAGAAAACTCACATACGTTGCAGGCTTAATAATTTGCACTGAACCGTAGTGATATTTTGCATTTTGTGGTGCCGGAAATCCTGGATAATAGGTTCCTGGATTGTACGGATTGTTTGGATCAACAGCTACTGGTGGTGCAGTTGCTACTGTTCCGCCGCCTGATTTCTTTTTGCTACATGCAACGTTTATCGAAAGCGTTGCTGCTAATAATATAAGTACTAAGTGTTTCATGGTTTCCCCCCTAAACTAATACCTTCTGCCTTTTACTACTTCACGGATCGTGCCAATTGCCCCATGTAAAAAAGGCAGAGCTGGCAGGGCTTTAAATCGTTTTAAATGTCAGATGGTCATTATTGAGACACTGTGGAGTGTATATTTAGCCAGTGAAATCAGTGTGTTGAATTGACTGCTGTCGAATATTTTTACAGGGGCCGCAGAAGGGCACTTCAGATCCCATGCTATGGAGTTGTATTTGAATCTACACAGAACTTACAGGAGCCGCTCATTATCCAGTGGAGACCTCTCTATATAATAGAGGGATATCCAGGAGGAATTAGGGATATCCAGGAGGAATTAATGAGCAAACAACGCACGAAAAACGAAAAGCCCGAAGGCACATCAAAACACAAACCGCCACAACCGGGCGAGCAGAGTGAAATAGCCCGCGGTAAGACTCATAAAGATGACGATGGTACGCTTGAAAAAGACGGAAACGTTGAGCCACAACAGGGTTGAGCGGTCGGGATTGCTTACGTTTTTTTCCTGCGGGATTGCTTACGTTTTTTTCCTGCGGGATTGCTTACGTTTTTTTCCTGCGGAAAAGGACCGTAAAGGAAATGGCGGCGAAGATAAGGCTCAATAGCATGGAGACGCTCATAGGGCCGATCATGGCGCCACGGTCGTCATCACGGAAGAGCTCAATAAGGACGCGCGTAAGAGCATGAACTCCCAACCAAAAGAAGAACAAATGGCCTGGTTTTTTAAACACACGCTTTTTTTCGAGCTTTATAACAGCGGCGAATAAAGCAAATTCTAGAAGGCTCGCATAGAGCTGCGTGGGATGGCGGTGCACTTCGACAATGGTGTTGATCTGAGGGTTTATCTCACGAAACGCAACTGCCCACGGGAGATCGCAGACTTTTCCGTAACAGCAACCCGCCAGAAAACAGGCCCAGCGACCCACAGCATAGCCTAAGGAGATCACGGGAGTAAAAAAATCCAGCCACAATGGGAAAGATTGTTTTTTAATTTTAAGATTGAGCCAGCCGGCAAAGAATCCTGCGATCACTCCACCGAAAAATACAAATCCGCCTTGCCAAAAATAAAAGATATGCAGTGGGTTGGCCATGTAGTACGCGGGTTCTTCATAAAACACATGAAACAGCCGTGCACCGAGGGTTCCACCGACAACAACCCACAAAAACAGATCCAGCGCAGTTGCCGCTGAGTGATCGCGCTTAAAGGCCCGTTTGTTGATGTACAAGACTATGCCTGTAAACAGCAAGCTCACAAAAAGGGGATAGGTGGGGAGGACGAGTCCTCCGCCGAAATCGAGCGTCGGGAGTGGGCCGAGGACGATAGTGGAACTCAAGACTTTGCGGCTTTCGCAGTAGCGGCAGCCCGTGTCCGTTGCATTTCGAGCAAGAGCATGAGGCATATTCCGGTGACAATCGAGATGTCAGCCACATTGAATGCGGGCCACGAGGCCTTGTCGTAATAATGAAAATCTAAAAAATCCACAACAAAACCGTAGCGCAAGCGATCGATATAGTTACCAATGGCGCCGGCAAAGATTGCGGAGAGCGAAATGACGGACCATGTGTCCTCTTTTGGAGTGCCGCGCAGTAAAAACAAAATAGCCACAGCCGCTATGGGTGGCACCGATAAGAAGAAGATGGTGCGCAAAGATTCGTTGGCATCGCGCAAGAATCCAAACGCCGCACCTGTGTTGCGTACATAAGTAATGTTGAAAAAGTTTTTAAGCACGTCGATGGATTCACCATGCATAAATTGGCTATGGATGTAAAGTTTTGTAGCTTGATCAAGGCAAATAATAAATCCACTCAAAGCCATTAAAATAAGATACTTTTTCATGTCAGAGCTCCTACGCATTTAGGACATAATAAAGGATGCTGTGCATTTTTGCCGATGTCCAGACTATAGTTCCAGCAGCGAGGACATTTTTCTGCTGTTGCTTTAACTGCATCTATTTGCTTTTCACCGTTCACCAAGTCCACTTTGGACACAATAAAGAACTCACTGAGATGTTCTTGGTAGGCCTCGAGCGTTTTAAGTTCGTTTCCGTTCGCGTGGATAGTGACAAATGTCTCGAGGCTCGCGCCGATTTCTTTTTTCTGGCGCATCACTTCAAGCTTTTTAGAAACGAAATCACGCACGCCAAAGAGCACCTCAAAATCGTCTTTGATCTTGATATTGTTCCACTCGGGGCGCACCTTGGGAAAACCACATTCAAAAATGCTGGCTTTGTCTTTGAGCGGATAGAACTGATAAGCCTCTTCGCTTAAGAACGAGGTAATGGGTGCCATAATAGAGGCCAAGGATTGCGTGAGTTCCGAAAGCACAGTCTGCGCCGATCTACGGCCCACACCATCCGTCTTCCAAGTGTAGAGTCGATCTTTCAATATATCCAGGTAGTGCGCCGAGAGATCCACAGTAAAGTAGTTATTCAGTAGCTGATAAACTTTGTAGTATTCAAAATTGTCATACGCTGTAGTGGCATCTTGAATCACAATGTTCAATCGGTAAAGTGCCCACTTATCGAGCGGCATGAGCTCTTCGTAGGGAACCGCATCCGATTTCTTAAAATCGTAAATGTTACCCAGCAAAAAGCGATAAGTGTTGCGCAAGCGGCGATAGGTTTCGGAAATACGCTTAAACCCTTCAGCGCTGTAGTTCATATCCTGCCCGTAATCCTGCGAGGCCGTCCACAAACGCAGGAGCTCGGCCCCACTTTTACCGATAAGATCCATTGGGTCGACATAGTTCCCTAAACTTTTACTCATTTTGCGACCGTGCTCATCATTCACGAAATTGTGAGTGAGTAACATTTTAAAAGGCGGCACACCATTGGAGGCGACGGAGGAAATCAGGCTTGTCTGAAACCAACCGCGATGCTGATCCGAACCTTCAAGATAAAGATCAGCAGGGAAGGCGAGGCCTTCGCGGCGTTTTTGTACGGCCGCATGGCACACGCCGCTGTCGAACCAGACGTCGAGAATATCAGTGCCTTTTTTCCACTTCGTATTGCTACAAGCTGTACATTTCAGCTGTTTATTTCCGAGGAGCGTTTCCACCGACGATTCAAAGTAATACTCAATACCGTCGTGCTTTTCCATGTTGTCGGCAACCGATAGCAAAAACTCCTCGGTCATGTGCGGATGATCGCACTGTTCGCAGTAGAGAACGGGAATGGGGACACCCCAGTTGCGCTGACGACTTATGCACCAGTCGGGGCGCGCTTCAATCATGGCGGTGAGGCGTTTTATGCCCCACTCGGGAACAAACTTGATTTCGCTTTCGATTGCACTGAGAGATTTTTTGCGAATATCAAAGTTGTTGTCGTCCATACTTATAAACCATTGTGAGGTGGCACGGAATATTAATGGCACCTTGCTGCGCCAGCAGTGCGGATAGCTATGCTCAATGGTTTTAAAACCGAGGAGGTGATCTGATTCTTTAAGGCGTTCCACAATGAGTGGATTGGCCTTGAATACATGAATGCCCTGATACTCAGGAACTTCATCGGTGAATTCCGCGCGCTCATTCACCGGGCTGAGTATCGGCAGATGATATTGCAATCCCACGATGTAATCGTCCTGGCCGTGGCCAGGTGCCGTGTGCACGCAACCGGTACCGGCTTCGGCAGTGACGTGGTCGCCTAAGATAACAATGGATTCGCGATCATAGAACGGATGCTTAGCCACCGAGCCTTCGAGCTCTTTGCCTTTAAACGATTTTCCAGTGTCTTCGAGAGCGATGCCGGTTTCTTTTTCGAAATACTCTTTGAGCTGTTTGGCGATAATGAGCTGGCCCTTCTCGCATTTAAAAACTCCGTAATCAAAATCTTTATTGAGCGCGATGGCTAAGTTGCTGGGAAGTGTCCATGGAGTTGTGGTCCAAATCACAAAGGATGATTTTTCCGGGAGAGCCACCGTTGATGTTTTCACATCAAACTTTACGTAGATCGAAGGACTCTTATGCTGTTTGTACTCGATTTCCGCTTCGGCGAGAGCGGTTTGCAAAGCATAGCACCAGTACACCGGTTTTTTACCGCGGTAGAGCACACCGTTTTTAAGAATGCGCGAAAGCTCACGCACCTCTTCGGCTTCGTAAGAAGCATGAAGCGTAAGGTAAGGGTTGGCCCAGTCGCCCAAAATTCCTAAGCGCTGGAACTGCTCACCCTGGTGCTTCACCCACGTGAGGGCTTCCTTGCGGCAGAGTTCACGAATTTGTTTCGGCGTGATATCTTTTTTGTCGACCTTCTTTTCATCGAGATCTTTGAGGACCTTGTGTTCGATGGGAAGACCGTGGCAATCCCACCCGGGAATGTACGGCGCTTTTTTGCCTTTTAGATTTTGATACTTGATGGTGAAATCTTTAAGGCACTTATTGAGCGTGTGCCCCATATGGATCCCACCATTGGCGTAGGGCGGTCCATCGGCCATTACAAATGTGCCGTTGTTTGCCGCCTTCACCATGGCGGAGTAGGTATTGTCCTTTTGCCAGTTTTTAATAAACTCCGGCTCGCGAATGGCGAGATCGGCCTTCATCGGAAAATCGGTCTGCGGCAAATGAATGGAATCTTTGTAGTTCTGTGCGTCTGTGGACACCCGCGCTCCTTTGAATTTAAGCCTCTGAATTTAGGCTTTGAGGGGTGTCGCGGTCAAGCCGTCATGCCCAGTTTCAGAGCGGAGTTCAGTTCCAGCGCGAGATCTGCTCTATTCCGAGGGCGACGAGCATTCGTAGAGCTTCTTGAGGAGTGCTCAAGTTAAAACGCTCCTGGAGTTTGCGAACCACCGCGAGCGATTTTTCGTCGAGGGTAAACGCGTCGCCGTTAGCGGGCCGGTGCTGCGCCTGCTGAGGCGGGGCCGCTGTAGGTTGAGGGGGCGCCACATTGACGTAGTGAGGAACCGGTTGCGGAATGGGCTGCTGAACCTGTTGCTGCACAACTTGATGCTGCGGCTGGTGAGCCGCCTGGTGCGCTTGCACCTGTGCATGTAAAGGTGTCTGCTGAGGCACATGGACAGGTTGATGCATTTCCGCAGTTCGCGAGGAGTGGTGCGAGATGGTGGTGGTTTGCTGCACCGACTGGCGAGCACTGCCGTTGGTGGCAGCGGGTGGCTCATCAAATTGCGCAAAGTCGCGGGATAATGTTTTTAAATCGTCGATAAATTTTCTACTGCTCACTGGTGCGTCCGCATCGATCTTTTGAAGGCCTTGTCGTTGAGCCTGGAGGTAAATACTCACAAGCATGTCTGGATTAGCGGCAGCTTGCTTAATGCTAGAAGGCTGGTGTTGAAGCCACTCAAAGGCTTTCGACAGCGTTTCTTTTGTATAAGCTTGCGGTGCAAAAAAAGACATAGGCATCAGTGTTTAATGAAAGCCCAAAGAGTTTGCAACTAGAACTTGCGGGCAAGTACTAACTCACCGCAAATGACAAATTTTTCGAATTTTCTCAGCTCCGTTTTTTCACCCAGTTGCCAACAATCTGTGCATAAAAAAAAGGTGCCAGGCACCTTTTAGTTTAGCAATGAGTCAAATCCAAAAAAGCAAAAGTAACGTTTGTGTTCAAAAAAATTCTATTGAGCGTTTTCCATCTTGTTTTGCAAACCCTTGGCGTAAGCATCCACAAGCACCAGCTCCGCATCGAGACAGGTTTTGGTTTTTTCATCCATCAGTTCAAAAGTGATCTCTTCGGAACTCACAAGCTCGTCCGCAGCTAACTGCTGAACAAGCCCAATCAAAGTCTGCACATTGTTCGTATTATTATATATACACTCACCCAACTCTTCCGGAGAAAGAGCAAACGAATTCTGCGCCAAAAAAATAAAAACCAACATCAAAATTTTCTTCATAAGTAATTCCTTTGCAAGATATTAAAAGAAAACCATATCAAATTTTACCCACCTATAAAGCTCAATCCCCATACCTGCAAATCATTCAATGTTGAAAACGAATCCAGTGAAAAAAGGATCCTCCCTTATCAGGCACGAGGAGTTGTATTTTATTTGGGATTTTATCGTCCTGCGTTTCGGAGACCTCTGCAAAGCGGAAGCGTCCCCGCAGGGGTTGCAGCGAAGCAGGAGCTGTGTCTGCCGAAACGCACGAAGATAAAATCCCAAATAAAATACAACTCCGACTAGTTGGAGCGGCGAATGAAGATGTTGGTCGGTGTGGCTTTTTCGGCAGGGATGCCGGCGTCGATGAGCTCTTGAGTGCCGACCTCGATAGATTCGGTATTGGAATCCTCAGGCCACTGCAACGGTGGAGGCGAAGCGGCTTTGTAGATATTGAGCATGTATTGGGTCCAAATGGGAAGCGCACCCGACGCCCCGGAGAGCTTAACGGGTGTGTTGTCGTCGTAGCCCATCCACACGATCGCTACCTGATCCGATGTAAAACCCGCAAACCACGCGTCTTTGTAATTGGATGTGGTGCCGGTTTTTCCAGCCGCTTCGGCATTAAGACCGCTCAGGCGGGCACTGCGGCCGGTGCCGGTGTTCATGGTTTCAGCGAGCATTCCATTGAGCACCACAAAATCTTCCTTGTTGCCAATCTGTTGGCTAGAAGTGTCCAGAGTTTTTTCGAAAAGGGTTTGGCCTTCGCCATTTTCCAAGCGACGCACAAGAGTGAGTTCTTGTGGCAATCCAAAACGCGCAAACGTGGTGTAAACCTTGAGCACTTCCACTGGTCGCATTTCGAAAGCGCCCAGTGAAATCGAGGGGAACGCTTTCAGCGGTGACGTCACACCGAGCTCTTGCGCGACACGAATCACTTTGTCCAATCCAACATCGATGGCCAAGTGGGCGGTTGGCACATTGAGGGATTCTTTCAGAGCATAAAATGCAGGTACCTGTTGTGAGTAGGTCTTGTCGTCGTAATTTTGCGGGCGCCACACGTTTCGCTCGTATTTGTATTCGAACGGCATATTTTCCAGCTTCGACATCGATGAAAATTCTTGGTCTTCGATGAGCGCCGTGAGAAAAACAATCGGTTTAAAAATCGAACCTACCTGGCGAGTGCTATCGAAGATGCGGTTGAACTGCGATTTCTTATGATCCCTGCCCCCAACAACAGTAAGCACCTCACCATTTTCCGGATTGCTGGAGATCACGATACCCTGCAAAGAATTTTTAATATGCTTCTTATGATATTCACTTTTGTTTTCGAGCTCGTTGAGTTTGGTTTGCAGCGCTTTTTGAGCGGCCTCTTGATATTGTAAGTTCATCGTCGTGTAAACCGTGTATCCCGAAAGATCGGTAAACCCTTGAGCGGCCAACTCCCTTTGCACGCCTTCGATAAAATAGGGCGCCGTCTCGCGCACTTCGATAGTGGTTTTTTGCGGAAGCGCTTCCGCCATTGCCACATCGAAGTCTTCTTTAAGAATGCGGTTTTGTTCGAGCATGGCCTTTAGCACCCGTTCGCGACGTGCAAGCGCGTTTTCGGGTTTGCGGAAAGGACTATAGCGACCGGGGCTGTTGATCACGGCGCCCATCAATGCACATTCGGCCAAATCCATTTCTTCGGCAGGTTTATTAAAGTAAAAACGCGATGCCGCTCCGATCCCGCGAATTTGGTAACTGCCGCGTTGACCGAGGTAGATGATGTTGAGGTAAGTCTCTAGAATTTTGTCTTTAGGGACACGAGCTTCAACCACAAAGGCCATAAACATCTCTTTGATTTTACGGCTGAAAGTGCGCTCAGAATTGAGAAAATAGTTTTTCACCAATTGTTGAGTTACCGTGCTGCCACCTTGTGAAAGGCGAAACTGGCGCAAATTGACCAACACCGCTCGTGCCAAACCGCGAAACGAAACGCCCTGATGCTCGAGGAAATCGGGGTCTTCAATGGCCAAGGTCGCATCCAGACAGGCGCGTGGAATGCGAGCTAAGGGGAGTTCCCGCTGAATGATGGGATCTGCTCCCAAATATTGTGCAAAGACCTGAGCGAAGAGTTCGATCACATCCACATTGCTGGAAACATTTGTTTCGGGATCGATAGAAAGTAAAACTAAAACTTTGTCGGTTTCGTCGGCGGCAATTATAAAAATCTTTTTTTGAGTGTGATGATGAAAGGCAAAGCACTTTACCGCTTCACTATAAACAGCTTGGCACTTTTCGCCTGAGACTTGGGCAAAATCGGCTTGGCGGAGCGTGGATCCCCATTCTTTTTGCCGGTATTCATTGGCCTGAAGTTCACGTATGAGAGCGCTTTCATTGAATGGGTGGCCCCGCTCGATTCGCGGCGCTGCCGAGTAGTAAGTGGTGGGTTTTACGAATTCTTCTTTGTCGAATTTTTCGCGCACTTGCACGTCGACATAGAGCAACCATACAGCGAGATATATGATAGGAAGCGTCACTAGTGTTCCTACTCCTAAAAGAATCCATTTCAATCTCGTCATGTCGCTTGACTTTATGCTCGAGAATGCGTTTAGTCAAACCATGCGCTTAAATAGCTTTCAGATCGATAGTCTCGGCAAAAAAATTATCAACGAACTTGGCGAGAAAAACGTTCTAACGTTTCGCGAGGGTAAAGAGGCGGCCATTCGCCGTGCCGTCGAAGTGATTGCTGAGGACTACGATATCGAGAAAGAACTGGAAGCCGAAGTTCATAAAGCGCTCGATAAGCTCGAAGCTCAAGGAACAGACGGTTTTGACCGCCACAAAATGTTTAAAATGATGAAACAGAAGCTTGCCGAAGAAAAAAGGATGGTTCTGTGATAATCAGTGACGAGCGCCAAGTTCATTTAGCACGAATCATTATCGATACTCTATGGGGCGATGAGCTGATAGATTTCGATGAAGAGCAAGAAGATCACGTAGTGCGCCAAGCACGTATGATTATCTCCCGTTGGGTTGCCGATCAAGGTGACATCGATCAAAATGTGCGCGATAAGATACAAAACTTAAAAAGAGGCGTCCATGAGGGTTCACCTGAATGGCAGATTCTTTATAAGAAGTATCTTCAAGAAGAGATGAGCCGAAAAGGCTACAAATAATTTTTGAAGTTTCAAAACAATTGAAAACACGTGTTGGAGGATCTGATGAAGGTTTTTTCATTTTTTTGCATTCTTTTTTCGGCAGTTGCAGCAAACGCGGATATCGAATGGGGCGGCACCTATCGAGTAGAAGGCGTAAAAGTCGAAAACTCCGAAATGGACAACATCGAACGCAACAAGCAATACATGCTTCACCATTTGGTGCTTTCGCCAAAGATTACGGCCTACGACGGGCTCACCATTTATGGGCGATTTGATATTATGAACAGCGAGAGCTATCCCAACTCCCAAGTGGGCCAATTTTTTGGTTCGGGATTGAGTGGCGCTACGACCGCACCTCCCAGCGCAGAGAACAACAATATTTTGAGTGATCGCCAGTCATCGGATTTTATTGCGGTCAACTCTCTCTATCTCACGTTCGCTCAAGAGTTTGGTCTTCTCACTGTTGGTCGCGCGCCACTGCAGTTTGGTTTAGGAATGACTTACAATGCAGGCACCGGTGCGTTTGATCATTGGTTTGATAATCGCGATATGGTCGCTTACAAATTCATCATGGGGAATATCTCCATCACACCAATGATGGGTAAAGTTGTGGAAAATGATCCTGGATTCGAAGATGACATCACCGATTACATGGCTCAACTCATGTACGAAAACCCAGATACTGATCTCAAACTCGGCATCATGTACCGCGTTCGCCATGCAGCTAAACACGGCAATGATGCGCCCACAGTTCCCGTTTTTGGCGACGGCACTTCGACCGCTCCGGCAGGCGCTGCTGGCTTTAAAGGCGAGTATTGGAACGTTTTCTTCCAGCGCTACGTTGGTGATTCTGTAAAAGTGGGTGTGGAGATCGCCGCGCAAAGTGGATCCACTGGCGTGACCACGGGAGGTAGCGAAGTGGAATTGGATGCCTTTGGGGCAGCTCTCGAATTCGATTGGATACCTAAAGACTCCAATTGGGCCGCCGGTTTAAAAGCAGGAACTGCAAGCGGAGACGATCCGGAAACACCGAACACCTACGAAGGTTTTGCATTTGATCGCAATTACGACGTGGCCTTCCTTCTTTTTAATCATCCGTTGGGTCAGTACGATGTTTTTAGAACTGCCGGAATTCGCGACACGACACCTGGAAGCGCCACTGGCCCGTCCACGCAAGTGGACACCGAGGCGATCTCTAACGTTATTTATCTTGCTCCAACTGTTACCTACAAGTGGAACGGAAAACTCGAATCACAAATTGGGTTGACATACGCCCAGTTGAATAGCGATCCTATAGTTGGGTTAGATGTGGATAAAGCTGTGGGTTTCGAGGTGGATATCTCGTTGAATTACAAACCCTACGACAATGTACAGTGGCTCAACCGCGTGGGGATCTTGTCTCCAGGAAAAGCTTTCGAAGGCGGAACCAACTTGTACACCACAGAAACCGTTTATGGTTTAGAGACTAAAGCCGCTATCACATTTTAAAGCAGCTAGAACGACATCGTGATCATCAGCCAGGACGGCATCATAGAAAACAACTTGAAAGCGGTTGCAGGGGCCCCGGGGTTAAACCCGGGGTTTTTTTTATTGTCGCTTCTTTTTAAATTCCATTCTGATCGGCCGGCCCTCCTGGCCTGCGCACTCGTCGGCTACGCCGATCGCGTCCCGCTCTCGTGAGCCCGATCAGAATGGAATTTAAAAAGAAGCGACAATAAAAAAAACCCTCATCCATTCAATTGGGAGCGCCTTTGGCGCTGATCGCGGGTCGCTGCGCTCCCGCAGGCCGGCGGGTGCCAGGCACCTTTTAGACTAGCGGCGTGTAATATGGGCGCGATCGCTTTGCTCCGCTTTGTAGAGTGGGCATATCTTCCATACGTTTTGGCTTGTTTAAAGCTGACTCCTGGGAGCTGGTCGCAGCAGTTTGGTAGGAAACTTTACATAATATTTGGATTGAGGGAGAGGGTAATTTAAAGATGGGGTATTACTGAGTTATGAAGAAGTTCGGTTTGTTTATTTTGGTTGGATTTTCTTTTCTACCGGCGTTTGCGTGGTGGGGGGAGAGTGTTGTGCCTCAGGATAAATGTGTCATCTTATTGCATGGTTTGGGCCGCACGTCGTGGTCAATGGTCAAAATCGGCCAGGCATTTCGCAAACAGGGATATTCTGTTTGGAACGAAGGATATGATTCTAAAAAACAAAGTGTAGAGCAGAGCGCGCGTGTGATCGATGACGCTTTGGCGTTCTGTCGCGCTGAGGGCAAATCGGAAATTTATTTTGTGACTCATTCTCTCGGTGGAATTTTAGTGCGCTATTATTTTCAGGAATTGGAAATGCCTGAGGTCAAGGGAGTGGTGATGCTCGCACCGCCCAATCATGGCAGCGAAGTTTCTGATGCTTATGGCGATCAGTTTTGGTTTTCGTGGACGAGTGGTATGGCGGGCGTTCAAATGGGAACTGCGCCCGAGAGTTTACCGAATACCTTAAAGCCTATTACATTGCCGATCGGCGTGATCGCAGGAACGGTGAGTAGTGATCCGTGGTTCAATCATTTATTTTCGGGCCCGCACGATGGTAAGGTTTCTGTGGAAAGTGCGAAGCTCTCCGAGATGAAAGACTTTCTCACTGTGGAATCTGGCCACACTTTTATTATGAATTCCGACCTGGTCATCGACCAGGTTTTCCATTTTTTTGAAAATCAGAAATTTAAGCGCTAAGACCACCTTTGTAACGCAACAGCGCTACAAAAAAGGGGGGCGCGCTTTTTTGCTATTGGAGGACGGGCTCGATCATTTCGGAGGATGGAGCTTGGGTGACCGGTGGTCTTTGTGGAGTTATTGTGACCAATTCTTGCGGAGCATTTTGTTTATTTTCCACCTGCGCGCGGAATTGATTCATGTCTAGGGGTGCAGAGAGGGCTGGAGTGTAAAGCCCAGCTGTGAGGTAGGACGTTGGCATTGTGGGATAAGCGAAGTAGCCGGTGTCCGAAAACTGCACAGCTTGCTTGAGAGCCAGTAGATGTTCCATCTTACGTTTCACATCGGCGTGTTGTTCTGGTGTTAAGCCGGGACGACCATCTTTCGGAGAATTTTGGATCGACATATAAGTGAGGTTTAAACGCATAAATGCCTGGTCGAGTTGGCTGCCGCGCAAGAATTTAAGTTTATCCAATTGGAACTGAATCTCGTTGGCATTCTTATTGTGTGCATTGTAAGGATTGGCGCGCTCATAAATGCTTTGTGAATTGTTGTTGGTTTTTGCCTGAGCCAACATACCTTGTAGCGTGAGATAGTTCTGGTGCATGATATTGTCGTTCATCACTGCTGTCTCATAGGTTTGGTTTACATCTTTATAAGAGTAAGCAAACTGCGTAGCATCTAAGTTTAAAGGATAGTTGGTGTTGGTATTGTTCTTAACTGCGTAGATCAATGTGGAATCGGCATTGGCCGGCAAACGGTGTACAACTTGGCGATGCAAAGTCTGGTAGGCCATAAACATGGCACTGGCAGCAGCTAAGAAAAAGAATTTGATAATCATAAAGTTCCCCCAACTATGTATATGTTCAAAGATCGTGCCTGAGGCGGAGGCGTTGGATTGATTTTGAGCCAGGGCAGGTGCTCATTGATGCGAGTGATGTTCATAGAGTTTACAGCGTCTCATAGTGAGAAAAGTTCGTTGCGCAGTCGAAGGCACAAAAACAAAAAGGAAGCCCAGTAGGGCCTCCTCGTTGGTAGAAACAAACTGTCGGAATCTGAATTTTTTTAGAGTGCGCAGTCTACGTAGCGTAGAGTAGACAAGTCCCAAAGGCGTTGTCCGCGGCAGTTTGTAACCGCACAGTTTACCGGGTAACCGACGTTGTAAGCATCTACACTTAAGTAGCGGTTCGATTCGACACACTGTTGGTTTGTGCCACCAGCATTCAAGCAATACGACTCAGACACTCGTTGATTGTAGTTCTGTGTATCTACACAAATGTAGCCATTTTCCCATTTATAGCGCCCTACAGTTGAGCCGGTAGTGGTGCAATATGATTGCGCACAGTTGGCGTTTGCGTTTTTATCGAAGCAAGAGCCGTTTCTGTAGTAGTATTGACCAACAGTCGTATTACAGTTGCTCATGTCCACCGCGATGCGATCGCTCACTCTGTAACAACCGTTGTTGTAAAAGTGGTATGCAAGCGTATTGCAATTTGTAGTGGATGTTTGCAAGTTTGTGCGCGCATCGTAACAAATGCCGTTGCTGCTATAATAAGTTACTGCCGCAGTGGCGACAGATCCGTCTTTTTTCTTGCTACAAGCAGTTACTGCCACAACTGCACAAATGCTGATAGCGATAAGTTTAATTAGTTTCATATTTTTCTCCCCTAAGTTCGTTTCTACCCCTCTATTGTGCAACCGCCATACCTGCGGTTGGCACGCTTAACATACTGTTTTCATTTACTTTGTCGTGATCCTTAAAACGCCACAGATTTGCGGTGCATTTTTGCGCCTAACAGGCGTCGATTTTTTTTACAGTTTTAGGGGGGCTTTGGGCCAGAAATACCCCGAAGTTGGACGAAGGTGCCGCGAACAACGGAGTGCTCAGACCGATACATTATATAGATATGGTGGACACTATCTATTGTAAATCTATTTCATTTTTATTCTATGTGATCGTTTCGGTATTTCTTTTGTCGTGCTCAAAGGATAGCGGCGCTTTCTACCTGGGTTCCCTGGATATTCAGAATCCAAAGATCATTATCACCAGTCAAACAGCGGGCAGCCAGGCCGTGGTGATGTATGACATCAACGGTAATTTTTTGCGCGTACTCCATGACTACAACTCCGAGGGCAACACACCGCGCGGGATAGTTCCATTGAGCCCGGTGGATTTTTTGATCAGCGTAGAGGGCAACGATCACATCGATCATTACTCATTGACTCAAGGCCTTTCGAGCTTTATCGAAAACATCAATCTCACCGGAAACATTTTTAATGCCGCAAAGCACTCCACGCACGGACTGTACGTTATAGAGGGCAATTTTATTGAGGCGTTCGATATGCAAACCGGTGAACGCCTCGGTAACCCGCGCATTCCCAACACGGCTGTGGGCGGGTGTACCGCACTCAATGTGCCACGCGCGATCACGTTTAACCGGGATGGCTTACTCGTGGTAACCAGCACTGGAAGCGACGACATCAATGTGTATGATGTCTCTGATGCGACCAATCCAATCTGTGTTCGCTCCAATACAACCTTTGGCAACGTGGATCCCATGGCGATCGTCGCCCATTCCGACGGTTTCCTTTATGTGGGAACACAAGGTGATGATCGCATCTATCGCGTTAATGGCGATGGGAGCGGGACACCGACGGTGGTGTTTAACAATATTGCTGTCATCAATAATCCTTCGGCTATTGCCGAAATGCCCGATGGTTCGCTACTTGTGGCCTCGGATGGAACTAATTCTATTGTGAACATTCGCACCGACGGCACAGTCGTTCAAGCGACCAACTTTATTCAGGATTCCTTTACAAACTCTGTCGCCGATATCCAAATTATTCAGGAGTCGACGCGATGATCAAGTGTTGGCTTATGGCAGTTCTCACACTGACACCGTTTTTGGCCCGAGCAGTAGAGCTCGAAGCGGGTATCGGTTATGGTGTGCTGGATCTGAGCAATCCCGACGACACGAAAGCGCGCTCCACCGGTATGGGTGGCACACTGGGCGTTTATTACAGTTTGTTCGGCAATGAAAACTACGACTTCGGCCTTAAAGGCTCGGCCTTTTACACCCAACTTGAAAATGATGTAAACACCAGCGTTCTCCAGGAAACGACCAAGTACTACAATCTCGGCGCTGGCTTTGAAATGAACGTGTACAATGTTTTTGCGGGTTGGCAGTACAAGTACAATCGCATCGATATCGAAATCTCAGGAAATTTGCAAAATACCACGGCGTTCTCTGATTACATGTCGCAGTTTGAAATCGGATACGCCTTTTACCTGGAGTCCATGTCGGTGAGACTGGCTTATCAACGCACGGACGGCACATTGCCGATGACAACTACCGCTCTCAGCGCGGATACGGATTTTACCAGCAATGCGTTCATGGTTATCTTGCGTTTTGATCTTTCTGGAACTCCGTCATCGGGGGAGAGTTACCGTTATAAACCCAGCCCTGAATACCAAAGCCGCGACTCAGCCCGCGACCGTGCGCCAGAGCTGGAATCCGGCTATGTGCCCAACTACCGCTCCTACCGTTATTCGCCGCGACCTTCTCCCAACATTCGTTAAGACCTAAGTCTGCTCCCATTGAAATCCTCTGCTGGGCCTCGCTATTTTTTGCTATTCTGTGGGCGAGGTGAATATGAGAACAATTCTAATTCTAATGTTGGTATTGAGCGCGGCAATTGGCGGCGCTAAAGAGCTCGTACCGGGTTCCAAAGAAAGTTTAAAAGAAAAACGCAAGTGCTTGGACTCCATCAAAATGGATGGCGACGAGTATTTAAAAGTCGGTGATGCGCACATGTATTTTACTGACCGCTTGAGTGGACTTTCGGTGCCTACAAAATCGAATACCGCTGTATTTGTGATTACTCCGGAAAAAACCCAACTGTGCGAACTCAATTTTCCAAAGCAATCCAGTTTTGAATTTGAGTACGAAGGTAAGCCTGTTGTTAAGACACACTCGAAGGCACAGGCTGGAAAGGTTTCGAAGCTCGGGGCACCGGCAAAGTGCATAGATGCACCGGCGGATGTGGATGCGAAATTTACAAATCAAATCGAAGGTTATCTCAAGCGCAAAGCTAAAACAGCAGGATTGCAAAAGAAAGAACTGATTGCAACTCACCTGAGTGCCGACTGCATGAAGCTGCATCGCGCGAATGAAAAGGTGAATGAAGGGCTGGCAGAAGGCGGTGGCACTAGCGGCGGATCTTCTGGTGGTGGATCTTCTAGCGGCGGTGGAAGCAGCGGCGGTGGTACTAGCGGCGGATCTTCTAGTGGCGGTGGCACCAGTGGTGGAGCAGGAAACGCGGAAGACAATTAGTTCTTTAGGGCCGCATGAGAGATTCCTATTTGAAACGTTGTAAAACCCGCTCCAGCAGCGGGTTTTGTGTTTTTGGGCAAATACCCCGCGACAACCGTGTAGAACGCAGGAAAGCCCGCGCACAAGGCGTGGAAAGCCGGTGGTGGGACTCCTTCGAGTTAGTTTTTTGGTGGGAGCCATCTCATTGGCTGTAAGAACGTTTGATAGGTTTAAAGAAAGGTCGTGTGACGGCTTCTTCCGGAAGCTTTTTTTGCTTCCCCAGGGTCTGCGAGTCGGGGATGAGGCCCTTTCTCTTTCTGCAGTGAACTTCGGTTACCCGTTGTTCCCCTGTTGGAGACTAGATATATCAAGGTGCCACCCATAATAAAAATTCATAATTGTTATCCAACCTATAGCGATGGCTTATAGCTGAAAAATGCCGGAAAACCCCGTCAGATCAGGGAAGTTAAGGCCTTTGCGCCAAAAATTCGCACCGAGTTGTGTAAATATTTTCATTAGACTTGCATCTGGCCTGGAAGGACGCACATTTCTTGTGCTCTTATAATTAGTAGATTACTGATCGAGCTCAAAAAACTTCAGGCCCTATGAGAAGAGGACAAAATGGACCGTGAGTCACACACGAACAGCGAGAATTCCACAGAGTCCACTCAGGACGAGTTCAAAACGCGCAAGACGCCCGCTGAAGTGCCGTCACACGGTATTCCGAATCCAGCGGAAATTCAAAAAGAGTTCCAGGAATTGATCCGCAAGAAATTTGGCGACACGGTTCAGGTCGTGACTATCGATGCGGAAGATCCCCGCGCCGAAGCCGCTCGCGCATCGCGCGCGCAAAGCGAACAAACAAAGAGGCACGATTTCCATTTTGCATACACGCCGAAACAGATCGTCGAAACTCTGAATCAAACTATTATTGGTCAGGACGATGCAAAGCGCTCTCTAGCTCTCGCTGTGTGCGATCACTACCGCCATATTGAAGCCGAAGAAAAGGGCGATACAGCCACACATTATCAAAAACAGAATGTACTATTACTGGGACCGACAGGTGTTGGTAAAACTTTTCTCGTGCGCTCGATCGCCAAGATGATCGGGGTTCCCTTTGTAAAAGCCGATGCGACGCGGTTTTCAGAAGTGGGCTTTGTTGGTGCCAACGTCGATGACGTGATTCGCGATCTCGTTCAGCAAGCTAAGGGCGACATTGCCTTGGCCGAGAGTGGAATTGTTTATATTGATGAGGTCGATAAGATTGCGGGTAATCCCGAGCGGTCCGGGCGCGACGTGAATGGGCGAGGCGTGCAGTTTGGATTGTTGCGCTTGCTCGAGGACGCCGAAGTGGATTTGAACTCCTCTCATGACATCCAGTCTCAATTTCGTCAGTTTATGAATTTACAAAAAAAGGGCGAGGCCTCCAAAGAAGTGGTGAGCACCAAAAACATTCTTTTTATTTTTAGCGGCGCGTTTCATGAATTGGTGCCGATCATCCGTAAGCGTCTCTCCAGCAGCAAGCTTGGCATTCATTCCGATGTAAAAACAAAAAATGAAGAGCACGAGTTTCATTTTCTCCAGCACGTGCAGTCGCAGGATCTGGTTGAATTTGGTTTTGAACAGGAGTTTGTAGGGCGCCTACCGGTGGTTACCGGCTTCCACTCACTTTCGAAAGATCAACTGTTTCAAATTTTAAAAGAATCCAAGGCCTCCATTATCCATCAACACGTGCGCAGTTTTGATCACTATGGTGTGGATCTTAAGTTTACCGACGGTGCTCTCCGAGCGATTGCCGACAAGGCATTTGGTCTAAAAACGGGTGCGCGCAGTCTGGCGCACGTTTGTGCGTCGTTACTTAAAGATTTTAAATACGAGCTTCCAGAAACGGGCGTGAAAACCCTAGAGGTCACTCCGGAGATGGTGACCAATCCAAAAGGCTATTTGCAGTACCTTCAAGGGCATTAGCTCGGCTGTCGCTAATGCATGGGAATCGGTGATTCCTTTTTCTTCGAATCCGTCGGTTCCATGTGCGGCGGCGGCGAACTTTCCGGGCGTTGATGCGTGCCCATATCAGGAATGAAATCGATATTTGGCGAGGTGGGGTTGTGGGTCATATTGGCAGATGGCCCATAAAACAAAAAAAGCAAAGTGATCACAATCGCAATGGCGATAAAGTAGCCTTGAGTTTTATTCATGACGAGCCTTCATCCTATTTCGGTCCCTCTAACGCTAAGACTGTACCACGATCTTGGGAAAATTGTAAGAGTTGCAGCTGGCGCCGCCCCCTTTGCTGTGAATAATTCAAGGCGTAGGCGGGACAGGCGAGTGCTTCACTACCCTGTCCATACCGGTTGATAATTCGCGATAGTTACTGATTGTGTTGGTTATCACGCAAAAAGAACAGCGGAATCTTGATCGAAAAAATACGTCCTTCAGAATCGGACATAATGTAATTGCCGCGCATACTGCCTGTAGGAGTGCTCAGCGGGCAGAAACTCGTGTACTCGTACGTGGTGCCATGGTCAAACTTGGGCTGCTCTCCGACGACGCCAGGGCCCTCCACCTCTTCTTTGTTCTTTTTGCCGTCGACAATCACCCAGCGGCGGCTCACAAGCTGTACCTTTTTTTTACCTTTGTTGGTGATTCGGATTTTGTACGAGAAGAAATACTGCCCATTCTCTGGATCGGAGTGTTCGGGCACATACGACGGCTCAGCTTCAACAAGAAAATCTTCAGACAACTCGGTGTACGTCATAGAGATCGTCTATCCAAGTTCATACCTGTTGGCAACAGGTCAAATTTATAGGGAGGTGCTCTTAATTTTTTTCAAAAGACCACTGCAGGCATCTTCGAGAATGTCCATAACGGTCTCAAAATCCTGGGGTCCGCCGTAGTAGGGATCAGGCACGACTTTGCATTTTTTATCTGCGCAAAAATCAGTCATCTTAAAAACTTTATTACCGAAAACGCGCTTTAAATCCATCTGCGTGACGTCTGTAAAGTTGCTGTCGTCCATTGTGATGATGTAATCGAAGTCGTTAAAATCTTTGCGCGGGTTGAACGGGCGCGAAATACTCACAACCTCGTGTCCTCGCTTCAACGCATGTTGAATAGTGCGCGGATCGGCCTTTTCGCCCTCGTGATGGCCAGACGTCGCTGCTGAATCGCAGACGATTTTGTCTTCGAGGTTTTCTTTTTTGATTAAGCTGTTCATTACCGCTTCGGCAGCGGGTGATCGACAAATGTTTCCCAAACAAACGAAAAGAACTTTTACCTGGGCCATCATGCCTCACTTTGTCCAAGAGCTTCTTTGCGCATCGTCCACAACAACTGGCTTAGAAATGGGCGGCGTTTCTCGCCGGTGCACACCATAATCAGCTTCATGATCTTAAGGTGAACGGGATCGGTGACCAGAAGAATGAGCATTTCTCGGATATAGTTTGTGTTGAGCGTGATGTAGTTGTCGGTGCCAACTCCGAGCTTCATACCCTTTTTTTCCCACCAGCTGAACGGATGCTCTTTGTAGTCGTCGAACTGACCGGTAAGCTTTTTGTTGGACGACGGCAGGGCAATCACGGAGAGTTCTTTATCGAGCATGCGATTTAGGACATCATGTTGGTAGTGTTCCATCTCGGTCGCCAAATGGAATTTGGCTTTTACAAAGTAAAGCTGCTCTCCCTCAGAAAGAACTTCGCCCTTTTCCAATTTTTCGCCGATGTATTTACGCTCATTCCAATCTAAATCCTGTAGTTCGTTGTGATCTGACGTGCCAGGTGGAATCGGCTGACCTTTTTTGTTTTTTTCCATCACTCGTTCGTAAAGCATATGAAAGTAAAAATTGGGATTTATTCCCAGGCTCAAACCGTGTTCGATGGCATCCACATGCCAAATGTTCATCGCATTATCTACAGATTGAATGCCGCGACGAAGAGTGAGCCACGTTTCACCGTGATGCGAGCGAATTTTGAATCCGCGCGAATGCAGTTTTCGAAAACCAACCTTCATTTCCTGAAAGTGCTCCTTACGGAACAGTTCTTTTTCGCTGCCCACCGTATCGACTTCGGTGACGTGCTCGGCCAACCCAGGATTTTTATCGAGCATCTGGATCAAGCTGTTGACCTGTGCTTCGAAGTGTTCGCGTTTTGTTTTGTAACGTTTGGCATCGAAGAACAGTGGTTCTTTTCGAAAACACGGTGAGAGAATAAATTGAAAATCAGAATGTTCTTTTTGAAATCGTTTAAAGCCTTCGTAAAGACCCAAAACAACATCCTCACTACTGACGTTGTCGGCACCTGGGATTTCTTCTTTTGAAGATTGTGTGGCGCGCGACAGAGTGAATTTTAGACGGATAGCACCCACATTGTAGTTGTGGTAAACGTCCTTTGCCATGTTGTAAGCAGCATCGGCGTGGGCTTCACGAGAGAGTAAAATGAGTTTTGGCAGCAGCAGAATTTCCAGATAGCGATCGAACATGTCCGTATCTTGCAAGCGCACAAGTTTGTCCACATCGGCCACTGAGCGGATTTGACTGGCGCCTTTTCCGTAGACCTCGTCAATCTTTTGTTCGTAAACTTTTTTGTTTGGCCCAGTAAGC
Organism: uncultured Pseudobdellovibrionaceae bacterium; assembly: GCA_964400355.1. Taxonomy (GTDB): domain Bacteria; phylum Bdellovibrionota; class Bdellovibrionia; order Bdellovibrionales; family JAGQZY01; genus JACKAL01. Next base: position 405,101 of record CAYNTO010000001.1, read on the forward strand.
AGTTTCATAAGGTGCGGATAAATGTATTCAGCGGTGAGTGAGCCGGTGAGATGAATGTGCTCTTCGCGGTACTTTATCGGAAACTTTTTAAACAGCTCATAAAAGCCGCCCATCACCGGATGATCCAACAAGTTTTCAATATCGATCTGGCTAATGCGGAATTTATCGAGTTTGTCTTTAAAGTCGGCGAGAAGTTTATGGAGCTTAGGGTCCATGTGTTTGGAGTTGAGAAGGAGTTCCAAGGTGTTGTTTAAGCTCAATCCATTGGTTTCGCTCACGACCTTTACAATTTCTAAAAATAACTGGTGCGAATCTGTGCTGCTCATGATCTTTTATTTTAGTCAAAATACCAGAGGAGGGGAAGGAGAACTTTTCCGAGAGGAATTTTTACTCGACAGGACCAAATGCCTGTGATTAAACCCTGCCTATGAAGAAAACGATAAATGGCATCGATTGTATTGTTGAGAATCCTGGGAACAGTCGCGTTGTCATGCTGATTCACGGCTTTGGTGCGGACTACAAAGATCTGGCGACACTTTCGAGCTATCTGGACCCCGATGAGCAGTGGACGTGGGTGTTCCCCAATGGTCCAATGACGGTTGCGCTGGGCATGGGTATGCAGGGCCGTGCCTGGTTTTCTATTCCCATGGAAGAGTTGCAGCGTGAGATAGCCACTGGCATTCATCGCGACTACTCGGATCAAACCCCAAAGGGTTTTGAAAAGGCTCTTCAACAAATGCAAGGTGTAATATTTGAACTGCTTGCTGATCACAAAGAGATTGTCATAGGTGGATTTAGCCAGGGCGCAATGATGGCGAGCCACTTGCTCGGCGCATGCGTGGGTGCGCTCAAGGGTGCATTGTTTTATTCCACCGCACTTCTCGACACACCTCGCATGGAGAAGTCTTTGGCCAACTCACAAAAAGTTCCATTTTTGCAAAGTCACGGTCGCCAAGATTCCGTACTTTACATCAACAATGGCAAAAAACTTTTTGATTTGCTCGAATCGAAACAATGGCAGGGTGAATGGATGGAATTCAACGGCGGACACGAAATTCCGATGCCGGTGATCGAGCGTTCGGCGCAGTTTCTTAAGAAATTATAAATTGCACTATCGCTGGAGAGAAGCGTTAGCTCATCGCTCCTCGGGCCCCACATCGTAGTTGGGGTTTTTCACGCATTTTAAGAGTATACTTTCTTCGAACGTAAAAATCACGGAGGCGCCCTCTACGGTGTCCATTTCTTTCTCTACAGACTCGCCGCGCTTCTCTTTAACAAGAATGGCCATCAGATTTTCGCTCATACGCTTTGCCAAATTGGAATCGTAGCACAAACAAACTGCCGCTTTATTTTTGTAACGATTTAGATCTTTAAGACACTGTTGCTTTAAGAATTCGCGATCGGCACTGTCAGCATTCGAAAGTTGCAGAAGGGCTGTTAGAATTAAATTTATCATACTAAAATCCTCTCGCATGTTTGTACTCTGTTACGGTCGATGCACCGGGTATATCGAGAAATATTTCTTTTTCGCCTTCCGTATACACCTGACTACACGTTTCATAGTGCAGATGTGGACCACTGCTCAAGCCGGAGCTCCCGGATTTACCGATCAATTGTCCCGATCGCACTTGTTGACCGGGAGAAACAAGGATCTTGCTGAGGTGGGCGTAAATCGCCGTGCATCCTTTGTGTCGAATTCCCACCACGTGACCAAAGCCATTTCCCCAGTCTGCTTTAACGACGCGTCCGGACTGCTTCGCCCTAACGGGTGTGCCGACTTTCATTGTGTAGTCTGTGCCTTTGTGCATTCTGGTTTTCTTGAGGATGGGATGTTTTCTCATCCCCGGACTTTTGCCATTGGATCTACGAGGCTTTTTTCTTTTTGCGGCCGGTTCGCGCGAAGCTTCGTAAAAAAGTTCATCGGCGCCATCGCTTGCAATTTCCGCGAGGACATCGGAGTCGAGCGAAAGCTCCTCTTCAACAGGATAGAGTGAAGAGTATCCCAATGATTTCGCGTAAGCATCATCGTACTCAATTTGTGACGTTGTGGGGTTTACGGGAGCGACAACGTAAACTGTTGCCAATCCACCGACGAACAACAACCAGAAAAAAAATGACCGTGCGTGCATGAATGAGTCCTCGCTGGCGTGGACGCCGAACGGTCAGCGCCCACGAGACTTTTAGAAGAACTGATGCACTCGCTGATGACAATTTAAAAGGGCATTGACAGACGGAAATGTGACCTAGGTCCGAGGATTCCGCGACGATTTCTCAGTGGTGTTCTAGCGCAAATTGTTCAACGCTTCCAAAATGCGCTCTGGAATGGGCATAGCGCGCTTGGTGTTTTTGTTTAAAAAAATATGAGTGGTGGAGATATCGGCACAAACTGTGTCGCCTTTTGTTATGGAACTTTTGAGAGAAAACGTAGAATTGGAAATATCACCAATAGAAATTCGTATCGTGTAATTTTCGAATGGCAAAAGTGGCGCTTTGTAATCGCAGCTGACGGCGCGCAACGGAACGGCCCACTCGGGGTGTTGGAACCATTGTTTTTTTTCACCAAAGTTGCGTTCCACCCACGCTTCGTAGGCATCGTGAAATACATTAAAGGCCTCATTAAAATACGCAACACCCGCCATATCGGTTTGGCGGAAATGAATAGTGGTCGTGTGTTCGAACGATTTCATAACTCGGTTGTAGCAGAATCTCCTCGGAGAAGGCCATCTCACCAGCCAACGCAATGAGTTAAAAGCCTCATTCCAGTGTTGCTAGTACCGCTTTAGAGGCTCCTTTGCTATACGACGAGCGTGGATTTAAAGGTATATTCCTCTCAGGATTTTCCGCACTACTTGCCGAAATTGAACGATCTTTACGATGATCTTTTCTCGGGCGGCAAAGGATTTCGTGCGCGCCTCACGCAAACAGTGGCAGACTCTCTTCAGTTGCCGCAGGAAACCACTCATCTTCTCTGCCAAACCGTAGAGTTCATTCATAACTCCTCTTTACTGCACGACGATCTGGTTGATCGCTCCTCTTTGCGCCGGGGGAAAACCACCGCGTGGCTCAAATACACGCCCGAGTATGCAGTTCTCGCCGGCGATTATTTGCTCGCGCGCGTGATGGTGAATCTTTCGAACTTTGGAAACATTCAGCTCGTCAAAATGACCAGCCAAGCGATCTCCGATTTGCTCGAGGGAGAATGGCTTCAGGACAGCCACGTAAAAAATATCGAAAGTTCACCGCACGATGTGGACCGCGTGCACTTGCTCAAAACAGGTTCTCTGTTTAAGTGGTGTTTAGCAGCGCCGTTTGTGGCAAAAAATATTAGCGATGATGTAGCGTACACGCTCCTTCATCGCCTGGGTGATATTTTAGGTTTACTACTTCAGCGCAGCGATGATCTTTTGGATTTTGACATTCGCAATTACGAACAAAAAGCCATTATGGGTGATCTAGGCGCGGGTTATGTGAACTCCTTTTGTGCTCGTTTATTTTTAGAATATCCACTGGACAAAAAAGCCGATGCTGCTCGCATCACAGACCTGGCACAATTTATCGATTACGTTGGTCACGTTTTTTTCCAAAAGCACTTACAAAAGTTCGATGCAGAAAACGCCGCGCTTATCGAGGACTACCGCAACACGCTCAAAACACTGGGCACTCTTTCCGGCGGAGCTTATGCGGAAACCGCCGCAACATTGGAACCATTGGCTGAGCTTCTCTATTGGCGTAAGCCTCAATAAACCGATGAAAGTTTCTGTATACTGTGCCAGCAAAGAAACTCTCCCCGAACCCTCAGCGCGGTTCGAGAGTGTGGAGTGGACGTTCGATCGTCCAGATACGGCATTCTATCTTGAGTACTACGACGACAAAATAGTTTTGCAGAAACATGCGGGCCCCGAACATCCGTTGTTTGTGGATTTCAGTGATCAGTGGCGCGAGTTTCAAAAGCAGCGGTTGTCGGCAAAAACCGATCTTCTTGGTCGGGCGTGTGCAGCAGCTCAGGGTAGAAAGATCTTTGACCTCACCATGGGACTGGGCAGTGATAGTTTAAAACTTGTCTACTTTGGCGCCGAGGTGATGGCCATGGACAAACAGGTATTTATGTATGAGCTTGTGCGCGATGCTGTTTATCGCATTGAGCGTGACTTTACTTTTGATAACGGCAATAAACTTTTACTCGATCCGCACTTTGGAGATTCGCTCGTGCGCGCCAAAGAGTATGTGGCCGCCTTCGAAGTTTTTTACCTAGATCCCATGTTTCATTTGCACAACCGCACGGCTCTTCCTAAAAAGAAAATGCAATTTTTAAATGAGATCATCGGCGAAAACTCTGATGAGGAATTTCTTCCCACTGTGCGTTTCTTGCTCGATCACAAAAAGCGTGTGGTTGTAAAACGCCATCCCGATGCGCCTGTATTCGGCGGCCTTAAGCCCAAGAGTGTCTACGAAGGTAAAAAAATCAGATTCGAAGTTTTTTAGATTTAGTCGTCTTTACCAAAGTGGAAACGGCGCAGAGTGTGCCCGTTGATTTTAGAGATGAGGCGGGCGATGCGCGTGTTGTTGATGCGATCGGCGCTAAAGGTAAGGTACTGGCTCACGTCCTCTGCCGCTTTGACCAAATCGCCGATGGCATAGGCGGCCCGCGCGCGATCCAGAATGTGATTCAAAGCAAACGGCTGATATTTCATCAGGTAGGTCTGAATTTTATAAAGATGCAGCAGGCTGCGCTCGCGCAACGATTGTTGTTTGATACGTAACAGATATTTCGTCAATATGTCGTGCTCACTCACCATGCCGCTACAGTCGCATCCGGAGTTGACCAGCGCAATCAGATCTTCAGATGTGAGAGCCTGGCAGCCATTTTTAAAATTAAAAAAGTGTGCTTTGCCATCGACAATCAGCTTTAGGATAATTTCTTTGTTGTAGTGTGCGACTTGGAGATTGAGATGAACGTGCCGGTTTAAACCTATAAATAATGGCAGTAAAAGTTCAACAGGGCCGCGGCGGCTTAAGAGTGCATAAGGAAGTAGATATTTTTCTAGTGTGGGTTTGGATTTGAGCGGTTTGAATTTTTTTTGCTTAAAGAAAAAATCGCAAACCGCATGGAAGTGTTTGAGCGAGTCTCCCGCATTCACGCCCACTGTGGATTGCAATTCCTTGGACAACGTTTGACAGCCTTGCAACGTACGATGAAGAGGCCACAACGACGATAAGTCGTGCGCAATATGGCTTAAATCTACGAATAAAATGTCCCGCTGTGGATCGACCACAGCCAGACGCTCCAGCGTCGGATTCACTTCCCCATTCCCCCCGGATATCCCTTGTAAGAAATACCCATGAGACCTTTATAAGTATTACCAGGAGCCTTGCAAGCTCTTCAGCGGATTACACGACTCGTTATGACCGCCTCTCGGATGCGGCTCAGGGCCAGCAATGCCTTAATTTTCAACAATTTAGCCTCACAGAAGTGGTGGTCGACGAGGAGGAGGTTGTGTACACTGAATTCCACATGGATAAACCGGATGACTTAAAACAGAAGATTCGCGAGTTGGAAAAGGAATTGGCCACCAAAACCAAGGACGTTGAGATCTATCGTCAAGAATTGGCCAAAGCCAATGGACAATTGGAACAGTTGATCATTCATGTTCACACGCAGTTAAAAAAGGCGTTGGAAATCCAGCGTCAGGTGGTGCCTACAGAATTTCCGCACATTCCCGGTTTTGAATTCAGCACAAAGTTTGTGGCAAGCTCTCTCACCGGCGGCGATTACTTTGATATTTTTGAACACCGAAACAAAATGCGCTTCGGAGTGCTTATGACTTCGGCCTCGGGCTATAGTTTGTCGGCGCTGTTTCTCTCGGTGTTTATGAAGTTCACATTCCAAAATCGTCAGGATGAAGAGGCCATGAGTCCTGAAAACTTTGTGACGGCTTTGCGCAATGAGTTTATGGGGGGAGTGACTGAGAAGGACATATTCCATTGCTTTTATGGTGTTATGAATCGCAGGTACTTTCGTCTGGATTATGTGTTGTTTGGCGATATTTACGCTCTGCACTTTAAAAACAAGGGCGATAGTATCCATCGCCTCAAGGCGCAGGGGCTCCCTATCGCTAAGGGCGCACTGGGCGCGCTCAAGCACAGTTCGGTGGATTTTGAAGCCAAGGACAAATTGATTCTCTGCTCTCCCGGGCTGTTCAAAATAAGAAATGCCGACGGTGAACTTTTTGGCGAAGAGCGCTACCTCTCTCTGGTCAAGAGTTCTGCGGGCTCTGACGTCCACAATTTACGCAATGAGGTTCTTTTCCAGGCGGAGCGCTTTGCGGGTGACACGAAGTTTCCGCAAGATCTAACGGTGGTTGTGCTCGAAGCCAAAGACCACGTGCTTAAGCTCGCGCCAACTTAAGAGAGTCCACTCTCAACCACCATCGATTCGTTATCAGTAATGATCCGGTAACCGCCATGACTAAGGACGTAATGTACGTGCAGCGGTCGGCTATTGCTCCACAACATCCTTAATCTGTGCAATAACAAAGGGTATTAGACGACGATGAAAGGACAAATCATGGCAGAGGCAGTACAGATCTATGAAGGCGCAGTGAACAAGGGGCTCGAAGGCGTTGTGGCGTGTACCACAGGCATTTCCTCCATTGTTGGCGCAACACTCACCTATCGCGGTTACACTATTGAAGATCTGGCCGCTAACGCCACTTTCGAAGAAACGTCATGGTTGTTGTGGACGGGAAAACTTCCAAACAAAGACGAACTTAAAAAACTCCAAGCGGATATCGGTAAAGAAATGGCTCTTGATGCCAAGCTTGTAGAGCAGCTATCAAAGCTGCCAACAGATGTGCATCCAATGGCGTGGTTGCGCACAGCCACTTCGATGATGGGTCTGTGGGACAAAGAAACCGAAGATATGAGCGAAGCAGCAAACCGCCGCAAAGGCCTTCGCCTGACCGCCAAGATGGGAACCCTGGTGGCTTTGTACAAGCGTGTGCGCGAAGGCAAAGCGTATGTGGCGCCAAACCCTGAAAAGTCTATTGCGTGGAATTTTATGTATATGCTCGAAGGCAAAGAGCCCGACATGGAAATCGTAAAAACATTTGATACCTGTTTGGTGCTTCATGCTGATCACGAATTGAATTGCTCAGCATTTGCTTCTCGAGTGACAGCCTCTTCGTTGAGTGACATTTACTCTGCGATCGTCAGTGCTTTGGGCGCTCTTAAGGGCCCACTTCACGGCGGTGCCAACGAGCAGGTAATGCTCATGCTCAAAGAAATCAAAACCACTGAAAACGTTTTTCCGTGGCTTGAAAAAGCTCTGGCGGAAAAGAAAAAGGTGATGGGTTTCGGTCACCGCGTTTATAAAAATGGTGATCCGCGCGCGAAGATATTAAGCCAGATGAGTGAGTTCCTCACCAAAAAAGCTGGCCATCCCCAATACTATGAAATGTCGAAAATTCTCGACGATCATATGCAACAAGAAAAAGGTTTGCTCCCCAACGTGGATTTCTACTCGGCCACCGTGTATTACAGCATGGGCATTCCGATCGATATCTACACTCCTATTTTTGCCGTGTCCCGCATTGCCGGCTGGTGTGCGCATGTGTTTGAGCAATATTCAAACAACCGAATTTATCGTCCGCGCGGTGAGTGGACGGGGCCAAAAGATCTCAAATACGTTCCGGTGGATCAGCGCAAATAGGCTGGGCTGGAGTTAAGTCTCTAAATTTGTAGTTGTCCTTTGCAGGACCAAAAAGGCGTCTCTACTTGAGACGTTTTTTTTTGTCCAAATCGGCCAGTTGTAATTTATAAAAGCTGGGAGGTTTGTTTTGGCACGTTTCATTTTTATCCGTATCAGACTGAGGAACTTGGTTACACTTTAAAAACAGGCAACCGATCAACTTATCAAGGGGGTGGAAGGTGAGCGTGGTAGTAATAGTGAGTGCCAATCAAATCGAAGGCAAAAAAATATTTGAATCACTGGCTCAAGTCGACACTCCTGAGTACCGCTTAGAGTTCGAATTCCTCCGCCCTGCACAGCTGCCGGACAAATTGGATACGTCTGTAGACCTCATTGTCTACAACAACAACACCAATATGAACATGAACATCTATCAGCAAATACTGAGTTGGCGCAAAAAAGGCTGCCTGTCTTCAGTGCTTCTGCTTTCTAAAATTGCCGACGATTCTTTAATGAAAACTGTGGAGTCGACTAACAATTTGGTGATTCTTGAAAAGCCGTATTTGGATCGCGATCTCAAGGGCATTACCGAAAAACTCATTAACGTGGGTAAAATCAATCAGCGAAAATTTCGTCGCTACGAAGTTCAACAAACGGTTTCTTTGAGTTCCTACAAAAGTGGTTTTATTGCTAGTGAAACTGCGGTCCGCAATATGTCTCTGGGTGGACTGTGCATCGGCGGCGGTATTGAAGGGCTTAAAGAGGGCGATTTACTCCGTGTAGACTTCCATTTAGACAAAATCAAAGCGCGCAGGGCCGTCAACGGCAAGGTCGTTTGGGTGGCAACTGAGAATGACGAAGTTCTGGCGGGCCTTGAATTCGTTAAAGACTCCGACGTGTACGGCCACTTGCTCAGCGATATCGGCTAAGTTACACTCGATCTTGTGAAAATCAAAAGAACCAAAACCGCGGTGGAGATTGTTTTTGACGATCCTACCTCAAAAAATAGTTTTTCTCTCGAACATGCCGAGCGCTGGCTCAAAGCCATTACCGGTGAACCTACGGATCTGCTCGTGATGCGCTCCGAGGGATCGGTATTCTGCTCCGGCGGGAATCTCGCTGATTACGCAGCGATGACGTCAAAAAATCAAGGTATTGAGAGCAATCAAAAAATACGCCACTGTCTGGAGCTCATTGATCAGGTGCCGTGTCTCAAGGTGGCGTTTGTTTCTGGGGACTGTTATGGCGGCGGCATCGAAGTCTTGAGCGTGTGTCACAAGATCTATAGCTTGAATCATGTGTTTTTTGGTTTATGGCAGTCGCGCATGCACTTGAGTTTTGGTTGGGGTGGCTTGGAGCGCTTGGCGCGACGAGTACCAGTGACCGACCTGCAGCTGTGGCTGAGCGAGGGACGCACCCATTCCGCTTACTGGTGTGCGGAGCGTGGGTTGGTGGATGAGATACTTACCGACCAGCAGCTCTGCAAACGTTATGGCGATTTGCTATCAGTGGTTGGTGATTCCCGGTCGCGCTATCTGTCCACAGAAATTCTAGAAGACGAGGCCGCATTTTTCGAAAAATTGTGGTGGAGTGACGAGCACAGAAAAGCGCTTAAAAAATTTAAGCCTTAAGCCATTTCGACAAATTCCCGCACCAGTTTTGATATTCCGGTAAAAACCTTAAATGGCGTGGCCTCTTTGTGCTTGTAAGCAGGTGTGGTCATTACCTTGTTGAGGCGATCGGTGACATAGTCGTCGACAGGACACTCCTCATGGAGCGCGCCCGTTTTTTCTATCTCGGCTGCAGTTTCTTTATCATTTCCAATAGTGAGAGCCACTTGATGTTTGCCAAGAACGCGCGCCACAATCACGGGCGCAATGCATACGGCGCCAATCGGTTTACTGCTCGCGTGGAATGCCAAAATTGCTTTTTCAAGTGCGGGAAGCACGGTGCATTTTGCGCCAGCTTTGGCCCACGTGCTCAAATGCATTGCCGCACCTGTGCCGCCAGGGAGTATCAGCGCATCATATAGCGACTCGTCGAGTGCGTCGAGGGGCTGGATCTTGCCGCGGGCAATGCGCGCCGATTCCACCAAGACGTTGTGCGTGCCTTCCTCTTTTTCGTCGAGATGATTGATGGTAGGGACAGTGATGCTCGGGGCAAAGATCGAGTATTCAGCGCCTTCTTTGTCGAGAGCGATCAATACGGACGCGGCTTCGGTGATTTCGCTCCCGTCGCGATGACCACTGCCAGAAAGAACAACTGCAATTTTCTTTTTCTTCGCCATATCAACCTCGTATTGAGGAGATGTAGATCAATAGAGGGAAGGGGGCAAGATTCGGTGGGTTAAAAGTGCAGAAAGGAGGAGGAAGGGCGTGGTTTTAAGAATCACGCCCCTCGAGAGAAAAGTTACTTTTTCATTTTTTTATCGTGGCCCATTTTCATTTCTTCGGCTGTGAGGAAACCGTCTTTATTGGTATCCATCTCTTTGAACATGCCGGTAGCAGCCGTTTTATGCTCTTCAGTCGTTACAACTTTATCGGCGTTGGCGTCAGCTTTGGCGAGCTTTTCGGCAGCTGTCCAATGAGGGTTTTTACCCGCCTTTTTTTTGTCGTTCATTTTGGCATTCATTTCCTCGGCTGTGATGCGGCCATCGGAATTTTTGTCGATTTCACCGAACATCATTTTAGCGCCGGCCTCATGTTCTGTAGCCGAAATTTTTCCGTCTTTGTCAGTGTCCATCATTGCAAATTTGTCCTCGTGGTTGTGCGCAAAAACAGATGAGCACACAAGCGTGGCGAAAAAAAGAGTGATAATAGCTTTCATGAAAATCTCCTTATAAATATGCACCTGAAGTGCTGGTTTTGGATATTTTTCTCGGAGTTTATAAGACAATCAATACGGAAAATTATGTGTGAACGAATCTACACAAGGTGCGCCGGCCCTGCCACAATTTAGTGCGATTCTGTTTGAGCGTGGTTCCGGAGTGGCGTTACTATTCAAACTTGTAATCAACAACCGTATTGCATTGGCGCACCAGTGGGCGCGCATCGTCGATCACTGCAACGGTGCGAAAGCAGTTTTGGAGAACGGCGGCGAGATAGGGAACCTCGGGGCTGATCCACGTTTCCACTTGGGAAATCTGCGGTTTTTCCGGGGGAACAGTCACCCGCACGTCATAGGAAATTTTATGAACTAGAATGTAGCAAGAACCATCGTCTTCGTTGCACGGATCGCGCTCGAGGACTTTTTTGGGTTTGCGCATGGGCTCAATAGAGGTTCTCAAATTAAAATATTCCACCGAGACTCCATTGGGATCTTGGAGTTCAGGCACATCCGCTTCGTCTTTGGTGCTTTGATTTTTCCCGAGGTAGAGCACATCTTTAAATTTAAAGTGAGGAGAGTCGGGTTGGGTGTGATCGATCACTTCTTTGACCAACGTAAATTCCACATAATCGGGGAAGTCCTGGCGATCGGTTATTGTGAGGCTTTCTTCTTGGAGCAAAGACTCCGTCGGCTCCTGACTCGAGAATACCTGTTGGGTCTCGATGGTATAGACGAATTCTCCAGCTTTAATATTTAACGGATCGGCGGCACCAAACGCTGCATCTTGCGCTTTTTGAATGTCCTCGGGCGTGGTCGGAACCGCGGTGACCGGGTCTTCTTCCTTCGCGCAGGCGAACAAACTCAAACAGATAAGCAGGGTGAAAATTCTTTTCATAAATTAAATGGAATCCCAGCCCCAAATCCAACAGGGGAGTGGCAATAGCTTTTCAAGTTTTTCTTTAGTGCTGTCGGTAAAACTGTACATCTCGGAGGCCTTGTTGGGTCCAAAGAAGAGATGGACCATATCCGCTTCTGAATCGGTCTTGTACACCTCTTCACTGGTGCCAAAATACAAAATGTCATTGTGCATTTCGATCGCGAAGTCCGTGATACCCATGCGACGAGCGGTGCGCTGGGCTTTTTTCGCCAAGCTGGCTTTATCGAGAATTTTTATCATCGCGAGGATGCCCTCATACTGACCAGCACCGGCGTCCGTGCACTGGCGAATGAGGTTTTTACACTGTGGCGGTGTGATCACAACGATCTCTCGGTTTTGCGTGGTCTGAATGTGCTTAAACAGTTCGATGAGAGCCGACGTGTTGCCACCCCACTCATGAACATAACCTTGAAGGTCCACGCCTTTGCCTTCGATGGCATAAGCTTCCATTTGGCCCGTTTTGCTCCACGCTGTGTAGACGCGTGAGTTTGGAATCTGCAAACACTTTTTAATATCTTCCACTGTTCGGTGGGAAGTGATGGAGTGAAGATTGAACAGGCGTAATATGGCTGACGGGTCCACTTTGGCGCTTTCTACCAATTTGAGATCGGTGCGAGAGGACTTGGGCTGAAACGAAGAGTTGATGATAAGGCTTATTTCCGTACCCGCCATTTCAAAACCAAAATTTTTGTAAAAATCAAACATGTCAGTCCACAAAACAAGAATGTCGCCCTTAAGAGCCTGAGCTTGTTCGATGCAGTCGTTGATCACTTGAGAGCTCAATCCCTGCTGGCGTTTGGTGGGATCGGTGATCACGCTGCCGATGGCGCAAACATTTAAAACGGAGTAGGGAGTTTTCATGAGGACAGGTTTAACCACGGCGTGGGAGACAATGTTCTGCTCTTCGCGAATAATGCGAATATTGTTGAGATTTTGAGCGGAAAAGACGAGTGGGTATTCGTCGCGTACAGACCAACTTTGGCCTTTGCGCGTGTGCGTGTCCAAAAACGAAATGACATCGTTGAGTTCATTGGTTTGTGGGGCGCGGGGTTTAAGCATGGATTCCTCCTACGTACGTAATTCCATAGTACCGGAAGCAGGAGTCGATTATCTAATTCATTCCCTTTTCATCTCGACAAAGTACCGAATGCATTGACAGATCTAGACCAGCCGTCGAATATAGGGGTGTGATTCTCGGATTTCTAGAAAGTATCAAGTATGTGGGGCACTTATGGCCCATCTCTTTTTTGAGATGGTTCGTATGTTTTCAGTACTTTAGTATGGCGACTCGCCATGTGCGGTCGGGCCTTCTCGATCATCCTTATCTCAGTGAACAATTGCGAATAAAAATTGAAAGCGTTGGCGCACTCAATTCTTATTTGAGTTTTTGGATTGGTTTCGTGCAGGATTATTGGCTCGCGGTGAGTTACGTTGTCGTGTGCGCCGAATTTGTGATTGCGGTGTCCTACTTGCTGGGTTACTTAGTGCGCCCGATCGCCTTGTGGGCAGCGTTTATGTCGCTTCATTTGTTTTGGCTTGTCGAGGCGCCAAACGATTATTCCCAACTGTATCTTATGGCCATCCATCTGGCGTTCTGTTTATTGGGCGCCGGTCGCTGCCTGGGTTTGGATTACTATTTTTACAAGAGCCGCAGGGGCTTGTTGTGGTGATGGAATGGAATTTTTACGGCGCTCGTACATTCCGCTCACACTTTTCGCTATAGTGGTGGCAGCACTGTTTGCTGCTTTTCAGTATTTCGAAAACTCTACCAACTCCACCACCACGGACCTCTACATTCTTTCCTATCCGAACTTCGTAAAAGACTGGGGCCCTGGGCCCGAAATCGCTCGTGCTTTTGAGGAAAAACACAAAATCAAAGTGCGCTGGATAGAGGCTTCCAATGCTGGGATGATCGTAGAGTACCTCGCAAAAAATAATGAGTACCCTATTGATGTGGTGTTGGGTCTCGATATCCTGTCACTGGAAAAAGCCAAGGCCACCGTGGCGTGGAAAGAAGTTCCTCTGCGCAATGTGCGTTTTACAAAAGACATTTCTAGAATTCATGTCGACAAAGAATTCATTCCGTTTGATTGGTCGCCGATGACGTTCATATACAAGCGCAAAGACGAATTGCCGCCTAAAAAACTCGAAGATTTTACTGGAGAGTCGTTTGTAAATTCTTTGGGTTTACAAGATCCCTCCTCTAGCTCCACGGGCATGTATTTTTTAATTTGGGTTTTATCTGTAATGGGAGAAGAAAAGGGTTTTGAATATTTGTCGCAGCTAAAGCCATCGATTCGCGTGATCTCTCCCTCGTGGTCGGCGGGTTACAGTTTGTTTCAGAACGATCAGATCCCTTACGTGTTTTCTTATTTTACGTCGCCCCTTTATCATCACATTGTCGAGAACAATTTTAATTATCAGCCCATCTTTTTTGATCAACCGCACATCTATGCCATAGAATACGCTGGCGTCCCCGCAACGTGCACACATTGCAAGCTGGCACAAAAGTTCGTGGCATTTCTGCTCGAGCGCGAAAATCAAAAACAGATCATGATGAAAAATTTTATGCTGCCTGCTGTGCTGGGAGTTAAAGAAAAAACTGAATTTGATTTTTCTCAAAGTATCCAGCTGATTCCACCCCAGGCTTTTAAGGATTTGTTGGGCAGAAAAGAATCACTACTGGAGCGGTGGCGCGATCTGCAGTTATGAAATCACGCCACGCGCTTTATTTACTCACGCTATTTCTATTTGCACTGTATTTGGCGCCTTATTTGCCTTTTTTGAGCTTGTGGACAGGGTGGCAATTGCCACTTGGAAAAATTTTAGAAATTTACTCGTCGTCCACGCAACAGGCGTTGTGGAGCGTGGCCTTAACGCTACTCTTGGGCGGTCTTACCGCACGTGGCCTGCTTTGGTTTCGCATCCATTTTAAAGGACGGGGGATGGCAATGTTAGAATACGCGGTAGCGTTGCCATCACTACTCCCCAGCCTGTTCGTGATTATTTCCGTTTTAAGTGTTGTCCCTCATTTTCCATTCGGAATGCGCGGAGTGGTGTTACTCCATGCGGTGAGCATGATGGGATTTTCTGGCGTGCTCATTTTGCGAATAGTGGATGACAAGTGGGGAGTTCATTCTGTGACTGCGCAATCACTGGGCGCCAGTGGATTTTTCTTTTTCAGAAAAATGTTTCCGCTGATAGCGCGCGATATTCTGCTGATTCTCAGCGTTTTATTTTTTTATTTTCTCACCAGCATTTCCATACCACTTATCATCGGCGGTACGGTGTTTACGTCTGTGGAAAAAACGATTTATGACCAACTTTCCGTCGCGCACGATCCCAACAAAGCGATACAATATTTTTTGCTGCAATCGTTGGTGCTTATTCCAATGTTCGCTCTCGCACAGTCCTACTCGTCCCGTGCCGGAGCCCATACTGAGTCCATGCGTCTCGGGCCTTCCGCACTGGGTTTAATTATGGCGCTGGTGCCTCCGGCAATTCTTGGCATTGGTTTGATTCTGCGTTTATTTCCGGGATTGAATGCTCTGGTGATATACCCAGAGTTTTCCCGCTCGTTGCCGGTGGTGCTCACCGGTTCGTTACTCTTGGGATTTTTAGCCGGTGGCATGTGCACGGTGCTGCTCGGGGTGTGGACGCTACTGAGTCTCAAGCTTCAGACACGGCGGTTGTTGCGTATACTGTGCGTGCCCAGTGTGAGTGTAGTGGCCTTTGGTTTTTCGTTATGGTCGACCGAGGGCCATGGTGGTTTTTTCTATGCGGCGCTCGCCCTGTCGGTGATTTTTGCACCGGTGCTTTTTCGCTTGGGTATTTATCAACAACTTCTCCGGCTAGAGACCCAGATTGCCAGCGCCCGGCAAATGGGAGCCACAACACTTTTTCTATTTCGCCGGGTGGTTTGGCCGCAGGTGAGTCCCACGGTGCACCTGCTCAGCGGGCTTTGTGCGGTTTGGGCAATGAGTGATTTCGCAGTGACGCGACTGATTCTTGAACGCGATTGGAGTTTGGGCTTGTGGATTCAGAGTTTAGTGCAACAATATCGGTGGGACGTGGCGGTTGCAGGCTGTTGGTTATTGATCTTGTGTGGTTTTTTAGTATTTTTATTTTTTTGGAGTGTGGCGCGTGTCAGTGGTCAAAAACTTAAATAAGGTGTTTCCAGACTTTTCGGTACAAATTTCTGAATGGAATATTCAGGAACGCAAGGTCACCGTTCTGTGGGGCGCATCGGGCTCAGGTAAAACCACTATCGTGCGCAGCTTATCCGGTATCGATATGCCAACGGGCATGAAGTGGATCTGGGACACTACAGACAAAGCGCAAATGGCGCCCCATCAGAGACAATTGGGGGTAGTGCTCCAGCACTATGGGTTGTTCCCCCATTTGAACGCTCGGGAGAACATATTTTTCCCGATCGAAGCTCAGCGACGCGATAAAAAATTGGCGGCAAGTCTTTTTGAAAAATGGACTTCTTTTTTGCACATTCAAGACATTCTCGATCGCAAAGCCCATGTTCTCTCTGGCGGGGAACAGCAACGGGTGGCCCTCGCGCGGGCATTGATTATTCAGCCTCAATATCTGATCCTGGATGAACCGTTTTCGGCTTTGGATTTGGATTTAAAGCAGTCTGCTCGCCAATTGCTCAAGAATATCCTCCAGGAGGAAAGTATTGGGGCACTTTTGGTAACTCACGACCGTGAGGATGTTGCCGCATTAGCCCACGAGGTCGTTATTTTGCAAAAAGGGCGCATCATAGCTACCCAAACCGCCGAAGAATTTCTAAAAAGACAGTAAGTCATCACCTCAAATTCAACAGGCGGTCATGTATGTCTCTTCAGCCCATCGCAATCAAAAACCAACTTCACGACAATCCTACGTCCAAACCCTTGTGGGGCGCGGAGGTGAAAACCAAAAGCGGGGATACACTTTTGGTTGCTAACCCCACGGCCACGCGGGGAATTGTGGCTCTTATGGATATGGCTGCCGTGCAGGGCGGGGCCGCTTGTCACTTTGGTGGTCCATCGGCATTTGCTGAGATCATGTCGGCCACGTTTGGATTTATGTTTTGGAAAAGTGAAAAAAATAAGAAGCAGTGGCATGAGATGTTCCATTTCGTGAACGATGCAGGCCACTGTGAAAACGGGATATACGCTCTGCGTGGCAATTACAATATCGCCAACACTTCCTTAAAAACTCTGCGCGGTTTCCGCTCCATCGAAAGTGTATTTACCGGCCACGGTGAAGCCCATCTTCATCCTGAAGCGGTGTACATCAGTAACGGTCCACTGGGTTCCGGCATTCCGCAAGCGCAGGGTTTGGCACTCGCTGAGAGCTTCTCACAATCTCCGCGTGTGACCATTACTGCTATTTCCGATGGCGGTTGTATGGAAGGAGAGGCGCGCGAGGCCTTTGCCGCCATTCCTGGATTAGCCGCAAATGGCAAGTTGGGTCCATTTGTTCTGGTGTGCAGTGACAACAATACGAAACTTTCCGGGCGCATCGACAAAGACAGCTTTTCCATGGAGCCCACCTTTAAAGCGATGGAGGAACTCGGTTGGCAAACTGTAAAAATCGAAGACGGGCACGACTTGCAAAAAGTATTTACCGCCGTGGAAAATGCATACGACGCCGTCCAGGCCAACCCTAAAAAACCAATTTTCATTTGGGCGAAAACTATTAAAGGTAAGGGTGTTTCTAAAACTGAAACATCGTCATCTGGCGGACACGGCTTCCCGCTCAAGACTGCAAAAGAATTGCCTGAATTCCTCGCGGAGATTTATAAATCGCAAACGCCACCGGCGGAGTTTATCACCTGGCAAGAGGAGCTGATCGACGTCGAAAACAAAAAAACTGCGGGCGCCAAGTCTGCGGTGCCCACAATTAAAATTCAAGACGGTGTGGCCAAGGCGTTGATCGAAGCCGTTGAAAAACTGCAACTGCCGGTGATCTCGGTGTCTTCGGATCTCCAGGGCTCAACGGGTGTGGAAGCGTTCCGTAAAAAATTCCCGCAGAATTCTGTTGAAGTGGGTGTGGCGGAGGCGAACATGGTGAGTTCCGCCGTCGGGCTTTCCAAGCAGGGATTTATTCCTATCGTAGATACCTTTGCTCAATTTGGTGTGACCAAGGGATCATTGCCGTTCATTATGAGTGGTCTCTCGGAAGCGCCGGTGATCGCCATGTTTTCGCACACTGGCTTTCAGGATGCGGCCGATGGCGCCTCCCACCAGGCGCTGGCCTATATCTCCATGCTTGCGGCGATTCCTCACGTGGATCTGTACTGCCTGACCTGTGCCGATGAGGCGCAGAGTTTGATCACACAGACTTTAAAAAAGTTCTCTGATGATCGCAAGGCGGGTAAAGTGCCGCACTCTTCGGTATTTTTTCTGGGTCGGGAAACGTTTCCTGCGAGCTTTGTAGATGGCGCCGCTTACACCCTGGGCAAAGCACAAGTTCTCAAGGACACTGCAGCTCAGTTCTCAAAAAGTGTTACGATCGCCGTAAGTGGTTCACTGGTCACCTACGCGCTCAAAGCGAGTGAAACGTTAGCGAACCAATTCAACATCGGTTCTGTGGTGATCAACGCATCCATCATAAACTCGCCCGATGTATCCACATTCCAGGCGGCGCTCCAAAAAACCAATGGTTATCTTATCGGCCTCGAGGATCATCGTTCGATCGGCGGAATGAGTTCGCTCCTCGCGCAGGCGCTCCTCAACGCTGGAGTGCCCGTGAAAAAGATGATCTCACTGGGGGCGGGAAATGAGTTTGGACGCAGCTCCTACCAGGCCGATCACCTCTACAAGGTTCACAAAATGGACGACAGCGCAGTGGTCGAAGCCGCACGAAGCCTCCTCTAACGGTGGGTTGCTATTTTAGGAACTCTTTGAGTTTTTCGGGGGGTTTTTCGTTAAGGCGATCCCGCAGGAACGCTTTTACGTCTGCGGAGGTCTGTAAGAGCTCCGCCAGCTTCTCCACATCTTTCGGGTTAAACTTTTTATCAAAAGTCATGAGCTGTTGTTCTTTTAAAAAATCGATCAGTAAAAATTGAATAAACGGAATAAAATGTTTTCCTTTTAAAGGAACGTCGCCTTCCTCAAAACCCAAGAATGCCATGCCGACCACCGAACGTTCTGGGAAATCTTTGAGCTCTTTCACGGTGAGAGGCGTGTCGAGAACGGCATCGATATCAGAAGTGTAAACCCAGCCTTTATCCAGAACGGTTTTTTTGAAGTCTTTTTCGGAAATAACTTCTTTGCTAAAATCATGAAGAACATTCACCGGGACTACCGGATGCATTTCGGGTGCGATGGTGCACAACACAAACATATCATGATGTTGATCGACAGCATGCATGTTCCCATTGGGCGCGATAAATACCGGCACGCCTTCGTTCACCTCATCGGTCACATCATCGAGAAGAGTTTTGTACTCTTTCTTTGAAAATGTCTGCCAATCTTGTTCGGGATTGAGTTTGGCTTTGAGTTGGGCTTTGTAGAACGCGTACTTGTAACCCGCGCCCAGCTGTCCGGTGCGAATGATCGAAAGAGGAACTGTGGCAGTGGCCACTGTCGAAGTTTCAGAAATCGTGCTCATAGAGTTGGCCACCATCACAAAGTTGAGGAGTACGAAGAGTATGTTCATATTCCGAGGCTAGCATAGCGATGCCGGAGGATTCATGCAAGAAATCGCGCCGGAATAAGCACGCGATGAAAACTTAACCATACCCCGACACTGTAAATAAAAAAGACGATCATTCTGATCGTCTTTCGAGGAAAGTGTCCGCTTATGTCGCGGCGCTAGACTAAAAGGTGCCTGGCACCTTTTCGAATTAGACTTTTTCTTTTTTAGTTTGTTTTTTGCGGATGATTTCTTCGCGTTCCGCTTCGGCCAGTTTTTCTTTTGCCGAATGAGTCACATCGATTTCATCGTCGTCTTCGCCCGACATGCCTTTTTTGAAACCGCGAATAGCATCGCCTAAGCCGCGACCCAACTGAGGAAGTTTTGCGGGACCGAGAACAAAAATAATTAAGACCACTGCAACTATTAAAATATGTGAACCGCTCATATGTACCTCTCAATTTGCCTGCTATTTCAGGCCATTACTTATCGGCGTGACTATAACTGATCTTAAGGGTGGTGTCCAATACCCATACCCCGCGTTTGGCAGCGTGAATGACGCAATTCTCAACCACCAGGTGCTTACCACCTTTTATTTGGCCAGGACTTTAGACCAATGGGTGAGCATGAGGGGATGGAGATGGTGGTAGGTGGTGGCGAGCAGAAGCGCTAAGGGGAAGGCGCGGTTGTTGACCAGGTGATCGCGGTGGCGAGCCCGCAACTTTAGTGGATCGCCGTATTTTATGAGTTGGCGCACCAAATTGATGGTTTGTTCGAAGAGCTCGAACTCGTTGCGATGCATGCCGAGCTCAGTGCGAATAAAATCCATAAATCCGTCGTCGAACTTTGTCGAAAGAGTGGTGCACCAGTCGGGACTGTTGGCGCACAGGTAGGCATAGAGGAGCACTGTATAGAGATCCGATGGTTCACACTCGCGGCCGACGGCCTCGAGACCGACGCCGAGGATATTGATAAAATCATTGGAGATTGCCGGATCGAGGAGTGTTTGTGCCAAGCGAGGAGCGATGGCGGGCATGATTCCCAAATCGGTCCCTTCCAGCAAACACAGTTGCGGCGAGGGCAAGCGCAAAATTTTTATGATCTCTTCGCGCACGCGGGGTAAGACGGCCGTTTTTAATAAATCGGCACGCTCCTTCATTCCCTGGCGCAACGTCGGCTCAATCTGAAAGCCGGTGCGGTGGGCGAGTCTGAGAGCGCGCAACATGCGAATTGGATCCTGGTCGATGCGCTCGATGGGATCGCCAATCATGCGGATCATGCGCTTTTCGATATCTTCTAACCCATGCGTGTAATCGATGACTTCATTTTTAGAGGGATCGTAGAACAATCCGTTGATTGTGAAATCGCGACGAAGAGCATCTTCTTTGGGTTCACCGTAAATGTTTTCATCGACGGCTTCCGGGTTTTCTTCGGTGGCATAAGCGGCCGCACGGAAGGTGGCAATTTCGTACTGTTCATTGTAACGGCGAACGAGAACCAATCGAAAGCGACGACCGATAATAAACGAAGGGCGAATGATTTTTTGCACTTGCTCGGGTCGTGCCATTGTGACTATATCGAAGTCTTTCGGGATGATGCCGACCAGAAGATCCCTAACGCATCCGCCCACAAGGTACGTTTTAAAATTATTTTTTTGGAGTCGAGTCACGATATCCAGCGCTACGGGATCGATATTCTCGGGGGTCAACGATGGTTTCACGTGTGCTCGCCTCAGATGGTTAAAAATGTCGCAACTCAGTCTGTTTAACTACCAAATACTCGGAGATGCTGCAAATCCAAAGCTTGTATTTTTACACGGGATAATGGGATTTGCCAGCAATTGGAGAAGTATCGCTCGCCAATTCGAGGACCGCTTCCAAATTCTACTCTTTGATCAGCGCGGACATGGAAAATCTTTCCATCCGTCCACGGGTTATGGCGCCAGCGACTATGCCGGAGATCTTATCCAAATTCTCAACGCCCTTCAGTGGGATCAATGCTCACTGGTTGGGCACTCGATGGGTGGGCGGGTGGCCGTACAAACCGCCAGTATGGCTCCCCAACGTGTGCACAAGCTCGTGGTGGTCGATGTGGGTCCTCAACTGGATATGCAATCGATGCTGGTGGTGGAAGAGCAACTCAAAAGTGTTCCCACGCCATTTGCGGATCGCAATGAAGCACGCGATTTTTTTGATACTGTTTTTCTCGAACGCTACAAGAGCGAGATGCTCAAACAATTTTTTTACGCCAATCTGGAGGAAAAAGCCGACGGCACCTTCGGTTGGAAGTTTTCGAAGAACGCTATTTTAGAATCGCTGTGGAAGGCGCGCACACTGGATCAAACGCAACAATTTGCCGATTTGCCAATGCCCACCTTGCTCATGCGCGGTGAATATTCCAGCCATTTGCCGCAGGATATGTTCGATGATGTCTTGGCACGAAACCCCTTGATTCAGGGGACTGTGATCAAGGGCGCCGGGCACTGGGTCCATGCGGAAAAGCCAGAACTCGTGCGCGAAGAGCTCGATCGTTTTTTATAGGCGTGCTGCAAATTGCATCAGATACGATGTGAGGGCATTTGACTCCCGACTCAACGCTTGGCAAATGACGGGAGCCGGTGTTAGATTTTGGGCTTTTAAGAGGGAAAAATCCCTCACTATAGTGACAGAAGGAAAGAGTGTGGAAACAGAAATGACAGATAGCAACAAAACTTTCGCGGACTTTAATCTCCACCCGCAGTTGCAACAGGCGATTAACGATTTAGGATACACGACACCCTCGGCGATACAGCAAAAGTGCCTGCCCCTCGTACAGCGCGGTCAGGATGTGGCCGGTCTCGCACAAACCGGGACGGGAAAAACCGCAGCGTTTTTAATTCCCCTGATGGATCGTATTCTAAAGGCGAACTCGGAAAACGAAGACGACAAAGCCAACGCGTTTTTAGACTGGCAGTCGAGCAATTTTATTATGGTCCTTGTGCCGACGCGCGAACTGGTCGGCCAAGTTCTCGAGAACTTCCAAACTCTCGCCAAGCACACCAACATGACCGGCGTCTTTTTGTATGGGGGTGTGGGCTACGATGAACAAAAAGCGTCTCTCGCCAAACCGTTTCAATTTTTGATTGCAACTCCCGGCCGCTTGATCGACCTGTACAAAGAAGGCTTTGTCGATTTTAAAAATGTGCGTGGCCTTGTGCTCGACGAAGCGGATCGCATGTTCGACATGGGCTTTCAACAAGACGTCAATTTTGTATTGCAGCGTGTACCGCAAGATCGCCAGCTTCTCATGTTTAGCGCCACCTTGAACTTCGCCGTCACTGAAATGGCTTACCAGGCGCACTCCAATCCGGTGCAAGTGGATGTGAGTCGCGACAAAGTGACCACCGAGAACATCGAAGACATGATTCTCCATGTGGGTCGCCATGATAAACCAAAATTTTTACTCTCTATTCTCAAAAAGTTCGAACCCAAACAAATCATCGTGTTCAGCAATTTTAAGAACAACATTCCGCGCATCGCTCAGTTTCTCAACGACAACGGATATCCCGCGCTTGGAATTTCGAGCCTCATGACTCAGGCGCAGCGCAACCGCGTGATCGAGAGCTTTAAAGGTGACAACAAACACAACATTATGGTGGCGACTGATGTGGCCGCGCGCGGTCTCGATATCAAAGGCGTGGATCTCGTCATCAACTATGAACTTCCCGACGATGCGGAAAACTATGTGCATCGCATAGGGCGCACGGGTCGCGCCGAGCAAAAAGGCCGTGCCTTTAGTTTTGTCTCCGATAAAGACGTGGAAGCTTTAGGTCGCATTCAAGACTATCTCAAAGAAAAATTAGAGACTCTGTGGATAGAGGATTCAGAACTGGTCACCGATTTTAAAGCGATGCCTCCAGATGAGTATCGTAAATTCAACGGAACAAGTCCAGCGGGACGTGGTGGTGATCGCAATGGTCGCGGCGGAAGTCGCGGTGGACCGCGCGACAACAAACGCGGCGGTAGCGGTGGTCGTGATCGCAAACGCGATGATAGACCCCGTGAGGATCGCCCACCTCGTGAAGACCGCGGACCGCGCGCCGATCGCCCTCCGCGAACGGATGCACCACGCGCTGGTGGATCAGCATCGGGTGGCACGGCAACAGATAGAGTGCATCGCGACCGTCGCACCGGTCGTCACTCGAGCCAAAAAGATTCTCGCAACGAACGCGGGAGTCAACCAGGCACGGGCGGTGGACCACGGCGCGACGCCAATCGCGATGGCGGACGCGACAACAATCGCAATCGCCCACGCAATAACAAAAACAATCGTTCTCGTAACCCGCAACAGCGTTCGTCGGCTCCAGCTAAAAAGCCTTCGATCATCGGAAAGCTTACGTCCTCCGTGAAGAAGCTCTTCGGTAAGAAATAATGGCAAAGGACAACGGCGCCGGAAATATTCGTGACAAGAGCCTTCGGTTTTATCCCAAGGCTCTTTTTGTATTCACGTTCGGTCTCTTGATCACGCTTGCGGATGTGGTGTATTGGCAATCCGCGCGCCCGCTCTTAATGAATCTCCTGGTGGTGGGCAGCGCAATGTTCATCAGTTTTGCGATCTTTCTCGGGTTCTTAAAGCGTGTGAACGCCGCCAAGCTTGCGGTTTACGTGCTGCTTCTTTTTTTAATTGTGGGCGCGCTCGGAGTGACTCAACGGCCACTGCAGCAACAGGGTGTTCTCTACGCACACATAGCCATCCATCTTATTGCCATTGTGCTTTTGATTTTTAATCGAGAGCAGGCGCGGGAGTACTTTAAAAATAAAGGTCTCAATACGTGGTGGAAAGTGGCTTACGGAATTGTGTTTGTACTGATCACCGTCACCACCATTGCCGGCGTTACCTATCAAAAATACCTTCAGGCGGAAAGCAAAGCTATCGCTGGGGGTCTTGAGACCAGTTTGGTGATGGAGGGCGACGCTAGCCCGGCGGCTGTGGCCACCTGTAAAGAGAAGTACAAAGAGGCATCTGTCGACCTTAACGAAGACCAGCTCCAACGCTTTTGCACCTGTGTCGTCCTCAATGTGGAGGTCATGATGAAAAATACAGATCCCACCAAATCTACTAGCGGCCTGCTTAGCCAGTACATGGCTATTGGCGACGCTTGCATGGCCCGCATTCGCTAGAACATTCCACGCTGAATGTGTGCGCACCCTTGGGTTTCTTTAGTGCGCCATGCGAGTCTTTGGTTCGAGATTTGCTCTATTTGCTTTTTGAGCGGACGGCCATCCATGGCCTGCGCCGCCGTCGCCCTTGGCGATCGCGTCCCACTCGGCGGAGCCCGCTCAAAAAACAAATAGAGCAAATCTCGAACCAAAGACTCGCATTCATTTTGGTGGGTGGGTTTGGATCAGCACGGAAGGTGATGAGTCCTGTATACATAGAGATGGGCAGTTGCGATGCGGCGCATCTGGTCCATTTGTGAGGCTCGGGGTGTTTTTTACAATTATTTTTCAAATTTGAATCCGAATTGGTGAAACCTGCATCTAATAGGTAAAAGGAACATTCGGAGGAACATATGAAAGAACTATTTAAGAAGACGATGGCTACAGTGAGTTTTGCCCTGGTTGTGTGTATGCACATGTATTTTGTGCTGCTTGTAGGCACTAAGCCTGCACTGGCTGCAACAGAGGCGACGGACAAGGCTGCAGGAACTGTACAGAGCAGTCCAGCTGCGGTGAACGTACAAGCTAGCGGAAACACCACTGCAGACGCTTCCAATAACGAAAACGTAAAAGTCCAGGTCGACGAAACAGGTGTCGCTGTCACGACAGGCGACGACAGTGCAGACAACGATTCCACCGGCGACGGTGAGGATGATGATAAGTTTTCTATTAGTATCCATGGCAAAGACGGTATCGTTGTTCAAGGCCGGGGAGCGGAGAAGATCGCGGCGAAACTTAAAAAATTAGAAAAACTCAACAAGCTGGGCGAAGACTTCGACGACGAAGACTCTGACCGTGCCATGGTTCTCAGTGCTTCGGATACATTCAGTCGCACGCTCGAAAATGTGCTTGTGCCGATCGCGATCTTTTTGATCGCCTTTGGATTTGCGTGCTACGTGGTTTATAGCAAAACAAAAACGCGCAAAGAAACTTTGGACACCATCCGTATTCTCGCGCAGAACAATCAACCGATTCCACCAGAATTACTTGGGCAAATGAGCACCGGCATGGATCAAATCCTTGGCAAAAACGCCTGGGGCAAATCGTACGATGTGAATTCACTGCAAGGTATTAAATATGTATTCATCGGTCTCGGCATCGCAGGTTTCTTGATTCTTATCGATCGCGGTTGGGTGGGGACAGCATTAGGCTTTATCTTTATCGTGATTGGGGCGTTTCATCTGGTAAAATCCCAGCTGATTCAAAAACAGCAGGAATTAAAGAAATCCGAAGTTCCAGCAGCGCCTGTAGCCACTCCGAACACAAACACTCCGAGCATTCCGTAAGCGGATCGAGGCGAAAATGTCTGAGGACTCTGAGCTCCTACTGAGAATCGTCGCTGCAGACGATCGAAAAGCCTTCGAGGCGATTCTCAGAAAATATCAATCTCCTATCCGAGCGTTCTTCCGAAAAATGTGCGGGGGAGATGGAGAGCTTGCCGACGACCTTTCGCAGGAGACGTTTTTAAAAGCCTATCGTGGAATTCGTTCCTACAACCATCAGGCCAAGTTTCTCACTTGGCTTTATGCGATCGCTAAAAACACCTACTTTGAACATTTGCGCCGTGGTGAAAAATTCGAAGAGTGGGCCGAAGATGACACTGCAGCGACGTCCACCACAGATTCCCGTTTGGACATCGCCAAGTGTATGCTACAATTGCAACCAGAGGAACGATTAGTGCTCACGTTGGCGTACAGCGAGGGCTTGTCGCAAACGGAAGTGGCTGAACTTTTAGAGATGCCGCTAGGTACGGTGAAAACCCATACCCTGCGCGCCAAAGAAAAATTAAAAGCCCTTTTGCAACCTTACCAAGAGAGATCCGTATGATGAACGATCAAGAACTCGATAACTTATTGAATGATTTTTTATCCTCGAGCGATGTGCCAGCCGACAAGGCCTCGAACGATACGTTCGTTCAGAGCGTGATGGTCTCTCTGCCGCGTGAATCCAAGCTGGTGTGGATTCGCGATGCTGTTCCTGCGGCTCTGTTGTTTGTTGCGATGCTTGCCGTGTGGAAGATAAAAATTCTCACACCGGCGGCGCTGTGGTCATTGAGCACGCACGGCCTTAGCTATTTGCAAAGCCAATGGCACATGCTTTCGCCAACGTCGGTGATGGCCCTTTTTGGTGGAGCGCTACTCTTGCTCTGCTACTACACCTACGAGACCATCTCCGAGATCTAAAACCAAAGTTTCAGCGTGTGGAGAGCGTCTCGCGTGGTGTTGATCACTCGCAGAGGGGAATTCTGATTTCCATGCTGTTGAGTTTAAAATTGCGCAGCAGCGCCAGAGCATAGACCTCGGAACTTTGCTCGAGCTTTAGTTGAGAAACATCGCGGTTCCAATCATCGAGCGCCTCACAACTAAAATCCATATACGAGAAGAGCGATTTTCTGGATTTTTCGCATTTTTTAATGAGCTCAGAATACTTACTAACCGCATCGACGGCTCCGGGAAACTGTTTATCACTAGTTAGGGCCACAATTTCATTGGAAGTTTCGAGAACTTTAAATTTAAGAACTTGTTTTTCGCTTTCGATCTTCGAGCTGTCGTGCTTCCATATTTTTAGGTGAAGAGCTGGTATGTAGAGTGTGTTGTCACCCGGCAGTTTTTTACGGTCGATACAGGTCACATTGTCGTAGAACATGAATTTCGCCATGGCCTTTTTATAGGTGTCCATTAACGGTAGCGAGAATATTGGCTCTTCGCCAGCCTGATAAATCAATTGAGAGATATCAATAGCACTCTCCTCACCACTCACATAACTTTTGTGCGTGTCGGGAGTTTGAAACGCGGGATTCACAATTCTAAAATTATCACCATACTCGTTGCCGCGGTTAAAGTATGTGAGATTTTCAAGGGCATCCATAAATTGAGGTGTCGACTTAAACTCGCAGTCCGCATGCGGGGTCCGCAAGTACGGGATGCAGCTACCGTTGGTGCCGCCAGCAATATTGTCGGAGCTTCCAGAGGCGTAGCTGATAACACCTGTGAGTCGGTCCGCGGTATTGAATATTCCAGATCCAGAATTACCGTTGATAATTTTGTCTGCGCAGCCTTGTGCGGAGTAGAGTGAAGAGAAAGCACTGTAAAAGAATTCTTGCATTGAAGATTGGCGGTTGAGAGTGCAGGTGTTCTTGTGGATCACGCCGCTCACCTTAATGTAGTCGCCCGAACTATCGAGGGCGTAGCGCACCGGATAGGCGGTAAATTTTTCGCCGTGCTGAAGGCCCGCTTCTGTTTCGATAAGAGGTGCCTGGCGTGCAATGGATCCTGTAAAAGTCATCACCGACCAATCGGGTCGCATCACTTGATCGTCTTTGCTCACATCGTGATCGGAAAAATCCACGATTTGATCACATTCCAAAGTTTGCGCCGGCAGAGACTGCGTTGCTGGAAACTTAAATTTGATACGGCCTTTGCAGCTTTTGCCCTTAGACACTAAATCAGAGACCAAGCAGTGCCTGTTTGCGAGAATTCGGTTTTGGCCGATGTAGGTGACCGAACACACATTGACATAGTAGCTATCCCATTTTTCCGTGTAGGTCGTCATTCCGCCAACATATTGTGGGCATTCTCCGGAACAGCTCACTCTGCTGGTCTCAAAGACTTTTACTGCGGTTGGACGATCTTCAAACTTAAAGGTTTGCGTTTTATCATCACTACCGCCAGAGCACGCCGTGAGAACCAGTAAAAGACCGCAAGCGATGAGGATACGCGAAGCACGGAAATTGGTAAGCATGTGGAAAAACCCCTTTGCAGTTACAAAAGGTTAGAGCAAGGGCTATGCCGTTGCGCAGCGATTATAGGGATCAATAGCAGTAGGGTTCGACTAGGCGGTGCGGGGGATGTTCAAACCTTTGACGTCTCGATTCGAGACGCGGGAGGGCGGGTGCAAAAGACACAAAAAAACCCACTCGGGAAGGAGTGGGTTTGGACCTCTTCAAAGTTTAGGGAGAAGAAGGTTTTAGATTCTTTTTTTATTTGTAGTGGTACCGACGTTTTTCCAAGAGAAGCTCTTGATCATTTTGTTGCATTCATTCAGAGATGTTTTGAATGAAGCGATGTGATCACGGCAGGTCATGAGCACGGCGCGATTGTCTTTCATAAAGATCACTTGGCGCAATTGGCGTTTTTTAGCCGGATTTACAAGGTCCACCACGTAGCCATCTTGGCCATTCATGGCGAATTTTTTAGAACCTTTTACGTCGAAACCAAATTTTGGATACTCTTTTGTCCAACGTTTTACGTAATCAGAAATTTCCATAGGCTTGCTGAGCTTGTCCACGCGCACCGTCAGAGTGGCGCGCATTTTATTGCGCACTTCTGGTGAACGGAACATGGTCGCGATGTAGCGCGTGTTCTTTGGTGGGCGCGACTGAATCCAATCCGACGATGCGGTTGCAATTTGAAAGCCGTGCGGTGATTGATACACGCCGAGCTTTGGTTTTGCTTTGCTGCCGGCACCCGGAATTGGGGCTGCGTTAGAGAGGTTGAAGGAAAGGATTGTGATTAAGAATAGGAGTGTTTTCATATTCAAAAGTCTAACAAGACGTTGGATTGCTTTGCAAGAGCGGCACTCGAAATCGTAACCAAAGAGCTCGACCTGTGTCGTGGTCTGCGAAAAGGGAGCGTCGCTATTTCGTTTTGCGCGCGTGCTGTAAAGCTTTAGCATACAAACTGTAGGGGAAAAGCTGAGAGAATTCAGAGAGTTCAAACAAACTTTGAGTCGGAGAGTGTTGCGAGCTTACTTTTGTTGGAGAGCTATCGACCTTGGTATAGATCTGGTAGCGCGTAATGGCGTGCTTGAAGTCGAAGTTCTTTGGCGGCACAGGCAATCGTTCCAGGGTGCCGGGAAAGATCTTTGAGTTTTTCAAAAATGGCGCGTAAGTGTTATCGACCATGACGACTTTATTTTTCTGAATATGAATCTTGGGGGTCCAAAGCAGCACTTCCATTTTGGGTCGCGGCTTTTGCAATGGGCGCAGGCCAACAGTGCGTTTTTTAAGCGCCACGCACTCCTGCATCCATGGGCACAGCAAGCAGGAGGGAGATTTAGGAGTGCACACCGTGGCTCCCAATTCCATCAATGCCTGATTCACCACAGCGCTGCTGTTGGCCTGGGCGAGCGCATCGGATTTTTCTTGAAAGAGGTTGCGACCTTTTGTGGACCACCACGGCTCCGCAATATCAAATACGCGCGAGAGCACGCGAATCACATTGCCATCGACAACACCCACTTGTTCGCCGAAAGCAAAGCTGGTGACGGCGCGGGCGGTGTAGGGACCAAAACCGGGATAATCTATCAAGGTCGCCCATGTTTTTGGAAACTCCACTTGAGACAACTGCTGCGCCGCTTTGAGAATATTGCGGGCTCGCGAATAGTAGCCAAGGCCGGCCCACAGCGCATACACATCTTCAATTTTAGCACTGCCGAGAGAGGAGAGGTTGGGAAAGCGCTTTAAAAATTTTTGATAAAAAGGAATCACCGCCTGCGAAGTGGTCTGTTGGAGCATGATCTCCGATATCCAAATGGCGTAAGGGTCTGTAGTGTTGCGCCACGGGAGATCGCGATGTCCCGCTCTGTACCATGTTGTTAATTTGTTCGCGAGTGTGGCCGGCGTGGTCATAATGGAGGGTTTTTTTGCGGGTTTCTTCGCAGCGACGGGCTTTCGACTCATGATGTCCCTATTTTTAAACTCTACCGCTGCGCCAGACAAGGAAAACAGCATGACTCTCGAGGGCGACACTCCTAAACTAAGTAAAGAATTTTTTGAGAGAGGTGTCTATGAAGTTTGAGCCCATTCCTGGCCGAGAAATGCCCCGTTTTGCCGGTATTAAAACGTTTTTCCGTTTGCCCCATGTGGAGCTGGACGCTCCCTACGACCTGGGAATTGTGGGAGTGCCGTTTGACGGATCGCTGTCCTACCGCCCGGGAGCCCGGTTTGCGCCCACGCGCATTCGTGAAGTTTCGGCTTTGGGCCGCGTGTACCACTGGGAGCGCCAAAGAAATTTCACAGAGAGTATCAAAGTCGCCGACATTGGCGATTGCCCGACTGTGCCGATCGATGTGATGAAGACGTACGAAGCCATCGAAAAACATTTTGGTAAAATCATATCTTTGAAAAAGAAATTTATTTCCGTGGGCGGCGACCACTCCACAACGCTTCCCATTCTGCGCGCGCTTCATAAAAAACACAAAAAGCCTCTCGCGTTCATTCATTTTGACGCGCATTTGGACACGTATCCAGCGGCGTGGGGTTGCGAGTACCATCACGGCTCGTTTCTGCGTCATGCCATCGAAGAAGGTTTGGTCGACGGTTCCCTCACGTTCCAGTTTGGACTGCGCGGCCCGTTGGCCGGAAAAGACGATCTGGATTTTATTAAAAAGTACAAACTCAACAGTTGGACAGTGGCGGATTTGCGTGGCTCTCCCATCGAAACATTCACTCGCAAAGTGAACAAAATGGTGGGCAATACTCCGGCTTATATTTCCTATGACACCGATTGCCTCGATCCCGCTTATGCGCCGGGCACCGGAACTCCGGTCGTGGGTGGGTTAACGACCTATGAGACGCAGCAAATTTTGCGCGGACTCCATCTTAAAAATTTGATAGGTGCCGATATCGTTGAGGTGTCTCCGCCTTACGATCATGCCGATATCACCAGTCTTGCAGCGGTGGATGCGATGTTTGAGTTGATTCATATCTTCGCCCAAGCACAAAAACCTTCGGCATCGCAAAAACGTTAAGGAACTTGCCATGCGAATTTTCTGGGGACTAGTGAGTATGGTGCTTTCGCTGGGGCTCACGTGGATGATTCAAACGGGCCGACTGCAGAGCACACATCCCGTACCGGGCCTAGAGGGTAAAAGCTGGGCCGATTTAGATCCACGCAAACTTATAAGCAGTTACAAGGGTTCTATCACCGACGCGCAACTGCGCGTGAATAATTTGATGGATGGCAAGTTCGCAGAGAATCGAGCCGATGGCCAATTGCAGGAGTTGCAAAAGGACATTAATGCCGTCTCGGGTACGGACGCAAATAAGACTTCTGGAGAGCCAGCGAAAAAGCCAACGGCCCCCACACGTGCGTTGTCTCCCAGCGGTGCGCGACCGGACCAAATCGTCTATAGGTATTCGATGGACATCGTGCGTGCTTCTGAAAAAGTTCTCCCGTCCTTTTTAGGAGAGTGGATCAGTTTTCCGCCTGATCCTGCGCATCTCTTGAGCCTTAAGATTTCTGCTCCCGGATCTATTTCGAAAATGAGTTTGCGCCATGGAAATTTGCAAAAAAGTTATGCCGACAGCCACGGCCTGGTGTGGATTGAGGCCGAGACACGGCAGAACCTCATACCAATAACAGATTACGCATATTTGCATATTGAGAGGATTCAAAATGCCGATGAACCCCTTCTCAAAGCCACAGTTTTTCAACAAGGCAATGTGGGAACCACATTTCATCCTTCCGCCACATTCGAATTGCATATCACTGGCGATGCGCAAAACTGAATCTTAGTCTAAGAGGCGGTCGAACACCGCTCAGAAATCAGGACTTGAGGCTGTCTTATTTTAAGACAAATGCATCGAATTCCTAGTCGTTGGAACACTCTGTAAGTACAATAAAAGTGAACGTCGGGGGACATTCGTTTGCAAAAATTTTGGGTAGTTCCGTTTATTCTTATATGCACTATACCATTGATGTTCCAAAATTGCGGAGCGCCCACGTCTTATCATAAAACTTTGGGCATAACAAAAATGTGCGCACGCGACGAGGCGCCGAAGTACCGTCCGACACTTTTAACTAAGCTCGAAGTCGCTAACGTTGTAGCGGATCTATTCCCATCGGAATACAGCGCCGATAGTGCACTGAGAACAGCAATTGCGAATCTTCCTGAACTCAACGCCGAACAGATCGTCAATGGGTCTTCATACAAAGAGAACAATTCGGGGATCATGCCGAGCGATGCGTACCTCTCGGGGCTACTCGATATCGCGGATCTTCTCTATAGTCGCTATGCTCAAAGTTCCGCTTACACCCAAAACTGCGGCGGTTCGGACGATGCCAAGTGCTATAATTATGTGTACCAGGATGTGATCGAAAGTTTGTGGCGGCGACCGCTCACTGAATTAGAGGCGGCAGAATTTCAGAAGATCATGAAGCAAGGCGGGACGATCGGCTCGCGGGTCAATACAGTTTTTACCGTTGCACTCACTTCGCCGCAGTTTTATTACAAAAATTATCTGCCTAAAGATGGCCACCAGATGCTAGCCCACTATGAGAACTACTTTTTAGCGTCGCGCTTGTCCTTTTTTCTCTACAATTCTGTTCCTGATGAGGAGCTGTACCGAGCTGCGGGATCGGGTGCACTTTCCAACACATCAAATCTGGTCGCTCACGTTGATCGACTCCTGCAAAATCCCGTCTACATGTCGCGATTTATTCGCTACACGATTGGAGAATGGATTCAACTCGATCAGGATTTGTTGAGCACACACGTGGTCACAAACCAAGAGGGCGTATCTCTGGGAGTTTCTGCGATGGCGGAGCAACAGTACTTGCAGCTCGAAGCGCTATTTAAGGAAAATGCCAACCTCTCCCAGTTCCTTTACGGCTCGAATGTGTTTATGAATAAGGCCACGGCCAAGTTCTTGGGGCTTAACCCCGATGAACACAGCGACAACTTTTCGCGAGTGCCCGCGTCCGCGGCTAAAAACCTTTATGCCAGCTACTTTGCAAGCCCCCACTTTGCGAAAAACACGGTGACATCGTCGACACCCACAAAAACACGAGTGACAGCACGGGGAATTCCAATGGTTAAAGACTTTTTATGTGGGAACATTCCGGTCAATGAGGTTTCTCCAGAGCTTCAGAATTCGGTCTTGGGCCCCAACGCCGCTTCGCTCACTCAGATTCAGGTGGCGCGGATTCGGAGTTCGGCGACCGCTTGCAGTTCGTGTCACAAAGACGTGGACCGCGTGGGCGCTGGCATGGAGTTCGTCGATGCGTTTGGTAAACCGCGTTTCGCATATCCCGACAGCACTCCTATTCAGATTCACATGACACTTTCCGAGCAAAAACCTGCTCCTATTACCAGCTTTGATCAGTTCCTGCAGGCGCTTTCCGGCGATGAACGTTTGCATGCATGCTTTGTAAAAAAAATTGCTACAAAAGTAGCGGCTATGCACATTCAATCGGAACAACCATGTGTTACAAACGCACTCAAAGTTCACCGCGGTCAGGGCTTGCGCGATTACATCAAAACAATTGTGGGATCTAAGTTTTTCGACACGGTTGCAAAGTAAGAGGAAACGATGACACGACGACAGTTTTTAGATCAGTTTCAGAAGATGTGTGTGGCCTATGGGATATCGAGTATCCTGAGCGAACACGCCTTTGCGCAAAGTGCGACACCCACACGTATGGTGAATTTTGTGATCAAATACACCGGCGGAACGACAACAACTGACGACGTGGGCGGATGGACGACAAGCGAAACTCTCTCACCCCTCGCCAGTTATGCCACACGACTTGTTGTTCCGCTGGGACTCAATTCCCAATTCCATGCGCCGATGAACTCCCATGCTGCACCTCAAGTGAGTGCGCTTTCCGGTTCAATGACGGGATTCGTAATGTACGAGACCGAATACCCCACTGGCAATCTAAAAAACTTTACAGAAGGCGGTGGAAAATCCATCGACGTGCTTATCGGTGAAAAACTCAAATCCCAGCATCAGTCAGCCATTCCTTATTTGCTAATGACCAACAATACGCTGGATTATCTGGAGTGCACACATCGCACCTCTTCCTGGGGGGCGAACGGCCAAGTGCTCTCCTCTATTTCAACCATCAGTGACTTGACCGCAGAAATCAACAGCCGCCGTTCCACCTGCGAACGCTTTTCCAAAGATATTTACACGCGCAGGCTCAAGGCCATGGAGTATGTGAAATCTCTAAACAAGATCTATTCCGACAGCTACGTGATCAACCAGGAACGGTTTGAGGACTTACAAGCCAAGCTGCAAAGTAATGCAACCAAATACAACAAAGACATCACGAACATAGACAATCGTGGCGGTGTGCAGGTGAGCTGTGAAGACATAGCCGTTGTTTCAGTGGTAGAAAATACTCACAGTGATCAAGCCAATTTTAATACCAAGATGGATAGAATGTACGATCTCGGAATCATGGCCTTTCAGCAAAATATCACCCGTGTTCTTACTTACAATCTCTACATGCAAGACACTCACGACACCTCTCACTATATCAGCGACAATTCCATTGCGAGGTACTATGCGGCCTCGCGCTTTATGCAGGCCTCTGTCGCCCGGTTTCTTGCCAAACTTTCAAGTAGCGGACTTTTTGATGAGACATTGATCTTCTGCAATGCTGGATCCTGCGCGAGCAACGAGGTTCACAACTACGAAAACTTGTCGACGTACATTATCAACGGTGGCAAATCGGGTACGGCGGGAAGTCCATCGGCGAAACTCCCTGTGGGAGCCGTGCATTTGGATATATTGAACAAATTCGGAATTGCCTATTCTACATACGGTGGCAGTGACCATATTTATGGTTCCGCCCGCAAAGGAAACTTTTTCTAAAGGTTTGGCCGCAGTACTATTACAGTGGGATGCTGTTGATCCACGTTACCATCGTGGCCAGCTCACCGGCGGTGAGGGCCACATCTTGGGGCATATTTTTGGGTCCACCGGGACCGGCGCTGCCGGTCAAGCGGTAATAGATCAGTGAATTTTCGGGGTCGCCAGGAACCACTAAGCCCTGATCGAGGAGTTGTTGTTCGGTTTTGGTGTGGTAGTCATGATAGTGGCAACTGGTGCACTTTGCAGCCATCACCGTAACGGCCGCGATGAACTCCGGCGTTCCCGTTAAGTTCGGGCCGCCATCTGTGGAGCTGGAGTTTTCCGTTTGCAGACAACCGCTCAGGAAAAAACTCGAAATAAAAACGATCACCAGGTTTTTCACAGTCATTTTTCCTATTTCACGGGAAGTGTAACTGTGACGAGAGCTTCGTCTTTTACGCCGATTCCCATGTAGCGCACTTTTTCGATTTTAAAATCCTCCAGAGATATCTTGAACTCCGCGGTCAATTTTTTTCCATCGAGTTTGTAGGTACCCGTGACCTCTTTTTGAATGCCTTTCACCACAATGGTGCCTTTGCCTTTGCCATTCTTACCAACGGCTTTGATCAATTTTGCCGTGGGATGAGTGTCCACCTCGAGACGTTCTTTCATGTGCTTGTCTCTCAGTTCCATGCCGGTCTTAAGGCTTTTAATGTCCACTTCTACATTTTCGGCGCTCACCGTGTCGCCATTGACAGTGGCGAAACCCTTTACCTTAGCGGTTTTTGCACTGAAACTTCCGGGTGTGAGTTTGAAATCGACCTGAACGCCCGCATTTTGAGCGTGAACCACTACCGCGAACACCATGGAGCTTACAAATAAAATTGCCGAACGTGCTGTCATTCTGCCTCCTCAAGCTTGTCACCAGTGTCTATCATAGCTAGAATTCTTGCAAATGCCACGCCTCTGTCTCATGTTTGGACTCCTTTTTTCTGCTGCGACCGCTCAGGGGTATCCTCAGTTCATCGGGTATAAATATTCTTCCTGCCTCACGTGCCACTACAATAGTCATGGAAATGGCCCTATCAATGACTATGGGCGCGCTGTGTGGGCCTCGGAAATTGCGGGCCGAATGTTTGCTGGCAATAAAACCGCGGAGCAGCTGGGAGAATCTTCCGGGTTCCTCGGAAAAAAGCAAATGCCGTGGTGGATTCGCCCCGGCGTAAAAGCTCGTCAGCTTTTCGTACGCACGAACCCTGGAGTGGAACGCAACATCACCATGCAGGCCGATGTGAACGCCGCCATTTTCCTCGACGAAGACCAAAAGAAAACCATCGTTGCCAGTGTGGGCTATGTTCCCGAGCCTTTTCGGTTACAAAACTCAGGTGAAAAAGTCGACACCATGATTTCTCGCGAACATTATTTTCGCTACCAAATGAAAGATGAGCTGTGGTTGTCGGTGGGCATGATGGACAAAGTGTATGGCATTCGCCACTCCGATCACACCGCCTTTAGCCGCTCGCGCACAGGGATTGCGCAGAACGATCAAACCCACGGACTGGTGGCTCACTATATCGGATCCAATTATGAATATGCCGGTCATATTTTTATGGGAAATCTGTATCAAGACTCGGAGCTTCGTCAAAAAGGCGCGTCGGGTATGTTTGAATTTGATGTTCGCGAAGCGTTTCGCGTGGGAACATCGGTATTGATGTCGTCCAACAGTTTTGTGGATCATCAGCGCTTGGCTGTGCATTCCAAATACGGTTTAGGGCATGGCTCGGCGCTGTTGTTTGAGATGGGGCTGATCAAAAACTCTCCGAAGACAGGTGATTCAAGCCAGGGCTATTATATTTTTTCGGAAGCGATTCAAAAGGTCGTGCGCGGTTACCATATTTTTGCCAACGGGCAGTCGTACAAGTCCGACATGACATCCGCAAATCCAGACGTGGTGCGCTTAGGCGCGGGGCTACAGGCTTTTCCCATGCAGCGGGTAGAGTTGCGCATTGAGGTACAGAACGAACGCTTGATCACTAACGCCGCGACAATTGCGCCCGACACATGGGCCTTTTTAGCGCAATTGCATTTGTCATTGTAGGACGCGAGATGAAAACTCTGTGGATCATTCAGTTAGCCGCGTGTGTAGGAGCGATTTTTTGTTCCTCTATTTCCCAGGCGCAGTTGAAGCCGCGACGAGTGAAAGCGGGCGTGATGAAAGAAAATTATCGCCAAGTTCACGTGGGTTACCATATGTGGCAAGAGAAAATTGATGTGTCTTCTGACGGTGTAGATGCCATGATGCTCACTCATTTCCATGGCGTGCGGCTCGGTTATTCCTCTCATCGCCCGAGTAGCAGTAACGTGCGTTGGGTCACGGTTTATGGTGCGGATTTGGGGTTGGGTCTCGCAAAGGGCGCGGCCACAGCACCCCTCACAGACCAGGTGGAGTCCCAAGGCTGGGTATCAGCGACTGTGTACCCCGGGCTCATTTATCGGTCCACGTCCAAATCGGAATTGGGCATCCAACTGCCACTGGTTTATCGCAACATCCAATGGAAGCTCGATAAACCCTTCGAAGCAGATCGCTCGAGCTCCTTCTCCGCCGGTGTCACCGCCATCTATATCAATCGTTTCACGTTGCAAAACTCCATGTCGATCACGCTCACCCATCAGGCGGTGTGGAAGTCCACCGTTTGGGGTATTGGGTATCAAATCGATTTCCGCTAGCGAACTTGTGCTAGCGAAGAGTTTGCGCAAGGTCATTCGCTCTTGAAGTTGCCACCGAAATGGATTTGGCAAAACGCTTGGGATTTTTCGGATTTTTTGCAATGGCCGCCTCGGCAGCTTTTAATGCGCGATCGGCTTTTTCCAGTTGTTTTGGACTTCGTTCTGCCGCTCCTCTGACTGTAGATGCGCCGAGCGACTGCCGGATTGTACCGAGATACTTCGACTGAAGGGTGGCCACATAGAGTTGCTTGTATCGAGCCGTGATGCCCTTGAGATCCTCAGGATCATGATTCGGAAAGTCCGAAGTAATAAACTTGAGATCGTCGTCGATATTCACAAACTCGGTACTCTCTGCCGGTAAAGTTTTTACTCCCGCGGATAGACACTCGTCTCGTGCCGCCAATGTTTCCTGAAACTGTGGGCGAAGAGTTGCGGCCCGTTTTTGAGCATCCTCTAGGGGCTTTTCAACCAACTCCACCATTTTATCCAAGTCAGTGAGTTCCTCTGGGTCATCGAGCACGTTCCCCAGTGTCGAGAGATTCCAAGTGGCATCAGTAAAGAGGTCCGAGGCGAGCACTGACGTCCCCTGGGCATCTTGTTTTTCAACGGCGCGGCTGAGCCGATCGAATTGTTTTTTGCCACTGGCCTTAAGAGCAGCGGCCTGGGATTCCGACAGGGGAGGCGTTGTGGAGCAGGCACTTGCAAATACAGTGATAATGAGTGCCGCAAGTAGTTGGGTGAATGGGTTTCGCTGGCTTTGAGATTCGGTGGTGGAGTACTTACTCATGGGGTGCCCTGCTCTTGATGTGTGTTTTTGAACTCTAGAGTCCTTCCACCCTAAATTCTACAACAGTGGTGACTCTAAATATCTCTAGGGACTGATTAGTAATTGTGGAGAAATCCAAGAAATTCGTGAATAGGTGCCCGGATAGCTATGGGGTCAGATAGGTAGCAGGCAGGCGCCAGGCACCGCATGGTCTGTAGGCGCAGGCCACTTCCGTAGCGGAAGTGACTATAGCTTTGGGATATGATTGACATAGCAACTATCAATTTTAACTATGGCGGTAGTTTTGCTAATACTCTCTTCAGGAAAAGGGAGGATCTTTATGAAATCTATTATAATTTTACTAGGTATGTTTTTTAGTCTTCACACTCAGGCCCAGTCGGTGCCTCCGCCAGCGGATCTAAAGCTGGTGAGCTTGGTGAATTTTGGTTTGCCGGCCCTAGCAGTGACGAACGTGTACGACAAAGTGCACGTGGTTTTGGATTCGGCGCTGTTGAATTACAGTGATAAAAATTTCGGCTTCGACCAGCTAGAAAATTATCAGGTGGAACTGACCAAAATGTTTCAAATGGACAGAGTCTCCGCACTCATTGTGAGCTTTGAACGCTCTGATTGTATCGTCGATAGCGCACAAAATGACGTTTTCTACTGTAAAGCGAACGGCCCGCGGGTAGTGATGGCTGCAGAAACCGATTTCTCAGGAAACGTTATCTCCACGAGCACGGTCAGTGTGATCGTCGAAGACGTGGATGTGAGCGTTCGTAAGGTGATAACCATTGAGCCCGGTTTCAGCGATACACGTTTTACAGTAGTTGCCCGCGTGTTTTTACCTACAGTGACGCTGTATTTGCAAAAAAGCAATCTGGCCAAACCCCAGTTTTAAAACTTCCTAGAGCGCAAGCTCTATCACTTCCCGTGGAGCCGTGCGCACCTGCGCACGGTTTTTTTGCGGTTGACACTGTGCTCGAGGGATTAAAGGTTCTCTTACGTACATGCGCACGTTAATATTTTAGATATGAAGTTTGCCATGGATGTTACGCCAGGAAATAACAATGTGATCGTGGAAATAGCCGGCTATTTTGATGAGCACGCCGTACTATCGATAGATTTTCTGAACAACCTCACCGCTCCAGCGGACATTCACGTGAGCTTCGAGCACCTTGTCTACATCAATTCGGTAGGGGTGCGCACGTGGATTCGATGGCTACAGACCGTAGAGAAAGTGGGACATGTTACACTTCACCGATGTCCGGTGATCTTCGTGAGATCGCTCAATACTGTCTACGGAATGGTCAACACGCGCATGAAGGTGCAAAGCTTTTACGTTCCGTTTTACGATCCCGATTCGCAACAACGCCGCAATCTACTCATGGTGCACGGTACCGATTTTTTTGACGACGGCTCGTTGGTTATACCTTCGGTTAAAAATGACAACGATGTGGATTTGGAATTAGATGTGCCCGAAACATATTTCACATTTTTGAACCATCAAAAGATAAAAAAATAACTCCGCATAAAAAATAAAATGACTCATATCGAGACACTTCGCTCATGCGATTTCTTGGACTGCCGATAGGTCTAGTATGCGTAGAGCATTACGGCAAACAGTGCCGCTTTTATTGGTAGTCCCTTTTCTGATTTCTTGCGGTAAGGTCGCGGAAAATTGGGCGGGCATTCGCGAAGGGATCATTGATCTTTCCGATATTTTTACGGTGGTTTCTAAAACTACCGCTACGGCCGATGGCTTTGATGAGTCGGAGCTTGTCATTCGAGTGCACGATAAAAACGGAACACCTAAAGAAAACAGAACGGTGTCTTTTTCAGCTGCGGTTGAGGCTGGTGTCAATCACATTTCATGTACCCCTTCGGATGCGCAAGGCCTGATCGTTTGTAAGGTCCGCGCCCATCGCGACGGAGTTAAAAATTTAAAAATGGCCGGGCGCGAACAGACAGTGCAATTGGAATTCACCCGCTCCTTTGACCAAGCTGCGCTGCTAGTGGATGAGGCGGGTGGCAGCCATATGACCACTGCAGCCGGTGGAGATCTGGTCACTGCAACTGCCGGTAAAAAATGGAGTCCGCCTTTAGTCACCCAGTCCGAAGCCACGTTGAGGGCGGACGTAAGTGTTGTATTTTAGACCAAACCTCGAAGTTTCTGTATTGGAGAAAATAAACTCTTAATATTTTCTCGTTTTGGGGCGCTCCAAAGGAGAATTCTCTCAATAATATTCGTGAAGCTCCGATAAATATTAAAATGCTGAAATTTTTGAGGAATCTCCCATTCATCGCCGCGAGCTTGCTCTTTGTGGTCGCATCTCAGCGGGTTCTCGCTCAGGTGCCGGAGACCTTCGTTTATCAAGGTCAAATTCTTAAAAACGGCACCACTCCCCTCGAAGCCGATCCGGTTCTGTTCCGCGTTCAAATTCTGTCTCAGACCAATGATTGCATTCTGTTCGAGGAACAGCACTCGATCAATATGCTGGGCTCCTCGGGCGTTTTCAGTTTGAACGTCGGCGCTGGCATGCGTTCGGGCACGGACTACGAGGATACCTCGAGTCTTACGAATGTATTTAGAAACGGCCAGTTGTTCACGGTCACTCATTGCACATCGGGCACAGCGTACAATGCGTTAGCAAATCATACACGTAAGATGCGGATCAGCTACAACGATGGCAGCGGTTACGTAACTATCGCACAAGATTTTCACATGCAAGCCACACCTTTTGCATGGTACGCCAACAGTCTTCAGGGATTAACGCCGACAAATTTTGTACAGACCAATGCGGGACAAAATGTAACGCAGGCCAATCTCGAAACTCTCCTGGGCGGCACGAACTACACGAATCTTTTAGCTCTCGCTAGTGGTTCGAGTCCGTCATATGTGCAAGTGGGTACCAACGGTGCCAGTCTCCCCAGTTTTTCTACCGATCCTGTTTCTCCAACGGAAGGCATGATTTGGTTCAACCAAACTACCAATAAAATCACCTTTCATGATGGAACTGGAATTCAAGAAATGAACACGAGCACTATCGATACCACCAAGCTTCCTCTTGCTGGCGGTACACTTACGGGCCCACTGGAACTGGGCGGAGCGCTCGATGCGGCGTCATTTGATCTTTTGAATGTGGGGCATATCACTATTGCCAATCAACACACGTTGCGTTTGGGTCGTTATGACAATCCCCAACAGACAGCGCTCTTACTCACTTTGGGCGTGGGGCATGCGGGTACAACTTGGTACAATACGGATACCAACAAGCTTATGTATTGGACAGGAACAGCGTCACGCGAAGTGATTGATAACCTCACTCCGGGCGGTGATCATGGTGTGCTTACTGGTTTGGGCGACGACGATCATACACAATATGCCGCTCTTGCCGGTCGTGCTTCGGGTCAAAACCTGCGCGGTGGCACTGTGCCGAGTGGGAATCTAACGTTGGAATCGACCACCGATGCGACAAAAGGTTTTGTTATTCTGCAGCCCAATGGTGGCAATGTAGGTATTGGAACGACCAATCCACTCTCTCTGTTGCATGTGAGTGGAACTGTTGGCTCCAGCGGTAACGATTCTGGATTCGAACTCCGTGATCGAAACAATATAAACTCTACCACACTTATGTATATGAATGCAGGCGCCTTTCATTTCTACGAAGGCGGGGTGCATGGGGTAACCCTGGATGCATCCAACTCTCGACTAGGAATCGGTTTGAACAACTTTGTTAGCCATCTGAATCATGCCATTATCTTGGGAGCTGGGTCGGACAACATCATCACCGCAGAACCGAACTGGACGGATCCTGGAAGAGATATTTCTTTAATAGCCGGTAGCCCTAATTCTGGTCATAACGATCTTGATGGCGGAAAGTTGATCTTAAGCTCTGGCGGATCCACAGGCGTGGGAGAGTCCCAGATAGAATTTAAAACAGCCACGGCCGGCGTTTCCGGCTCGGCGCCAAATGCTCCTACCCTCAAGATGGTTGTAACCAGTGATGGCAGGGTGGGGATTGGTTCTGCGACTCCGCAATCGCTTCTCGATGTGGCCGGTATCATCCGCGCGGAGCAGATCTGCGATGAGACCGGATCTAACTGCAAAGATATATCCACAGGCTGGAGTACCGGTAACGTATCGACATCGCGTGCGATCAACACCAATACAGGATCAGCGCTAACGGGCGGCGGTGATTTGTCCGCAGATCGCAATCTGGCGGTGAATGTGGACAACACAGGTATTGAGATTGATTCCAATGCATTGAGATTGAAAGATTTGGGAGTAAGCACAGGGAAGCTCGCCAACACTTCCGTAACGGAAGCGAAGCTTGCGAACAATGCGGTAACCAGCGCGAAGATCGTTGACGGCACTATTGTAAGTGCAGATGTGGACAACGTAAGTATCGGCAAGATCTCCAATGCTCCGGCTGAGTACTTTACCTACATGCCTGCAGGCAGTGAATGTACAGATGGATATGTGCTCAAGTGGACTTCCAGTGATCGTTGGGAATGTTCAACGGACCTGGTAGGTTCCACGGATCACGGTGCACTTACGGGCCTCGGCGATGACGATCACACACAATATGCACTTCTCGCAGGTCGCGGAGCAGGACAAAACTTGCGCGGTGGCACTGCCGCCAGTGCGAATCTCACTCTCGAATCCACATCGGATGTCACAAAAGGCTACGTGCTTTTACAACCTAGTGGTGGGAGCGTCGGTATTGGTACTACAGCTCCGCATGCTTCCGCTGTTATGCAAATGGCTTCTACGACCAAAGGTTTTTTGCCGCCAAGAATGACGAGAGCGCAACGCAACGCCATCGGCACTCCGACTCAGGGACTAATGGTCTTCAATACTGACGATAGCACCTTGGATTACTATAGTGGTTCAGCTTGGTTGAGTCTAAATGGATCCCCCAAATACATGAAGCTTGGAATGTCGGGCGTTCAAACGGTTGATTTACATTCAGTCGTAGCGTTTGATTCAATAAGGTCCAATGGTGGCATGACGACATCCGCAAACGGAATCCAACTCAAGGCCGGCGTTACCTACAGACTGGAAGCGGCGGTAAATTCCTTTTCCTCCGATTCAAGCAATTTTCTTGGCTATCAGTTGCACGACGGGACTTCTTATTTTGGACAGGCAGCTTATACTTCTGAACCAGAAAATGCCAATTATGGATTTAAAGCTCATCTGTTGGAGTTCTACACTCCGATCGCGGATGTCACAGTGACAGTAAGAATCATTGACGACTCTATCGGGACGGGCCAGATTCACAGCGCGTGGAATACTTATTTTGTTGCTCAAGAAGTGGTGCCGTCTGGCCCCGGTGGTGGTGGTGGCAATGACAACATGGGTAACCATGCCGCTAGTCAAAATCTCGCGTTGTCAGGATTCTGGCTTTCAAACGATGGCAATGCCGAAGGAATTAGCATAAGTAATTCTGGCAATGTGGGTATCGGATCCGATTCTCCAAACGCTCTCCTCGATGTTGCCGGTATTGTTCGCGCGCAACAGATTTGCGATGAAGCCGGTGCCAACTGTAAAGACATCTCCACAGGCTGGGGTGGTGGTGGAGACATGGATGGTGTGACCACGCATGCGACCACGTCTGGTCTATTAGGTGGCGCCACCAGTGGCACTGCCGACTTGAGCGTAGACACCGACAACTCCACGATTGAAATCAGCGGCTCCAATAAAGTGCGAATTAAAGATTTAGGTGTCACCTCCGCAAAAATCGCGGACAACGCCATCACCTCTGCAAAAATAAATGATGGCGCGATCATGAACGCGGATATCAACGCTTCGGCGGCCATAGCCTGGAGCAAGATCGATAAAACCGGCGCTGCTGCGGGCGACGTAGGAGCTGTACCAAGTTCCAGAACTATAGCGACATCAGGAACATCGGGTTTGAGCGGTGGGGGAGACCTCACGGCGAATCGTTCACTTTCGGTGAACGTCGATGACACCACTGTAGAGCTCAACGCAAATGCACTAAGAGTGAAAGACAGCGGCATCACCAGTGCAAAGATCGCAAATGGCACTATCGTGAATGCCGACATCGGCGGCGTGAATATTAGCAAGATCAACAGTGCCGCAACCGAGTACTTTACCTATATGCCAAACGGTGCCGAGTGTACCGATGGCTATGTGCTGAAGTGGACATCGAGCAATCGCTGGGAGTGTGCGACCGACATCGGTGTGACCGATCACGGCACCCTCGGGGGTCTTGGTGACGACGACCACACACAGTACGCGCTGCTCGCTGGCCGCACTACAG
The DNA here is from genome assembly GCA_964400355.1 of uncultured Pseudobdellovibrionaceae bacterium. Taxonomy (GTDB): domain Bacteria; phylum Bdellovibrionota; class Bdellovibrionia; order Bdellovibrionales; family JAGQZY01; genus JACKAL01. Next base: position 449,746 of record CAYNTO010000001.1, read on the forward strand.
GCCAAAATCTTCGCGGTGGCACGGCCGCCAATGCAAATCTCACATTAGAATCCACTTCGGACTCCACTAAAGGATTTGTTCTCTTGCAGCCCAATGGTGGATATGTGGGCATTGGTGTTGCGACGCCCACATCGACGCTCGATGTGGCAGGTACGATCAATGCGGCCGGAAATTTAACTACCAATTCTCTGCTCGCCATCGACAACGTGGGCGCATTGCCCAACGGAATGCTGTTTTCGTTTCGTTCCCACGGCGTGGAGGCCGGTTTCATCATGACCTATACCGCCGATGAGTTGAACGGTGATATGCAGTTCTCAACACAGACTGCCGGCACCACGACTGAGAAGATGCGCATTCTCGCCAATGGCAATGTGGGTATCGGAACAGGGGTTCCTTTGACAAAATTGGATGTGGACGGCGCGATCAAGTCGGAAGCGGTATCCAATGCCGGGACTACGATCGACTTTCTAACGGGCAACATTCAGTACACCAGTTCTTCATGCACAGGATTTACGTTGAACAATTTGAAGAGTGGAGCAGTTTACACGCTGATCGTTCAAGGGACGGCGGGCGGCACGTGCTCGTTCACACCTTTTTCGGGAACTGGCTCTGGATCACTTACTCTCAAAACGGGTTCGGTAGGACTCATACAAACTGCAAGCACCCATATGGTGTTCTCCTTCATGGTGGCGGGTAGTTACGTTTACGTGACGTCGGTGGACGGGTACTAGGAGATGCTCCGATGAAACGAAGGGATTTCATAATTGGCGCCACGGCAGGTTTGCTTTACCCGCAGCTTTCAAAAGCGCAAACGCTACCATTCGCAAATTGGAATAAGAACGTTGCTTCGACGGCCACTATCCAGCGGACAGACGGGGACACAGATACCGGCTCTACAAATTACTCCTTCTCCTCAAAAAGTATTGGAAGCGCCTCTTCCGATCGCTTGATCGTCGTCGTGGCATCTCTGAAAAACGACAACAACAGCACAACGCCCAATCCAACGTGCACAATCGCAGGCGGCGCCGCCACGCGAGTCGTTTTGGCCCATCAGGTTCCCAGTTCCTGGTGCGCTACATTTGCTATATTTTCTCGTGCCGTGCCCACGGGTACCACGGCGACCATTGCGATTAACAACTCTTCGCTCAATCAGACGTGCTGTATCGATGTGTATGCTCTCAAAAATCTACGCTCGCATGCTCCCATCGTTGTGCGATCCACGGTAAAGGAAACCGGCACCAATACCACCTCCGACAACTTGACCTTTGGGACCCGTTACGGAGGCGTTGGCGTTGTTGGTATCTCCGATCCTTCGGCCACCAATCGCACCTATACTTGGACAAATGCAACCAAGGATTCCGAAGAATTTTTAGTGAGTGCGCAGAACTCCAGCGCGGCTCGCTTTACTGTCGCCTCGGGAGCGGCCGCATTCACCACCGTCACTGTTTCGATCAATATTAGCACGGAGACTTATGCTTTTGGCGGCGCTTTCTGGCGCTAAAAACAGAGGATCACAGCTCCATTTTTTTACATAAATGAGCTGTGTTTTGAGCTCTCAAGTAGCGGAGTTGGTCGACGACTTTGACGAACTGCCCTTAGTTTGCAGTAGCGCGGCGTTTGATCACCACCACCGACACGTCGTCGGGGAGCGGAATGTCGCCCCTATAGGTATTGAACTCTTCAAGAGTGGCGGCCGAAACTTCTTTTGCAGATTTTAAAAATGTGATTTTTTTCGCGAGTTTTTTTCCAAAGCGCAGCTCGCTCAGAACTTGGCCATCGGGGCGTTCGATGGAAAAGAGGCCGTCGGTGTATATCACCAAAGTGTCTTGCGGACTCAGCGTGAACGACTGTTCGCGAAGGGTGCTGGGGATATTATCGCCAATGCGGGCACTCGCCATCATGTGAACGTTGTCGACTTCGTAGCCGCCGTAATCTTTGTAGCGCATGAGATAGGGAGGTTCGTGACCGGCGTTCACGAAAGTTACATCTCCGGTTTTTGAATGGACGCGGTAGAGCTGGCCCGTCATCAACACCTCTTGGCGAGAGCAGCTGTAAACCGCATGATCCCAAATTCGCATCATTTCCAGTAATGGAATGTTTTCGTTTTCAATTCGAGAAAAAATTGAACGGGCGGCGGCGGTGATAAGTGCAGCTGGTGTTCCGTGGCCGGTGGCATCTGCAACGGCTACGTAAATGTACTCACCCTGCTGAAAGTAATACCACCAGTCACCACCACACTCGCTCGACGTCATTACGGTTCCGAAGACTTCGATGGAATTGAAAGCATGGGATGATTGTTCCGGCAAAAGTTTTTCCTGTACATATGCCGCGGTCTTTAATTCCGCTTCCATGCGCGCTTTTTCGCGGGTTTCCAGGAGCAAACGTTGAATTTCGCGGATCATGCGACCAAAAGCGCCGGCCAATATACCGATTTCATCTTGAGATTGAATTTTGGGCCGATCGTCGAAAGTGCCTTCGGCGATTTCTTCGGCCCAGGCGGTGATGATTTTTAATCCGCTCGTCAGGAGCCTTGCCAAGGTGAGTGCGATTATCGTGAGAGCGAAAAAAGAAAGGACTAAGAAAATCAGAGAACGCGTGAACAACACATTGAGCGCTCCTAATGCCTCCGCCTCCGGAGTGAGAGACACCAATCGCAGTTTGTACGCCTTCATCTCTGTTTGGCTCATCAGAAAACGATGATCGTTATCGGTCACCAACTTGGTTTGCTCCACGCCTTCGGAGGATCGCGTTTTCGCCACATTCAAGAAGGTTTGTGGCTGAAGACCGCGCATATCAGAAACCGCCAAGATCGACATGTCCGTGTTCGACGTGTCTGAGAGAAGAGCGATAGAGTTCATCATGTCGGGTGTAGGGAGTAAATCCTTCGTCAACACCGCCAGACGAATTTGATATGTCCCGCGCGGGCCTTGATCGTACTTGAGACTTAATAGGAAGGTGTCTTTATTGATAAGGCGCAGATCCGCTTCGCCTACTCCTTTTGCGAATGTTTCCGCCACTGGCGGTAGTAATGACGGAACCTTCTCCAAACGAAATACGCTCTGTTTTGCCGTTTGATTCCAAAGTTCGATGGCCATCAAGTTTTTCTCGTCTTTAAAAATCTGTTGTCCCGCGGAATTCGGACGCCCCAAGTTGGGATCATAGGTGGCCACAATGCTGCGTGCGGCGAGTAAAGACATTGCCAATTTACTCTCCACTTCGCTCTTAACCGATTGCAGGCGGGAATTTTGCGCGTCGAAGACGTAAGAGATTTTGTCGTTTTCGAAAACATTCTTGGCGATCAGAACGTACGATAAAATAAATACAAGACCGGTAGCGATCAACGCAAGAGTGAGTTTCCATTTGATGGAGGCGCTCTTCAGCAGATTTAATAATGCCATCGAATCACCATGAATCCTTCGCCCAGTCCCTCGCGATATGGCAGGCCTAACGGCGACGCCGTCTTTACACTTCCTGCTTCGAATAAGTGCAATCGATATCCACCACCAACAGCCCACTTGCGGTCGAAATAATAGTTCAGATTCCCAGTAAGCTCGTATTTTTGGCTGGAGTCAAATCCATATCCTACAAGCGCTTCACCCGATAGATCCCAATAACGGTAGAACGGAAACAAAACGCCCAATCCCACTTTTGCCAAATTATATCCCGGTGAGAACAATTGCGTGCCGCTGTTTTTGTAGTATTCGTAGCCGGCGATGAACGAAAGCTCAGAGCGAATGAGCGAATGCAGTGGATTGCTAGGGCCATACCACCGGTAGCGGTAGCGAGCTTCCACATGCAGCGGGGAATTGGACCCACTGGCCGCATCTTCGGAGCCGGCCACTTTGGCTTTCGCGAGGCCTTCAAGGCCATGGTGCTCTTTCCATTGAAGCCAGCGCAAACCTAATGTGTAGATACTCGGCGACGTCGTGCCCTGGCTGGCTTGATCCGCGGAAAACATGGAGAACTGGCCGGTCTCAACCGAAAAGCGGGAACGCAAATAATTGCGATTGTATTCTGCAGGTTTGCTGGAAAATGTCTGGCTCAACACGGGCACACTGGAAACATTGCGGGCGTGCACCGGGGCTGTCGTCTCGGGCGTGTAAACTTCGATTATAGCCCTGCTGACTTTCTTGGCTTTGCGGCCAAACTGATCCTGCGCAGTAAAAGCCACCTGGTAAATGCCGGCTTTATTCCAATTGAGCGAGTACGGAGAATTTTGAATCGTTTCTTCTTTGAGAACTGTTTCGGCGGAGTCAGTAATGCGGACGTCGTACTTCCACAAGCGGTGAGAATTGTCCCAGTGTAGAGATACTGGAGTGTTTTCAGGAATTCGAATTTTAGATTTCGCAAGCTGTGGAGCCTCGGGAAAAGGCGGTCGCACCACTTTCACGGTGCGTGTGTCGGACACATGCGACAGCTGTAAGCGTTCATTCACTCCGCGAACGCGCAAGTACAATGTTTGTGGTTGTGTGGCGTTGAGCGAAATCTCCGCCGTCGATTGCCAGCTCACCTTTGTCGATGCGCGGGTGAACTCGGGAGATGTGGAAAGTTCCAGTAAATAATTCTTCCAAATTCCGCCGACCGTTCCGTGAATTTGTACATCCTGGCCGAGCAGATACACCGTTTTTGCGGCGACAGTGATTTGTGGTGGGAGATCATCAAGAGGCAGCGACTCTACGGTGAACTGATGGGGGTTGGACCACGTCTTTCCATCTACAGACAAGCGATAAAAATTCCCTCCGCGCACTGTCTGCGCAAAGAAGGCCTGCTTTTTATTTTGCGACTCCGAAAACGTCGATACAATCGCTGTGAATTCGCGGTCCGTCGACAACTCGCCGTAAACAGTGGAGGCCAAGAATTTATTCTCCCACTTTACAGGACCGGCGAAGGCCACCAGCTGCTTCGGCATGGCTCGCTGTACGAGTGCGCCATTGCTCTTTTCAAAAAAATCGTAGAGTTCATCGGTACGCCGGTAAATCGGTGCGCCGGCAATTGCCACCACGGCTTCTTGATCGACGACGGGCATATTCATCACCGGACGAGTGAGCGTATTGAGGGCCAACGATTTGTTTTTCTCAAGTGTCACGCTTCTGTTATTTGAGCGCACCGACGCATTTCCTTTGACGAGACGGATTTCTGGAGACTTGTTTTTGGAGAACACCACTTCTACTTGAGCATCGCTACCGTCGAACTCGAGTATCTCACCCTGAGCGGCGATGCGCATTTTACCCTGGATGTTAAGTTTGAAATTACCAAAAACCATGTTCGGAATTTGCACGCTGTTTTCACTGATAAACTTAATCAGCGAGTTCTGCTCGAGCGCAATCTCTTTGCCATTCGCCACTTTAATTTTCAATTTAGAACGCTTACCCGTAAACACGCTGTCGCCAGAATGGATGTCGGAACTCAAATCGGCTTTATTCCAAGTGAAGGAGGAGCTGAGACGACGGCGCACATCGTTTTCAGAATGAACGATTTCGCCGATAATGCGACCCGAGTTTTGTGATGGTGAATTGTGGAAAAAGACCGAGAAGAGATCATCAGAAAACAAAAGTGCGCTACACACCAAAATTCCCAAAAGGCTTGTGATCAGAATCGCGCGATCTCTGCGATCGCTGTCTGCATTTTTAGACTGTGATGGTTTCAACGAATTCGCCCTTGTTGGTCAAATATCAATATATATCTTTTTGCCAAACTGATGAATTTTTCATTCCATCTTTAGAGGGAAAGTGGATAAAGGTAGAGGTCGAGTTTTGAAAATGAAAGCCGGAATACACTCATGCCGTAGAAAGGTCGCGTAGAGGTTGGCAATGTTTCCCCGCTTGGTATGATTAAAAGGTAATGAAACCATTCAGCACCTTAACTGAAATCACACCAACGGAAACCACGATCAAGGTCTTCGGTTATATCAATGAGTTTGCGCAATTCCCGGCATTTCCCACGACACCTAAGGTGATTGTGGATACGGAAGGCGTGACGGGAATGAACTCCGTAGGTACACGCAACTGGTGCAACTGGTTCGAGGGCGTGGGTCCGTCAACAAAAATTCTTCTTAGACACTGTCCCATCATATTGGTAAAGAGTTTCAACCAGGTGAAGGGAAGTTATCCCAAACTTGCGGATGTGGAATCGTTCGCTGTTCCTTATTACTCGCCGTCGACCGATGAGGCGCGCAACGTATTTTTTAACAAAGGCACTGAGTACGTTAATGGTAAGGTCAATCTTCCACTCGTCAAAGACAATGACGGAAATGCCATGGATCTCGATGTGGATCCACAAGCCTATTTCGCGTTCCTCGACAGACGCACGTGAGCACAGCCTACGTATGATTTCAATCTATGACAGATATATTCAGTTCTTCCCAGAAAATTCGCGAGATGCGCTAAAGTCCTTGTTGCGATCCATCGAAACGGTTCTTTTGCCTTCGGAAGCGCATTTGGCTACTAAAGTTCTCCGTCGCGAGAACACAATCGTCGTATTGGAAAAAGGTGGAATGATCGAGTGTTTGCCTTTGATCGCCCTGGGTTTTCAACACTTTCTGCATTCATCCCGTGAGGACTTTTCACAGGAGCTTCTGGCCACCGCGATTATGATCAGCAAACCCAAATCATTCGCGAACGATCCGTTCGCTTTCTTTTTTAACGGACTTCGTGCATCTCCCGATCCGGCTCACCAAAATATGCGCTGTACGTTTTCGAAAAACTCGGAAAAGTTGGCTCAACTTCAAAAGTTGGATGAGTTTTTAAAAACGCATCCCAAGGGTGCACGTCTTTCCGAGGTGATTGTGCAAGTGGCCGACGAGATGATCAGCAACGCTTTGTTCAGTGCACCCCGCGACAGACAGAATTTGGCTATGTATCAACATTTGCCCAGAACAAGCGATGTGAGCATGGCCGAAGGAAAAGAAGTGACTTTTTTTTCCTCCATGAATGATGAGCGCATCATTGTTGGTTGCGAAGACCTGTACGGCAGTATGGACAGGGATCACATCATTAAAAATTTAAAGCGCATTTTTGATGGAGAACTCACAAAACCACACATGGGTTCCGCCGGCGCCGGTTTTGGCCTCCGCTACATGATCGAAAACTCAGCCAGTTTTTACATGTACTGTGAACGCAACACGCGATCGGTGGTGGCTTGTGGATTCCTGCTCAAGGGAATGCGCTCGAACCTCACCATCGATCGCCATCTGCATATCGGGATACCCCAAGCGCCTCAGTTTTAGACCTTCCTAGAGTGAAAGCTCTATCACTTTCCGTGTAGCCGTGCGTGCAAACGCGCGGCTATTTTTAGCTAAAAGGGGCGTCACGTTTTGGTCGAATCGCGGTGGAGCGGCAGCGAACTTATTGCGGTTTAAAGCGATAGATATGGCCATCTCGCGAACCCACTACAATATGACCATTCCATACGGCGGGAGTGCTCTCGATGCAGCCTCCCGATTGCATTTTGAAGTGGCTCAACTCTTGGGGCGCCATCGGGTTGTCGATGTTGTAGATTTTAAATCCACCGGGAGAGCATGTACCCACGAGCAAGCGATTGCCGATAACGATCGGCGACGACCAGGCGTGGAAGCCGATATCGAGAGTGGAGACGACCTCACCAGTTTCTTTGCTCACAGTGAGGAGATCGCCTTTGTGGGTGGCGGCGTAAATCACATCTTTACCAAGGGCGGGTGTGGCCCACAAACCGCCGACAGTGTTGTTGCCGGTGCGCACGTCGACCTTCCAGACGAGGGGGTTTTCTTTGTCGTACGGGTTGAGTTTTACCAGCTGGCCCACATCACGCGCTTGTTTGAGGAATCGCTCGTATTCGGCGGCCACATAAACAAAGCCATCGCTGTCCACCATCGGTGTGGCGTCCACATCATCGCCCATCCAAAAATCGAACACGATTTCTGGTAAAAGATCTTTCACGTTTTTCAGATCTACGCCGAGTACACGACCCGCAGAGTTGGTCATGTACACGCGGCTTTCAAAAAGGGCCACAGAACTTTCGATGCTCGCGTTGCGATCGCCCGCATTTTGCAGCAGTTCTTTGTTCCAACCGCGCATACGCGCCTGAATCTCGGGCTTTACACTCACTTTTCCCTGAGCATCCATTTGACGATTTAACTTCCAAGTGTAGAACCATCCGTTTTCGCCGCCGAAGATAAGATGATCGTTCACCACCGAAGAGTTACCATCCCAATCGTTGTTCCAAATGGTTTCGGGCACGCCGTCTTTAGCGTCGAGCGCCCAAATAAGTTCGGCCTCTTGGTTTTGCAGAGAGAGAATGCGGTATTTGTTATCGCGCGAACCAAAGTACATCAGCGGAAAGCCATTGGGGTCGATGGTCACTGAGCCTTTGATGATGTCGCCGGTTTTGAATGGCTTGCGCGTGGCCTCGCCGGTTTCGAAATCGATAAAGTGGACGGAGCGATCATAAGTGCCAACGATAATTTCCATGCGGCCATCGGGGCGTTTCCAAATAGCGGGTTGGCCCGTCCATCCGCTGCCACACCAGGTTTTCCCATCGGATTGCGCACACATTCCACTTTTCGGGTAACGCCAATCCACTTGGTAGGCGTCGGCGAGCGGTCCTTGCCCGTACCAAGTGCGCGTGGGGTTGCCACGAAACTGGAGCAAACCTTCTGCCTCACCCCAAGGTTGTCCTACACTAGAAGGGGCGACATACACGTCGATCGCAAGCGCAGAAATAGAAAAGGAAAAACCAGCAAGAGCGAGAGATATTTTTTTAAGCATGAGCAATTTGTACATCGCGCGCGGTGGGTCCGAAAGAGGCGGTGAAATCTCTCTAGGAGTGTCTAAAGTTTAGGAAGTGGGCGTGTGTTCACTTCCGTAGCGGAAGTGAACGTGAGGGCTATCTAGCTAAAATCATAAAAGATTTGCGAATTGTCGCTGCTATTTCCAGATTCCATTTTTCGCCCACGAACATAAACGCCAGCGAAGATCACTGCCGTTCGATCTTCAAACTGGAACCGGATATTCACCACCGTAGCGGAAGTGAAGGTGTTCAAAAGGAATGCGCATTGCCGCCGTTGAAGTGAATGAATGAGCGTGCGTGTGTACACCCGCTACGGATGGCGCAGCTCTAAACCAAAAGGTGCCTGGCACCTTACGTTTTTGGCACCTGACGGGCGACTATTGGAGAAACGCGCGAACAATCTCATTCGCGGCTTGTTCATTGAAATTTTTCAAGGAACCTTGTGCGTAGTCGGGGCGACCGCCGCCTTTACCGCCGAACTTTTCGGCAAGTGCCTTGGTTATGTTGCCGCAATGAATGCTCTTCAGAGCCTTGTTGCATGCGGCGAGAAAGGGGCGCTCCTCGGTGCCTTGCCCAACCAGTACTACGAGGAGATTGTTGGAATGATCCCGTAGTTTATCAACCACATCAGTGAGCGTTTTACGATCGTCGATATCCACTGATTTTATGAGTAAAGAGACATCACCATCTTTGCTAGTCACATTGATAGCGCTCTTGAGCAAACTCTCTACATCTACCGATGCGCTCTTGGCACTCTGTAGTTGCTTCTTAAGATCCTGCACATCTTTTTGTAGCGTCTTCACCACATCGCTCACGCGGGTTTCGGATTCGCCCAAGTACGCTTCCCAGTTTGTCGTGAGGCTCGTGGCGCGGCGGGCGTCCAGGTTTTCCTGAGTGTTCTTATTGAGATAATTGTACGCATTTAATCCAGTGATCGCTTCCATGCGGCGCACACCAGCGCTCACGGAGGATTCGCTCACGATCTTGAACACGCCGATCTCGGAGGTATTGTGCACGTGAGTGCCTCCGCACAGCTCCATCGAAAAACCGCCCATGGTGAGCACACGCACGCTGTCGCCGTACTTCTCGCCGAACATGGCCACGGCGCCTTTTTTAAGGGCCTCTTTGTAGGGAACTGTTTCTTCCTGCACAGGAAGCGCTTTTGCAATCTGTTCGTTCACCAAGGCTTCGATCGTGTTGAGTTCTTCACTCGTGAGCGAGGAGGGGTGGGAAAAATCAAAGCGCAGCTTTTGATCGTTCACCAGTGAGCCTGCTTGGCCCACGTGATTACCGAGCACATTTTTGAGTGCAGCGTGAAGCAAATGGGTGGCCGAATGATTTTTCGCGGTGGCACTGCGCTGGGTGGTGAGCACATTGAGATTGTAAGTGGAGCTCATATTGAGCGATCCACTCTTTACGTGCACGTGATGAATGTGCTGGTCGTTCATCTTTGTCGTATCGACCACTTCCACCACGGTCTGACCATCGGTGATCTCGCCGTGATCGCCGGCCTGGCCACCGCCTTCGGCATAAAACGGAGAGCTGGGGAAAATAGCAAACCCCGATTCGCCCTCTTTGAGGTCGGAGACCTCGCTGTTTCCATTGCTCAAGCCAATAGGCTTTACTTGCGTTTCGGAGTTCTTTTTATAGCCTGTAAAAATTGTCGCACCGTTTTTAGAAACGGCAGAGCTCCACTGTGCGAGGTGTTTGTCATTCGCGCCGAGCAAATGGGATTTGCGTGCCTGCTTGGCTTTTTGGCGAGCGCCCTCCATCTCGGTGTCGAAGTCGCGGATGTTCACCTCAACACCTTGTTCACGAGCGATGAGCTGGGTGAGATCGATGGGAAAGCCAAAGGTGTCATACAGTTTAAACGCAGTCTTGCCATCCACATTGGTTTTTCCGGCTTTTTTAAGATCGTGAAGGTGCCCCTCGAGAATTTGCGTTCCCTGAGTGAGCGTGACCAAGAACTTTTGCGTCTCTTGAGTGACACTCGTGAGAATTTGTTTTTTATTGATCTCCAGCTCCGGATAATACGGACCCATCTCGCGAATCACGGCCGCACACACATCAGTGAACAGGTTTTCGTTGGATGATATTTTTTGCGCATAGCGGATCGCGCGGCGGAGAATGCGGCGAAGCACATAACCACGTCCTTCATTGCTTGGCAAAATGCCGTCGGCAATCAAAAACGATGCCGCGCGTGCGTGATCGCCCACCACTTTAAAGGCAGCGCTCAACGGTGATGTGTACCAGTCGCTCATGCTGACTTTTCCCTGGTCGGCTGCGCACTGGATGATGGAGGTAAACAGATCGGTTTGGTAGTTGTCGTACTTTCCCTGGAGAACTGCCGCCACGCGCTCAAGACCCGCGCCGGTGTCTACCGACGGCTTTGGAAGTGGCGTGAGGCCGCTGGCGTCTTCAAAGTACTGCATGAATACTAAATTCCAAATTTCCACGTAGCGATCGTCATCTTGTCCAAAGACAGAATTTTTTTTGGTCGTCGCACCGGGGCCGTGATCGTAATAAATTTCCGAGCACGGGCCACACGGACCAGTCTCACCCATACGCCAAAAGTTATCCTTTTCGCCCAAACGATAGATACGATTCATCGGCACGCCCTCTTGTTTGTGCCAGATTTCCTCGGCCTCGTCGTCGGTTTCAAAAACGGTGACATAAAGCTTATCTTTGGGAATAGAGAGTTTATTGGTGAGCAGATCCCACGCGTAATGGATGGCTTCCTTTTTAAAATAGTCCCCAAAAGAGAAATTGCCCATCATTTCAAAAAATGTATGGTGGCGAGTGGTATAGCCCACATTTTCCAGATCGTTGTGTTTACCGCCGGCGCGCACGCATTTTTGAATGGAGACAGCGCGGTTGTAATCTAACTTTTCAGTTCCTAAAAACGCATTTTTAAACTGATTCATTCCCGCATTTGTAAACAGCAGCGTGGGATCATTGTGCGGAATCAAACTCGAACTCACCACTTCTTTGTGATTTAGACTCGTGAAATGGGAGTTGAACGCTTTTCTCAGTTCGGTGTGCTTCATGACGTGTCCTTAAAATTCGCCAATGATTTTGGCGACTGTTTGGGTGTCGAAACCGCGGTTCTTTAAAAACTGCGCGATCTTTATTTTGTCAGTTTCATTTTTATCTGCCGGATTGGATTTTGACAATTTGGAAAAGTGCGATTGGAGCAGTTTTTGGGCTTTTTCCAGTTCCAGTTCTGCGTCAATCGGCAGTGGGGGCAGACCCTTGGCTTCGAGATATTGCACAATGTACAAATAGCCCTTGTTTTTGCGATGGAGTGCTTCTGTCACCTTGGCGGCCATTTTTTCGTTAGAAAGCAACCAGCCGGCCGCCTCGGCGGCATCGAGCGCATGGGCGATCTCATTTTCCGAATACTCTAGTCGTTGCAGCTTAGTGGTGAGATCTTGGCGGGAGTGGTCGCTAATGGCGAGATAATCTATGATCTTGTCGCGCGCGGATTTTTTAACTTTCATGAGTGTGGAGATCTCATGACTTCTTTTTGATATCAATCTCTAGTTTAGAGCCTTCAGTTTTCCAAGTGGAGCTGATGCCAGTGGATGTATTTATATTTTCTTCCCAGTCGGACTGGACGCCCGACTGGATCCCTTTGAGTTTGAGATTGAAATTGTCTGGGTTGCTACAGTTGGCCAGCGCTTCCTCGATGGTCACGTAACCTTTGGCAACCAGCTTGAGCAAGCTTTGGTCGAAACTACGCATACCCGATTCTTTAGCACTGGTTTCCAGTGCGTCGCGAATGCCGCCTGTTTTTTCTGGATCTTCGATCATTTCTTTTACGCGTTGGTTATTCACTAAAATTTCCGTGGCGGGAATTAAACCTTGGCCATCTTTGCGCGTGAGTAGGCGTTGGCTCACCACAGCCTTTAAAACCGCAGCCAGTTGGCGCCGCACTTGTTCGTGTTGATGCGGGGGAAATTGCGCGATGATGCGGTTGATGGTTTCTTGCGCATCCATGGTGTGCAGAGTGGAAAACACCAAGTGACCGGTTTCGGCGGCGAGCATCGCGGTTTCGATCGTCTCTCTGTCGCGCATCTCGCCGAGTAAAATCACATCCGGGTCTTGGCGAAGAGTGGCGCGCATAGAATCCGAAAAAGAACGCATATCCACACCCAACTCGCGCTGAGAGACAATACTTTTGCGATCCTTAATGAGATATTCAATGGGATCTTCCAGAGTAATGATGTGCAAATTCTTTGTTTGATTGATGTGATTGACCATCGCCGCAAGTGTCGTCGATTTTCCGCTCCCCGTAACGCCCGTCACTAGCACCAGGCCGCGTTCGTTCTCGGCAATGTACTTTACTGTTTGCGGGAGGTGGAGTTCGTCGATGGTGGGTACATTCTGATTGATCACGCGAATGACAAAGCGGGTGGAGCTGCGTTGGCGAAAAACGTTCACGCGAAAGCGCGCCACACCTTTTATCTCTAAACCCTTGTCCAACTCGAGGTGCTCCGCCAAGCGGCGCAGTTCCTCTGGTGTGAGAATGGACTGTACCATTTTTTCCATTTGTTCTGCGGTGATTGGGAACGACTGCGGACTGAGAGGACGAAGCATTCCGAACTTACGCACTACCGGTACGAGTCCGACTTTTAGATGAATATCGCTTGCGCCCAGTTCGGCCGCTTGTTTGAGAATATCGTTCATTTCCATAGGGCTGATCTCATTATTGCGATAAGGACAAGCAGTGTCGACAACATTTTTAGACGAAGCCCAGAGAACACCTTTGCGACGCGAGCTCTCGGCGCTTGATTTCATGTCGGTACTCATCGATTCTCTGAACTTGCGCTCAAACGCGGGGGATTTTATTCATAGGTTAATGCACAAAATCAGCACCTTCTTGGCCAAGGGTCTAGGTTTGGGCTACATTCCGTGGGCGCCGGGCACTTGGGGCAGCCTTTTGGGAGTTTTGCTGGTACATTTCTTAGGAAATAATTTGTGGCTGTGCCTTGCTGTTTTTCTATTGAGCTACATAATTATTTGGCACTACGAATCCCGCGCGAAGACGCACGATGAATCGCAGGTGGTGATTGACGAAATATCAGGCATCTTTTTTACGTTCTTGTTTGTGCCTCTTTCGTTGCCCATTCTGGCAGCAGGTTTTGTGCTCTTCCGTATTTTCGATATATTCAAGCCATTTCCAGTGGGTTGGGTCGATCGCAATATGGGCGGATCATTAGGCACCCTTTTAGATGACGTGATTGCAGGCGCTATGAGTTGCCTCTGCCTGCAAATCGTTATTTATTTGCAGTGGCTATGATAGAAGACATCGTTAAAGAATTGAGCGCGAGAGGGCAAACCGTGTTTTGCGCGGAGAGCTGCACCAGTGGAAAACTGGCGGCGGCGTTCGGCGATATTCCTGGCGTGTCGCGTGTATTTTTAGGTTCCCTTGTTGCGTATTCCAATGCAATAAAGGAAGATGTGTTGGGCGTTAAATCCGCCACAGTAAAGAGTTTGGGAGCCGTAAGCGCTCCGACCGCAATCGAAATGGCACGACGGGCGAAAGTGCTTTCGAAGGCGACGTGGACTCTGGCCGTTACCGGAATTGCCGGTCCGTCTGGAGGATCTGTGGAGAAACCCGTGGGCACGGTTTTCTTCGCCATCGTTGGCCCAGGTGTTGAAGAGTGGGTCAAGTGCCGGTTCGACGGCGATCGCGCACAAGTGCAAGACAAAGCCGTAGAGTACGCTATCAATTTATTAAACACTTACCTATTTAGGGGGAAGAATTATGGACGCTAAAAATAAATCAGACAAATTGGAAAAGTTAAAAGCTTTAGACCTGGCCGTATCCACTATCGAAAAACAATTCGGTAAAGGTTCGATCATGCGTTTGGGCTTAAACGAAAAACTCCACGACAATGTTGCCGTTATTCCATCGGGTGCATTGAGCTTGGATCTGGCTCTTGGAATTGGTGGCTACCCACGCGGTCGCATCGTCGAGATCTACGGACCTGAGAGCTCGGGCAAAACAACGTTGGCTCTAACCGCCATCGCTGAATCACAAAAATTGGGTGGCGTGGCCGCTTTCGTCGATGCAGAGCACGCTTTGGACGTGACCTATGCTCGCAAACTTGGTGTGAACACTGAAGACGTGTTGATCTCTCAACCCGACACCGGTGAGCAAGCCCTCGAAATCGTAGAAACCCTCGTGCGCTCTGGCGCTATCGACATTTTGGTGGTGGATTCTGTGGCAGCACTCACTCCACGTGCCGAGATCGAAGGCGACATGGGCGATAGTCACATGGGTCTTCAAGCGCGTTTGATGTCGCAAGCTCTTCGTAAGCTCACTGCGGCTATCAACAAGAGCAACTGTACGCTCATCTTCATCAACCAAATTCGTATGAAGATTGGTGTGATGTTTGGTAACCCTGAGACAACTACAGGTGGTAACGCCCTTAAGTTTTACTCGTCTGTTCGTTTGGATGTACGCCGTATCGGTGCCATCACGTCTGGCGAAGAGACTGTGGGTAACCGCACAGCTGTCAAAGTGGTGAAGAACAAAATGGCTCCTCCTTTTGCGAAAATTGAATTCGATATTATGTACGGCGAAGGCATTTCGGCCGAAGGCGACATTTTGGATTTGGGCGTGAAGTTCGAAATCATCGAAAAATCTGGCGCCTGGTACAGCTACCAAGGCGAGCGCATGGGTCAAGGCCGCGATAACTCCAAAGTTTTCCTCAAAGAAAACCCAAAGATTATGACGGAAGTGCGCAACAAGATCTACGCCCTCAAAGGTATCGCTGTTCAAAAATTGGCAGAAGAGCCAACAAAAGACGAGCTCAAAGAGTCGAAGCTCGAGGCCAAAGATGACGCGCCGGCAGCTCCTGCGAAAGAAGGCAAGAAGCCCGCAAAAGCGGGTGCACGTCCGTCGCCAGCACACTAGTCCGAAAGGTGCCAGGCACCTTTTAGTCTAGCAACGCGTCGGTTGCGTCTCTATTCTGCGCTTTTAGTATTTTGCATTTTGAGCGGACGGCCATCCATGGCCTGCGCACTCGTCGGCGTTGCCGATCGCGTCCCGCTCTCGTGAGCCCGCTCTAAATACAAAATACTAAAAGCGCAGAATAGAGACGCAACCTTTATTGCGTGGGAGGGCGGGTGTTGGGTTGGAGCCGGACTCGCGCGAAGCGTTCAGTATTTTGACGATTACAAGGTTGTAGAGTGCGGTAAAATCTCCACCCATCGGGTGTCCTTGTTTAAGTATTTATATTTACTAAATCATAAACAATATTGATTAACAACTAAGGTTAATTCAAAAATGATGCGAAGATGAGAAAGCCAGCACGAACGAGTCTTGTCGGCGGCGCATGGCATTTAAATCTATTTAACGATTAAAAAAATTTTATCTATTCTTCTAGACTGTACGAGGGGACTAAAAGCAAATATTAGCTTTGCCAATATAAACTTTTCTAATTTACTATAGAAACACAAATTGAGTTTACTAAAGACGACCACGCAGGACGCGTGTTCTGGCAGTGGGTTCAGGAGTGCAACATGGATGTTCTGTTGGTTTTGATGTTGGTGGGTTTGACAGGGTTGTCATTGAGATACATCCGAGCTGTACGCCGTCTTAAAAAGGCAGAGATGCAGTTAGAGCAAGTTTTTCAGGAACAGTTTCCCGACGAGCAAGTGCGACTCGGGGGACTCGCGCGCTACCGTCAGTACAACAACTTACTCAACACCGATGAGTCCCGGGCTCTACTCAATGAAGCGGAAAAGTGGATTCGTCGCTCGCAGCTCAAATTTTCATTGGCGCTTACGGTCGCGCTGTTATGGATCATTTGCTACGTGTGGACTTACGGTATTGCCGGTTAACAAGTCCTGCAATGGCTGCTGCGCGCATTTTAGGTGGCAGAATTGATCCAAACACCGAGTACCGTGCTCAAATTGTTGAGATTGACGGGCTTTGACAAATAATCATTAGCTCCGGCTTCGATACACTTTTCGTGATCTTCGCGCATGGCTTTTGCGGTGAGCGCAATGATTGGAATTTTTCGAACGCGAGGATCTTCATCTTTACGCAGGGTACGCATCGCCTCAAAGCCATCCATCTTAGGCATCATGATATCCATCAGGACGATGTCGATATCTGTATGTTCCTTAACTGCGGCGACACCCTCGAGACCATTGCGGGCCATGCGCACATTAAAGCCTTTCGATTCGAGGGCATTGGTCAATGCAAACACATTTCGGATGTCATCGTCGACAATAAGTACAGTTTTCCCGGCAAAGGAGTGCGCTTGAGAGCGCAGTTTAGAAATCATCAATTGCTTGTCGCCAGGAAGCATGGACTCAATTCGGTGTAAGAATAAGTTCACTTCATCGAGTAGGCGCTCTGGAGAACGTACGCCTTTTATAATGATGCTCTCGGAGTACTTGCGTAGGTATTCTTCTTCTTCAAACGATAGATCCTTACCGGTGTAGATCACTATGGGTGGGAGCGAAATCTCCATTTCGCGCAGTTTGTCTAAGAGATCGTGGCCGGACATATCTGGCAAGCTCAAATCCAAAACCACGCAATCGATGCCTTCGGTTTGTAGGGCGACAATTGCTTCTTTTCCAGTCTTTACGGGTTGAACGACGATGTCGTCGCCGGCAATAAGTTCGGTTATTGCCTTTAATTGGACGGCATCATCTTCAACAACAAGCACACTGCGCATCTTTGCGGAAAGCATCTTTTGAATGCGACCGATAGCTGAGCGCACTTTTTCGATGGTCACTGGTTTTGTGAGATACCCGAGTGCACCCATACGCAGAGCATTCTGTTGAAAATCCATCGCAGAGATCATATGCACCGGTACGTGGCGTAGGCGCGAGGATTTTTTAATGGTCTCCAAAATAGAAAGGCCACTCACACCCGGAAGTTTTATATCGAGGAGAATCGCGTCTGGGACATAGCGCTCTAAAATGGCCATTGCGATGTCGCCATCTTCGGCCTCGAGCACCTGAAATCCGTTGGCCACGGCGACACCGACAATAGAAGCGCGAAACTGAGCCTCATCTTCTACAACTAAAATGGTCTTTGCCGCTTTCTTCAATTTACCAATGGCTTCTGTTGCGAGCGCTTCCAAATATTCGGAGCGAGGCGCCGTGACCTGCGAGGCTGTCGGCGCGGGCTTTTGCTCAGCCATTATGTAGTTGTTCTCAATCGCTAGTGAGTCGTGTTTTACGGTCTCCAGCTGAGTCGGAATGGTGAGGTAAAATGTGCTGCCCTTGCCCTCTTCACTCTCAAGGGCGATGCTGCCTCCCAATAAGGCTGCGAGTTCGCGCGATATGGTAAGACCCAAACCTGTGCCACCATATTTTCGGCTGATGGAGCTATCGGCCTGTTCAAAGGCCTCAAAAATTAAACTTTGGCGATCTGCCGGAATTCCGACTCCGGTATCGGTTACGGCGAAAGTAATAGTGTCCTTTTTCAAAGAAAGCTCCGCTGTGAGCTTCACGCCGCCTGACTCGGTGAACTTAATGGCGTTAGAAATAAAATTTCGAAGTATCTGCTCCACGCGCTGGCGATCCGTAGAAAGTACAAAATCGTCGATGTCCCCTTTGGTAGTGATTTCAAATTTAAGATGCTTCGCATCCATTTGCGGAGTGAATGTGCGTTTCTTCGATGCGAGCAACGACTTCAGAGAGAATTTGTCCGCACGCACGGCAAGTTTACGCGCTTCAATTTTTGAGAGATCGAGAATATCACTGATGAGAAGCAATAAATCATTTCCGGCATTATTTATGGATCTGGCAAATTCTTTTTGCTGCTCGGTCAGCGTGCCTTCCTTGTTTTCAATAAGGAGCGTTGATAGAATCATCAAACCATTGAGCGGAGTGCGTAGCTCATGAGACATTTTAGCCAGAAAATCCGATTTATACTGTGTAGACTTTGCCAGGTCGCGCGCTTTCGCCTCCAATTCCAATTGTGTGACATTGAGATCGCGATTGCGAGTCGAGAGCGTCTCCTGCTGCGCTACAAGGGCGCGCGTTTGAGCTTCGAGCTCCTCGTTATTGGTGCGCAGTTCCTCTTGTTGCGATTGCAATTCCTCTGACTGAGCTTGTGTTTCTTCGAGAAGATCCTTGAGCCGCGCGCGCGTGAGCGCGGCATTGACGCTAGTGCCGATTGTTTCCAGTGTGTGGTTCAACACATCGCGGACGTCTTCGCTGATTGCTTGAAAAGATGCCATTTCCAGAATCCCGATGACATTCCCCTGAAAGCTAATCTTTGCGATCGCGATACTTCGCGGGAGCGATTCTCCAAGAGATGTGGATAGATGCCAAAAATCTTTTGGCACTTTGTCGACGATCCAAAATCCATCCCGCTTGAGAGCCGTAGTGAACAAAGTAGAACTCACTGGAATAACCTTGCTGTCACTTTCGTCTTTAACTCCCAAGCTCGATAGAGCAACCAGCGTGTGATCCGAGTTATAGATTAGCAATCGACCAGCAAGAAACCCAAATTTTTCCGTAAGGTACTGAATAATTTTGTCCGCTGTTTCGCGGGCGCGTTCATCGTTGAGGGCCAGTTGAGCGATTTCTGATACTACGGAATTTGTAAACGCTGCGGCGGTTGCACGGCGTTGGTAGCGGAGAATCTGTTGAGCCCCCAGAATTATACCGGCAATGCTCAGCACACTTGTCAGTAAAAGCACGGTGTAAAAGGTGATTCGGCTGCGTTCTGCGGCGAGCGTCCTGGGCGCGAGTAGCGCCTGTTCTTCGTCGCGCATGTTTTGCAATTGTTCTTCGAGAAGCTGCAAGGTCGCTTTACTGCCTAATGAGAGCTCATGGAGCTCTTGGGTTGTTTTTTTGTCCTTTGCAAGAGTGTACATGTTTCTTAGGAGTTCAAATTTTTTAGTTAACAAGTTATCTAGAGCAGTACATTGCTCCTGCTGTCGCGGATTATCCAGCGTCATCATTCTAATACGATTCGAGTGGAGGAAGGCTTCGCTCTCGGCCTTTGCGAGATCGGCGCGATGATCCAGGTGCGGGCTACCCATTTGATTGGCGATACTCGCTTCGCCGTCTTTAACGGAGGAGGACACCAATTGGAGTTCGCTCAATACGCGATTGGTGTGGGCAACCCACCAGGAATTGTTACTCACATTGGTAAAGTGGTAGAGAAGTAATCCCGCATTAAATGCCAGGAGAATGACAAGGGCGCAGACGACAATGATAACGGATTTTCGATTCATACTTACGGGACTAGCCACAATTTTTACCTCTGAGACGAATTGCAATATCGCGAAGAAGAATCAACGCTATCGCAGCCCGCTGGCAAAGGCAAGCGGGTGGCGGCGCCGACGGGAGGAGTTGATTGTGAAGTTTTTGTCAAAGCAAAGCGTGGAGCTTTTTGATCACCGATTCTCGGTTCTGTTTATTTACTACAAGCGTTAAGTTTGTGCTGTCCTGAAGAATGTCGTGAACGCGTTCTCCGTCTATGCATTTCATCGCCTGCGGGAGCAGATCAGACGACACGGCTCCGTGGCAGGTCATGGTTACAGTCGATAGTTCCTCAAAGTGAGTTGCGCCCATCGACTTGTAGTCGGCGCTTGTGCCTTCGCCCACCACCAATAGGCGAGTCTGAGTATCGGTAGCATGAGCGGCAAGCAATTGTGGGTAAGGAAGCTCTTTGTCTTTGTAAGTGTTAAAGAATGTCTGTACCAGTTGGGCCGGCTCGGTTTTTGCAAAAAAAATGCGATGGACATTTTTGTGGCTATTGATGGAAAGTATTTTCTGTTCTTCGATCATAAGGTCAACTCCGTGTACCAGGGTTTTTTCGTTGGGATTTTCAAAGTGGGAAAGCCGTAGGGGAATTTGCAGCACGCCAGCGAGTTCGGCTGCGCGATAGTGAAGTACTTTTCCGCCCCAATAGGTCATATCCATCAGATGTTTGTAAGTGAGTTCAGGTAAATGTTTTGCGGAAGAAACCACTTTGGGATCGGCAGAAAACACGCCGCCGACATCCTTTTTGAAATCACAAATCTTACTTTTAAAGTGCGCGGCCATTGCCACAGCAGTGGTGTCGGAGCCGCCGCGGCCGAGAGTGGTCACTTCCTTTTCTTTTTCCGAAACGCCCTGGAAACCGGCGAGGACGACCAGTTCTCCTTTTTTTAAATGTTGCTCGAGGCGAACTGGACGTGTGGCTTGGATGCGAGCATTGCCATGAGAGTTGTCGGTAATGATTCCGGCCTGACTCCCGGTGAGGGAAATCGCTGGAACACCACGATCATTCAAGGCCAGGCTGAGCAGCGCCATTGAGATGCGCTCGCCCGAAGTCAGTAACATGTCCAATTCTCGACGCTTTGGCTTTGGTGCTACGGATTGCGCCAACTGAATCATATCGTCGGTGGTTTTGCCCATCGCGCTCACAACGACAATAATGGGGGAAGGGTCTGCTTGCTTTTCTGCCAAGAGGTAATCGGCAACAAATTTAATTTTTTCGATATCTGATAGGCTCGCCCCACCAAATTTATAGACCCTTACGTGCATCCCTCATGTATAGCCGAACTCCTATCACCGGTCCAGTTGCATAAAGATACCGGTTTAAAAAACACTAAAATTTTTGCCCTGATCTTTGATCCAAAGTGGGACGGTGGAGGCGTTATCATTATTCAAAATTGATGTTTTTATGGAAGAATAAGAGGGTTGCCATCGTTCAGGAATTCCATGGGATTGGGCACTCTGGTTATGTGGCCAGGTTTTGAACGGTGTTTCACCAAGGAGGGCTGAAGTGCGCATGTGGGCGATCGTTATTGCGGCATTGATAATAGGCGGATGTGTTAGTTCCAAAAAAGACGGGTTTACGCGCTTCAAAGAAGCCGCCAGTTCAGGTCAAAGTTGCGGCAAGCTCCTCAAAAAATTGCCGGTTCAAAAGGAATCGCAAACGTGGTCAGCGGCTCAACAGCAGTCCGTTGAGTTTGCGTACACCACTTGCTTAACGGGTTACCGCGATCTGGCCTCACACGCTTCGGCAATCGAATTCGTAAAAACTGTGTTTGAAGAACTCGGTGTG
Organism: uncultured Pseudobdellovibrionaceae bacterium; assembly: GCA_964400355.1. Lineage (GTDB taxonomy): Bacteria > Bdellovibrionota > Bdellovibrionia > Bdellovibrionales > JAGQZY01 > JACKAL01. The sequence continues at coordinate 471,548 of CAYNTO010000001.1, forward strand.
CAATACAAAGAAAACACCGAAAAGGGCAGTGTGTCTTTGGTTGGAAGCCTCGAGCCGAACTCCCCAAAAGAAACCGTCATGATGGTACATGCCACCGATATGATCAATGCTCAAATGATAGACCAAGGCCAGAAAGTTCCGCTATGGGGACAGTCCAATTCCAATTCGCGCGCTCTCGGTGTGTTGCAGATGATGGCGATGGCATTCGCCTATAAAAAGAAACCTGAGGAGCGCAAATTCAATTTGGCGTTAGCGGTCACCGAACAAGGTCAATGGAAAGGTGTCGCGAACGATTTTAAAAAAATCACCATTGTGTTGAATGAGGGCGGGCACGCATTTTCTAAACAAAATAAAAATATGTTTCTTATAGGCAGTGAACAAAAGGGTGGTGCGTGGTTACGCATTCGCCACAAATCACCTGATCGTCTGCTTTCTCATTTAGACAATCTGCTCGCCGTGTTTATGCCCCATGAGCCACGCGATTTTAGTGGGCCCGGCAAATGCCACTTGGTGACCATGAACACCAGCGATCAGCAGATCAATTTGGTTCCCAATCGTGTAGAGATGATGATCCGTTGTAAAGGCGTCTCGGGCAGCGTTGTTGGCCAAGCATTTGGCCACTCGAATGTATCGATTCATTTGCGCCCCGAAAGTGACATGTACAAGGTGTCGCTGGAAATTGCCCATCCAAAAGAAAACAAGTATGGCCAGCTCTCAGCCCTACAGATGGCTGCGCAGGGCCTTCAAAAACTTTCTATTATTCCGTTTCGAGACTGGTCTTTTGAGCAACCTCAATTTTACGGACACCAGCGAACTCCGGCTTCGGTCAATTTCGTCAGTAAAGCAAAGAACGTTTACCCCCAACAATCGGATTGGGAAGGCCTGCTCTGGGATCTGGATGAATCGGGCGAGTGGTCCGGGGTTTCTGCGAACATCTCGCCCGCTAAACGCGACGGACCGGAAAAATTATTTCGCACTTCCTGTTCATGGACGGGCTTTCATGCCGATCAAGAAGGAGCGGAGGCTTTGGTAGATTGCCGTTTGGCGCGCTCCTCGGGCCGCTTGGGAGCGTTGGAAGATCAGGACGCTAAGGATTTTATTGCCGCCATTCAAAAGCGCGCTAAAGATCCATCATTACAAATTGAAATGATTAAAGGTTGGAATTCGATCACCAGTGAAAGCACTCACAAGTTTATTGATTTCGCAAAAGAACAAATTAAAAAAATCTATCCTTCCAGTGAAACCACGACTTGGATGTCGCCGGCGTCGACGGTGGTGTACTCCGAAAAGTCTAAGATTCCCACCTATGGTTTCAACCCAATATTGCGCGAGGATATTCTCGAGTTGAACGACAAAACGATCACCCAAGATCAGATATTTACTGCCAATCAAATTTATTCAGGCGCGATTTCACGCCTGATTGCTTACTAACTTATTGCTGGACGGGGACATCAAACCGCGGCAGTGGCAGACCTGGTAATCCCAGGTCTGGAGCGGGTGCGATCAATGCGGGGGCGGTCTCCTGGCGGGTGACGTAGTCGCTTGAGCGAGTCATGTCATCGACAACGCGCGTGAGAGACTCCACCCAGTCCTCGGTGATCACTACCGGTGCTGGAGGTGCGGCTGCCGCACCTCCAGCGGGATCCGCTATGTAGCTCGGCATCATTGCGCGATAGTTGGTAAACATGTGCGAAGCGTAGCGCAGATCTTTGAGAGCCTTGCTGGCACACACATCTCCTATGCCTTCTGCTGCCGCGCCGTGCTTGCGCTTTTCGTACCACTTGGCCTCTTTAAAGAAGGTGCAATAGTTGTCAACCACGTCGGTGGCGATTCCAAAGTAGCGTCCCAAGTTTTGCAATTTATCAAAATAGGTTTCAATGGCGGCGCGATCGTCTGCATTCACTTGATCACGGGCAATATCCAACGACTCTAAAATTTGCCCGTAGTATTCAAAGGTGTCGCCCCAAACAGTGCCACCCCAGTTGAGCCGCGGCCACTTTATACCAGGGTAGGAGTTTTTCAGCACACGTAGAGTGTACACCACGCCCATCAGGTGATTGTCGAGGTGACTGTTCCACTCTCGGGCTTCGACGATGAGTTGCTTTAAAAACAACGGACCCTGTTCGGTCACCATAAACTTTTGAATGCTGAGCATTTCCGAGCCGATGTCTTCCAATCCCAGATCTGCCTTTAAATTATTGTCCTCAAGGGAACGAACGCGCAGTGGAATCCAAGTGAGCGTCTTTAGAGAACGATACGTGTGCGTGCCAAGGCGCTCGGTGTAAAGCTTGTCGATCTGTTTAGCAATGGCGGCGATTTTATTTTCAAAAGCCACAGCCCAGATATCTTGAGTCTTAATCTCTTTTTCCGTTTTTCTCTCGCGCGCCTTTGTAGACTCTTCTTCAACCAGAAGAATGATTTCGCGGCACTCGGGGCAATTGTCGCGCAGAATTCCAATCTGTTTTTCGAGAACACCCTGAAGTTGCATCAATCGAGAAACAGACTCGTAGGGATTGACCAGTTTTTCCAGTTCGCGGCGGTAGTCAAAAAGCGAGCACATACTATCGGCATAAGCCATACGTTGCTCGACGTCTTTGAACTTGTAACCTTGGCGGTTTTCTTCGATAGTTTTCATCGCTTTGAGAAAACCGGTGATCACATCGCCGGCCACTTGAATGGTCATGCCTGTTTCCGGGCCGCCGATCACCGAAAGAATTTTTGAACCTTCGCCGATGAGACTGGTCACGAATTCCAGAGACATGCCCTGTTTGTCTTCGTCGAAGCAGGCATCATTCCCGGTAAGTACAGCGAGAAGATTGGAAGTCGTCACAGTGACTTTCTCCACGTAGCTCTCCACGCGTTTTTGCTCGGCATCGGTAAGGCCTTGAGATTGGCCTTTTGTAATGAGGGCCATAATGTTATCGCGTTCGGCAGTTACCAGATTGGAGAGGTCGCTCACGTCCGCGGTAATGCCTTTGCAGTTGGCTTCTTCCTTGATGGCTTTTTTGAGTTCGAGTAGTTTTTTGCGAAAATCTTTAATGGCTTCGTTGGAAGCGGGACACTGGAGCACCGGAAATGAGGAGTACCCTGTTTCCTCAGTTTCGTTGTCGACCGGTACTTGTGCAAAGGTGTTGGTTGAAAATATCCCCAATACAAGAATAAGTGCAATGCGCAGATTCATATAACCTCCCACCTGGTAAGAATCTCAAGTCAGGGACAATCTATATGGAACGCGGTGGTGGAGGAAGAGCAGGCATGACGAGGGTGAAATAATTCCCTGGCGAACAGAGATTTTTACATCGTTCTCTAGAGATGTTTTTTGTAGCTCTTGTTCACGCGATATTCGTTTACGTACTTCATCAAGTCGGCCACCTTTGGCGCTAATAGCGGTCCCCCCGTTTTTTCGGAGATAGACGTGCCAACAATAACGGCGTCGACGAGGGGTAAGATATCGGGCGCATTGTCTCTGGAAAAACCCGAGCCCACAACAACTGGCACGGAGCGGACCCCTTTGCGCGCCTTTGCCAGTCTTTTGAGATCTGGTGATGAACCCGATTGCGAGCCCGACACGATAACGCCATTACTGCCTAGCAGCTGTGCGGTTTTAGCCGATTGATCGATGGAAATTTTTGGATTGATCATCTTTGAGTACTTCACCTGAATGTCGGTAAGTAGAACCACGTTCTCGGCGTTCAGTTCCTTGCGGTATTTGATAAGCCCTTCGGGATCAATGGGCACTGTAATATCATTGGCTTCGACCTCATCGCTAAAGAAATCGATACGCACAAATTGAGCTTGAGAAGCCTTAGCCAACTTGAGTGTGGCGCCCGGGAAGTGCCAGAGAATCTCCACGCCGATAACCAGATTGGGATAGCTTTCGATGACTTTGCGAGTGAGAGCGGCCATCATCTCTTGTTCCCACTGGGGAATTTCACGACTGAGGATTTCACCGCCGCGAAACTCAATCAGCAGACCGTCCATCTTGCCGTCGGTGGCAATGCGCGCTTGTTCTAAAAGCCATTTTTCGGCGGGAGTGTATGAGTTGGGTTTTAAACGCTCCACCATTATGGCGGCGATCACCGGTTTGGAGTTTTTAAACAGGCGCATGAATTCATTGGCCTGCGCGCTTTGCAGAGGCAGAAAGAGGGGCGAAAGAAAAAGTGACGTTAAAAGGATCCAAGATGATTTTGTCATAGTCTGGATTTACCATTGAAGGCGTGTGCGGGCCATCAAAAATTACTGGGTGAGAAGCCGTTGTAACAGGCGCGGGAGGCCTTTGAGGAGATCGGACGGCATCAAGGAATTGGGGTGGTTTTTTTGAACCCACAGGTCCGCCATCCATCCGTGAAGATAGGCCCCACTCAGCGCAGCTAACGGCGCGCTCAAACCCTGAGCTCGCAAACCAGACACTATGCCGGTGAGCACGTCTCCGCTACCGGCTTTCGCAAGCGCCGCATTGCCCGTGGGTATAATAAAGACATTGCCCTCGACGGCCACCAAGGTGCGAAATCCCTTGAGAACAACGATTGCGCCCAAGGCCTTGGCCGCGTCTCTTGCGTGTTGCGGGCGATTTGACTCGATAGTGGTCACGTCGCGAATTTTCAGAAGTCGCGAAAGCTCTTTGGTGTGTGGGGTGAGTATCCAGTCCGATCGTAGAGCTATTTTTGGCGATGCGTAAGCGATGTTTGTGAGTGCATCGGCATCCAGAATCACCTTTTCGATGTGATTGGCATGGAGCAAACGCAACTGGGATTCTTGCTCGCTGCCTGTGCCCCAGCCGGGCCCCACAGCGTAGGTGAACCTGTTATCAATGGGAGATCTCTTTTCCACAAGAAGTTCAGGAACATCGCTAAAAACTGCGGAATCCTCCGATTGCAAACTCACATAGCCGCTTCCCACACGGTATGCGGCGCGCGCTGTAAGAAGGGCAGCGCCCCACATTCCGGGGCTGCCCGCCCATACCTTCACGTGACCATGAGTGGATTTATTGGATGTACTTTTTCTATTAGGGAACGCCGCTACAAAATCGCGATGGGTGAATACAAAGTGAGAGTTGGCGTGTGCGGTAACGGCCTCTTTTGAAAACCCAATGTTCAGTTTATGCACGCGGCCGCAAACGCGCGGGCCGTCTTGAATGAGTTGCCCGAGTTTTCGAACTCCAAATGTGAGTGTGTGATCAGCTTCCACGGCTGCGCCGCGAACGGCTCCAGTGTCGGCGTCCAGTCCACTGGGAATATCGAGACTTATGGTCTGTGAGCGGCCGGCGCGGCGCAAGCGATTGAGCTCTTCGATGAGTTGCGCGAGAGATCCGTGGATCTCTTTGCTCAAACCAATTCCAAAGAGGGCATCAATGTAAACGTCAGCTGCCGGCAAGACGCCCGAAAATTTTTTTACTGGAGCATTCACATTTTTGATTTGGTGATTGAGTGCGTTAGTTCTCGGCGGAACCACACTGTAACATTCGCTGCGCCTATAATTTTTGGCCAACAACTCGCGGAAGACAACGACTCCATCGCCGCCGTTATTACCTGAGCCGCACAGTATCACAAATTTTGTGTATTTATCGGGAAATAAACTTTGAATTTTTTCTACAGCCGCAAGACCGGCGTTGTTCATTAATCGCAGCTCGGATATAGAGAGCTGCTTTTGTGTCTGTAGATCGATGGTTCGGGTTTGAGCACGGGTTGCGATGCGTATCATTGCTGTTGTTCTAGACGATTGATTTTTGTGATTCAATCAGATATTCATATTTGTTCACGTAACCCTAAACTTTTTTTAGTTCGTGTGGGTGGGGAGTAAAGGATTAATACAATGCCGAGTAAGACTCTTGCTCTAAAATCGCATCTACCGCGAGCCTATGCCGAGCTTTTGCTTCAGGTGGGAAATTTTATGGAACACTGGGGGTTTAAACAGGTTCATGGCCAAGTGTGGGCCTGTGTGTTTCTCTCTGAACATCCCGTAGATGCTCGCCATATCATTGAGCATCTTAAAGTTTCAAAGGCAGCAGTGAGTCTCGCTATCAAAGACCTTATCGACTATGAGGTGATTGAGGAATTGGAAAAAACAAAACCTTCCACCCGTAAATACGTCTCCAATCCCGATCTTTGCGAAGTGATCCTCAACGTTTTACGTGGGCGAGAAAAACCAATGCTCGCTAGCGTGGTGGACACCGCTCAGGCGTTTTTAGCTCTAGGCTCTGCGGAGCTTCAGCGCGTGCACGTTTCCAGCGAGAGAGTGAAAGAACTAAAGGCCATGGCTACCAGTGCCCACGAAATTCTCGAGTGCCTGATCAAAAGCCGCGAGGGCAGCTTGGAACCGTTAATGACAGCTCTCACAGCGGAGCCTCATTAGTGAAAAAAGCAGATTCGTTCGGTATTCATTGGTTTCGCCGCGATCTGCGAATAGAGGGAAATGCAGCACTGAGCGCCAATATGCGCAAAAATAGTGGACGCGTTCTCGGTCTATTTTGTTTCGACTCTCAATTTTTGGCCCGTCCCGATTTTTCTCACAACCGATTCGCTTTCTTTTTGAAAACACTGCAGTCGCTGCGCAAAGATCTGCAAAACTGCGGCGGTGATCTACTGATTGTCGATGAAGTTCCCGAAAAAGTGTTTCCCGAGCTGTTCAGCTACTGGAAAGCACAGGGGACAAACCTTCCCAATGTGTCTTACAGCAGAGACTACGAGCCCTTTGCCATTCAACGCGACGACAAACTTGGCGCTATTTTTAAAAAAAATGAGGTGGAGTTTGAGTCTTTTCGTGATCACCTGGTCATTGAGCCTACGGAACTCAGCAAAGGCAAACCGGGTGAGTACTACCAGATCTATACACCCTTTGCTAAAAAGTGGTTCGACATCTTCCATTCTGCTGAGTTTCAAGAACGCATTTCCGCCCAAGCAGGGAGCCTGAGCGGATCGCTCAAGGCCAAGCTTTCTATGAGTTGGAAAGACGTTGTGGAAAAGCCGTTCCCCTATGTGGATAAGTTGGATCATTTTATCCATGAAAATGCCAAGCACGTTACTGTGCAAATTCCAGATGCTGGGCGCGATGCCGTTAAACAATCTCTCTCTGTATTTAAAAGAAAACTGAATCTTTACAAGACCAATCGTGATGTGCCAGGCACAGAGGGCACTTCACGTTTTTCCGTCTATTTTAAAAATGGTTCGCTCACTACGGCTCAAGCCATTTATCATTTGCAGCTTCAGAAGATCGGTTTTAAGACTGAGAATGGCCCTGCACGATTTCTTAAAGAGCTTGTGTGGAGAGAATTTTATTACCACATTCTTTACCACCGGCCCGATGTGGAGCATACGGCCTTCCAGGAAAAGTACAAAAAGATAGATTGGTCCAACAATAAGAAATGGTTTGAAAAGTGGTGTGCAGGTCAAACCGGTTTCCCGATTGTCGATGCGGGTATGCGCGAACTCAATACTACGGGTTGGATGCACAACCGGGTTCGCATGATCGTGTCTTCGTTTCTCATCAAAGATCTTTTAATCGACTGGCGTTGGGGTGAACGGTATTTCATGGAAAAGCTGATCGATGGCGATCTGGCTCCCAATAACGGGGGTTGGCAGTGGGCCGCTTCTACAGGCTGCGATGCTCTGCCCTACTTCCGAGTCTTCAATCCGTGGCTGCAGTCACAAAAATTTGACCCACATGGCGAGTACATTCGCAAATATGTGCCCGAGCTGAGAAATGTCTCCGATAAAGCGATTCATCGTGAAGAAGAAGATCGCGGCGCTTATGGGTACCCTGAGCCCATGGTGGTTCACTCTCAGCAAAAAATCAAAGCCATTTCCCTATATAAGTGATTATCCAAAAAGTTTACTTTTGGACGACAAGCATTTTTTTCCAGTAGGGCGTTAAGTCGATAGCCACTTCCATACGCCGTAAGATATTAAAGATGCCACCGAGTTTTCGGTGAAGCAGAATAATGTGTTTTGGGGGAGAAGAGTATTTGAGACTGTTGGTGAATGAGCGGCCAATGGTAATGCTCCTTTTAGCATAGTCTTTATTGGCAAAATGAAAGGGCTGAAGGCCTTCAGAAAAAGGTTCCAGCGAATTCTTCATAAACTGCAAATATTTTTGCTGTGTCTCTTCGTCTTCACGCGGATCTATGAGGCCGAACGAAAAGGACTTCGCGAGAATCTGTTTGTCGTCGCCAGTATTGAGCGCCATAAGAATTTCGCAGTACTCTCGCACAAAGGTTTTGTCGTAGTGGCGGGCGGCACCAAAATCGAGGAGTACCAGTTCGCAATTGTTGCGCACCAAAAAATTACCGTAGTTGGGATCGGTCTGCACCAATCCCCATTCGAAAAATTCGCGACAATAGAGATCTAAAATCAAATGAGCAATGTACTCGCGTTGTGAGAGTGAGGGCTTTGATTCAATCCATTCGCGCAAAGACACGCCCTCTTCAAAACTCATAGTCAATACGGAACTGGTCGACAATTCGGGAATTGCTTGTGGAACTTTGTAATAGTTGGTGAGGTCGGCCGCCGCGATACGCTCACGATAATCGGTCATGAGACTCAGTTCGCGTTCGTAGTCGGTTTCCTGCACGAGCACCGTCTCGAATTCCGCAAACAGCGGCTGAAGATCCATTTTTTTTCCAGAAACAGAAAGAAATGCGCCCGCAACACGGCGGAGAATAGCGAGATCGGAGTGAATGCTATCGCGCACACCAGGGTATTGCACCTTGATCGCCAATTTTTCGCCATTGCGATAAGCCACATGGACTTGTCCAATACTCGCAGCGGAATGCGCCTTTTCATCGATTTGCACTGACTTTCTTTGCGCTGCAGACCACTGCTGTTCGAGGACGCCCTCCACCGATGAGAACGGCGTCAGCTCCGCTGTGCTTTGCAATTGGGAAAGGACGTCGGTGACTTCTTTGGGAAGAATGTCGCTACTGTCTAGGCTCATCAGTTGCCCGACCTTCATTGCAGCGCCCTTTAATTGAGAGAGGCTTTCGGCTAAAATCTTGGCCTGCTGAACACGCATCTTGATCTTTTCAGGGGCGTGGTCTTCAAAATTTTGGCTGACCGTTTCTTTGATTTTTTGCGTGAACTCATGTCCAGCAATTCGGCTGGCCGTATTGAGCAGTTGAACAGAGCGTGAGAATACGGATTTTTTGAAGTTAGCCACGGTAGGGATATATCATCTTCCACCACACACGGCAAAGGTTAGCGCAGATTGTGGCAATTACTCCACAGTAAAAGAAACGGTGCCCACCTTCTCTAGGCGCGCTCGTGCAATCTGCCCTTTCTCGAGTGCTATTGCGGTTGTGGCGGCTCCGGCAAGGACAATGCTGCCTTTTGGAAGCGCGCGACCATCCTGGCTCAGCAGGCTGACGAGCTCACAAAGGGATTTTAGTGGATTGCCGAGTATGGCGCCGCCCGTAGCAGTTTCCTGAACGACATCGCCCGTAAGCAATTCGATTTTTAGTGAAGACCAGTCGAGAATCGTCGCTGCTGGAACGCTTTCGCCGAGCACGAAATGGGAGGACGATGCATTATCGGCAATCACATCTGGCAGCGAAAAATATTTAAACCCCTGGTATCGGGAATCGAGGATTTCCAGCGCAACACCGATGCGATCGCAAACTCCGGGAACGTCCTCCACGTTGAGGGAGCCCGAGAGTTCGCGGTTGGTGATAAAATAAATTTCCGGTTCGGTTTTTGGGTGAAGGCGTTTCTCTAACGAAAATGCCGCCAAGTTTTTTACCTGCATCACATCAGTTAAAACTCCAAAAATAGGGGTATGAAGCCCCATTTGATCCATCTTGGCTTTGGAGGTCAGTCCCATTTTATAGCCGATCACTTTTTCGCCACTTTCGAGGCGCAGTTCGATACCGCGGTTCTGCACTTTATAACTATCTGCGAGACTGTATTCTCCATGTATTTTCGAGAACGGCTCGACCTCCGCGGTGTTGAGTCGCGCTCGGTGCAACGTATGTGCAAAAGATTCGATCTGATCTACGGTAAGGCTTTTATCAGCTGGGTTTTTCATAGTGAAAAGAACTCTAAAACACGGTGGTTTGCTTGTCCAGAGGTCAAATAAACTTGCCTCTATCTGGACGGTGAGGGTAAAACCAATTGGACCCAAATCGCGATAACCGACACTGTGTGGCTAATGCCCCGGGTGCTTATGAACTTCGAAACTAAAAACATTTTTGATATTTCTCCAGAAATCTCGGCAAGCACCGCCGTGTTCCCGGGTGATACTGTATTTTCACAAACTGTTCTGATGGATTGCAAAAAGGGTGACAACATTGGTTTGTCTGCATTTACAACCACTCCGCACATTGGTGCGCACACCGATGCTCCCAACCACTACCATGCAGATGGTAAAGGGATTTCTGAGCGCAGTCTGGACTTTTATTTGGGAGAGTGCCAAGTGATTGCAGTCGATGTGCCACGCGGTGAACGCGTGCGACTGAGACACATATCGAGCACCCACATTCTGGCACCGCGAGTTCTTTTTAAAACTCGTTCTTTTCCAAACCCCAATAAGTGGAACCAGGATTTCAATTCCCTATCTGGTGAAGTGATTGATGCTTTGGCCGCGCAGGGCGTGCGTTTGGTCGGAATTGACACGCCTTCCATTGATCCCGCCGACGACAAAAAACTCGAGGCTCACCACCGCGTTCATCACAACGACATGGCTATATTGGAAGGCATTGTGCTCGATAATGTTCCCGAAGGCCGGTATGTTCTGATCGCGCTACCGTTAAAAATGAAAAATTTAGATGCCTCACCGGTGCGAGCCGTGTTGATGGGTTAATGAGGTCAGTGAAATTATGAAGTCTGTAAATTCAATTCAAAAAATTCAAAATTATATCGGTGGGGAGCTGGTCGATGCCATTAGCGGCAAAACGCTCCAAAATTTTGAACCAGCCACAGGCTTACCGACCTCAACCATTCCTGCAAGTGGAGTGGAGGATGTGGATCGCGCCGTAGAGGCCGCGCAAAGAGCGTTTCCTGCATGGAGCGCGCTAACTATCAATGAGCGTTCCGCTATTCTGCGCAAACTTTCACAGATCATCGAAGACAATCGGGATGAACTGGCTCTCGCTGAGACCATCGACAACGGAAAACCGATCGACGTGAGCCGTTCGATCGATATTCCACGCTCCTCCTACAATTTTCGGTTCTATGCGGATGCAATCACACAGTTCTCGGGAGAGAGTTATGTGACGTCATCGTCCACATTTAACTACATTCGCCACGATCCTATCGGTGTGGTGGGATGTATCTCGCCGTGGAACCTTCCACTGTATTCATTCACCTGGAAAGTGGCGCCAGCGATGGTGGCCGGGAACTGCGTGGTTGCTAAGCCCTCAGAAGTGACGCCACTGACGGCCTATTTGTTCTCGCAGCTCTGTCAGGAGGCGGGATTGCCACCGGGAGTGTTGAATATCGTGCATGGCACAGGGGCCGATGTGGGAACGCGCATCTCAAATCATCCCGACATCCGCGCCATCACATTTACGGGGAGCACTGTAACCGGCGAAAAAATCGCCGCCATTGCCGCGCCAAAATTTAAAAAGCTAGCCCTCGAAATGGGCGGTAAAAATCCAACTATCGTTTTTGCCGATTGTGAGTTCGAAAAAACTGTGAGCGAGGTTGTACGCGCAGCCTTCTCCAACCAAGGCCAAATTTGTTTGTGCGGTTCGCGCATATTTATACATAAAGATATTTTTGAAAAATTTGTCGGTGCGCTGGTCGAAAAAACAAAGTCTCTAAAAATGGGCGACCCACTATTGCCAGGAACTCAGCAGGGTGCGGTCGTTTCAAAAGCTCAGTTCGACAAAGTTCTGGGCTACATTGATCTCGCCAAAAAAGAGGGTGGGTCGGTACTTTGTGGAGGTAAGGCGGCACGTGTGGATGGCCGTTGCGAAAATGGCTGGTTTATTGAACCCACGCTCATTTCAGGCCTCACGAACAACTGCCGCACCAATCAAGAGGAAATTTTTGGTCCAGTAGCCGTTGTTATTCCTTTTTCCAGCGAAGACGAAGTGACCCGTGCCGCCAACGATGTGAAGTATGGCTTGTCGGCCAGCGTGTTTACCCAAGATATTTCTCGTGCCCACCGTATGGCAAAAAATATTCATAGCGGCGTTGTGTGGATCAACACTTGGATGAACCGCGATTTGCGCACGCCGTTTGGAGGCATCAAGGAATCGGGCATGGGTCGCGAGGGCGGCATGGAAGCATTGCGTTTTTTTACCGAACCAAAAACTGTTTGTGTACAGATTGGAGAGCAGTAATTATGAAGATCGATTCGCAGCGCGCCCCCGAACCCGTCGGCCTCTATCCCCATGCTCGTCGCGTGGGAAACTTGCTTTTCCTATCGGGCGTTGGGCCACGAGAGCGTGGCTCCAAAAAGATTCCAGGAGTCGAACTCGATGAGAATGGCAATATCGTGTCCTACGATATCGAAGCTCAATGCCATTCGGTGTTTAAAAACGTACGTTTGGTTTTAGAAGATGCTGGGCTTCAGTGGGAAAATCTCGTCGACGTCACAGTTTTTCTCACCAATATGAAGGCTGATTTTCCGATCTATAATCGTATTTACGGTGAATATTTTAAATCCAATCTTCCCTGCCGAACAACTCTCGAAATCGGCGCGCTTCCCACACCCATCGCCATCGAGTTGAAGTGCATTGCGGAGATCCCATCGTGAGAGTTCCCCTCAACCTTCACAAATGGATTGCCGAAAACCGCCACACCTTGAAGCCGCCGGTGGCCAACAAACTTATTTGGGAGGACGGCGAGTTTATGGTTTTTATCGTGGCGGGACCAAATGGCCGTACTGATCTGCATTTGAATAGCGGCGAGGAATTTTTTTATCAGATCGAGGGAGATGTTTTTTTAAAGACCTGGCAGAATGAAATCTTTAAAGACGTATGGATCCGCGAAGGAGAGATTTACTTGTTGCCTGCAGGTCTTCCTCACTCTCCGCAACGTCCTGCCGACACAGTTGGACTGGTGATCGAGCGCAAACGGGTTGAGGGCGAGATGGACGGGTTAATGTGGCGTTGTCCTCAGTGTAAGAATAAGATGTACGAAGAGTTTTTTCATCTCACCAACATCGTTACGCAGTTTAAGCCTGTGTTTGATCGTTTTTTTAATAGCGAACACTCGACCTGCAAAAAGTGCGGGCATCAATTAACCAAGGAAAGTTCCTTTAAACCCGAAAATGTTTAAAATCGATATCCACACTCATATTCTACCTAAAGATCTGCCAGACTGGAAAAGTATGCTCGGCTATGGCGGTTTTATTCGCCTCGACCATCACAAATCGTGTAGCGCGCGGATGCTTAAGGATGATGGAACTTTTTTTCGTGAAATTGGCGACAACTGCTGGGATCCCCATGTGCGGATGAAGGACTGCGATGCCGTAAACGTCAACGTGCAGGTGCTATCTACTGTGCCCGTAATGTTCAACTACTGGACGCGGGCAGAGCACGGATACGATATATCCCGCTTTCTCAATGACCACTTAGCCCAAGTTTGTGCGGCTCACCCAAAACGTTTCGTCGGTTTAGGCACGGTGCCGCTTCAAGATACAACATTGGCAATTCACGAATTAGAACGCTGCATGAAGAGCTTGGGTTTAAGAGGCGTAGAGATTGGCAGCCATGTGAATGGAAAAAATTTGGATCACCCCGACCTCTTCGATTTTTTTGCGTCCGCTCAAGAGATGGGCGCGAGCATTTTTGTGCATCCGTGGGATATGCTCGGCGGCGATCGCCTCAAAGACTACTGGCATCCATGGTTGATCGGCATGCCGACAGAACTTGCAATTGCTATTAGCTCCCTTATCTTTGGAGGCGTGCTGGAAAAATTGCCAAAGCTCAAGATTGCATTTGCTCATGGAGGCGGATCTTTTCCGGGAATCCTCGGGCGATTGGAGCATGGTTTTTTGGCACGACCAGATTTGGTCGCTGTTCGCAATAAAAAATCTCCACGCGAGTATTTGGATCGCATTTATGTGGATTCACTGGTTCATGATCCTCAAGCGCTCAAATATTTACTGGATGTGTTCGGAGAAAATCGCATTGCCATGGGGACAGACTATCCATTTCCGTTGGGAGAAGAAATTCCGGGAAAATTGATACTTGATTGCAAAGAATTTTCGGCAAAAACAAAAGAGCGATTGTTGAGTGGTACGGCGCTCGAGTGGTTAGGTATGAACAGAAAGGATTTCCAATGATAGAGACCGCAAAAAAATTAGATAGCAATGACTCTCTCAAGGGATTACGTCAGGAATTCCTGTTTCCTCAACAGGGCAATGGACAACCTTATATCTACCTGTGTGGAAACTCTCTGGGGCTTCAACCCAAGGCAACCAGACAATACATCAATGAGGAATTGGAGGATTGGGCCAAGTATGGAGTGGAAGGCCACTTCGAGGCGCGCCGCCCATGGTTGCCGTATCACGAATTTGTGACGGAATCGCTCGCTCGTATTGTTGGCGGCAAGACCGAAGAAGTGGTTGCGATGAATTCGCTCACAGTGAATTTACACATCCTCATGACCAGTTTCTATCGCCCTACGAAAACTCGTTTTAAAATCGTTATCGAAGGCAATGCTTTTCCGTCGGACCAATATGCTGTGGCATCACAGGCGCGGCTGCACGCTAAAAATATTGGCTTTGATCACAGCACCTCGATCATTGAGGTGTTCCCGCGTGATGGCGAAACTTATATTCGCAGCGACGACTTCTTGGACACTTTAGAAAAACACAAAGATCAAATTGCTCTGGTGCTCCTTGGTGGTGTGAACTATCTGAGTGGGCAGTTGTTCGATATCAAAAAAATCTGTCATAAGACCCGCGAGATAGGTGCGGTCTTTGGTGTCGATCTCGCTCATGCGGCGGGCAATGTGGAACTGGATCTTCATGGTTGGGATGTGGATTTTGCGTCGTGGTGTTCGTACAAATATTTAAACTCCGGTCCCGGAGGCATTTCGGGCGTTTTTGTGCATCAGCGGCATTTGGGTAAAAAAGATATTCCACGTTTCGAAGGTTGGTGGGGACACGACAAAGTGACTCGCTTTAAAATGGGTCCTGTATTTGAACCGATGGCTACCGCTGAAGCGTGGCAGTTGAGCAATCCACCGATTTTTCAGTTGGCCGCACTTAAAGCCTCGCTGGATATTTTTGACAAAGCCACCATGCCATCTATTCGCAAGAAATCTCAAGCGCTCACTGGTTATTTGTGGGATCAGCTGCAAACATTACCGCGTGACTTTGTAGATGTCTTTACACCCGCCGACGGCGCCCAGCGAGGCGCACAACTTTCGTTAAAACTGCGCAATGGTACCAAAGACATGGTGGCATCGCTGCGCAAAGACGGAGTGATTTGCGATTTTCGCGAACCCAACATCATTCGGGTGGCGCCAACTGCTTTGTACAATTCTTTTGAAGACTGCTTTCACTTCGTCGAAGGATTAAGAAAATATGCCGGTCAATAAGATCGATAAAAAACAAACCGTCACCATTATCGGCGCAGGTCTGGTGGGATCGCTCCTCACCATTAATTTAGCTCGCCGCGGATTCGCAGTCCAGGTGTATGAGCGTCGTTCGGATCCGCGCGCGCAGCGCCGGCTGGGCGTAGTGGGAGAAGGCCGATCCATCAATTTAGCCATCTCCACGCGTGGCTTATCGGCTTTAGAAAAGATCGGTCTGGCAGAACCAGTTCGCGAAGAGGCCATCCCCATGCGCGGACGTCGACTTCATGCCAAAAATGGAGAGTTGGCCTATCAGGCTTACGGGAGTGACGATTCGCAGGCGATCAATTCTATTTCACGCGGTTGGCTCAATATGTTTTTACTCGATGAGGCGGAGAAGTACCCGAACGTGAAGCTTCATTTTCAGTTTAAACTGCATGGAGTTGATCCACTCAAAAAAGCCATGCAGATGATCGACGTGAGTGCCAACAAAGAGCGCCAGGTGTACTACGATATGTTGTTGTGCACCGATGGTTCCGGCTCAGCCGGTCGCCATTCTTTGCTGGAAAAGGGCATTGTCCAGCAGAGCGAAGAGGAGCTTTCACATGGCTATAAAGAGTTTGTTATGGCCGCAAAAGCTCCTGGGGAATTCAAGATGGACGTGAATGCGTTGCACATTTGGCCGCGCGGCCCTTATATGATGATTGCGCTTCCAAATAGCGACGGCAGTTACACCTGTACGCTTTTTTTGAGCCACAAAGCCAATAAACACTCTTCCTGTGCCTTTGAGAGTTTAGATGGCGACGAAAAAATTCAAACTTTTTTCCAGTCCGAATTTCCCGATTTTTGCCAATTCGTTCCTGATTATCTCGAGCAGTTCCATGCCCATCCTACTGGCCGCATGGTCACTGTTAAATGTGCGCCGTGGGGTAAAGGTTCCATCCAAATGATGGGCGATGCTGCGCACGCTATAGTGCCGTTCTTTGGGCAAGGTATGAATGCGGGATTCGAAGATGTGGAGGTTTTTGGAGAGCTGCTTGATAGACATTCCGACTGGGACGAATTGTTCGCGGAGTTTTTTGAGCGCCGCAAGGAAAACGTGGACGCTATTGCAGATATGGCTGTGGAGAACTTTGAGGAGATGTCGGCAAAGACGGCCGATGAGAAATTTTTGTATCAAAAAAAGGTGGAAAAGCTTTTACACGATAAATTTCCCGATCTTTACACCTCTCGCTACTCGATGGTGAGTTTTAGCAAAACACCGTACAAAGTAGCCCACGATTTGGGAAAAAAACAAAATATAGTGCTCGAAAAAATAACCGAAAAGCATTTTCCCAATCTCGACATTGATTACGATTACGCGCGCGGTTTGATTCAGGAACATTTGCAGTAAGAGAGATTTTTGCTTTATAGCGAGATCTCAAGAAGGAGTGAAAATGGAACTAGGAATTCAAGGTAAAAAGGCTATCGTTTTTGGAGCGTCGTCGGGCCTCGGCAAGGCTGTGGCGAAAGCACTTGCGCAAGAAGGAGTTGATGTAGCTATAGGAGCACGCACTGAGGAAAAACTCCGAGCCGCATTAAAAGAAACGGCAGCAAAGTACTCCTCGACGGTGGACATGAGTTTGTCTGGTTCGGCAAAACAGTTCACCGTGCAGACCATGGAAAAACTGGGCGGTGCTGACATTGTAGTGATCAATACGGGCGGCCCACCGAAAGGTCATTTTGAAGCGGTAACCGAAAGCCAGTGGAATGACGGATACCAATCGCTGTGGCTTTCGACCATCGATGTTATCAATGCGGTATTACCCACTATGAAGAAAAACAAATGGGGTCGAATTCTTCTTATCACATCGGCCGCTGCCAAAGAACCGATTGCAGAGCTGACGATCTCCAATGGATTTCGCGCAGGCCTCCTGGGTCTTGCTCGTTCCCTCAGTCACGAAGTGGCGCCCTATGGAATTACGGTGAACTCGTTGTTACCGGGTCATACCGACACGGAACGACTGACCAATCTTGGTATAGATAAATCAAAAATCATCGCCCATATTCCAGCCGGGCGACTGGGCACTACCAAAGAGTTTGGCGCATTGGGGGCCTTTCTAGCGTCGGACCTTGCAGGTTTTATTACTGGCCAGGCCATAGTGGCCGATGGCGGGGTACAACGAGGAATCTAGCGGAAGTTTCTATTTTCGAAAAATCGAATGCAGTCATTGAGGTTTCCTGGTGGAACATCAATAGCTTTTAAGCTTTTAGTCCACGCCGGCGGCGTAAAGCGCGGTGAGTGCTGATACAGATAGTAGTTAAAAGTATTCTCAGGCAGGGTGTTTGAGAACTTGCCTTGATCGATCTGCTGTGCCCACTGAACGGTTTTTTCCCACAATTTTGATTTTTCCGGACATAAAAACTGTGCAACTGCCGACTCCTTATAGAAATGTAAGGATGATGCAAACTGCGAATCCTTAAAAATCACATCTTCAATATTTCCGTCTTTTTTAATGCGTTGATCGAGCACGCTAGCGATGTGGTGTGAGATATCTATGTGGCGATCCTGGCATTTGGCGCCACTGGCTATGGTTTCCGCATAAATCAGACGTGCAAGGATCTCAGCACGCGGAGTTTTATTTTTTTGAAATAGCCGACGAAAGTGTTTGTAGCTTCGGTCCGCTTTCGATTTTTCGAGTGGCCTGGCTTCGAAGCAAATAGGCTGTGGCGACTCGGGGGGAGCGTATTTTGTCCCTTGCGTTTGTGCCGAAGAGATAAGGGTGGCAAAAAAAGCGGTGAGAAGCACACTCATTACTAACGACCGACGTGCAATTGTGCGTCGTCTCTCAATTGTGTCCGCATTTCTTCGGGATCGCGCTTGCGTCCCTCAAACGTGATCCAATCGATTTTCATCTTTTCCATATTGGCTTTTGCCAGCGCACCTGCTTGGTGCGCATCAGCCGTGGTCATTTTTTCTACTTGGGAGCGCTTGAATTTCCACTGCACACCGGGATACGAGGCGCGCGGATCATGACTGTCTTCGGGATACATCAGACTGTGCCAAAAGCCATCGAAACTTCCGTAGGATTTCCCTCGATAAGTAAAAGGCGCGGTATCTGGGTTTGCCACTGCGCCCTCATCTACAGTTGCGCTCGTACTTTCTGTTTGGAAAAGCTCTTGACGCTGCTCGGGCCCCCACACGGCTTCAGGATAGACCATTGATGGCGCGTCCCGTTTGGCTTTCATTGACGAGCATCCCACCGTTAAAAAAAGTAAGGCGAGAGGAACAGAAAAGTTGCGGAGTTTAAAAAGTGCGTTCGACATGTGACCCAGTATTTCGCATTTTATCAGTTCTGTCGAATATTAAGAAAATGGGAAGGTGTCTCTCTGGTGGCGATTTGCCGCCATCCAGCGTGAACGAAGAGCGGGGGCATTAGCTGGCTTTGAGTCTGTACTTGGCTGAGCCTTCGATTTTTTCGACGATATCTTCGTCTTTAATGTCTTTAAATAGGCGGTAAATCTTATGTTTGGAGAGCGGTACTACGTTTTCGAGATCGGCCACACTGAACGGGCGATCACCGATAGCATATTTGATAATGTGCGCGAGGACTTCTTGGCGACTCTCAAAAATCATTTGCGGGTAAATAGTCACTGAGGTCGCCTCTTTAAGGCGCAGACGGTATCCGTATATAGTGGATTCCAATCGGAGACCCATGTCGGACTCCTCAATAAATTTTTGCAGCTTTGCAGTGAGCGCGTAAATTTTTTTCGGTGAAGAGATGGGGTTATACACTTCACCACAAAACAAATAATCAAAAATGCGGGGGATGGACCACGGCCGGTAGCCATCGGCCAGGAATAGCAGAAATAAACGATGCAGAAGCATACCCGACGGGAGTTTCTCCGAGAACATCTGCAGTGGATCTATATTCGATGTGCTTTCGCCTCGCGCCAACTGGTAGGTACCCATCGATTCGAACTCTAATCCCGTCTGCAAACGCATGCGCTGGCGATATCCCTCATACGGCGTGCTAAAATAGACTTGTTTGAGAAGTTCAGTGTTCTTTTGGAAGCGCGCGATGTGATAATCAAAATCGCGCAATGTTTCCCAGTGCAGGGACTTCCTTATTTCGCGCTTAAGGCTCGAAATGGCATCCATGTTGAATTCGCCGTCTGCAGCTTCGGTTACAAGTTGCCATTTTTTAATAAATAACGAGGTGTTGCTCTGTTGGTCGCCGCTGAGTTTGAGAGCTTCGTCAAAAATGGTCTCGGCTTTTTTAAAGTCACCCTGCAGGAGATGGAATTGGCCGAGCAGCTCTCTGTAATTGAGGAAAAACTGAAAATAATTTTTTGCATCCATCTTCGAAAGGTAACCGATCTCCCTGGAGGCTTCATCAAAAAGTCCCAAGAACAAACTGCACGACGCCAAATTGAGGTGCGCGACGATAGATTCCCGTTCGTTCAGAGAGAAATTATGAATGTGAGCGAGCAGGTGTTGGCGGGCTGCCGCATAATTCCACTCGTGTACTTCGGCATACGCCAGATAAAGTGACTGGTCTTTTCCTTGTCCCGAGCGCTCAAGAAGTAATTTACTTTGGCGGACCAATCCAATTTTGCGAATAGAGGATGCGTACTCAAGCAAATCCTCTTGTGATGGAGATGTGGTGCCGTAAACGTTGCCTTGAAGGATATGAATCGCCTCGTTGTACATATGACAACGACGCGCGATGCGCGCGTAGTGCCGACGCACGTCCTTAGGAAGGCTTTCCACATCAAGGGCCTTAATTGTTTTTCGAGGTATATCGAGCTGAAACCCATCCACTGCGGATTCCAACTCCTGTACCAGAATGAGATGTTTATTGGCCGACATTTGCTTATTTATCGGTTTTTGTGGAGAATAGTTGCATGGGGGCCATGAAGAAACTCTTCCTTACCTGTATTTTGGTCGGTACCTGTGTTCCACTTTTTCAGAATTGTGGGCAACAAGGTGCTTTGCACGGTAATGGTGACCCCTACGAATCCGATCCTGTCCTGGACATTGGTGATGATTTTAATACTGAACTGCCCGGGTCACCCGTAAGCGGAACAGCTCCAGTTGTTCGTTCCTGTACTCCGGTTGGATCCGGTGGCAAGATTTCCAAAGTGATCTTTCAGTCTTTAGATGCCGCGAACAATCAGATTCGAATAATCACCACAGACTCTAAAGAACGCTCAGTGATCGCGAGCAGTTCCAGTACTTCTGTCACAATGGATTTGCAGTACGATTCGGGCATTCGCGTTAAACGCGTGGATATTTTTGCATATAGTGTTACACTGTATGTAGAAAAATCGGGTGTGACGACCTCAGAACAGCTCTCTTGCGTGTTCCCTTAGCACACTTTTTTGTTTTTTCCATTCTCACACAGACACAATAGTTTTTGCTTCTCGCTGCCATAAATTATTTTTTTTTGCGCACTCCTTCAGAGTTCGATATTCTGACTATGGTTTTCTGAAGCCTGAAGGGAGGTGGTGCCTATGACAGAACAGATAAGAAGTTGTGGGCTCCTCCATTTTAATGGAGGAGCTTACTAGAAGATCGGCGAACCGTGCGAATAGCACCGCTAAGCCTTTAGGCGACACGAAAGTGTCGCCTATTTTTTTGCCATTTTAGAGCGGAAATCACAGCGAATCGTGAGCTGAATTTTTAATCAAAGAGTCCGCCTCTTTTCCTAAATAGCGGTCAATCAAACCATGCACGGCGTAGATCACTGGAGTAAGTGCGATAGCGATCAGAAGTTTGTAAGAATAATTTGTTAATGCCACATTGAAGAATTCATTGCTCGAAATTTTACCCGGTAGCCAAAATGCGATACCGATTATAATGAGACTATCGATCATCTGCGAAACAATGGTCGATCCGGTGGTGCGCAACCACAATAATCGCGAGCCCGTCTTTTCGCGAACAAACCAAAATACCGTAACGTCGATGAGCTGAGACACCGTAAAGGCAATGACGCTTCCAAATATGATCCATAGGGATTGTCCAAACACAGTGCGAAAGGTTTCGTCGTTAACGGGTGAGAAGTCGGCAGCTGGAACCGCCACTGCAATAGCGAGTACTATGAAACAATAGATAATCATGGCGGTGGTCATCCACGTGATGCGCCTAACGCCCTCTTTGCCAAAATATTCATTCATGATATCGGTGGCGACGAGAACGATTGGCCAAGGAATAACCCCAATAGATGCCGCGGGTTTCCCAATCCATGGAATATCCAGCGGAATAAATATGAGTTTCCCACCAATCAGCTCGGCGAGCACGGCATTGGTGATAAAAAAAGCTGCAAGCAATAGATAGATGGTGTCTCGTCGGTTTTGTAACTTCATATTATTGGAAAGATACCTCGGGCCATAGGGGTAGGCTACAGTTCTTTTTGTTCGGCGCGGTACCACGGTGTTTCAGTTCTATACAATTGGCAAAGCAAAAAATGAAAAATGAATCATTATGAGACGTTTTTTTTGCAATTATCTGGGTGTCGTTCATACCCCCGAATTTGAGAAACTATATGTATTGGGGGCAATTATGAAAACTTATAAGAATATTTTAATGGGATTGGTGTTAGCAGTGAGTACAGTGAACTGCGAGAGTGGTAAAAACAACGGTGGGTTTACTCCCGTACCGCTGCCACAGCCATGCACGGGTGACAATTGTATTACGGATTTAGATATTGAATCCACACCGGAGAAGATTTCGTATTTTGATGGGGGCTGGTATGGACTACCGAATGTTCCGAATTGGCGCTTGAAAGTGGATATCGACCGCTCGGGAAACAAAATCAATGCAAAGGTGCAAACACCCAGCTGTACTGTGGCCGGAACTATTACAGCTAAGGATTATGTGGCGCTCGATACAGCCATGCTGAATGTGGCGACCAAAGTGGATGAGGTGTCCATGGTGGATGGCGGCGATGAGGTGATCACAGTTACCGAAGACGGCGTTATTTCAAAACTTTTTTTAAAAACTGGTGACTCTTCGTATAGAAAACCTGTTGTTAAAAACAGAGCCGATGCGGATCGCATTCGCAAGCAGGTACAAGCTATCGCTGATTTCGCGCTAAAAAGTTGCAAGAATATTCCAGATCGTTACAAAGCCTGGTACCGCCAAAACGTGTATTCCAATGGCACTGTTGATCAAAGAGCGCTGATTCCACATCCACGTCTCACCAACACCATCCATGACATCCGTATCACTCACGAAGCGAGTGGCACACGCATTCAGGGTTATCGTACTATCACAGACCTCATAAAAACATGCCAAGTGCAAGTGAACGCAGTGATCGCCAGCGATGCGGCTTGGAGAGCGGCTCTTGCCAAGGTAAACATTGTGCGATCAGAAATTATCTGTTACCCCACTTTGGGTCAAGCCTCAGAGGAAGACATGCACATTTACTATCCGGCAAATCCTTTGTCGCTCACGGTGTACAATCGCAATGGAACTTCGCAGACCGGAAACTTTGGATGCATGTACGAAAACCGCGTAGAGAACGGTTACGAGTTAGAAAATCTAATCAAGAAGTATCTCGATGCGCAAACCGCTAAGTGTTCATCGAATCTTTCAGAACTTTATCAATAATGCCCTTGGATGGCCCGGCGACAACTCCGGGGGAGGGACTCGTCGGGCCTCCACATTTAAATAAAAAAGAGGGCCGCGCGCCCTCTTTTTTATTTAGGAAATGTGCCAGATACGGTCGTGACGTTTACTTAGCCGCTACCGCCATGTCATCAGAGAATGCTTTTTTGATAATTGTTTGACTCAGGTACGAGGACTTCACTGTCCAGTATTTTTTGTTTACGATGACGGCCCCAATGGCTATTTTGCGATTGCCATCACTGGCAAATCCCACAAACCAATCCACTTGCCCGCGTGGCTCGTCGCCGTTGAGGTGACCCGATTTACCGCCAACTTCGAGAAAGTTGAATTTACGATCGCGAAGAAGGTGAGCGAAGCTCTTGCGAGATGTGCCCTCTTTAACAGTTGCGGACATCAGCTCTTTCACTTTGGCCGCCGACTTTTCAGTCATGATCTGCGCGATCTCAATTTTTTGTCCTGTGTATACGACTCGATTTGTACTGTCGCGAAGTTCTGAAACCATAAAAGGAGCGATCATCTGCCCCCCGTTCACGACAGAGGCTGCGATCATCGCACCTTGTACAGGGCTCATGCGATTGGCGCGATTGTAGCCTGAAGCCACTTCAGTGAGTTGAAAGTTTTTCTCGGTAGGTACGATGGCCGTGCCAGGGTCCACTGGGAAATCGGTAGGGATCTGTTGGTTGAACATGAACTTTTCTGCGTACACCGACAAGTCGTCGGGTTCCACATTGTTGAGTCCGATTTTTCCAAACGGAGTGTTCATGGATTTGGCGAAAGCCTCACGTAAAGTCACTGTGCGTGTCCACCGCGTGATCTTGTCTTTCATCACATTGGATTTATAAAGCGTCCAATTGCCACCATTGAACTGAATCTTGTGTTTTGGAGAGAGGCCATACTTATCGATCGCTGCAGTCGCAGTAATGATTTTAAAAACCGAAGCGGCCGGGTAAGTGGCCTTGCGCAGGAGATTAATGTTCTCATCCGATTTTTGAAAACTGGAGTACACGAGAACTTCACCGGTCTCCGCATCCATCATAAACACCGCAGCATAATCCGGGCGGTACTTGCGCAGAGTTTTATCGGTGTAGCTTTGCAGATCTTCATCCAGCGTGTATTTCACCGAGACATCTTCTGGGTGGTCGTTGACCAAAGCTACCTGCAGTTGCTCAGGAAGTTCCATTTTATTCAAGGGCACCGCAAGCGCTTGTGACACTTTGGCGCGAATGTTCATGGAGGTTTCTATTTTGGTGTCATCGGTCTCTAGGGCCGTGCTAACAGCGTTCACAGCACCAAGGCTGCAGAGAAAGAGCGTGATGATTCCGAGGATGGCGTAGCGAGGAGTAATTTTGAATCGCATTTGATTAGGATAGTTCTAAAACGAGTCCTGACTCAAGGCCAGATTTGCTTTTTTTGCCGAATAAAAATCAGCTCTTAGCGGCTGAGGGCGCAAATTTCCGGCCTTGTCTCAATTTGAGAAAAATAGCATAAAGTCATTCGCCATTTGCTACGTTTCACGCTTCCAATTTTGCTCTCCCAGATAGTCGGCTTTGCCAATATCCACTCCGGAAAAACGCAGAATTCCATAGACAGTGGTGACGTGAAAATAAAAATTGGGGAGTGCGTGCTGAACCAAATAGTTGTGCCCATCGAGATAGTGGCCCGGATACCAGGGATAGGTCACTTTTCGTGTTTCGTAACCCACAAAATTTTGCGGTTCAATGGATTGCATAAAGTGAATGGCATCGTCGAGACGGTTAAAATAATCGTCGAACGTTTTGATTTCGGAAGTGTACTGCTTGGCCTCAATACCTGTGAGGCGTGCAACGCAAAATCGAGCCACGTCACAGGCGATTTCCACTTGTTTACCGAGTGCAAATTGATCGGGTGCAAGGCGCGTTTGCAATAGTATTTGCGGTTCGATGCCCTTGGTTTCAGCATGATGCTTGGCCTTCATCATCAGATTTTTCACCGATTTTAACGTTAATATGAACTGCGGTACGGTGATTTCAAAGACAGTTATCTGCATGCAAGTATCCCTCTTTACAAATGGTATGCGCATTCGGCAGAGAGTACAAGCACAGGACCACCTCGGCCTAAGTCGAGGTGAATAGCAGTTGAGAATCGGTCCCACTGGGAGGGGAAATGGCGCTTTCTGGTATCTCTCTGAGCGTCAACCCGTAGACGCTGCCGCTACATTCCGTATAATGATTCACGAAACGGAAAATAAGAATCAACAGAATATGGAAAACTTCGTATTCGCTTTTTTCCCCACAAGGAGTACCTATGAAATCACTATTAATGGTCGCACTTACAGTTTTCGGAATGCACGCATTTGCTGCCAACACACCGGCTGCAAACTGCGAAGACGCATCGAAGTTTCCAGAAATCTCAAAAGCAGAATTGCAAACGCAAATCAAAAACAATTCCGCTTATGTTATCGATGTGAACGGTTCCAAATCTTACGCTAAAAAACACATTGATAGCGCCGTAGATTTTGAAACCATCAAAACAAACGTTGCCACAAATATGCCCGCCGATAAGAGCAAGCTTATCGTTGCGTATTGCGGTGGTCCTTCGTGCGTTGCCTGGAAAAAAGCCGCCGTGGAAGCGTGCAAGGCAGGTTACACCAACGTGAAGCACTTTAAAGATGGCATCAAAGGTTGGTAATTTTTAGTTAAGACTGTTGGCAATGCTCCGGCATTGCCAACGCCGTTGAGCACCACGGCTTTGCTGCCATGAGCGAAACTCCATCTCTCTCGATAGACATCATTCTCAGTGTCTTTTCAGATTCTGTCAGAATTTGCCTCATTTTTGCCTTTTCACACAGCTCATTTTAAACTTAAGCTGCTGATATCGTTTAGCATTTACTATATTGCTCCCATACTATTTTTTTTTCACATCTCCTAGCCAATCGCGTGCGCATGAGCTACAACTTCGCCTATAAAAAAGAAATTCCCTTGAGGAGGTTCGATGGCTGTTCAGATTCCATCCGCGGTTCGCAGTGCTCACGTTAAAAAGTGGGTTCAAGACATGGTCGAAATGTGTCAACCCGACACAGTGTATTTTTGCGACGGCAGCCAAGAGGAATACGATCGCTTGTGCAGCGAGATGGTAAAGGCTGGTACACTCAAAAAACTCAATGAAAAGTTGCGCCCCAACAGTTACCTCGCTCTTTCTGATCCGAGCGATGTGGCCCGCGTGGAAGAACGCACTTTCGTGTGCACGAATAAAAAAGAAGACGCCGGTCCCAATAATAACTGGATGGCGCCTCAGGAGATGAAATCCAATCTGACCAAACTTTTTAAAGGCTGCATGCGCGGGCGCACGATGTATGTGATTCCATTTTCTATGGGTCCGCTTGGATCCCATATCGCTCAAATAGGCGTGGAGATTTCTGATTCGCCCTACGTTGTGGTCAACATGCGCATTATGACTCGTATGGGTGCCAAGGTGTGGGATGTGCTCGGTGAAAATGATTTTACTCGTTGCCTACACAGCGTAGGTAAACCCATCGAGCCTGGCCAACCCGATGTGGCGTGGCCGTGCAATCCCGAAAAATTTATTTCTCACTTTCCCGAGGAAAAA
Organism: uncultured Pseudobdellovibrionaceae bacterium; assembly: GCA_964400355.1. Classification (GTDB taxonomy): domain Bacteria; phylum Bdellovibrionota; class Bdellovibrionia; order Bdellovibrionales; family JAGQZY01; genus JACKAL01. The sequence continues at coordinate 498,206 of CAYNTO010000001.1, forward strand.
ACGGTGTGGTCGTTTGGTAGCGGCTACGGTGGTAATGCGCTTCTCGGTAAAAAATGTTTCGCGCTTCGTTTGGCCTCACAAATGGGACAAAAAGAAGGTTGGTTAGCGGAGCACATGTTGATTGTTGGTGTGGAGCAGCCCAACGGCAAAAAACATTATGTGAGCGCCGCTTTCCCCAGCGCCTGTGGAAAAACCAATTTTGCTATGATGCAACCACCAGCTTCCATGAGCGGCTGGAAGATCACAACAATTGGTGACGACATTGCGTGGCTCAAGCTCGGCAAAGATGGCCGCTTGTATGCTATCAATCCCGAAGCCGGTCTGTTTGGTGTGGCGCCGGGCACGTCACCTGCAACCAATCCCAACGCTATTGCGTCTATCGCTAAGAACGTGATCTTTACAAACGTTGCTCTCACTCAGGACGGCGACGTGTGGTGGGAAGGTCTTACCGAAAAAGCGCCAGAGGGTTTAACTGACTGGCGCGGAGAAGCGTGGACACCAGAGGTGGGTCGCCCAGCGGCGCATCCGAACGCGCGCTTCACAGCGCCTGCAACGCAAGTACCGTGTATCGACAGCAACTGGGAAAATCCCGAAGGCGTTCCGATCTCAGCATTTATTTTTGGTGGTCGTCGCCCATCGACGGTGCCATTGGTTTATGAAGCCTTCGATTGGAATCACGGTGTGTACACCGCGGCCACGTTGGGCTCCGAAACAACGGCAGCCGCTGTGGGAGCTGTGGGCAATGTTCGTCGCGATCCGTTTGCGATGCTTCCTTTTTGCGGGTACCACATGGGATCCTACTTTCAGCATTGGATCGACATGGGTAAAAAACTAAAGAACGCACCAAAAATTTACAGCGTGAATTGGTTCCGCAAAGATTCTAACGGAAAATTCATGTGGCCCGGTTTCGGCGAGAACATTCGCGTTCTGGCCTGGATGATCGGTCGCGCCGAAGGCACGGCCCATGCCGTAGAGACGCCAATTGGATTGATGCCATCTTATCAAGACGTTCCAATGGAAGGCTTAGACAGCGTCGACGCCTACAAATTTTCCGAGGCTATGAGCATTCAGGCCGACAAATGGAAAGACGAAATCGTCTCGCACAGCGAGTTGTTCACAAAACTTGCCGATCGTTTGCCGGTAGAGATGACAGAGACTCAGCAGAAGCTCATGCGCCGATTCGAGTTCCAACCGGAAGTGATGATGAACTTATAGGTATCAGCGAGCGCTAAGCGCTCGCTGAGGAGGGGCGATTTTTTTAAATGAACTTCTCAATAATTCCTGCAGACTCAGTGTCGCTCAGCCTTTTTATCGCGACAGTGCTTTTCACGATATCCATGATTCTTTATGGCGCTCGACGAGTGAGCGCAAACGTATTTAAAAAGACACTCCTCTTCATCTCTCTGTGGATTGTGGGGATGTCTCTTTACGTTTATTCGGGAATGATGACCTCATATCCATTTCCCGCACTGCCACTTTTTTTCGGCGCGCTTCTTACGTGTGCAGTGTTTTTTGGAGCGAGCCGGTGGGGAACAGAATTCTTAAAATTGCCACTTTGGCATCTTGTGATTTTTCAGTGTTTTCGCTTGGCCCCTGGAGCGGCCACTCGTGTTGGCAATTTATATGCCTTACGCTCTGATCGGCATTGTCTGCGTGTGGTCAGCGGTTGCAGG
>CAYNTO010000001.1:499978-536710 GCA_964400355.1 uncultured Pseudobdellovibrionaceae bacterium
TTTATATGCCTTACGCTCTGATCGGCATTGTCTGCGTGTGGTCAGCGGTTGCAGGTCACGTGATCCTGACGCGTTCGCTTTTGAAGTCGAAATTGCTATCGTGAACCCAGTGATTTATTTCGCTGATTCCCCAATCGTCGTGAGTGGGTCGCGTGAACGCTAGTTGGCGCTGCTGATCTGTTCGATAATCTTTTTGGCCTCGTCGAAATCCAGGTCCACCACCATGAGGTCCACGGAGAGCTCGCCCATGGAGATCGGCATGGTGAGGTGCTCGGTGTAGAGATCTCCCTCGGAGAGGAGAAAGGATTTAATTCCGTGGTATTTGAGTTTTTGCTTTGCGAGCTGTGCATCCATCTGGTTCGAGTATCTTTTAACGGCGATCATTACGAAGTTCCATTCATCTCAGGTGAGTCGTGGCGGGTGAGTTTCAGGATGCGGGAGCATCCTGAAAGATTTTTTAATTTAGAGTCTTATTCGTAACAGTAGTATGTCACGCGGTAGGTGTCGTTCGGAAGGTCAGTGGTGAATTCAATCTTGTTGCTATTGATCGTGTACGATGTCACGGGTTGGTTGTTGCTGACGCGCTTCACAGAACCGTATGAACCATTTTGTTGAGCGGCCACACAGTCTAAACCGTAAATCTTTTCAGGGCGGATGATTGAGTCACCGATTACCGACAGAGAAGAAGAGTAATCGGACGCACACACGCTGCCAATCACGCCGTTTGTTTTTTGGCTGAGTTTTGCGAACTCTGTACCGTATTTGCTGCTAACGATATGGCGCTGTTTGTTGATCAAACACTGTTGCCCCTCGGTAGTGTACGGATTGATAATGATCGAGTGAAAAGTAAAGGACGAGCTACCAAAAGTTTGCGAAGCAAAACTGATAAGGTTGTCGCCATTGCTCTTGTACTGATTGTATAATGGTTTTGCGGTAAGTACATTGCCATCGACGTCTTCTTCGTATATGGCTTCGTTCTCATCGGAAATCATAATTACGTGTTTAGGCACGTTCGGACGCAAACAATTGGATTCGTTGCTGCCCGATGTTTTGTAGCGTTCAAAGGCGCGATAAGTTGTATAGATTCCGCGCTCGTAACCGTTACCCGCGTCGTTAGGATTTAGAGATTCTTCGCGTTGAACCAGGTTGCCAAGTATTGTAGACGCATTCGAAACACCTTTGGTCAAACAGTAGCTACCGTTACTAAAGCGGTCAAACTTACCATCAGTGTATGCGGCATGAGATGAATCGCTATTGTACCAATCGGTGGTGATAACCGAGATTCTATAAGAATCGAGTGTGTTGATCTTATTGAGCAGGTTAGAAATACGACCTGCCATATTCGTTTGTATATCGGCCATGGAGTAAGAGTTGTCGATGTTGATGACGATGTCGGCTGTGCGAGTGGCAGAAATGGTGATGTCTTTGGTTTTCGTTGATAAAGTATTATAGAGCGACCAGTTGATCACTTCGTCGGCCGTTTCATCTTTAGAATTTACGGCATGTATGGCAAACACGTGGGCTCCGGCCAAAAGATCTTTGATTTCGATGCGGTCTACGTCATCACAGGCGATGTCCACATTGTCGAGAGTGCAGGAAACATCTTTGAGTGTGCTATCCACAGGAATCACACGGTAATCCACGTATTGAGTCTGTGTGCGAACGCCGTTTACTGGGTATTCATTGATCACGATTTTTATGGCGCTGTTACCACCCACATAACCGCTGGGAGTGTTGGGGACTGGATTACTGGTATCTACCGTAAAGTCTTTTTTTCCGCAGTTTTGGAATAGAAGAACGATAGAAGTTGCAACAGTGAATGAGAAGATAATCGTTTTTTTCATGATTCCCCCGAATCTTACATATTATACAAGCAATTTCAGCGCCAAAAATTGTCGCCTCAATTAAAAAATAGGCGGTGCTTGAGAAAAAGAGGTGATCAACTTTTGGTGTGTGTTGAATACTTATACGACAAATAAGTATTTGCGGAGAGTGTGTCATATTGAGAAATAAAAAAAGGTAGAAGCCAACAATGAGGGTACTGAAAACTTCTACCTAAAAAAGACAGACGGGCGATGACAACAACAATAACTTTCACGGCCGTTTAATTTTTTGATTTGTATTCCGAGAGCAGGAATCCCGACTGGAGCTGTTGAAGATGCAGCACGCTCCTCAACAGCTCCGCGAGACTCTAAGGGGGGCGACCCTTTCTCTCAATACCGAATCAATCCGCAATAAACTCCTTCGATCCGAAAATCATGATCCTCCTTTATCACAATGGGCTTATATTTCGGGTTTGCAGAATGCAGTTCGATACTATTTTTTCTTTTAAAAAATGTTTTTATGGTGGCGCCGGTGTCGATCACCGCAACGACGATTTCACCACTGGAGGCTTGATTGGATTTTTTGATCACAACATAGTCTCCATCGAGGATACCTTCCTCGATCATGGAATCTCCATGAACTTGCAGGACGAAATCGCCGCCGGCTTTACGCATGCGATCGGGGATTTCGATGAACTCATCATGGGTGTGGTGCTCGAGGGGCTTACCAGCAGCCACTTTACCCATGAGGGGCACGCGATTGTCCTGATCGAGAACACGGATAGAGTTTGCAGTCTTCCAATCCTTTTCCAGGTAACCGCGCTTTTGGAGGGACTTTAAAAAATCCTGCACAGTTCCCGGGGACTTCCAACCAAAGTGATCCATCATGGTTTGATGGGTGGGGGAGAATCCTTTCTCTTTAGAGAAGTTCTGAATGAACTCAAAAACTTCTTTCTGCTTTGGCGTTAAACTCATACCGTAATACCTCCGTAAAAACAAAATTAACCGTAATGATGCCGTAAAACAAGTGCTTCCTCAAACTTCCTTCGAATCTGGATTTTCGTCGTGCTTAATAAATAGATAGTTGTTTGATTTCAATAGGTTATATTGGTCGTGCTTGCTTATTATTACTGCAGAAATTCACCGCGCCCTTTCATTTTGAGGGGCATTTACGGGGAGCGGCCTTCCAGGCCTTGCCGCAGGGGAATACGCCGTCCGGGCGCTGCGGAATCCCCTCCAATGCCCCTCAAAATGAAAGCGCGCTCTGCCACTTTGGAAAAGAAAAGACCAACGCACACTACATCTCTCTTTAATGAACAAACACAAAATCCAAATATTTATCGAGGAGAAACAACTACGAGGCGAGAAAAGCAGTGAAACAAAAAGAGGGCGGAATCAGTTTAGCGCCTCCTGGTAAAGAACCCTTCCGGTTCGCTATGGTGTGGGGGATTGTCAATCTGAACCCGGTCTCCCTCCGAGGAAGCGCAGCGACCCTCGCCCTTCGCCTCTCAAATACTACCAACGAAGGTGTAAAGGCAGTTATTGCAGTCTTAGACAATTCCAAATTTTCTAATAGCGGCTGCCTTGCTCACTAAGGTTGGAGGGGACTCCTCAGCGCCAGGATGGCGGCAGCTCTGAGGGAGGCCATGGATGGCCGGTCCCAGCCAACCTTAGTGAGCAAGGCAGCCGCGCCCTAGCACAAACCAAGGAGTTACTTATGAACAAGCTTAACGAATTTACACCAAGGCTCGCCCATGTGGTGGTTCACCTTCGTGCGAATCTCCTCGACACGATAGCGAAGCTCGTGGAGCCACACAGAGCTCGTCACTTCGACGGTGAGGACTTTGTTTTGATAGTCGGTGGGGCGGGTGTATTTGCCAATGTCGGCGCCCACAACTTTACTCCACTGGCTCTCCAGCTTCCAGCGCTGAAAACCGGGCGCAAGCGGTGACTTGCTATTTTCAAATAGACCTTGTAGGACTGAGGCCACGTCTGCTGGTTTTTTAGACTTTCGTTGCACAGAGGAGTTATAGCATATGCAAAATGGAGAACAAACAGTTCATGTTGTTGGTGCAGGGCTCGCGGGATCCGAGTGTGCCTATCAACTGGCAAAACAGGGCTTTAACGTTGTTCTCCACGAAATGCGCCCGCAGATTATGACGCCCGCACACAAAACTGCAAAGGCGGCGGAGCTGGTGTGTTCCAATTCGTTTGGCAGCCAGGCCGGTACATCGGCGCCGGGGCAACTCAAGTGGGAGGCGGAACTCCTGGGTTCGCTGATATTAAGAAGTGCACAGGAGAACAGTGTTCCTGCAGGGCAGGCGCTGGGGATTGATCGCGAACGGTTCTCGCAAGCAGTCACCGACGAACTCAAAAAAAATTCACGCATTCAATTTTCCGATCGCTGTATTTCGAGCATCGAAGATGTTCCGCGACCAGCAGTTATCGCCACTGGCCCACTCACTGCGGATGCACTCTCGAAATCCATTCACGAACATTTCGGCAACGAACATTTGTACTTCTTTGATGCCATAGCACCTGTTATCGATGCGGACTCGATCGATATGACAAAAGCGTGGAAGCAAAGCCGTTGGGATAAAGGCGAAGCCGACTACATCAATTGCCCAATGAGTAAAGACCAATATTATGCGTTCATCGAAGAGGTCATCAAGGCCGAGAAAGTAGAGCCGAAAGAATTCGAAAAAAACACACCGTTCTTTGAGGGCTGTATGCCCATCGAGGAAATGGTTCGTCGTGGCCCCGAAACTTTGCGCTTTGGTCCGATGAAGCCGGTGGGTTTAACCAATCCGCACTCCACTGATCGGCCCTATGCTGTGATTCAACTGCGCATGGACAACAAAGAAGCCACGGCTTACAACATTGTCGGGTTTCAAACCAAAATGAAATACCCCGAACAGAAGCGCATTTTTAAAATGATTCCCGGTTTGGAAAATGCGGAGTTTTTAAAGCTTGGTAGCATTCATCGCAATATGTATGTGCACACGCCTCGTGTGCTTAATAAAAACCTGTCGAGTAAAAAAGATCCACTATTGTTCTTCGCAGGCCAGATCACCGGTGTCGAAGGATATTTCGAATCGGCCTGTATTGGCATGCTAGTGGCGCGTTTCGTGGAGCAAGCGCTCAACAATGAACCACTAGATCTGCCTCCGCGAGCGTCGGCGTTGGGGAGCCTCATCACTGCAATCACCGAGGACAAAGAGGATTTCCAGCCTACCAACATCAACTTTGGACTTTTTCCAGCGATCGAAGAGCGCATGCCTAAAGATAAAAAGCGCGAACTCATTCTATCGCGCGCGCAAATGGCGTTCCTTAACTGGTTTCGTCCCAACAGCTTACTGTCTCTTGGTCTAGCTATGGAAGAACACCCGCACTAAAAAAGCGGGATACTGTGAAAGCCGCGCTGGCTTTGAGTTTGGACGATAGCCTTGTCGCTTCAGTTCCGGTATCGAAAAGATTTAGCAAAACCCTCGGCTTAAGTTTTACTGCGCGCAATTTTGTTACTACTAATTGGTCTATTATCCGTATTCGCAAGCTGAATACTTCCAGCACTGTCTCAGAATGATACGAAAATACCGGTTTCAGTCGGGTTTCTCATTTTTTTTATCAAAAGAAGACGTTTTTTGCTACACTGTATCCAATTGGTGCATCTTGGGGGCGTTCCACGGAAAACTGGTCATTGGTGGGATTCATATATCCTTAAGTGTAGTCGATAGGATTAAAAACGAGGTAATCATGTATAAATTCATAGTGTCCGCTCTTCTTATGGCAATGATGACAAGCACAGCGTTTGCTAAATCGTCTAAGAATTCCGCCGGCAAGGTCAATTACAACGCAATCAAAGTGAGCTTCGATGCGAAGTACTACTACCAGTTGAGCTACGCCAATCGCTTGAAGTATCTTCAAGAGATTCAAAGCTTAATGCTGATTGTGAATAAGGAAAAGGGCATTAAGGGCTCTGCATGGATTGATCTCTTGATCAACTCGGCCGAAGCCGCAGGTAAAACCTGCTTTAACGGTGGTCTCTCCTACACAGTGAGCGGAAAAGATTGTTTTCCACTTCCTGAAAGCATGAACATTGATTCCTCATTAAGCTCGTGCGGTAGTGGCCAAACACGCTGTTCGTTGGCTTTTGGTTTGGGTGCGAACAACCAAGCGTTGTGCTATCCCACTGAGAAATTTAACTCTGCAACAACAATATGCGATGATGCCTCTAACACACAAAAATCACTGGAGCGTTTAAACGCGGAACTTACTAAGTGCGAAGGTATCGAAAATAGTCGTTGCTCCGCACTTCGTAAAGGAATCGAAACGGACACAAAGTCTATCGAAGCCGCTTGCAAAAACAGCAAGGCGTCCCATTGCGTAAAGACAAAGAAAAAGATCGAAGGTCTCGGCAAACCAGGTTCAAGCGGTGAAGTTGTAAGAAATGACGACGGCTGCGCAGCTGCCGAAGCTTCTGTGTACCAGGATCTTTTAGCTTCTAAACTTGGAACTGATAAGATCAATAAAAAATGGCTTAAAATGGTTTCTTTGTCATCGCAAGCTTGTCCGGGTTCGGGCAATTTGGAACAGCAGCTTAAAAAATATGGAGCATGTACTCTTCCAGATTCATCCACGAACGTAGACGGCGATATCGCTGCTGACCAAGATCTCAATGATGCTATTTACACGATTATGAATCCAGGGGTCAGATCTGGTAACACGCAAACATCCAACGCCTTCAAAAAGTATTTTGGTGTGAGTCCAACTGAATTCAAACAGGTGTTTTGCGGTTCCAATGACACCGGTGACTTCTACGAGGCGGTAAAAAAGCTCGGTGGAGTGCAAACAAGCGACAGTAAAGTTACCGACAGAAATATGTATGGTTTCTTGCTCAACGATAAGAAAGTATTTGATGCTCATCGTGGTTCAATGAATTCCTCTTTGAGAGATCAAATTGAGAAATTCTATGCGAATAAAACGAAATCAGAGCAACTGTATAACGACTGGCAAACATGTAGTAAAGCGGGTGCTTCTAGCTGCTCGGATGCGACTGCGAAAAGACAAGCGTATGAAAGCTTTTCCGCCGCAAATCCTACAAGTGCGCTCACGATGATCAATGCAATGTTCACAGAGAGAGATCCCAAGAAAGAAGCTTTCAATAACAGCCCAGCTTTTAAATCAGGCATGGGTTCTGGGTATGCGGCATTGAAAACTGCATACACTAAGGATATGGAGTTGAGAGATCCAAGTCTTGCAAACGGTGGCACTGCCGCCGACCGCGATCAGTTTAAGAAGTGTGTGGAGAACGCGATCAAAAAGACGGAAGATGGAAAGAACAACAAATACGAGAGCAACTACGCCAACAACGAACTTTATAACGATGGCAAGCGCAATAAGAATTGTACTCGTGAATTGATCGATGATCTTTCAAAACGTTCAAGCGATAGCAGTAAACTGTGGTTCCGTTATTCCAACGGAAACGACAGCGATGTGCAAAACAACAAGTGCTACGTGTCTGACGGTAAAATCGTTCCTGCTGGTAAAAACGGCTTAAGCGGTTGTTCGAAAGCGGTCCTCGCCAAGCCACAAGCTGGGAAGGAACGCCACATTTGTATCGATCAAGTAGATGCGTATGGTAAACCTACAGGGGTGAACTACACCGCCTACGGCTTTAAGTGCCAAAACGCGACGGGCATGCCGCCGGTCACCAATCCCGATCAGGCCGCAGACGCCATCATCAAGTAACACATCGAGGCTGTCTCACAACGAGACGGCCTTTTGATTCTTAGGCCTGCGTTGAGAGCGATTGTGATACAATGGCCGTGTATAACGAAGAGGGGTTTTCGGTGTTTGCCGCTATCATTTCCATGCTATTTTCATTCTCAGCTGCGCATGCGCAAATTTCCGGTCTTACGAGCACAAATTTTCCCATGGCGTGTGATGATCCCTATATAAAAGCAAAACGCTGCGTGCAGCAAAAAGGCGAGAACCAGTGTCAATCAGAAGCGGCTGCATGCGTGCAAGGTTGCGTACCTCCCACCAATTGGACCTTCGAAGAAGTTAAACGTGCGAACCTGTACACCACTCAATGTACGCCGTGGGCTGGAGCTGCGACTCCGGTCGATCCGGCACCCATCAAAGCATGTACAGACGCGGTGAGTGCGCTGAGGGCGTGTAAGAGTGATTGCGAAGGTGTTTACAATTCATGTGTATCTACGTGCCAGTCTTTACCCACTGCTGTGGAGCGGACCGAGGCGCTCAAAAAATGCAGCGCCAATAAACCTCCTGCAGAAAAAGTTCCAGTAGATCCCGCAGGTGAGGATGACAAACCCAAAGAACCTATTCCGCCAGTTACTGACGACGATCCTGCAGAGGATACCGTGGACCCGGAAGAGAATACGGGAGATCCGAACGTTATCAGCCAGCAGCCGGCACTTCAGGGCATAGGCAATACACCTTACGGTGATACGGACATCGGCAGCACCGATGCGCGTGCTATTAATTTTGCAACGGGGCCTGGGCCTGAGCGCAATGGTTTTCAGTCATTGGGCAATGGTGCCGGCGTCAATCCCGCTTTCGCTGGAACAGGTCATAGCAATAACGCCGAGTTCGAAGGCGAAGTAATGTTGGGCGGTAAAGACAACAATCCTGTTGGCGCTAATGGCGGCGGTGGCGGTGGTGGGGGTCTACCGATGTCTGCTGGCGGCGGCGGTGGTGGGGCTCCTCCGAATGGATCACCTGCGGCAGCAGGAAGACGCTCAGGCGGTGGCGCTTATCGCAATGCTGCTGGCGACTATTTGTCGCGGCACAGTCCTTTTAGTTATCAATCATCGGGTGCAGAACGTGCAGCTGCGGGTTCTTCAAAGCGCGGAGTTGCAACAAAAAAGAATTATGGACCCAAGTACGTTAAAAAAGGAAACGATGGCAAAGATGCACTTCATCGTTTGTTTGGCGCGGGATTAACACCTGCGAGCCAACGTCGCAATCCTTACTCATGCGCGGGCTCTGTGTTTTGTCCCGTCGAAACGTTCTATAACAAAATCGAACGCTATCCCAATCACGAAATCAATCCGGATTCTTACTAAGTCCTATGGGTGAGGTTACTTCTTCACCCAAGTTTCAAATGAAAACTTGTAATCGCCCTCAACGTTTTCAACGGATTCGATGCATTCAAAGGCGTCTTTCCATTCGGGGTAAAAAGCATCGCCCTCAATATTTTTGTGAATAATAGTGAGGTAGAGGCGATCTGTGAGTGCCAGCGTCTGACGGTAGATCTCGGCACCTCCCACAATCATGATATCTCCATCTGTACTCACGCGACGGGCCTCTTTGAGGGCGCTCTCGATGCTGTCCACAACAATACAGTTGGGCGCGGAGTAAGACGTATCACGGGTAATGACTATGTTTTGGCGCTTCGGTAAAGCACCGCCAGGGAGAGATTCAAATGTTTTACGACCCATCACAATGCACTTATTGAGGGTGAGGGCTTTAAAGTGTTTGAGGTCTGCAGAAATCTTCCACGGCAAATCACCGCGAACACCAATGGCACGGTTCTCACTGAGAGCCGTCACATGGGCAATCACACAGAAACCTCAGCTGCGATTCGCGGGTGCGGGTTGTAATCGAGCAGGGTGAAATCTTCGTAAGTAAAATCAAAAATACTCTTCACCTTGGGATTGAGAATCATTTTTGGCGAGCGCTTGGGCTCGCGGCTCAGTTGTAGCTTGGCCTGATCCAAATGATTCAAATACAAATGGGCATCACCCATAGTGTGAATAAACTCATAAGGGCGTAAGCCACACGCTTGCGCCATCATGTGCGTGAGGAGGGCATAACTTGCAATATTAAATGGAACTCCTAAAAACACATCGGCGCTGCGCTGATAGAGCTGGCACGAGAGACCGCGGTCGGAAACATAAAACTGAAAGAACGCGTGGCACGGAGGCAATGCCATGTCTTCCACATCAGACGGGTTGAATGCCACGACCATGTGCCGACGAGAATAAGGATTGTTGCGGATTTGCTCGACCACCGACGAGATCTGATCAATGGTGCGGCCATCGGGAGTTTTCCACGAGCGCCACTGGGCGCCGTAAACCGGGCCCAGATCGCCGTTTTCATCGGCCCATTCGTCCCAGATGCTAATGCCATTGTCGCGCAAATACTGCACGTTGGTGTCCCCTTTGAGAAACCACAGCAGTTCGTGAATGACCGATTTGAGATGTACTTTTTTAGTGGTGAGGAGTGGAAACCCCTCTTGCAAATTAAAGCGCAATTGATGGCCAAACACGCTCAATGTGCCCGTACCCGTACGGTCGGCACGTTTTTCGCCAAATTCCAATACGTGCTTCATAAGATTTAAATATTCTTGATCTAAAAAAGCGGCCATAGTTTTCCCCGTTTCCCCCGAATCGAAGTTCATCCCGAACCGCAATTCTCTATCGAAAATAACTATGGCATGAGCAAAAATCCCAGTCATTAGGTTCTTCGGGAAACCTGGGAATTGGTCCTTAAAACGCAACGCATCTAGGGGCTAGAACCCGCGCTGGTGGTGAAAAGGCGGCCAATTCGTCGATAAGCCTGCTAAAAAATAAGCACGCTCCGTGGCCGCGCTGCTGGGCCATCGAGCTGTAAAATTCTGAGGCAGGGGTTGCTTTGCATCAATTGTGGGTTTGCCTCGCAATGGGCGCGCAGGTACTATGGGCGACTTATGGAAATCAAAGATCCCGTTCACGGTACGATTGTGTTATCCAATGCGGAAACCAAGGTGATAGACTCACGCGCTTTTCAACGCCTGCGTTTGATCAAACAATTGGGATTTTCTGAATTCAGTTTTCCCGGAGCAACCCACAGCCGATACATTCATTCCTTAGGTGTATGTCACGTGTCGGGCTTGGCTTTTGAAGCCATTTTTAAAAATTACAAATTCTCCTCAGAGGCCACCCGCGCACGTTTCCGGCAAGTGATGCGACTGGCGGCAATGCTTCATGATATCGGTCACGGTCCGTTGAGCCACGCCAGTGAAGAGGTGATGCCCAAGCTGTCCACTCTAAAAATCGATGCCTACAAAGCGCGTGAACCCAAGAAAGCGCTCGACGAGAAAGCCTCGCACGAGGACTACACGATCAAATTTCTCACGGATTCACATCTTACCGACATCTTAGTGGCGCAATTTCCCGACATCTCTCCGTATCACATCGCCTCACTGATTGATCGCCAGCTCGTAGTTAAAGACGACTTTTTTATAGATAATGGCTTAAACTTTAGAACCATCTTGAGCCAGATTGTCAGTTCCGAGATCGATGCCGATCGCATGGACTATCTGGAGCGCGATGCTTATTTTTGCGGGACAAACTACGGCCACGTTGAGATGAACTGGTTGCTCGCCAATTTTACTTATCATGTAAAAGACGACGAAGTGTTCTTGGCGCTCAACAAGCGTGCCCTCTACACTTTTGACGATTTTTTGATTTCTCGTCATCACATGTATTTAATGATTTACTTTCATCACAAGAGCATCATTTACGAAGAGATGCTGTATCGCTATTTGACATCGCCAGATTGCACCTACGAACTGCCGTCGAATATCGAAGACTACGAACGCTGCACGGATTATTCGCTCTATGAGCATTTGGCTCATTCACAAAACTATTGGGCGCAAAAAATCACGCGCCGTCAACCGCTCAAAGTTTTGTTCGAAAATCACGTTACGCACGACGATCCAAAAATCCAAAATTTAGCAACGCTGCTTAAATCTGCGGGAATCGATTTTATTGCCGCCAGTTCTCAAGCCCGCTTGTCCAAATACCACGGCACCATGGATGATTCTAAATCCATCGCGATCTATGTGATCGATGAGTACTCTCCCAATGAACAGCCGATCACGATCGATCGCTGCACAGAGGTTTTCAAAATGTACGAGAAGGCCCGTCGTATTGAACGCATTTATGTTCCCAACGAAGTCCTCGATATTGCGAAAGCCATTCGCGAAAAAGTGTTTCAAAAAACGACGTAGTATTCCCAGTTTGGTATTTCCCGAGGCTTTTTAGGCACATACCGGACTGATACGGCGAAACATAATATTTGAATATTCCTCATCTTTAATTGTCCCATTTGTATACTGGACTAAAGTTCTGTCTCACCCCGCCGATAGTCTAGGTATGATCGAGTCGTAGGATGCGACACCTGAACGTCAAAGGCGCCAAGAGAGGCACGGTCCAAACAGGAGGCAAATATGAGTTTAAGGATAAACACGAATCTGGCATCGATAAATGCTCAACGCAATCTCGATGTCCAGCAAAAGCGAAATGTTCACGCAATGAAAGCGCTGTCCTCGGGTAGCCGAATCACGCAGGCATCAGATGATGCTGCTGGGTTAGCAATCTCCGAAAAGTTAAAAGCAGACACGCGCGGCCTGGGCATGGCTCGGCAAAATGCGGAGAACGCGATCTCCTTTATTCAAGTCGGCGAAGGCGGACTGAACGAAGTGAGCAACATCTTAGTGCGCTTGAGGGAGCTTGGCATCCAGAGTGCGAGCGACACCATCGGCGACCAAGAGCGAGAGTTTATCGATGTGGAAGCACAGCATTTGTTGCAAGAGGTAGATCGTATTGCACACACCACAAAGTTCGGGAATAAAAATCTTCTCGACGGCTCTATGGAAGAACTGCAATTTCAAATTGGAATTAACGGCGATGAGAACAGCTCTGTAAAGTTTGCTATGAATGCAGATGCGACAAGCTCCAGCCTCGGTGTGGATGGTCTCAGCTTTAGCGACAAAAACGAAGCTCAGGATTCTTTAGAGCTTCTCGACGAAGCGATTGTGAAGGTCGGTGGCATGCGCGCTAACTTCGGCGCCTTCCAGAACCGAATCGATTCATCGATCAGTAACATCGATGTGCAGAGAGAAAGTTTGCAAGCCGCGTATTCGCGAATTCGCGACGCCGATGTGGCGCACGAAACCGCCGAACTCGCCAGCTCCCAGATTCTGCAGCAGGCGTCGATCGGCATGCTCTCGCAAGCCAATCACTCCACACAAGCCGCCCTCCAACTCCTCGGCTAAAAAGGTGCCAGGCACCTTTTAGTCTGGCAGTGAGTCAATCCGCTAGTAATAGGCCTCAGCGTACGTGCTGGGGCTTTTTCTTTTTCTCGCGCATTTTAGAATCTGCTTTTTGAGCGGACGGCCATCCATGGCCTGCGCACTCGTCGGCGTTGCCGATCGCGTCCCGCTCTCGTGAGCCCGCTTAAAAAACAGATTCTAAAATGCGCGAGAAAAAGAAAAAGCTTTCGCCTTTCTTTAAGCGCCTTGCGGCGCTGTGGGTGGAGCCTGAGGTTTTTGCTTTGGGATTTTTGTCTATTTGCTATTTCGGAGACCTCTGCCAAGCGGATGCGTTCCCCGCAAGGGATGGCAGCGAAGCAGGAGCTGTGTCTTCGAAATAGCAAATAGACAAAAATCCCAAAGCAAAAACCTCAGGCGGGCGTGTAATGTTCTGGGTGGCGTTTTGAGAACCAGAAGATGGTGTTGCCGATGATGGCGGCGAGCACGAAAACAATGCCAACAGCGAAGTTGGGCTCGAAGGCGAGGGTGCCGAAGAGGGCCGATGCCAAAGCCCCAACTGCCATTTGCAATGTTCCTAAAACTGCAGAAGCACTGCCGGCGTTTCTGGTGAACGGGGCCATGGAAAGAGAGGCAGCGTTGGGATAGGTGAGGCCAACGCAGGAGATATAGAGGAAAAATACCACAATGTGACCATAAAGATTGAGCAGGTCGAAACCCGTGCCCACAGCCACAACAATCCCCATGATCAATTGTAGGATCACAACGGTTTTAAAAATTTGATAACTGGAGTACCAGCGCATGAGGAAAAGATTGAGTTGTCCGCCACCGATCATGCCCACGGAGAGCCCAGCGAAGATCAATCCGAAAGTATTTTCACTCAGGTGATACATGCCCATAAAAATTCCCGGCGCACCCGATAGGTATGTGAACAGTCCCGCAAAAGAAAACGCGCCCGTGATAGAGAATGTTGCGAACTGGCGATTTTTCACGATCTCGGCGTAAGTTGCAAAGATGTCTTTGGGGTTGAGCGATACGGAGGAGTCGGGTTGATAACCTTCCGGCAGGAAAAACGCAACTGCCAATAAAATCACGAGCACAATCGCCGCCAAGATCCAAAACACGAGCTGCCAACTCCAGTATGCCGTGACCCAGCCGCCAAACGTAGGTGCGAAAAGTGGCGACACGCTTAAAATGAGCATCAGTTTTGAAAAGACGCGTGCGCCTTCCTGCGGAGAAAAGAAATCGCGAACCATAGCAATGGCAGCCACCGATGCCGAACAGCCACCCAGTGCCTGGAACAAACGCATCCCGATCAATTGATCGGCACTTTGAGTGAGTGCACATCCAATCGACGCCACTATATATAGTGTGAGCCCAAAATAGATCGGGCGTTTTCTGCCAAAGCGATCCAACAGCGGACCATAGAAGATCTGCCCAATCGCTAATCCCACAAAATAGCTAGAAAGTGAGAGAGCAATCTTGGACGTTGTAGTTTCGAAGTCTTCGGCAATCTTTGGAAAGGCCGCCAGGTACATGTCGATGGAGAAAGGGCCAATAGTCGTTAGTGTTCCGAGAATGAATATGATGAGCGCGTTGCGATTGCGAGATTCCACCACAAGGTTGTAACCTTCACATAGCATAGGTTCAAGGCCTAAAGTCTAGGAGAACTGTAAATGTTTTTGTCTGTTCAATTTTAAAAAAAGCGTGAAAAAATAATTTAACGTACTGATTTCTATAAATTATTTTTCAAATACTCCCGCAAATTAGAAATTTTATAAAACTCCGACGAAGGTCTAGTTTAGCTAGATCATGGTCTAGTTTACCTCGACTCGACTTCAGCCGCGTCTAGTCCTGCCGAAGAGTGTAGTGTTCGAGAAATATGAACAAATCTTTCTGAGGAGGAAGAATATGAGTTTAAGAATAGCGACGAACGTGGCGTCGGTAAGTGCACGTCGAGCCCTCGATGGGAATCAAAAAATTATGGAAAAGAGCATGAGCCAGTTGTCTTCTGGTAGCCGAATTACAAAGGCTGCGGATGACGCTGCCGGTATGTCGATCTCTGAGGGTATGAAGTCCCAAATCAGAAGTTATCAACAAGCTCTGCGCAACACTAACGACGGCGTATCGTTACTGCAAGTCGCTGAGGGTGGCCTTGGAGAGATTAGCAATATCTTTACTCGTATGCGTGAACTTGGAATACAGGCCGCATCGGACACCATTGGTGATGATGAGCGCGGATTCATTAACCAGGAGATGTCGCAACTCATGCAAGAAGTGGATCGCATTGCCGAATCTACATCGTATGGTAGCCGCAAGCTGCTCAATGGTGAGGGCGATGTCTTTGACTTCCAAGTGGGTATCAGTGGCAGTGGAGAAAGCGATGTGATCTCATTTGATTCATCGTTGTCCAATGCTACAACGGCGAACCTTGGTGTGGATGGTCTGGACTATTCAGAAAAAGAAAGCGCGAAAGATGCTCTGTCGGTGATTGACCAAGCGCAAAAACAGGTGAATGGTTTTCGAGCCAACCTGGGCGCCCTGCAAAATCGACTGTCTTCGACAACTGAAAACTTAGGTACATCCATTGAAAGTCTCTCGATTGCCAACTCGCGAATTCGTGATGCCGACATCGCAGAATCCACAGCAGAGTACACGAAGAGCAACATCTTGTTGAACGCAACAACAAACGTGTTAGCTCAGGCGAATGAGGTTCCGAGACAAGCGTTGAGACTTTTAGGGTAACTTCTATTCTTCCTCGCGCTCTCCACATGGGGTGGAGAGCGCTTTTTTCTCTCTGTTGTTTTTGATTGAGGGATTTTTGATGTGCAGCTGGCCGGTAGGTCGTCCATGGCTGCGCAGTTGTCGGCTTGGTTTTGGAGTTATTCCCTTTTCGCCTAAACTGAGTCGCCGATCGCGTCACGCTCAACTGAGCACCGACCAACAGCACATCAAAAATCCCTCAATCAAAAACAACAGAGAGAAAAAAGCTAGAGCGCCCTCTGGGGTTCGGAGGGGTAGACGAGGTCGCCTTTCGCCCTTGGCGAAAGTGGCTGGGTGGGTGGGGTGAGTCGCCTTCGCCGGAGGCGAAGTGGCTAGATGGGTGTCGGGCCTGTCGTTTTAATCGATTTAAGATCTGGTTTTTTCAATTTTGAATTTTAATTCACAAAGTGTAAATAAGAGCTGAGAGAATTTGGCGTTAGGAATGGCTATTATGGTTTTATGCCATTTTATATTGATCGTTATTTTATCACTCTGTACTTTGCCTTCTGGATCGGGATTATCGCGGTGACGCTCATTAGCTTTGTGCTGTGGAGTTCGTCGGCGACTATGTCTATGATCGAATCGGTGGGGCCCTCGTTTGGGATTGGTAAACGCATTGAAAAAGCGGTGAATTATCCAGATCGCAAGGGGGCATTCGCCAAGCAGGATTTGTTTGAGAATCCTGTACTCAATATACCAGAAACTTCTAATCGCTAAATTTACATCCGCAAAAGTGTGGTAGTTACCAAATTACCACGTTCAAAGATCTCTGGTAGTACTCTTTATGGCGACCGTTGAATGGCTCACCAAATTTCTGGAAATTGCCCTTTGGTTGAGGTTTTGAGTGTTTGGGCACAGAATACCGGTATTTTGCGGCAGTGATACGCACGGCCTTTTTCGAATTTGTATATGGTTTGTTTAAGTGTAAGGCCCGTATACTGTACGCGAATGTCATCGGGGAAGGTGGGCTCCACAGGTCTGAGACATGTGCAATCGCCGTTGCCGGCGAGAGAGTTAGCAAGGCCAAATAGAGATTTAAAACCACTGGTGGTCATGTAGCTGTCAATCGCAGATGCCACATACCATCTCATCAGGTTGGGATCTGCCGGGATGGCACGTTTTGCCATCTGGTACGAGAACAAATAGTGTTCGTAGCTATCCCCATGAGCAAATATAATAGCGGCCACTTTGTGATCCTCGAGAGAACGGATGCAACTTTCTGCGAATATTTCTGCGACGATTTTACGATGGCGAAGGTCATTCTCCGATATCTTTTTCCAGTCCGGTGGAATCTTTGATGGTGCACGATCCGCCATATTTTCATTGAGCACTTCGGTTAGCTCGGCGGAACGTTTCTTTTGGAGTTCAGGGTTATTGAGGCACGTTTGAGTGATGATCTTTTTTTGGTTCTTTCGGTGCTACAATGACCTCGTAAAGTGCGGCTTCTTTTGATGCCGTGGGTGTGGTCGCGCAGGCGCAACATATCATTAAGGCCGCAAATACACTCAATGTGGTTTTGTTCATTCGTTGAGCCTAGCATTAGGTCTTGTGGATTGCAAAGTGGGTGGCTCAAATTATTTAGGCGGTATGCCGATAAGCAGAGCGTATGAATATTAGATCTCTCTCTAATAACATCGCTCCGATCACGGCAACCACCGTAAAAGAGGCCAATGCCACGATCAAATCGCATGACACTACCGAGCGCGATGCCGATGGTCGTGATGCCCAGAGCAACCCGCAACGTGACTGTACGGACGAAGAGATAGAAAAAATCTTAAAGAATCTGCGCGAACACGAGGGAATTGTAGCCAATAATTTGTCTGTGGAGCTGGTCTTCCAGAACGAAGTGCGATTGATTTTGATCACTGATAAGGACGGGCAAATCATTCGTCGAGTGGTCGAGAAGGAATTTTACCAACTTCTAGAGACGATAGGCCAGAACAATGGCCGTATTATAAGTAAAACCGCATAGTAAATATAATCCATATTAAGCCCACCTGTTTATTTTTGCCGGTCTATCTTCGAAGGCCTAGAGCCATATTAATGACTCACGAATTTTCTTTTTTCCCCTGCATAATAAAGAGAGTAAAGGGGTCAAATGCCGGTAAGAATGAATGGCATCGGGACGGGTTTAAGTTCGATGGTGGATCAGATTGTCGCCGCCGAACGAGAGCCGATTAAAAATCTCGAAGGCAAAAAGAAAAATTTAGAGACACGCTTAGGCCTCGTGCAGGATCTCGAGGGTAAGCTCAATGCCATCAAAGGCAGTCTCGGTGGCATTGTCGGAAATGCGAAGTTCCAGGATTACGAACTGGCGGTTTCTGATCCCGATGTTATTGCTGGAAGTGTTCAGGCGGAGAAAGCGGTTCCCGGAAACTGGAAAGTGGAAGTGGTGCGCCTCGCAGAGAGCTCGGGCACTCTCTCAAATATAATACCCAACGACGCCAAACTCGGAGTCGGTTACATTAAATTCGAAACACCCGATGGCGATAAATCCGTGTATATCAACGACGGCAACAATACGCTCAAAGGTATCGCACAAACTATCAACACTGCAGGTTTAAACATCAACGCCACAGTCGTACAGGATGGCGCTGATGGCACGGATGGTTCACGATTGATTCTGTCATCCGACTACTACGGTAACAATAAAGATGTGGATTTTCCAACGATCTACTTATTAGATGGTGATGAGGATCTCTATTTTGATAAAGAGCGCGAATCCAAGAACGGCCTGATCAAGGTGAATGGTTTCGATGTTGAGGTTGTTGGCAACAAGCTCGAAGAGGTAATTCCCGGCGTGTCGCTAGATCTCAAGAGTGCCAAGCCCGGAAAGACCGTCGATATCAATCTTACAGAAAATTACAAAGCCATAGAAACCAAAATGAAGACCTTTGTGGACGCTATGAACGGTGCGCTTGGCTTTATTCAAACACAAAGTCGAATGGATGAAAAAACCGATACTTCTAAAACCCTCGGTGGTGATTCCTCCATCCGCGGGATTGAAGGTCGTTTGCGCCAGTTGATCCAGGGTGCAGTGTTTGGTTCTGGCGAAATCAACCGTTTGAGCCAGCTCGGTGTGGAATTTAATCGCAACGGTACGCTGGAGTTCAAAGAAGATAAATTTAATAAAGTACTCAAAGAAAAACCCCGAGAAATCCTGGCTTTTTTAAAGGGCGACGGTGGGCCAAATAGTGGCTTTATCGGTAAGATTCGCATGGGGATAGATGCCGCGACCAATTATCAAACTGGAATGGTGTCGAGTAAAAAGAAGGGTTTGCAGACCCAGATGAGTCAGATCGATCGCAATATCGACACGAAAGAGAAGAATCTGGCGCAAAAAGAGGATCAACTTCGCAAGAAGTTTTCAAAAATGGAAGAGACGATGGCCAAATTGCAGGCGCAAAGCGCACAAATTGGAGCTGGAGCAGGTGCTGGAATTCAAGGACTAATGGGATAAAGCGGAGGTTGAGTGAATAGCGGGTACGGCAAATACAAAAAGACAGCGGTCGAAAGCGCCAATAAGGAGAAAATCCTATTGATGCTTTACGAAGGCGCTATGAAGTTTATCAAACAAGCCATGGAAGCCATGGATAAGGGTGACATCGCCAAGCGTGGTGAACTTATAGGTCGCGCATATGACATTGTGATGGAACTGATGAGCAGTTTGAATCATGAGGTCGGTGGAGATATGGCAAAGAATTTGGAGCAATTGTATGTGTATTGCCTCGAAGAGCTTACGCGCGCCAATCTCACGTCTGATAAAAAGAGATTAGAAAATTGTCTAAAGGTTTTAAACATTCTTTACGATGGTTGGAGTAAGGCTATCGAAACAGTTAAAAAGAAGGAGTCCCAAGGTGCTTAAGGAAGAGTGCAACATCAGTCTGATCATTCAGCTACTAGAGCAAAAAAATGACTTACTCCGCGCGTTTCTGGAAATTTCCGAATGCGAACGTAAGAGCTTTAAAGCTCGCAATTTCGATAATATCGAAGATCTGTATCGTAGTCGCGAACAATTACTGGCGAATATACAAAGTATCGATAAGCGCTTAGATATTTATTCCAGCGAACAGGATGCGGCTAAGATATCTGGAGCCGAGAAAAGCTCAATAAAGAAACTCCTGGATCAAAAACAAGTGTTAGTGAACGAGATTCTCCAACAGGATTTGGTCATCCTTTCATGTGTTGAAAACGAAAAGTCGAGTTTGATTAAGAAAATCTCTTCGGTTCGTTCTGGGCGACGCTTGGTAAAAGCGTACCGTCGTTTGCCGGAAATGGTTGAATAGTTAATTATTGTTACAAAATTGTTTCACATCATCCCAAGGCCTTTCGCAAGAAAGGCCTTTTTCATTTTAACGCGCAATATGGAAATCGTAAGTCTCACTCGATGTAGAACCCGCTCGGCAAACTTTTCCCATTCTCAGGTCGGGTGTAACTATCTGAAATCTACCAAAATAATGACTGGACGATGGAGAAATGGTGACAGAAATATTTTACTCGCACACATTTCAAGTAGTTAACGGTTTTTATCGCTGGCACTGCTCTTGCTTTATCTGATTGTAAACCAGGGGGGCAAGTGCTGGAGCAGAAATTTTTTGACGCCGAAGTTTTAGAGCAGACTCGTGAACTGTCCGAGGGACTAGATCGCTTTCATTTTCTCATGAATGGCGGACAGCTGGATCACGCGAAATCAGAAATAGAAAACATCCTAAAGAGTTGTAATCAAACTTTTGTTTGGAAAAATTTGTATTGGCTCGAGGTCAAACGCAAATCCGAAGAGGGACAAGTGTATGCCGCAAGAAAGTTGGTAGAGGTCGAAGACTCTACAGCCAACCAATTTCTTTTGGCAAAAGCTTATCTACGTTGCGGTTCCGACAAAGCGGCGCTGAATATTTGCCACTCAATTCTAGACAATGCCGCGGAATACGACGGTACTGTATTTTTGGTTTTTAAGATGATGGGAAGCCTCTATCAGCGTGCTGCGGACTACGATGCCGCTGAGGAGTACTATAATCGTGCCTTTGCGATTAATCCTTACGACCTCGATATTCAGATTTCATGCGGTTACTTGTATTTACAGAGCCAACGTGTCGACAAAGCACGCGAGCGTTTTGCGGGCGTACTCGATAGCAATGAAATGGTGATCGAAGCGCGTATCGGTCTAGCTCTTGTGCACTCGTTCCTTGGAGAATTTGAAATGGCTTGTGCGAATCTGGCGACGGTTCTCGATATCAATCCTGGTCATCAGTTGTCGTTATCCCTCTATGCTCAATGGTCTTCGAACTGTAAAGATGGCGCTTATCCATTGACCTATTTAGAAGCTTATCTCAAAGAAAATCCAAATGACGATTCGGCTCTCACCTTGATGTTGAGCTGGCTCGTTCAGAATCAGCGTTATGAAAAAGCGACAGAGCTGATCCCTATGCTTAAGAAAAATTATAAGGGTAATCCGAAACACTTAGCCGAAGTCGAAAAATGTTTACGCAATATAATTTAAATTACCGCCGTCTTGTAGTTATTGATTACAGTTCCGAAGTATCGGTATATTCCACTTACGCCGCTGCGGTTCGTTTAGTGGAGCAGACGGATATGTCTGTGGTGTTCGGAGCGCCTGCTCAGTTGGTGGGCCATCTCCCTACGCGGGAGAGATTGCACGTGTTTGCGTCTGATAGTTCCGAGCTATCGCTGGCCTGCGAGACCAGCGAATTGGTGCTCGACTACACTGAACCCGGTCAAGGACTCTCTGATACTGCTATGATCGCGGAGCGAGTCGAGCATTTCCACTTTACAAAAATGTTGGGCACGGCGAGCCCATTACAGAAAAAAGTCGATTTTATGTCGATGCATTTGGCCAAGCAGATATCGGTGAGCTCTAGCGTTGAGACAGCTCAGATTCCCGTACTCACTTACGATGCCGCCAAAGCCGCGCGTTTAAATATGCTTGGGATTTGCACGATCGAGCTCTGCTACCGTATGCGGAAGCACGGTTCTTTTTTACCTGGCAGTTTGGTCATTTACGGCGACAATTTTGCTCTCATAACAAAACCAGAGCTGGACATGCTGTTTGATATTTATCAACAGGGTAAAATCGAAAATCTTTTCCTTAATCGACCCGTCCTTGAGATGGAGTGGGATCTTCTCTACTATCAGATGGATCGCTCACAAAAATCAGTGACCACGAAAAACTATCCGATCAGTCCTATGGAAACATTCCTTGATGTGTTCTTTAAGTGCTTCTTAGCCAATGAGGCTATCGGCGCTGCAGGCGTGGATAGTCTTGTGATGCTCACCAAACGCATCGATACGATCGACCTTGAAGAGACATTCAAATTTATTCGTACCCATCTCAATCATTGTCTTAAAGACATCGAGCAAAAAAATTATCCATTGCGAGGGTCATGGTGGAACTATATTCGCCCCTATATGATATTTGAGGGGTCGAGTTCTATGGAGCTTTCCAAGAGTTTACGCAAGTGTATCATCGGTCTGGAAATGTTCGAGAACATATACGATCGCCAGAGAAAACTTTTGAGTATGCACTGATTGTTTGAGATAATCTCGGTGTTATGACCAACGTCGAGAGCGCTCAAGCACCTACCAGCATTCCAATATACACGTTAGATCAACCGCTGCCACAGGGAGCGGTTTTTTCGTTTCAACCGCAGATTATCGACGTTAAAAAATACCTGCGCTTGGTTCAAACGGGCGAACATTTTCTGTTGATTATTGTTGGCAATAAACTTGCCCATGATCTTTTGAATCTGCCGCTGCCGGTAAACACTACGGCATATCGAATTGTGATCATCGACTCCAGTTTTACAACCCAAGACATGACCCAATACCTCAATTCTGAGGCGGTTATCAAAGTTCTCAAGCTCAGCAATAAACCGGTGCCCTTTGACGAACACATACACGCCGCTTTACAAACGTTAGAAACTCTTAAAGAGAGTGAAAATATAATCAGTAAAGTGCGCAGCCAGAACAAGGTGCTGAGCGAAATTAATGAAAACCTAGAAGATCTGGTGCGCCAACGCACTGAGAATCTCGAGCATTCAAAAGTAGCTGTTGAATCCACTCTGCGCGCGGTGCGCGACCTCATCAAATTTGTAAAGAATCTTTCACAGGTTAACAATTTTGACGACTTGATCATTTTATTGCGCCAAGAATTTATCAAGTTGCACAAAGTGCGGCCGCCATTGCTTGTGTATTCTCTGGGTGGAGCCGAACTCCGATGCGTATTTTTTCAGGGGCCGCAGATTATCGATCAGGTTCTCGATGCCCAACGCTCTTCGTTTTTTACGAACGACAGCACCGCCGTGCGAGAAGCTTTGGCCAATGCTCTGGAGCGACCAATGGGGCCCATCATTCCGCTGCAGTTTATCTTTAACGACATCCAAGGAACCCTTATCTTTGAGCACAGTCTTAATGAAGAAGAGCAACAGCTTTTCCATCAAATACTCGAAGAGCGCGCCGAATCCCTGCGTGTGGCATTTGAGCGGTTGGCGCTCAAATGGCGCGCTCATTTGATCTCACGCCAATGGTCTGCCACTTTCGATTTGCTAAAAGATCCTATCCTCATTGTCGATCGCCAGTTTCGCATTGTGCGCTCGAATAAAAATTTTAATCACCACGCGGGCACGCACTGTTACCAGGTGTACGCCCAACGCCATGAACCTTGCGTGGGTTGCCCCACTATTAAAGCTATGGCCGATGGATCCTCGAACTCCAGTAAAATTCATGTGGGTGATAAAACCGTGGAAGTCGCGGCGTTTCCTATTGTGGTGGAAGGACATGGCGATTCGTCCAACTGGATTGTCCATTACAAAGACGTCACTCATTCGGTCAATCTTCAAGGCCAACTGGTGCAAAGTGAAAAGATGGCGGCGATTGGAATGTTGGCTGGAAACATTGCGCACGAACTCAACAATCCACTCACTGGAATAAAAAGTCTTGCGCAGATTCTGATCTCGGAGATGCTTCCCGAAAGCTCGATTCGCGCCGACCTGATGGAGGTGCAAGGAGCTAGTGAGCGGTGTGAGCAAATTATTAAAAATCTCCTCGAGTTTTCGTCTGGCAAAGCCAATGATTTGGTGCAAACCTCGCTGAGAGACGTGGTGACCAAAACATTGCCTTTATTAAAGACAGCGCTGTACTCTTTCAACTCCTCTATTGAGCTGGCCGAAACGGACGACCGCGTCTTTGTGGATCCCCAGTTATTGCAGCAGGTTATATTTAATTTGGTCAACAATGCCTGCCAGGCTATGGGCAGCAAAGGTGCCATTTATATTGTCTCTGAAGTCGATGGCGATCAGGTGCGTCTACGAGTGAGAGATACCGGCCCTGGAGTGCCGCCTCAGCTGCGTCAGGACATATTTGCCCCCTTTTTTACCACTAAGGAAGAGGGACAGGGGACGGGGCTCGGGCTCAGTGTCAGTCGATCAATCGTTGAAAAATTCAGAGGAAAATTGTATCTCAATGAGAGCCTCTTGGAGGGGTGTGAATTTGTCATCGAGTTACCCAGGAGCACGTCGTGAAAATCCTTATTGTTGATGACGAAGCTTTGGTGCGGCGTTCGTTGGAAAAAGTCTTTCTGCGCGATGCCTTTGAGGTAACGACGGCGGTGGATGGTTTGGACGGTTTTGAAAAATGGTCCACTTTTAAGCCCGACGTTGTTTTACTCGATGTATTGATGCCGGGATTGACGGGCCCGCAGCTGTTGCAAAAAATCGATGATCCCAAAACGCGGGTGATATTGATGTCGGCCTATTCGGGAGATTACGATCTCGATAGCCTCAAGCATTTGGGCGTTGTCGATTTTATTTCGAAGCCTTTTGGAGATGTGTTTGAAATTGTCACGCGTGTTAAAAATATTATGGCGGTAGTATGAGAATTATTTCAGGTCGTTTAGGTGGTCGCAAGTTGTTGGCGTTCAATGCCGATCACATTCGTCCCACCACTGATCGTATCAAAGAAGTTATTTTTAATAAATTGCAGTCGCTGGTCGAAGACTCAGAGGTTCTCGATTTGTATTCCGGTACAGGCAGTTTAGCATTTGAGGCGGTGTCTCGCGGAGCACTCCATGTAACGGCTGTGGAAAAACATCCAAAATCTGTGGAAATCATCAAAAAGAATATGGCTCATCTGGCAGTCACAGAAGACGATATGACGTTGGTGCGCGATGATGTTTTTGATTATCTCAAAGAACCTTTCGGCAGCGGTTACGACATTATTTTGATCGATCCCCCGTTTACCGAAAAACTCGCCGACCAAACGATGCAGGCATTGGCCGCTTCGGAGTTGAATCAGTTTCCGTGCGTGGTCTTTATCGAGGCCGGCAAGGGAGAAGTGCTCAAGGAAACCTATGGCGCCTTCAAACAAAAAGAGTTGAAAGAATACGGTGATAAATCACTCGGCATATACTATATAGAACCTTCAGAATAGTTCAGGAGTAAAATTATGTTGTCACAAAAAGCTAAATCCTTCCGTCCATCTCCCACTCTCGAACTAGCGGCACGCGCCAAGGCCATGAAAGATCGCGGCGAAGATGTGATTTCGCTCACGGTTGGTGAGCCCGATTGGCCCACTTACAAAATTCCATCCGAGGCGGGCATTAAAGCCATCAACGACAACAAAACCAAATACACTCCACCAGCTGGCATTCCTCCTTTGAAAAAAGCCATCACTGAGCTCACGAAAGAATTGATCGGTGTGCAGTACGATGTGAGTGAAGTTACTGTGAGCACCGGAGCCAAGTTCGTGATCTTTGCAGGTTTCCAAGCGCTTCTCGATCCAGGTGATGAAGTGGTGATCCCGATGCCATTTTGGGCAAGCTACAGCGAAATGGTAGAGCTTGCGGGCGGCAAACCAGTTCGCGTGAAAACCGATTTGAAGAATCGTTTTAAAATTACACCTGAACAACTTCAGGCGGCCATCACACCAAAAACAAAAATCTTTTTGTTCAATTCCCCATGCAATCCAACCGGTGTCGAATACAATTCCGACGACCTCAAAGCGATAGCAGGGGTGGTGCAAAAAAATCCGCGCCTGGTTGTCATGACCGACGACATCTACAATCAGCTTTCACTCAACAGCACCGGTATTAGCCCGCACATTTTGCAGGTAGCGCCTGATCTGCGCAACCGTGTGGTGTGCATCAATGGAGTTTCTAAAGCATATTCCATGACCGGTTGGCGCATCGGCTGGGCCACGGGTCCAAAAGAAATAGTCACCGCAATGGGCGCTTATCAGAGCCAAACCGTGGGGTCATCAAGCTCCATCGCGCAAGAGGCCGCAGTGGCCGCTATCAACGGTTGCAGACCCGACGTAGCAGCCACTCGCAAAGAGCTTCACGTGCGTGCGGCCCACGCCTACGAAGTGTTCTCCTCTATTCCAGGATTTAAGGTCTTAAAACCCGATGCTGCATTTTATTTGTGGATCGATGTGAGTGAGGCTCTCAAAATGGCTGGAATTAAAGATGCCGACGAGCTCGCCCGCCGCCTCATCGACGACCAAAAAGTGGTTGTGGTGCCAGGCACTGAGTTTGGCGACGACCAAGCGATCCGCATCAGCTTCGCTGCGAAATCCAAAGAGATCGACGAAGCGGTCACGCGCATCAAATCTATCCTCAAGAAATAACGTCCGAGGGCTTTTCTAGCCCTCCACTCTGAAGCCGCATTTCCTGTTTTGGGATTTGATTTTGCTATTTGGGATTTTACTCACGCCCTCGCGGACACGAAGCGTCTTCGGATCGCGTCACTGTCGTGCCGCAACCCGGATACGCATCGTTCGCACGGGAGTTCGCAAAATCCCAAATAGCAAAATCAAATCCCAAAACAGAAAATGCTCATTCACCAACAAAACACCGCACTCTTCAACAAAGAATTTATACTTTGGAGTTCCGATGATTTTTACCAATGAGCATTGTTTTGGAAGATTTGGAGTTTTTTGGGAGTTCGGAGTTTGCGAGCTCCCGTGCGAACGGGGCGTATCCGACCTGCGGCACGACGGTTCTTCCCGTCGTGACGCTGGCCGAAGACGACCCGTGTCCGCGAGGGCCGCGAGACAAACTCCGAACTCCCAAAAAACTCCAAATCTTCCAAAGCGATGCGGTCTGAAGGAACAATCCCTAGGCTCAGGTCGGGGTCGGCAGTCCAGTCTTATTGTGCAACCACTGAAAGCACCCTAAAATGAAAACTAAGGGCACGGGTGCCTTGGGGAACTACAATGACTGTATGGATGGTTGCGCAGTTTGCGCTCAATTTGATTTTGATTGCGGGAGTGGCTCTTTGCTTGATCAAAGTGCGCGCTCGTAAGGAAGAAGATCCGCGTTTGAGCTATGGGCTCAAACTATTACAAAACAAGCTCGCCATCCTCGAAGACCTTTCTGATAAAACCGATCATCAGGTCAAACAGCTTCTCGCACTTATGGAAGCCAAAATGCGCGATGTGCAGGTGCGCGTCGGCGAGGCGGATCACAAACTCAAATCCATCGATGCAGCCATCGCTAAAACCATGGAGGCCGCGCACATCTTCCGTGCTGAGAATCCCCACGAAGAAATCGTTGAGCAAAAAGTGACAAGCAAGTACGTCAATGCGGCTCGCATGGCTCATCAAGGCTACTCGCGCCAACAAATCCAGTCGCAAATTGATCTACCGGATGCCGAGATCGACCTGATCATGAAGGTCAATCGCGACCAACTGATGTTTGCGGAGGATCAGCTACCAGGTTGGGTGGAGAAGCATCCACTTGAGAACAATCCTGATCTTTACACTCCACCGCAAGTGGATGTGGCGGCTCTCGACAAAATGGGCGCTGATTTTAAGAAAGCGTGTGATGACTTCGCTAAAAAGGCCGAAGCTCAGAAATCCGAAAAACAAGCGCCCGCCGTGGTGCCTTACAAGTTTAAACGCTACGATGATATCGTCTAAAGAAAAATTAGAACGCCGCTATTCCGTAAATGACGTCTGCTCGGTCCGCGTGATTGAGCAAGTGGATTCTGAAAGCTGGATTGTGAGCTTTGGTGGAGTGTTGATTCAGATCAAGAACCGCACCATACGACCGCTCCGAGAAGGGGTGTTTGTGTCGGTGAGAGTGAAGTCGATGGATCCAGTGGAATTGGAATTTGTGAGCAGTCAATCGCGCAGCGATTGAGCATTCAGTGATTTCCTCAATGCAACTCATGTCGAATATTAGCGATAATTACAAATAAAGAAGTAAAAGAATTATGCGCAATTCTTTGACTTTCTTATTTTACGGCAACGCTAAATTAGGAAGATTTATGAACTGAGAGAGGCACCAATTGCTCGCGCCCTGAGGGCGCGACAACTCTATTTCGCACTTTCCTTAACAAATCTAGAAATGTAATAACGAACCAGGAAATCGATTTTTAAGGACTGGTCGTTGTATGTCCAAATCAAATCGCCGAATGGGCCCCACTTAGCAACAAGTGTGTCCTCTGTAGGATCTACTTTTTCTTCGTTGACGGTGTTGGGAGCAAAGCTTGAACCCACGTACAAAAAGCGAATAGAAATAGTACCCGGTTTTTTGATGGCGAAGATCAACTTAAAACCATTGCGGAACAACATAAAGTCCGCTTCCGTGTTGGAAATTCCGTACACTTTAATGCGGCCAAGGGGCGAGCCCTTCATTTGGTTAAAGTTTGTCACCGAATCGACGAAGGATACTTTGAGATCGTTTAAAAATTCGAGAGTTTCTTCATTCAAGAGTTTTTGCGGATCAAAGCCTGCAGAAAAATCGATCATTCCTGATTCTTCCATTTCTTGTTCCGCGCGAACTAGATCTTTAATCCAATTGATTTTATCCATGGACATCTTCTCCCAATATTTAATTCCCCAAGGGCATCTCTGTGGAGTCACACTCAACACATAGCGCAATTTATAGTTTAGTCGACGGAACACTTATGTCAATGGTCCGCTTGATTTTCGTGCTCTTGTTCACCGTGGATTGTGGTGCGGAGTCCTAAAAAATGGAGGTTTTCCGCAACGATCACGGGTTTGCCGGCATCATTCAATTCGATGTATCCGTCTACGGCGATCACACCGCCGACTTCTAGATACTTTTTGCAGAGTTGTGCGTGTTCGTCCCAGGCAAGGACGGTCTGTCGGTCCGTCACCTTATGCCAATGACCCTCTACGAGGGAAAAGCGGTTAGTGCAGATGGTTATAATCACAAAACTGCGACCCCGGCGGTTCATCCTCAAGCACGGTTTACGTGCCACGCTTCCAGCTATAAATATGGGATAGTTCGTCATTGTGCGACTCCTACAGATGTTCGGCGAGAAGAACATTGCAGGAATGACAGCAGGGGTGGGTAAGAGTCTGATCCAATTAAATGTCGCGATGGACGATAAGCGAATTCAGAGTGTGCCAAAGAGGCGACGAGGCGGTTGAAAAAATCCTCGAATGTGCGATCAACCGCCCAATTGTCAAAAGTCTCTACTTAACATTAGCTTCGTAATTGCAAGTGACGACGGTTCCATCCATATTGGGATCATAAGCAACAGACATTTTAATTTTTTCATTTTCAACTTTTATTGCGTAGGATTTTTTGTAGGTTGTATCGGGTTTTCCGGGGCACTTTATAAGGCCGGTAACAACTGCGTTGGCAGCTGTCTCCGATAAGTCCACTTTAGTTTTAAAATGTAAGTCACACTCGGTGGATTCCCCAGTGGCTTCATTTTTAGTGCCGGCTTTGACGACAGCTTCCATGTTTCGAAAATCAATAATATCCTGGGGATACTGATCTGATCCAGTTTTCTTATTTTGTCCACTGTACATTACAAAGCCAGTTGATTTTTTACCGATTCGCAACGATGCAAAGCCCTTTCTGTCGGCCGGACACGTTTTTTTATGGGCGCTGGTAATGGGTGAATTTACTTGCTTAAGGCTTTTATGTTTTTGTAACTGCCGCCATATTTTGTTTTGAAGTAGGGCTTGGGCATCATCAGCAGGTTCGCCAGGAGTGATGGAGCCTGGCGGAAGTGTTGGCTGGTTGGTCTTTACATCATCATCGGTTGCGAACGCTGACACAGAAATAAAAACACCCAATAGAATTATTTTCGAGAACATAAGTCCCCTCCTTTTCTGCTCAGCCTATCATAAGTTATAGGGGCGTACAGGAAGAACTACGGCACGGACTTTGTGCTGGACTTACATCCAGCACATCCAGTTACCCTAAAACACGAAAGCAAAGAAGTAGCTCACGTCTTCGTGAGTGACGTCGCGATCCGCAGCGCGGAAAGCACCAAAACTAAAGCGCACTGGTAAGTAGTATCCAATGGTGGTTTCCAAATGGAGCTCTAATCCGTAGCCCGCATACCAGTCGTCGCCGAAGCGTTGGCCCACAAAGCGGCGATTGCTTTGGCTCCAACGAAATCCGTCGAGGCCCACGACATCGCCCACCACGGCACCGTGTAGGGTTTTAAAATAAAGAGGAAACGTTCCACTGCCGGCATACATGTACGCAATCGGGAAGCGATATTCTAAATTGAGCGCCATCATGTTGTTACCGAGGAGATTTCCCGAAGGATATCCGCGCGCAAGAAACGGGGGAATCAACAAGTTGGAGGCGTACGAACCATTGAGTGTACTGGTGTAGAGGGTACTCAAGTTGAGATCGGGTGCATAGGTGGCATTGATGCCCGTGTAAAATACGTGGCGCGAGGGTAACCACCCCGACATGTATTTGCGCCAGCTCAAATTGGATTTATTGTAGCCGATGTTTCCAAGGTCTTCGATGTAAGCCTGATTGGAAATGCTAAATGCGCTTCCGCTCTCAGGCGAAATTTCGTAGCCGCGTTGAATGGCACTGTTGTAACCAATGATCGCAGTTGGCCCGCTACGTTCAATAACGGTGTTTACGAACTCCGTGTTGCTGTGACGATAACCCAGCGACAAATCCCAACTGCGAAACATAAACGGAATATTGTAAGAAAAATTAATCCCGCCGCTGGTATCTTTGAGAGTGGTTTCTGTGGTGTAAAAATAACGGTACACCTGACTCGCATTCAATTCGATCTCCAGCGGCGTGCTGTTGTTCACATAAGTAAATGTTCCGCCCGTCTCTTTAGTGAGAGAATCCCACTCGGCGCCGAGCTTGTACCCGTGCTTACCGAGCGGATCCACCGAGCCGGTCGATGCGCTCAGTGCGATACCGCCGTCGATGGCCGAGCCAAAGGGAGCCCAGTAGCGAGGAATCATATAGCGCCACGCGGAGTATTTGTCTTCGATCAGTGGATCTTCGGCCATCGGTGTTTCGATTTTAGCTGGCGCATGGACATTAAGCAGCGGTCCAACTTTAGGCGCCGAGGTGATGCCACGCCATTTCTCCTCGGGAACTGATTTTAGCAACAAACCCGATGGTGTTTGTTCCGAGAACAGCAGCTCGCCGGTGGCGGGATGGATATCGCCGTCGACGACACGGGTGAGTGAGTTCGTAATCGGTTTGGCCGTCTGCAAATCGGTGTGATCTTTGAGTTCGGGGAGCAAATACAAGTTGTCGATTCCCGATATTGCAGAGGTGAGGAGAACTCCCTTAGGTGTGGGGGTGATGCGCGAGACGCCAATATTGTCGGAGAGCGTGGAGAGGGTTCTATCGCTCAAACGCAACTTTTTAAGTGTGCGTTTCTCCGCGAACTGCTCGATAAAAACAATGTCCTCGCCCTGTGAGGTGAGCGCAAAAATATTTGTGCCAATTTGTTTGGGATCGTAGAGAACTCGCAGTCCTTTGCCATTGGCACCCACTTCGGCAATGCGTTTTGAACCCGCAATATTTTGCGCAAAATAGATTTTCGATCCATCCGGGGAGAACGCCATACTGCCTGTACGTGCACCATGAGTGAGGCGGGTGGTGGCTCGCGTTTCCACATCGTACAAGTGGATATCACTGAAGGTGTAAAAGCGCTTAAAGCGTTGAATGGCATTGTATGCCAGCACTCTCGAATTGGGTGACCAGGCTAAATGGAGAATATCCACACCAAACGCAATCTGTACGGGAGCCGCATTGAGGTCCGCGGCCGCTTTGAGCATCACTGCTTTCGGCACGTTGTGATCGCTTGTGATGTAGGCCAAGTATTTTCCATCGGGGCTAAAGAGCGGGTAAAAATTCTCAAAGCCCTGATCGTTGATCGCCACACCTTCGGTTACCGGCGCAGCTCGTACCGGTGCCATTTGTGATTCTGCAAGTTCGGCCATGTGAGAATAGGCACTGCTCAAAAGTTCGCTAAATGTTTGCTTCATCTCGTCTTCAAGTGGAGCATTGATGAAGTAGGGAACGCGGCGTGAAAAGCGCTGATTGAGAGAGTAAATGGTCTCCACGTTTTGGCGCTCCACCATTTCATAAAAGAGCGCTCCGCCTAAAAGATAAGCACGCCTGCCACCCAACCAGTCCGGCTGAAAATCATTGAGCTGATCAATGGCCAATGCATTCCACGAATTTTCCAGCGTGAATGCGCGCACCATGCCTTCAAAATTCTGCGATCGTAAACGACCGCCTCGAGGCATAAAATAAGATTCAGTATACACTGCGAGCCCTTCCGCATACCAGCGGGGGAGGTAGGAATTGGGGCGCACCACGGATCCAAAGATCCAACTCAAGGGCCTCATCGCACCATGCACGGGGTGCAAGTTGAGAATGTGGGTGTACTCATGCGCGAGTATTTCAAATAATGAATCGTCGGTTTCGCCAATGGGGGAATTGGGAATGGGAATCACCGGAAAAATTGTTACCAGTGGATAGGGAAACACCGTTGCTGAACCGTTTGGCATATCGGTTTGATCGACGATGACGAACGTGGTTTTATCGGGAAACTCTTGGAACATACTCTGGAGATAGGGAAACAATCGGCGGAAATTCTTTGCATATTGGTATGCCAATTCCTTGTGCCTAGAGTCATAAATCCAGACGGCATGTTTATCGGTCAGAGTGGACCAATTTGTCGAAGGATTCACCTGAGCGGAAATTTGTAGAGATGTACACAAAATTAAAATGATGATGAGTGTGCGAATGAGTGACATCACTCGATGAGATCATTCACTCTGCGAGTTGTCCAACACCATCAGGGGTTGACAATAGTTGCCAAAATCCCAACAATAGAGGGATATATGGAAAACAACTGGAGGATTTTATAATGTTAAAACGCGTAGTAATTGCACTAGCAACTTTGGCCATCGCCGTGTCTTGTTCATCGAAGAAAAAAGACGAGGGCGTCGACACGAGCAACTTAGCGGGTGGCGATACAACGGATATTAAAGATTCTCCGATAGAATTCGATCAACGTGGCGCCGAGAGTGGCACTATCGCCGGTCTCAATGTGGTGAACTTTCCTTACGACAGTTCCACACTGTCTTCGGATGCCAAGCAAGTGCTTGCGGCCAATGCGGAGTGGATGAAAACCAACAGCAACACCAGCATTCAGGTGGAAGGCCACTGCGATTCTAAAGGATCCAACGAGTACAATTTGTCTCTGGGTGAGCGCCGTGCGAACTCCGTGAAAGCCTATCTCCAAGGTTTAGGTGTAGACGGTTCACGTTTAGTGACAGTGAGCTACGGTGAAGAGAAGCTGCTTGATCCGAGTGATTCAGCAGCTGCTGATGCTAAAAACCGCCGCGCGAACTTTGTTCCAAGCCGCTAGTAGATCATTATGAAGCGTACACTGCTTGCATTTGCCATTATGGCCGTGATGACCTCCGGGTGTGTAACGGCCGCTGATGTGCCCGTCGAGCAGTACATATACGCAAAAACTGCTTACGAGGCCGCAGTCGCGGCCGAAGCTTCCAAGCACGCCGCCCGCCTATTGTATCTTGCCGAAAAACATTACAAACGGGGAGAAGTTCTCTTTAAAGAGAGGTATTACGATGATGCCAACGACGAATTCGCAAGCGCTCAAAAATACGCCGAAAAAGCAGAAACCATTTCTCGCCTCAAGCAGTTCACCGCGGTCGGCAGTGACTACTAGATCATTCATCGCAGCGACGACCGCACTTTTATTTTCCACGCCTTTATTTGTAGGATGTCTGCAAACGCGCGCGAATCTTCGCCAAGAATCTCCTGGTTACACGGCACCGGCAAAAGCACCCACTCACACCGTGGAGCAAGCCAAGCAGGCCGAATCGGCTGCCAAGTCCGAGGATTTTAATAGCGAATTTCGCCAGCTCTACGGTCGTTTGGAATCGGTGGAAAACCAAGTTAAGGAAAACAAAGAAAACGAATATGTTAAGGGTTTGGAGGCAAAGATCCAGCAGATGGAAGCCAAAATGACTCTTTTGGAAACCACAGTTGCCGATCTCAATGCAAAAGCGAAAGCCGCGCCTGTTGCGGTTCCTGCTTACGAGGCGCCGAAGCAGATGAATGTGATCGATAAAGCCGACGGGCATTTTTTAAAGAAAGATT
The DNA here is from genome assembly GCA_964400355.1 of uncultured Pseudobdellovibrionaceae bacterium. Lineage (GTDB taxonomy): Bacteria > Bdellovibrionota > Bdellovibrionia > Bdellovibrionales > JAGQZY01 > JACKAL01. The sequence goes on from CAYNTO010000001.1 coordinate 534,033, forward strand.
GGGAAGACGCCATTCTTGCCTATGAGGATTATCGCAAAAAGAACCCCAAAGGCTCCGATTACGCGCACGCCACTTACCGCATAGGGGTATCATTTCAGAGTATGGGACTTAAAGACGATGCGAGAGCTTTTTTTAAGGAAGTTGTCGATAAATTTCCAAAAAGCAAAGAAGCGGGTCTTGCCAAAGACAAATTGAAGAAGCTTTAGGTCCATCTTACGAAACTTTTTAAAATTTAAGAAGAGCATCTGCAGCCGCCAGCTGTAACTGGTAGGTGCGATTGACAGGTTTTCCACGGAATTCTTTTATAGTAACAGACCCCGACATTCGCAAGGGACGCACGATTTTGTCAGGATTTCCCAAATCGACATACAATGACCCACGCACTAAAAAGCGGGCGAGAACCCGATTGCTCCTATCGTAGAGAATGCCGTCATCCAGATTCCTGTCGAAGTAAACGTGCCGACTTTCATCCTCAACCCTTTTGGCGCGAATTCTACGGGTGGCCGTCATACGATGAGCTTCTCCCATGTTTTTCACGGAAACATTGAGAAAAAACTGGTAATTGCGATTGTCGGTTTTTACAAACGTAGACGTGCCATCTAAGTCGCAGCCGCTGCCAAATGCATATCTCGAAACCTCTCCGTCTCTCTGAGCGGCGGCAGAATTGACCTTCCACAAAGTTTGCTGGCCACAGCCCGACATAGAGAACGCGTTGGGAAGGGGAGACGATTGGCAGACAAGCACGCAGTGAGCATAATGCCTGAGATTTTTTTCGTACCAACTGTCTAAGTCCGAAACGTCTTTGGCTTGGGCCTGTTTGGCAACGTCTTCCAGGTGCTTGTCGTAACGAGCGGAGTCCGAAGAAAAAACACAACTACTTGTGTGGCCGTTGAGACAGGCTTTTTCGTAATAACTTTTTGCAGAGCTCGGATCGGTTTTAAACAGTAACGCTCCTGCATAAGCGCAGGATTTGCCATCACCCCGCTGGCACTGCTCGAGCAATTTGGGATCAACGGTTTGAGCGTGGAGTGGGAGGATGAGTAACAAAGCGAGCAAAGTGACACTCACAGTGGCGATCAGATTCATTGCATTCACTCCTGTTCAACCCCCTAAGATTACTACAGTATGGAGCAAAGAGGAGGCGCAAATTTATAAACCCGACATACGATGGGTGTTTGCTTAGTTCTGCGACATCGGATATGGTGGTGCGGCACCTCAACAGATGCTAACTAACGGTGCCAACAGACCATGAATTACACTCTCGGAATCGAAACCAGTTGCGACGACACCTCGGTAGCTCTCGTTAAAAACGATGGCTTTGTCCTTTGCACTCTCACGGCCTCACAGGATTTAGCTCACCAACCTTATGGCGGCGTGGTTCCGGAAATCGCTGGCCGGCAGCATCTCGATGCCATGGTTCCGTTGATCGATCAGCTTTTCACACGCACTAAGACCACGTGGCAGGATATCAGTGGTATTGCTGTGACAAATCGGCCAGGCTTGATAGGCTCGCTCATCGTTGGCCTTGTCACGGCAAAAACGCTCGCTCTATTGCATAAAAAGCCTTTGCTGGGCACACACCACATCGAAGGCCATGTGGTCTCCGCGTTTCTCGGCGATGAGAAGCAGGCGCCCACACCGATGTGGACAACTCCGTACATTTCGTTGGTCGTGAGCGGTGGGCACACCCACATGTACTTGGTTTCAGCTCCCGGCTCATACACCCTGCTTGGAAAAACCCAGGACGATGCCGCTGGAGAAGCGTTTGATAAATTTGCAAAAATGATGGGCCTGGGTTATCCCGGTGGCGTTCATGTGGATCGCCTCGCTAAAAACGGAAACAGCAAAGCTTATGATTTTCCGCGCGGAATGAGTAAAGACGGCACACTCAACTTGAGTTTCTCCGGACTCAAAGCCTCGGCCCAACGTTGGCGGGAGAGTCATCCCGATGTGAGCGATCTGAATGACGTGTGCGCGTCTTATCAGGAAGCCATCGTCGATGCGCTCATGGAAAAACTGGATAAGGCGCTTCGTGACCACAAAATAAAAAAGTTCACTCTTTCAGGTGGCGTGAGCGCCAATTCGCGCTTGCGCGCGCGTGCCGAAGAATTGGCGGCAAAACATCAAGCGAAATTCTTGGCGCCACCGCTGCGTTACTGCACTGACAATGCCGCGATGATCGCCTATGCGGGCGCGTTGCGACTGGCACGCGGTGAATCCAGTGACTACGAACTCAAACCTTTTGCGCGAGCGGAGTTGGGGTGATATGTCACTTTACGCCGATGAAATCCGCCGTATTAAAGATTTAATGGAAGAGCTCGGGCGCGGCGCCAAACGCTCTCTTGGCCAAAACTTTTTGGTCAATACCGGAAAAATTGAATCTATCATTAAATACGTTCAACAATCGGGACTTAAAGATATCGTCGAAATAGGCCCCGGACTTGGTGCGCTCACATTGCGATTGATAGAACAGTTTCCACAAATGAAGCTGATCGAGCTGGATGATCAGTTCGTCGATTACTGGAAAACCCACACCCCCAATGTGACGAAAGCCGATGCGCTCAAGCTCAATTGGTCGGAACTTAAGCTTGAGAACGCACTGTTGGTGAGTAACCTTCCTTATCAGATTGCGGCCAGTATTGTGGTGGAGCGTTCAGTGGATCATCAAGGTGTGGTCA
>CAYNTO010000001.1:536810-558092 GCA_964400355.1 uncultured Pseudobdellovibrionaceae bacterium
CAGATTGCGGCCAGTATTGTGGTGGAGCGTTCAGTGGATCATCAAGGTGTGGTCACCATGGTTCTCATGTTTCAAAAAGAAGTGGGTCAGAGATTAATGGCGCGTCCGTCTACAGAAAACTACGGATTGCTCTCGGTGATCGCCCAAACATTCTGGAACATGGAAACCCTCGAGGAGCTGGGACCTAATGATTTTTTCCCTCCGCCCAAGGTCGCCAGCCGCGTAGTCACCTTCGAGAGAAAGAGCGAAATTTTTGTGGCCGATGGCACGAAATACTTGCAGTTCATTAAGTTGGCCTTCTCCCATCGTCGCAAGCTTTTGCGCAACAACATTGCCAATATGGCTAGTGCGGAGGCGCTGGAGCATGCTATGCTGCAGCTTAAGCTCAACCTCAAAGTGCGCCCTGAGGAACTTTCTTGGACGCAGTACTGTGAGCTGTTCAATTTGCTAAAAAAGAAAGACGTTTAGGACATGTCCGAAAAATTGATCGCAGAAAATAGAAAAGCACGGCACGACTTTGAACTCATGGACAAGTTCGAGGCAGGGATGGTGCTTACCGGTAGCGAGGTCAAATCGATCCGCGGCGGTGCGATCAATCTTAAAGATTCCTATGTGGTGTTTAAGGGCGACGAAGTGTTTTTGCAAAACTGCCACATCAGCGTCTACAAAGCGAGCAGTTACAACAATCACGTGCCAGAGCGTTTGCGCAAACTGTTGTTGAATCGCGCGGAAATTAATAAAATTATTAGTAAGATTCAGGAGCGCGGTTTTAGCTGTGTCCCTACACGCGTGTATTTTAAAAACGGCCGCGTGAAAGTGGAGATCGCGCTAGGGCGTGGTAAAAAAGACCACGACAAGCGCGATGCGATTAAAAAGCGCGATCGTGACAAACAGGCCCGCGAGGCGATCAAGAGCGCCACACGAAAGTAAGCACCTATGATATTGTTTTTTGCACTCGTGTTCCATTTCTCCCACGCCGCAGATTTCCCTGTGTGCGAAGATCTTTTTAGCGAGCTCGATGCGGTTGTGGAAAACCCATCTGCGGATGTGGATGCTGCAAAAAAGAAACTCTTTAAAATTGCAAACGACAAACGCACCGAAGTTGTGCGTGCAGTGCGTGCCGCTAAGAATGAACTGCGCAATAGGAAAGATGCCGAACTCAAGGAGTTCGATCGTGTTCAAAAAATGAACCCTGCGACTTCGGCCGAGTCCAAAAAAATTGAGCGCGGAGCCCGCAAGACGTTGCTCGAAAAATTCAATACCGAAAAAAAGCTCACGGATCTTACACTGGCCGAGAAAGAAAAGTCCTGTCACAAGTATTTGGCCGAGCGCCGTGAATACTATTTGGCAAAATTTCGCGATATCCAGCGTGCGCTCAAACAGACTCCCAAAAAGATCACTGAAAAGCCGCTCATTCCAAACCTGGAGAGCGAATTCGACACGATTCCCAAGGGCCCAGGTATTGTGCTCAAACCGCAATAGCGGATACTTAAAGACCGTTTCTTTTCGACTGTTTTTCAATGGGCTTGCATCGCCATTAAAAATTATTACAATTTGCCGCGCTCGCGCTGTTTTAGTTGTTCTTTGCAGAAGAGTTTCCTACAACGGTGGAATCCTTGGGGGGATTCATGCAAAAGTTCATTCAGCTCGTCGTATTGATCGCAATGTCATTTCTCGTAGAGTGCTACGCGCAGGCGGCCATATTTGGCGCCGATGATCGCAAAGAACCCTACGAAGTTCCCGGAGCACAACAACTGGCCTCTTCTATTGCCATGATGCAAGGAGATGTGTTTTTCACTAAAGACGAGGCTCAGGATACCTACACACTCGGTTTTCCTCTGGCTAGCGATCCGTTGAGCGAAATCGGCCTGTGCAAAGACGAAAAGTTTTCCGATCAAAATGCGGGCTATCTCAACTGCACGGGTTTTCTTGTGGCGGACGATGTGGTCGTTACAGCCGGTCACTGTATGATCTTCTCTCACGGCCCACTTCCCAAGGTGATCGTGGAAAACCAAAAAACGCCCATGTGCGAAAGTTTTTGGTGGTTATTTGATCACGAACGCACATCCCAAAACAAAGAACTCGTGGAAAATGTTCCAGCAGATCGAGTGTACCGCTGCGAAAATGTAATTTACGCGGAGCTATTCGGTTATTCGCTCGACAACCAAGGTGAACTTTTACTGCCGGTGGATCCTACGCTGGGCCAAGATTTTGCTATCGTCAAACTGGATCGCAAAGTGACAGGCCGTAAACCTCTGGCTCTATCCGAGCTGCCTCCGCAACTCATGGAAGCTATTTCTACCATTGGCCATCCTATGGGTTTACCGATCAAGCACACGGGAGGAGCAAAGGTGCTCAACACGTCGTTCGACAATTATCTTGTGAGTGACCTGGATGTGATCGGAGGCAACAGCGGTGGGCCGGTGTTCAACAGCAAAAACGAGGTTGTGGGATTAGTGGTGCGTTCTTTTCCAGGTGAGGATTTTATTTGGGACGAACCCAATCAATGCCGTCGCATTTACAAGTGCGAAGAGATGGGCAAAGGAGATTGCACCACCACAGATGGTCATCCTCTGGGCTCTCACTTAAACCGCATCACACCGGTGATTGCAAAACTCAAAGAGCTGGGAATACTGTAGATTCCTAACAGATCCTCAACAATATGCGGCTAAAGTTAAAGGCACTTGATGGATGAATCGTTAGGTGTCGATTCCGCTTTTGTTTGTTGTTCGTTTCCAATTGCAAATCCCTTACGTTCTGGTGGCATGAGCCCATAGGGGGGGGTCTCATGAATCGAATGGCATTCGTTCTTGCGTGGTTCGCGCTGGTGCCGGTTCTCGCACACTCGCATGCTGTAGGCGCACACGACACGTCGGCAACATATTTTAGTTCGAACTTTTCTGATCAGAACTTTTGTGAATTTGATTTGCGGCGGATGCCAGCGCCTCATGGCGGTCAGGTCGTTTGCGGTCCCGATCAGTTTTTACGCTACGCTAAAATTGAAAACCTTCAGGGCTCTTCCTTCGTTCAAGTCACTATGGATAACAGTGTTCTCTTCAATGAAAAGTACAAATACAAAATGGAGCTTTCGGTCCCTAGCCAATATCGCTACCGCGAAGGCCAAACCACCGAGCACACATTTTCTCTTTTAGTACCCACACTCCCTCAGAGAGAAAAAATATTTGAGCACTTAAGCACCACTGCAACGGCCTACGTGATCGCTCAATGGCACGCCGTCAATGACAACAGCCCTCCGATGGCACTTCGCATTCTCAACTCTAAGGAATTGCTCGTGACCATTGATATCGACGATCCTTTGACGAGCGGCACGCAGAGGCTCACGCTGTGGCGAGGCGCCGTTACGGTAGGCGAGGTTATGGTGTTTAATGTCGTCGCTCATTGGGATCGTGAGTTGGGCTCATTGGAAATCGTTAAAGATGGAGCGCCTATCGTCGCCTACAATGGCCCGCTTGGGCAGCGCTCAGAGCAAGATGAGTATTACTTTAAATATGGCCTCTACAACTCCTACAAAACATCTTTGCCCGACGACTTTCGATTTGTCCTCCTGCTTGGCGATTTGCGCCAAACGGTGCGAGAGTGAATGTTTTGCGTAGGTTCCTCTTAGGCGACTTTATTTCTTTGGCGATTGGTACTGTTTGAGAACTTCCGCGTACTTCATGAGGAGAAGTTCTTTTTCGTTGAGCGTTTGTTGCATGGCCGACAATCGATTTTCGAAATTGCGGATCACCAGGGTTTGGCGTTCGATCAAACCTTCCACTTTTGCCTCTTCTAAATTGGCGCCCTGGAGCTTTTCGCGAAAGGCTTGAATTTTTTGCTCTGTACCGCGCTCGTTGTTGTGGATCGATTTTTCCAAACGCGAAAGTGCGGTCGATAAACGATCAAAGCGTTGATCGATGGATTTTAAAACATCGCTGATCTGATTTTTAAACACATCCAGCTGGTTTTCGTAGCTGCGGATCTTAGCTTTAACAGCGTTGACCTCGTCGGTGACCTTTTGGATTTCCATCTTATTGAGGGCCGAACCCATGGAGGGCAAAGAGGGTGAGCTGTTCGGAGTACCTGGACCATAGTAGGTGTTTTGAGCCTCAGGAGCGGCCGCTACTTCATCAAACAAGCCTGGCGCGAGCCTTTTAGACATATCCTACTCCCTTTTGAAACCTTTACCGTCCAATTTTACCGAATTTTCTGGACGAAAGTGCCCCATCTTTCCTAATCTGGAGGAGATGAACACTGTGTTAAATCTTGCCAGACATATGCTCCGCTTTCAACCGAATAAAGATGCTGCGCGTCTGTGTTTCTATCACTTCTTGATTCATCACTGTGAACCGACAGAAACTATCACCCCTCAACTGCTCGAAAACTTTTCGCGTTGGGCATTGATGTTTGAACACTGGCGACAAAATCGCACCCATCTCATGCAAGAGGTTCAATACTCACTTCATCACTTTGCGGAAACCTATCAACTCGATATTGGTTTTAAAAACATGGTGATGCCCGATCGTTGGCAAGTGGTGTCTGTTGAAAATCCAATTGATTGCCTTAAAATTTTTGAAAAGCGTTTCAACTCGGCGGATAAAAAATCGCGTTTACTCGCCTTTGAGAATCAGCGCTTCCTGCTACTCAATCTGCGTGAGGACAACGGGCTTACTGTCACCATGCTCAACAATTTAATGATCATCAACAAAGAGGGCGCACTCGAACCACTCAATACTTTGTGCCAACTTCACTACGGACCGGATCTGTCTTTAGAGTTCCAAAAGGTGCAGTACGTGGAAGTGGCGCCCAATGTTTATGGTCGCTTTATGATTTTGGGTCACGGTGTGCACGGGCATCTTATTCGCGGTTATGTCCTGCAAAAAGCAGAAGAGTTCCGTGGCGGAAGCGTGCACTCCCACTCAGCGCTGTACTATGCGATTAAAAGAATGGAACAACAGTATGTGGATCGCAAAACCGATCCGACGTACATGGAACTGACGCAAATTCTCGAAAAAGCCGTGGAGCTCCTCAATGTGGGTCACCCCGAGGCTGTAAAGTTTGCCCAAGCCTCCCTCGAAAGGGGAGAAATGGCCTTAGAGAGCCTGTTTCCCAATGACAATATGATTCGCCTTTTGACTCAGACGCTGCGATCCGTTATGCAGTCCTCTAGAGGTCTCAGTGCTGCGCGACCTCAGCAAGCGCAAGCTACAAAGGGTGAAACATGGCCAGACAACAATCGAAACAATCAGCTTCTCGTCGAGTAGGCGGGAAACCCCCCGGTAAAAACAAGCGTCCTAAATTCGGTACCAACAAAACGTTCGGCCCGCGCAAAAAGCGTGAAGAGTTCGACGAAAACGCACCTCCGCGCAAAACCGGCAATAAAAGCACTCGCACCAAACGCAAAATCGAAGTGGAGATTCCCGCCGATGTTCGCCCTGCAGATGGCCGTGTTCGATTGAACAAATTCCTCGCCGATAGCGGTATCGCGAGCCGCCGCAAGGCTGATGAGATTATCGAAAATGGTGACATCACTATTAACGGTAAAAAAGTGTACGAGCTCGGTATTCGTGTGGATCCCAAAGAAGATCGGGTTCTTTATAAGGGCAAACCGGTAAAACTTGCGAGCCGCTTTGTGTATTACGTTTTTAATAAACCCCGCCAAGTTGTGACCACCACTTCGGACCCTTTCGGTCGACCCACTGTATTGGATTATTTTGGGCGCGAGACGCTGCGTATTTTTCCTGTAGGCCGCTTGGATTACGATGCGGAAGGTTTAATTTTAATAACCAACGATGGAGAGTTTTCTCACAAAGTGATCCATCCAGAAAAAGGGGTATTAAAAACCTATCAGGTAAAACTCGACGGCATTCCCACGGATAAACATCTGGAAAAATTAAAATTTGGTGTGAGTATCGAGGGCGGTGGAAAAGTATCAGCCGTGCGATTGCGCCGTTTGTCGGCTAAGAGCAGCGACAAAAAAGCGTGGGTGGAGATCACTATTCGCGAAGGTAAGAACCATCAGATCAAAAAAATGTTTCAAAAAATCGGCTTCGATGTGATCAAACTCCGCCGCGTGGCTATTGGTGGTCTAAAGCTAGGTAGCCTCAAGGCGGGCGAATCCCGTGAACTGACTCCAGACGATTTCCTACGCGTGTTCCGCAAACCAAAGTCCAACGAGGCCTTTGACGACGAGGACACGAGCGACGTGGTTGAGGACTAAATTCTGATCTTTTAGAGGCGTCTCCTCGCGAGACGTCTAAGCTTTAAGCAACAACCCTATCTCACGACGTCTCATTCACGGATTTTGGTGCATCTTTGCGCAGAGTGATTACCACGTCTCAATTAAATACAAAATTCTGGCACTGTCTTTGAAGTATCTCCTTATACAGGAGAGTTTATGTCTTTATGGATGCTCACAGTAATTATGATGTTCTCGCAGGCTGAAATCGTAGAATCCGAAGAGGCTACAGCGGGTGAGGCCGAGGCAGCAGCAGCGGCTATTCAGCGTGCCCATCAAAAAGAGGTACACGTGGTGATGGACATCACTCGAGGTGTGCAAAAAGCAAAAATTTATGAGAACGGTGTCGTCGTAAAAGAGTACCGCATCTCTGGCTCTAAAAATAAGGCCATCGTCGTTAAAGGAAATCGTTTTTGCGCGTTCACGACAACAGGAACCAATATTAAGCCTGTCGAGCTGCAAACATCTCGTTATTCTAAAGAGCACGATCTCGAACTTCGTAATTTTGTGACGTTCGATTACGCGCGCGGTATTGGTGCCCACGCCGGTGACACCAGTGGATACTCTTCGGGCTGTGTGCGCCAACCGGCGGCTGGCGCCAAGGCGTTGTTTGATGTGATTAAAGCAAATTCAATTATGAAGCCGAACGGCGTGGGAATCAAAAGCACATCTGTGACAATGGATGTGATCGACAACACTCCGGGTCGCTACACTGCCGAATGTGGATGCCTGCGCAACCACATGGGGGATATTCATTCAGCACGTGCCAAACGCGTGTGTGCACTTGCGGCGCAAGAGCCACAGTCAAAGGCAAAACCAAAAGTAGTTGCTGCTGACGGAGCGGTTGAGAAACCAAAGCCTGTTGCGACCAATGATGCAGGGACGACGCCGGTGAAACCCAAAGGTACGTCGAACAAAAAGAAAAAGTCTCTTGCCGACAAAATTCGTTCGGGTGAGGCCGTGGGCCTTTTCTAACGGTTTACAGGCCTTTGAGTCTTTCCATAAACTGAGGCGCTTCCTCGAAGCCGGTCAATGACCGATCCTTGCGGAATTCGCCCTTGCTGTCGATAAAAATGATGGTCGGTAAGCCATACACTTCGAATCGCTTTTGGAGTTCATCCAAACCCGGGAAGCTCTCGGTGGCATCTACCCGCAAGAGATAGAAATCTTTGGTCGCATCTTGAAAAAGCTCAGTGGAAAACGTTTTTTCCTCGAGCTCCACACAGGCGCCGCACCAGTCAGCAAAAAAATCGATCACTACTGGTTTCCCTTCGCTCTTGGCTTGCGCCAATAGTTCGTCGGAAAAATCCTGCCATTCATCATCCGCCTGCGTACCAGTTACCGAGCTCTGCGTGCTGACCAGGTGGGAGTAGGAGAGTCCCACGATCACGAGCGAGAACATTACAAATAAAAATAGCGCTCCTCGTTTTTGTGGCAAAGTGAGCACATACAAAAATACGCAAGACAACGTGATGTAAATGCCGAGAACAAAATTATAAGAGCCATCAGACAGCACCGGAGCTAGGTAGTAGAGTGAGAGGGCCAGTAGCATCGAACCCAAAACATACTTTACCAAATTCATCCACGGACCCGATTTTGGAACTTTGCTCAGGATCGAGCTAAATGTACCGAGTACAATAAAAAGAACACCCATGCCCATCGCGAACGTAAACAACAGCACAAAACCGAGCATGGTGCTTTGTGTTTTTGCAATATACGCGAGAACTCCCACTAGCACGGGGCCTACGCAAGGGCTTGCCACTATGCCAGCGATGAGGCCAGCGCTATAGGCACCTAAGAACGATTGCTTATGGCTTTTGTTCTGAAATTTTGTCGCAAGTCCTGCGGGCAATGCAATTTCGAACACTCCAAAAATACTCAATGCCATAGCAAAAAACAAAACGCCAAATCCAATGACTACCGCCGGAATGCTGAGCGCCTGGCCAAAAAGTGCACCGGTTTTTGCAGCCACAACCCCCAGTAAAGAGTAGGTGGTTGCGATACCCAGCACATAAACAAGGCTCAACGTAAAGGCCTGCGCTTTACTAGTGCTGTTCGCGGAGCGAGCACCGACCACTGCGAGTGTGATGGGAATCAGCGGATACACGCAGGGTGTGAGCGAGGTCAGAAATCCAAAAAGAAAAATAAGGGCGAGCGCCACCAACAAATTCTTTTCGATCTGCGATTCGATGGATCCCGAAGACGCTAGCGACATGGTGTTGGTCATGGCGTCTGTCGCGGCCGCAGTGGCGGTGTCGGTGGCACCAATCACGGGTACTTTCACCTGGAGTCGATTGCGGGGAAGGCAGAACTTTTCTGTGCAAGCCACATATTCAATATCAAATTCCAAAGACTGTAAGGAACCGCTATGATCCTTCGGCATTTCTATAAAGAACTCGGCGGCAAATGCGCCTTCAAAACCCACATGGGATTTTTTCGCAAAATCGACAAATTTTACCGTTGGCTTTAAAATCACATCGCCAATTTTTGTAGCTTCGGGCTGGATCGCCAGGATTTTAAATTTATCCTCGTAGCCGTGAAAACCAGGTGCTAAATCCAACGACAAGCGAACCGGCAAACGTTGCTCGGCGCTGACGCTGGCCGAAACGGGTTGAGCAGATACCAGTTTGAGTGGATCGCGAACCTTATCTAGGTCGAGGCCAAAACTAACACAAGGAATGAGGAACAAAAGAACACAGCTGATAAGCTTCATACGCACATAGTACTCCATAGGATCTCCACTGCCAATTAATTGGTAGCTAGCGTTGGCAGGATTTTCCGGGTGTGTCGACGAGCCACAAACTTAACGTCTTTTTATCGGAAATTTGCTACAATTTATACAACCATTCGAGTGGGAAAGGGTGCAGTTCATGAAGGATCTCAGTTTTATTGCTTTTGACACGGAGACAACGGGCAAATACCCGATCGAATCAGAAATTTGCGAAATCGCCGGAGTGCGATTCGAAAACGGAAAGGTCGTTGATACATTCTCTCAGCTTATAAAGCCCACACGTCCCATGGGCCAAGAAGTGATCAATATTCATGGTATCACCAATGAGATGGTTGAAAACGCACCATCAATTGAACAGGTAATTGCCAAGTTCCATGCATTCATTGGCAATACCACTTTGGTGGCGCACCACGCACCTTTTGATTTGGGGTTTGTTTCCTACGCTTTTGAAAACGCGGGGCTCAGTCTTCCCACGGCGCCGGTGGTTTGCTCGAGCCGTCTATCACGAACTGTGATCAAAGATAGCGTCAATCACAAGTTGCAAACGTTGATTCCGCATCTAGGTTTATTTAAAGGTTCCGCCCATCGTGCCACCGACGATGCGCAGGCTTGCGGAGAGCTATTGCTCAAATGTATCGAGCGTGGAGAGATCCTCTCCTTTGAACAGTTGTGGCAGCTGCAACTCGGTCAACTCCACTGGAAAGACTACTCTATAAATGCTCTACGCGATAAAAGCCAATCGATGAATGTGTTGATCGCTTGTATGCAAAACCGCCAGCCCGCTCTACTTAAATACGGTAGCCCTTCAGCTGCAGAGAGAACCATTGATCCCATTGGATTGGTGCGCAATCCCGATGGCGACTACCTTATCGCCACCGATGGCACACAAACTCAGCCCAAGCGTTTTTATTTGTCTAAGATTATAGAAGTGAAGCGTCCTTAAGCTACTTTGTATTCTGTTCTTCTAGCCAAGCAAAAAAAGCAAACTCATCCGCAATCTGGCGCACGCGGGCAAAACGCCCGGTCACGCCACTGTGACCGGCTTTCATCTCGGTCTTCATCAACACAAAGTTTTGAGATGTGGTGTACTGGCGTAATTTTGCGATCCATTTGAGCGGCTCCCAATACTGCACTTGGGAATCGTGGTATCCGGTAGTGGCGAGCACAAAGGGATACTGCTGTTTTTTTATATTGTCGTAAGGAGAATAGGATTTGATGTACTTGTAGTCTTTTTTATTATTGGGATTTCCCCACTGTTCGTACTCGGCAACGGTGAGAGGCAAGGAGTCATCGAGCATGGTCGACACCACATCCACAAAGGGCACGGCGGCATGGGCGGCGTGATAGAGATCGGGGCGCATATTGATCACCGCACCCATTAGTAGCCCACCGGCGCTACCGCCCTCGATATACACATGGCCGGGTTTGGCGTAGCCTTTTTTCAATAGATGTTCAGTGACTGCGACAAAATCATTAAAGGTGTTTTTCTTTTTACCCATACGACCGTTTTCGTACCATTTGCGACCAAGCTCCTGGCCCCCGCGAATGTGCGCGATGGCATACACAAACCCGCGGTCGAGCAGGCTCACGATGGAGAGGCGAAAATAGGGATCCATGGATATGCCGTAAGAACCGTAGCCGTATTGAAACAGCGGGTTCTTACCTTTTTTAAACAGTTTCTTTTTGTACACTAACGACACCGGGATTTTGGTGCCGTCTTTCCCTTTTGCCCACACCCGCTTCGTGGTGTAGGCGGTGCTTTTGTAAGTGGGAACCAAGGTTTCCTTTACCTTTTTGGACTTCTTTTTTTCGATGTCGTAGTCCATGATCATCGGCGGGGTAGTGAGCGAGGAGTACGCGTAGCGCACAGAAGTGGCATCATAATTTTCATTGGTGCCGAGATCGGCCACGTACGCCTCCTCGGCAAAAGTGATTCGACGTCGCTTTTTACCACCGCGATTGTAGATTTCGATTTGCGTGACAGCGTTTTCGCGCCCTTCTAAAACCAAATAGTTTTTGAGCACCAGCATGTTTTCAACGAGAAAATGTTTGCGGTGGGGGATAATGAGTTTCCAATTTTTCTTTTTATAAGCGGAGGCTTTATCAGTTTTGGGCACCACGTATATTTGAAAGTTCCTAGATTTCTTCGTATTACTCCGAATGTAAAAGACATCGCCGCCATCTTCGATCTCATAAAGGTGGTTTTCCTCGCGCTTGAGAAAAAGCTCGGGCTTTGCATTCGGTTCGTCGGCCGATTGGAAATAAATTTCGGAACTGTCAAAGCTCCCGTTGTAGATGAATACCGTCTTATCATTGAGGCTTTTTGAGACGCCCAGATTGAAAAGCGCGTTCTCCTCCTGCATCACGATTTCTGCGGCGCTTGAATCTATGCGGGTTCTATAGATTTTATCTGAGCGCAAAGTCTCTGGATCTTGCTGCGAGTAATAGCCAGTTTTATTGTCGTTAAACCACACCCAATTGCCTGTAGTTTTTGGAATATTTCTTTCTAAGATTTTTCCGCTGGTGAGGTCTTTAAAGTAGAGGGTGTAAAACCGTCGACCCACTTCATCCACCGCAAAAGAAATCAACTTGTGGTTGGGCGACGGGCCGACCAGCGCGGCGGCGTAGTAGGCTTTGCCTTTGGCAAGCTCGTTGATATTGAGGATGATTTCCTCCTTGGCTTTAAGGCTTCCATGCTTACGGCAGTAAATGGGATACTCTTTGCCGGCTTCGTAGCGCACGTAATAATAATAATCGTCAATTTTGTAAGGAGGGGTGGAGTCGTCTTCTTTCACGCGTGCTTTCATCTCTTTAAAAAAATCATCGGCAATTTTTTTAGAGGGTTTTAAAACGCTCTCAGCATAGGCATTTTCCTGGGCGATATGCTCTAGCACTTCTTTGCTGTCGCGTTTATTCATCCAAAAATAAGGATCATTGCGGATGTCGCCGTGTTTTTCGAGGCGGGTGATGTGTTCAGGAGCGCGCGGGGCTAGTGGGGTCTTGGTTGTGTTTTTCATGCGGAAACAACGATAGCAGACCCAGGGCTTTAAGGAAAGGAATAGAAAGACGCTTCACGATACCGGAAGGTATTTAAGAGAGAACTTGGAATGCCTTTATAGGGGCATATTATTCGAGTTCTACGAAGGAATTGCGTGGTGCAGTCACTTCGATCGGTTTGCCCTCGTTGGGATACTCAGCACTGATTTTTTTATGATCGTACTGAGAATGATACTGAACAACGGTGAATAAACCGAAACTCCAGAAAACTATGCCGCTAATAATTAAAATCATTTTTGCAGTCATAGACTACATTATACCACTATTTTGAGTTGTTAGCTAACGTGCAGGACCGAAGGCGAGTCACTTTGAGACAGCGAAACATTGGCCACTCCCTTGGGTAAAAGCGGAATGGACTCCGGCTTAGACGAGCGGATCTCCAAGTGTTCCA
This sequence comes from uncultured Pseudobdellovibrionaceae bacterium, assembly GCA_964400355.1. Classification (GTDB taxonomy): domain Bacteria; phylum Bdellovibrionota; class Bdellovibrionia; order Bdellovibrionales; family JAGQZY01; genus JACKAL01. The sequence continues at coordinate 549,225 of CAYNTO010000001.1, forward strand.
ATATAAGCTGCGACAAGCTCTCCAGTTGCACGAATTCATCACCTTTGCGCAGCTTGAGCTTGCGATTTTTGCCTTGAATGACGTCTTTTACGAAGCGCTCAAACGCGAATACTGGACCGGCCACACGGTGGGAGAGAACGCGACCAATCATAAACAGAAACGCGGCAAAGGCCACGGTAAAGGCGGTAAAGGTGTACATAAATGGCACCAAAAACTGATCGATCATGCGCTGGTTATTTCCGATCAGGTCGATCACCATAAAACGCAGAAAAGTATAGCTAAACACACCAGCGATTCCGGCAAAGCCCACTCCGATCAACATGAGCGTGAGGCAATACTTGAGCTGATACGACGGATTGATCCAGTAGTATTTGCGCAAATTATTTTGTGGCCATAAAAGTTCGCCGTCTTTAAGGAGTGCGGTGACCAAGCAAATGTAACCCACCCACTGGAGCGCGTCGGCCACGTTAAGCACCGGAGAATTCCAATCGCCTATGGTAAAAAAGATAAAGTCGACAACCGCGCCTGCGACTGTGCGATCGATAACATTGCCTAGGATTCCACCCATAAGCACCGACATACCGATGCGCAAAAGTAATGATTTGATCGGTAGCAAGTACTGAATGATCACATACGTGAATAGTAAAAATGCGCCACCTGTAGATAGAGAGACAATGCGCAGGATTGGTGGAAGGCTCGAAAACAAACCGAGCATCGCGCCTTTGTTGTAGTGGAGCGAAAGGCCGAGCACACCGTAGTGCTGAGTGCCCACGAGCTGTTCAACCGCCCACAGTTTAGTGATTTGATCGATAGCGATCGTGAGAACCATGGGTAGAATTACTAAGAGCCATTCGCGCTTTTTCATTCATCCAGTTTAGTATGTCCCGTCGCCCGCCACAATACTCATGTTGCGACCCTGTCTCTTAGCACAGTACAAAGCGTGATCCGCGATCGTCAGGATTTCGTCAGCGTCTAGACCATGTTCTGGATAACTGGCGATTCCGATACTTATACTGAGGCGAAAGTCGATGCTCGAAATTTTAGTTACTGCCAGACGTAGCTGTTCGGCCAGCTGGAAAGCCTTGCTGTGCGTGCATTTGGGGAGAAGAACCGCGAACTCTTCACCGCCATAGCGCGAAGCCGATGCATTGGGGGGAAGGTGCTTTTTTAGTTCAAACGCAATCATGCCGAGAACCATGTCCCCTTGCGGATGGCCAAATTGATCGTTCAAAATTTTAAAATGATCCACGTCGATCATGAGTAGCGAAAGAGATTCTTTTTTCGCTTTTGATTTTTGCAGTTCTTGGCGAAATTTCTGCTGGAAGAAGCGGTGGTTTGTGAGCTGGGTGACGGGATCGGTGATCGAAAGCTCCAAAAACTTATTCCTCTCAGTCACCATCTGCAGCAACATCAGGGACTCCTGTATTTGGATCGAGAGAATCTCGCGAACTGCGTGCGCATCGAAATACTTGTGCATAAGCTGTGTTTCGTACAAATTCTGTAGAGCCTTGGGATCGGTATTTCCGGTGATCACCAAGCGCAGGATCTCCGGAAAGCGTGCGCGAAGCTGCATGAGCGGTTCAGCGACAAATGACAGATCCGCATCCGCAATAAGCACAGCGGTGGGATTGAGCGTGCAGGCCTGTAAAACATCGTTGTAAGATTCGACCACTTCTAATGGGAACTCTTCGGGCCATTGGGCACGAAACGCGCTTAAGTCCATACCTTGAGCCATTCCGGCATCTCTGTACAGAATAATTTTTTTACTTGGTACAGCCATAGTTCAGTTCTCTGTTTTCTTTTCCGGATTGATCTCCGTACTTTTCTCAATGGTGAATAAAAAACTAAATCCTGTTTGTGGCGAGGGCTCAAAATGAGTGATGCGTTTGTTGAGTATCGCCACATACTTGTCATACCACAATGGAATCATAGCAAGGTCGTCGAGAACGATTTTTTGTATTTTATTGTAATGGGCGATGCGCTGAATGGGGTCGGCGATACGATTTCCCTCGGTGAGCAGCGGATCGAGTTTTTTATTGACGTAGTAGCCGCGGTTCAATCCATTCGGTGGTGTGTTTGTGGAATGAAACATCAGACGATACAGGTCGGGATCCTGAACGCCAACGGCCTTCATAGTGGCAATTTGAAAGTTCCCCTTTTTGATATCGGCGTAGTAGGTTCCCCATTCATAACTTTTTAGAGATACCGAGGCGCCGGCCTTGTTGAGCTGATACGCGAGCATCTTTCCGTTTTCAACCGCCGAGCGTTGATTGGAGGTTTTGATCTCCAGATTTGGCGCTCGCTCCGAGAGAAGAAACGTTTTGCGTGCCTGCTCAGGCGAATATTCGGGGAGCCTTAAAGTAGGGTCAAAAAATGCGGAATTGGGCAGGGCAAACGTATCGGCTGGAATCGCCAAGCCTTCCAGTTTAAAATCGATAATGTCTTTTTTATTGATTGCTTGAGCTACTGCCCGGCGAATATCGATATTGCCCATTAAAGGATCGCGCAAGTTTAAAAGTAAATATGTGATGTTCGCACCCGGCATTGTTTGTACTGAGAACTTATTGGAACTTAAAAACGTAGCTACCTTGGACGACGGCATGTCGTTGATCACCACATCCAAGTCGCCCTTGTACATTCTTAGAAATCGCGAATTGTCGTCGCGGATCACTTTAAACAGTACTTTTTTAATCTTTGGTTGAAAATGGGAATGAGGATTGGCTTCAAGTCGAATGGTTGATTGGTTGGCCTCCACCAGTTGAAAGGGCCCACTCGAAACAATGTGCCGATAAAAATCGTCGCCATGCTTCTCTATTGATTTTTTAGGCAGAATAGGAAGAAACGCCAAATCCAGGAAGAATGTGCTTTCGAAGCTTTCCGTAGCGATCACCAGACGCTGTTTTTCCATTCGCACAGATTTGATTTTTTTAAAAGTGGGGGCGAATGGATTTGATGGCTGTTGAAAGGTTTCTACCGAGAATCGAATATCGTCCTCGGTAATGGGCGTTCCATCAGAAAATTTTATGTTTTCGCGCATTTTAAAAATGTACGACGTGCCTTTGATCTCCCATTCGGTTGCAAGATCAGGCACTGGCACCAGCGACTGGTTAGTCCCGCTATTCGATAAACGCACCAGGCTTGCGAACAATAACCCGCGCAGATTTTGCCCAAACGAGTCCATGGCATAACGTGGATCAATAGTTTGGGGGGTCGCAGGCACGCCCATCACCACTGTGTCTGCAGGTGGCGCCTGGTTTTTTTTACAGCTGATCAGGTTCAGCAAAAAAAACAGCACTACGATTTGTTTTACGAGGCGAAAACTCATAATTTCAGCGTACGCTAAAAAGTCACCAGACGCCAAGTTATTCCTTTTCAAACATGGCGATCCTCTGCAATACTTTTAATATGATTTCTTACATCCTCACGCTTTGGATTTTCGCGTTTGCACAGAATCACCCGCAGGTCGATGCGCTGGTGAAGCGTTCCTCTATTCCCGAGGCCTCTCTCGGTTTGTGGATCCGCGGTAGCGACCGCTCCTATGCTCATAATGCAGACAAAAAATTTGTTCCCGCTTCTCTGAGCAAGATCCCCACTGCCGGCGCCGCACTTGAACTGTTGGGATTGCAGCACAAGTTCGTTACAGGCATATACATCACTGGTAAAATCGAAAATTCCGATCTCAACGGCGATCTCTATATAAAAGGTGGCGGCGATCCAGGCCTGGTTTCCGAAAATTACTGGAGTATTGTCAATGAACTTAAACGGAGTGGCATCCGCAAGATCAACGGTAAAATCTATGTAGACGATTACCTCTTTGATGACGATCGCTATTCTGTCGGCCGGCAAACCCGGCGTGTGGATCGCGCTTATGATGCCCCGGTGGGAGCGTTGTCATTCAATTGGAACTCGGTGAATATTTTCGTGCGGCCGGATCAAGAGGTGGGGGAGAGCGCACGGGTGTTTCTTGACCCAGAGAACGAGTACGTAAAGCTGATCAACCGCTGCAAAACAGCGCGAAAAACAAATATCCAGGTAGACCGCGAAACCAAAAATGGCAAAGACACCATCATCGTTTCGGGTACGATCAACGTGAACGACAAAGAAAAGGTCGTTTATAAAAGCATCACGAATCCCGAGCTGTGGGCGGGCTACAATTTTAAAGCTTTTCTCAATCGCGATGGCATCGTTTACTCGAGCGAGATTGAGCGCAAACCTACGCCGAACACGGCTATTCAGATCGTAGCCTTTGAGAGTAAACCGATGATCGAGATCGTCTCCGACATGGCCAAGTTTTCCAATAACTATGTGGCCGAGATGCTCACCAAGTCGATGTCGGGCGCTACGCCGGCAAGTATGGATGGCGGTGTGGTCAAGATTCGTCGTTGGATCGAAGAGTCGGGTATTAGCCCCACAGCCTACACATTTGTGAGCCCGTCGGGGTTTTCCCACGACAACCTATTCACGCCCAAAGATATGGGGCTTATTCTCGAGCGGATCGGCAAAAACTTTAAAATCGCTTCCGAGTTTAAAACCGCGCTCCCCGTGAGCGGGGTCGACGGCACCCTCAAGTCGCGCCTGCGCGATCAACAAGTGCGCGGAAAGACAGGCTATCTTTCGGGAGCGGTGGGCTTGGCCGGGTATTTCCAAAAGAATGGCCAGGAGTATGCATTCGTCTTTATGTACAATGGCAACGCCAAGTACGACGCCAAAGCCAAGGATCTCTTTGACGAGATCATTCGTCGGTTTTAAGTCATAAATTGCACAAAATCATAAACAAATTACACAAGTTGGGTGTGTCCTGTCTCTATGGCGCAATCCTTGTTAGATAGGGCGTGCAACCAATAACCCCTTTTAACCGGAGCGTAATATGAGCCGAATTTTTGGAAGTAGTTTAGTGCTATTTTCGTTTGTTGCGAGCACTACAGTGCAAGCATCAACACTTGAGCAGATCAAGAGTCAGCTGCAATCACAACCGTACATGATGGAAAAAATCGAAGGCAACGACGATATATTCAATAAGTACTGCGTGGGCGACGCCAACAGCGCCGAAATTCCACAACCGCGTTACACAGACGCACTCGTGCAAGCTGCCGCACAGAAAATAACTGCCTCTAAAAACGAAGCCAACGCCCGCTTAAAAGAGATGGCCGCTAACGAATTCCAATCTGGCATCGACGAGATCAAGAGCCAACTGGAAAACATCATCGCTTCGTCGAAAGACAAAACGATTCTCGCCAACGCTAAAATACTTTTAGCCGAAGTGAGCAAAGAGGGCATTAAGGCCGTTTCCGAAAAAGGCGTTAAGGCGTACAACGACATGACGAACGTTGTGCTTGTACAACTTAAAAAAGAAGTGGCTGCACTCGCGCCTAAACTGAAGAGTGAGCTTAAGGGTATCGACATGAAAGTGTTTGCTAAGCTCGCCGGCGAAATGAACACTTACGCCAATCAAGAAATCAAAGGTGTGGACTACAACAAAATCAAATCAATCTACTCCCAGTTGTATCCGATCATTGTGGCCTCTATAGAGCCTATAGATTACAAAGCTATTCGCATCCCCATGCTCGCTATCACGATGTTGCCAGCCGCAGCCGGTGGATCTGACGAAAACGGATCTCTCAGTTCGGCGAAGAGCCTTGCTCAAGAATACGTGAACATGACAGCTGGTGAAGTTAAAAAAGACAACGTGCCAACGCTCAACTACTATATTAGCGACATTAAGTACTACCTCGACGATTTGGCGCAAAGTGGTTACACCGATGGCGACGACTTCGAAGACATCCGTGCGATGATCTCCGTAGAGGCCAATAAGGTGAACTTGTCGAATACCTCTGAGACTGCAGATCAGCTCAATGTTTATTTAAAAGATATCGAAAAGAACAAAGAAGACATTCAGTACTCCGCAGAGAGTGTGACTTACGCCCTGGTGGCATTGATCGAAGGCAACACTGGAGTACTTCCTGCTGGTGCGGAAACGCTTGTAGCTCAGTTTGAATCCGAAGTTAAAAACTTCCAGAGCGAAGGCATTTTAACCAATCTCAAGACTGTAGTTACAAACCTCGCTAAAAAGACAACAGAGGGCGATGCCGAAGCCATCAACTATGCAGACTCTGTTATGTACTCTTTGGAGAATGTTCAGGTTTCCGCTCCATTTCAAAAAGCCATTGCAGCGATGAAGATCGAACTTGCTAAGCAACAAACCCAGTACATCATCAATACGATCACAACTGCCAACGAAAGCTTGCAAAAAGCTCAGGCGTTTGATCAGGATTTGTTCTATTCGTTGAACGACCTTAACTATTATTTGGGCGATAGCGTATCGGTGACTCCCGCCACGCAAAAACTAGTAGACAGTTTTAAAGCGCTCATGACCTCTTCGGAAAGTGTTGCCGGAATCGCGGGCTACATGTCTAATGTTGCGGGCGAAGGCAAAGAAGCCGATCACTTTTACTTTTACGGCGGCGTTCGTCGTCTCTATAAGTTGAGCGCGACTGTTCCACAAGCGGCTGTTAATGCCGGCGCCAACAAGGAAGCTCACTGGTTCCTTGTGCAATTGTGCGGAGAGTTCCGCGATCGCGCGACGATGATCGAAGCCAAGCTCAAGTGGGTAAAGAACATGAACATCCTTGCGAAAAGCAATGTGGCCGTGATCGAACCTGAAACTTTGGCACAAGCCGAAAACGTATGGTTACGCATCACTGCAAAAGCGTACTATCCGTACATCAGTGTAGCTGCTAGCGTGTGGGAAGCTCGTCGTAGCGCTCAACCGCGCAACATCACTATTGGCGGAATCTCCGACATCGACAATCCAGTAGCTGGTCTCACAGTGTGTGAAACCAAGTACGTCATGGCAGAGTACGTGGCCAAAGATAAGTCGTTCGATGATCTCGATACCTATATCGCTGGTTACGATAAATACCAAACAGCGTGTCCAGAGGCGGATCTTACAGATTACTACGATTTCCGTGGTGACTCTAACTTTAAGCACTACTCTCCAGAATCCAACGGTATGATCTGGTATGCGACGTCCCTTGCTGGCGGTTGTTCTGCATATAACAAAGCCGACGGCGGCGCTTATAGCGATGCCGATTGCGAAAACTATTTTAAAAATCCATTTGCTTATCGCTACAATGCAGCTCGCGCCGGCCTTGCCGCATGGTTGTTCCGCGACGACAAACACTCGAATGTGTTCTCGTCACAAGGACAAATGGTAGCTATCTACCCACACACTCAGCCGCAGTACGCTCCGTACAGCTTTGGATTCTCACAAACATCTACAGACGGCGCGTTGTTTGATTACAACCCGACGTGGTTGTCAGTGGATGGCGCCTGGAACAGCCCCGACATCGGTTTCAACGCCTTTACAGGTTTGGGTACAGACAGCGCCGATCAAGAGCGCGCCTATGTATTGCTTCGCGATGCGGTTGATCGCCACACAGATTGGTACAGCTCAGGTTACAACGATGGTAACGGCGTTACTAAAGATCAAGCCTACAGCCCATTTGTGGCGAGCAGCTACGTGATGCAGTCTTCGGATGGTTTCACGCAGTGTGGAACAACAGTTCAATGCCCACCAGACGGTTTAAAGCGTTGGATGTTCGTGTTCCGTATCAAAGCGCAAAACTGGTACACGCCCGCACGCATCGCCGCCAACGAGCCATTAGACTTCGATAAAATGTGGTTCGATGAAACAAGCTTCGGTGTGAGCGGTCTTGCCGACAGCGAACACGCTTGGGATCGCTTAGGCACGGCCCAAGAGAGCGAATTCGATTCGATCCTCTACTTAGTAAACGTAAGCTACGATTACGAGGGCGAATTCGAAGGCGATTTCGAAGAAGAAGGCATGGAGTCTGAAGAATTCGAAGAAGAGCCATAGTCTTTAAACTTCAAATTAAGGAAGTAAAAGAGGGACGTCGAAAGATGTCCCTTTTTTTATTTGTAGCTACAAAGCACTCCACGGCATCTCGTATTTTAAGGCCTACTTAGACTACTCCATGAGTACCCGAATCCAACAAAGCCAAACCCACCGATAGCACCAACACCCCTCATGTCGCATTGTTACTTCCGCAGCGGAAGTAGAATCGCGTCATACCCTTGTGTGTTTTAGAAAAGTTCCAGAATGATACGATCAGAGATTAGGCTGCGTTCTATTACCTCTGTTTCGATAATATTTAATATAATTGATTTATGGACGCACTGAGAATTAAACTTGATAAATATCGACTTGAGATTTCAAAGGTAAGTAATGGCAGTAATGTATTTCAAGTTTGGGAAAATTCAAATAATAATTCAATATATAATATGAGCATCGCAATTCATCAGTATTACTTTATGTGCGTTTGGTGATTGAGGATAGAATCTCAAAAGGTAGAAAAGTGAAAAGTAAACTAATTGAACCTAATCACAATATTTCCGATAGTACAAAAATGCGCATTAAATTTTCGATTTTCCGACTATTAACAGCGATTGTTGTGGTAGCAGTTTATTTATTGTTTCGAACTCAAATCTTTGATTTTATTACGAGCTTAGAGGATCCAGAACTTGAATTCACAAAGTATGTGCTCGATGGCGGGGTATTGATGTTTACCTTGGCACTGTTTACTCAGCCGATGCGTCACCGAACCTTTCCTGCGAGTTGGTAAGATCTTGAAAGTGAATGACCGAGGAAGCTCTAGGCGATGCTGGCAAATGAGAAAGTGTTTTCTATTAGAATTACAATCGTGAAACTGATTACATTTTTAACTGCATTTACTATGGCCGCAACAATCCACGGATTTGTCGTATATGAGGGTGAACCTGGAGATATGGTTACATGGAAATTTGAGGCCGTTGATCGTATTTGCGATATCGAGGACCAAGCACTTAAAA
>CAYNTO010000002.1:0-16154 GCA_964400355.1 uncultured Pseudobdellovibrionaceae bacterium
GTCTCGATCCGCTGGAGGTTCATAAGAACATGCATGTGCGCGATCGCACAGGCCGCTCCTGATCATCCTGTCTGACAACGATCAACTACGCTTGGCATTCGCAGAACCTGAAAACTTTGAGAACGAATTAAAGGTCATCAATCGGAATTCGACTGTCTCGCACCCTCAAACTATTAAACTGAATACTGATCAAAAAATTCGTACAACATTTTTGTCCAAGGAGCCGATCAAAGGCGGCACACAGGAAAAGGTGAGGGACGATCAGTTGAGCAAGAACTGTACGAAGGTTTTCAAGCAAATCAAAATGGTTCTTACAAAGGTTTACCTCTCGGGAATCAAAGAGCATACGCTTGCAGACTATTTGTTGGAATTTGAATTCAGATATAACAATAGATCACGCTCGAAGAAATACCGCTTTGAGAAAGCGCTACGGCACCTACTGACTCAAAAGAATTTTACCAACAAGTCATAACGCGAGTGCATTTACCCTGCGCAAAAAAGAGCAATAGCCGCAAGAAGGTAGGCGCCCGCAAAGATCCACGGTATTTTCGCCTCCACATGGGTTAGTGGCCAATACACCTTTCGATCTTTTCCTTCTTTTAGTAGCGTCTCCCATTCAGCTTTCCTATACGGACTTGCTGGCAATCGCATTTCTAGTTCACCAACAACATAAAACTTCACGCCATTAAGCTGCCTAAATGAGTTGATCAAACGATTCCAGAAGAAGCAGCCCAACAGCAAAACGAGAAGTGGAAAAAACAGCGCCCATTTCTCGGTAAAACCAAAACCCTTTTCAATAAGAACTCCGGCGGAGCCGAGCGCAGCACCATTCAGAGTGAGAAAGAAAGTGTTTGCGATGTCGCGCCTGCTACTAATTCTGTCAGCCATTTCCACATAGAGCTTGTACTGCTCAAGTACATGATCCCGATATTGGTCTTCATTGGCGTAACCATTTCTTACCGGGTTATCGTTCCAAAGAATCTTTGATATGTCCGACGATGGGGTGCTCATCGTCCTCCACCTATAAGAATTTTCAAATTGTCCCAGGTCCAATTATACATTTTGTCGCTCGATCGAGCGGTAGTCGGTGCTGTGCAAGCTTTGTCTGCATAGCCCCTAAGCAAGAAATAGGGCTTACCAAGCTCCTGCGCAATTTGAAGTTCAGTCGCAACACCTGAAGCTGTATGTGTTTTTTGACCACACATCACCACGACGATGTCGGAACGTTCAATTCTGGGTCGAATTTTTGTCTTCCAATCTCCCGTGAGAGCTTCTTTAAGGGATCGATCAATAATTTGAAAGGGCGTGTCTGGATTTCTTGCTTGGCCAACGAGGGCTTCTTTTATGAATGAATCGTTATCAAAATCATAACTAATAAAAACATTTTTCACTTTTTCTTCCTCCAATAAATGGGCGGCCATGAATAGGCCGCCCAACCAAATAAGCGGATACAAACTCACTATCTTTTGTCCTTAGGTGGGCATGGGTCATTTCCGTAGCTGTTCTTTTCTCCAATTTGACCATTGGATTTGAGAATTACATGCTCGGTTTCATCTCTCTTAGCGTGCCTGCGACCCTCGGTCTCTGCAGCCGCCTTGGTTCGATGCCCTGATACTTCTTTTCCCGCTTGCTTGTTGGCCCAGCCATTGCCAGAGGGTACTGTGAATACTGGTGGTTTCTTGTTAGCCATTCCGTGGCTCCTTTTTATGTAAGTTGACCGACCACACCCTATTGTGTAGTCTGTTTCATGTGTCATTAGAACAATCATCGATGAGTGTGTCAACTGTTTCGTGTTTCACGAAAAGGGGTTCTATGGAAAAAGATGTCGAAAGGCTCATAGAAGCCATTATTTTAAAGAGGAAAACCCTAGGCCTAAGTCTAAGAAGGCTCGCCGAACAAAGCGGAGTCAGCTTTGCAACCCTCTCACGGCTTGAGAAGTTTGAGACAGAACCTGATGACGGAACCAAGGCAAGGTTAGCAAACTGGCTTGGCAATGATGCCAAAAAACTAGGTCTCGAAGTCGAAAAAGTTCTCGAGGTTCATTTTAGGGCTGCAAAAAATATCGACTCGAGAACAACCACCGCTTTGGTTAAGCTCGCTGAATATCTTAAAAAAACATATCAGGACAAGTGAATAAGGCATGGCTTTACAAAAGACTTACATGGAAGAATTGGCAGAGCGATTTAGGTCGGACCTTGGACTTAAGAACTCAGATCCCTTAGATCCTTTTGAACTAGAAATCGAAGGTCTCACCCTTATTCCAATTTCAGAAGTGACGGATTTTGATTCAGCTCTCTTGAAACGCCTAACGGGTGATTCTGCAAATCAATGGTCAGCAATGAGTGTTCCCTTGGACGTCGGTCAGGAAAAATGGCTGGTTGTTTTCAATGATGTACACGATAGGGAGCGGCAACGAGTTTCTGTCATGGAAGAAGTGTGGCACATCCTTCAGGGACACAAACTTACAAAAATTGTTAAACTGGGGCAACACCACGGGCGAACTTTCGAGGCAGATGAGGAACACGACGCTTATTATATTGCGTCCGCATGTTTAGTCCCGCTAAAGGCCATTCAAGACTTCGTAAAGAAGAGTGGTAAACAATCAGTTCAAGATTTTGCAAAACAATATTTAGTTTCAAAAGAACTCGTAGAGTACAGAATTAAAAGACTTGGCTATTGGTATCAATACCGAGAAAGAAAAGTTGGTCTTCGAGCTTCACTTTAATTGCGAAATTTGCCTGGTAACAAAATTCTCGACCGCGAGAGTCCGTTACTCATTACCTTCACAACGGCAGATCTAAGTCCTGTAAACGCAATTCAAAACTTCCGCACTTCAATTAGGCAGATGCGGGCTTGACCAATTCAACTACACTTTCTTGAAGCGCCTCTTTCAAATAGGGATGTGATTTAAGCTGTTGGGCTGAAGTCATAGCTTTTCTACACAAAGTGATTTTATTCACTTCAAAACCAATTTCCTCACCAATAAGAGCCAACAAGTAGTCAGTTGGAATGACCTTTCCAAGATATGCACTTTGATCTACTACTATTAAGCACTTTCCTCCAAATGACAGGGATTCAAAGATGCTTTTTAGTACATCCGACATATCTTCGAAATAAGATCGAAGCATTCCAGGAACAAGTCTAGATCGGCCATCCCTTTTTCCCGTAAGCTTTTCTTTTTCTGGTATTGCAGACTCAATCTCAGTAACTAAGCTTTCCACGTACGGATATTTCGATTTCTTTTCTGCTCGTTGGGAAATCCGATAATTTCTAACAGCTGGGTTGCGAATATTGTCCAGCTCCTCGTACCTACAAAACTCCCCCAACACAAGTTCAAGCTTATAAGATTCGATGTAGTCGAACGAGTTCGCATATGGCGGCGAAAAGATAACTAAGCCCAATTTCTTATTCGTCTCTTTTTCATAAGCTTTCGCATGCTTTACAATATTCTTAGCAGAGTCGGTAATGTGATTTACTTTAGATTTAGAATGAATTGGATAATGTAGGTAATCGGCAGTTATTTGGTTCAACTTATCCAAGAATGCAACTTCGATATCCAAAACCTTCGAAGGTCGCGTAACCAGGCCATTACCATCACGTTTACGATTGGAGCAATCCTCCAACACCATGATCCACGCGGCGTCGAAAACTTTCTTGATGCTCAAGTTTTCAATTTTCGAAATTTGCTGCCTCAAAGCCAAAAGATTCTCAAGGACACCGTTTGAAAAATAATCCTCAAAAACATATCCCAGATCTGGAATTTTAACTGATGATTTAAAGTTTAGTTCTGAGGCAACCCTGCAGATAGCATCAATCAGGACATGATTTGGTCGTAAGGTTTTAAGCTCTACCATCACGGAGCTTAATGGATTTACGTCAGAGGACAATACATCAAAGCCACTTTCACATCCTTCAACAACAGTTGTTCCTGATCCGACCATTGGATCAGCAATAAAATACTTCTTTGCATCCAAGTTTTGTTCTTGAATTAACTTCCGCACCAATAATCGTGAATAGCCTTCACGATACCGAAACCATGATTGATATGGCTCAACTGTGGACCGACTGAAGTTCACAAGACTTCGAAGGTTTTTGATTTGATCTTGAATAGGGAACCTTTTTATCGCGGATCCAATTTGCTCTTTCAGCTTGGTATCATTGTAGTATTCAATAAATGCTGATGTGCCTTGTTGTTCTATCATGTAGCTCTCTCTCGCAAATGTCGTTCCAACCATTTATCCAACTCTAATTCACTTACAAACGCGGAAAACTCTCTAAAGTTGGGAAAGTGGTCCGAAGATCGGACCAGTTCCGGCAAAACCGAACCCCAAAAAAATGAAATCCTCTCTTCGCTATTTACCATTTCGGAAACCGTAAGTTGTTCCTCAATTTCCTTAATTGTTCGATTCAAAATCGTTCCCATGCTTTTGCTCTTAGCAGGCTCACTTTTCTTCGCTGATTTACTAATTTTTTTGAAAACATAGATGAAATCGCCAGTGGCTGTTCCATCGAATCTGGTGTGCGCAGTGCTCGCATAGTTTGAGATTTGGCTTTGATAAACTATTCCTCCAGGCTCTAGCTCAAAACCGGCCTCAGAAGTCGCCTTAATGACACAGGCCCAAACTAATGGATCTTTATTGTTAAAAGTGAATATCAGCTTTCCGTTACTGACCAAAACGCGATGACACTCAGAAAAAATTTTATGAAGCCCACTGAAGTAATCTTCATAATTTTTCTTCTTTTTACCCCGCTTTCGATTTACCAAAACCTCGCTCTCTAGCGACAAGCACTTATCAATATCAATGCCTATATCTTTGTATAACCAGGCAAGCCAAAATGCTGACAACTCACCATACTGTACATTTGCCCCGTATGGCGGATCCGTAATAACGCAATCGATGCTTTCTGCAGGCAGCTTTGTCTTCGCGGAGTCACCAACGCTTAAATAATGAGTCGCGTTCTTTGAACTAAAAAAAGTTCCTATAGACTTTGCTTCCAAGCTCGTCGGCAATACTTTTCCTTGAAACTCCAAAGCTGACTCTATCGCTTCTATTCGTTTCTCAAGATATTCAATTGGATTGACTTCAACAAACTGGTTGCTCAACCAATAGGCGTGTTTGGCCCAAGCGACGGGTCGCCCGTCCATCCATGATTTCGTGGAGATAGTTAAATTGTTGGTATACCGCAACGTCGCACTAAACATTAAGAGCAGTAGTTGGTAGATCTCGTCGGAAACCTTTCCCTTCTTCGACCTAATCAATTCACGCAAAACGTTCATCGAATAAAGGTTTCTCATAGTGAAGAAGTCTGCGAAACTTTCCACCCCTTTCCTGTGAAGACAATCCTCCTGCTGCCGATCCCAAAATTCAGGAATCAAAATCGATTGAACATCTAAGTTTTTAACTCCACGCTTAAATTTTTTTGCGTTAGAAAGTTCAATATCTTTTTGATTGGGCACAACTGTTTTCTGAGTAGCCCTAGTGGTTAGTTTGTAAGTAACTGAAAGTAGTTTGTGCCCATTGCGCTTAAGTGCAACTGCCTGAAGACTTTCTTTGCATTCAGAACAATAGTACCAGCCACTTTTCTTGGGAATTTTGTAATCATTGGCCAGGACTGTTTGTTTTTTACACTCAGAACACTCAGCTGTGTAGGCATGCTCAAACCATCTTGCTTCAACTAAGTTACCCGAATCTCTATTTTCAGTTTGATAAAGTGGCGATATCTCGTCCGTAAACTCTTTTAATATTTGTTCTGCAGCTTTTAGAAAAGTATCTTTAGAAGCTGACGCGCATTCAGTTCTTGTGACAAAAATGGCGAGTGGGTTCACGTCGTTGCCAATTACTCTACGACCGGTCGAGATCCCTTCAAAAACCGTAACTCCTCCGCCGCAAAAAGGGTCGAAAATGACATCACCCGGTTTTGTATAAAACCCTATCAATTCCCGAAAAACATTTTGGGGTCTGCGGGCAAAATATTTGTGCATTTTGTATATTGGAGTGTGAGGTTCGGCGACCTGAACCCCTGGAAACACTTTTGGCTTCCTAGTGCTTGAAGCCTTGAGAATACGAGATTGTACTTCTAACATTTTTTCCCCCACGATTTTACCCAAAGCGAACTGGCGTCGACGTCAGCAAGACTACTGAGGGCACCTGCGGATTCAGCAAGCGCAGTTTCAATGAGGCCTGCTCGGCCTTCTATCAATGATATGCGACGATTTTTTTGATCATATACAAATAGATTTGTAAAAAGACTCAAGTGATTAGTTAAAAACCGAAATTGATTGAAGGTTGTAGTTCGGTCTGTCCAGACATCTCTGTCTGAAAATGAAGATCCGCGAAGTTGGTTGAGTTCATTTTGAAGGTTCTCTTTGATTGCATCTGAAGCAACCATGACGTTGGGATACTTTGTCTTAATGTGGCTAACAATACTGATACATTTATCAACTTCAACTTTTTTGTTTCCGGGCCGCATCGAATAAAGAGAAAACAGAAATTCAATATAGTTCATGGAACCGACGGATTTTAAAACTTCAAACGATGAGCGATACGGATATAGTCGCTGAGAGTCGTCATCATTCCAAAAGAGTAGAATTTGATTTTTAAACAACTCGAAGAACTCTATCTCGCTTTTCCAATATAACTTCCCGACACCAGTTAAAGTAAACTTGTTCTTTGAAACTTGCTTAATTAGTCCGAGTCGCTCCGAGTGCGATACATTGTTATTATTTACAATCAGGTCGGATCTATCCTTACTTTCCGTTTCTGATTTAAACTTCGCAAGAGTTGGGTCGACCAAAGACTCTTTAAATGGAAGCGCGTTGTAATCGCCAATACTTTTAAATAGACGTTTTAATTCGCTACCTCTTTGGTTTTTACCAAGCTTTGCACCGAGACCCGCTTGTCCCGCCGGTCGACTATTGACCTCTGCAATCCGCAAGGCGAGATTCTCAGTAAATCTTTCGAGATCAATTTTGGTTGGAAGAATTAACTGAAACTTTGGCGCTGTTGTCATAAAGCGCCTTCCCTGACCTTTAACTACCCCAAGGTTAATGTGATCAATCCATTCAGCAAGCGTATCATCTTGATCTCTCATTGCTTGAATCACTGTATGGAAAGTCTCAAATCGATGATCATCAAATGATCCGTCCTCATTCATGACAGTTGGAATAATGATGTGTGCAGTTTTATCAACAGAACCCGCTGGCTTCCTTAGCGCTCGTCCAACTGCTTGGACAATATCAATGACCGAGTTTTTAGGTTCCGCAAATAGAATCCCATCGACGTAAGGAATATCAATTCCCTCCGTAAGGCAGCGGACATTAGAAATAAGACCAAACTCTGCGCTTTCAAAATATCGAAACACTTCTGCACGTTCTGCCGCAGACATTGAACCGTTCACATGAAGAAACGCGCCTTTTTCCAATGATACGCCGTAAATAGCTTTTACAAATTTCGAATCTAATCTGTTTAAGAGATTCGAAAATGCCTTCGCTTCTGCAATAGTAGAATGATAAGAAATGATCTTTTTCACCCCAAGCTCTTTGGCAGACTTTAAAAATAGATGAGCAGTTAAAAGCTGTTGAGCTGTAAAGACTTGCTCCTCAACTCCAACGGCGACTGTGAGGTAACGATTCTCCGAAAATATACTGGCGGATTCTGAAGGATACCCTCCGCACAAAACAATCTTATAATCACAAATGATCTTTTGTTTGATCGCTGCACCAAAGGGCAACTTGTACAGAACTGGGCCATAACTGCTCTCGTCATCCATGGAAAAAAGAGTGCGGTCGTTCTGTTCAAACTTATCTTTAATCCAAGGCTTTACGACTCGCTCAGTGGCAGTTATGAAGAGTCTTTTTTTAGATCTAATATATTCGTCTAATAATGCCTTTCCAAAGAGTCCCGAATCTTTTGTTCCAGCCGTTCTATGAGCTTCATCAAAAATGATTAGGTCAAATTCATAATTTGAAGTCTTTGCCGCGTCAGCCACAACCTGGGTCGAGTGGTAAGTGGAAAATACAACTGAAGTTTCATTACTATTCTGTGTCAGAAATTTGCTTAATTCTCCTGGATTAGTAGTAACAGGTATATCGGTGTCCAGCGGATCATTCTCAATTTCGTCAGAATCACTTGAATCCAAGCTCATCGTTTTATCGCTGCAAACTGCAATAAATTTGAATGCTACTTCTGCGTTATTAACCCATCGATCGACCGATTGCCTAACAAGCTCCAAATTGGGGACCAAGAAAAGCGTCTTCCGAGATCCAAGGCCGCCGGCTATCCACAAAGTCATTAGGGTTTTGCCGGATGCACAAGCGGCTATAAGTTTACCTCTCGATACTTGGGAGAGGCCCTTTAATGTCGAGGCGACAATGTCTTTCTGGAAGCTCCAAGGCTTAGCGATTTGACGAGCTTGGGTCGGGGCTGCACCCCCCAATGTATTGTTTAAGAAAAGAAAAAAATCCGATCCACACAAATGAAGTTGATCGATCAAAATGCGAAGTGCATTTCTTCTCTTTGTAAAATCTGATGGCAATTTTACCGCGTTAGAAAATACCAAACGATAATCGGCAAACTCTGCCTCGGCCCAGAAATTATTGAGTTCATTGCTTGGGGGCGAGACTCTCCCACTTCGAAACTTACATTGGTATCCAACAACTTTTCCGTCAGTTCGAACGATTACTCCGTCAACACCGTCATCTTTTTTTGATAGCTTTAGCTTTTCGACTAGGGCACGGGGAATGTCTCTACCAGGCACCTTCGGAGAATAAATTTCTGCGATTTGATAAACACGGGCATTGAAGAGGAAATAGAAGTAAGCAAATTGCTCAAAGACATCGCCTTTTTCTGCAGTCGATTCAATTTTAGCAATCAAGGTTTCAAGCTCATTCCAGCTCGAATATTGTTTTCTAAGAATCGGATGAATGGCCAAGTTGCGTTCCCCTGAGAACGATAGGCTCTTCTAAAAAATTGCTTTTGTAAACATCCACCGTGCTGACGCACCATTCCTATTTTATTCTATCTCTTATTGTTTTGCGTAATTATCTGTAATCCTTAACTTTTATTGTTATCTTCAAAGAACAATTCAGAAGCTTTATTGAGCCTCCACAGGCAAAATTTAAAGGTGGAAAGGCGGGTTTTCGCCGTGGAGAGTGCCGGCTCACGCATAGCACAATTTGTTTCACAAGAATTTCGGGACTTACTCGCAGACCTTCATAACAAAAAAATTCACAACTCGTTTTACGGCAGACCAATCTTGGTCCGAGACGACTCGGTCATTGCAGACGGACAGATAGTCGACCAACTGAATTGCGATTCAAAGATCCAATTGCTCTGGCAAGAGTACCACTACCAAACAGAGGCGGCGGCCCATTAATTCTTCACGAACTATTAAAAAAGTAGCTACTTACTCCAGGGTTTCAACTTCGCACCATGGGCAGAACCCTGACGTGCAAGTACATGAGTTGCGCAGATACTGTGCTGCCAGGGAGTTTCAAATCACCCACGAAATTGTAGATCACGGATTTACTGGAGGAACCAGCAACAGGCCGGGACTAAAAGAGTTGATGGATCTCGTTCGCAACAGAGAAGTTGATGGCGTGGTCGTGATCAAGATGGACAGACTGTTTCGCAGTCTCAAGCATCTCGTAACCACTTTGGATGAATTTGAAGCTCTTGGAGTAATCTTCATAGCGACGAAAGATAATGTCGACTACAGCACACCGTCCGGCCGCTTGTTCGTTCAGATACTCGGAGCACTTTCAGAATTTGAAAAGGCACTCACGGCTGAAAGATGCATGCTTGGTCTTGCCCACGCTGTTGCAAACGGAAAGAAACTCGGACGACCACAGACAAATGATTTTCAAAAGATTCTCAAACTCCGGGAGCAGGGGCAGAGCTATCGGAAAATACAAAAGCAGCTTGGTTGCTCGAGTGGAGCAATAAACAGAGCAATTGCAGCCGCCTCGAAATCCCCTCCCGTTTCAGACAAAAAAACAGAAGCGAAAACGAGGGGCGACCATGACTGAAAACGCCGCCTCGTATTCGGCCGATTTCGACTCCACTTATAGAAAGGAAATCTCTCAGATTGCTAGTCAGGGATCTTGATAACCCCATCACTAGTGCCAAAGCAATTTTAAAGAAACTGAAGTCGAAATATCAAACACTGGATGCCTACCTTGTCATCGGCTCTCAGTACGGACAATCAGATCCAGTCGCAGATGCGATTAAGCTCTTTGAGAACATTCCGTCTGCATTCGTTAACTCACAGGAGCGCAAGGAGGCGCTTATCCTTTTTGATGTCTACCAGGAACTCAATCGCAGAAATCGAGATCTAAAAAACAATTTCTTGAAAAACTTGGCAGACCAATGTCGCCAGCGACTCGATTTGCTCCTGGCAAATATAGATATCGTCGAGTCAACGCAACTACAGCTTAGGTTCGGGCAGCTTGACTATGACTTGATCCGCGAACTTCAGTCAGATCCTTTGATTGATCAAACACTGACGCCAAAATCAGGAGCTTCGATCAAGATCGTACTCGGAACATTGGCGTCTTTACGACGCAAGGAGGTTATTTCATTCGACCTACCGAATGGACATTCGATGTATTGAAACGAGCTGGGCTACTGAATGTTTATTCGACAGAATGAATACGCGTGGAGATCAAATTACACTTAGTCATTAAGAGAGAATTAAAATCGAGAAACCTGTCGCTAAACGAGCTGGCACGTTCTTGCGGAATTCCCGTAAGCACACTACATGGCTGGGGACAAGGCACACCACCTTCTGCTCGCAACCTGCATTTAGTAAAAAATCTTGCAGATTACCTTTCGATATCGATTGCAGAGCTACTGTTCAACGCAAAAGAGAACAAGAAGGCTTCAGAAATTTTAGTATCAACAACATTCACAGATTCTGATCGCAGGTACCGACTTGTCATAGAGAAGATAGAGAAATGATCGGAAGGTAGTCCATTACCAAGCCCCTGCACCTGACGGGAAAACGATTCGAACATCAACTAGGACTGAGCTTGTAGATAACTAGATTGAGTCGGAACACTGCGTATTTCAATTTTTGACGCAGAATTCATTCGATACATTGAACGATCATTCGTTGGATTGAATCGAGAGCGACGGATTGGCGCCATCGCCCTAACTTTAGGGTATGGATTCCGCAAGCAAGGTCACACAGTGGGCAAAGACGTTAACTTCAGATGTAGATAAGATCTGGAGCGAACATTCTTTCCTTAAAGACGGCTTCGCTGTTTTCTATTCCCCAGTATTCGCAAACCCCGAACTGTTGATTGTAGGGTTTAATCCCGGAGGAGATTTCAGTTCCTTTGATAGAGATCGAGCGAATCAAATTCCTAAACAACATGAGTATCTCTATGAGAGTTACGCAATTGCCAAAAAAATAAGAACTCTGTTTGAATCAATTGAAGAGCTCCCCGTGCTCGAGCGAAGTGTAAAAACAAATTTGTTGTTCTTCCGTTCTCCTAGCATTGCACATTGGAACAAAGTCGACCCACAATACCGAAGTAAACTGGAAACATTCTGCGCCAGTAAAATTAGGGAAATGGCCGCGGTGCTACGACCAAGATTTATTCTAGCCGAAGGCATTAAAACTTATACTCACCTTCGGACATTGCTAGAATTACAATCTGAAGAGAGAGTCACTAAATCAAAGAATCGTACACTGTTTGTATCGACTAAAAGTTCTAGCATCTATCTTTTGGGAATTATTCATCCAACTGGAGCGCGGATTAGTCATGCAGAGTGGGATACTATTCGCAAAGAGCTTAAAGAATGTCTTCGAGAGGAACCAAAATGAAATCATTTAATTTGTCCCACCTGGCGAAACTCAACTCCGTTAATTCCGAATACTTTGCAGAAATTTCTAGCCGCAGTGAAGTCATTGAGTTTTTAGATTCTATTCGTACTAATCCGAGCTGCCTCTTGATAACAGGTCCCGTGGGCGTGGGGGAGAGTCACCTTGTGAGCTGGATCTGCAATCAAGCACTCACAAAATATCCAGATCTAAAAATCGGAGTTAAAACAGAAGAGCTTTTTTTCATCAAGGAGGTAAGCAATTTTGACTTGATAGTAATTGATGACTTGGACCTGTTTGTTTCTAAGCTTAAGAATCGCCGCACACTGGAAGAATTGATTGCAGATTGTTCCGCAGTAGGGAAAACACTAATTCTCATTTGCGACGAGTATCCATCAACACTATCGTCAGTCAATACGTTTCACCTCAGTTACCCAGACGCTCAAGCAAGGGTCTGTATCGCACAGGCCTTAGCAAGCAGCTTGGAAATATCAACGCCCATTGATTATGAAACTGTGAAAACAATCAAATCTCCTCGAGAAATCGAAGGTTTTGTTACTCGGACTAAAATTCTGAATGAATTGAATCAGAGCGCCTCGGTTCTTTAAAGGCTGTTGCACGAGTTGCTTCGCGAGCGCGGGGCCTTGCCGCAACCGCGACTGGAAAATTTGTCCACGCGCCTTGCAGAAGTGTTTGCCACTGTTTTAAAAGCCGAAGGCCGTCACCAACAACTGCAATTTAATTTTTCCAGAGCGGCAGAGAAAATAATTGTTACCGACTCCGCGCTTTCTAGATTTTCTTTTTCAATTTTCCGGTGTTTGGTTTTTAAGTGGAACCCTTTCCCATAGTCGATGCGTAGCCTAACAGACGAGAAACTAGGCAAGGCTCAGTCACCTAACAAGAGCTGGCGAAGAGGATTTGCAGATTCCTAGGTCACGATGATCAAACTTCCGCACGTATTTCCTTTTTATGACAGGCAGTAGTTGGGGATAGAATGCTGAGCATTTTATTGGCTACACAGTTGGATCACTGGAAGTTCAGGACGAACAATATTCTGGTGAGGGGATTAAACCAGGCCAAGCCGATTGATTGGGGATATCGAAACATCGAAGGCAGAGGCAACTCTGCACTTCAGCTTCAGACAACGACCGATGGCTTGAGCGGAAGGTAACGGCAGCCGCACTTAACTGGTGGGTTCTACTGATGGAAGTAGTTAAACAACTTACTTCTGCTTCCATGAGTAGCGCCCATCAGAGGGTTCAGTCTGGAGAATGGCGATAGCCACACGCAAGCACCACTCTCTGATAGGGTAGGGGGATTGCCGTTCATCCATCTAATATTCAACGATAGAAAGTTAACCTCTCCAGCGTCTGGAGAAAACAACGGGGGCAACCGCCCGCCCCACTCAATAAAAACTCTCCTTAGAGGCGTTTAGAGCGTCGGCTTTTTGTTGTAGCTGGGGAAACGTCGTTAACGTCGTACACGTCGTTTGTTTTCAAACTTTTTGTAGTAGGCGAAACCGTCAACTACAGCCATCTACTACAAATCGATGCAACTGGAGTGATTTCGCCTGATTTCAAGTGATGATGTCGTGTGATCTGCGAGAGCTTCTTCTGTCTAAGTTATTGTTTTTATTTAAGTGGTGTACCCCTCACGGCTTATTCCGTGAGAGGCACAAATTTGGTGGAGGCGCCGGGAGTTGAACCCGGGTCCGTAAGTGATCCGCATTAAGGCGCTACATACTTAGCCGATGATTGTTGAGCCGGGGTCGTTCATCGACAGACTAGCCCGGCACTTGATCCAATTTATTTAAATCTTTAGGCTTGAATCACCACCTAAAAATCGAGATGACTAAGTTGCATCTCGGGAATTGCGTCATCACCAAAACCGTCGATGGCTACTTTATACTAAGCAGCAAAAGCGAAAGATTCGCCAAATAAAACAAATTGCACATTTTTAACGAGGTCCTCATGCGCCCCGGTATGCTCCCCAAGTTTCACATCCCACGTCGAAGCCAGTACGCCCCCATAAGATCAAACTTAAAGTCCTAATAAATATAGCAGATTTTTGCTTCCAAGTACAGCAGTTGCGACCAAGGCAGTTATTCCCCATTTGCGCATCTAATGCCCGCAGCTGCACTACCAAAGTGGAAGCCAGACCCTCTGTCTCCCGCTGTCTTTGGATGCTGCATTGTAGCTACAAAAAAGGGGGGCGCGCCTTTTTGCGGGGGGTAGGCTATAAGGGTGGGCATGTCTAAAACTAAAAATAACAACGACGATCTTTTTGGCCCATCCACTACTAACGCGTCTGAGGACTTTGCGACGATGTTCGAGCAATCGCAGGCGAACGTTCATAAAACTTTGCGTGTTGGCGACAAGTTTAAGGCGGAGATTTTGAGTATTGGGAAGAGTGAGGCGTTTGTCGCTACGGGTACGCCGATGGATGCGGTTCTTTTGGGGACCGATCTTTTGGATGAGAACAAAAATGTAAAGTACAAAGTGGGCGACGTGATCGACGTGGTTGTGGTGCGTGTGACCAACGATGAGATCCGTGTCACCCGCAAAGGTGCTAAAGGTGCGCCTGTGGATTTTGATAGCCTCGAAGACGCATTCGATATGGAAATGCCGGTGGAGGGTAAGGTCACTGAGGTAGTGAACGGTGGCTTTCGTGTGTCTGTCCAAGGGCAGAATGCGTTTTGTCCAGTCAGCCAATTGGGAATTCCGTTTGGTGCGGACGGTAACGAATACGTGGGTAAAAAGTTTGAGTTTATTATCACCCAGTTTGAACCTAAAAAAAGAAACATCGTCGTCTCTCGCAAAAAACTTTTAAATCTTCAAAAAGCTGAGAACGAAGGCGTGTGGCTCACGCAGAACAAAGTGGGCGATATCGTTACCGGTGACGTCACTCGTGTGGAGCAGTTCGGTGCGTTTGTGGATCTCGGCGGTGGCGTCGAGGGTCTCGTTCACGTGTCCGAAGTGGGTTTTACGCGCCTCAAACATGCCAACGAAGGCGTGCGTGTGGGGGATAAAGTTCAGGTAAAGATCTTGCGCATCGAAGAGACCGAGAACCAAGTCAAGATCAGTCTTTCCATGAAACAAGCCGGTGAGCTTGTGGATCCGTGGAACATGATTCCGCAAACATTTCCGGTGGGCACAGTGTTCGATGGCATCGTCGACAAACGCGAGCCTTACGGCATGTTCATTCATATCACTCAGGGCATTAATGGCTTACTGCCAAAGTCTAAATGGCGCGATTCCGAAGAGGCGAAAAAATTTGATCACACCAACAAGGGTGACGTGATCAAAGTGCGTATCGATGAGATTCGTTTTGAAGATCGCAAGATCTCTCTGGGGCTTCCCACTGAGGAGCAGGACAACTCTTGGCAGAGTCATAAGTCCGCACAATCCATGGGTGGATTGAGTGGCTCATTTGCGGCGGCATTCGCAAAGGCACAGGTAAAACCAAAGAGCTAATTTTTGGTGTCGTTGACACCAAAAATTACAACAGATCCCATTCTTCCTTACGCGCTTTCATGAACATATCATTGCGCGTTTTATGAAGCTCATTGTATTTCTCTTGGCCTTGAAAGGCCGCATTCCTCATCGGCTGAACATTCTTCACCAGAATTTCGGGCGCGTTGGGCGTTTCTCTTAGTATAGAAAAAACTTCTGCGATAAATTCCTCAAGCGGCATGGCGTGCGGATCGCTCGCCTGGCGTTCGCCCATCAAGTGCGTCTGAACATACGGAGGTGCAAGCTCCTTCACCTCAATATTCGTGCCTTGCAGCTGGTAGCGCAAGCTCTCGGTGTAAGAGTGAAGTGCCGCTTTGGTCGCGCAATACGTGGGCGCCATAGCAAGTGGCATAAAGGCTAAGCCCGAAGTCACCGTCATGATCGTCGCGGACGACTGCTTGAGAAAGTGGGGGAGGAGGAGATTGGTGAGGTGGAGTGGGCCTGTGAGGTTGGTTGCGATGGTGTCCTGGGCCACTTTGATGTTGTGTCCACTGGTGAGCTTTTCGTTGGCCATAATCCCGGCGTTGTGGATAACCACGTTGAGAGCGGGGAATTTGGAAATGGCCAGTTGTGCGAGCGTTTCTATACTAGCCGCATCGGTCATATCCACTGTCAATGTGTGAAGCCCTTTTTCAGCAGCAAGTTGTAGTTTTTTGTACGTGCGACCGGCGACAATAACTTCGTTGCCTAATTTTTTAAACTCTTCGGCCATAGCGAGTCCGATGCCAGAGCCGCCACCCGTGATCAAAATTGTGTTGCCAGATAAATTCATAAAAGCTCCCTGCGCTAGATATATAAGTATCTATAGCACTGAGG
>CAYNTO010000002.1:16254-80311 GCA_964400355.1 uncultured Pseudobdellovibrionaceae bacterium
GATAAATTCATAAAAGCTCCCTGCGCTAGATATATAAGTATCTATAGCACTGAGGAGCTTGCTTGTCTGGTCTATTTTTTTCGTGTTTAGCTATTCATCGGCAGGCTGAGTGGATACGACTTCGTCAGATTTTTGTTCCGGCGGCGCTGGCGGAGCTTCTGCGGTTTTCACCGAGGCAACGTTTCTCATTCGCTTGCGCGGTTTGTGGTCGCTCTCGCCGTAAATTTTGCTCACGTCCTGATAAAGGGATGCAACACCGTTATCGATGTCGCGAGATTCATCGGCCCAACAGCGTGATTTTTGTTTAATGATCCGATCGTTGAGGCTCGCCACCTCTTCTTTGTACGGTCCCGAGAGTTTGGTGGCCAAATCCACATTGACCTCTTGGTAGGCGTTAAAAATGCTCTGCAGTTCACCCAGTTTGACCTGGCTGTCCTGGTGCATCTTTTCGCAGTTGAGTTTATGGGGATCGTTCTTAGAGGTAGATGAACACGCTGTAAGGACGCCGACGCTGATTGCTAAGATGAATGTTTTTTTCATGACAATACATTCGGTGCAATTTTCAAAAACTCAAAAGGGTTCTCATAGTGGGACGCAAATTGTTTTTTCCATCTCTTAATGAGATGGAAAAAATAAATCCCGAGGCTCATCTCACTGTCTATGTACAAAGAGAGAGCGGTCGGGAGCGCAGTCAATCCGTAGATTGAGGTGCTAAAGTTAAGTTATCTCTTGCGTTTTTTAGGCGCTGTGGCTTTTTTGGCTTTGCCTTTAGCCATTTTTCCTTTTGAGGTCGCGGAGGTCTTCGACTTGGCTTTCGCCGCCATTTTTAAAGATTTTTTGGCAGTTTGGGCTGCGGATTTCTTTTTTGCTGGCTGTTTCTTTTTCTTCGCGGCAGCCATTTTTTTTCCACTCTTGCCAGTGGAACTACTTACCTCGTCAAATCCAGGGCTAACGCCTCGGGATTGGCCTGGAGTAAAATCATCTCTGTCGCGCATATCGGATTCGTCGTATCCGTGCCGAAACGCATGATTTCGGCGCGCCTCGCGAAAACGCTCGTTGTCGGTATCTTCATAAAACTCGTTGGCAAAGTTGTGGACCTCTTCACGTCCTTCAAAACGACCTCCACCTTCTCCAGCTCCGTAATCGCTGAGGAGATCAGGTCCAGAGTTTTGCAAACCGCGTTCGCGATCGGATCGTGTGGGTTGGGCGGCATCGTGTGCTTGAGTGTGATAATGTCCATACATTCCCCTGTCGCTGTCGTAGCCATAGCGGTCGTTGTCATCCATGTGAATATCTTTTTGGGTTTTGGAATTTTTTTTGTCGCCTGGGATAGAAGTGCCGTGCTCGAAGTCTTCGTCGAGTTCATCAGCACTGCGTAGATTTCTTTTTTCTGAGGCCTTTGTGGAAATTTTCGAGTCGGTATCGTGATGTCTTGGCATGGGAACCTCGTTTCTTTCTTGGTTTCATTCTACAGAAGCCTATTTTGAAATATGTGTAGATCCTGTGAAGTGAATACGTAGATTCCTAAAATGGAAATTGCGCGATGCAAACTAGACTATTTTTTTACCCACTCTTAAGAAAACATTTTTGGAGTGGGACGGGAACTCTGAGAGGAAGATTTCGACAATTCAGTTTGTAACTTGAGCGCCAAATTGCCGGCTTCTGACTCCACAAGGTAGGCCGGTTTCTGCGGAGACCCATTGCGCTTTATGGATTTTCCTTTGATCACTTTGCTGATGCTCTTGGTATGAACTTCCTTGACCACCCCATTGATCGCGCGACCCAGCCATTGCCACTGGACTTTGTCGCCAATTTTAAACGCTGTTGCCGGTTTCGAGTCCTTGTCGGACGCCGGTGATTTGGCTTTTAATTTCCCAGAGGTCTTTTTGGCCATGAGCCACTGTTTCACAGCCGTGACAGTGGTGCAAGTACATGGTGGAGCGCGCCAATGATTCTCTTTTGTTAAATTTACTCCGTGCCGCTGGAAGGTGGTAGGAGTGGAGCCGTTTTGTTAAAAGGAGCTCGGGTCATCTTCTAAAGGGCGGAACAAGGCAATGGGGTCACTGCTTTTCATTTTTGGTTTTCTCTGGGGCACGCCGGTACATGCGAAGCCCTGTTACGACACGGTTGACGAAGTCGCGCCCGCATATCTTTTTGTGGATCATAATATTTATCGCCCGCTGATGTGTTCCGACACCATTTTCGCCTTCGTGCAAAATTTAAAGTCATCGCCAGTGGATCTTGCAGATTCAAAGGTTGTGGTGCTTCGCCATAAGGGTGCTCCGCACATGGGTGTGGAACCCTTGCAGCCACGTCTCAACTTTAAAGAGTTTACTTACAAAGCCGCGAAGTGGGGTTTTCATATGTTTTTGGTGATCGATGGTTTGGTGTTTGATTTTGACAACACGGATTTCCCGCAGGCGGTCGGTATAGAGGCTTACATGGGCACCATGTGGGATCCGTTAAAATTGCGGGACTATGTGGTTCAAATAAAAGCCGCAGAGGCGCTCACACCTGCTGACTTGTACGGAGAGTTCAAAGGCCAGGGACTCATTTCCGCCGCAAATCTTATGACGATGTTCACCAAAGCTTCCTGCACGCTCCAATCTCCGATAGGAATATATCCATGGTCCACTTTGAGCCACTAACATCCATTCACGCTGCCGAGCTGTCAGAGCTGGCTCAACGCATTTTCATCGATACATTTTTACCGTCGAACGCAGCTGAACCTGTGCATGCATACGCCAATGAGTACCTCAGTGCAGAGGCTTTTCAAAAGACTCTTGTGGACCCGGCATTCACCTCTTTGGGTGTGTATGTTGCGGGCCAACTAGTGGGTTATATTCAGCTCGTACGCAATCGCGAAGAATCTTATGAGGGCACGGATCTTGAGCTCAAGCGCTTTTACTTGGAGTTTTCCCAGCACGGTAAGGGCATTGCCCGCGATATGATGGAAAAGGTGTACGACATCGCTAAGGGTTTGGGTTATAAAAAGTTTTGGCTGGGCGTGTGGGAAAAGAATGATCGCGCGCTTCGGTTCTACACTAAGAACGGCTTTCGTCGCGTGTCCTCTCATGTCTTCAACATGGGGGGAGAAATCCAAACCGACGACATCTACATCAAAGAACTCTGATTGCCCATTGTGTAAACAACAACACAAATAAATCACACCGGGAGCGGGAAATAAAATCCCGCTTTGGCTATCCTACAAGAGTCGCCGCGGCACTTGCCGCAAGGCTTTTAAGGAGATGTGTATGACAAAGAATTCAAATAAAATTTCTGAAGAAGTTGTTAAAAAAGGTCCAACACCGAAAGTTTCCGATGACCGCCTTGCGGAATTGGGATTCTTGCCGAAAGAAAAAACCGACAATTCCGTGCCTACAGAAAACGATGCCATCAATCGTCTCAACAACGAGCAGGGCAAAGTAGGGTGGATTGTTCTTTGGTTACTGGGAGTGCCAATCCCGGTACTGTTCATTCTGTTTTTACTTCGTGGCTGCACGTGATCGGTTAGTGGGGCTTGACCAAAGCTTTAGAAATTTTTCGTACCACCGCGCGGGGAGCGAAGCGGCCGGCAAAAGCCATTGTGGAGTTCATCGCTCCATGAATGGCCACCACTTTTCTGTTTTTCATCGCTTCAAATATAAATTGAGCGACCTCTTGTGAGGTTGGAACCGGTCCACGTTTAAAGAGCTTCGCGGAATCCAGATGTGCAGAACTCTGAAAGCCCGACTGCGTGGGGCCAGGGCAAATGGCGGTCGCATAGACGCCGGCGCCACTGAGCTCTTCGGAAAGAGCTTCCGTTAAACTCAGCACATAGGCCTTTGTGGCAAAGTACACCGCCATATAGGGCCCGGGCTGGAAAGCAGCCGTGGATGCAATGTTCACGATATGACCCGAGCGCCGCTTTTTCATTCCCTGCAAATACAAGTGGGTAAGAGCAGTGAGTGTTGTGATGTTCAAGTTGATCATTTGCACTTGTCGCTCTAAATCCAATTCCGAAAAATCACCACAATCTCCGAAACCGGCATTGTTGACTAAAATATCCACCTGGCGACCGAGACCGTCTGTTTTAGCGTATAGGGTTTTCGCAGAGTCCACATCGGAAAGATCCATAGCAATAACATCAACAGTGTTGGACGTGGTTTTAATTTTTTCCTGCAGTTCGGTGAGTTTGTCTTTACTGCGCGCGACGAGAATCAGATTGTATTTTTCATGGGCGAGAATTTTCGCCAGTTCCCAGCCTATGCCGCTAGAGGCTCCAGTGATAAGTACAGTGGGTTGCGTTTGTGCATTAGACATTTTGGTGCTCGTTTGTAAGATAGACCATGTGGCCGCAGCTCAAGCAAATAGTTCGCAGTGGCAACTGAGGCCCACCTACGGTTTGCGTCGTCTTTTTGTCACAGCTGGGGCAATGGACTTCGAGGTTTTCGACAAGATAGTTGCGCTGATAGGCTCGATAGGTCATTGCGGCAGTCACAATCACGCCAACTGGTACCAGCACAAAGTGAAGAATGGGAATGAACACGCTAACGAATGTAAGGCCACCGGCTTTTGCCAAAGTCTTTGCCACGTTGGTTAAGCGTGTCCCCGATGGAACCGGAGCAATTCGCAGGTCAGGATAAATAATTTTCTCGCCAGCAGAGTTTGAAATAATCATGTTCGATCAATCGCAAAAGTATGCGGTGCCACTGACCGCTTGGCCAAGTGCACCGGTTTGTTTCATGTGGACGTAGTTGGCGCCTTTGCGGGCGGCATCGAGCTTCATGTCTTCAAGGGCTTCTTCGAACTTTCCTGTAACGTTTTTCACACGTCCTTCCACAGGGCCAATCTCTTTGCAGTCCTTATCGGCGTCATCACGGCTCACTTTGACGTTGTCTGCTTCGGGTTTGATCGGATGGCTGGAACACGCCGTAATCACGGAAGCGCTCAGAACGATCGCCACTACATATTTCATAAAACCTCCTCCAACAATGGAGTGAACAATCTAAACCATTCAGCTCTTCCTACAAAGAACTTTTGCCCCCGCCGGCGGGAACAGCCCCTCTGTGGCGTGCGGGAAGGACGCCTTGTGTCAGGAGGGAGAATTCCCTCGTTTTAGCCTGTTTTTTTGGCTCCAACGTGGACTTCCTCGGAGGGCTGGAATAGACCTCAGGAGCATGAGTTTGCGCTTTTTACCTGTACAGCCACGAGTTGAGAATGACGTGAATCAGTGGAACGACTGGCGCTGGCAGTTTCGCAATTCTTTAAAAACCGCGGAGGATTTTGCACGCTACTTTTCGCTCTCCCCCGAGGAGCTCAGTGGATTCGAAAACCAAAAGCATATCTTTCGCGCGCAAACCACGCCGTACTATGCGTCCATTGCATCTCCAGACGCGCCTCTCGATCCAGTACGGATGATCCTGATGCCGCGAGTAGAGGAAACCACCTCACTGCACCAACAGATGCAAGATCCACTCGGTGAGCGCAAGCCGCAGAACAATCCGGTGGAGCGTATCGTTCACAGGTACTCGGATCGTGTTTTATTTTTAGTTACGGATCTGTGTAGCGTTTATTGCCGTTACTGCACGCGCAAGCATTTTACAGCAAACGATCACGCATTCATACGCAATCGCGAGTACGAACAAGCGCTCGCTTACATTCGTTCACACGCGGGCATTCGCGAGGTCATACTCTCCGGCGGTGATCCACTGACGATCAGTGACGCGCATTTGGAGCGCGTGCTCTCCGATGTGCGCGCTATCGATCACGTGGAGATCATTCGTATTCACACGCGCATGCCCGTTGTAGCGCCCATGCGAATCACCGATGATGTCGCGGCAATTATTAAAAGACACAAACCTGTTTATCTCATCACTCACTTTAATCATCCTAAGGAAATCACCGCTGAGGCGGCGATGGCGGTGGAAAAACTGGCCGACGCCGGAATTCCAGTGTTGAATCAAATGGTTCTTTTAAACGGCATCAACAATCATCCCGCAATAGTACAGGCATTGTCGCGAAGGCTTTTATATTTGCGGGTAAAACCTTATTATATGTTTCAGTGTGATCCCTCTCTGGGAAG
This sequence comes from uncultured Pseudobdellovibrionaceae bacterium, assembly GCA_964400355.1. Classification (GTDB taxonomy): domain Bacteria; phylum Bdellovibrionota; class Bdellovibrionia; order Bdellovibrionales; family JAGQZY01; genus JACKAL01. The sequence continues at coordinate 22,319 of CAYNTO010000002.1, forward strand.
CGACCACTTGCGCACTTCCATCGATGATTCTTTGCACATTCAAAGAGAACTGTGGGGACATCTTTCGGGACTCGCCATGCCGACGTACATTGTGGATCTCCCCAATGGAGGGGGGAAGGCGGCACTGACTCCTAACTTTCAGACTCATCATCAGGAATCAGTCCGCCGCTTTAAGGGGTGGGATGGGGTGGAAGCCGAGTATCACAGTCCAACTCAACATCGGCTTCCCATAGATGTTGAGGCCTATTTAGAAGAATGGAATTTGCTGAAAAACTCCAAATCATCTCCCATCTAAAGTCTCACAAGTAAAAATAAATGAACAGGGGGAGCTCACTGAACGGTCTTTGCGGTAGACCTCGTGGCCGAGCAGAACGTTATGGGCGCTGGATGATCAATTGCAACGCAATGATTTAAAAACATCTTGCAGAGTTTTTGTGGAGGTGTCGGACTTGGCGATAAAATATTTGATTTCGTAGGTGAGGTCGGCTTTTTTGCAATGAACGAGAGCGTGTAGCGTTTCGTACTTGAGTTCCGCCGGGTCACAATCGCCGTAGGTGTAGCGAGAGTTGGCGTAAACGAGAAGCGCATCTTTTATCAGTTCCGCGTTCGTCTCCATAGGTTGTGCGCGGGGTTTAAGAGCATCGGTACACACGATCTTTTCGCTGTAAGTTGCCGGATAGGGGCTCTCAAACTCTTTGTAGAAACTTCTGACGATATCAAAGGTGTTGGTCACGTAGGTGCCGTAGGCACTTCCGGAGATGGCCCGTTCAAAGACTCTTAAGCGAAAGCGCTGGTTGTCCGCGCTAAAGATCTCAATGGTTTCTGCGGCTTTATCAATTTTATAATCGAAGTCAGTGATATTTTTGCTTTCGATGTGTTTCCACGACAAGCTCTCCATGTGTTTATTAAAACAACCGGCCAGAGTTGCAGTGACTAAAACAAAGAGAAGAGCGCTGTACGTATTCATGAGCGGGTGACCACGCGGTTGAGAAGTATAAGTACTATTGCGCCTCCAACGGAGGCCACAAAGCCGACGAGGTTCCAACCAATGCGCACATTGTAGCCCAAGTAGGTCGCTAAAAATCCACCGAGCACAGCGCCGATGAGACCTACGCCAATGGTGCGCAACCACCCTAAATTCTCTTGACCTGGAATGATCACTTTTGCAGTCACTCCAGCAACCAGGCCAAACAACAACCAATGAGTCACTTGCGCCACATATGGGAGGTGGTAGAGATAACGAATCCAGGCGTTGATATCCATATAAAAAAGTTAGGCGAGATCTAAATAAAAGTCAAATTGGCATGTTTCACGATAAACTTGCGGACAGATTTATCACGGAACATGATGGAAACTTTCATGCTATCGCCATTGCCTTCCACGTTGTAAATTGAGCCCGCACCAAATACAGGATGGCGCACTTGTGCACCTTTGCGGTATGGGGTTGCGGAATCGCTCTCGGTGGACATGTTTTCGTAATCTGGAAAAACATTGTCGTAGGAGACGCTGGATTCTTTGCGGGAAGAGAGCGAGTACACATTCGAACCGCTGGAGCGGTTCATGAATGCTGGTCGTTTTTGAAGCATGCTGATCGATTCCAAGTGATCGGCCGGAATCTCGTCGATAAACCGGCTCGGGGGATTAAAATTTTGATCACCCCAGTGACGGCGGCTCCTCGCGTGACTCATAAAGAGCATCTTTTCTGCGCGTGTCATACCGACGTAGCACAAGCGACGCTCTTCCTCGAGTTTGACCTCGGTGTCCTCGAGACTCTGCGCGCTCGGGAATAGGCCGTCTTCCATCCCGACCATAAACACGTAAGGGAACTCCAGACCCTTGGAAATATGTAATGTCATCATGGTGAGAGCCGGTTGATTGTCGTCTTTGGTGTCATCGGCGTCGGACATCAGAGCGGTATCGCTCAAGAACTTCTCCAAGGTCGCCTCATCGCGATGAGTTTCGATAAAGCGCAAGATTGCATTGCCGAATTCCTGCAAGTTCTCGATGCGGGATTTGGATTCCACGGTGTCGTCGTTTTCAAGCTCCGCGAGATATCCTGTTTGCTGCAACACTTCGTTAAAGAGCGAATACACATCATGGGTGGGAACCAATGCCCGCAGGCGAACCAGCAGATCTAAAAACTCAGAGAGCTTTTTCGAAGCGCGCGTGTTCACGGCGTTTTCTTTAATGGCCATTATCGCACTGGCCACCATGCTCGCACCGCGCTCCATACCGATGGCCTCAATGGCTTCAATCGAGGTTTTACCGAGTCCACGGGCGGGCACGTTGACGACGCGTTTGAAGCACACGTCGTCGGTGGGGTTGAGTAGTAAATTGAGATAGGAGGCCACATCTTTGATTTCTTTGCGATCATAGAACCGGATTCCACCGTACATTCTATAATTGATGTCTTTGTTGCGCAGTTGTTCTTCGAGCACACGCGACTGGGCGTTGGTGCGATAAAACACGGCGATCTCATTGAGCGACCCACCGGAAGCCACAATCTGATGAACTTTGTCGGCCACAAAGCGGCCTTCTTCGTATTCGTTTTCGGTTTCGATCAGTTTTACCTTTTCTCCCACGGAGTTGTTGGTGAAAAGTTTTTTGTCGCGGCGTTGAGTGTTGTTTTTGATCACACCATAGGCGGCTGAGAGGATGTTTTGCGTGGAGCGGTAGTTTTCCTCTAGCTTGATGAGCTTTGTGCCTGGAAAATCTTTTTCAAAATTGAGGATGTTGGAGATGTCCGCGCCACGCCACGCATAAATCGACTGATCCTCGTCGCCCACCACGCAAATATTATTGGTGTCGCGGCAAAGGGCCCGCATCAATCGGTACTGGCCCACATTGGTGTCCTGATACTCATCGACAAGTAAAAACTGAAAATGATCGCGCATCTGTTCGCGAGCCTGTTCAAAGGTTTCCAAAATGTAAACTGTTTTAGAGATCAAATCGTTAAAATCAAAAGCGTTGGCCGCTTTGAGTTCGGCCTCGTACTCGCTGTAAATGGTATGGAATTCTTTGCTGAACAGCGAGCGTTGGCTGGCGATCTGGGTGCTTGTGAGACACTGGGATTTAGCCATACCAATGCGTGACTGGCAAAATTTGGGCGTGATGATCTTGTCGTTGATATTGAGTTTTTTGAGTACTTTTTTAAGTACAGAGATTTGGTCGCCATCGTCGTAGATGCTAAATCCCGGTTTGTAATCGAGGAGCTGGGCATAGCGCCGCAATAATTGTACCCCTAATGAGTGAAAGGTGCTGACCCAGATTGGATAGGCGAGGTGGGGTGGCATGAGCTGCGAGACACGCTCTTTCATTTCACGTGCGGCCTTGTTGGTAAAGGTGACGGCCAAGATGCTCGCCGGAGGAAGATTTTTCTGCTCCACCAAGTAGGCGATTTTTTGAGTGAGAACGCGTGTCTTACCGGAGCCCGCGCCGGCCAAAATTAAAAGAGGGGAACCAAAGTGTAGCACGGCCTCTTTTTGCTGGGGATTGAGAGAGTCGAGAGCAGACATATCCATAGGGCCAGAGACTCTGATAAACAGCTGAGAGTGTCAACCCTGAGTCGAGTATTTCCGAGCGAGAGGAGAGTTACGGAAATGTCCGAGAGCGAAGGTATATGCAATGCAATAAAAAACGCCATGCTCGTGTCGAGGCCAAAAGGCTCGGAGTCATGGCGTCTTTATAAAAGGCTATTTTGTAAGCTTTTGTACAACTGCGTCTTTAACCACGCCTTGTTTCTTGAGACTCGCTTGGTATTCGGAAGCTTCTTTTTTTGTCTTAAAGCTACCCACACTCACGCGATACCAGTCTTGTCCATTGATGCTCACTTTAATGGGGAATGCTGGAAATCCTTTTTTCACTAAAGATTCTGACATACCCTCTGCATCGCTGAGGTTAGGATACGACGCCACTTGAACAGTGTAGTCCAAATTCAATGGTGCTTGTTTGCGAACACTCGTCGGTTGACGGTTTTCCTCGTCGACAATGGAGCCGCCCGTTTTTTCTGTTTTAGCCACATTGGCCGGAGTGGCCTTGTTCACAGCCGCTGTAGCGGCGCCGTGGCCAGAGTTTCCAGCGACAGCAGCTTTATTTGCGGCCGGGCCAGTGCCGTGAGTACCAGTAGCGGATGCGGGAGCATCGCCCTCTTCTGTATCTGTGCCTTTTTCAGCAGCTTGCAAAGCCGCATTGGCCAGTTGTTGGATCTCCTCTTCGGAAAGGTCGCCAGTCGTTTCTTCCTTGAACTCGTCGCCTGCAAGAGCCTGGTCATGTTTTTTGTCGATAGAATTGAGCGCGAATTGTTTATCGCTCAAACCTTTGCCAGAAATAACGCCGACACTAAAGGACAACAAAGAGATAAGTACCACGAGCATAAATACGATGACTTTCTCGAGGCGATTCTCTTTTTTAGCTTTAGGAGCTTGTTCGTTTTTTTTCATTTTTATTCCCCACCTTTTAAATCAATAAACTCATTCACCAGCATAGGCAGGATTGCCAAGTTCGGTCAATAGTCCTGCCCGATTTTTAGACTACGAACTCTGCGGCTTTTTGGAGCGAAAATGCAACTCGACGAAGAGCCCAGAGCCACGTACAAATCCCCGTACCCAAGTTATCTATTCGCCCCAAGGTAGAGAGTCAAATTTCTAGAGTCCAATGGCGCTCAGTCCTGTCAATAAGTCGCCAGAAACAAGGCACTGGCCTCTCCTAAAGACGGTTCAAACCCGCGCTGAGATCGATTCTGCTGTGATTTGTGCTTTACGCCCCTCCCAAAGTCTGTATGGCACTGTGGTTGCTTCAGATGAGTGGGAAACCAATGGGGGATCTGTGGCTGAAGCAGCAAAAAAAATAGAAGAATCATCAAAAGAGTCGTCGGGCGCCGATGCGGGGCAGACGAAAGACCGTAAACCGTTAGTACTGATGATTCTGATCATCGTAAACTCTCTGGCCCTTTTGGGCGTGGGCGCTGGTCTCTATATGTATTCTCAAGAAACGCGCAAAGCGTTGAGCCAGCAAAACGAAATCGCCGATGCGCCGGGAGACGGCGAGCATGGCGCGGCCCACGGTGGCGGCCATGGCGAAGGTGACAAAAAGGCCAATGCCGCTAGCGACGAAGCGAAAATGGTGCCGCTGGAGAGCTTTATCATAAATCTGAACGGCAGCGAGGGCTACAAGTTCATGAAGATTACGATGAGCTTGGAGGTGGATTCTACGGCCACTCAAGAGGAGATCCTTAAGCGTCAAGCGCAAGTGCGCGACACCATCGTTGTTCTACTCACCAGCAAAAGCTATAGCGAAGTGGCCGGCGAGAACGGCCAGCAAAAATTAAAAGACGAATTGATCGATACAGTGAATTCATTTTTGGTTAAGGGAAAGATCAAGAAAATTTTGTTTACAGACTTCTTGTTCCAATAATAGGGGTAACATGAGCCAGGTATTATCACAAAGTGAAGTGGATGCATTACTCTCGGCAGTTTCCGAGAGTGAGACGCGTACGGATTCCAACGGAAAGCGCGATGAACGCGTTGTTGTCGTTTACGATCTCACCAGCCAGGACAGGATCATTCGTGGTCGTCTCCCGCAGTTGGATGTTATCTACGAAAAATTCATGCGCGCTTTTCGCGTCACGCTCTCTTCAGCCATCCGCAAGATTGCATCCCTCAATCACTCAAGTACTGATTTTTTAAAGTTCGGTGAGTTCATCAACACGCTGCCAACGCCAACCTGTATGAGTGTTCTACGTATGGGGAATCTTCGCGGCTCCGCTCTATTCGTAATCGAAACCAAATTGGCGTACGCGCTGATAGACAGTTTCTTTGGCGGCGACGATCGTCCGTATACAAAAGTAGAAGGCAAAGATTTTACGCCGATCGAATTATCGATTGTAAAAAAGGTGGTGGAATTGGCGCTTAAAGATCTGGAAGATGCTTGGGAATCGGTCGAAGTGATTGATTGCAGTTTCGTGCGCACCGAGATCAATCCCCAGTTCGTGGGAATCGTGCCGCCAACGGATGTTGTTATTGCTTCTACGTTTGATGTGGAACTGGAAAAAGCCAGCGGTACGATGACATTGGTAATGCCGTACGCTGCGATTGAACCGATAAAGCAAAAGCTATCTTCGGGTTTCCAAGTGGAAGCTGATCAAACTGATAAAAAAATCTGGACAAAAATTATCTCTGAGCAGTTGAGAGACATCAACGTCGATATCAAAGTGAACCTCGGCGAGAGCATGATCACCATAGAAGATCTGATGGAGCTCAAAGTGGGTGATGTAATGCCCCTTAATCAGGATGCCAGCAAAGAGATTTCGGTAATGGTAGAGGGCGTGCCTAAATTTAAAGGCTTTTATGGTGTGAGCCACGGTTCGGTCGCCATGAAGGTGACTGAAAAGATTATTAAAAAATAGGTTTGAAGTAATAGGTTTTGAGATTTGTAAAAATTTAAAGAGAGGTAGTTAATGTCTGAAGCAGCAAAAAAAGAAGCCGATGATAATGTGCATGAGCTTCATCAAGATAACGGCGGGTCACCCAATTTAGGCATGATCATGGATATTCCGCTCAAGCTTACGGCTGAGCTGGGAAGAACCAAAATCATCGTCAGTGAACTATTGAACTTGGGACAAGGCAGTGTTCTTGAACTCAACAAACTTGCTGGTGAGCCGATGGAAATTTACGTAAACGACAAATTGATCGCCAAAGGCGAAGCCGTCGTCGTGAACGATAAGTTTGGTGTGCGCCTAACGGACGTAATTTCTCCGAAAGAACGCGTGGAGCAGCTCAAATGATGATGCTTCTACTCTCCCTATTTTCATCTTTGGCATTCGCAGCCGATGTGAATCAGCTCAACTCGGTGTCATTCGAAGAGGTCAATAAGGCCCCGACGTTGACATTCGTTTTTGAACAGCCGGTGAGCATTGCAAATGTGGAAGCGCGATTCATTCGTCGAACAGTTGAGTGGGATCTTTCCGATACCAAACTCAAAAAAGACAAACTGTTCATCAATGTGTCCAAGGCCGACATCAATAATGTTTATATTTCGCACAACGACGAGAACAGCGTGCGTATTCGTGTCAATATGGACAATGGAAAGATGGCGTCCAACTACCACGAGCGTATCCAGTACTCAATGGACGGCAAAAAACTCCAGTTCAAAATGGATCCGAGCATTCCATTGATTTCTAACAATATAAAAGAGATCAGCCGCAACTACAGCACGGGTGTGGAGCCGGTGATTGCCAATGCTAAAGCACAGGAGCACATTGCGTCTGTGAGCACGCTAAAAGTGGCCGCTGCAAAAGCGGTGGCCACGGCTGTAGCCTCCGAAGCTGCGCAGGCAGATGCCGAAAGCGCGGAACTGGAAATCGATACCAACGCACCTGAAGCCGAAATTCCACTGAGTGTGAAGAAGGCGAAAGTGACTGCGGGAGCCATGCCGTCTCTAAACCGTGTGGCAGCTGGTCTGTTTGTGATTGCGATATTGATTGTTTCCGCCCTGATGGTGACGCGCAAAATGAAATCAAAAAAAGCCGGCGCGGCATTCAATCACGATTCCATCACCGTAATCTCACAAAAATATTTGGGTCCAAAAAGAAATTTGGTTTTGATCCGTGTAACCGGAGAATATTTGCTCTTGGGCGTAACGGATCACAACATTTCGTTGATTAAAAATCTCAATGTTGTCGATGACGAAATTCCTGAGCTCACGAACACAAAGAATTTTGGTGATGTCCTTGATAAAAAAGCGCAGGCTTCCGCGGGCTACTCTGCCGCGGGCGAAGAAAACTACGCAGCTGCCGGCGCCGAGGACGTTGAAGACAGTTTCTCTGTGTCCTCGCTTGCCGACGTCAAAAAGATTTTCAAAAAGAAAAGATATATCGATGAAATGGATTTCTAGAATTCTTATCGCAGGATGCGTATTGGGTTTTTCCTATGCCGCTGTGGCACAGTCAGTGACTGTGCCCAGTGTGAATTTTTCGATGAAAAGCACCAACAACCCCAAAGAGATCGTATCGGCTATCCAAATAATTTTGATGCTGACGATTCTCACTCTAGCTCCGGCGATTCTGATTCTGATGACGAGCTTTACGCGAATCATCATTGTGTTTTCGTTTTTAAGACAGGCTTTGGGCACGCAGCAAATGCCACCCAACCAACTTTTGGTGGGCATGTCTTTGTTTCTCACGTTCTTCATCATGCAGCCGGTGTTTAATCAGATCAACACCGAGGCGTTACAGCCGTACATGGCCAATCAGATAGCTCAAGAAGTGGCCCTCGAAAAAGCGCTAGCGCCAATTCGTAAATTTATGTTTTCGCAGACTCGCGATGCGGATCTCGAACTTTTCCTAAAATTGGGAAAGGTAAAGAATCCCAAGACCCGTGCTGATGTGCCGACAACGGTTCTAGTGCCGGCGTTCGTGATATCGGAACTAAAGACGGCCTTTCAAATTGGCTTTATCATCTATCTACCATTCCTAGTGATCGACATCATCGTGGCCAGCGTTCTGATGGCGCTTGGTATGATGATGCTTCCGCCGGTGATCATATCATTGCCGTTTAAAATTATGGTTTTTGTGCTCGTCGATGGTTGGACCCTGATAGTCGGTTCAATGGTTAAGAGCTTTGGATAGGAAAAAATATGAACGAAGATGTGGTGATTAATCTCAGTACTTTGTCTTTGCAAACTGTGGCATTGGTTTCATCACCAATGCTCATCAGCGCGCTCGTAGTTGGAATCATCGTGTCGGTTTTCCAGGCTATAACTCAGATCAACGAAGCCACGCTGACCTTTATTCCAAAGATGGTTGTGGTCGCCATCGTGATCGTTTTAGCTGGGCCGTGGATGTTGGATACACTCACTGGTTTTACCACGGAGATGTTCAACACTGCCGGAGAAATCGTAAGGGCCAACTAACGTGAACTTGTTTAATATCTTTGAGCTAGAGGTATTCTCTTTTCTTCTCGTGCTAGCTCGGATGAGTGCATTTATCGTCGCTTGGCCTGTGTTGGGCTCTATGTCGGTGCCTGCACCGGTAAAAGTACTTTTGTCACTCCTTATGTCGGTGATGATTTATCCAATGGTCAAAGGCAGCATGCTCGTTCCCTTGATCTCGTTTCAACAACTTATTTTTTTTGTCGTTAAAGAAGCATTTATCGGGCTGAGCTTGGCGTTTGTGGCCCATTTGTTTTTCTACGGGCTCCAAGTCGGCAGCGAAATCATCTCGGCTTCCCTTGGGCTATCCTCCGCGCAGTTGTTCAATCCGACGATTGGTTCGCAGTCCACGCCAGTGGATACTTTGTGCTACATCATCGGTGCTCTCGTGTTCCTCATGATCAATGGCCATCATATGTTTTTGACGGGTCTAGTGCAGAGTTATGACGTCGTACCTGCACTTGAGTGGGGCATTAATGTGTCCAATGTCTCTCAGATCGCATTATATGGCCAAACAGTGATCGAATTTGGACTAAAGATATCGGCTCCAATATTGGTTTCAATCTTGCTTATCAATATAGCGTTAGCAATAGTTAGTCGGGCAGTGCCACAGATTAACGTACTGGTAACAAGTATGCCGGTGAACGCACTAGTTGGTTTTGTAATCATGATTTTAATGGTTCCGCTGCTAGTGAATGTGCTGGGCTTTAGTGTGGAAGAGTACGTAGGATTATTTTTTAAGACAATGAAAGCAATGTAGGACGCATGGCTGCAGAGAGCGAACAAGAACGGACCGAGGAGGCCACGCAACAGCGAAGAGATGATTTTCGCAAGCGTGGCCAGGTCGCACAAACTAAAGAGGTAGGGATTGTTATCTCCCTGCTCGGCTTTGCACTTTTATTCTGGTCGATGAGTGGCTTCTTTACACAACAAATTACTGAGTCCTACCAGTTGGTGTATAGTTACATCTCCGCCGGCTACTTCGGCCCTGAGCATATTTCAACTCTTATGATGGCTCTTGGCGTGCGTGGCGCCTTCATTCTTTTACCGATTTTTGGTTTTGCACTCGTCATGGGCTTCAGTTCTTCGATTTTACAAATTGGGTTTCTTTACAGCGAAGATGCTTTGACCCCCGACTTCGAAAAAATTAATCCTCTCTCGGGCCTCAAGAGACTATTTAGCCTTAAGTCACTGATGGAGGGTGTAAAAGCCATACTCAAAATGGCCTGTATCTCCTTTGCCGCGTACACACTGATCAAATCTTCGATGCACACGCTACCTCAAATGCTGACGCTCACACCTTACGAGATCATCACCTTCCTCGTAGAGAACATCTTTAAATTATTGCTAGGGGTGGGTGGTGTGCTGCTGGTCATTGCGGCGGCCGACTTTTTCTATCAGCGCTACAACCTCGAACAACAAATGAAGATGACCAAGCAGGAAATCCGTGACGAAGTAAAAACGCGTGAAGGTGACCCGCTCATTAAGGCTCGGATTCGAAAAATTCAAAAAGAGGTGGCCACTCGCCGCATGATGTCCGATGTTCCAAAAGCCGATGTGATCATCACCAACCCGACCCATTTGGCCATAGCACTAAAGTACTCTCCCGAGAAATTTGCTGCACCTATCATGCTCGCCAAGGGGCAGGACTACACGGCTTTAAGAATTCGCGAAATTGCCAAAGAACACAATATTCCGATTGTTGAAAACAAGCCGCTGGCTCGAGCCATGTACAAATCTATGGAGATCGGCCACGTGATTCCACGCGAACTGTTCGCTGCAGTGGCGGAAGTGCTCGCCTACGTGTTCAAACTTAAAAGAAAAAGGATCGTGTAGTTTATGGAACAGATTCTGGCCTTTTTTAACAAATTCGAGAAATACACCAAGAACATGGATGCCATGGTGGCCATGTCTATTATTGGAATTCTCGTCATCATGATTATCCCGCTTCCGGCAATCATGTTGGATATGGCGCTGACACTGTCGATCACCTTGAGTCTTTTGATTCTGCTTGTATCTCTCTACACTAACCAGGTTTTGGATTTTAGCGCCTTTCCGTCGTTGCTTCTTATGTCGACTCTATTTCGGTTGGCACTCAATGTTGCATCTACTCGATTGATATTGAGCGAAGGTCACAATGGTTTGCAAGCCGCCGGTTCCGTGATTCACGCGTTTGCGAGCATTGTCGTAGGTAACAACTACGCTATCGGTCTTGTAGTCTTCGTAATTCTTGTGGTGATCAACTTTGTGGTGATCACCAAAGGTTCTGGCCGTATCGCGGAAGTCGCTGCGCGATTCACCTTGGATGCATTGCCTGGTAAACAGATGTCGATTGATGCCGATCTCAACGCCGGTCTGATCAATGAAGAACAGGCCCGTGCGAGACGCAAAAAAATCGAAAGCGAAGCTGATTTTTATGGAGCCATGGATGGTGCCTCCAAGTTCGTACGTGGAGACGCTATCGCGGGCATCGTGATCATGTTCATCAACGTTATTGGCGGCTTAGCAATTGGTGTTCTACAAAAAGGTTTGGATATTGGCACAGCGGCTAATTACTACATGCAGCTCACAATCGGTGACGGGCTGGTGAGCCAAATTCCGGCGCTCATTATTTCCACTGCGGCCGGTACCATTGTGACTAAAAATGGAAGCCGTCAAAGCATCGGTAACGAACTTGCTACGCAACTTTTCCTCAATCCTCGCGCGGTCATGGCATCGGCAGGGATTGTCGGTTTTATTGGTTTGATTCCCGGCTTACCAGCTGCTCCCTTTTTATCGATTGCCGCTCTTCTCGGTGGCATCGGTTACATCACACAAAATAATACCAGAGTTGCGGAGTCCAAAGAGGCGAGCCGCAAACAAGAAGAGGCGCAACGTCCTAAAGCAGAAAACATCGAAAGTCTGTTACCGCTCGATATGGTCGAAGTGGAAGTGGGATATGGTCTCATCAATGTTGTGGAATCCCATGAGAGTGGTGATCTTCTCGAACGAATCGTCAGCCTGCGCAAGCAATTTGCGTTGGATTTAGGAATTATTATTCCGCCCGTCCATATTCGCGATAATTTACAGTTGAAACCGGGTGAATACCGCATACTTATCAAAGGGCAAAAAGTGGCGGGAGGCGATTTGCGCCCAGAATGTTATTTGGCAATGGATCCGGGCAATGTGGCTCGTACGGTTGATGGCCAGGCTACCAAGGAGCCCGCGTTCGGTTTGGATGCACTCTGGATCACAAAAAGCACAAAAGAAGAGGCCGAGCTGTGCGGGTACACAGTGGTGGACTTACCAACAGTTATGGCCACTCACATTACCGAAACCTTGCGCACCTATGCTCACGAATTGTTTGGTCGCCAAGAAGCTGCTCAACTTATTGAGAACTTTAAGAAGACTCATCCAAAAGTGGTGGAGGATCTTATTCCAGATCAACTTCCCCTTGGTTCCGTGGTGCGCGTTCTTCAGGGTTTACTCAAAGAACAAATCTCCATTCGCGATATGCTCACTATTTTTGAAGCCTTGGCGGATGAAGCGCCTAAAACCAAAGATGTGGATCAGCTCGTCGAGTTCGCTCGCCGCCGTATGGCCCGTGCGATCACCTCTAAGTACATCGCTGACGACGGCTCGTTGCAGGTGATGACCTTGAGCTCGCATATCGAAGAAGAGATCATCAATTCTTTGATTCAAACCGAGCAGGGCATTCAGCTCGCAATGGATGCCAATCGCATGCAGCAAATCGTATTACAGATCGCCGACATGATTGAGAATCATCCAGAAATGGCCGGCCAACCAGTGCTGTTGACGAGCCCCACGGTTCGTAGACACGTTTACCGTATAGCCAGCAAATTTATTCCGCAGTTGATAGTGTTATCGCATAACGAAATTTCTTCGCAAGCTAAAGTGGCTTCCGTAGGAGTCGTGGAGGTTCCATATGCAAGTTAGAAAATACGAAGCTTCGACAATTAAAGAAGCCGTGGACATGGTAAAAAGAGATCTTGGTCCCGATGCCATTATTCTTTCCACGAAGGAATCCCAGAATCCTCATCACACGGCTAAAAAAGTGTTGATCACGGCTGCGGTTGCTGAGGAAACCTATCGCAAAAAGAAGGTGGTCGAAGAATCTTTGTCCACCAAAGAGCGCGATAAGCTCTTTAATCGTACCGCTCGTGAACAAAAACAAATGATCGATCACGTCTACACCAACATTTCCAATAAGCTTGAGGAAAAACGCCGCACAATTACAGAGCGCAATTACGCGACAATACCCGACGAAGTTGTCAGCGCAGAAACAGCGCGAGCACGCGTTAAGAGCAATGTGGCTAAAGCTGCGGCTATGGCTAACGCATTCATCGAAGACAAACCAGTAATGAAAAAGGCTGCGCCCAAGCAATTGGAAAAACCACAAGCTTTGCAATCACAAATCGTAAATGGCAAAGATTCGGCCAAAATCGATGAGTTGCGCGGCGAAATTAAACGTTTACAAACAATGGTACAAACTATCAATCAAGGGATGCAAAACACGCCTGTACAAGCTGTGGCTTATCCAGGTTCGCGTTTTGGAATCACTCAAGAGATGAGCCCCTATTTTGAAAAGCTCGTTGGCGAGGGATTCTTGGAGAAGACTGTGGTGGAAGTCCTCAAGCAGGCAGAGGGTCACTTGGGCGAGAACGTGCGTAAAAAGGGATTGGTAGAGGCGTATATTGCCAAGTGGATTTATGCCAATACTGACATTGTTAAAGAGAAATTAAAAGAAAAGTTCCACGTCTTTGTTGGCCCACGCGGAGTGGGAAAAACGTCGTCGCTTGTTAAAATGGCAAGCCATCTTGTCATCAAAGAGAGAAAGCGTATCGCCGTGATTTCCACAGACAACAACAAAGTGGGCGCGGCCGAACAATTGCGCATTTACAGCCAAATTCTCAACGTTCCATTTATTGCTTGTGGTAAAGGACAAAACCTCAATCAATATTTGGCGCATTTTAATAATGTAGACTACGTGTTGATTGATACCGAAGGACAAACATTATCCCAACTGAGCGAGATTGATCATCTTAAGAGTATCATCCCTCAAGGTATGGCCGGAGTGCGCGTGCACTTGGTTCTCTCCGCTGCGATGAAGGACGACGAGCTCTATTCCATCGGCCGCCGTTTCCGCGCACTTCACTATCACGATATTATGCTCACGAATCTCGATCAATTGCGCCGCCACGGCGTGGTTGTCAATTTGCAAAGCCAGTTGAAGTCGCCGTACTACGGTTTCTCGATTGGTCCAATGATTCCCGAGGACTTTGAGTGGGCTTCTAAAGAAAGAATTCTCGATTTAATTTTCAAAATTTCAAATTCCAAATGGGAAGGTGATGCCAATGACTAATATGCCAACGAGCACGCAAGGGATTCGCACAATAAGTATTACTTCAGGTAAGGGCGGTGTGGGTAAAACCACAGTCACCGTGAACATGGCCTACAACTTGGCGAGACTCGGTAAACGCGTCCTCATCTTAGACGGCGACATGAGTTTAGCGAACGTAGATTTGTTTCTTAAAAAAGTTCCCGAGTACACTCTCCAAGATTTTTTTCTGGGGGATGTGGAGCTCTCGGATGTGGTCGTAAAGTACTCAAAGAATATTCATATTCTCCCTGGAGCGAGTGGCGCGATCGAAATGGCGCGCCTTGATGTTTATCAAAAGAAAATGCTTGTGGACGCCATGAGCGAGTTCGAAGGTCAGTATGACTACCTTCTGATCGATACTGCTAGTGGCATTTCCGACGAGGTTCTCTATTTGAGCAGCGCGGCCCAAGAGGTCACCGTGGTTGTTTTACCCGATCCGGCGAGCATCACCGACGCCTATGCGGTAATGAAACTCCTCAATCAGCGTTACAAGACCAAGGCCTTTAATATTATCACCAATCAGGTTCTCAACGAAAAAGAGAGTCTAGCCCTCTTTCAACGTATCAATAGTGTTGCGGCCAAGTTCCTCAATGTGAATTTGAACTATGTCGGCTACGTTCCGTTTGATCTCACTTTGAGACAAGCCAATCACCGCCAGGAGATGATTGGTGATTTTGCGCCTCAAAGCAATGCTCATCAGTCGCTAAAACGAATTGCTGAGAAAATTGAGGGACTTCCTGGACGAGTCGAGTACGCCAGTGGCATGCAGTTCTTCTGGAATCAAGTTCTGGATATAGCTTGAGTCTGGGACGAGCTTTTAAATGCTAGAGATACTGATAGAATATTAGGGATATAAGGGGATTTATGGCTGGAGCACCGCTCAAGAAGTACAAGGATGTATCGCAAAGAATTTCTCAGGTAGAGAAAGACAAACTGATTATTGAGTACGCTCCTTTAATCAAATTCGTTGCGCAAAAAATTGCCGCGCGCCTGCCATCAAATATCGAGTTGGATGATCTTATTTCCAGCGGCGTTATTGGTTTGATGGATGCCATCGACAAGTACGATCCCACTCGCGACAATAAATTTAAAACGTATGCGGAGTTCCGCATTCGCGGCGCGATTCTCGATGAGTTGCGCGCCCAGGATTGGGTGCCTCGCTCGGTACGCGATAAATCAAAAATGCTCGATCGTACCATTGTCGATTTAGAAGTGGCCCTTGGCCGCGCACCCAAAGATGAAGAGATCGCCGAAAAATTACAAATCTCAGTAGAAGATCTCCACGAACTGGTTAACGAAGTTCGCCCGGTGAGTGTTGTGTCTATCGATGAAGCGCCGACGTTTAGTAGTGTCGATAAAAAATCAATTCTCAACATCCTCGATGGCTGTAAGTTCAACAATCCACAAAGTCATTTGGATATAAAATTCCTAAAAGAAGTGATCACCGATGCTATCGAGGATCTTCCAGAGCGCCAACGTTTGGTTTTATCTTTGTATTATTACGAAGATCTCAACCTCAAAGAGATCGGCCGCGTTCTGCGCGTAACAGAAAGTCGCGTCTCCCAGCTCCACGCCCAAGCCATTGTTCGCCTGCGCGCCAAGCTCAACCACGCCTTCCAATCCCGCGACCTCGAAGCCTCCTAAAAGGTGCCTGGCACCTTTTAGTCTAGCTCTGAGATTTTAAGACTTCGTCTTTGATTTTTTTAATGAGACGAGATTCCATCTGGCGAACCGCTTCGCGGGTAACGCCCCACTTTTCGCCGATATCCTGGAGAGTAACGGGGGCATCAGCAAGGATTCTCTCTTCGAGGATGATGAGCTCTTTGTCGCTCAGTTGCGGACGGAGTTCTTGAATTTTATCTTCGAGCATGTGCAGAGACTCACGTCGGGCAAGTTCTTCATCCACGGGGATTTCATCGTCGTTAGTTTCCAGATGAACACGGCTGGTGTCGTTATCGCCACCCACGGGAGCATCTAAACTCATATCACCGCCGGACATGCGTTCTTCCATCATGCGCACGTCGTGCTCGGGTACACCAAGCCGCGCGGCCAAAAGTTTTACAGATGGTTCCTGTCCCAGCTGATCCAGCATGTTTTTCTCTTTTTGTAGGTGATAGAAAAGCTTGCGTTGGTTTTGTGTTGTTCCGATGCGCACCACAGAGTGTTGGCGCATAAGGTACTCTTGTATGTAACCACGAATCCACCATACAGCATAGGTGATCAAGCGCACACCTTTGTACGGGTTAAACTCTTTCACAGCATGCATGAGTCCTACATTGCCCTCTTGGATGAGGTCCAAGAGTTTATTGCCAAATTTCGCGTAGTCGGCAGCGACTTTGACGACGAAGCGGAGGTTGGATGTTACCAAAAGTTGAGCGTCAGAAGGATTCTTATCGGCAAAGTAACGTTTCGCGATCATTTCCTCTTGCTCGCGTGTGAGAAGTGGATACTTGTTCACGTTTGCTAGGTAGGCACTTAAGCCATCCGCAAGGGGTGCGAGGTCTGTGGGCGTACGATTGGCGATGGCATTTTCCACAATTTCTGCTTGGACCCGCACGGGTTCGCTGGCTTTTGACTTAGCGGGTGCAGATAGAATTTGAGGAGTGACGGACTTTAAAACCGAGGTTTTAGCCGTCGCTGAATTCTCATTCGATATTGCGGGAGCTGTGGTTCTTTTTGAAGTTTTTTCAGTAGCTACTGCATGTTTCTTTGAGGCGCGCTGTGGAGCTTTTGTTTTAGGTGCGGTCGCTTTTTTAGACGTAGCGGTCTTTTTCGAGGTGGGCGCCTTTTTTTTGGATTTTTGAACCTTTTTTGCAGGTGCTTTTTTGGTCTTCGCTTTTTTCTTCGCCATGAACGCCAGTTTTACACCCAATTAGCTCAAAAGAGCATTGAGTTTTTTCTCAACCGTGCTCTTAATTTGGCCTTTAAATGGACTTAGTAAAAACGGCAGATCAAGTACGATGCTAACTGCGGAATTACCGCCAGTCTCATTGACCTTAAGTTCCGCATTGAACTTGCTTCCTTTGGCAATCCCGCTCATTTTGGAATCGTCAAAAGTACAGGCCATTTGCGGGTCAAACTTCTTTATTTCCGAGGACTCATCGAAAAGCTTTTTGATCTTGGTGAAGGTCTCGGGGGCATTGTATTTTGAAGGAACGTCTATATTTACTTTAGGCATGAGCCAACAGTAGTCACTGAAGATAAAAAAGTCACTACGCGCTCGGGAGGATGAGGTGTGTCAACGGGCAGTCTGCCACTCTTGATAGCGACTTACTCTTGATGTCTTTGTCAACACCGCCTAGTATGGTGGGTCGTAGTGAATCTCGGGAGCAGATATGGAATTTCTCAAGTCTAAAAAGCGTACAAATTATTGTGGTGAGCTGAACAAGAAAAACGACGGCCAGAATGTAGTTCTCATGGGCTGGGTCGATTCGCGCCGCGACCATGGCGGGCTGGTTTTCGTGGATTTGCGCGATCGCGAAGGCATTGTACAAGTTGTATTGGATCCCCAAGCCGCAGCGATGACTGTGGCTAAAGACATTCGTGGAGAGTATGTTATCGCTGTTGATGGAGTTGTTCGTGCGCGGCCTGAGGGTATGGCTAATACCAAACTTAAAACTGGAGAAATCGAGGTCGTGGGTTCGACTTGCTCCATACTTTCAAAAGCCAATCCTTTGCCGTTTCATTTGAATGATGAATCCGTGTCGGAAGCGGTTCGTTTAAAGTATCGCTATCTGGATCTTCGGTCGGAAAATCTTCAGCGCTTCATTCGCATGCGCCACGACGTGGTGAAGCGAGTGCGTGATGTGCTTTGCCAGGAAGGGTTTTTCGAAGTGGAAACACCGATTCTCTACAAGAGCACCCCGGAGGGGGCGCGTGATTATCTCGTTCCCTCGCGAGTCAATCAGGGTACGTTTTTTGCCCTCCCTCAAAGTCCACAAACTTTAAAGCAGCTTCTAATGATTGGTGGCTACGACCGTTACTTCCAGATCGCCCGCTGTTTTCGTGACGAAGATTTACGTGCCGACCGTCAGCCGGAGTTCAGTCAAATTGACATTGAGATGAGCTTTATCGACGAAGACGACATTCGGGCCATGAATGAAAAGCTTTTGCGTGAAATTTGGAAGACATTCCGCGGCCGCACCGTTGATAAAATTCCAACCATCTCCTACCAAGAGGCCATGGAAAAATATGGTTCCGACAAACCGGATCTGCGCAACCCGATTGTGATTCAGGATCTTAGCGATTTGGTCAAAGATGTGCCGTTCAAAGTGTTTAGCGACACGCTCCAGCGCGGAGGCGTCGTGAGAGGTTTCGGTATTCCTACCGATGCAGACATCACACGCTCACAGTTTGATAAGTGGACTGCAATTGCTAAGGAGAACCACGCCAAGGGATTGGTGTGGATTAAAAAAGATAAAGAGGGCTACACCTCACCGGCCAATAAATTTTTAGAACAGACCGTGCTAGAAAAAATTCACACACGTCTATGCCCTAAAGGGGGAACGGCGATGATCGTCGCCGATGATTTTAAAAACGCCTGTTCCGCGCTGGGTGCTTTGCGAATTGCTGCGGGAAATCAGTTCGAACTCATCGATAAATCCAGCGATGCCTTTTGCTGGGTCGTGGACTTTCCGTTGTTTGAGTACGATGCCCAGGAAAAGCGTTGGGCGGCTTGCCACCATCCTTTCACGATGCCCAAGGATGAACATGTGCAATACTTAAAGGCTGGCGAAACTGATGCCTTGGGTCGTGCTCAAGCGAAAGCGTACGATTTGGTATGCAATGGCTACGAAATCGCTGGTGGAAGCATTCGTATTCACAGTTCCGATGTTCAAGCGCTCATGTTTAAAAATCTTGGGCTCTCCGATGAAGATGCCAAAACCAAGTTTGGGTACTTTATTGAAGCGCTCAGCTACGGTACACCTCCACATGGCGGTATTGCTTGGGGCGTGGATCGTTTGATCATGATCTTGTGCAACACTGAAGCAATTCGCGATGTGATTGCGTTCCCCAAGACTGCCAAGGCGCAATGCTTGATGTCCGAGTCGCCAAGCGTGGTCGACAAACATCAACTGATTGAACTGGGGATTCGTTTGGCCCCTAAGGCGGGACAAGAATCCGAGTAAAGCATGCAGATGTTGCTGAAGTTGTCAGAAGATGTCAGTGAAAATGATTCTGAATTCATTTTTTGATCGACTTGTGAACAACCTGTAACACAAAACTAGACTATCCAGAACTCGACCAATCTCCTACTCTATGTAAATAAAGCAGGAGGCAAGATGCGTAAATTTTTAGCAGTGACGGTGTCGTGTTTAGTTTTCGGGATCTCGATTGTCGAGGCATCCGATTGGGATGTTCTCAATTCAAAGATTAATGAGGTTTCTACGTTTAAAGATGGTGAGTCACTCACTCGCTTAGCGGAATTACAAAAAAAATATCACGACACGTTTGAATTAACCGCAGAACAAAATGCGGAACTTACAACTCTTCGCTATAGGCAAACAGCTCAACAGGAAATGTTCGCTGGTAAAGTGGAAAGCACTGTTCTTGCCCGACTCCGCAAGGCCATCGAATCGCAAAACTTCGTCGGACTACAAAGTGATCTTGCTGCTAAAATGATGTTTCCTAATTTTGCGGAAATCGAAAAAGTTTACCTTAGTAAAATAGATGGAATAGCTCATGGGGAAACCAATCAGATCACCCAAAAGAGTGGGTCTGCTGATGCCTTTAAAGCGGAACTGGGAAAATATCTCTCGAACTATCGCAAAGTGGAATTCGCAGACGTTAAGTTATTGCGTTCCGTTACTAAACCTCAGAATGAGGGCTCAGAGTTTTTAGCTAATGTTGCTATAGATGTGCGTGGGTTATCGGCCGCAGGTAAGAAACGCGCCGATAAGTTGAAAGCTGTACTTAGTTTTACCAGAACCGGCGACAATTTAAAACTCGTGAGCATGGAGATGAAACACGCCCTCACAACGCGGCTAGAGCGCGCACCGGCATTTCGGACTGTAGCTGCCAACGCGGGTTTCGACAAAGGAGAAACGTTTCAACGTTTAGAGGCACTTCGTCGCGGTGGATACGGATTTGCGATTGAAGATACGAACAAAGATGGCCAATTGGAAGCCTTTGTGGGGAACTACGGAGCGTCGACTTTGTGGACCAGTAAAAATGGAGTGTTCACCAAGGTATCCGCTCCAGAAATCGAAAAGATAACGTTGGCCAAAGCCGCTGCATTTGTAGATCTCGACAATGATGGCTGGAAAGATCTTTTTATCACTCGATTCTCAGCAGATAAACTCGTCGGTGATGTACTGATTTTTAAGAACGATAAGGGCACATTCAAAGAAGTGAAGAACGCATTCCCTTCCAACGTGATTCGCGACTACGCTATGCCTGCCGCGATCGCCGACTATAATAATGATGGTCTGCTCGATATTTATGTTGGTTTTCCGGGAGCGCGTGATTTTAGCGCGGGCCCAACCGTACCGTCCAAATTGGTTGTGCATGGTTTGTTCGTAAACAAAGGGAATTTGAACTTTGAGGACAAAACCAAGTTGATCGAGAACTTCGCAGTGGGAGCTGTAATGCCCCATGGAGCGATGGCATCGGATTTTGATATGGATGGCAACATCGATCTGATGGTGATGGATGACCAGGCGAATTTGAGTCCCATCTATCGCAACAACGGCAAAGGCCAGCTTATCCTCAACAATACACAAATGCATGTTGTGAACAGCGGTTTTGGAATGGGTATTTCTTCTGGAGATTTCAATCAAGATGGATTGCCGGACTACTTGTTATCAAACGCCACATTCAACTCGATCAATCGTTTAGAATTGAGCAAGCCTGGTAGCTCCGAGCCAGTAAATAATACAGTGACCAACCTCGGATTGCGTTTATTTGTGAACGCCGGCGGCGGCAAGTTCAGTGAGTCTACAAATATCGCTGGTCTTAGCGACCCGGGTGAGGCTGCGGGCGGTGTAACTGTTATCGATTACGACAACGACGGTTTGCAAGATATTTACATAGTGAATGGTTTGTGGTCGGGATCCAGCCGCGACGAAAATATCGACTCGATGTTTGCGATTGGAAACTGGCGCAATGTCACTCATCATGATCATCTTCAAGATGGTTTGGGCGATTCTAATGGCCGCGGAACACGCAGTTTATACATGCGGGCTCTAATGGCAGGGAGAACTGCCGAGAACAAAACCTATAGTTTTGCGGGTCACCAAAGAAATCGTCTGTTCAAAAATTTAGGAAACGGTAAATTTTTAGAGGTTGGATATCTTGAGGGCGCGGACAGCCAAGCTGATGGTTATATGAGTGTAGTGGCCGACATCGATCGCGATGGGCGGGCCGATCTCGTATTGCGCAACTGTGATCCTGGCGCAAAAGATTTTAAATTTGCTCCCGTGGAAGTTTTCCAAAACAATCACAAAAATGCGGCCGGCGTTTGGGTGGCTCTTAAAGGTAAAAAATCCAATTCGAGCGGTGTAGGGGCTAAGCTATTTGCAACGGTATCTGGGAAAACCCACTTCCGCGAAATGATTGCCAACAACAGTGCAATGCAGGGTGAAATCATCACTCACTTTGGCTTAGGTGGAGCTAAGAAAATCGACAAGCTTGTGATCAAGTGGCCGTCGGGTATATCCAACACGTACAAGAATGTTGAGGCGGGTCGCCACACGTTCGAAGAAGCTCAGGAATCGATTGCAGCCTTCTAAAGTGCTGGCCCTGAAAGACTAGTTTACGAAAGAGGTACCGCACGGGTACCTCTTTTTTTTGATGTAAAACTGGACAAGGGTCTAGTTCATTTTGAGACAGTTTCTGACGATATACATACTGAAGGCGGTAAGGATGCTGCCTCAAAAGGGAGGACCATGGATAAGGTCACATCAACATATTACGTAATGCCCGCAGCGGCCTTTGCGCCGCAATCGATGCCCAACGCCGTTCGTGGCCATCACTCGTCGATCAACAAGGCTGTAAACGCACACCGCCAAATGGTGGAAGAACGAACAAACAGGCAAGCGTCGCGCCAGGCGGATGCGCAGGCTCCAACACTCTCTTTCAATGGTGATGATATACAGGTGAACGGAGTTCAGGACAGTTCCGCTAGCGCAGTGGACGCTTCCCAATTCATGGAGCATGAGTTGATCGATCCTGCATCCGGACCAGCAAAACTCGCTATAGTGCAAGCATTCCAAACCAGTGAACCGGGAAGACCAGTAATTGGTGAGCCTGTGCCAAAGGGCAGTTACCTCGACGTCGAAGCCTAGTAACATATTCACGAAATTAGAATAGAATTCTCTAAATGAACCATCGCCATTGAGCGGTGGTTTTTATTTTTTAGACATGGCCTCAATAGCCCGATAACTAGGGCACAAACAAATTGAGAGGTTCCATGGAAAGTATCAGCGAGAGTGTATCAGCATCTGTTAGCGTTCCAGTAAAACAAACATACAACGTGGACTTTCGCGCTACCGGAAAAGAGTACACCATGCTCGTTCTGGTCAATATTGCGCTGTCTATTTTAACTCTTGGAATATTCTCTGCATGGGCCAAGGTGCGCACCAAAAAATATCTTTACGGCAACACTTATATCAATGGCTCCAATTTTAATTATCACGCCGACCCTCTAAAAATCTTAAAAGGTCGTCTTATCATTGGGGTACTGTTTATAGCCTACGCTTTTGGCGGCCGCCTTAGCATCGTCGTCCCCATTGCAGCTGGCTTGATATTTTTCGCGGCAACTCCGTGGTTGTTTGTTCAGGGTATGGCGTTCAACATGGCCAACTCCTCCTATCGCAATATTCGTTTTGGTTTTGATCGAAAGATCAAAGAATCCTACTTAATGTTTTTAAAGGGTTGGTTACTCACGATTGTGACTCTTGGATTTGGAATGCCGGTTTTCGTTCAGAGACTCATGCGCTTCCAGGTGGACAATGCTCGCTATGGCGGGTCCCATTTTAAATCACGCTTCGCCGTGGCCGATTTTTATCGTATTTATATTCGCTTCTTCGGGGTTTACGTTCTTTCGTTCTTTGCATTTGGCGCGATCATCATGCTGACTGGCATTATTTTTAGAGACGCTAAAGGGTTGCCGTTAGCGCTGGCTATGGTTATCGGAATTCTCTTGCTGTACGGCGGATTTTTATTTGCGATTGCTGTGATCACAGCGGGTACTTTCAATCTTGTTTATTCGAAGACTTCGCTGGAGAGCGTGGAGTTTGAAACGGCTATGCGCTCTTCGAAACTGTTCATGCTGTATTTGCAACTTATTGGGATATCCATCGTGACTCTGGGCTTTGGTCTTCCGTATGGGATCTATCGAATCAAAGCGTATAGCGCCAAGGTCATATCGGTCAAAGCCGATCCCGACCAGTTTGATAAGTTCGCCGCCGCTGGTGCAGCCGGAGCCGATGCCGCCGTTGCCGATGCGGCCAACGACCTCTGGGATATGGACTTCGGATTCTAATGACTTCGATTCCAGCCGAATATTATGACGGCCGTTCCTCACGGGCCGTAAAGGCCACCATAGAAATAGTCGCTAAGGGCCTTACGGTTTACCCCGAAAACGGAATAGCTTATTCTGTGCAGATTCACCGTGTAAAGGTACAACCCAAGATCGGTTCGTTACCGCGCATTCTGGATCTTCCGGATCACTCCTGTATTCAAGTTACTGACCATGCGGCGCTGGAGGCACAGCTTCCTCATAGAAGAGATCTTTTACATTATCTCGAAAACAACAAAAAATTCGTCGTCGGTTCGTTTTTAAGTTTAGGTGCTTTTTGTGCGCTGACATATTTTATTCTTATTCCAGCTCTAGCACTGCTTTTGGCGCCTAAAATGACTCACGCTTTTGGCGAATCTCTCACTCGTGAAACGCTGGCCTATCTGGAAGTGACGACTTTAATAGAAAAAGAAAAACGCGATAAATACCTCGATCGTTTAGAGTCCATTCGCGAGTTCGATGCCTTAAAACCTTATGGGCACTATGAGATCATGGTTTATGACACTCCAGCTATGGGTGCCAATGCATTCGCCCTGCCGTCCAACACCATCGTAGTCACTCGGCAGCTCATGGATCTAATATCCGACGACACGGAAGTTCTCGCAGTTCTTCTTCATGAAGTGGGACACGTCGAAAAGTTTCATGTAATGCAAAGAATTATTGGCGACGCCGTCATAGGTATGGCCATGCTTGCGGTCTTCGGTGCGGACTGGACGTCGTTACCAATGGTGGTTTTAAGCACAGGGTACTCTCGAGGTTCGGAAAAGGAAGCTGATCTTTTTGCCGCAGAAAAGTTGATAGCTCAGGACTTGCCGCCCTCATTGCTCGGTCAGGCACTGACAAAATTAGAAGGCGAACACCAACGTGTGAATGGCCGCAATTATTTTAAATACTTCTCCTCGCATCCCGACACCAGTGAACGAGTGGAATACCTGGAAAGTTACAAAGTTATTCCCCCATTGGCTCCACAGTAAAGCCAAAACTTTCCAAGCTCGATATTCGGTACACGTCGACAAGTTTCCATAGGCCATCGTGTTTCTCGGTAACAACGATGGCGTCAATTGTGAGCTGAATGAGGCGGCGGATGGTGAGCAAATTCCACTCAGGTGCACCCATGAGGATCAACATTTCCAGGCGCATCAAGGCTTCACTGGCAGATCCCGCGTGGATGCTCGCCATGGATCCGTGGTGGCCGGTAGAAAGCGCAAGTAGAAGATCTTTGGCTTCGCTACCGCGAATTTCGCCAAGAATTATGCGATCTGGACGCATCCGCAAGCTCTGTTTTACCAAATCCGTCTGCGAAATATCGGGCAATGATCCGTGCGCATCGAAACGTGTGAGCAAGCGGGTCGAAAGAGAGTTATAAAGAAGCAGTTCGGCAGTGTCTTCAATGAAAACGCAGCGATCTAGAGCGGCCTCTGCCAACAATGAATTGAGCAGCGTGGTTTTGCCACTGCCGGTAGCGCCCACCACCAAAATGTTCTTCCTGCCGCTCACTTGATTTTGCAAAAGACGCAGCTGGCGCAGCTCACACCATCCCGCGGTATGCAACTCTTCGAGCTTAATCGACGACGGGCGAATGCGACGTAAAGTGATTGTATGTTGAGGAGTGATGGGTGGGGCGGCTACGTGAATACGAAATCCTCGCCATTCTCCGTTGGCAAATGGAGTGCGGTGACTGGTTTGTAATCCAGACTGCTCTGAGAGCAAATGGATATAATTGGAATATGTCACCAAAGACAGAAAATGATCGCTGTGTTTAAAAAACTGCCCCTTCTTTTCGTACCAAATGTGTTCGGGTCCATTGATAATGATTTCTGTAATCTCATTGTCTGCGAGCAATCCCTGTAATGGGCCTGTGTCAGAAAACTCCTGCATCAAGCGCATTTGCATCTCCGTGGAGAGATTTTGAGTGTGCTCCTGGATCACGCTTATTTTGTCTTTGAAAGGCACGGGAACCAACTGCGAATCGTCAGACGGTGGATGTGCCAGAGACTGGGCTATGTGAGAAACTAATGACTCAAGCTTCATGTTCTAACCTCAGTATTAGTGAATAATTTTCGGAGTTACAAAAAAGAAAAGTTCGGATCGATTGTTCAAATAGTTCTGGCTGCCAAAGAGATTACCGAGAATTGGTATATCTTTAATCGCCGGGAGGCCTACGCTGCCCTTGGCCCATTCCTCTTTAATTAATCCAGAGAGTGCGATAGTGCGACTCTCCTGCAAATTAAAATGACTCGTGATACGATTGATCAGAAGCCCGGGGGCCCCGTCCACCACTGTGGAGCCATCGATCATGGAAACTTCGCATTCTATGATCACGTCGATTTTTCCTTTAAAATCCACTAATGGTTTAATCTTCATGATGATGCCGTATTTTTTCCAGATCACGTTGGTGTTGAATTGTGTCGCCGTACGAATGGGAATTTCGCCTCCGGAATGAAAGGTGGCCTCTTCTCCGGATTGTGTAACAAGTGTCGGTGACGCTAATACTTTGCCCCAGCCGTTTTGTTCTAAGTGATGAATTGTCACATTCCAAGATTCTTTGGCGATCACTTGCTCTGCGAAGGGTTGCGCTACAGTACTACCAGGCCATTGCACACCCAAGTTGGCGAGATCTTTTTTATTGATCTCTGCGGCAACAATATTGATCTCCACCATCGGGGTCGCGGATACCACAAAGGGTGATGAGGCCAACTGAATACCCATCGGCTGGAGCGCACGTTTAAAATCGTCGAGGTCCGCTTTTTGTTTTTTTCCGAGGTAGAGTTTCCATGGACCATTGGTGATGAGGTCGGAGTAGGGGAGTTGGTGCTGTTTGAGAGTCTCTTCGACATCTTTTCGAATTTGCGCCTCGAGTTTTTCATCCAGGCGAAAGCGCGAAGTATAGGAATCGTCGGCGTCCATTACTTCTTTGAGTTCTTGCCAATCCTCAAACAGTAAAAGTTTGCCACCTGCGACCGGAGAATTATTTTCTACGCTTATGGACGGACCAATCTTGTCTTTTGACCACGCCACAAGCTTTTCATAAGTGCGATAATTCTTTTGCGATAGGACATGGACCACCACCGTCTTTTTGGCCAAAGATATTTTAGTAGTTCCTATTTTTTTGCCGACGACATGAAGTTTGCGGCCTCCATCGCGCACGTCTACAATGCCTTTTTGCTCAACGGTGATGGACCCACCGCCCACGGGTAGAGACTGACGGTAACCCGGATAGAGAACAATGTTGTCGGCGGAGGCGGCAAAGACACTGAATATAATAGATAGAATATTGATCATGTCCTACGACATGCAAAGAGCATGGCCGGTTATTCGGACAAACTGGCTAATTTGTAGGAATTTGTCCGACTATCACGGACAAATAGAAATATTTACGGATTTGTTGGTAATTCCAGGGTGAGATCAAACAGGGAATTGTCGGTTTTTAAATCCACCGTGCCGCCTTGATTTGTCGCCATCGCGTAAATGATAGTGAGGCCCAGTCCCGTGCCCTTGGAGTGATTCATGATTTTTTGATTGCGTGAGAAGGAGGCGAAAAATTCTTCCGGAGAGATATGAGCATTTCCGGCCATGGGATTCTGCATATTAATAGTTACATTTGAATCGCTCACATCCACGCTAATGGTGGCCTTCGATCCCCTGGGTGCGTGCAGATATATGTTCTCGATGGCGCGGGTAGTTGTTTGCACAAAGTATTCTTTGTGAAGAATCGCCGTGTTTTCACTCCCGCTCACAGTAAGATCGATGGCATTGGGATTGGCAATTTTTTTAGCGAGTTTTTGAATTTCGGCGCGCACCTGCACGGCACCATACTCATTGGGGTTTTTCTTCGTGCCAGCATTGATTTTCGTAATGAGTAGAATGTCTTCGATCAGTTTATTGAGCCGGGCTGTATTTTTTTGCACATGAGCCAGATAGGTTTTTGCATCTTCCGATTTGAGCTCCTCGCCAAGAAGTTCCGTAAAGCTGGTGATGGCGGTAAGAGGAGTGCGGAGCTCATGAGTGACTAAAATCATGAAATCGGTTTTGAGCTTATCCAGTGATTTTAAAAGTTCGTTCTGTTTTCGCAACTCCTGACGAAGTTGATACGTTTCATAGGCTTTGTCGATAGTGATGATCAGATCTTGTGGTTCCCAGGGTTTGGTCAAATACCTGTAGATTTGCCCTTCGTTGATCGCAGCGATCACCGACTCAATATCGGTGTACCCAGTCAGAAGTAATCGAATCGAGTTTGGGGCGAGCGCAATGGATTTTTCCAACAATTCCACGCCAGTCATCTGCGGCATGCGTTGATCACTGATGATTACTGCTGGTTGATGCTTTTTAATGAGTTCTAGACCATCGTTGGGAGAGATCGTTGAATAGACGGTATATTTTTTTCGGAGCAGGCGTTCGAGTGCCTCGTTGTTGTGCGTCTCATCATCAATACATACGATTACGGGGAGCATGGGGATAGTTTAGGGCGTTTCGCGGGGATTGTGTAACGTTCTGCGGACCCCTAGACCTATGTCAGTTCATTTTTTTTGGAATTGTGTCGAAAAGTCATATGGAGAAGTGCAGAAAAATTATGAAAAGCCCGTTGATATTATTATACCTATTTATATTCGCGTCGCCAGCCCAGGCTATGTTTGGCCTGTTGGGGCGCGACCAATGCGGGCATCAACAATCTGCGTTTCCATCCGTACAAAGTGACAACAGGCACGCCATCAATGTGCAGCTGCAAGGCCTTGTTTCGCAGCGCCAGCAGATGCAAGGTCGCATGTCGCAACTGAATGCCAATATCTTGCGAATGCAGGGTTCGATTCGAGGTTACATTCAATCGCCGTGGGCAGAAACAATGCTCGCTCACATGGACAACGGCTTTGATTGCTGCGCACCAACGGGTGTTTATGCGCTTTTGCAATTGCCAGATAGTGGCCGTCGTCCTGCAGGGCAGGATTTACCGCCACCGGAGTATGGTGAGATCACGCCAGTAGATCCAACTCCAGAGCCACCGCCATACAATCCGCCAACCTATACGCCTCCTGCTCCACCTGCCAATTCGTGTCAGGGATATTCGGTAAATTATTGCTCGAGCAATTGGGGAACTCCGTACACTCCCCCCAAACATGGCGGGGGATTGTGTTTGCAAACCGGTTTTGCTGCAACACCTGCATGGTATCAAGCCGCCTGCCGCAATGGTGGAAAAATCGATGCGCAGGTTTGCTCGCATCCCAATATCGCAAAGAACACATCCTATTATCAGGATTGCATGAATACCTTAAACAACTACCAGGCGGCGTCCGTACAAAAGCGGCAGCTCGGCGCTCATATTCAAGAAATCAATGTGAGCATCGCCCGATTCAAAGGAACCGGATCAGGGAGTGGCAATGGATCAGAAGTAAAAAGCGGAATCGGTGGTCTACTTGGAAATGTTATCAAGACGCTGGGCCCATTTATGTTGAGCCAGTATATGTCGTATCAACAGGAAAAAAGTGTCGCGCAAACTCAGTATGGTCCTGGATCGTTTGCCGCGAAGTATGGTCCTCCACGTCCGGTTACCAATGTGGATGGATCGATCGGTAGTCCCATTGCGCCACCTCGTCCGTATTACAATTACCCACAACCACCGCCACCCAACTACGGACCTCGCTATGGCTATCCCTTCAGTTATGGTGGTAACTACGGTGCTGTCCTCCCCAATTTCCAGCAAGGTGGCTTTGGATGCACACCTGGCGCGAGCAACAATGGCATGAGTTTGATCAGCACGTTGTTGGGCGGAGGTTTGGGATTAAATCTTAACGCCAAACTTCAATCGAACTTCGGCCCCAACGGTGGCTATGCACCCTATCAGGCGTATTTGAATGGCTACGGCAATCAGCACGCGGGTGTCCCTCCCTACGCATTTAACGGGCACACGCCACCGTATCAGCCGGGAAGTATTTATGGAACAACTCCCACGTATCGTCCGCCATACGCATCACCCAACGGGTACCAAGCCGTTCCAAATTACTTCTCGCGATTTAATGTAAATTTTAATCCCACGGCAAACACGCAACAGCAGTTTCCTCCGTATTCGTATGCGCCGCCAATCTACAACCAAACACAACCGCAGGCTAATAACTACGGTTGGCAGTACAATTCTTACTTCTATGCTCAAGATCAAAATAATCAGCAAATGCTTTTGGAAAACGAAGCGCGAATGCGCCAAAGAGCAATGAATGTGAACTGGCAGACCAATTCGATCACAACATTGAACGCCGGGAATACGGCTCAATACTATCCAAGCTCCTACACCTCCATGAGCTACAATACACAAAATCCCTACACCTACAGCGCCAATCCGTCGGCGTACAATCAGGTGGATATGAAGGCCCTAATGCAAAACTTGCTCATGGGCAATTCTATGTATTTCAAGGTAAACGCCACTGCAAACTAATTTCCACTTGCGGAGGCAGTGGGTGTGATTACGGTTTGTGTGTCTTTGCGCTTACTCATCTCCGATATTACAATAGCTGTTCCTATGATGGCCGCAGCAGTTCCAATCCAAACAGCATTTCGGCGAACCCAGTTCTTTTTAGGCATACGATCTTCTTCAAGCTGCATATCGATCGCGTTTGGCAAACTTGACACAGAGGGTGTGGCCAGGGTTTGCGCTGTGAAAAGGGTGTTGTCTGGTTTTTCGATGACGCACTCAGGGTCAAAGAACAACCGTGCTCCAGCTTTCCATTGAGCGGGCTTTTGAAACTCAAAATTTTTGCAGTCACCGTTTAAGTAAGGCGCGCTAGAAAGATCTGCTTGAGCAATTTCATTGGGTTCCATAATTACAGTTTTGGGATAATGAGAATCGGAATAAAACGTGTAGCGCGCTTGCCCTGCTGGAACTTTTATTGATTTTTTGCCAATCGTGAATGGGCGTCCATTGCGCACTACTTTTACATACGTCGCGGAGTATTTACTCACAAATAGAGTCTTAGTGCTTACACTGTTGCGCGCCGAATTCCAATCGGTAACCAATGGTGGAGGAAACACATTGGTGGGGGGAGAGTAGGTGGGGTCGAAACTGGAGAGAGTCATTAACCAAGATTTTTTTTGTTCTTCGCTCGGAGCGAGTTGTGCCAATCGCATTTGCGCTTCGCTGATAAGTTTCCTGTCGCGCTCGCGCCAGTCGCAGCTCCACTGAAGTTCACTCACATCGCGAAATTGTTTCGTGGCCAGCTCCACCGAACCGTTAAGGAAGTTATCATTCGCCTGCTCAAATGTTTCGTGCAGTTGGTCGGCCACCGCACAGCCCAACTCCATATCCGAGGGGCGAATGGTGTCGGAGTTTTCCAGGAATACCTGGTACGTGTCGGGATCGGCTTGGGGGGCCTTCACCATAACAGTATCTGCAAACGCCAATTGAAAAAATAGTAAGATCCACATAATTATTCTCCAAGGTTGTAGTGAATACGAGCGCGGGAACGTTGTTTGTCTTTTTCAAAGCGCGTGCCACTTGCTTTTGAACTTTGCACAACCGCAAAAAACGGTCCGGCCACCGACATCAAACGAGGGATTTCTGACTCGAGCACTAAGGCCGCAAAATGACTCGGATTTTTCGGCGCTCGCACGAGTTTTATATTCTTAGCGATAAAGCGACTAAAATTCTTGGCGCTGGGGTCTTGAACGTAAAGGTCGACTACGCCGAATGGTCCAAATATGGAGTCCAGGGTCTGATAATTGGCGATCTCGAGAGGCACTAAACCGTAGCCTTTGGGGATATACGTAGACAAAGCCGACGGCTCTTCCGATTTTGGTAAATCGACTGCTTTTGTGGTTCCGCACTGAGTGAACACAATACTTAGAAGCGCAAATACCAAAAAGAACGACAGCTCTTTATGCGTTTTAATAAGTTGGATGACTTTGGTTTTCATCGTTGTTTCTCCCAGCGAAAAGATTTGGTTCGATCGAGTTTGACCGCAGCTTTGTAGTCGATCGCGAAATATAGAACGCTCAAGAAAAAAAATAGGACAAAGAATTCGATTAAAATCTGTCCACTTGAAGTCTTGCGAACCATTGGGTGTTCTCCTTTTTGGGGTGGGATTTACAGCTCTCCTGCCATTGAATGGGTCGCTGGGTCGCCCAGCGCATCCATTTGGGAAGCAGTTCTCTACTTGTAAATGCAATACGCACTGAAATTTCCTGCTGGGTAGTGAATAGCGGGTGTTCCAAATACAGCGATGCCATCGGATCGATCCTTTTGCGCCGCAAACGCAACTGGGCGCGACTTGTGGAAAAATGCAAGTGAAGGGGAATTTGCAAAAGTGCTTCCATTGTGCGCGTTATGTGCGTGAGTTGCTGACGAATAGAAGAGAGCTCACGACCTGCGCTCATATGGGCTGCCAGTATGGTCGCCTGCTGTTGTTGGGCATATCCGGCGAGCTTTATCTTTAGCATCAGCAGTCGGGCAGCGAGCGCTGCTTTTGCAGCAGGGTGTGGCGCAGCGGCCAAAGCCTTTTGCACCCATTTTTTTTCGAGCACAGTGGATTCAATAAACAAATTCATGGCCAGTAATTTATTAGCCGCCGCGGTGAGTGCGTTCTGCGACTTTATGTTTTGCGATTCACAGATCCACTGCACCTGTTCCTTTTTTTCGATAAACCAGAGCATGCTGAATGCGGCAAGTCCGCCAAAGATCATAATCGGAAGCAGGGTCACGGCCATTGTGGTGACAAAGCCCCGGTTGTTGAGCTGGGAATAACGACCTCCGATTTGAATCTCTTTTGAAAATCCTCGCTGATATTTATTCGTACTGATACTTGAGAAATGTGGCGCGTTTTCCATCCGGACTCCCAGGTAATAAGATCTTCAGGTATTAAGAGAGACAGTTTTTGTGTGAGTTGCCGCCGGCAAACATGGGCATCATTGAGAGTTTGGCAAAGTGCCGCTCTGTATACCCAGTAGTCAGCCCATTTGCGGACGACAAGGATGTAACTCGCAGACAGCACCGCTGTGACAACGGCGATGAGCGCAATGCCCACCACCGATGATTCCACCGCCGCTTGCCCTTTATTGTTGATTTTCATCTTGTTTGCGGGTGCCGTAGAAAAAGTCGTTCATGTCTTTCTTTTTCACGTGCTGTTCCTGCAAGGCTTCCGGCTCGACATTCACGGAGTTATTTCCACCATGAAGGGCTTGGGTGATTTTACCGAATTTGGCTTGCACGTTTTGGCTCATCACGCGCATCACGCCCATAGTTCCAATGGCTACGAGAGCAACGATGATCAAGTATTCGATCAGACCCTGACCTTTTTTAGATTTTAGAAGATGGGACGCAACCATTTTTTTGGTACGAGCCGGTGACCGTTTTTGCGCAATAGTAGAAATGTATTTCATAGAAACCTCCGGTGTCCGCCATTGCAAACGGCGGATCAAGGGGTTCATGAAATTAAAGATAATGGGTTAGAAGTTTACGGATCACGGATCCGGCGGATTAAGCTTTAGCGGCTTTTTTAGGCTTGCCCTTTTCTTTGCGGCCAGCCAATAACTTGTCGATGATATCGAGAGCCTCAATGCGCAATTCGTTTTCGTAGATAAAACGATAAAAGCCTTCGATTTCCGGGCTTTGGCGGAATTTTTTGAGCGACGAAGGAACTTCACCCATTGCAAATTCAATGTTTCCGTCCGAATTTACTTTTACCTTTTTCGATGCCATGTGACAGCTCCTCGTTGGGCTCAAAACTATCAATGGCGGGGTTCGCCGGTCAAGGCACAAATGCTCTATCTCTCTTGGCTTATGAGGGTATCTCCGCTATACATCTCTCATGCAAATTCTCAGTGGCAAAGAGGTCTCGGCATCTGTCCGAGATTCCATCAAAAAAGAGGTGTCCGCCCTCACAGCTGCGGGAGCGCGTGCTCCCGGCTTGGCCGTGATCTTGGTGGGGGATGATTCTGCGAGTCAGGTTTACGTCGGAGCTAAGCTCAAAGCCTGCGCCGAAGTGGGCATTGCCAGTTTTGAATACCGCCTTCCGCAATCGGCCACATTTGCCGAGGTTCAAAAGGCGCTGAGCCAGTGTGGAAGCGATGAAGCAGTCGATGGCATACTGTTGCAGTTGCCTTTACCCAAACATCTGGATTCGGCGAAAGCTATAGAACTGATTCCTGCCGAAAAAGATGCCGACGGTTTGACCGCGGCCAGTATGGGAAAACTGTTCAAGGGCGAACAGATCGTAGCTCCGTGCACTCCCGCGGGCGTGATGGAAATCCTCAAATTTTACAAACACGACATGACCGGCAAATCAGTCGTCGTTGTGGGGCGCAGTCAAATTGTGGGTTTACCAATGGCGCAGTTAATGATTCAAGCCAACGCTACGGTTACAGTAGTTCATTCGAAAACCAAAAACATGGAAGAGTATGTCGCAAAAGCCGATGTGATTGTAGTGGCTGCAGGGAAGCCGCGCTTTCTTGATAAACGGCACTTTAAAAAAGACGCAATTGTTATCGATGTGGGAATACATCGTGATTCGAGCAACAAACTTTGTGGCGACGTGAATGCCGATGGACTCGATGTTCTCGCGGCCACTCCAGTACCTGGTGGCGTGGGTCCCATGACTATCGCCATGCTTTTAAAAAATACGGTGACGCTTTACAAAGAGCGCATGCGTGCACAAGGAAAAAAATAATTATGAGCGATTCAAGTACAAATACTCCCGCAAAAAAGACACCTCTATTCGATGCCCATGTGGCTCTCGGAGCAAAGATGGTGGAGTTTGCGGGTTGGCAAATGCCGATACAATACGACGGTCTTAAAGAAGAGCATCTTCATGTGCGCAGCAAAGTAGGAATTTTTGATGTCTCTCACATGGGCGAACTCGACGTTAAGGGACCAAAAGCTCTCGAGGCGGTGGAGTGGTTCACAACCAATTCGGTGGCAAAGCTTCAGGCGGGGCAGGCCCAGTACTCGCTTTTCCCCAATGAAAAAGGGGGAATCGTCGACGATCTCATCGTTTATTGCATTGAGCCTGGCACACACTACTTACTATGCGTAAATGCATCGAATACCGATAAAGATTTTAGCTTCGTTACAAAAAACAATAAAGGGGCGGAGATCACCAATGTTTCCGCGCAGTGGGGACAGCTGGCTATTCAAGGCCCCCAAGCTATCGCTCTTATGAGTAAAGTTTTGGGCACGGATTGTTCCACCATTCCATCATTCCACTTTGCCACTGTAACGTACGATGGAAAAACCTGCTACGTGGCACGTACGGGTTACACCGGGGAAGACGGCGTCGAAGTGTTTGTACCTTGGAACAGCACAGAAAAGCTGTGGAAAGACTGTTTTGCTCAAAGTGCAGGCGAATTAAAGGCCATTGGTTTGGGCGCGCGTGATACGTTGCGCACGGAAAAGAAATATTCTCTGTATGGCCAGGAAATCACTGACACAACGAACCCCTATGAAGCGGGCCTGGGGTGGGTCGTGAAACCGCAGGATAAGGACTTTTTAGGCCGCCAGGCAATAACCGCGTACAAAGAGGCAGGGCTTCAGCGCAAACTTGTGGGAATTGAGGTTCTCGGCAGAGGCATTGCCCGCCAAGGTTACAAGGTGTTTTCCTTTGACAACAAAGAAATTGGAGATGTAACTAGTGGGACTCTTTCGCCCTCTTTAAACAAAGCCATCGCGGTGGCCTATGTGCATCCAGAAGCGGCGAAAATTGGAACGAACGTGTTTGTAGAAATTCACAGAAAAAGGGTAGAGGCCAAAGTTGTTTCCACCCCTTTTGTGTAACTAGGAGACTGAGGCGATGGCGACTTTTTATATTCCAGAAGAATATTACTACACCAAAGATCACGAGTGGGCTCAGGTCGATGAGAACATTGTGACTGTTGGAATTACAGAATACGCCCAAGATGCTCTTGGTGAAATCGTGTTTGTGGATCTTCCAGAAGAAGGCGCAAAGATCAATCAAGGCGAAGAGTTCGGCGTGGTTGAAAGCGTAAAAGCAGTGAGTGATCTGATCGCTCCTGTTTCCGGAACTGTGATCGAAGTGAACACGGCGCACACTGAGAACCCTGGTTTGATCAACGACGATCCGATGAACGAAGGATGGCTGTTGCGTATCGAGATGGACTCCGAAAAAGAGTTGGCCAACTTAATGCGTGCTCCAGATTACAAAAAATTAATTAGCGATAAAAAATAAATTTATGAAATCGTGCACTGCCTGCGCGATTTCGGTAACAGGCCCGGCTGGTGGAATTGGCAGACACACTAGACTTAGGATCTAGCGCTTCACGGCATGGGGGTTCAAGTCCCTCGCCGGGCACCATTTTCAAAACTTCAAATCTAGTCATCATCACTTTGCCGCACACGTCTCGTTGGCGCATATGTTGCTCTTCTTTTAGATATGATAAAGCGCAGTCTGCTTGTATTGATTTTAAGTGCTTTTTACGAAGCTCAGGCCACTACAAGTTGTCCACCTGTACAAACTATCGATAGTCGGGATGTTATAGGCCTTGAAAAGTATATAACTGGAAACGACTTTAAGTCTCTGGAATGTGTGATTTCTTCGCTGCCCACCGAGGTTCGCGCGTTTCGTACGTACGCCAAAAAAAGCCTCTCCATGCAGGAGGCCAGCACAAAAAATCCGCGCGCCATTGTGGGCTCGCCGGACGGCGGTTTCTTTTTGACCTTTAACGGGCACAAGACCCAAAAAGGTTTTAACGAAATCGAGTTCCTAGCACTCGATAACAATAAGTCCCCCAACCGCTGGGTGCCTGGAAAGATCAAAGTGGTCGATGGCAAAGCGATCATCAGTAAAAATGATAGAACGTGCGCTAAGTGCCACGGCAATCCCGTGCGTCCCATTTGGGGAGAGTATCCCAGTTGGCCAAATCTTTATGGTTCTGTTGACGACTGGATGCCCGACGAAAAGAATTTGGGAAAAGATTCTCTATTCTACGAAAACGATCTCAAACCCGGTAGCTACAACGGGTCGGAGGAACCGCGCATCACCAAAGCACATTTAAAAGCCGCCATTGAGGAAAGTCGCCAGTTTCGTGAATTTCGTAAGTATGCAGTAACTCACGAGCGCTACTCGGCTCTTGAGAAAGCGTCGGATGTGAACAATCCGGTTCATCCTTACACCGAAGTTTATCGCATTCGCAATGAAGCCTATCGCCCTAATTTGATCATGGGTTCTGCAATGGCCATTCGTCAGAATGAAATGCTTGCAAAAAGAATCAAGCGAAATAGGTTTTTTAAGACCTACACCTCATCACTTATTCATTATTTTAATTGTCGTACTGAAAAAAATCAGAATGAGGCTAATCTTATTTTTCACTCCTTTTTGAATGAAGCTTTCCAGCACCGTTTCGGAAAGCGATTGCTTTTGCCCGTGCCTGTGCCTGTGCCTGTGCCGGGACAGGACACTTACTCTTACCCTGAGAGTGCGTTTGATCTGTTGGGTCCTCTGAAGCACGAACGAACACTCCTTTTTGCAAACGGAGATGACTATCTGCCTATCGGGGAGCAGCACTATTTCTCTGGCTTTACTTCGATCATATATGTGTCTATCGACCAGATTCTTCTAGATTTGATCGAATCCAGTTGGCCCGATGCAGATAAGTTTATCTATCCACCGTTCTCAGACTCTATATATGACGACTTGGAATCAGTTCGGAAGAACAAGCAAATCAGCATCGTAGATTCACCTTTTTTCGGGAAGGAACTGTATAACTTTCTGCGCAAAGGTTATTTACCATTCATAGGAAGTAACCACCCGCAGGCACCGGAAGAAAACAAACTGGTCGGTAAACAGATGTGCGAGCGGTTACATCTCGAGTCTAAAAAAGAAATGGCCGAAAGCCCCATAGCCTCTTATTTTGTGGTGCCCAAAAAACAAAAAAAGAATCCATGGCCCAAGGCTGTGGACTCCTGCATCAGCTGCCACGACAGCAAAGATCGCGTGGCCACCGCCATACCGTTTTCCGATCCCGCTAAGCTGGCCGCATTCAGTACTAACTACGAGTCTATTTTAGGATATGGCAATCTGACAGATGCGGTGGAGTTCTACATTGGAAACACTCTCCCTCATGCTCACAAGGGCGGGCTTCGCATGCCTCTGGGGCAGGAACCGCTATCTCCTCAGGAGCAAAAAGATGTCCTCCAGTGGATCGAAAAAGCGATTGGAACATCGAGATAGGTATTAATCTGCAAGCATCTTGCGAAGATCTTCTTTTTCTTGTGGAGTGAGAACAAGCCACTCGGGGGGAAGGTTTTCGGAGATATAGTCCCAAGCGCCGCGGACCATGGGTTTGGCAAGTGGTTTGGCGTGCAAGTCTTTGAGCACGGAGAGATGGCGCAGTAAAACCGTGCGTGTGGGTTTAAAAAAACCGTTTTCGTCTTTTCCCTGATTGGACACTTCCGTAGTTACGCGATCGATCAGTTTTTGAAAATAGGCGTCTAGTGACATAGTTGTTTTTTATCAATCGTCGTGCGAGATGTCCATCTCCTTTGTAGGTCTAGATTGTGGGGTGACATTGACGATAACTTTCCTCCATGTTCACATATGATAAATACATGGAGGTATTATGAATTCGTTGATCAAGTCTGTATTTTTAATGGTGTCCTTAGCGATTGGTGTAACTACGAGCGGTTGTGCCTCGGGCGGTTACAAATTAACTCGCCAGTATGCGCGTTTTGTGAATTCGCAAAACATTATTCTTAGAATCATAATTTACATATTTACGGCAATCGTCTTCGTGGCGACGATCATTATCGATTCGGTGATTTTTAACACCATGGATTTTTGGAACGGAACAGTTTCACAAGGCACCTTCGAGTTTAGCGAGGGCGACAAAAAATTCGTGGCCACCCACTCGATTGACTCCGACAATATGAAAAGATCGGTGATCACGGCGAGCACTTCTACTGGTCAACATCTGCAAGAGGTTGTTCTCCAAGAAACTGGCAATTCCGAAATTCAAGTTTGGGTGGATGGGAAAATGACGGCGCGCATAGCCAACATTCATCAATTTCCTATCGCCAAGCACTTCAATAGTAATGGCCAGTTGGCGCGTGAAGAGTCTGTACTTTTGGGCGGGATGACCGCACTAAATTAATTAGTGGTTACCAATTGAGACCACCGCAACACGCCACCGAATAGAGGTGTGTTGCGTATGGTCGATTGTTCTGAGATTTACACATTTACTCTACGGAACTTGGAAATATTCTAAATTCCCCTGTTTTAAAATAGGACGAATCTAGAATATCCAGCGCCGGAGGGATCTATGTTGGTAAATACAAAACAAACGAGTCGGCTTATTCTTGCTTCTCTGTTTGCAAGTTTGATTACAAGCTGTACGTGGAGCGAGCAACCCGGGAAAACTGCAGATGGCGTTCAGCCCTCTGGCAGAAATGAGGATACATCATGGTTCGATCAAAATAAGCAAATCAGTAAAGAGGTCGTTCATGGTGAGCTCCATGATGAAGTCAACGTAGACCGATCGCTCAGTTCATCTCCAACGAATTCCGCAGACCTTTCGGGAACCACGGCCCGTGACAATAACTCCTGGAATTTTGATCGAATGAGTAACTCTGCAGTTGGTTCCGCGCAAGAGCCAGGTTCGAACTTTGCCTCCAAGGCCTCGTTGCATGCGGCGGATGGATCATCTTCTGTGGTCGCCGGTGGGAATTCTGTGAATTCGGTAGCCGTTGATGCCGATCGAAAACTTCGCGCTAAAAATGCCAAAAAATCTTTAAAAAAGGAAATAGGTTCAGAGGTAGAGATGGATCGCGCTCCCGCGAGCATTGAGGATCTCAAGCATCCTACAAATACAAAAACATATTAGTTAATAAAAAGGAGATACAATGAATATTCTAAAAACAGTTTTAACTCTCGTAGTTTGTGGGACATTAGTTACGGCTTGCGCGCGGCCTGAGCAAACTCAGCCTGTCGTTGATGAAACCCCGCAAACAACGACATTGGAAGAGGCGAGTCCACAGCAGGTGAATGTGGAGAACGGTGGCGATTCTACAATGGGATCATTAAACTCTGGTGTAACGAACCAGCGATCGGCGACAGGCCAGTCCACAGTGGGAACCACATCGAAAGGCAACAATACCATCAGTGGAGGGGCACTCGTGGGGAGCTCGACAGCGACTACGAGCAACAGCAACACAGGCACCTCAACTACAGATGCTTCGAACTCATTGAACGCGGATATCGTGCGTAAGGCGCAGTCGGAGTTGAGTAAAAAAGGTTATAGTGTTCCTGTGAACGGCGTGCTCGAAACAAAGACCGAGCAAGCAGTGCGCAGTTTCCAGCGCGACACGGGACTACAACCCACCGGAAACCTAGACAAGGCCACATTGAATGCATTGCAGGTGGCAACAGGTTCTAACGAAAACCGCGCGCCAGCCAGTGTGGCTGAACCGATCAACTAAAGAAACACGCGTTAAAAGCGTAGAGGAGATTTTATGATTAAAAGACTACTATTAATGGCTCTAGCCTCAACGGCTTTCGCCACTGCGAATGCTCAAATAGGTGCGGCTGCTCCGGCGCCAGCAAACAACACGATTGCCAACCCTGGAGGTGCGAATACCAATTTTGGGACCGTGAACAACAATGGCGTGGCCAATCCGACACCAGGGACAAATCCACCGCCGAGTATCACGACGAATAACACGTCCACTGCGGCGACTCCAGCCACCAATTCGGCGAATCCCGGTACAAATACGGGTACAACAACTGGTACGAACACCACTAATCCGAATACGGCGATGCCCGCGTCGACCAATACAACGTCTTACGGTGTCACATCGGCGGCGAAGCCGTTGAGCACTATGACGCCTCTGCAGATTCGTGGAGCGCAGTCCGCACTTTCTACGAGCGGCTATGCTGTCGGTATAGACGGAGTCATGGGCAACAAGACAGCAGATGCCATTCGCACTTATCAAAGAGATAAAGGTCTCAATCAAACCGGTATGTTCGATCAGGCGACGCTCAAGTCGCTCCAATTGCCAGCAAATGATTCCCGTGCGCCATCAAGTGTGAACGACAATCGCTAGGCCTCCCTTTATTCAGTAAGTCCCATTCGCGGAGCAAAGCTTGCTCCGCGAAATTTTTATGGTGTATAACCACTATATGTGGAAATCTATTTTGAGACATTTGCCGGAAAAGCGATTTCGGATTGCACTCATGCTTTTCGGTATTGTATTTGGCCTGATGGCGTTTGAAGAAGTCGCAGACGATGTGTTCCAGGATCCTCAAGTTGGTGACTACGAATCTATTTCCTTTGACCGGTCCATAAGTGAGTTTGTGGGTGGATGGCGCAATGAAGAGCGCACAAGAACGGCCATCGATCTCACATCT
Source organism: uncultured Pseudobdellovibrionaceae bacterium (assembly GCA_964400355.1). Classification (GTDB taxonomy): domain Bacteria; phylum Bdellovibrionota; class Bdellovibrionia; order Bdellovibrionales; family JAGQZY01; genus JACKAL01. The sequence continues at coordinate 63,474 of CAYNTO010000002.1, forward strand.
CTAGGATCCATCAGCGTGATCCTAACTTTGTACGTTATCTTTTCGTCGATCCTGCTGAGCTATCGTGACTATCGCGGAATAGCTTTTATTTCTGTGGTGTTGGCCGGAGCAGGTGCTTGGCCCGCGGTACTCAAGCCGTTTTTTGCGCGAGTTCGTCCAGAACAATCCACATGGCTGGTGAATGTCTCTCAGCTTTCATTTCCAAGTGGACATTCCTTCGGCGCAGCCGCCGTGTATTTGGGTTTCGCCTATTATGCCAGCCAATATGCACGCAGCTGGCGCCATGAGTTCTTTTTTTATTTTTTGGGATGTTTGCTGGCGGTGATGGTGGGGATCTCGCGTATTTATCTAGGTGTTCATTATCCTACTGACGTACTGGCGGGATTCAGCGGAGGTGTCGCATGGGCACTCCTTGCTTCGCTGGTCTACGAAATATGGGCGGGGCATAAGACTCGCAGTGCCCATCGCTTGCAATAACGAAACATAATACTTTCCTCAATTTAAGTTGTTTTTCTGGTACTGCTCGCAGGTCAGTTTTGCCTATGACTTCGGCCCGAAATTGCTTTGCGCTAGTGCGGGTGCGGGCGAAGACTGCTATATTTTGAACTTGGGGTTTGCGATGGATTGCGAACGCTTGCGAAGGGGGACAGGGGATGCGATGGGGATCGCTATTCCGTTGGGGATTTCAATCATGCCATTTATGGGCGCGCTGGGGATATATAAATGTCCTGGTCGGTGTTTGCTTATTTTCCACCGCAGTATCCGACAATGTGACCCCTCAAAATACCACCGACACTTCGCCCATCACGATCGCGGTGATCGATACTGGAATCGATGTGCGCCACTCCTTCATCTCCGATAACATTTGGAAAAATCCGGGGGAGTCGGGCTTAGATGATTTAGGACGTCCCAAAGAGAGCAATGGTATCGACGACGATCAGAATGGGTTTGTCGACGACGTCTATGGGTGGAATTTTGCACACAATAGTAGTGATGTGCGCGACACTGATGGGCATGGAACTCATATCGCAGGCTCTATCAAGCAAACAATTTACCGCGAAAATCCGTATGCACCGTTTAAACTTATGGCCCTTAAATATTTTGGTTCAAAAAAAGGTGTAAACCACAAAGAGGCCTTTATCCGCTCTTTAAAGTACGCAATAGATGCCGGAGTGCAAATCATCAACATCTCCGGTGGTGGAAGTCATTTTGAAGAGCGCGAGTTTACTTTATTGAAAAAGGCCATGGACAAAGGAATTCTTGTGGTTGCGGCTGCGGGTAATAAATCTATTGGCCGTGGATTTGATAATTTTTTTCCTGCCGCTTACGACTTGCCCAATGTGATTTCTGTTGCGGCAACAGATGCGGCGGGTGCGCTTTTAGCCACAAGCAATGTCAACGAGACTCGCACCAATGCCTTTATGCCCGGTTACCGTATCCACTCCACGCTCCCGCAGAATCAGTTTGGATTTAAGACCGGCTCCTCCCAGGCTGCGGCTATTTACACGGGCCATTATGTGGCCACAGTCGCAATGAAAGCATTTCAGCTGCGCCGTTAAATCACTTGTGGCGCGAACTACAAAACTTCTACAACACTGCTTGAACCTTAAATAAGATCAGTTGCTATAATTGATAGGTATTCTCAAAAGGAGGAACTTATGTTCAATTCATTAAGAAATCTTATTGCAGCAGGTGTGTTTTCGACGTCCATGGTTGCATTTGCTGGCCCTGGTTCGGTGGGTACAAATCCAACAAATCCGGGCACGCAACCTAGTGTGAGCGACCATAGCCTCACACCTCCTCAAACGTTGACCACTGGAAAATCCACTCGCACGACATTTGATGATGAGCGTGATGCCAATATGGGCGAAAACCTGGGGAATCCCGTGTTGCGGGACTCAACAATCGGTCGAAAAAGCGCATCTGTTTCTTCGATGGGTGTGAATGCTGATCAAATTCGTCAGGCACAATCGGCATTGAGTCAGAACGGTTACACTATTGCAGTGGACGGAGTTCTCGGTGCCGAGACAGCGCGCGCCCTGCGTTCCTTCCAATCTGACAAAGGCATACGTCAAACGGGAACTTTGGATAAAGAAACTATGTCAGCGTTGAATATCAACAGTGACCGTATGCCGGCCAGTGTGGATGAGTCGAGCGATGTCATGGATGATGTGAAGAGAGTGAAGTAGTGGCCAGTTTTACCACTTACATTTACGCCGCCGAATTGTTTTAAAACTTTCGATGGCAATCGTTTCACACATAAAGCCTCGAACAGTGTTCGGGGCTTTTTTTATTTAAATTACTACACAATATCTCAACAGTTTGCACAGGAGCATTCCTGCGATTCCATTACAATGAGCTTATAGTTTGTTTACCAGAAGGAGAAAATATGGGAATCATTGCTACAATAATTATTGGTTTTTTTATCGGATTGATCGCTCGCTTTATTAAGCCGGGCAACGACTCTATGGGGTTCATTATGACCACTGTTCTCGGTATAGTCGGTGCGTTGGTCGGCGGTTTTATGGGCCGCGTATTTGGGATATATGCCCCTGACGAACCTGCAGGTTTTATTGCGTCGGTGATCGGTGCTATTATCGTTCTCGCACTTGTAAAAGCCGTTTGGACGCCGAAAACGAAGACAATTTAATTTACTTTTTGTTATAACAACTTAAAGACCTCTTCTTAGGGAACCCACATCGTGGGTTCCTTTCTTTATTTAAATTGAATCAAGTTGATTTCCACACAGTCCACAGACTTGTCCCCACCCTGAACTGTCTAGATTTTTGACAGTCAGCTCTGGCGTTAGAAATGTGATAGGATCACGAGATATTTTAGATTTTGAGTGAGGCATCTGGTATATGTTCTCCATGCGTTTTTGGGCCTTTCTTTTTTTCGGGACTCAGTGTTTTGCTGCCACTGCATTTGCTTTACAGTGCCGCGACATTTTTTCTATGGCATCGCGAAAGGTGAGTGACGTATCGATTACAGAAATTTTTGCCGGTCAGTCTTCAGTTGGATACGAATACGCCTACTTCAAAGCTTTGCGTGATGCTGGCGTAGATACCTCTACCAAGAGGTCGGATCTTACTGGAAAAGAAAAAAAGAAAATGATCAAAGCCATCGAAAAGGAATTGGCGTCTGGAGTGCCGGTATTCATTGATCCATTGGGACGAATTTTTTCTCTTGATCAGCACCATGACATGTTCGCTCTTTTGGCGTTGTTAAAGAAAAACGCGGATCCCAAGATTCCCATACTGGTTCTACGTGATTTCAGTAAAGAAGGTCTCAGTTTTGAAGAGTTCCAGTCAATTGTCCGACATAATGGATGGATCTACGAAAAAAATATGGATCAAATTTTAAAACACCCATCGCGTGTTGATCAACTGAGCGACTCCATTGCTCGATCCGTGATTGGCCTCGCCTTCGTCGAAGTGTCCACCCGACAAAATATCCCGTTAAAAGGTAAGTACTTTACACCTTTTGTCCAATTCCAGCTCGCAGATTTTATTCAGGCCCGCGGATTGGTGGAGTTGGGTAAGGAATTTAAAATAACGGATGTGGAGCGGGTGATAGAGTTGATCATGAAGGACAGAGCGGTCCGTCAGTTTTTATCGGCAAGGCTCACCGAGGATACGCCCCGTCGATTAGAAGAATTCCTTGAGGACTAATCCACTTCGTCTAGCCCCGGAATGCGCTGGAACGCGATGTGGGTGGGCGCTGTATCGATATTGTCGAGTAAACTTCCGGCAATGACTGTATTCCTTCCGAATTTTTGGTTGAGTGTATCCACAGCTTTGTAAATGGAACTTCGATTGCGCTTTTCAAAAAATGAAAGCTGGTGCTCATGTTCAGAAACAAAATCGAAAAGCACGATGGCAATTTTTCGCGGTTTTTTCGATTTCGATAAGCGGTTGTAGAGTACGTTTATATGTTGGAGCAATAATCCTGAGTCCTGTGAGGGAGAAAACGCAACATTGACCTCTGCTTTGTCGCCATCCATGTACCTCACGCTGAGAGAGAGCTTGCGTGCCATAAACTGTTGTGCACGCATACGCACAGCTGCTTTCCAGAGGAGTTTCTGTGCAACCAGTAAACCGCCGGCGTAGGTTCGTTCCAGTGGAGGTAAAACATGCTCGTGACCTATGGATTTAGTTTCCGACGTTTCTAAAAAATCGATCCATTCTCCGTTGAGCAGCTTTTGCATGCGGGCACCCCAAACGCTCTCCCAAATTCCGCGCACATGTTGCTCCGAAAGCGCAAGCAATTGATCCATAGTCGTAATACCTTTTGCGTGAAGTCGGACTTCCATTCGCGGGCCAATGCCTGGGACATCCTGGAGTTTGAGAGGACGCAATTTTTCTCTGAGAGAATGTTGTTCTAAAACAGTGAGTCCATCGGGCTTTTTGAGATCGGCTGCTATTTTCGCCAATAAAAAATTCGGCGCAATACCGATAGATGCTCTGATAGATTCACCCACCTGCTCCTTGAGAGCCACTTTTATGGCCATGGCTAAGCGTTCGGCTTTGGCACGATCCTGTTGTGTGCCCGTAAGTAGGCATGCGAATTCGTCAATGGAGCGAGTCGCATGGATGGGAATAACCGTATCTATAGCTGCATGGACTTTGTGATGGAACTTCACGTATTCGCCATGTCCTGCTTTTACGAGCACTAATCCCGGGCACATTCTTTTAGCATCACCTACACGCGTGCCTGTTTTTACACCAAATGCTTTGGCTTCATAGCTTGCTGCTAACACGAATGTGGTATCGGCCATCATAGGCACAACCGCCACTGCGCGGCCGCGCAGTGAGGGGTCCAACTGCTGCTCACAGGAGGCAAAAAAAGAATTCATATCCACATAAAGTGCGCGAAGCATGACTTTAATTTACCTGCTTTCTCCGCCATTTCGCACACCTGATGCAACGCTTTTTATAGACAAGTCCTCCGTCTAGTGCGCATAATTTTTAAAAGAGCCAAATGGCGCAAAGCAAGAACTACAAGGAGAAGGCAATGACAAAGAATGTACGTTTATTCGCAGTTTTAGTGGCTGCATTGGGGTTTGTTGGATGCGTGTCCAAATCGAAACTGGAAGAACGCGATCAGCAAATTAAGCTTCTCGAAGACCAGGCGATGATTTCAGCGAAAGATCGCGGTCAGCTTAAGAATTCATTGGAAGACATGAAGAAAGCGTTGGAGGAGATGCGAGCTCGCGAAGAAGAGCAAAAAAAGCGTCTTCAGGAGTTTCAAGATTTGACGGCCCGTTTTAAAAAATTGATCGATGCGGGAACTCTATCTGTGCGCATGATCGATGGCAAAATGGTTGTCAGCTTAGGCTCCGACGTATTGTTCGCCTCAGGATCAGCGAAACTTTCGACTCAAGGACTGCAGACGATCAAAGACGTGACTACTCAGTTGGCAGCTATTGGTAAAGCCTACCAAGTAGAAGGCCATACAGATGACGTGCCGATCGCTACAGCGCAGTTTCCTTCGAACTGGGAATTGGCCTCAGCGCGCGCCCTCAACGTTGTTAAGACGATGGTGGAGGCTGGAATGCCTACGGATCGCGTGAGTGCAGCGAGTTTTGGCAAATTCCACCCTGTTGCTGATAACAAATCCAAAGAGGGTAAAGCGGCAAATCGTCGTATTGAAATCGTGATCGTACCGGATCTGTCGTCACTGCCTGGATACGAAGAGCTACAAAAAGTTTCCGACGAGCAAAAGAAAAAAGAGGGTTAATGCAATGACCACGCAGAGTTGTGGTTGTGAACTTTAAAACCAAGGTGGGTGAACCTCTGCGTTCACTCCACCGAGTTTCGATTCTCTACGAATGAGCCAATCCACTCTTTAAAGAATAAAAAAAATTGTTGAATATAAAGCGTGTCTAAAATCACGCTTATCCTATCGTTATCCTTTCACATTTTGATCCTCTACATCGTGTACTTGTATTCAAGAACTGATCATAGGCCCGCGTCCCAAATATTTGTTGAGTACCTTCCGGTAAGTAAGTTTAACGAAAGCGCTACGAGTACAGTTAAGACCGTTCAGGGAGCGCGTCGGTCGCCGAAGCTGCGCGCAAAAAGACCCAAAGGTTCAGATAGGGGATCACTGAGTTCTCAGCTCCAGAGCGCGATTCGCACCCCAGTATGGAGTCTCCACGGTGTCTCCAGTGGAATGATCAGCGCAGAAAATCACGACGGCTCGGTAGGCAGCGAAAACTGTTTAAAAATGAAAATCGCAAACTCACGCCCTCTTGCGAACATTTGGTCCCGTATTCGTTCCCAGATCCATTATCACCAAGATTTTTATGTAGATCGTCTTCAGGGCAATGTGTTTGTTCGTATACTTGTTAGCCCGCGAGGAAAACTTGTGGGTCTGAGCACCATTCAAGGTCACAGCGTACTTATCGAGTGGGTGAAGACGGCGCTCGCAAACGCTCTCAGCGAAGATTTTTTAGATGCTCCGTTAGCAAATAAGGCATTTTTAAATCTTAATTTTCGATTTGCCATATTGCCCGGCTTCGCCCCGGTCCAGGAGTACGCGTATAATGGTCTGAATTTGCAATTTGACATCTTTGGCCGGCAGAATCTGGAGGAGGGTGCGTTTCAGAGTGTGGGTGCGCTTTTTTCTCAACCGAAGATGACTCATGTTTCGGAATGGAATTTTTCGAAGCGCATGGAGGTTTATGAGCACGCCTGCTATCGTGCCAACAATCCAGAAGGTTGTCGTGTGCTCATCGAAAACTATCGAAAATTAGCTTTGCATGAAGAAACCGATAGAGCGAAGAAAGTTTTGGAACACCTATCAGAATCAAAGTGAGAATTAGAATTAGAACATTTCGAGTGTTGTTTCGACAATTAGAGCAGATTGACACTTTTGTCGAAATTTCCTGCAAAATAGACCACCGCCGCGTGGCATCCGAATTGAAGGAATATCCCTCAGCGGGAATGAATCCCGTGAATTTTCAAGGAGGAATGCATGAATCAATCTATCTCATTGTTAGTAGCTGTGATATTTTTTATGTTCACCGCGATGGCTACCGCGCAACCCGCAAATTTAAGCCAGAAAAATGTGGGTTTAAAAAACACGCTTGTTAAAGAGGATCTCACTCAAAGCACTCGCGTGGTCAAAAAGTCGAAGATGCAAAAACTGAGTAAGAAATCGGTTCTCAAGAAGAGAAAACCCAAGTCGAACGACGAGATGCAGATCGTTGCTAAGCACGGTCCTAAGAACCCGGGCAAGAAGTTGCTCAAGAAGAACAAGGCAACGAGAACACTTGCTTCTAAAAAAACTGGGAATAAAAAGTACTGGTCAGTGGAGTGCCGCCAGGGATTTATTAAAGACAGCTACGTGTACTGCGCACGCAAAACAGCATCCGCTCCAGTTTCGAAAAAGCCAGTTGTGAAAAGAATGATGGCTAGAAAGGCGTCCAAAAAAGAGGGTGCGGTTCTCCGAAAATAGTTGCTTGCGCACTGAGAAGGTCAAAAGGACAGTCATGGGACTGTCCTTTTTTAATTGAACGAGTGTTTAGTTTACTACGGCTTAATAGTAAGAGCGTTACGGGTCACGTGAGAGACTTTTTCCCAATCGATAGCTTGATCGACCTGTTGAGTGTCGGACGTGCCGAGGTAAATCACTTCGAGAGCGTACTTGGTTCCGGGCTTTAACAACGCCGCCAGTTCTGCAGGAGCAGGAGTTACAGCGACCCAGCCCATTTGCTCCGTCGACCACAGCTGATTTTTAAAATCGAGTGGTAAGTTGGACGTGCCTGCAGTTGTTACTTCGGACAATGTGATCACTGTGGCATAAGGATCGACGCCAGTAATTGTTTGAGGCAGAGTTGCCATAATGGTTTTGCCGTCAAATAGAGGAGCTGCAATTTGCGGTAAAAATGCCGGTGCAACTGCGGCGGAACCGCTTGCTGCCGCTGTTCCTAGCGGTTGAAGCGTGTAGGAAATCTGGTTGAGATCAAACGTCGTCGCGCGTGCAGAAAAGAGCGCCGCAGTTAGGTTTCCGTCGGCGAGACGAAGGCTTTCTGTTAAGCTTTTTTGAGTGTTGTTCACGAGCACTGATAGCACGTAGCTGTCTGAACCTGCGCGAGAGGTAAGGGTTTCGGTTGTCCCAGAAAGAACGCGCTTAATGTCGGCAGGGTATAGCTCATCGCCCTCTTTAAATAAAGTGAACGCTAAAACTTCTTTACCTTTTGCGACCGTTGGTGCGGAAACTTTTATCGCTGAGCCGAGAGACCATTCATTGATTGCGATTTTTACATCTTTCGTCGGTCCCTTCACTTCGATAAGTTCAGAGCCACCACCTTTAAAGGTGAACAGATTGACCATCTCAAACAAGGATTGACCCGATTGAGCGGCATCGACAACTTTTTTTACCGGGAAAGAACCGTGGAGTGCGTAAAGGTTGTAGTTGCCCATGTCTCTCACGTAAGCGCGGAATTCCGGCTTTTCGATGGTGAACGAGAGAAAGTAGGACTCTGTTTGCTTCGGAGCACTCATGTTACTCGGCACTTCAAATTTTTTAGAAAGAATCGTAAGCGCATCGTTATCGGGGCTGATAATACGAGCCAGGTCAAAATTCATGAGCTCCTCGGTGCTCATTGCCGGCATCACCAAACTGAAATCGATAACTCCGTCTTTGTCCTTTAATGTGTAGCTGTTTGTTGTTCCGGCAATTTCCGTAAAGCCGTTCATAGTGACTGCAAATGCAACGGATGCAAAGAGTGCAGTGATCGTCATCAATACATGATTTCTTAGTTTCAAGGTGTCCCTCCCTAGTTATTATAAAGCAGGATTAGCATCCCTTGCTTATAGCCAAAACGCACGAAATGAAACACCTAGACATGGAGAGAGGGTAGAGAGTTTTTAAGAACTTACAGAGTCTGACAGTAAAACGCCTGGGATGCCAGCAAACGGGAGTTACAGGGAGCCTGGCGGAACCATTATGAGTCCCGATAATAATTTTTCTGATCCGTAGTGGCCTTTCCACTGGGTGAAATCACTGTCTTGAATCAGTTGAGAGCTTGTGGGGAGGGCGGCATCATAAACTTCGCTAATATGTGTTTGATAGCCGACAAATGCATGCTTACCGTAGTTTGCCATGCCTATCCAGAATGGGACGCGCTTGAGCTTGGCGAGACTTGCGGTTTCTTTTTTTGTTGATGAACCCCGTGTTGGTCGATAGTTGACGAGTAAGTAATCCACTTTAAAAAGACCGTTAAAATATTTTCCGCTACTGGCTTCTTGCCAGCTGCGGCGGTGAGCGTATCGCTGAGTGGGTGTGCGCTCGTCGGCCTGCTGAGTGTCGGGATTCCAATAAATGGAGTGCCATCCGTCTTTTTGAAGTTCGAGGAGGAGATGCTTGGCGTGGCCACCTTTGTCCATCACGATGCGACCGATCTGATTGGCGCGTTCCACTTTTCCTGCGGCTTCATAGGCTGCTTTGACATGCTTAAGAGCCCACATCACTGAGCTTGTCATCTGAAGATCGCCATAGCGAGTGTCGGCGTCTTGGATTCCCACCAGGCGGCCCACGTAGGCATCGAGTGCGCTAGTGGAACCGAGCTGCTGAACAAACGGTTTTTTGAGCTGCATTTTAACAAAACCGAATCGATCCATATCGGAGAGTATGGTGCTTGTGCGGCGTATGCGTTTTAGCGGCGAGTACTCGGACTGGATTCCGTAGTACAGTCCAATGCCGGTTCGAGCCAAGTGGGCGCGATGAGACTGCATGGACTGCAGAACAGACTGGCGGCCAACAACCTGAGCGGCCTCGCTCTCGTCGGAAGTAAAAGTGGCCCCATACCCCATTAGGGGGTATAAAAAGACCAGCAAAATGCTGAAGAACCGGAGGCTTAGAACCATTGATCCTTCAAAATGCAAAGCCAGTGCTCATGGGGACGCCGCAGTTTCGTTTTGAGACAGCGTGACGGCAAGAGTGCCGTTTTGTGCTGTCTCAAACCAATACACCAGTCCAACTCGTAAACAGTAGGGTAAACCCCTAGAGTTTTTGCAGTTTTTCTATCAATTCGTAATATTCGTTCATTGTGGCGTGAATGACATCCTCGATAGAGGTCACGGAGTCGATAGTGCTGACGCCGTGGCCTGCAGAGAACACATTTTTGTAGGAGACCTTTTGTTCAGGGTTTCCAAACAATGCTTTGCTGGCGCGCAAGAGAGATACCCAACGTTTTACTCGCGCATTTTGGCTTAACACATTGTCGACGAAGTTGGCCTGGAGAAGAGGTTTCAAGGAATCGGTGAGTATAAAATTTCCTGGAAAACCATCGACGCGATCAGTGTTGATGATTTTTTCCGGCCCGGCTAAGACGATCGCATTTTTGTAGTCTGCGCTCACTGGCGACTCCGTGGTGGCGATCATCCGCGTGCCCATGTAAACGGCGTCAGCACCCAGTGCGAGGGCTGCCGTCAGGCCCTTGCCGTCGGAAATGGAACCCGCTGCAATGAGCGGAAGGTCCAAATGTTTTTTGAGGTAGGGAATGAGAGAGAACAGTGATACGTCACCGCCGTGACCACCAGCACCACTGCCAACGGCGATTAAGCCATGAGCTCCCAGATCTGCAACTTTTTTGGCATGCTCTAAGCCAATGACGTCGCAAAATACTTTTGTTTTTGTGCCACGCACTTTTTCCAAAATTCCTCTCGGGCTACCGAGTGAAGTGATGATGAGTGGTACTTCCTCTTCGATAGCGATATCTATGTGTTCTTGCTGATGGGTATTGGATTTTTGCACAATGATGTTGATGCCGAAAGGTTTGTTCGTTTGTTTTTTAATTTCTTGAATGGCCTTGCGGTAGTTTTCGATGGGTCGATAATTGAGCGCGGGAAAGGTGCCAAGGCCGCCGGCATTGGAGGCAGCTGTCACCATTTTTTCGTTACTCACGAGAAACATGGGGGCACCAATCACGGGGTAATCTATACCGAACAGTTCACTGACTTTTGTGCGGAGGGGTCTAGGTTTTTGCGCCATATTGAAATCCTTCTCGAGTGTTGCCAATTTGCAACTGTCCTTGGGAAGAGAAATTCTAGAATGCCATGAATTTCTCTCGGAATTTATGTATTCTGACATAGATGTCGAACAGCACCAAATCTTTTGTGAAATCTCTCTTCGAAAAAGTTCCCAAGCCAATTCGCAGCACTGTAATTATGCGCGGGTTCGGGCTGTTTAATATTCCTCTGTTATTTGCGTGTTCGCCTCAGGTTTTGGAACTTAGTGAGAACACCTGTCGTGTGAAGTTTCCATTTCGCAAAATAGTAAAAAATCATCTGGGCAGTGTTTACTTTGGTGCGCTAGCGATCGGCGCCGACACCTGTGTAGGGATGCTTGCCATGGAAAAGATCACTGAAAGTGAAAAGAATATAAGTCTTATTTTTAAAGATTTTAAAGCCAATTTTTTAAAGCGGGCCATTGGGCCAACCATTTTTGTGTGCAATCAAGGTCAAGAAATTTCTCAATTGGTGCTCGAAACGATACGGTCGGGTGAGAGACAGCATCGTACCATTTTGGCATTTGCCGAAGTGAACGGCGAGCCGGTGGCGGAATTCGAACTCACATTGTCGTTAAAAGTGGTAAACTAATATTGCAAATCCGAGCTCCTCTATTTGCTCGGTCACTAGGAGGGTGTATGAAGTTCAATAAGTGCATGTTCGCATTGATCACCTCGGCTCTATTTATCGGTTGTACGGAAGATGATCCATTGAGCCAGGCGGATATCGCAGAGACAGCCCAGCAGATCGGTGACGTGATGGCTTCTGTCGATGAATCGGGCGGCAACAACTCTGGCACCATCGCAGTGATGGAGAATCAACGCCGTTACATGGCGATCAAAGAGCAACAATTGCCGCGCAATATCGCGCGCGATGTGTTTGAGCTGTTCACACCGGTAAAAGAGGCGCAGGCTGCCGCTTGTTCGACGACCAATTTTAATTCTTGCTCCAGTGGAACAATGGTACGTGATCTTAATGGTTGCAACATTGGCTCCGCCGTATTCTCTGGAAATATCACACTTACTTTTAGTCAAATGGCTTGTACTTTAAACTCTGATGGCGACCATGTGTCGCGCAATCCAAATTTCACTGTCACCGGCCGTCGCGACGCGCTCCTCACTGTGACCAAGACAGGCGTTAATGGGCAACGTATGGTGCGCGTGGGATCCGGCGATTATAGCCTCACTAACGATGGCGTACGCCGCGTGTTCTCGGCGTCGGGGACCACACTTTTTGACTACACCACCTCGACCACATCGCCAATTCAAGTCACAGGTACAAGCCGTGCCGACCGTGTGATGGATGGCGGCACTCTGCAAGTGGCCAATAATAAATCGGGCGTGATCTGTTCCTTCTCACCGACACAAGTCACTTGGGCGAGTGGTTGCAATTGCGCCTCATCCGGGCAGTGGACAGGGACTTGTTCTGATGGCAAAACTGGCGGCATCGAAATTACGAGCTGCGGTAGAGCGACCATCACCCTGGGTGACGACGATGATGAAGTGTCCTTTGACCGTTGCTATGGCAACTGATCCGATCTGAGTCGACGGCGGTGCGCTAACAGCACCGCTTCATCAAAGTCCATTTTACTTCTAGCGAAAGCCTCCATATAGTCCCGCCATCTATCTTAGGGGGGGCCTTCAGATGACAATTCTATCGCATTTCGTTTTTTCGTTGGCTATCGCTTTCAGCGACGCAGCTGTTGTATCGCAAAATGGTTTATTGGAAGAATGGGGAGCGGCGCCGAAGAGTGTGTTGAGCACACAGCAGAGTTACCGATTCGTCACCTGGAACATCTACAAAGGCGATAAGGATGGCCTCGAAGAGGATTACGCCTACTTCATCGACAATGCCGACTTCGTCGCCACTCAAGAATTTTTAATGGATGACGAACTGGAAGAGTTGGCTGAACAAAAATTATTTAATTATTGGGCCTTTGCTAAAAGTTTTGAATCCGGTGATGGCTGGACGGGTGTGGCCACAGTGGCTAAATGGCAAGCGAAGCAGTCCATTGCAGTTAAAAGTCCTGGCGCTGAACCTATTACAGGAACACCAAAGATGTCGCTGATCTCTTTGTTTTCCGTGGAAGATGGTCGGGAATTGATGGTGGTGAACGTGCACGCACTCAATTTTAATTTATCGCACAGTGCTTTCAAGAAACAGATCGATGATGTGGTTCTGCGCATCCAAAATCACGTAGGCCCGCTGATTTTGGCCGGTGATTTTAACACCTGGGCCGATGAACGCCGAACCTATTTGATCAACAAAACGCAGGGTTTGGGTTTGATCCGCGTGGAGCTTGAAAATCCAATGGGTATCATGAATGCGACACTGGATCACATTTTTTATCGCGATGTGGTGGTGACGGAATCCCTAGTGCTTGACGATTTTTTTACGTCTGACCATTCGCCATTGATGATTGAATTTCACTTTTAGGTTCTCTGCGCGAATGTGGATTCACGTTTTTTGCCGAATCCGGCACGCTTTTCAGAAACGAATCCGTGAGAGCGGAGCGTGCGATGAAGCGTGCCCTTCGAAGCATAGGTTGAGAGATGGCATGTGGGCGCTGCGGCCGTTTTGATAAAGTGATTGAGAAATGTCTCATCCCACAATTCCGGACTTGATTTACTACTAAAGGCATCGAACAGAATGCCCTGACTCTTTTGGAATTGAGTTTTAGCCGTGATGGCGGGAAGGAGTTGGAACTCTCCGCGCTGCAAGGAATTTTTAAGAAATTCTCGAAATTCCAATGCGGGCCGTTCATAAGTGTTCGCATAAAGTTCGGCAATCGCGGTGTATACAAAATCCAGCGGTGAAGTCTCGCCTCGAATCCAGGCCGCAAAAAAATTGCGGAGCTCAGGAACCGACTCATAGGAATCGATCCGCACTGTGCCCACACCCAGTTTTAGCGCCTCCGCTGCGATTAATATTTCGTTGTAACCGAGGCCCAATCCTACAGAGATTATGCGTGCGGGATGCGCTACTTGGAGCGCTTGCTGCACAGTGGGCGCGTAGATATAAAGTGTTTCTGTATAAGCACCATCAAGGGCGTGCATCGGCTCCCAGGTGGGGGGGAGTCGTAGAGTGGGGCTGCCATCTTCGGTGTGTTCGCTCTTGTATTCGAAATGACCAGTGTCTTCCTGCATTTTCCCGTTTCCAGTCCGTTTTCCGTTGCACAGCGTCTGTATTCTCGCTAAGAAAGTAACCATGCGTTTTGGCCACCTTCCTTATAATCCCATTTCGGATTATTACAAAAAGATATTTGGGCAAAAAGTCTTCAAGGTGCCCGTATCCATCGCCGAAGACTGTCCCAATCGGGCGGGACTCAAGGGAATGGAAGTTTGCATTTTTTGCGATGAGCATGGCTCTTTTGCCTATCCCGACAACCAGCGCGAAAATCTCAAAAAGCAAATTGAGGACCACCGTGCCAAAGTCGGCGAACGTTTCAATGCCAAAAAATTCTTGATCTATTTTCAGGCCTACACCACCACGTTCAATCAGTTTAAAAAAATCGAAGAAGCTTTCGAAGTCGCGCTGGCCTATCCAGATACGGTGGGCATCGTGGTGGGCACGCGCCCCGATTGTTTATCCGATAGCCTTTTGGATCTCTGGAATAACATGTCCAAACAGGTTTTTATGGCAGTAGAGATCGGCGTGCAAAGTTTTGATAACAAGCAGCTCGAATGGATGAAGCGCGGCCACACAGCAGAGGCATCTGTTGCCGCCATTAAAAAAATCGCTAAACGTTGTCCTGATGTGAATTTGGGAATTCATCTGATGTTCGGGTGGCCTGACGAAACAATTGAAGACGTGCAACGTGCGGCACGAATGTGTAATTCGTTGCCCATACAAAACGTCAAACTCCACAATTTGCATGTCTTAAAAAACACACCGCTTGAAAAAATTTACGATCGCGGTGAATTTAAACCGTTTGAGTTTGATCCTTACGCAGATTTGGTCGGCGCTTTTTTACGAAATTTGAGTCCCTCTATCTACGTTCACCGTTTGACCGCGCAATCCGCCAACGAGGGTGAACTCATCGCACCTGATTGGACGCGCTATAAGATGGCAACCTATCAGCGAATGATCGATTACATGAATAAGAAGGGGTGGTCGCAAGGCGATGCACTCATTCCCGCACACACTGAGGCAACACATGCAGCACATTAGAGAGCAAATGGTTCAGTTCTGTAAACTTCTCCACGGAAAAAACATGTTGGCCGCGGCCGATGGCAATGTGAGCTTCCGAGTGACCGACGAAGAAATTCTTATTACTCCTAGTGGAATGCCTAAGGCGTTCATCACTCCAGACGACATAGCCGTGGTCACGATCGATAACAAAATTGTAAGTGGGAATCCTTCGGGCGAACGGCTCATGCATTTAGAAGTTTATAAAAAATCACCCAAAGCCCATGCGGTAGTGCACGCGCATCCTCCGAGCGCGATTGCATGGTCGGTGGCCTATCCCGAATACACGGAACTACCGAGCGAGTGTTTGTCGGAGGTAATTTTAGCGGCCGGGCGGATTCCTATAGTGCCTTACGCGCGCCCTGGAACATTAGATATGGGAACGCACCTGCATCCGTACCTTCCCATGTATCGTGCGCTCATCTTGAGCCGTCACGGCGCTTTGTGCTGGGGCGAAACTTTGAATGAGGCTTATTTTGGAATGGAACGGATTGAACACTCTGCCGACATTCTTATGCGTGCAAAATCCCTTGGCCAGCTCACATATTTACCTCCACAAGAGGTAGAAAATTTGCGCGAGATGCGCAAGCAAATGGGAGACAGATTATTATGAAAATGATTTCCATGGCATTGAAATACGAGAAGAACCAGTTGTGGATTCTCGATCAGCAGCTGCTTCCGCAACAAGAGCAGTGGATTGCCGTCGAGTCACCGAAACATATGGTCGATATTATAAAAGCGCTCAAAGTGCGTGGCGCCCCCCTGATCGGCGTTGCCGCTGCGGCGAGCCTGGCCGACTGGACCCAAAAGACGGCGCCGGCGATTGCGGAGTACAAAGCCACAGCTCTTATGCTGCGGGAGTCGCGCCCAACGGCTGTGAATCTGATGAACGCGATCGATCGTATGATTCCTATCTACGATGGAAGCAACGCCCCAGCGGTGATCACTGAGGCGCAGGCAATTTTTGATGAAGACGTCGAACTGTGTGAGAAGATGGCCGCCTGTGCAAATCAATTCATCAAAGACGGCGACGGCATTCTCACTCACTGCAATACGGGTGGTCTTGCCACTGCGGGCCGCGGTACAGCGTTTGGTGCATTCAGTCTGGCCGCAGAAAAAGGCAAAAATATTCACGTGTACGCCGATGAAACGCGCCCATTGTTGCAAGGCGGACGACTCACAGTATGGGAGCTGGCTAAAAATAAAATTCCGCACACATTGATCTGCGACAACATGGCGGCTCCTGTCATGGCGTCGGGGAAAATCCAGGGCGCATTTGTCGGAACGGATCGCATTGCCATGAATGGCGACATTGCCAACAAAATTGGAACGTACACTGTTGCGGTGCTCTGCAAACATCACAACATTCCATTCTACGTGGTTGGGCCTAAGACTACTGTGGATCCACAGTGCGCTACGGGTAGGGACATTCCCATCGAGGAGCGCTCAGCGACGGAAGTGCGCGGAGCGAGCGGTGCTTTCGGCAATGTGTGTTGGTCGTCGGAAGACACGCCGGTGTTCAATCCGGCGTTTGATGTCACACCCGTCGATTTGATCACGGGAATTATTGTTGATGGAAATTATTATTCGCAAGCAGACCTAAAAGCGGGCGCACTAAAAAGTTTATTTTAA
>CAYNTO010000002.1:80411-160686 GCA_964400355.1 uncultured Pseudobdellovibrionaceae bacterium
AAATTATTATTCGCAAGCAGACCTAAAAGCGGGCGCACTAAAAAGTTTATTTTAAGATTCAATAAAAAAGGGGCAAACTATGTGGGCAATTATTGGCGGATCGGGTTTTGAAAAGTTCCAAGAGTTCGAGGCAATCGAGGATCTCGATCGCAAAACCCCTTTCGGTATGTGCGCTGAAGGCTTGAAGCGCGGTAAAGTGTCTGGTGTGGAAGTATTGTTTCTGCCTCGCCACGGGTACCACCACGATCTTTTACCGTCGGAAGTGAACTACGTTGCAAATATTTACGCTCTTAAAAAAGCGGGTGCCAAACAGATTTTGGCATTCTCGGCAGTGGGAAGTCTTCGTCAAGAGCTGCCACCTGGAGACATGGTGGTGCCCACACAGTACATTGATCGCACTAAGGGTGTGCGCCGCTGTACATTTGGCGGTCGGGGCATGGTGGCTCACGTGTCACTGGCAGAACCGGTTTCTAAAGTACTGGTCGAAAAACTGAAAACCTCTCTCGAAGGTGTTCCTGTAAAAACTCATTTTGGAAAAACTTCGCTTGTGGTCGAAGGCCCATACTTCTCTTCGAAAGCCGAATCCCACTCGTTCCGCGCTTTAGGCGCCGACATTATCGGCATGACTGCGTTTCCGGAATATGCGCTCGCGCGCGAAGCCGGCCTGGCATTTCTACCGTGCAGTTTTGTCACCGACTACGACTGCTGGAAAGACGACATTCCTCACGTCACCGTGAGCGAAGTGATGGAGACCATGAAGAAAAACAATTTAAAAGCCTTCGAGGTCGCCAAACGCGTAGTGAACTTCGATGCCGCCACTCTCGCTTCCGCTACGGAAGCCGAACACGGCCTCAAGCACGCTATCATGACTCCACGAGAAAACCTCACTCAGGAAACGCGCGATTGGTTGCAAGTCCTCATCAACGAGTAATATTATTCGTACGTAGTGCGCAGACCCTTTTTAACGTTCTTTAGTTCAATCGCGAGCTGGATCAATTCATCGAGCAGCTCGTTGTAGGGAAGGCCAGTGGCTTCCCATAATTTTGGATACATGCTGATTTTTGTAAAGCCCGGAATGGTATTCACTTCGTTGAGGTAAATGGCGCCGGAGTCTTTATCCACTAAAAAATCCACGCGCGCCATGCCCTTGAGCTCTAGACATTTAAATGCGGCGATGGAGATGTCTTGAAGCTGCTTGGTGGTCTTAGCGTTGATATCTTTGGCGGGGATCAAGAGATCCGCGCCGTTTTCGTCGATGTATTTGGCCTCGTAGGTGTAGAACTCGTGCTTGGGAACGATCTCGCCGATGATACTGGCTTTGGGTTCTTCGTTGCCGAGAACGGCGCACTCAAGCTCTCGCGCATTCACGGCCTTTTCAGCTAAAACTTTAGTATCAAATGTAAAGGCGTCGGCGATTTTAAAAGCGGCATCCTCTTTGGTTTTAATTTTGTGCACTCCCACCGAGGATCCCGCATTGGCTGGTTTCACAAAAAAGGGAAGACCTAATTTTTTAATAATTTTTTGCACCTGTCCCGAAGGATCTTTATCGTAATCAGAGCGCCGTAGAGTGATGGTGTCAACAACGGGAATTCCAGCTTCGCGCAAGAGTCGGCGTGCTACATCTTTGTCCATACCCACGGAGGATCCGATCACGCCCGAGCCCACATAGGGAATTTGCGTGAGTTCGAGTAAACCTTGCACAGTGCCGTCTTCGCCGTTCGTTCCGTGAAGAACAGGAAAGAACACATCGATACTTAAACCTGTGCCAGTGTCCGAGAGTTTAGTGAGGGGGGCGGAGTGGAGATAAGGCGTCACTGCAACCGATGCTTTTTCTTTGTTGAGTTGGATCAGGCGCGGATCATTGGCGTTAGCGAGGAGATGTGAATCGGTCGGTAATAACCAGCGGCCATCTTTGTCGATACCGATAAGGCAAACATCATATTTATTTTTGTCGAGCGCTTTGTAAATTGAGGTTGCTGAAACAATGCTCACCTCGTGCTCACCAGACTTTCCACCAAAAATTATGCCGACCTTGATCTTATTCATCCCGTCAGCATAAAGGCGCGCCCCCCTTTTTTGTAGCGCTATCGCAGCATAGCTGAAAACTGAATTTAAAAATTCATACTTGGTTAGAAACGCGTTCGCGTAATCTAAGAATCAGCGTTGATGATGCATTGGCGCTACAAAAAAGGGGGGCGCGCCTTTTTGCTAGTATTCGGAGAGTGGTGGACAGCTGCACATGATGTTTTTGTCACCATAGGCGTTGTCGACGCGGTTAACACTTACCCAGAACTTGCGATCCTTAACCCACGGGCGTGGGAAGAAAGCCTGTTCGCGCGTGTAGGGGCGTTCCCAGTCGCTGATCAAGTCGGCAGCGGTGTGAGGTGCGTTTTTAAGCGCGTTGTTCTCTTTGTCCATTTTTCCGGAGGCGATATCGTCGATTTCTTTTTTGATCGAGATCAAAGCATCGCAAAAACGATCCAGCTCTTCTTTTGATTCGCTCTCAGTAGGTTCGATCATCAGCGTTCCAATCACGGGCCATGACATGGTCGGCGCGTGGAAACCGTAATCCATAAGGCGCTTGGCGATGTCGTCTACCGAGACTCCCGCTTTTTCTTTCATCGGGCGCGTGTCGATGATGCACTCATGGGCTACATAGCCGTTTTTACCTTTGTATAGTATCGGATAATGATCCTTTAAGCGATGAGCGATGTAGTTCGCATTAAGTATGGCCACTTCTGTGGCTTTCTTTAAGCCATCGGCGCCCATCATTTTGATGTAGCTCCATGAGATGGGAAGAATCAATGCGCTTCCCCAGGGAGCAGATGTGGTTGCGCTGATGCCTGTTTTTGGACCTGCTAGAGGCTGCATAGAGTGCGTGGGCAAGTACTTTGCCAAATGAGCACCCACACCGATGGGGCCAACACCCGGGCCACCACCACCGTGCGGAATACAGAATGTTTTATGTAGATTCAAATGGCTCACATCTGCACCAATAGTGCCTGGGCGGCAAACTCCGACCATCGCATTCATGTTGGCGCCATCCATATAGACCTGGCCGCCGTACTTGTGAACCATTGCGCAAATGGCTTTCATGGTTTCTTCGAACACACCGTGGGTCGATGGATAAGTGATCATCAGGCAAGAGAGATCTTTGGCGTGCGCTTCGCACTTGGCCTGGAGATCGTTCATGTCCACATTGCCTGAGTCATCGCACTTGACGACAACCACATCGAGACCGGCCATCACGGCGCTTGCGGGATTTGTTCCGTGCGCCGAGCTTGGAATAAGACATATTTTTCTATGAGCATCGCCGCGCTCTTGATGGTACTTACGAATAACCATGAGTCCTGCGTACTCACCTTGAGAGCCGGCATTAGGTTGTAGAGACACGGCAGCAAAGCCGGTGATCTCTTGCAGCTGACCTTCAAGCTCTTTGATCAATTGCAAGGTGCCTTCGACTTGATCGCTAGGCGTGAACGGATGGAGATCGGCAAACTCGGGCCACGTTACAGGAATCATCTCGGCGGTCGCGTTGAGCTTCATTGTGCAAGAGCCGAGCGGAATCATGGAGTCGGCTAGGGTGAGATCCTTTTTTTGAAGGCGAGTCATGTAGCGCAACATTTCGGTTTCCGAGTGATACATGTTGAACACCGGATGGGTGAGGTATTCACTGGTGCGGGCCAAGGAAGAATTCACGTCTGCGTTTGCGAAGGCAAGACTCACTGATTTTCCATTGCCAAACAGTCCAACCAGAGCTTCCGCATCGGGAACTGTAGTGGTTTCATCCAGAGAAAACTGAACCGTTCCATCTTGCAAGAACACCAAGTTGGTCTTTGCTGCACGCGATGCTTTTTTGATGCCTTCGGCTTGTTCTTTGGAAGTTTTCACACGAAGCGTGTCGAACTGTGTATCACCTGTAACGGAGTAACCCAGTTTTACAAGAGCGTTCTTAACACTACCTGTGAGATCATAGATATTTTTTGCAATACCCTTAAGACCTTTTGGTCCATGATAAACCGCATACATAGCCGCCATCACCGCGAGGAGCACTTGCGCTGTGCAAATGTTGCTCGTCGCTTTTTCGCGACGAATATGTTGTTCGCGAGTCTGCAGGGTGAGGCGATAGCACAAATTGCCGCGAGCATCCTTTGAAACGCCAACAATACGCCCGGGGATCGAGCGGGCGAGTGAAGTTTTTGTAGCGAGGAACGCGGCATGAGGACCGCCAAAGCCCATCGGTACGCCAAAGCGCTGGCTGCTACCAACTGCGATATCCACACCCATTTCACCAGGAGATTTAAAAAGTGTTAGCGCAAGCAAGTCGGTTCCAGCGATCACATAGCCCGAATTTTTATGGGCCGTCTCACACAACGTTGTAAGATCGGTGAGTGTGCCGTCGTAGCTTGGATACTGAACGTATGCCGCAAATGTCTTAGACCAGTCGATCTTTTTGACGTCGCCAATTTCTAAAGTTACCCCGATGGGCTCAGCACGAGTTTGCAACACTTCGATGGTTTGCGGAAACGTATTGGCATCGATAAAGAAGGTCGTTTTCTTTTGGCGGGCCAATGCAAATGCCATGGCCATGGCTTCCGCAGCTGCTGTGCCTTCATCCAAAAGAGAGGCGTTGGACATTTCCATACCAGTGAGATCGGCGACCATGGTTTGGAAATTGATGAGGGCTTCCATGCGGCCCTGCGAGATCTCGGGCTGGTAAGGAGTGTAAGCCGTGTACCAGCCTGGATTCTCCAATACATTGCGCAATATCACGTTGGGAGTGATCGTTCCATAGTAGCCAACACCCAAGTAATTTTTATTGAGGATATTCTTGTCTGCAAGAGCACGTGCGTACTCGATCACTTCTTTTTCCGAAAGTGCTTTCGGTAAATCCAACTGGCCTTCGAAGCGGATATCCGCTGGCGCTGTTTTTTGAACAAGTTCGGCCAAGCTCTGAACACCCACCGTCTTGAGCATGGTGGCGATATTCTCATCATTGGGTCCGATGTGTCGGTTAGCGAATGGTACAGTGATCATCTCGAGCCTCTCGAATAGAAGTAGTGAGGTGTTATTTGCTTTTTTTCTTATTGAGCGTTTTTTTGGCTTTGCTTACAGCTTGCACGCGCACCTTTTTAATTGTTTTGCGCAAAGTCTTTTCCTCTTTCTTTAGCGAAGAAGACGCCATGTTCTTAAAGTCGTTAAAACGCTGTTTCAAGTTTTTCTCGAGATCGCGGCGTTGAGCCACGGCCATGTCGCGCGTCTCCGTGATGATTTTTTCGGCCTCTTTGCGAGTTTTTGCGACTTTCTTTTTAACTGTAGAGACTTCTTTTTCCACAGTTGTCTGTAAGCCACTGATGGTTTTCATGATCTCAGAATATTTTTTTTCTATGTATTTCATTTTATCTGCTGGAATCGACTTCTTGAGGTCGAATTTTTCGATCTCAGTGATCAACTTTTTGACTTCCTTTTTAAGAGAGTCGAAGTCTTTAATTTTAGAGAGTTCTTTGCGGATATCGGAAAGATTGATTTGGCTCATGTGGACCTCACTTTTTCTGACCCCAGATGTACAGTTTCCCGAGCGAAAGCTCAAGCTTTTAGATGAAAGTGAGCTGGGAAAACAGTTTCTGTACAGAACCGCCCAGAACTACCAATTTCTAACCAAACGCACTCGGCGCAGGCATTTTTTTATAGCCACCCCTTAAGCGGATGGGCTAGACCGTGGTTATGACAAGACAACAGTTTTTGAACAGCGAGTGGCAAAAATATCCCCTATTCAGTGCGGCAGCGCCGCCGTCTGAGGACACCTGGATTTCCGGGCGTCTGCAAAGCGTTTCGACAGGCGGGGATCAGATCGAAATCAATGGTGAGTCTTATGCGATTGGCTCATCAAAAACAATGGTAGCGGGGCTGGGAACTCCCGCGCCTCTGGCAGCTCTTAAAGCCGGCGACGTTGTGGCATTCAATGTTGAAAAGCAAGCGGTCTATTTGCTCTCACCGTGCCTCACCGACGAGGCCACACCCGCACGAGTGGAATGGCAGATGTTCCTGCATGTAGTGCACGATTATTTTGCGCAAAAGGGTTTCATACATTGGCTAACGCCGTCGTTTGTAGAGTCCTCGGGAGTGGATGCCAACATTGATTTTTTCATTGCACAGGGAGTTCGAACTGGTCGCCAGTACCGCCTACCCACGAGTCCAGAGTTTGAACTCAAAAAAGCGATGATCGAAGGCGTAGAGATGCTCTACGAAATAAAAAATTGCTTCCGTGATGATGATCCCACTCCGGTGCACAAGAGTGAGTTCGCCATGCTCGAATGGTACCGCAGTTTTGCCACCATCGAAGAGATTGAGCAAGATGTCGTGGAGCTGGTGAACACGTTGATCGAAGGGTTTGCGCTGCCGTACGAGCCGTTTGAGAGTTTTCCGCGCTATTCCATATCCGACCTGTTCGATAATTTTTTGAGCTACGAGTTCACACCGCAAATTACAAGTGACGACCTGCGCGCGCTTCTTGAGAGGGAAAAACTAGGGTGGTCGCCGTCTGACGATTGGAACGATTTGTTTTTTCGAATTTACGTCGATCGCATTGAGCCAAAGCTGGCAGCACTTGGCCCTATAGTGGTGAATGGATTTCCAGCGCAGCAGCGATCACTGTCGCGCCTCACAAGTGAGGGCTGGGCCGATCGTTTTGAGTTCTACTGGAATGGTATAGAGATCGCCAATGCTTATCACGAGGAGAATAACCCCGAGACCATAGTCTCAATCGTTCAGTCAGAGATGGCAAAAAGAGTAAAGGCCGGTAAAACGCCAATCACTCAGGACACATCGTTTTTAGAAATGATGAAGCGGGGGTTTCCGCCGAGTGCGGGAATAGCTCTCGGTCTTGATAGGCTATATATTAGTTTAAAAGGTCAGAGGTCGTTCTGACGACTATTTATTGAGATCGTCTTTGAGTTCTTTGCCCACTTTAAAAAATGGCAGCTTTTTCTCAGGAACATCAATCACTTCACCGGTGCGAGGGTTGCGTCCTTGATAGGAATCATAGGCCTTATTTGTAAACGAACCGAAGCCGCGAATTTCAATGCGATCATCTTTGAGGAGAGCTTCGACCATTGTATCGAAGATGGTATTCACTACAGTTTCCGCTTTGACTCGGGTGATTCCCTTTTTCTCCGCGATCATATCTATTAAATCAGCCTTCGTCATAAATCTCCTCAAGCAATATCGGTAACTATCTGTAATTATAGTGGTATTGGTTCGACTCTCAAGCGGCAAAATAAGCCAAATGGCCTAAAGCTGCACATCTGGTCCTTTATCGGGTAATGAGGGCTGTTTATTGTGACGACGCGTCAATTCTAACACTTTAAAGAAGGCCGACTCCATCTGTTCTACGAGCTTTTTGTGATCAAAAAGTGAGAGTATTTTCTCTCGCGAATTCTCGCCGACATGGATGTAATGTTCGGGATGAGAAAAAATATCGATCACGAGTTCCGAAAGTCCAAAGCTATCGGCTGGGCGAATCAGAAAACCATCTTTGGTATTTTCTATGATGTTGGAAAGAGCACTGACTTCGGAGCCGATGACAATCTTCTTTTGTGCCATGGCTTCAAAAGTGGGGGTGTCGTTGTTTACAGATTTGTTGCTGAGACTGATAAAAACATCCGCCAAATCGATGTAATCAGAAACCTCATACGGTGGCACATTTCCAAGAAACACCACTTTACTTGCGAGCGCCAAATTTAACATTTCAAATTCAATGGCTTTAAAGTGCGGACCCGTGCCGAGAATTAAAAGCTTTGAGTTTGGCTTTTTCACTGCCACCTTTTGAAAGGCGCGGAGGATATGAATCATCTCACCTTTTTCAGTCATATCCGAAATGGTTACGGCGACTTTGCAGTTTTGCGGAATGTTCAGCTGCTTTTTAAGAATTTCCGATTTCTCCCGTTGAGAAAGATCGTGAATATCGATGCCGTAGGGGACTGTGAAGATGCGAGTCTGCGGGTAAAGATAATAACGTTCGAGTACTAAACGCTGTTGGGCACTTGTCACAAAAAAACCATCGGCGACACTCAGAAGATAGCGATCGTTATTGAAGTAATTTTTTAAAAATGTGTAAGCAATGCGGACTCCGTTACGGAGACGACTGGTTACGGTGTCTGCGGACATGCCCATAAACGTGAACACGTCTTCGATGTGTGTTGCCTGAATATCAAAGATAGTGGCTACACGCAGTTTGCGGCGTTTGCGGGCGATCGGTAAAGCATCACGAGTGAGAGAGAGCAAGATGTGGTACGGCTTTTGTTTGGCCTCTTTGGCAAAGGCAGCATAAGCCAGACGGGAAAACTCATTGATATTTTTAGATTTCGCCGCATCTCCAAGAAAATGAATTTTTACGTCTTCCACGACGATAAAGGATTCGGCCAGAGGACTGCTCCACGAAAACACCGAAATATCATGGCCCTTTTTTGCGAGGGCTTTGAGGATAGGCCAGATCAAACCATAGACATTGCTATGGGTGGTGATTGGAAATTTTGGAGCAATGATCGCGATCCGCAATGTCTTTGGGAGCTTCATGTTCGTAGTGTACCGTAAAATCGCATCACGTCTCGATAAATTTACGGATAATTGGCAGGAGTTTGCGGTTGGCTTCTGGAATTTCTAGAGCTTCCAGTTCCTGAAACGTTACCCATTTGAGTTCCGTGTGATGAACGGGCTTAGGTTCATTGCGCCAAAATAAAACCTCAAAAAAAAGTAAAAGTATGCCCACTTCAGGGTAGGAATGTGTCCAGGTGAGTTTGAGTTCACCGATATCGGCGTCGATACCGAGCTCTTCCGAGAGTTCGCGGCGCAGAGCCTGGTGCGGTTGCTCACCAAGTTCGATTTTTCCACCTGGGAATTCCCATTGCCCGGCAAGAGTGTGTCCTTCGGGGCGTTTACCCACTAATACCAATGGGCCCTTTTTGAGAACGCCAGTAACAACAGGTATCCAGGATGGTCGTTTCGAAGTCATGACTTACAGATTACAGAATCTTAACAATCCTGTGAAGTCGGGTGGCGGCAAGTAGCGGCGAAAGCCGCAACCCAAATATTGCCAGGACTATTGAGCCACTGGGAAGCAAGTATCTGCTTATTTAGAAAGCTGTTTTAAAACCTTGCGAAAGTAAAAAGGTCCGTGAAACACAAGTGCCGAGTATACCTGTACTAGGTCTGCTCCCAGATCTAAACGGCGTCGCACCTCATCGGCAGTGGTAATACCGCCCACAGATATGACAAGTTTGTCGGCTTTACCACTTCCAAGGTGATTGATGGTCTGTTCGAGCACGGTGCGAGACTTTTCTGTGAGAGCCAACCCAGAAACGCCACCTTCCGCTGGAAATTGAGACGCCATAGATCGATCCAGCGTGGTGTTGGTCAGAATCCAACCGTCCACACCGAGTTCGCCACTCACATCCAGTGCGGCGTGCAGTTCCGAGGTGGTCATATCTGGGCTCAACTTGAGTAATAGAGGTTTTTTTAAAGCTACATTGTCGCGTGCGCGAACAATCGGCTTTAAAAACGAGGTGAGCGTTTCCGGTTTTAAAAGATCCCGCAGGCCAGAGGTATTTGGACTGCTGATATTCACCACAAACGCATCGGCCACCGATTCCATATTCTGCAAGCAATAGATGTAGTCGTCAGCAGCATTTGCATTGGGTGTCGTGCGATTTTTACCAATGTTGATAAAAAGCGGAACGCGAAGTTTAGGTTTTACATTTTGCAGATAGGTGAGGGTGTACACACATCCTGGACTTGGAAAGCCCATCTTGTTCCACAAATTTTCATTGGGAATATCACGCGCCATAATAACGCCGGGGTTTTGCGGCTGCGCTTTTGGCGTCACGGTTCCCACTTCTAAAAATCCGGCGCTGAGTTTTTGCCAATAAAGAAGCGCGTGACCCGTCTTATCGGCGCCGCCCGCAATACCCATGGGATTTGAAAACTGCAGGCCTCTCCACTGGAAAGGCCGGTAAGAAATAGGTTTTCCGGCAAAAAGAGAGGCTGCGGGCAGAGCTTTTGGCGCAAGGTCATGCGCCAACTGCGAAGGCAGCCAAAGCCACGGTCGCAGGAGCATTAGCGAGGATACAATCCGCGAAGTAACATCGCCTTTTCAATGTGTTTAACGGCGACTCCAAGAGCGGCATCGCGCATGGGAACGTTTTTCTCTTGAGAGAGCGCCCACGTGCGCTTAAAAGCATCAACAATAATTTTTTTCATGTTTTTGTTGATCTCATCTTCGTCCCAAAAATAGTTGTACATATCTTGAACCCACTCGAAGTAGCTCACGGTCACGCCGCCACCATTAGCGAGAACATCCGGAACGATGACCACGCCTTTTTTATTAAGGATCGTATCTGCATCCGCGTCCACTGGGCCATTGGCGCCTTCGATAATAAACTTTGCTTTTACTTCGTTGGCATTCTTTGCAGTGATCACGTTGTCGAGCGCACACGGGGCGAGAACATCGCAATCGAGAACCAAAAGTTCTTCGTTGGTGATCGCTTGTGCGTTGGGGTAGCCCTTGAGCAGTTTATTTTTAGAAAGATAACTGAGTACGTCTTGTATATTGAGTCCGTCGCCATTAAAGATTCCGCCGCTCACGTCACTCACTGCAATCACACGAGCACCCATTTCGTTGGCGAGAATGGCCGCGTACTGACCCACGTTTCCGAAACCTTGAATCACCATGGAACAGCCCTTAACCACTTTTTGTTTTGTCTCGAGCGCTTTTTCCATGGCGTAAACAACACCGTATCCTGTAGCACTCACGCGTCCCGCGGAGCCGCCGATCTCGATAGGCTTTCCTGTGACAACGCCGGGAACAGCAAAGCCCTTTTGTTGCGAGTAGGTATCCATAAGCCACGCCATAGTTTGTGCATTTGTGCCCACGTCTGGTGCTGGAATGTCTTCGTGTGGACCGATAAACGGTGCAATTTCAGTGGTAAATCGGCGAGTGAGAGCTTGGTTTTCGGCGCGCGAGAGTTTGTTCGGATCCACTTTTACACCACCTTTGGCGCCGCCCAGAGGAAGTTTTAGGAGAGAACATTTAAACGTCATCAATGCGGCAAGGCCCGCGACTTCGCTGATGTCCACGTCTTGATGATAACGAATACCGCCCTTGTAGGGTCCGAGAGTTCCTGAGTACTGCACACGGTGACCGGTAAAAACTTTGACCTTTCCGTCGTCCATGCGCACCGGTACGCTCACTGTGATGGCGCGACGGGGCTGACGTAGTCGGGTCAACACGTTCGAATCGCAATCGACGATTGCCGCTGCAGATTCCAAATTTTTAATCACGTTCGTAAAAAGTTTGCCTTCGGTAATGTGATGCATATGTACTCCCAAAATGTGAATGGAGTACATCTTAGGACGACTCGCTTCCCGACTCAAATAGAGTTGTTTTCTATTGCACCACGCCAGTGTCCAGGGTAGTTTTGGCCTATGATCATTCAAAACGCTAAATGGGTTTTAGAGCATATACCCGATCTGGAGAATAAAAGAGTACTGGTCGTCGGCGACATTGGCATCGATATGTATCTGATGGGCGACGTCAAACGCTTGAGTCCCGAGGCGCCGGTGCCAGTTTTGGACGTTGTGACCGAATCACAACGTTTGGGGCTTGCGGCCAACGTCGCGCAAAACATTCAGTCCCTGGGAGGTAAGTGCCACTTGGTCTCTGTTGTGGGTGCCGATAACGCGGCAGATGACATGAAAAAACTTCTCAAAGATTACTGGATCGAGTCTTATGATCTCATCGTTGACGAGAGTCGCCCCACCACCCGCAAAATGCGTTTGCTTTCTGGCCAGCATCACATTGCTCGCGTCGATTTTGAAAAATCCATACCGGTAAAAGAAAAGGTAAAGACAGAGCTTATTTATAAAGCAATTCAAGCGGTGGGAGATCACGACATCGTCATCCTTCAGGATTACTCTAAAGGAGTGGTGGATTGGGAAGTCGCTCAACAGCTGATTCAAAAATGCCGCACGGTCGGTAAAAAAGTTTTGGTCGATCCCTATAAAACCGCACCGCTCACACATTATAAAGGTGCCTACCTCATGACGCCCAATCGGGACGAAGCCTTCAATTTGGCACGCCAGGTGGAAGTGACTTTGAAAGACGGCAATGAGAACGTCAACAAAGTGGGGGAGATTCTAAAAAGCGCCATCGATAGCGAAAATATGGTTGTGACTTTAGGATCGCAAGGTATGAAACTCTTTGAGGGAAAGTCCACTCGTGAACTCCCCACATTTGCGCAGAACGTGTTTGATGTGACAGGTGCCGGAGACACTGTGATCGCAGCGATGGCTTTGGCGTTGGCAGCAGGATGGTCTCTTGAGCGTGCGTGCTATCTTGCCAATTTCGCAGCCGGTGTGGTTGTGGGAAAAATTGGTTGCGTCCCTTGTGATTTGAAAGAGCTTGAAGAGTTTATTTCTAAGCATATTCAATAGGTTACAGCGGCCACCTGAGGGCTCATAAAATAGCGCACCGACTTCCCTTTGATGGGGGGCTGTGTTATATACGAGCAGCCCATGGAAAAACACCTCTTTTTTAATCACACCCACGACCAACTCGCCGACCTGATCAGGAGCCATGGCAAAGAGAAATTCCGCGCCCGCCAGCTGTTCAAATGGGTGTACGAGAAGAAGGTTCTCGATCCCACGCAAATGTCGAACTTAGCAAAAGACTTCCGCGCTCAAGTTCCCGAAATTTTCGATTTTGCACTTCCTAAAGTCGTCAGTCATTTGGTGAGCCAAGATGGAACGCAAAAATTTTTGTTCGAAGTGGACAAAGGACTTACCTTCGAAGCCGTTTTGATTCCTGCGGCGGATCGCAACACTTTGTGCATTTCTTCTGAAGTGGGTTGCAACATGGCCTGCACTTTTTGTTTTACCGGCAAGCAAAAACTCAAGCGCCGCCTTTCAGTAGGAGAAATCGTTGGGCAGTACATGCAAGTCGTATTGCGATTGTCTGCTGACATACGGGTTACGAACATAGTTTTTATGGGTATGGGCGAGCCTCTCGACAACTGGGCAGGAGTTGGTCCTGCCATTGAGTTGCTGTTGGACTCACGAGGTTTAAATCTTTCCCGCAAACGAATTACGGTTTCAACGTCGGGGTTAGCGCCGCAAATTCCGTTGATTACCGAATCGGGAGCGCGCCTGGCGGTGAGTCTCAATGCGCCCAATGATGAAATTCGCGATAAGATCATGCCGATCAATAAAAAGTACCCACTCGATGTATTGATGGACGCGTGCCGCACGCATGCGGAGGCGTCGCGAGATCGTGTGACTTTTGAGTATGTGTTGCTTAAAGATGTCAACGACGAGGCCAAGCACGCTCTTGAAGTTGCAGAGCTGGTGCGTACAGTGCCGTGCAAAATCAATTTGATCCCTTTCAATGAACACCCCGATTCCGGTTTCTTGCGTCCCGAGACGAAAAAGGTCTACCGTTTTCAGGAAATTCTGCTAAACAGGGGTTTTCACACTACAATCCGCAGAACGATGGGTAGAGATATCTTCGCAGCCTGCGGTCAGCTAACGTCGGTGTATGCCGGTCGCCCCACAGAACAAAATGTGACGACGGGTGTCCTCGGCTAAGCGAAAACAGCCAAAAAGGGGAACACTTATGTCAGCCAATCAAATTCTCGTTGTCGGAAGTCTCGCGTACGATTCCATCAAAAGCCCGGAGGGCGAAGTTGAGAAGAGCCTTGGTGGTTCGGCAAACTTCTTTTCAGTAGCCGCGAGTCACTATGCTCCGGTACGCGTAGTGGGTGTTGTGGGTAGTGACTATCCCGATTCTGACGTGGCCGTTCTGAAAGATCGTAAAAATATCGACGTGTCTGGCATTCAAAAAGTAACAACTGGTAAAACCTTTCACTGGAAAGGCAAGTACGAGGGTGATTTGAGCGAAGCCATCACGTTGCAAACAGACCTCAATGTGTTCGAACATTTTGATCCGGTATTGCCGGCAAATTTTCGCGATAGCACGCATGTGTTTTTGGCAAACATTGATCCTGTTCTTCAGATGCGTGTTCTGGATCAGATAGAAAAACCAAAACTCGTTGCCATGGACACCATGAACTTCTGGATCATGTCCAAGATCAATGATGTAAAAGCACTGCTTAAAAAAATCGATCTTCTGTTTATCAATGAGGGCGAAGCAAAACTTTTGACGGAGCAGCCAAATGCCATTGCCGCAGCTGACGCCATTTTAAAGATGGGGCCGAAAGCAGTTCTGATCAAGCGTGGAGAGTACGGCGTGTTTTTGGCGACTCCGCAAGGCATGGGAGTTCTCCCGGCCTTTCCTATTGCAAAAGTTGTAGATCCAACAGGTGCTGGGGATACATTTGCCGGTGCGTGTTTTGGGTATCTTTGCCAAAAAGGAACCCACGATCTCGAGTCTCTGAAGGCCGCATGCGTTCACGGAACCACGATGGCAAGTATGACGGTGGAGAAGTTCGGAATGGCCCGCCTGCGCGAGGCGACGCCAGAAGAATTGGCTGATCGCAAAGCCAAGCTCCTCGAAATTGCCCGCTTCCAATAGCCGTCCCAGGTGGTTCACCTCGACCAAAGCCAATGGACCGTTGGCTTTGGGAACTCTTAAATTTCATCCTATACCTGAGCCGAACAGGCCGTGCTTGCTCAAAGTCCAGTCTTCATTGTTTCATCTTCAAATCGTTCAACTTAACTACAGTGGATTCCGATAGTTAGAATGGATGAAGAGTAAGAAGAACAACAAAGCTGCAAGCAAACTCAAGTCTTTGAAGGAAGAGGACGTACCCTCTATCGACGATGTAAATCCGCTCGATGAGTTGATTCTCTTTGATGAAAAAGAAGACAAGACAGGCGTTGCAGACGATCAACCTCAATACAACGATGGGATCAGTGTTCCCACGGCGACCGCAGCAGATGGTGATGACCATATTGCTACGCGCGTAGTGGCATCCAATAATCAAAACTATACGGAGCGCGAAGGCAATGCCGATATGGAGCATGGCGAAGAGGGCACTGCAGTTCTCAATGAAGAACATGTAGTGGTTCCAGAGGCCACTGATGCGCAACATGAAAACGAAAGCACATATCGCGAAATAACTACTGGTCGTGGAATTCCCGCAGAAACAGAACGTGTCAGTTATGGCGACGTCTACGAGAATGATTCTATGGCAGGCCATTCCTCTGTGGATGGTATCCTCAAGCAGTCGGAGCACTTGCGTATTGCGCAGGACAAAATCAATGAGTTGGAGAGAGAGCTGGATGAGCTCCGTCGCCAAAACCACGAATTGTCGAATGACGCCGAGTCGATTGCTACCCTCAATGAGTCGTATTCAGGACAAATTGAAAATTTAAAAATGGAGCTCACCCACATTCGGCTGACTCTTGGCGAAGAGATCAAAATCCTGCGCCATAGTATGCACGAAAAGGATCGCCATATTGCGGAAATGAAGCAATCCAATGCCGATTTAAAAGGGAAAGTCGAAAACAACTTCAAATCGATTCGCAAACGCGAGCGCGATCTGGAGTACCGTTTGGAACTTGCAAAGGTGGATGAGGCCGCACTATTAAAGTCGAAAGATAAAATGATTCTTGAGCTTCGTCGTGATCTTGAAAAGAAAGAGCAAGAACGAGGTGCATTTGAGCGCAAAAACAAAGAGCACTTTCAAAAAATACAAGAACAACAGCAGACTGTACGTACAGTTGTTCGCGCTCTGCGCATCGCACTGACTCGCCTAGAGGGAGACTTCGGAGTTGACTTCGAGGTGTTGAAGAAAGCAGAGTAACCCTCGTGAAAAAGATCAAGCTCGTCATCAGTGATCTCCATCTCGGTAAAGGGCGAAAACTCGCCAATGGGATGATCAATCCGCTAGAAGAATTTTATTTCGAAGAAAAACTCGTGGAATTTATAGATTTTTACTCGTCGGGCAAGTTCCGCGACTACGAAGTCGAGCTTATTATTAATGGCGATTTTCTCAATTTCCTGCAGGTCGATTACCGCGGGCACTTCCTTACCGTTGTCACAGAAGGCGTAGCACTCGAAAAACTTAAAGGTGTGATCGCGGGCCAGGAAAAGGTTTTCCGCGCGCTCAAAGAGTTTGCGGCCGTTCCCCATCGCTCCATCGCGTACATCGTTGGCAATCACGACCAGGAAATGCTGTGGCCGCAATGTCGTGCCCATTTTAATTCCGTTATAGGTGCGCCAGTTAAGTTTAAAAACATTGCTTACAACTTCGATGGGGTTCATATCGAGCACGGGCATATGCATGAGGCTGCCAACCGTTTCGATGCAAAAAAATTCTTTCTAAAAAAGGATCTTCCTGAACCCATTCTCAATTTACCGTTTGGCTCGCATTTTTTTATCGATTTCGTGATGAAGATCAAAGATATTCATCCTCATATCGACAAGGTGCGACCATTTCACCGTCTTATCCGCTGGGCTATCGTTAATGAAACACGCTTTACGATCATGACGTTTTTCAAGTTGGTGTTTTATTTTCTGCGCGCCATGTTCCGCACCGATCCGACTCGGCACTTTTCTGTGAAGCGCATTGTTCAGACTCTATTGGAAAGTGCAATATTTCCCGATCTTAGCGATTCAGCCCGCAATATTTTACGTCATGAGATGGTCAACACGGTCATCTTTGGTCATACCCACGTGTACGAATACCGCCAATGGGAAGGTGGTAAAGAGTATTTCAACACCGGTACCTGGACTGATGTGACATCGCTCGACCTTAAAAACCTAGGAAAAATCACCAAACTCACGTTTGTGTATATCGATTACGAAACGGGTCGCCCATTGTGCCATCTTAAAGAGTGGAAGGGCTATCACAAGGTTGAAGAGGACGTTATCGTCTCTTAAAACAGGCAGATCGCAGCCTGTGTCGCAGAACATTTTAAATTTTCTTGATTGCGTCTCGTGGAATGAGTACGTTTAAGCCCATGTGGTCGATTCAGAACTCAACTGCCAACGGATCTCCTGAAGATCAAAAAAATGCCGCGAGAGCTATAGAAAAGCTCTTGGCCCGACAGGATATCGGCTTTTTTCGTATGGATCATCGCAAAACTGAAATTAGTGAAATTCTCGCTCTCGCCGAAAAAATGCGCGGGGAATACTCGCAGATCGCCATCTTGGGCATTGGTGGAAGTGCTCTCGGCGCGTTGGCTCTCTTCGAGGCATTACGTCCTGAGTGGATTGAAGACAAAAAGATAATGTTTTTCGACAACGTCGACAGCCGTGCTTTTTATCGCAAACTTCATTCCGTTAGAAATCTCGAAAAAACCCTATGGGTGGTTATTTCGAAAAGCGGATCTACGGTTGAAACGCTCATGCAAGCTGATTGTATCGATGCTCATTTAAAATCAAAAGGGTTACCCGGCATTGCCAATAGTGCGGTCGCAATCACCGAGAAAAAATCCAGCGACCTTTACGACTGGGCTAAAAATAACAATGTGCCGCTATTGCCGGTCCCGCTCGATGTGGGCGGGCGATTCTCGGTATTGACAGCGGTGGGACTTTTTCCCGCGGCATTCGCGGGAATATCCCTGGAGCAAATGCTACGTGGGGCAGAG
This sequence comes from uncultured Pseudobdellovibrionaceae bacterium, assembly GCA_964400355.1. GTDB lineage: Bacteria > Bdellovibrionota > Bdellovibrionia > Bdellovibrionales > JAGQZY01 > JACKAL01. Next base: position 98,016 of record CAYNTO010000002.1, read on the forward strand.
AAGGCGCTGCAGGCTACGGAATTGTCACAGAGAATGTTGGCAGAGTATATTGTAGCCACTCGCGAACAAGCACATGCTGCTTATTTTTTTTCGTACTGCGACGATCTGAAAAATTTTGGATCATGGATGGAGCAGTTGTGGGCGGAGTCGCTCGGTAAAAAACACAAGCTCGATGGTAAAGAGGCGCCAGCCGTTCCCATTCCCATCGCGTGCAGAGGTGCCACTGACCAACATTCTGTGCTTCAGCAGGTGGCCCACGGACGTGAGCGCAAAATCGTTACCTTTTTTCGCGTCGGATGTGCAGAGTCGGATCAGCATTCTCTCAAGTCCGCACATTTTAAAACCACTGATCCGCTCCGGGGAAAATCTATCGGAGAACTTTTGCGCGCCGAAGCCATTGCTACTGAAAACGCGTTGGGCGAAGAAAAAGTACAAACTTTGAGTGTATTCACTGAGTCTCTCGATGAACAGTCGATGGGCTTTATGTTTATGATGTTCGAGCTCCTAGTCGGAAGTCTTGGTACTTATCTAGAGATAGACCCGTTCGATCAGCCGGGTGTAGAGCGCGGGAAAGTTCTCGCTCGTAATATACTGTCTCAAAAGTAGAATCTCCCCTCAGAAAGCCCTGATCCAACTCTAATAAATATGTATAATTCTTAAGTTTCCTGTCGTTTTGCCGAAAAGATACATGGACGAATATTTGAGGAGAGTTCATGTCAGCAAAGAAAGTGGATTTCGACGATTCATTTACCGGCACCGATGAAAAAACAAGCGTTGTTCAAACGCTGACGTTTGATCGCCGTTTGCAACAGGTTTCGAAAATGCCTCCTTCGATTGTACTCTTAATGGGCCCTGCCGGTTATGTGGGTCGTCACTGGAGTCTCGACAACTCTGATATTATCATCGGCCGCTCCATGAGTTCGAATATTTTTATCGATGATCGTAGCGTGAGTAAGTCGCACGCGCGCTTAACAATGTCGTTTGGTGAAGTTTCTATTATTGATTTAGATTCTACAAATAAAACTATTGTTAATGGCAGTGCCATTCCTCCATTCGTACCTAAGAAGTTGGAAAACAATGATCAGGTCAAAGTGGGAAGTGTATTGTTTAAGTTTATGGCGCAAGGAAGTCTTGAGGCTGTAGCTGCTCAGAATATGCAAGAGAAGAGCGAAAAAGATGGTCTTACCGGGATATGGAATAAAGGCGCGTTGATCGCAAAAGGTGCGGAACTCACAAAGCGCTCAAAGCTATTGACCCAACCACTTTCACTTATTGTTTTCGATTTGGATCATTTCAAAAAAGTTAACGACACCTACGCCCACCAAGGCGGGGATTTTGTGTTGAAAGAACTTGCGGCTTTGATTCAAGCACGTTTGATTCGTACCGACGATTACTTCGCACGCTTCGGTGGTGAAGAATTCGTAATTGCTCTCATGGGCACTAATATTAAATTCGCAGAAGAGATCGCCGAGCGCATTCGTCAAACTGTAGAGAAGCACGAATTCCTTTTCGAATCGAAAAAGATTCCGGTAACGGTTTCCATTGGCGTCTCCGAACTGGAACCCGAAATGTCCACGTTTGACGAGCTGTTCGCAAAAGCGGACACCGCTCTTTACGCTTCCAAAAACTCTGGCCGCAATCGCGTCACCTGCCTCTAAGGTGCCAGGCACCTTTTAGTCTAGCACCGAGTCAGAACAGTCTTTGTTTTGATTTTCTTCCATATGCTATTTCGAAGACACAGCTCCTGCTTCGCTGCTGCCCCTTCGGGGACGCTTCCGCTCAGCAGAGGTCTCCGAAATAGCATAGGGAAGAAAATCAAAGCAAAGACTGTACTTCCAGAATGATAGATCTACTCTGACATTAGCTCTAATATCAGCGTGTTTAGTAACGCATTCCTTTACGGATTCGTGTAAATCCTATCTGGTGAGGAGCTGTGCAGAGCCTTTATTGGGGCGGATTTCAGGGGGTTAGCTTTTCTTAAATGTTCTTATGGGTTCCATAAAAATGATTATTTGGCATTAAAAAACCATCTGAAATAGATTGATCCCACTGGTGCCATTTTGGGGATGTAACCAGAGCTCAGGAAGAGAAAATTGGGAGAGAAAGATGAAGATTAGAAGAATCGCAAAGTCAGTGCAGAAGTGGTGGCGAGCCTCATAGAAAATACCGGGGGGTTGATAAATGAGGTAGTGGGTACAGCACTGATACGACATCCAAGACAAGTGGGAAATTTAACTGCAAATTGGGAGGCAGTTATGAAGAATCTGATGGATGATGATGTGATGGTTGCGAGAATTCTGAATGGGGAAAAGATAATCTTTAAGCATGTTGTCGCGAAATATGAGCGTTCGCTTGCCAGGGTGGTGAGCCGCTATTTTCGCGACAACGAGACAGTGCGAGATGTGCTGCAGGAGTCGTTTTTAAAAGCGTACTTGCATCTCGACTCGTTCGAAGGGCGATGCTCTTTTAAAAACTGGTTATTTCGCATAACTGTTAATACAGCAAAAAATAAACTACGTTCGATGAAAGCTACGGAAAACATTGAGGACACGGAAATACTTGTTCCGTGCTTGACCGAGTCAGAGATCTTTCATGATGAATTGATCGCTCATTTAAAATTCGTGGTCGAAAAACTACCTGTCAAACAGAAGCAAACTATTGAGCTGCGCGTGTTCGAGGACCTTAGCTTTAAGGAAGTTGCTGAGATCATGGACTGCCCGTACGATACGGCAAAGGCCAATTACCGCCATGCTGTTTTGAAAATACGTGAGTACTTTTCGAAGCGCCAAATTCACGAGGTGGACCTGGAAGCGGTATAGAATTCAAATCACGTAGCGGCCGGATTGATGCGCCGCTAGACTAAAAGGTGCCTGGCACCTTTTAGTGGACGAAGGATTTTAGGGTGGCTTCGGGATCGCTCACGGATTCGAGCGATTTGCAGTAGGCGAGAATTTTGGCAAAGTCGCCGTTGAACTTTTGCGAGAGTTTTTCGAAGTCGCTGAGATCATTCATGTACAGTTTTAAACCAAGAAGGCGGGCGTTATTGAGTTTGGCGTCCGCAAAGTAGTTGTATTTTTTTGTTTTGAGCTTTGGCAAAACCTTATCCTTAAATTCCTTTTTAATAAATTCAAACTTTCCGATTCGCTCTTGTTCGAGCTGCGGGTTGTTTTTATTTTCTGCATACCAAACTTCTAAATTTTTAATCTGTTCAGAGATGAATTCGCCAAATATTTTTTGATCGGCGTCTTCCTGTTTGGAAACTTCGATCATGTTTTTGATCTCGGGCATTTTCTCCTCGAAAAACAACCGCGCGCCCAAATCGCCCAGATAGCTTGCTAGACGCTCATTGAAGTTGGCATTGCTTTTAATATAGATCGTGGTGTGCACAGTTTCATGGATAATGGTGCTTGCCATATCGTAGTCGCTATAGCCGAGCATAGAAGACAGTATGGGGTCTTTAAACCAGCCGAGCGTGCTATAAGCGGTGACTCCGCGAACATAGGTGTCGTAGCCATCATCGCTAAGATCCTTGGCTTCCTCGTTGGCGCCTTCCTCGTTGAAATAACCTTTGTAGGGAACACTACCGATGATTGGAAAGTACCACGTATAGTATTTGAGTTCGTTCTTTGGTGCCGCGCTGACGATATAGGTAACGTAAGGGCGATGGAGTTCGACAAATGTGGTGTAGTTTTTTGTTTTTTTTAGGTGCAGCCGAGTTTCAGCAAACTCCTTGGCGCGCACAGCCAGTTCCAGTTTTTTTTTGTGGGCCACGGTGAGAGAATTACCATCTAAAACTTTTTGTACGGGTTCCGCACTGTGAAGCATTTTGGCCTGGTGGTAGGCGTTCTTGGCGATATAGCCAATTTGGCAGCCTGTCGTCGAAAACCCCAGTAGCAGAGCGAGAGTGAATAGGTATCTCATAGAAACCAAGAGATTCCCACGCGACCTGCGAAATCCAATTCGTCTAAATCTTTTTTAACGGGGCCGCTGGTCCAAACATCAATACCGAATTTAAAAGAGAGAAAATTGGTGATTCGCACTTGCAAACCCAATCCCGCACTTGGAACGAAGGTGGATTCTAGTTCCACAGGTTCCGCTGCAATTGGAAGGCCTGTCGTCGCATCCACATAGCTGTAGTTGATCGACTTGCGATCAAAGTACGCCACGCCTCCCTTGATGTAGGGGATCCACTGATCACCGCGTGAGCCGAAAGTAAATATGAGATCGGCACCGTAGAGAGTGTATTTGTGCGTGGTCGTTGAGGTGATTGTTTGTGAGGGAATGTAGCGGGTGTTGTTTCCCTGGCTGTAGCTAAACTCCACCGCCGTCATTTCGCGAAAGTAGTATGCGAAAGATGCAATGTACGCGGAGCTTTCATCAAACGCACGCGCGGTGGTTCCGCTCTCAGTGAGATATGTTTTGCGGTAGTTGCCGGAAAGACCCAACTCCAAATAGTCGCGAAATCCTTGAGCCATAACAGGGGAGCTGATCATAAGACTCATGAGTACTACAAAAATGCGCATCTTTTCATAGTATCAATGGCGCGTGGGAGAGGGGAGCGCTAGGACACAAACGCGGCCTTTGTAGTGGGAAATTTGCGGGCTAGGCCAAAGTAAGAATAGCAGCTTGGCTGTGAGGTGCAGGGGCGCTGTTTCCGATCGAATTGTCTCTACGGTTACCGAGTGGGATTGTAGTACACCACAAATTTATAGCGGATACGAATGTAGCCATCTTCTTCAACCATTTCGATTGGAGGATTTGGAAAGTTTTTGGCATTCTTGAATGCGCGCACTGGAGCGCTATCGATGTCGTACTCGCCGGCAAGTTGAAGTGGTGCGGTGGAGACAACATTGCCATTGCGATCCAGGAGAACTTCCAAAATAGTGACCCACGCTTTACGGCTCGCGCCCAGTTGACCCTGTTGGCGCATTTTTTCGAAACTGGCAGTAACACTTTGAGCCCAGGGCCAGACTATTTTTTCCGCCATTCTTCGATAAAACGTAAAAAATAAATTCTGATCCGTATTGAGCGCCACCATGTCGCCCAACTCTAGCTCGGGCGGCAAGTACGCTTGGATCTGCTGTCGTTGTGCTTGAGAGACTTGCGCCGACTGATTGACGAAGAGATCCCCTTCTGTTGGCTGTGTGGGAGACTCTGTCTGCGTATTGCCATAGGATTCTTCACGCATTTCATTGAACGAGCGCAGGCTCGATGTAGATGCTGATTCTTTTGGTTCCAGAGAACTCATCGCTGAATTCGTGGTCATTTTAGTCCGCGTTTGTTTTTCCACGCGTTGAGTTTTCTCGGCCATCATGGGTTGATCTTTGAGTTCTTTAAACTCCAACCATTTTTCCGGTGGCTTGGGCTCATCGAGCAAATTTTGCGGCTTATATAGCATTAGGAAAAGGAGCAACAGACCATGGAGCAGTACGCTAATAATAAATGTAAGTGCCTGATTTGACTCCACTAATATAACCCTAACTCCACTCAAAATGCCTAAAGTTGAGACACCAATACGCCGATAAGATATCACATGGAGGGGTAATGAGCTCAAGTGGTAATGTCATTGACTTGCAGAAGCATCGTTCTAAGCGCGGGGTTAGCGTAGGATCAAAATCGTCTAAAGCAGCAATCCTGCAGGATGAGGTTTTCGCACCCATCGTCAATCTTACAGAGCGCCGTCAGGAAATCATCGATGAAGAGCGCCGGGGCGTGAAGCGCACGTTGCTACAGGAGTTTGTCGGTTTGCACCTGATCATCCCGACAATGGGTCTCGCCAAGTGTACGATCTACGATATTTCAGAAAATGGCCTGGCATTCGACATGACAACCGATGCTGGACAATTTCGTGCCGGTGAGATGATCGCATTGCGCGTGTATCTCAACCATCAGACGTATTTTCCCTTCGTTGTGAAGATCACCCATGTGCAGTCTGTAGAAGATGAAGGCATTTACCGTTACGGTTCGTCTTTCCAAAAAGACACTATCAACGATGTTGCGCTTTTTCATTTTGCGAAATTTATTGAGAATGTAAGCGCCTACCTCAAGACGGATCATGGCGACGTTCTTGTCTCTAATCTGAGCGACAAGAGATAAATTTTTGATATCGGTGCAGTGGTTTTTCCCGCTGCATTGTGGCTGAAATCTTCGTTTACATCCCTCTCCCTTTACAGTCCAATGGAAGCTAGGTGGTCTCTGTCAGAGGCCCCGCGACTCATGATGAGGGGGATTCATTGGCAAATACGCGTAGAGTTGTATTGGATACGAACGTCATACTCTTTGATGCACTTGCAATTAGCAAATTCAAGGACGCTATCGTACACATACCCATTTCTGTAATCGAAGAGATCGATCGCTTTAAAAGAGACCTTGGTGAAAATGGACGCAACGCTCGCCAGTTTAGCCGATTCATCGACGTGCTTCGTGCCAAAGGCGCATTAGCCAAAGGTGTCCTCCTCGAGGATAGCAAAACCACGATCATCGTTGAGCCCGATCGTTCAGCTGAGGGATTTCCCGCCGAACTTTCTGAAATGAAAGCCGACAACCGCATTTTGATGACTGCGTTTGCGCTTCAAAAAGCTCATCCAGATTCGCAAGTGGAACTGGTTACGAAAGATATCAATCTTCGTATTAAGGCCGATGTGTTTGGTGTGAATGCTAAAGATTATGAGCCTGAACGCGTTCCTGTGGACGAAATGTATTCGGGCCACTTGGAGCTGGAAGTGGATGCGGACTCCATCAATCACTTTTATGAAAACAAAATTTTACCGTTTGATGAATCTTACCGTTTGGTTCCAAACCAGTACATCGTCGCCAAAGATGCTACGAATCCCAATCATAGCGCCATTGGGCGCTACGACAAGCGTAAACAGGGGATGGTGCCACTGCTTTCGGTAAGTGAAGGCATTTGGGGTATCCATCCGCGCAACGTGGAGCAGTCATTTGCGATCGATGCACTTTTAAATGACGACATTTTGTTTGTGTCGCTGCAGGGCAAAGCTGGTACCGGGAAAACGCTTTTAGCTTTGGCCGTTGGCCTTTACAAATCGCTGGATGAGGGTCGTTTTCAGCGCCTTCTCGTGAGTCGACCAATTTTCCCAATGGGAAAGGACATCGGTTTTCTACCGGGGGATATCGAGCAAAAGCTCAATCCATGGATGCAACCGATTTTTGATAACGTGGAATTCCTCATGGGCGCTGATAAAAAAGCCGCCGGTCGCGCGCAGGAGCTCATCAACCAGGGCATGCTCAATATCGAACCGCTCACCTACATTCGCGGGCGCAGTATTCCCAATCAGTACTTTATTGTCGATGAAGCGCAAAACCTTACGCCTCACGAAATTAAAACTATCGTGACGCGTGCCGGGCAGGGAACTAAAGTTGTGCTTACGGGCGATACCTACCAGATCGACAATCCGTATGTAGATAGCGCGACCAGTGGTTTGACCTATTCTACGGAGCGCTTTAAAGGCTACGAAATCTCCGCTCATTGTAGTTTAACTAAAGGGGAGCGTTCGGAGCTGGCAGAGCTTGCTGCCAATGTTCTCTAAAGGAGAGCAAAAAATATGTCCTTTTCCTTTTGCGCGAATGGAAGTTCGCGCAACAAAATTTATTCCTTGCTGTTCGGGTTGGCTCACTGACGAATTTCACCAGCTCGATGCTGGCAAAGATGTTTGGAATGGCCCAGCTGCTCAGGAACTGCGCCGCCGCATTTATAAAGGTGACTATTCCCTATGTCGGCGCGAACATTGCGGCGTCGATCTCACAACTCTAGCAGAAAACGAAGAGCTCTCAGCGCAGATTCATACATCAAATCATAACGCCATTCACTCACGGGAAACCGAGCTGCCTGGGCCTCCCACCTCGTTGTGTGTGGTCGCTGATCCTCGCTGCAACCTGGCCTGCCCATCATGTCGTAGCGAGCACATCACCCAACTCACAGTGGTGCAAAAAAACAATATGGCAGCGACGGAAGACGCCATTCAAAAAAACGCAAAATTTTTAGAGTGGATTACCTTTGGCGACGGTGAAGTTTTATTTAGTCCTTGGGGACGCAAGCTGATCCAAAATTTTGCTCCGCAAAGATTTCCCAAACTTCATTGCATTGAACTCAAAACCAACGGGTTATTGTTTGATTTCGAAAACTATCTGGCCCTCATGCCCGGCGCGCAGTTTATCCGACGAGTGATGGTATCTGTAGATGCAGGCAACAGCGACACCTACAAGGTCGTGCGCGGTGGCGACTGGAACCGACTTATAAAAAATTTGGAGTGGATGGCTGATCTCCGAGCTCAAAACAAACTGGATAAATTTCAGATCAACATGACATTACGCTTAGAGAACTTTCGCTCGCTCCCGGAGCTTATTCGGCTGGGGAAAAAATTAAATGTGGATGCGGTCAAGGTGATGTCCTTTGAACCGTGGGAGCGTATGGGTGTGACCGATTACGCTTCACAAGCAGTCCACTTGCCATCACATCCGCAGCACAAGGAACTGTATTCCATTTGGGAGAGAGTCGCTCACGAAAAGAAACTGCGCTGGGGCCTGCCGCGTCCGGTGCCTGCTTTAATGGACAAATCCTTATGATATCTATCTACAGCCGAATCAGAAATCACCAATTCAAATTTTTCGCCATCTTCCTCCTCTTCGCGGCCGTTTTTATCACTTACTCAAACGTTTACGACTTTACGTTTCTATACGATGACGAGTTCTTTATTGTTAAAAATGAACATCTCAACTCCATGAGTTCGGTAAAAGATATTTTTACCTCGAGTTCCACCGCGGGATCGGGTTTTAAGGATTCTTTCTATCGCCCGGTGCAGTTCTTTTTGTATTTGTTGGTCAAGTCCGCATTCGGCATGGAGACGTGGGCGTTTCATTTGCTGAATCTACTTATTCATTTTGGAAACGCCGTTCTTTTATTTTTCTTGGCTTTAAAGTTTAGGTTTTCGAAACCCGCGGCACTGATGCTGTCTCTGTTGTGGTGTGTACATCCCATACACGTGGAATGTGTGGCGTATATGAGTGCCACCGCAGATTCACTGCACACGTTTTTCCTGATGCTGGGTTTGAATTTCCTTTTACCTAAGCCCACGCGTGTAACTTACGCGCTAGGCGTACTTAGTTTTATGCTGGCGATTCTCAGTAAAGAAACTGCAGTTCTCGGCGCGGTTCTCTACACCTCGACTGTCTTTTATTGCGAGAGTGATCGCTGGAACTGGCGTGTGTACCTTAAGACATTGCCGTTTTGGACAATGTCGCTCACGTACGCGATACTTCGTAAAACCATTCTTAATTTTGACGGCGATTTTTCGTTCTACAAGCAATCGAATATTTATACGGAGAGCATCCTTAACCGCGTGTACACATTCTTCGCCACCTTGCCGAAATACATCGAAGTTTTATTTTGGCCTCGCAATTTGCACATTGATCGCAAATTCCCCGTGTATATTGATTTCGCATTCGCACCGGTGATTATTGGCGCAGCTCTGTGCACGTTGGCCGCGCTCATTCTGTTGTATACACTTTACTCGCGCAGGCCCAGCTGGGTGTTCGCAAGCTTCGTGATCCTGTGGTTTGCAAGTTTACACATTCTCCACTCTGGAGTGATTCTACCGCTCAATAGTTTGTTTCTGGAGCATTGGATGTACATGCCATCAATGGCCCTCTTTTTCGCCATTGGTGCCATCCTCGAGTGGATGTGGCGGCGCAAAAGTTTACAGTACATAGCTATTATAGCAGTGGGCGCGTTGACTCTGGTTATGGGTCACCTCAGCCATGCGCAAAACCGCGTGTGGGCAAGCCCTATCAGTTTGTTCAGTCACATCCTGTCACTCAACCCCGATGTCGCTCGCGCTCGCCATGGGTTGGCCATGGCATACAGTGATTTGGGTGAGAACAGTAAAGCACTGGAATTGTATGAGCAGGCGTTGACTCAACAGGTGTATCCGGCCACCTATCACAATATGGGAATTCTGTATATCAAGCAGGAACGGTTAGACAAAGCGGAAGAGCATTTTTTAAAAGCTATAGAGCTAGATCCGCATTTTCATCCATCGTACTCTTATCTGATTCAGATCTATCAAGTGACTGGGAAGCCAGAAAAAGCACAAGAGTACGAAAACCGTTTGCGAGCATTCACTCCGGCAAAATAGATCCGGTTAGGGTGGTGCGCCTACGCCAGTGTCTTTAAATGGAAACACGTTGGGCACTGGCAGGCCGGGTTTGATTTGAACTAAGCCACCAATCTCGTGTCTGTAATCGAATTCTGCCACATTGGTTCCGCAATAGCCTTCTTCGATGGTTTTCATGGACTTTTGGCAGTCGGCATCCACTTTGCCTGAAGTCGAATCGGATGTTAAACACACGGCGCACAAGTAGACCACATCCGCAACACCCGTAAATGGATTTTTGCAAATCAGTTGCCCTTCGTATCCAGGCAGTCCAGGACGGTATCCAGGTGGTCTACCGGAGATTGCCCATTTGTCGCATTTATAAATTTTGTTGGTATTGGTGGGGAGAAAGCCGCCATCGGTGGCTGTCGCCCATGTGCAGTCTGAAGATGGATGCCGTACCAACTCATCTTTGACTCGCGCATTTTCCATACACCATTGGTACGACGTATTTGGAATCTGCACAGGTTCGGTGTTCGTCTGGCCAAAGGCCAGCGAGAGAAGCATCATCAATAGCATAAGTTCTTTTTCGGTCTGAAAAGGCCATTACTAAAGTCCTTAAGGGCACCTCTGTACCTTGGGCCAAATTTGCCGTCTCAATATCGAACACTCTCAAGCGAATCTCAAAATGAGCCGAAGAAATATACAGACGATCATGGATGATCAGGAGGGTATACGGATGTTTCTACAAGGCGATTTACAGCGAGTTTTTGATGCTCTTTACCACATGGGTGTTATCGATCCGGTTTTAAAAATGGATTGGTCTGAGGATTTCGGAAAACTGGAAACTCACCCCTGGATGCTCGATCCGGTGATTTCGGCAGTAAATAAATGCAATGGTGATTATCAGGCAGTGATTGATGAATTGCAGGATTTTGATCAGGACATCCTCAACTATTTGGCAATGCTTGTTGCTAAAGAATTGATGTACTTCCACACGAACGCAATCGTTCACTAAGGAGTGGCGTATGAAAAGTTTAGTTTTACTCATGGTATTTCTGTTTTCCTCTTCGGTATTTGCCGAGTGGACAATTGATCTCTCGCGCCGCCAAAAGGATATGGAGCGCCTCGAAAAAGAGGAGTTGCTTTCTAAGCAGAAAGAACAAAACCCGGTTGAGCAAATTTTCGAAAAGGAACTTCCAAAAGAAGAAGTGGTGATCGCCAATACCGACAAGGGATTTGTGCCAGCCATGATTCGTCTTAAGCGAGACCAGGCCTATCAAATTACGGTTGTGAACGTGAACAAGGCGCGCAAAAACGTGAGTTTTATGCTCGACGCTTTTCAAGAACACCACGGTACTTTTTTTGGTGATGTGGTTACTTTTGCCGTGCGCCCACAGAAGGAAGGGTTGTATTCATACTACTGTCCAGAGGCGGAATATACGGGTAAAGTTTTAGTCTATAATCCCGATGAGAATTTACAGCCAGTGCCACCGGTGCAGATTCGTCAGCCAGCCTCGACGAAAGCCCCAGAGGTGCCTGTTGGCTCGATAAGAGGATGGGATGAGTAGCAACGGCGAAAGAGAACTATTTAAAGAATCACTCAAGAACTATCTTGCTCCTGTTTATGAGTATCTCGAGGATCCAACGGTTACCGAGATATTGATCAACGGGATCAACGATATTTTCATTGAACGCGGCGGTAACCTTTACCGCACGCCTGCAAAATTTCCCTCTGAAGACGACTTGCTCGCCGGTATTAACAACATCGCGCAGTTTGTTCGTCGCCGTATCACAAAAGAAGAACCGCGCCTCGATGCGCGTTTGCCGGATGGCTCACGTATTCACGCCGTGATTCGCCCGTGCGCCATGAGTGGTCCGACGGTGAGTATTCGTAAATTCTCGAAAACAAAAATTGATTTTAAAAAATACATTGAGTGGGGAGCAATCACTCCCGATGCTGCGCAGTTCTTAGAGATCTGCCAGTTCCTCGGAAAAAATATGCTGGTGAGCGGTGGTACCGGTTCTGGTAAAACTACTCTGCTCGGATTGTTGTGCAGTCGCATCCCAAATGGAAAACGCATTATCGTGATCGAAGATGCGAGTGAATTGCAAATTGATTATGAACACGTTGTGCGTTTTGAAACAAAAATGGCCGACGAAATGGGCAAAGGCGAAGTATCGATTTACGATCTTCTAAAAAGCTCACTGCGTTTGCGCCCCGATCGAATTATTGTGGGAGAGGTGCGTGGTCACGAAGCCATGGAACTTATTCAAGCGATGAACACCGGCCACAGTGGTAGCATGGGAACCATCCATGCCAACTCTCCATCGGATGCACTATTGCGTTTGGAAGCTCTCGCTATGGGTGGGGACACCAAAGTCAGTGAAAAAGCCGTGCGCCAATCGATAGCCTCCGCAGTGGAAGTGATTGTGCAGATTTCCCGTATTACGGGCGGTGCGCGTAAAGTTATGGCAATTTCGGAAGTGATGGGTGTGAACGATGACGGCACCTATAAAACGGAAGACATCTACCGCATCAATAACCTTGTGCGTCAGCCCGATGGAAAAATGGAAGGTAAGATCGAACCCGCTGGAGTCCTTCCAAGCTTTATGAAAGAGATCGAAGACAATCGTATCCCGTTTCCACGATCTAAGTTTTTTCTCAATAAGAAAGCGTCCTAAATGGTGCGGCATTGCCGCTCCAAACCGGTGCCCAATTAGCTTGCAATTCGCTCTCAAAGTGACCGACCAACTGACACACCCTGTTTTGCCGAAATCACCCTTGTTTTGAAGGGCATTTCAATGCAGAACTACAGCGTGCTCGTCAGTTGTAAACTCTCGAATTCCGTCCTCACGTACCTGGAGCGCCAGGGATATGACGTGCAAACAGTTTTGCAAGCGTGCGATGTGCCCGTGGAGTTCTTGCGCGACACGTCCTACTGGTTACAAGCAACAAAGATGGAAGATTTTTTGCGACTTGTGGACGAAACATATCTCGATCTGCCAGAACGTTATTGCTTTGATATCGGTAAGGCCAGTGAACAGCTGCGCGCGTGGGGTGTGCTCGATAGCGTGCTTAAAATGGTCGAATCACCGCTGGATATATACGGCCATCCAACGCGTTTTCTCTCCTACTTTCTTTCTCCGGAGCCGCCAATTGATTTTTGGAAAAACAATGGCGATACGATCTCATTTCAAATTCCGATTTCGGCCAACGAATTTTCGTGCATCACGTGTTATCTGGCGGGCGCCCTTGAAGGGCTGCCTAACTATATGGGAAAAAACAATGGTATCGTCGAGTGGTGTGACTACACGGTAACTATTCGCTGGGCGCCCAATCAGGAAAGCCTCCTTGCGGAAGAAGATTTACAGCTGCGTCAGTTCAACCCGCAGTGGGTGCGCACGGTGATCGATAGTCTTGAGAGTCATCAAAAAATCATTCAGGCGCGATCAAATCAACAACAGATGTCGGCCGCTGACTCTGAGCAAATGAAGGAATTTCTCCAGAGCACTATGACGGCTGTCTCGGGTTTATCGGATGACATTTCTATTTTGCGCGAAGATTTTTTGCGCCTTCATGATTACTTCTCGCGGGCCCAGCAGCTGATCACTTTTCTTGTGCATTCTGGCCGCAAAACAAAGCAAGTCGACGAGGCAATGCGCCGTATGGATTGGACCAAGATTCAACAATCCTACGATGAGCTTGTCACAGGTGCTTGCCAGCGTATCATCGGCAGTCGTGACAAGGCGAAAAATTTGAGCCGCCAATTTCAAGTGGACATTCCATCTAAAACAACACCTACTGAATCTGTGGAAGAACAACAGCAGATTCCATTGCAATAACCGGAGGAAAAATGGCTGAGATTATTTCTGTATTGGGTCGCGAAATTCTGGATAGCAGAGGATTCCCAACCGTAGAAGTAGAAGTTCTCACCACCACTGGAGTTGTGGGGCGTGCCGCCGTTCCATCGGGCGCATCCACCGGTGCCCATGAAGCGCACGAATTGCGCGACGACGATAAAAAACGCTACAACGGTAAAGGCGTGCGCACCGCGGTTGAAAATGTAAATACCGAAATCAACGATGCTCTCGATCACTTTGATGTTTTTGACCAGGTGGGAATCGACACCACATTGATTGATCTGGATGGTACGAAAAACAAGTCTCGCCTTGGCGCCAATGCTCTATTGGGAGTGTCTATGGCTTGCGCTAAGGCAGCCGCTCTCGAATCGCGCTTACCTCTCTACAAGTATATCGGTGGCGTACATAGTCACCAGTTGCCCATTCCTTTGATGAACGTGATCAACGGGGGAGCGCATGCGGACAATGGCCTGGATGTGCAAGAATTCATGATCGTCCCGCGCATGCTCACTTACAGCGAATCATTGCGCGCGGGTTCCGAAATTTTCCACTCTCTTAAGAAATTGTTGTCGAGCAAAGGTTTGTCCGTTGCAGTTGGCGACGAGGGAGGCTTTGCACCGAAGCTAGAATCCAATGAACACGCTCTGGAGTTGTTGAACGATGCTATTAAGAACGCCGGCTACAGTCCTGGAGAAAACGTATTCTTGGCTCTCGATGTGGCGGCAACAGAATTTTACGAAGACGGCAAATACGTTTGGGAAAGCAAACCTAAGACAGCTCAAGATATCGTGATGATTTATGACAGCTGGGCTAAAAAATATCCGATCATTAGCATCGAAGACGGTTTATCGGAAGACGACTGGTCGGGATGGGCACACATGACTAAAATTTTAGGTAAATCATTGCAGCTCGTTGGTGATGATTTGTTTGTCACCAACATCGATCGTGTGAAAGAAGGCGTCGAGAAGGGTTGTGCCAACGCACTTCTTGTTAAGGTCAATCAGATCGGCACGCTCACCGAAACCATTCGCGCGGTTCAATATGCTCAGAGCAATGGTTTTAACACAATCATGTCCCACCGTAGTGGAGAAACTGAGGATGTAACGATCGCGGATCTGGCTGTTGCGTTGAACTGCAATCAAATTAAAACTGGAAGTCTCTGCCGTAGTGAACGTATTGCTAAGTACAACCAGCTTCTGCGTATTGAAGAGCAGCTCGTGAAGAGCGCGACGTTCGCCCAGCTGTAGCTTCGCTTCCGGTCGCACACCCTAAAATCGTCGGAGCCGGCGTTGCTCTGTCGGCCTGCTTGTGCGGCGTACAGTCGTACGCCTCCGCGCAAACCTCGGTCGCGCCTTGGCTGCGACGATTTTATGGCGTGCTCTTCCTTTGAACAGTGGACTTGGCATCAGGTTTCGGTACAATTTTGGGTATGGAGATACTGAATCGATTTTCGGAGATGCTTTACAAGCCAATGACTGTGGCGGTGATTGCGTGTCTGTTGAGTGTTTCCTATCTTTTGTACGATGGCAGTTTTTGGAAGTTGTGGAGTTTAAATCGCAATTACAAAGAGATGAGTCGCCGCATTTCCAGCATTCAAAGCGAAACCAGTGGTCTTAATTTTAAAGTGGAAGAGGCTACGAAAACGTCGTTTATAGAGAGACAAGCCACAGAGCAATTGGGATTGGTGCGAGAAGACGATTTGGTTTTTGTCTTCTCTTCAGATGAATGAGCTATTTGCTGATAATGGTTTGTGATGGCAAAGAATCGTGACGAAAACTCGTGCAGTTTTGATAAAACACCGACATCCACATCACACTTAAGCCAATAAAAATTACCTTCGTCATTCCAACCTCGCCAAGTCCTATCGCCAAAAGTCTGGCGAGACTTTAGTCACTTACTGGAAGTTTTTTTTATGCCCCTTATAATTCTCCTCGATAGGAGAGCGGCACAGGCGTCCTTCCAGCGTATATTTTTGTAGAGTGCGACCGGTGTTTCAATGTAGGACGCCGTGGACGGAGGGAATTTTCCACTGAAAATGGCATTTCCTTTAAACTGTCTAATGAACAGACACTTTTTTATCCTATCCAACGTAACGCGGCCGGTATTTATGCGACCCTCACAGGTCGCTGTGATACGTTCTCCCGCATGAAAAAATTGTATCTTGTCGACGTCAGCTCCATGTTTTTTCGCGCTTACTATGCGGTAAGGCCTCTCAGTACATCCAAGGGTGTGCCCACCAACGCCATTTATGGCTTCTTATCAATGATCGTTAAGTTGCTTAAAGATATCCAACCCGATTATATCGCTTTTTGTTTTGATCGCCCGGAGCCATCATTTCGCAAAGACATTTACAAAGAATACAAAGCCAATCGCTCCGAAATGCCTGAAGACCTCATCCCACAGGTTCCGTACATAAAAAAGCTCACGGAAGCGCTGGGCATTCCCATGTTTGAACAACCTGGCTACGAGGCGGATGACATCATCGGCACTCTGGCACAACTCGCAAAATCCAACGATCTGGATGTGGTCATCGTGAGTGGTGATAAAGATTTCTCGCAACTCATCAGTAAACGCGTGACCATGCTCGACACCATGAAGAACATTGTGTTTACGGAGGAGGAAGTAAAAAACAAATGGGGTGTTTTGCCGTCGCAGTTTATCGACTATCTTGCGATTACAGGAGATTCTTCGGACAACATTCCTGGCGTGCGCGGGGTTGGCCCGAAGGGTGCGGAAAAGCTGATCAACGAATATGGATCTCTAGAGAAAATTTACGAAAACTTGGAACAGGTTCGTAACGAGTCTATGAAAAAGAAACTCATCGAGTCTAAAGAGAATGCATTCTTGTCAAAAGAACTGGTGACTATTACCTGCAATATGGACCTCACCAAAAACTTAGACGATCTCAAGATCAAAGATCAAGATCCGGCCGATTTGGACAAATTGCTCGAAGAGCTGGAGTTCACTTCTTTTAAAAAGAATCTCCTTTCCACTAAAACCCCACAAGCCAGCGCGCCCACCTCCGCTGTGCCTGAGCGAGCTATGAGTAGCGCACCGGAGAGTGCCGCTAGCAAAGTTATTCCCAACCTTGCACCGCAGAGTTCTGCAAGCGTGGCGTCCACGGCTAGAGAGATTTCAGCTGAGGCGCTCAACGAGTGGCTTAAAAAAAACAATCGCATATACATTTTTGTAAAGGGTGGCGCGATATTTTTTTCGAACGAGCACGAAACGCATATTTATTTTGGCGACATCAAAGACATTCAAAAGGAACTGGAAAATGCCGATCGTCGCTGGCTCGGTTACGACCTTAAAAATAATTGGCATCATCTAGGTATAAAATCCCGGCTCAACCTGGAATGGGATGGCATGCTCGCTGCCTACGTACTGCGTGGTGGACAAGTCTCCGATTTTTACGAAGTGCAAAAGCTTTACGATGGCGGAACACCTATCAGTGAGGATTCCGAGGCCAGTGCGATCATGGGTGCGCTCGTTCAGCTCAAAGCGGTTCTAGACGCCCGCCTTAAAGAAGCCAAGATGGATCAAATTGTGCAAACCATCGAATTCCCATTGGTCGACATTCTGCTAGCGATGGAGGACAAAGGCATTCTCGTCGATCCAAAGTTTCTCGCCAAAGAAAGCGTCGATCTAGAGAAAGAGCTGCGCGCGGTAGAAAAAAAGATCCACCAAGCGGCGGGTGAAGAGTTCAATGTGGCAAGTCCCAAACAACTGGGCATTATTCTATTTGAAAAGCTCCAGCTTCCTAAAGGTAAAAAAACCAAAACGGGTTACTCCACCAACAGTGACGTACTTGAGAAGCTGACCGGCGAGTATCCCATCGCGGATCATATAATGGAATATCGCGAGATCTCCAAACTCAAGTCCACTTATGTGGATGCTCTCCCTTTGCTGATTTGGCCGGAGACGGGACGTGTGCATAGCCAATTCAATCAGGCGGTGACCGCGACGGGACGGCTTTCGAGCACCAATCCCAACCTGCAGAACATACCGATCCGTACACAACGGGGCATGCGCATTCGTCAGGCGTTCATTGCTCCTCCAGGGAAAAAATTGGTTTCTGCTGATTACAGCCAGATCGAGCTGCGCGTTCTTGCTCACATCACTAACGATCCTAATCTAATGAAGGCATTTGCTGAGGATCTGGATATTCACACTGCGACGGCGAGTGAGGTGTTCAACGTTCCGCTCGATAAGGTCACTGATGATCTGCGCCGCAAAGCCAAGGCCGTCAACTTTGGCATTGCCTACGGTCAGGGAGTGTTCGGCCTCGCAGAGGCTTTGCAGGTGTCGCGGGCGGAATCTAAGGAAATTATCGATCGCTACTTTGAGCGTTTTCCTGGAGTGCGCAAATACATGTCGGATACAGTGCAATTGGTGAGAGAAAAAGGATATGTCGAGACGATCTTGGGTCGCCGCCGGTACATACCCGAAATCAATTCTAAAAACGGGGCTCTAAAGTCCTTCGCCGAGCGCGCTGCGATCAACGCTCCGATTCAGGGTATGTCCAGTGATCTAGTCAAGATGGCCATGATCGAAGTGAGTGTGGATTTCCGCGACGATTTGGTGCTGCAAGTGCATGATGAATTGATTTTCGAAATCAAAGACGACGCAGAACTAC
The DNA here is from genome assembly GCA_964400355.1 of uncultured Pseudobdellovibrionaceae bacterium. Classification (GTDB taxonomy): domain Bacteria; phylum Bdellovibrionota; class Bdellovibrionia; order Bdellovibrionales; family JAGQZY01; genus JACKAL01. Next base: position 116,628 of record CAYNTO010000002.1, read on the forward strand.
CTGCAAAAATGAAGAAGATTGTTCAGTTGATGGAAGGCTGCATCTCGCTCAACGTGCCACTTAAGGTGAATATCAGCAGTGGCCACTCATGGGCCGAACTTTAAGATTTCGCTAAGGGTAAATACGGCTTGCCTGGGTTCGGCAGTTCGTTTTACCCTAATGCTGTTGTTATGTCGAAAACGGAAAAAGACCAGTCCACAGATCTCATCAATGAAATTCTCGCCGAAGCGGATCCTCAGTTTATTAAGGATCTTGAAACAATAGACGGCTCGGTCCTCAATGGCCAAGAGATTCAGCAGGTGCCGAGTCTTGAGGATGAGGCCCAGGTTCCTATTATTCAGGATCAAGGGTGGCGCCATCGGTTTTGGGCGTCGCGATCGCGCCAGTTTCGCATGGCTTTGGCCGGTGGGGGCTTTGCCGTGGGTGTTGCACTGCCACTTATATTAATGGCGTTTTTTGGATTTTTCGCCTCCGATGTTGAACCTGGTTTTAATTCCATCGCCGATCTTTCTGATCAAACGCTCACGATCGCGGCCGGCGAGGAAAAAGAAAATCTCTTTCGAATGTTTCCCATACTGGTTTACACCATCGAAGTTCCAGAAAAGGTATACACCTTTGTTCCTGGGGATCGCGTACGTTTCGGTCGCTTCTCTTTTTACATCGAAGTGTTCGATCGCAAAGATTTGCGCGTCTACGACAGCCACATGGATCACCTCATGGAGGCGATCGTTAATGTCATTCGTAAAACTCGCAGTGACGATTGGTTAAATCCCCGTGGCCAGGAACAGATTCGCGAAAAGATATTGATTGAGATCAATAACAATATGCCCGTACGGGCCAAAAAAATTCGCTTCGGCAGTATTCATATTTAGCTCAGCACCCACAAGCTATAGAGAGATCAGCTGCGAAAAAAGAAAGCCCCTTTGCGGGGCCGTGGTGAGGTCGTTTGAGATGGGAGTCGCTGCGCTCTCCCTGGCGAACGCTAAACGCGACTGCGTTTTTTGAAGGATTGGGGATCGATGTTGTAGTAATAGAGTTTGTCGTGAAGAGTGCTCTTGGGCATCTTGAGTTCTTCGGCGGCTCGGCGTTGGTTGCCAACGTGCTTTTCAAGCTGTTTCAGTATCAGTTCTTTTTCGATCTCTTTGAGTGGCGGCAGGTTTTCCAAAGCTAATGCATTGCTATCAACCGGGCGATCTATGAGTTCGGTGATCATGGTGTCGTCGACTTGCGTAGACGGGTAGTATGCGGAGGCTCTTGAGATCACGTTTTTTAGCTCGCGGATGTTGCCGGGCCAGTTGTGGTCTTTTAACTTTTCTATAGCGCCGAATGAAAAGCGCACTCGCAGTTCTTTGGCAATAGTGTAAAAAATTGTATCGAAATCTTCGATGCGATCGATGAGGGCGGGCGGTGAGATTCGGCACACATTGAGTCTGTGGAAAAGATCTTCTCGAAATTCTTTTTTTAGAACTTTTTCGTAAAGATTTTTGTGAGTGGCTGTAACAATGCGCACATCAGTCTTGATTGTGCGGTCAGAGCCTACGGGTCGAATTTCCTGGTTCTCTAAAGCGCGCAACAATTTGGGCTGTAAGTTCATTGGTAGGTCGCCGATTTCGTCGAGAAATAGCGTGCCGCCTCTCGCAGTTTCAAAAGCACCGCGGCGGTCGTTATCAGCACCGGTAAAAGCACCTTTCACGTGACCAAAGAGTTCACTCTCGATCAACTGTTCACTGAGGGCCGAGCAATTGATTGCCACATAGGGAGCAAATTTTCTCGGAGACAGTGCGTGCACGGCATGGGCGAGCATTTCTTTGCCCGAACCGGATGGGCCGTTGATGAGTACAGTGTAGTTGGTGGATGCGAATACCGGTAGACGATCCAGTTGTTTTTGCCATTCGGGGTTTTTGCTCGTTAGCGAAGAATTTTGCGGTTCGGTATTGCAGGTGAACACAAATACCGTTTCGCCGATGCGCACGCGATCGTTTTGTGTGAGACGCGCCTCGAGTATGGGAGTTTCGTTCACGTAGGTGCCATTGGTACTGCGCAGATCTTTGATCACATAATCAGAGCCACGTTTTTCGATGCGAGCATGACGCTGAGAAGAGAAGCCATCCTCCATGATCAGCGTGTTTGTCGGATTGCGGCCGATGGTGAGGAAATCACCGATTTGAAAAATCTGATTTTTGTTGCTGATCGAAACCAGATAGGCTTTTTCCAACACTTGAGCATCGTGTGCGATTTTAGTGGTTTGCATAATTCTCCTTGGGTTCGTTGGACACTTGAGTTGTTGAAGCCTATTCCAAGATCCGTACCATGCAAAAATTTACGATTCTCTTCGGCAGGACGGATATACGCTCGTAGAGCGGAGACTTTCAAAAAGTGATCTCGGATTTCGGACAATTTAAATTGTAAAAATCCGAAGTGTCGGACAAACGGGAGGCTTTCTATTGCTCTGGTTCTGGCACTCGTGTTATTCCGGGAGCATGGCGCACTTTTCATTTGTCAAAAGCGTAGAAAAATTGAGTTCATTTCCTCGCGATACGATCCAGGAGATTGCTTTGGTTGGGCGATCAAATGCGGGAAAATCCTCTATGATCAATACGTTGAGCCACGAGCGCATTGCCAAAGTGAGCGGCACACCAGGGAAAACCCGGCTCCTCAATCTGTTCTACAACAAGAAAGACAAGTACCGATTGGTCGATATGCCTGGTTATGGATGGTCGGCCCGCTCGGGAAAAGAGATGCACACTTGGAAGGCCATGATTGAGGATTTCCTGCATTTTCGGCCGAACCTCAGTGGGCTTCTACTCATAATGGATATCCGCCGCGACTGGGCCGAGGAGGAGCAGATGCTCTTTGAATTGGCTCAATCGCGAGAAATGAATTTTGGGGTTATTTTGAGCAAGTCCGACAAGCTCTCAAAGAACCAGATTCAATCTAAAATTCTCCAGTTAAAACAAGAGCTTGCGATTGACACAGTGATCGCCGTTTCCAATCTTAAAAAACAGGGGCGGGATGACGTTGAAAAATTGATGTGGTCGTGGGTTTCCGTCATGACTTAAAACGTTAAAAATGCTATCACCTTTTGAACAAACGAGGTGAAATTTGAGTCGAGTGATAGGCGTGATTCCCGTGCGCTTTGGAGCGACCCGTTTTCCGGGCAAACCTTTAGCTCCGATTCTGGGAAAACCCATGGTCGAATGGGTTCTAAAAGGCGCATCTCAGTGCAAAAAACTAAATGAAATCATCGTGGCCACAGATCACGAAGGCATCGCCGATACCGTAAAAAAGCTGGGGTATCCAGTCGCTATGACTCCCTCCGATTTACCCTCAGGTTCGGATCGCGTGTGGCATGCGGTTAAAGACATGGACTGCGATGTGGTCCTCAATATTCAAGGCGATGAGCCGCTGATCAAAGGCGAGACTCTCGATGCGATCGTCGATTCGGCACTCAACGATAAAAATCAGAAGTATCACATGTGGACACTTGCCCATGAGCTTTCGGAAGAAACATTGTTCTCGCAGCAGGTGGCCAAAGTTGTTTTAGACAAAGATGACTGTGCCTTGTTCTTTAGCCGTCTGCCCATTCCGTTTTCGCGCAAAAAATTTGGTGAAGTGTCTCCCGCACCTTGTATGAAGCACATTGGAATCTACGGCTTTCGTAAACAGTTTCTAGGTGAGTTTTGTGAACAGCCAATGGTGCCTGCAGAAGAGGCCGAGGGGCTGGAGCAACTGCGCGCATTGTATTTGGGCGCAAAAATTAAAATTGTAAAAGTGCAGGATGATTGCTGGGGCGTCGATATTCCAACGGACGTTCAAAAGATAGAAGCCCTACTCAAAAAGCGAGGACTGTGATGGCCAAGAGTAAATCCACTTCCTATGCCGTTAATGGCGGTTATTCGAAAAAAGCATTTCAACAAAAATTTGTTTTTGTTACCGGTGGTGTTGTGTCATCGATCGGTAAGGGCCTATCCGCCGCGAGTCTCGCGGCTTTGCTCGAAGCTCGCGGTGTAAAAGTCACTCTGATGAAGTGCGATCCCTACATCAATGTAGACCCGGGCACAATGTCCCCCTTTCAACATGGCGAAGTGTTCGTCACTCAAGATGGTGCGGAAACCGATTTGGATCTGGGCCACTATGAGCGCTTTACCTCGATCTCCTTGCGTCGTCCTAACAGCATCAGTGCAGGCCAGGTTTATGATTCCGTGATTCGTAAAGAACGCCGTGGCGATTATCTCGGTGGAACTGTACAGGTGATTCCGCACATCACAGATGAAATCAAGGCGCGCATCTTCGAAGCGGCACAGGGTTCTGAGGTGATCATCGTCGAGATTGGCGGAACAATTGGCGACATCGAAGGGTTGCCGTTTGTCGAAGCCATTCGCCAAATGCGCGTGGATGTGGGCATCGATAATACGTTGTTTGTGCATGTAACCTACATTCCCTACATCGCCGCTGCGGGCGAACTGAAATCCAAACCTACTCAGCACTCTGTTAAAGAATTGCGTGCTATTGGTATTCAGCCTGACATCCTTATTTGTCGGAGCGAAAAACCGATTGAACCCGAGATGAAATCCAAAATTGGCTTGTTCTGCAGCGTGCGCCCCGAAAACGTAATTGCCGCCTACGATGCGAAGACCATTTACGAAGTGCCCATGATGCTCCATAAAGAGGGCCTCGACATGAAGGTCGTAAACGCCCTTAAGCTCAAAGTTCCGCCACCGAAACTCAAAGAGTGGGAAAACATCGTAAAGGTTATTAAAAACCCCAAACACGAAATCACCATCGGTCTGGTGGGTAAGTATGTGGATTTGAGAGAGAGTTATAAATCCTTGTCTGAGGCGATCCAGCATGGCGGCATTGCACACGACTGCCGAGTGAACGTGGAGTACGTGAATGCGGAAGAGCTCACCAAGCGCAATGTGGCCAATCATCTTAAAAAACTCGACGGCATCCTGGTGCCCGGTGGATTTGGCGAGCGCGGTGTAGAGGGTAAGATCATAGCAATTGAATATGCGCGTGAGAATAAAATTCCTTTCTTCGGAATTTGTTTGGGCATGCAGCTCGCTTCTATTGAGTTCGCGCGCAATGTGTGCGGCATAAAAAATGCCACCAGCCGCGAGTTCGATGATAAGGCTCACCAAAAAGGTCAGCGCAATCACGTGATCGACATTATGGAAGATCAAGTAGGTGTACACAATAAGGGTGCAACAATGCGTTTGGGCTCGTTTCCCTGTACTCTTGAAAAAGGGTCGCTGGCGCGCAAAATTTATAAACGGGAAAACATCACCGAGCGCCATCGTCATCGTTATGAATTCAACAATCGTTACCGTGGCTTGTTTGAAAAGAGCGGCATGAAGCTTTCGGGCATTTGCGAAGAGCGCGACTTGGTGGAGATTGTGGAGCTGGCAAAGCATCCGTTCTTTATCGGCGTGCAGTTTCACCCGGAGTTTCAATCTAAGCCGTTATCACCACATCCAATTTTTAGAGATTTCGTAGGTGCTTCACTCAAGCACAGAGGCCATTAGTATGAACGAAAGTTTACAGGAAGCCCGCCGCGTTTTAGATATCGAAGCTCGCTCTATTCTAGAAATGAAAGAGCATTTGAACGACGCTTTTGTCAAAGCGGTTGATATCGTCGTTGCCTGCAAAGGCAAGGTGATCGTCGCTGGTATCGGCAAGTCGGGACATATTGCGCGCAAAGTGGCGAGCACAATGAGTTCGACGGGCACGCCGGCTCTGTTTCTTCATCCTGCAGAAAGCTCGCACGGCGACCTTGGCGTGATTGGCTCCGATGACTGCTTGGTGATTATCAGTAACGGCGGCGATTCTCCCGAGCTCAAAGATCTCATCGCTTATGTGAGCCGTAAAAATATTCCTATGATCGCATTAACAGGTAATCTACAGAGCTCACTTGCTCAGTCCGCACAAGCTGTGATCAACGTGTTTGTATCGGAGGAGGCTTGCCCGTTGGGCCTCGCCCCCACATCGAGCAGCACAGCAACACTGGCAATGGGTGATGCACTAGCCATGGCGGTGCTTTCGCGTAAAGGCTTCCGTCGTGAAGACTTCGCTGCATTTCACCCCGGTGGCAGTCTCGGCCGCCGTTTACTCACGCGCGTGAGCGATGTGATGCACGGTGCAGACTCCCTGCCGCTTGTGGGTACAGCGACAACCATCAAACAGATAGTGCCTGTGATGACGAGCAAAGAAGTTCGCGGTGTCGTCGGCGTAGTAAACGATGCGAATGAGCTCATCGGCGTCGTTACTGATGGAGATATCCGCCGCTTGATCGAAACATCCAATGACCCGCTAAATACCCCTACAGAATCTGTGATGTCTCGTAACCCGAAAACCATTCTCGCCGACGAGATGGCCGAAAAAGCCCTATTTGTTATGGAGCAATTTGCGATTCAGCTGCTTTTTGTACTCGACAAAGACCAGGGTCGAAAACCTGTGGGAATTTTGCATCTGCAGGATTTGCTCAAAGCAAAAATCCGCTAGCTGACCGCCTCGGACCGACACGCCCATTCACTCAGACTTTACTTTTTTTTGTACATGAAGAGCTCTAAAGGATTTCTTGCGATACGCTTTGTTACCATCCAGAGCAATCTGCGGCCGGGGATAGAGTGAAGTTTTCTGGAGCGAGTGGCGACCAACATAGAAAGAGAGAAGCTTACAGCCAAGTTGATCAATCCCATTGTGAACACGGATGCGGCGATGAGGAAGAATTCGCTCCAGGGAAGCATATCGGGTTGGTGGATCCAGGAAATGCCAAAGGCTCCTGAGGCGAAGGTCACGTGGCGTATGTCTAATGGCAAACCGACGATTCGGCCAATAGAGAACATGGAGCCTAACATAAAACCCAAAATAATATTCCCGGTCCAGATCCCGAAGCTATTCTTGAGTTTCGTGATCCAGCGTTTGGATCTGGCGCTAGTGAAAACGAGCTGGAGTCTGATGGCGATTTGGTTGTAGTCGAACCAGTTATCGGCAAGTCCCGAGATCAGACCAGATAAGAAGAGGCATACACCGGCGATCGCAGCGTACATGAACGATAAACTCCACACCGGGTGATGGTCCATGAGTATGTGATGAGCCTTTTCGAAACCGATGAACGGGTGGTCGGCAACTAAAAGTGGAAAAACAATGAGCACGGCAAACGGAAAAGCGAAAAGATAATTTCCCAATAGCGCCGCAATTTGAGTTCTTAATGTGCGAATGATCACGTCTTCGAGGTTTTTTAACGCGGATTCGGAGCTTGCCGCGTTGTCCATGGCGGCGGCAAGGGTGGAGGCTGTCATAGCGGGTTGCTTGGTGGCAAGGACGCCGCCGATCTCGTGCAGGATGACAAATCCAATGGCGTAGAGAGATCCATACATAAAAGCCTGGGGCAATGGCGCAAGTGGCACTTTGGATATGACAATCTTAATGATAACCATGACGGCAACGATAAAGGCGCCTTTGATGGCTTTGACCCACATTCGTTTGAGCTCACTGGAGCTATTACTGATATAGTGCTCACCGGTGCGGCCAGTGAGCAGTGTGACCTGATAGGCGAGGATTTCAATGTTACGGGTAAAGAAATCGCCAATTTTCACGCGCTGGTTGTGTTGAATGGCTATCTGTAGTGAGAGGTTGGTGAGGAGTTTCGTAAAGTCTGCGGGTTGGGTGGCGGCAAGAATAGCGAGTAACTCTTTTAATCGTTTGAGCAAGTCTTCCATCAAAAAAATGCGGTAGGTAATGGCGAGGGACGTTCCTTCTTCTTCTCGTCGCGATTGAATGTGGTGAAGAGCATCTTCGCACCCTTTGAGCGTTGGCAAGCAGCTGCTCAGCGCGCGATCTGTGTCGGCGGCAAAATTCCATCGGCCAATTTCGATAAAGTGTTCCGCCAGGTCGGGTCGGAACAGCAGTTTTCTTGCGATCAACGTGTCGAGGCCAAGCCCCGCTACTCTCTGCGCCAGAATTTCGGCCGACCTTTGGGCGTGATTTAAAAAGAATGCCCCATACTCCATGTTCGTTTGGCCAAAAAACTGCACGAGTTTATACAACTGAGACGGTTTTAAGCGCGCAAGCTTTTCGATATCAGCGTCACTAAACAATTGGCGCACGAGCCAAGTGACCTCGGTATGGTGTTGGAGAGGCGGTAAAAAGCGCTCTTCGAAACGCTTGAATGTTTCTGAAAAAAGGCCCAAACCCTGGCTCAAGCCCACTTGAGTGAGGAACCAGGTGAAATTTGTCGCAGGGATCATTTTGGCGATCATTAACCGCACTTCGGCGCGATTCACCTCTGAACTCCGCACTCGCTTTATAAAAGTATCTACCGGATCCTCAGTAAAATGGGACTTATCGATGATATCGATGAGCAAGTCGGCCATGGGCTTAGCTTTGCGCACAAGAACTTCCAGTTCCAGATGAATCATTGCCTCAGCCGCGGCGGGGGATATTTCAGACATACTTTATGTATCGATTTTGACGATAATAAGTCAAAGGGTAGCGCTTTGTAACATATGATTTAGCGACTGGGCCTCGTCTAATTATGAACTTTTGTTTTTGCCATTTTGCAGATTTGCCTGAACAATAAGAACCTATGAAGCTTTCAAAAGAGAATCTTGCTCGCCTAAAAAAAATCAAGATGCTGGTTATGGATGTGGACGGGGTGATGACCGATGGTCGCATTATTTACACCTCCGAGGGTCAGTGGAGCCGTTTTTACAATGTTCGCGATGGAGCTGGAATCGTCCTTTTGATCAATGCCGGTTATAAAACTGGGATCATTACGGGTGCCCAGTCGATTGATGTAGTGAAACGAGCTGAACACTTAAAGGTCCACCACGTTCACATGGGCAAAGTCGACAAAGGTCCAGCCTATGATGAAATTAAAAAATCGTCTGGTTATACTGATGAAGAAATCTGCTATATCGGTGACGACGTTTTCGATGTTCCCCTACTAAAGCAAGTGGGTTTTGCAGCTACAGTGCCAGGAGCGCTGGACGTTGCAAAAGAAGTGAGTCACTATGTTACTACGCAGACCGAAGGAATGGGCGCGCTTAGAGAACTGTGCGATATGATCATGGCGCACGGTTTTTATTCTCACCAAGGAGATTGACGGTGAAACAGATCATCTTTGTATTGGCATCAATGCTTTTCATTTGTAATTCGGCTTCGGCTGTAACTATTGAATTTCCCGAAGAAGAGTTGGCAAAAGAGTCGGTGCTGCCTGTTTTTGAAGGTGGAACCACAGCGGTAAAATCTCGCCGAGTCAACACCAAGCAAAGATTTGAGGTCGGTCCTATGGGGGGCATGATTTTTAATGAGCCGTTTTTTAGCCCCCTCGCTTATGGGATTCATGCCGGCTATCATACCAATGAGTTTCATAGTTTTGCGATCAACGCATTTATGAGAAACGATGAGATTTCCAGCGATGCTCGTCAGGCGGATAGCGATCTTCTCAGCCAATCAGGTCCAGCGGCGCGCATCAACTTTGAAGTCGTTCCTGTGCCCAAGTATGTAGTGACTTTCGATTATCAAATGACTCCTTATTACGGAAAGATCAGTTTATCCAAAGACACGGTAATGAACCTAGCTCTCTATGTTTTTGGCGGTGCGGGTGCAACAGATTTGGGCGGCGAGGTGACTTGGCTTGCGAATTTAGGAGTGGGCTCGAATCTCTTCTTTACCCGCAATTTTGGCATTCGACTGGATATGAAGTTCCTTTTATATGAAGGATTGAACGTTACAAGTAACCCTGCAAGCTCATTAGCGACAGCGCCGCTTGAGCCGAGCACCTTCGATAAACAGTTCAACGTGAGCCCCAGCGTAATGCTCGGTGCTGTCTTCCTTCTCTAAAATCGCGGTTTTCTACCAGTCTTAGGGCTAGTTCAGCTCTAAGACAATTCGACTTCGACCTCACAACGTCTACGCCTCTTCAACATAAGACGATATCTTTGGGGTCTAGTTTCCTTCTTAAGTCTACAGTTTCTCTGAATTATTTTTTATTCTGGTGTTTGTAAATAACAGATTAGGGATGCATCATGACTAAACTGATTTTTCTCGCAATGAGCTTAATTCTCATCGCTCCTCCTTGTTACTCTCAAGAAGATTTGGAATCTATCGAAGGGCTCTTCGATGCGGATGAAAATCGTGCGGAGAAACGTTCCGAAGATGCGGCTAAGCAGGTCGAAGCGCCCGCCGAAAAAGCGCCGGAAATTAAGATCAACAAACTGGAAAACCTAAACCAGCTTAAGCCTTTCGAGGACGTAGCGGTTATTCAAAAACGTTATCTTCCAAAGACCCAACGTTGGGAGGGCAATTTTAACGCCTCCGCCAACGTAAACGATTCGTTCTTCTCAGCATACGGATTGGGCGGCGGTCTCACTTACAACTTCAACGAGAAGTGGTCCGTAGAGGGGATTCTTAAGTGGTTTAGCGTGAGCAACAGTAAGTCATCGAATCAACTCCTCGAGCGTGGCATTGTAACCAACGGGATGGTGGCTACTGAAATGTTCTATGGAGTAGACTTGCGCTGGACGCCGATTTACGGAAAGTTCTCCTACTTTGATAAAAAAATTATCCCTTTTGATCATTACTTCTCTATAGGTATTGGTCAGACACAACTTGAAACCGGATCAAGCACTAACAACTCCAATGTGCGTATCGAAGCTCTCGATGATCCTTTGACGTTAAGAATCAGCACAGGTGAAGTTTTTGCGCTAACCAAGTGGATGGCGTTTCGCTGGGACTTGAGCTGGCACTTTATGCAGCCCGAGGTCCGCACAGTTACCAATGGTGTCGCTAGCGCCACTACGGATGACTTACAAAACAACCTCTTCATTAGTTTTGGATTGAGTTTCTTCTTTCCGGAGGCCAGATACAGATGATCAAAGTATTATTATCCCTCACATTTTTATTTTACACCGGAAATGCAGTGTCTCAGGATGTGGCGTCTTCAGGCGGTATGCTTTTGGCACAGAATTCAAAAAAACGTGTTAAAAAAACCACCACTAAGCGCAAGTCTACAAAAAGTACGCGCTCGACTAAGAAATCGAGTTCTGGTTCGTCTAGTTCAGCAGGAGCTTCCGGTGGAGGTACTGTGATTGGACAAATTAAAGCATTGGCTTCTAACGGACAGTTTGCAGAGGCTTCAAAGCTTTTGTTCTCGATCAGCCGTAACCCCAAAAACGCCTCAGAAGCCTCACAGCTTAAATACATGCTGGGTCTTATGTTGATGGAATTAAAACTTCATCAGGTGGCATCGTTTGTATTCTATGACGTCATTGACGAGGAACTAAAGCGTCCCAGCAGTGGTGGCAAATATTTGCGCCAGGCACTTGGTAAACTTTCCTATCTGAGCAACGTTCTTGATTCCGATGTTCTCTTAAAATACGCCGTATCGCGAATTCGCATCGGTGAGTTTCCCGAGGAAAGTCGCGACCTGTTCTTTTATCGATATGGAGAACTCAAGCTTAAAGAGGGTGATCACAAAGAAGCTGCAAAGGCATTTTCTCGTGTGAATCCCGACAGCAACGTGTATCCGCAAGCTCTGTATAAGCAAGGATTAGCTTATGCCGAAGACAACATGTTGGGTAAATCCGTTGCCGCTTACGAAGAACTTCTGAATTTATATCAAAGCCGTCCAGTGACAGATCCTAATCGCGTCAATGCGGCATTGGCTTTAGCGCGCGTGTACTATCAAGCTAAAAAATGGGACTCATCGGTAAATTATTATCGCTTGATCCCGCGTGATACGATTCAGTGGCACGATGCTCTTTTTGAAATGAGCTGGGCGATGATGAGAACCGGTCAGTTTAGATCCGCTTCGAGCAACTTCCATACGCTTCACTCGCCATATTATGATGATGTTTATGCACCTGAAGGTCTTTTGTTACGTGCTATCATTTATCTTTATATTTGTCGCTATGACGAAATGGAGAAAGTACTGGATCTCTTCGATAAGATTTACAAGCCAGCGTCGAGCAATATACAAAAAATGCTCAGCCGCTCGGAAGATAGCCGCCTCTATTGGGATGAGATCCGTAAAACCATAGAAACCGATAAAAAGGGCAAGCAAAAATTTAAACGTTTGAATGATATGGTTTTGAACGCAGTTGTAAAGCAACCTCAGGTTAAGAGCAACATGCACTACTATATAATGTTGCAAGAGGAATCCAATGTTATCGACAAACTACCAGCCGACTGGAGATCTTCGGCAATGGGTAAGTTTAGCCAAAGAATCTTGGATCGCCGTCGCGCAAGTACCCAAGATCTGGTTGGAAAGCTGGCTAAAAACCATTTATTAAAAATGAAGTCGGAGCTTCGCGATTTCTCAGAACAAGGAGATTTCCTCAAGTTCGAGATGATCAGCGGTAAAAAAGAAGCTCTCGGCAAAGAGATCGCGGGCAAGCGCGTACCACGTAAGCAAATTACGGACGATGCATCCCGTAACTTCTTTATCGCCAACGGATATCAGTATTGGACGTTTCAGGGTGAGTATTGGTTGGATGAGTTAGGTAACTACCACTATGTGGGCGTACAGGCATGTGAGTAAACTATGAAAAAAATAATTTTAAGTGCAACGGTTATTCTGTTTTCGACGTCTTTAACGTTTGCTCAGCAAAAAAAGGCGGAGCGTAAAAAGATGGCGGAATTAACGCTGCAAAAAATTTCTGCACAGCTACCTCAAGCCAGAGGCGGTATTCAACAGCAAAAAGTGGTTCCGCGCGATATGGGGATTATTAAACCGCCCCGTTCGAGTCGCTTTTTTTACGCCGAGAACGAACTCAAAAAAGAGTACAATAAGCTGATCGATCAGGAGATCGAAAAACTCTACAAACTCTCACAAAAATACAAAACCAGTAAGAGCCGCGGCGAAATCTGGTTGCGACTAGCCGAGCGCTACGTTGAAAAGGGCAAAATCATCGAATTCTCTGCCCAAGATGAATACGATAAAAAAATTAAGCTTTGGGAACAAAAGAAGCTGAGTAAAAAACCGGTTCTACCGAAGAACCCGGGTAAAAAGTATTACTTGCGTGCCATTCAGGCCTACGAGTGGTTTGTGCGCGATTTCCCCAAAGATGCAAAAGTGCCCCAGGCTCTTTACTTTTTGGGATACAGCAATTTCGAAATCGGAAACGAAGCGCGTGGTGAGTCTTACTATAAAGAGCTCACTCAGCGATTCTCATCGAGCGTTTACGTGGATGAGTCTCACTTTGCTTTGGGCGAGTATTATTTCGAGAAAGAAAAGTGGAACGATGCTATCGAAGAGTATGGCCGTCTTATCGCCAAAAAATCCGCTCGTTTGTACACGTTCTCATTGTATAAAACAGCTTGGGTTCAATACCGTCAGGGCAAATACAACTTGGCGGTGGATAACCTAGAGAAGGTGATCCGTCTGGGTGATAGCAATGTGGCCGCAGCGGAAGGTATTAAGGAAGTGAATACCATCCGTCTCAAAGAAGAAGCGATCAAAGACTACGTTGCCTTTTATGCGCAAACCGGCAAACACCAAGAAGCACAGGGCGATTTCTACAAAGCGACTAACAGTGAAAAGATCACCTTTGAGCTTCTCGAGGCTTTGGCCTATCGTTACAGCTACTCAGGAAACGTGACTGCTTCAGCATATCTGTTTAAAAAGCTCATCGCGCACAATCCAGAGGCCGAAAAAGCGGCCAAGTACCAATACCAGATCGTGCAAGATTACTTAAACATCAACAGCATCAAAAACTTTAAAGCCGAGCTTACGCTTTGGATTGAAAAATATGGTCCAAACAGCGAGTGGGCGAATGCCAACTCTGGAAAGCCAGAAACTGTTAAAGAGATGGCTCTGCTGCAAGAAACCACTTTGCGCAATCATACTCTGCGTCTCCATCAAACGGCTGTGAGCAACAAAACAGATTACTCGCGCCAAATTGCAGCGGATTCTTATAAGATGTACCTCCACTTTTTCGCAAGCTCACCGAAGCACGGCGAAATGCGTTTCTTTTATGCCGAACTTCTTTTTGATATGAAAGACTACGAAAAAGCAGCAGCTCAATACCAATGGGTGGCTCAGAACGACAAAGGCAGTCAGTACTACGAGAAAGCCGTCGTGAACAACGTTCTCGCTCTTGAAAAGGCAATGCCAAAGGATGCCGCTCTCGAAGCACAGCGCGAAAAAGCTAAAGACAAGCTCACTAAGCTTGATTATGCACCGGAAGTTAAAAAATTTGAGAGAGCATGTGTGATTTATCTGGAAGCTTTCCCCAAGGGTGACAAGGCCGACGAGATCCGCAAGCGTCTAGGTGCGCTCTACTATGTGCACAACGATTATGAGCCTGCACTAAAAGTTTATCGCGGTATTGTTAAAGACTTTCCGAATTCGAAGGACGCTCCGCTAGCGGCGGAATACATTATGGATATTCATAGTGTGCGTGGTGATTTGGACACTTACACGAAGGAAGGTGTGGAGCTTCTCAAAAATCCAACCATTTCCAAATCGAGTGTAGGGCGTGAGATCCGTGAAAAGCTCAATCAAGTTGTGCTCGTACGCGCGGACAAACTCTCGAAGTCGGGAAAATTCGGTGAAGCGGCGAAAGCGTTTGAGTCTTTTGCGATTGCTCATAAGGGTTCTAAAGAAGAGTTCTCAGCGATTTACAATGCGGCGGGGAACTACGAAAAAGCCGGCGATATTCCCAATGCCATGAAGAACTACGAAAAAGTACTCGGGTTTGGCAAAGGTAACGATGGCCTTAAGCAAGATGTGCGGAGCAGTATTGCTGAACTCTATAAAAAAATGGGGAATTTGGAAAAAGCCGCCAATTACTACGAGCAGTTTGCTCGCGGTGAAAAGGGCGTAAAAGCAAAGACCGCGCTGACCAATGCTTCCATTCTTTGGTATGCCATGGGTCGTGAGGCAGAAACCTTGCGCGCATTTGCAGCTTTAGACAAAATGTCGACGGCAAAGGAACAAACGGATCGCCATTTCTTAAAAGCCGAAATGTACATACTTAAAAAGAACCACGGCAAAGCGATGTACCATTTTGACCAATTTTTAAAGTCCGGTGGTCGTGACACTGCGCAGGTGATTAAAGCCCACTATATGATCGGTGATATTTACGCCCAAAAGCGCCAAAACACCCAGGCCAAGCAGTGGTTCGAAAAAACTGTCGATTTTTACAACTCTCGCCGTAGCCAAAAGCAAGGTATCAAGTACGCAGCGCAAGCCAAGTTCTGGCTCGCCGAGCGCATCCTCGATGATATGAAGGCGCAGAAATACGGGAACTCCGAAAAGACCATGATGATTGGTATGGGCAACATGGGCGCACTCCAAAAGAAACTTTTGGGTCAACTCGCAGATGTGATCAAGCTCGATTACGGCCCATCGATTGTTGCGGCACTTGCCGCGGAAGCGGCATCCTATGAGGTGTACAGCAACGCGTGGAAGAGCCTAACGCCTCCAAAAGAGTATTCCACTCCGGATGCGGCCAAGAAGTTTAAGGAAATGACCAACAAAGAAGCTGAGAGCTTTTTGGCCAAAGCGAAGGGTGCATACAAGGTTGCATTCGAAAAAGGTTTAGGACTCGAGGCTTACGGCGAACCTCTTTTGGAATCTGCTCGTGCTTACCATCGTTTGGCTCCTGAAGAATCTAAGAATGCCGGTGAAATTACAACCGTTGGCAATTTACTGGATAGGGTGAATCTATGATGAAAAAGTTTTTAATCATCAGTGTGAGTTTGGCGTTCGTTTGGGGATGCTCCTCGACCGATGAAAAGAGCGAAAGCTCTGATTCGGGTTCGAACACTATGGAGGTGGACGCCGCCCCTAAGGACAACACTAAATATGAGGCTTCTCCAAGTGCAGAGCCACCATCTAAAAAAACGTTGTCCGAGCTATCGAAAGCTTTCGATAATAAGCAGTATAAAGAGATGTTTGAGATCGCCGGTGGAATTTTAGCTAAAAGCCCCTACGATGCTCACGCATTGAATACCATTGCTCTCTACCATACACAAAGAGGTGAGTGGGGTGCAGCACGGCTGTTGATCGAGCGCGCATTGGAGAAAAATAAAGATGTTGCAGGCCTTTACAACAACCTCGGTGTCATCGCGCTTCGCGAAGACAACTTGGAAGTGGCCTATGTAAACTTTAAGACGGCGTACGCCAAGGACTCGAGCAATCCTAATGTGAACAACAATTTGGGCAGCATTTATGTTAAGTATCTCGACTATGGTAGAGGAGCCAAGCTGGTGGAAACCGCTTACAGCTCACTCTCAGATAGCGCCAGTGTAACAAATAATCTCGCGATCATTAAAAGATCCCAAGGGCAGTATGAGGAAGCGGCTTCACTCTATAAGAAGAACGTAGACAAAGATCCTCGTAACGTCTCGACCTTATTAAATTATGCTATTCTCCAAATCGAATATATGAAAAAATACGATGAAGGTGAGAAACTCTTAAATAAACTCGAGTTTTTGGAAAGTGGCGATCCGTACGTTCGTAAAAAAATTACGGATCTAAACATCAAAGTGCAGGCAGCAAGAAAATGATGAGTACTATAATTAAATTCCTTTCAGTAGTGGCCGCTGTAAGTGCATTTTGCATTTGCACCTTCGCACAATCACCGACCGTACCGGCTCCCTCAAAAGGGCCTCAGCCGAAAAAGACGACGGTCAACTTTGAAGATCAGCTCATTGAGGGCCAAGCACAAAAGCCGGATCTCATGTATCTCTTACAGAAAAAGAAGTTTAACTACAAAAAACTGATTCGACTGAGAGAAAACTTTTTGCCTGAGTTGAGACAAACTGGAAATGAAATCACTCCAGCAAGAAAGTCTAAGGAGAAATAGCCGTGAGTAAACCGATAGTCGTTAAAGTCTTTAGAAATGGTGGCGTCGTCGACATCAAGCAATTTGTCCACGAGCAACAAATCATTATCGGATCCTCCGAGGCTGACACGCACATAAAGCTCGAAGGCCAGGTCTCTCCGTTTCACGCTTCCATCGAAAGACGTGGCGAAAAATTTATTTTGTCAGATTTGGGCACTCCACAGGGAACGTATCTTAAAGGCAGCAAGATTTTAGAATCCGCTCTCGAACACGGTGATAAGATCGCAGTGGGTGAGTACATTCTCGAGTTCTATATTGGTGCGCCAGGGGTTTCGACGTCGACGTCCTCTTCGACCTCGGCCGGAGCAACTGCTGCGCCGACAGCATCGCCGACAATTCCTGCTGCTGTCTCCTCTGGTTCTCACGGAGTTAAGCCAACAGTTTCGGTGGCCTCTTCCGTGACGACCACGTCTGCGCCATTGAGCACCAGCACGGGCATGGAAACAGTATCTCCAGCACGCCAGGTCTTTAAAGGCCGCAAAAAAGGCGAAAAAACATTTGCTGAAGCTAGCCACTATAAAGACTTGGGCGAGTTCATTCGACCAACCAAGGGCAGCACAATTGAAGTGTTGGTGTCTTGGAAAGAGCGCGTGATCAACTCCTACCACTTTCACTCGAAGGGCACGTTCTACTACGGCAGCCATCCATCGTGTGATATTTTAGTTCCTTCACTCACTACTAAGGTAAACCGCGCGCCACTATTGCAAATTGACGGTCAAGCGAGCGTATTCATTCCACCAGGGATGGCCGGTAGCCTTGTTTTAGGCAATCAATCGGTTCCTCTCACTCAGCTCTACTCGCAAGGTCGTTTACAACAGGTCAACGGCGGCGGTTCTAAGATCAATCTCGCTCAAGGCGAAATGATACGCGTAAACCTCGGTGCGGATGTAGAGCTCGTAGTTCGTTATTGCTCTGAGACGCCGAAACCAATGTTTATACCCATGATCGATTTGGCGAGCAATGGGTTCTTGGCATTTTTACTCGCGATCATTCTAGCAATCGTTGTTTACCTCTACGTGGCACTCAATAAGACGGATATGCCCGAGCAAGAGGATGAAGAGTATAGAACTGCGCTCATCATCGAAAATCCTCCACCGCCGCCACCACCGACTCCAAAGGAGCCTGTACAGCCGGTTGAGGAGAAAAAGATCGAAGAGATTAAAAAGGTAGAGCCGCCTAAAAAAGTAAAACAGATAGATAAGCCTATTGAAAAGGTTGTTGAGAAGAAACAAGAAAAGCCTAAAGAGCCGCCAAAGGTTCCGGTTCCGCAAAAAGCGCAAAACGCTGCGAGCGGTGGAAACAAGCAACAAGCTCAGGCGATGAAGCCGAATCCAACGAAGCCTAAGGACAACAAGCCGGGCTCTATCCAACAGGGTGGATCCAAGAAGACCACTCCCAAGGAAGGCGCTCAAGCTGAGAGCCAAACCAAGGATCCTGCAAAGTCGGGATTATTCTCCACATTTGGTAGCGGTGGAGCCGCACAACGTGTGAATAAAGATTACTCGGGTGGCGGTCAACTTGCGGGACTCGCCGATAATTCCACGGGAACTTCGGGTTTTGCCGAAGATCGCGCCGGCGAAGGCTTAGGTTCTAAGCTTAAGGAAACCGGTGGTGGCCAAGGTAAGAGCAACGTCGGTGTATCGGGTATTGGCAATGGTAAAGGACTTGGCATGGGTTCGGGCAGTGGCTCGGGCACAGGACTTGGTGGCAAAGGAACAGTCACGATTCTCCCCGGCGGAGAAGCAGAGACCTCTGGCGGGAACATCGATCGCGACGGTATTCGCCGCGTGTTCTTTAACAACCAAAGAGCGATTCAGTCGTGCTACGAAAAAGCATTGGCTGGCGACAAAGGCATGAGCGGTAAACTGGTGCTCGATTTCGACATTGGCGAACAGGGTCGTGTGCTGCGTGGCGATTACAGCCGTGCAAAGTCGACGCTTTCAAATGATGAACTGGCAACGTGTGTGATCAACAAGATGAAGACATGGAAATTTCCAGAGCCTCCGTCGAATCAAACCGTGCAAGTTTTTTACCCGCTCGCTTTCTCTAGTAAGTAAGCAGCGGTTAAAGTTTTAACATAGAATTTAAAGTTACGAAAAATACCTTATTGGAGGAGGTCAACATGGAAGAACAAGTAGTAGGTGCAGCGGCAACAGCCGCGCCAGAGAGTCAAAATTTCGTTATTCACGCGTTTCATGCCGGTGGGTTCATGATGTATATCATCTTGGGACTACTCGTTCTCACTTTCATCGTGATCATCAAGCAATTGCTGATTCTTAAAGATGCAGGTGTGGACAAGTCGGATTTTAATGAACACGTGTTCGGTATGATCTTGAGAGGTGACATTCAGCAAGCAATTTCATATTGCGACAGCCGTCAGTCCCCCCTCACAAACACATTAAAAGCGGGCCTCGTGCAAGTATTGAATCGTCGTCCCGACGAAGAAGTACAAGTGGCAATGGATGCTTCGGTTCTCCGCGAAACGCCAAAAGTTGAAGGCTGGGTGAGCTTTCTTGCGGTGTTCGGTAACCTTGCAACTCTTCTCGGTCTTGCCGGTACGATCGTAGGTATGATCACCTCGTTCACTGCGGTGAATGCTGCGGATGATGCTAAGAAAGCTCAGTTGCTTTCTCAAGGTATTGCGGAAGCTCTTAACTGTACGGCATTCGGCCTTATCGTTGCGATCATTGCGATCCTGATGTACGGATTTTTCCAATTTAGAATTGGTCACATCCTCAACGACATGACGGAATCCAGCATGAGCATGTTGAACCTCGTTGCGTCTAATCGCGACAAGATGAAGAATTAAGAACGAGTAAGAAACTCGGAAGGACTGTAATATGGCCAGTGTAGATGAAGGCGGGCGTGGTAAGAGATCATCGAACTTTGAAGTGAATTTGATTCCCTTCATCGATCTAATGAGCGTGTTGATCACGTTCTTGTTGATCACTGCCGTATGGACTCAAGTGTCCATGATCAAGCTAGGTAGCTCGTTGTACAGCAAGAAAAACACAGAGGAAGTTGATAAGACTCCTCCAAAGACCGACGTACCTCTGCGTTTGGATGTTAAGGAAGCTGGACACCGTATTCTCATTGGAACGCGTACAGTAGATGTTCCTAAGTTAGCAAATGGCGAGTACGACCGCGCTACGTTGGTCGCTCGTCTCATGGAAGTGAAACAAGTTCATCCCGATAAAGTGGATGCAGTGGTAACAGTGGAAGAGCAGCTTAAGTACGACTTCATGATTCAAGGCATGGATGCGCTACTCGAGGCGGGATTTCCAGCAATTTCAGTAGCCACTGGTGGAGCTAAGTAATATGGCGATATATGTACCCGGAAGAAGAACTCGTCGCAATCGTCCGATGTCCAGCACTAAGCGTGGGGTCATGGTTGCCCTCTCGCTCACTGCGATGGTGGATATGTTCACGGTTCTTACGATTTTTCTTTTACAGAACTTCAAAGTAGAAGCAATCAAGCTCCGTCAAAACGTTCCACTCCCGGAAGCAAGCGCAGTTAAAAAACTGATGCCTGCGCACGTGGTGGTGGTAACTCAGGATAAGATCTTTCTCGATGAAAAGCCGGTGGCAGATTTTATCGTGGTGAAGGAGCAGCCGGATTGGATGATCCAAGCCCTCAAAGAAGGTTTGGAAATCAAAATCAGGGAAGCAAAAGAAAAACACGCCAACACTCTTAAAGAACAACTTAAGAGCAGCGTGCTTTCACAAAATAAAAAACTGACTCAGGCAGAAATCGAAGAAGAAGAGAACGAACGCAAAAAGGACTGGGGCCGCGTCACGGTTCAGGCCGATAAAGAAGTGGATTTCCTTACAATCAAGAAAGTCCTCTACACCGCCACAGAGGCGGGTGCCACGCTCATCAACTTCGCCGTTGCCCAAAAAGCCAAAGACAAACCCGTCCAATAGAAGTGCCAGGCACCTTTTAGTCTAGCAGCGCGACATTTTCGGATTATCAAAGGAACCCACGGGTTCCTTTTTTCATTTGTAGAATTGTGGATCCCGTTTTAGGCGGCGTTTTTTTCGGCTTGGGGCAGGGTGATGTTGAAGCGATTTACGTACTCAACGAGCAGGGACTGCGCTTCGGCGTTCATCAATGTGAACTCCACTCCGGCCAGACCGTCTTTAGTGTGATACAGGATTTTGCCTTCGGCAACCACTGGTGTGGGAATGCTTGGGCTTTCGAGTTTTACCTCAATGGCAGTGCCAGTGGGAAAGTTCTTTCCCAGGCCTGCCACGCCCATTCCGCCTTGGCCGATGGTGTTCACTTTCACCAAGTAACTGAACTTTGAATCCAGTTTAGAAACCTTGGCAGTAGCCACAATCGGCACTCGCGGATGCTTACGGCGAGTCATTTCCAGTGCATTTAGAAAGATAGAATTGGAAAAAATGCTTTCCCAGTTGTCTTGAAGACCTTCAGTCTCCTTGCAAATGAAAATAGAATTATTAAGTTCGAGAAGCTTTAAATACTGTAAGCAATCGTCAAAGGACATAAACGGCGTTGCGTTTTTGCCATGGCGAATCTTCCAGTTGACCTTGTAGTGGGCTTCTAAGCGTCGGATAATTTCTGGGTAGTCTTTTTGCCAGACATCGATGGACACCCAGTCTTTTTCGCCCTTCCACCATATAAAGGAGTCGTCCGCGATTTTGCCACTGGCAAGCTGAACGCGTACGTCCTCTGCTGTAAAAGGACCGAGAATGCTATTTTTATGAAAGACAAACCACTCAATCTGCATGACTCGTTATCGGACATACGATATGAGAACTTTATAACATTGATACATAGAGACTCCCCGCGAAAGGCGGGCTGAGGTAGGATACCGTAGTGAATAAAGTCGTACTTGGCGCAGCCCTTATCGTTTTTATCGCATTTGAGTGGTACTACTTCTCATCGTCGTCGGACCATAAGGCCAGTTCCGTTAAGGCATCGTCTCAAGCTGAAACAGAAGGCAAAAAGACGACCGAAGGCCAGAAAATCAGTAATTTCTACCTCGTCGACTCCAAGGGCACAAAAAAAGAATTCGAATTGTGGGCCACGGAGGCGAACAAGCCCATGGGTGATCCTGAGTGGCAAATGAAGGCCGTTAAGGTGCAGTTTTATACCGAGCGAGCAGTGTACACGGTGTTTGGAGACAGTGGCACGGTGAACGAAGAGAAAAACGGAATGGTCATCGAGGGAAATGTGCGCATGAATTCCAGCAACGATTACCACTTTTACACCGACCGCATCGAATACAATGCACAAGTTAAAGAGATCACTACTGAGTCAAAAATCAGTCTCGAGGGCCCGCGCGAAAAAGAAGGACGTTTGTACATGGAGGGGGTTGGGCTTTATGTGGATCTTACCAAGAGTTTTATGCGCATTAAAAACAAAGTGTCCGGGTACGAACCGATGAGTGACGCGCGCACCATGAAGATTTCCAGCGACACTGCAGACTTTAGTGGACTCAACAAGTCGGCCGTGTTTCGCAATAATGTATTAATTGCTGTGGATAAAATGAAAGTTCGTGGAAATTTCGCGAAATTCCAGTACAAAAACGATAAACTCGATACACTATTTATGGATGGTGGAATACATCTGCAAGATGAGAATAAAACCGGAACAGCGGGTGAGGCTTTGGTTTATTTTAATGAAGACAAAGTCGTGTTTCGTAGGAAACCATTTGTTACTCAGTCCGAAAACGAACTTTTTGGAGACGAAGTTGTCATTTTGGATGGTGGCAAACGGGTGCAAGTGAGAAATGCTAAAGTGGAATACTTTGAGCAGGAGAAAAAATAATGAGTCATCTGACAGTTAAGAATATTGCTAAGGCCTATAAGGGTCGAAAAGTGGTTCACGATGTGTCTATCGATATCGAGTCCGGCCAGGTTGTCGGTTTGCTCGGGCCAAACGGGGCAGGAAAAACCACGAGCTTTTACATGGTGGTGGGCCTGGTTTCCACGGATGCCGGGGATATTGTTCTCGACGATGAGAGCATTACGAAAATGTCCATGTATGAGCGCGCCATGAAGGGGATAAGCTATTTGCCGCAAGAGCCGAGCATATTTCGCAAGCTCACAGTTAAAGAAAACATCATGGCTGCTCTCGAAGTGCAAGTTCCTGAGCGCGCACGGCGCAATGAGCGCCTCGAGCAGTTGATTGCGGATTTTGGTCTAGAACACATTGTAAATAGTAATGGTTTCTCTCTATCGGGTGGCGAGCGCCGCCGTGTGGAAATCGCTAGATCATTGGCTGGGTTCCCCAAATTCCTCCTCTTAGATGAGCCATTTGCGGGGATCGATCCAATTGCTGTCGGAGAAATTCAAAAAATTATTCGCAAGCTTAAGGAGAAAAGTATAGGAATTCTCATTACCGACCACAATGTGCGAGAAACATTAGAAATTTGCGACATCGGGTATATAATGAAAGAAGGACAAGTGAAGGTCCAGGGAACTCCAAAAGAGATTACCGAATCTCCGATAGCTAGGAAATACTATTTAGGAGAAAATTTTCGACTTGATAATTAACCGTCGTCACGGGACTTCCCTGGCGGCGTTGCGCAAGGGGTAGTATGTCCATTTCGATGAAGCAGAGTTTAGCGCTAAAACAAACTCTCAAAATGACACCGCAGTTACAGCAGGCAATTAAACTTCTTCAGTTGTCGCGCATGGAACTCGAGACGGAAATTCGTAAAGAAATGACCGAAAATCCAATTCTCGAAGAGGGAATGGACGAGCAAACTAAAGAAAACGACGGCGGCGACGAAAAAGAATATAAAAGCGCCGATGACTCCAATGTTGAGTCGGCTGGCGATTCAGACCCAGCTAAGCAAGAAGATTTCGAATGGGATTCATTTTTTGAAAACCAAAATCGCAATCGCGAACGCATGGTTTCGCGCAACGAAGAGATTACCAGTTACGAAAACGTCATTGCCTCATCACAGTCTTTGCAGGATCACTTGCGTTGGCAGGCCAGCCTTTATGGATTTAACGAAGAAGAGCACGTGATGGCGGCACTTCTTATCGATTACATCAACGACGACGGTTATCTGGAAAAATCCATTCAGGAAATTGCCCTGGAAGAAGAACTCGATCCCAATTATCTGGAAGAGGTATTGGGTTTTATTCAAGAGTTCGATCCGTTCGGTGTGGGAGCTCGCGATCTCCAGGAGTGTTTGCTCATCCAAGCGAAGCACTTGCAAGAAGACACCAATGACTTCGTAAAACTGATTCGAAACCACATGCGCGATCTCGAGCGAAAAAACTATCAAAGTATCGCCAAAGAGATGAATATTAGCCTCGATGAAGTGATCGACATGTGCAAGATCATCAATTCGATGGATCCAAAGCCTGGCCGGCATTTTGCCACCAACGACACGCACTATGTGACTCCTGACGTTTACATTTACAAAATTGCTGACGAGTATATCGTATCGCTCAACGAAGACGGGCTTCCAAAGCTTCGCATCTCTAATTTTTATAAGAACATGACGAAGAGCCAAGCCAACGCCAACTCGAATGACCCTGCACACGCTTACATTCAGGACAAATTGCGTTCGGCATTGTGGCTCATTCGCTCAATCCATCAAAGACAGCGCACAATCTATAAGGTGACGGAGTCGATCGTTCGCCATCAGACGGAATTTTTCGAAAAAGGCTCAGAATACATCAAGCCCATGATCCTTCGTGATATTGCCAACGACATTGGTATGCATGAATCGACGGTGAGCCGTGTAACGACAAACAAATATGTCCATACGCCACAGGGTATTTTTGAGCTGAAGTACTTTTTCAACTCGGGGATTTCTACGGATGATGGTGATTCTCTAGCTAGTGAATCAGTAAAGATGAAAATCAAAGACATGGTCAGCCAAGAGGACGCTAAGAAGCCTCTCTCGGATCAAAAGATCGTAGATCTGTTAAAGAAGGATGGGATTATCATCGCCCGCCGTACGGTTGCCAAGTACCGCGATATGCTGCGTATTCTGCCCTCTGGTCGTCGTAAAAAGGTATTCTAGAATGTGGACGGTATTGCTGATCGGTTTATTTACAAGTTCACCGATCAGCGCAAAGGAGCCGTCTTTACCATCTGACAACTGGTACCGCTGTACGAGTGATATTCATTGTATTAAGAAAGCAGACCTGTGCGGCGAGTTTGTCGCCATCAACGAAAACTTTATCGCTCCTCATTCTCTGTATATCGAAAAACAATCTCAAATCGTCGATTGTGCCGGTGATCCGCCTCCGGAAAACAAAGAGGCT
The DNA here is from genome assembly GCA_964400355.1 of uncultured Pseudobdellovibrionaceae bacterium. Lineage (GTDB taxonomy): Bacteria > Bdellovibrionota > Bdellovibrionia > Bdellovibrionales > JAGQZY01 > JACKAL01. The sequence continues at coordinate 141,740 of CAYNTO010000002.1, forward strand.
GTAAAGTACAATGACGAAATGAAGCGCCGTCGGCGTCTTCTCAAGCCTTATTGTAAATTGAATAAGTGCGCTCTTAGGTAACTGAGCTAGCGTTTTGGTTGCGTTAGCGCGCCACCGGGGCGCTCAATCATCATTATAAATTCGGCTTTGTCGGGAATTTGATTTAGATCCAATCGACGCAATTGCGCTTCGAAAACTTTTTCCTCGGGAGCTGTGAGATCCAGACCCAGGAGCACACGGTAATCGCCCAAGGCATCTTTAAGGTCGGTGAGCAGTGCTTTGAGGCGATAGGGCGTGTCCATGAGGACTATGGGGCATGTGTGGCGCTTGAGAGCCTGGATGGCTTCACGACGGTGTTCTGTTTTTGCCGGCAAGAAACCACGAAAGTAGAATTCCTTAAGGGGAAGACCTGACAAACTTAGCAATACCATTAGCGATGATGCTCCTGGTGCCGAAGTGATGGGGATGGAGTTTTTGCGGCACAAATCGATCAGGCGAGCGCCTGGGTCGCAGAAGACGGGTGTTCCACAATCAGACACCAACACGACCTTTTTCGTTTTGCACAACTCCAACAGCGGCCTGAGGTCTTCATCGGAAGTGTGCTCATTGAGATATTCGATGAGGTCGGGACGGGGTATATCCAAACTTTTGAGCAATGCGAAAAGAGGTTTGCGCTCCTCACCAATGAGAGCTTCGGCCTCGCGCAACGCACGAATGGCTCGCAAAGTGATGTCTTCTGGGTGACCAATAGGTGTCGCGACAACTTGTAGACTCAAGAAAGACCTCGCTTTTAATTTTGCATATAACCAGAATCCACCTTTTTTGACACGGAAATTTAGAGGGATTTCCCGTGTCAAAAATACAAAGCTTTGCTTAAATGAATCTGCCAACCAAGGGGTCCAGATGAAGTGGAAAACAATGTCTACCGAAGAAGTGTTAAGGGTGTCGTTTATTTCCATCGACAAAGAGGTGTGCGAGCTGCCAGATGGTCGCAAAATGCCAGGATATTATATTTTGCGCTTTCCCGATTGGGTCAATGTGGTCGCTATCGACAAAAGTGGTCAGTTCATCATGATCAAGCAGTACCGCCATGCCACCAAAGACATTCACTGGGAAATTCCAGGTGGTGGAACTCATCGAAATGAAGATCCGTTGATTTCGGCTATGCGGGAGCTGCGCGAAGAGACAGGTTATACGACATCCCCTGATAAAGTGCGCCACATTGCTAGCAGTTACCCGAACCCTGCAACACAAGACAATCAGGTGCATACCTATCTGGCCATTGATTGTGAACGAGTGGGTGAGCAGCAGTTGGATCCTTTTGAAGACGTGGAAGTGCTGCTCATGGATCGTAGCGAAGTAGAAGAAATGCTTCATTCCGGAAGAATCAATCACACGATTGTGGTTGCAGCGCTTTACCAAACGTTGCGACATTTGCCGGCTAGAGAAAGCGCTAACGCGATTTCTTGATGAGCGCGTTGAGTTCACTAAAATTTTTGATCTTTAGTGCGCTTGCAGGTGCTGTGACGTTGGGAGAGTGGCATGTATCAACAAACACCAGGTGAACATTGGGATATAGTTTGTCGATCAAGTTGAGAACGCGAGGTTCGTTGTCGATAAAGACCACTTCGTCGTGGCCTTTAATAATGTCTTTAAGAATATCCCCTTTATAGCCCTCGTCGACGTGGGTGTGATCGGGCTTCATGTGCAGTATCTTATCGGTAATTGGAAATCCCAAATTGTTCATCACGTGCAGCGTGCCTGGTCGCATGAGATTTGACGGGCGACCGGTGAGATAGACAAAGGGGAGTTGGCGTTCATCCAACAATTTTACAAATTCCAACGCACCTTCGTGCGGAATATCATAATGCAAAAAATCGTTCGAGAAAAAGTGCTCTTTCCAATAGGCATGAAGGTGGGCCTCGTCCTCTTTGCCAATATTTGGGAGGATGCGTTTGAGTGCTGCGAAGTAGCCGTACTCCATGGGCAGACACTCGGTTTTGGCCAGCACTTCCGACATCTCGGGATTTTTATGTAAAAGGGATTGCGCGAAATGTCGAAGAATGGCTTCATTGCGCTTGTGAGTCAAAACTAGGCTGGAGTCAATATCGAGCACGAAGAGCGTCTTGGGGTGTGCCTTGGAAACCAGCTCTGTTAAGTTTTGGACCATACACAAACACTAGTTGATGTGAGGCCTTATTGCAAATATAACTCCTGTTCGTCGCATGAGGGGGAACCGTGGATTTAATGATTGTTGCTGGGGTTTTATCATTTGTTGTGTTGCTCTACTTCAACAATAACCCACTGAAGCACTCGAAAAAATTTATGTTTCGTCGCTTTATGAACTGGTTTCCGCTAGGCATGACCTACGCCTTTCTTTACATGGCCCGCTACAATCTGAATGTGGCCAAAAACGCCATGGGCGAAATGATGACCAAGGCAGATTTTGGAATTATTTTCGGTATAGGCACGACAATTTATGGACTTTCGTTTTTGCTCAATGGCCCGATGGTGGATCGCATTGGTGGTAAAAAGGGAATCATCATTGCAGCACTGGGCGCAGCGGTGACAAACATCATGATGGGGGTGGCCACCTACGCCTACATCAAAGGCGGTGTGCAGTTCAATCTGGTGGTGGTGTTCTCGGCGCTTTATGCGCTCAATATGTATTTTCAAAGTTATGGTGCCGTTTCGATCATCAAAGTAAAGGCGTACTGGTTTCACGTGCGCGAGCGCGGCGGGTTCGGTGCAATTTTTGGAACACTTCTCTCGTTCGGAGCTTATTTTGCCTACGACTGGGGCGAAGCAATTGTAAATGCAACGAAGAGGCAACCAGAGAACGCCGGTGCTTTAACGAACGTTCTGAGATCCATCTTTGCCATCGACACCGAGGTCACCGACGCCACTTGGTTTGTATTTTTTATTCCCGCATTCATCATGGTAGTTTGGGCGCTTATCGATATGGTCATTCTTAAGGACACGCCGGCGCAGGCAAATCTCGAGGATTTCGACACCCATGATGCATCCTCCGATGAAATGGACCGCGAGTTCACCATAAAAGATTTGTTAAAGAAGGTGTTCACCAATCCATTAATTTTGACGTTCGCTTGTATTGAGTTCTGCAGTGGCGTTTTGCGAAATGCTATGCTCCAGTGGTACTTTATTTTTGCTCACGAAGTACCACAGCCAGGTGCAGAGTTTTTTAAGGATCACTGGGGAATGCTGTTAGCGCTCGGTGGTGTGGCCGGTGGTTTTATATCAGGTTATGGATCGGACTTCTTCTTTCAGTCGCGCCGCTCGCCGCCCGCAATGCTCCTCAATGTCCTGATGTTTGTTCTACTGGTAATCATGTCCTTTACGCTATTTTCCAGCCCATTCACCGTCGGTGTGTGCGTGATCGGCACCTGGATGGCGGTTATTGGTGTGCATTCTCTCATGTCGGGCACAGCCGCCGCCGATTTTGGTGGGCGCAAAGCAACGGCAACAGCCTCGGGCATTCTCGACGGCTTTGTGTACTTGGGCAGTGGTTTGCAGTCGGTGTGCCTGGGCTTCCTCGTCACGAAAGACTGGCAGTTTTGGCCTCTATTTATGCTTCCTTTTTCGGCCATTGCTGTAGCTCTTGCATGGCGCACATGGCACGCGCTCCCAGAGGCGACAAAACGATATCTGGTTTCCATCGAAAAGCTCGAGGTGACGGTGGGCCGAAAAACTCGCCGCTTTTTTATTTTTCGCCGAGAACCGAAGTAGTTCACCGTCGTGATTTTTAAAAGCGCTCTGTTCCGCTTTACAATTGCCAGCCTGCTGCTGGCGTTCTTTCTCAGCAGCTACTACGCCGATAGCTTCTTTGTGCGCCGCTATCTGATTCCGGCGTCATCATCCTCTGCCGGCGTGGTTTTTCACGATCGTCTGCGTTTTGATCCCAAGGGCACCTACGTGGTGGTCGACAACTATATGAGTCAAAATCAGTGCGACGTCATGACCTGGGCAGGTCAATTTGTAAAGCGATTCCCAGGGAGCTATTGCAGCTTTCTCGACGACGGATCGTTTCTTTACTACACCGGCCGGGTGGAATTCTTTCTGCCCGATGGAACATCCGCGTGGAAGCGAAAGCTTCATTTGCATCACGATCTTTTCGTCGACCAGAAAAACCGCGAAATATTGGTTGTTAGCGATGATTCGACCGACAGCGGTGGCCGCAAACTGCGTTGGGACCGTATTCGCATTCTCAATTTTTTGGGTGAAGAAGTGTTCTCATGGGGTGTCGCCGAAAACCGCAAAAAACTGGAATTTCTCCTCGGCGTGCCCCTGGAGCTTGAACATAAACCTGAATTGAAAAACTGGCAGTGGACGCATTGGAACAGCGTGCAGCCTTTGCCGCCCAATTCCCTCGAGGCACAGGACACCCGCTTTCGCAGGGGAAATATTCTCGTCAATTGCTTCAAGACGAAAATGATGTTCATTATCGATCGCGAAACGCGCAACATCGTATGGCACTTTAATGTTCCAGGTCATAATGGAGCTCATCATGCACGAATGAACTCGGTGGGTTTGATCTCTTATTTTAATAATGTCTTGGGCGTGAAAGGCTCAAAAAATTTGCATTCGGCTGTTGAGATTTTGGATCCAAGATCACAACAAGTGTTAGTTTCGCAGACCACCACTCCCAGTACTGATTTTTTCTCACCCTATGGGGGGTCGTTGGAGCCTTTAGGCCCCGGAGACGTCTATCTGGTGACCAATAGCTTGGGTGCAAATGCATTCGTATTTCAAGTAGGCACAGAGGCGCGTATCTTGTGGCAGTGGCTTGCGCCCGCAGACAGCCGCGGAGCGCGGGAAAAGGTCTATCGTCTCACTCCAGCATCGCAAAAAAACGTCGAAAATGTTTTGCGGTTCTCACAAAGTCTCTCGATATAGACGCTCAACGTCACACATGTCATGAGCGATTTTTCAGCGAGATCCAGTTCTCATTTTTCCAGGTTGGAAATCCAGCAAAACTCTTCTAAAATTCTCAATGAACAGCAATTGAAAAACTCTTGATATATTTATGAATTAGCGCGAAATTGTGCAGATAAATAAGTGAGTTTTAAAGAAAGAGGCAATTGATGGCATTGCAGACCTCGACGACCAATGACATGAGCGATGTTTCCAAAAACTTCGCATTCACCACTCGCCTGGACGACATCGTTGCATGGGGACGCAAGAATGCCCTGTGGCCACTTCCTTACGGCACTGCTTGCTGTGGAATCGAACTGATGTCTGTGATGGGTCCTAAATACGATCTCGCACGTTTCGGTGCTGAGGTTGTGCGTTTTTCTCCGCGCCAGGCAGATCTTCTTTTGGTCGCGGGAACAATCACAGAAAAAATGGGTCCGATATTGGTTCATATTTACGAACAAATGCTCGAGCCAAAATATGTGATCTCCATGGGCGCATGTGCAAGCTCCGGTGGATTTTATCGCGCTTATCACGTGATGCAGGGAATAGATAAAGTTGTTCCCGTGGACGTGTATGTGCCAGGGTGTCCACCGACGCCCGAGGCTGTGCTCGACGGCGTTATGTCTCTACAAAAATTAATTGCTGACCATCACCCACGACCGTGGAAAGACAATTGGGTAAATCCGTATGAAAAATCAAAATCTTGAAAATTATCGTGGTGCGCTTGCCGCACGCTTCCCCGAGGCCACGCGCTTTCAGTTTTCTGAAAGCTGTGGCGCCGTTATTTTGGAAGTTCCAAAAGAAACCGTACGCGATGTGCTGCGCTTTTTTCGCGATAAAAATTTGTTTAACTTTTTAATGAACATTACGGGTGTGGATTATCCCGATCGCGCCGAGCGTTTCGAGGTCAACTACGAGCTCTACAACACCACCGATTTTTCGCGCTTGCGCGTAAAGACGCGCACATCGGAGAATCAACCTATTCCCACAGTCATTCCTGTTTGGAAAGGTGCTGATTGGTTTGAGCGCGAAGTCTACGACATGTTTGGCGTAAAGTTCGAGGGCCATCCCAACTTGCGCCGCATCCTGACCCATCATGAGTTTGTCGGACACCCGCTACGTAAAGACTACGCGGCCGATCTCCAGCAGCCGTGCGCCACAGCCATGCCGATCCACTTCGATGCCAGCGTGGATGCGGATAAAGACAAGCCCGACAACTTGATTCCCCTGAATATTGGTCCGTCACATCCTGCCACCCACGGAACATTGCGTGTGATGGTGGAGTTGAACGGCGAAAAAATTCACCGTGCCGGTGTTGAGATCGGTTACCTCCATCGTTGTTTCGAAAAGATGGCGGAGACCCACCCTTACAATCAGGTCATTCCATACACCGATCGTTTGAACTACTGCTCGGCCCCCATGAACAACGTGGGTTATTGTAAAGCTGTAGAACGATTGCTCGGCGTTGATATTCCGCCCAAAGCGCAAGCTATGCGAATGATCATTTCCGAATTGGCGCGCTTTATTGATCACGTGGTGTGTATTGGCGCAAACGCTGTGGATTTGGGCGCCCTCACTGGGTTCTTTCAACTCTTCACCATGCGTGAGAAGGTGTACAACGTTTACGAAAAACTGTGCGGCGCGCGTTTGACCGTGTCTATGACCCGCGTGGGTGGCATGGCTCAAGAGATGCCCCCAGGCTGGCTCGAAGACGTTCTTCAACTCTGTAAAGAATTGCGCGCGGGGGTTTCAGATATCGAAACTCTTCTCACAGAAAACAAAATTTGGATTCAACGCACGCAAAACGTCGGTGCCATTTCTGTAGAAGACGCTATTGCCTGGGGATTTACCGGTCCATGTGCGCGTGCCGCAGGTATAAATCTGGATCTGCGCAAAACGCAGCCCTACTATCTCTACGACCAAATGGACTTTGATGTTCCGGTGGGAACAACCGGTGACGTTTATGAGCGCTATCTGGTGCGCATCGAAGAGATGAAGCAATCGGTAAAGATCGTTGAGCAACTTTGTAAGAACATGCCGTCGGGTGATTTTACTATTCGCGATAAGAGCATTGTTCTTCCTGAGAAGAAAGATGTTTACGGAAACATCGAGGGCCTCATGAACCACTTTATGCTCGTGATTAATGGGCTTCGTCCACCAGTGGGCGAGGTTTATGATTACACGGAAGCCGCCAATGGTGAGCTGGGTTTCCACTTGGTGAGTGATGGTTCGGGTGTGCCGTACCGCTTAAAGGTGCGTCCACCATGTTTCGCCATTTATCAGTCGTTTCCCGAAGCCATCACTGGTGGTTTGGTTGCCGATGTGATCTCTATTCTTGGAAGTATGAATCTTATTGCTGGTGAGCTGGACAGGTAGGAACTATGTTTAAATTGTCTGCGGAAGGTGAAGCCTTCGTAAAAACAGAACTCAAGCGCTACGAGACTAAAGAGTCGGCGATTATTCCCAGTCTTTATCGCGTGCAAAAAGAAAACGGCGGCTGGGTCAGTCCAGAATCTGTAGCTTATTTGAGCCAGATCATGGATATCCCCACGGCGCGTATCAACGAAGTTTTTCACTTCTACACAATGTTCAACAAAGAGCCAGTGGGTAAGTTCCATGTTCAGGTGTGCTGCAATGTGGCCTGTGCCATGGCCGGAACGCGCGAGATGATTGGCGAGTTCTGTAAAGACTACGGTGTGGACGAAAATGAAATGACCGATGACAAAAAATTCACTTTTACTCGAGTGGAGTGCCTTGGAGCTTGTGACAAAGCGCCGATGATGCAGGTGAATGAGACGTATCACGAGGGCTTAACTCTCGACAGTGCTAAAAAAATCTTGCGGGAGCTCAAATAATGGCTGAAGTTAAAATTCTTTCCGAGCACTACAACGACGATAAGTTTATCGGTATCGACGGCTACATGGCTAAAAGCGGCTATGAAATGCTCAAAAAAGCACTCAAAATGCAGCCCAGCGAAATCATTGGTCTCGTTAAGGAATCCGGGCTTCGCGGTCGCGGTGGAGCTGGTTTTCCCACGGGCATGAAGTGGAGCTTTCTTCCGAACAATGGTGAGGACCGCTATCTGCTCTGCAATGCCGACGAAGGCGAACCCTGTACGTTTAAAGATCGCATGATGATGGAGCGTGCTCCGCATCAGCTGATCGAGGGCATGATCATTTCTGCGTTCGCGATTGGTTCTAAGAAATCCTACATCTATATTCGTGGCGAGTACTTTTTTGCCGCTGAGGTTTTACGTAAGGCCATCAAAGAGGCTTACGATAAAGGCTTTCTCGGCAAAAACATCTTGGGTTCGGGTTTTGAACACGATTTAGATGTATACTGTGGAGCGGGCGCTTACATCTGCGGCGAGGAGACAGGTATGATTTCCTCTCTGGAAGGCCTTAAGGGTCAGCCTAAACTCAAGCCACCCTTTCCTGCTGTTAAAGGCTACTTGGGTAAGCCCACTATCGTGAACAATGTGGAAACATTGGCCTCGGTTATTTATATTCTTCGCGATGGAGTTAAAGAATATCGCAAGCACGGCACCGAAAAATCTCCGGGTACTAAGCTTTTTTCTGTCAGCGGCGATGTGATGAAACCTGGGAACTATGAGGTTCCACTCGGCTACCCGTTGAAAGATCTGATCGAAAAAGAATGCGGCGGTTTAAAGCCAGGCCGTACACTCAAGGCGGTGATTCCCGGAGGGACATCGGCGCCAGTGCTGAATGCCGAAGAGTCTTACAAGGCCACTTTGGATTATGAGTGCTTAGCCAACATGAAATCCATGTTGGGCTCGGGAGCGATCACCATTATCGATGATTCGCGTTGCATGGTCGATATGCTCGGAGTGATCACCCATTTTTATCATCACGAATCCTGCGGGCAGTGCACGCCGTGCCGCGAGGGCACAGGCTGGCTCAATAAAATTGTCACTTCCATCCGCATGGGCAATGCCACACAAAAAGATATCGACACTCTCTGTAAGGTCGCTGACAACATGAAAGGTCGTACCATCTGTGCGCTTTCCGATGCAGCGGCTCTTCCGGTGCTGAGTTTTGTGCCCAAGTTCAGAGGCGAATTCGAATACTACATCCGCGAAGGTAAATCACAAGTACGAGGAATCAGCTATGCTCAAATGCACCATTAACGGTAAAACCGTCGAAGTCAAAGAAGGCACGACGATCATTCAAGCGTTTAAAGAGTTGGGCGAGGAGATTGCTCACTACTGCTGGCATCCGGGCTTAAGTGTTGCCGGTGTGTGCCGATTGTGTATGGTTGAGATCGAAGGCAACCCGCGTTTACAAATTGCCTGCAACACGGCGATCACTGAAAACATGGTTGTTACAAATAAATCGGAAAAAGTGAAAGACGCCGTCAAATGGGGTCTCGACTTCCATTTGATCAACCATCCTCTCGATTGTCCTATTTGCGATCAGGCGGGTGAGTGTGGTCTTCAGGATCAGTACATGAAGTTCGGCAAATACGATCCCGAAATGGCCGAGAAAAAAGTGAACAAGCGCAAGGTGGTGGATCTCGGCGAGCGCGTGGTGCTCGATACGGAACGCTGTATTCTTTGCACGCGCTGTGTGCGCTTTACTGAGGAAATCTCTAAAACCAACGAGCTGGGCATTTTTAACCGCGGCGATCGCAGTGAAATCGGCACGTTCGAGGATAAACCGCTCAACAACAATTACTCGGTGAACACTGTGGATATCTGCCCGGTGGGTGCCCTGACATCGAAAGATTTTCGTTTTAAACAACGCGTGTGGTTCCTCAAAGATCGTCCATCGGTGTGCCCCGGATGCTCTACCGGTTGTAATGTAGATGTGTACTACAACCGTGAAGGTTTCTGGCGCGTGAAACCGCGCTACAATCCCAATGTGAATGGTTACTGGATGACTGACGATGGTCGCGACACCTATAAGTACCAGAATAAGTTCGAAACCATCATCGTCGGCAAGCGCGGCGAAAAAGATGTCATGAAAACTGTGTCTCGCGTGATCAATCCAATGCACATTGAAAACAGCAAAATTGAAATGCTCGATGTGCAGTTCTTCATGCAAAAAATCTCGCAACGTCTGAATACTTCTAAAGCCAACGAGGTGGCTTTGGTCCTCACCGGCCAAAACACTACGGAAGAACTCGATGCTATTTTGGGTTTTTACTTACAAAAATTCGACAAAGCCAATGTGTATCACTGGAAGAACGAGCCGGAAAAATGGAATGAATTTGATGGGCTCCTCGAGCGCGGCGATAAAAATCCTAACACTAAAGGCCTTTTGCAAGTTTTCGAAAAACACGGCGTAAAACCTCAAGACTGGTCTTCTAAAGAGAAGACCTATCCTTTGGCAATCGTTGTGGCTCCCGAGAACCAAAAGGTTTACCGCGAATTCTCGAACATGGTGGCATGGGCGAATTCTTGTGGTTCTGTGATCTGGTTAGGTGCCGGACTCCATGAAGAATTTGGCAGCCGTGGCGAATGGTGGATTGTGCCCGCCAAGACCACCTACGAGAAAAAAGGTTCTTTTATTAACTTTAACGGCCTTGTGCAAAAATTTGATCCTGTTACCACTATCGTAGATGCAGCGGTTTCTGCCGATGAGTGGGTGGACCTTTTGAATGGTGCTCAGTTTCTCGAGATTCATAAAATTTATCGCAATCCAGTTGAGCGAGTAGAGAACCAGTTCATTTACGAGCGAGGTGAAATGTGAGTGGCACGTATTACAAAGTAAATGTCCCAGATCAAAAGAAGACGTGGTACTTGCCAGCGATTTTTATCGGCATGGGTTGGACCTTTAAACGCATGATCCAAAATTTGGCGAATAAAAAACAGATGCCGACACTCAATTATCCGGAAGAAAAGTACCAGTACTCTTCGCGCTTTAAAGGCAACCATGTTCTTACGGTTAAAAAGGATGGCTCCCTTCGGTGCACGGCATGTATGTTGTGTGCAACGGCGTGCCCCGCTCAGTGTATTTCTATTATTGCTTCCGAGGATGAAGATACGGCAGTTGAAAAGTATCCTATTTCCTACGAGATCGATATGCTCCGCTGTGTGTTTTGCGGTTTCTGCGAAGAAGCTTGTCCAGTGGACGCGGTTCGCATGGGGCCTGAGTGGCAGACTCCAGGTCGTAACGGCGATACATTTGTTTACGATATCAAGCAGCTTGCCTATCGTGAGAATCTCAATGGTGGCAAAGGAATAGTCTCGGTTGTCGATGAGAACGAGCGCCACAAATCGATCTAACTTTTCAAACAGACTGCGGGACCAGTTGCTCGCGGTCAGGACTCTATGATTTTTCGTGTGTTCATTCCATTACTCGTATTCGGTTGTGCCGGCTCTGCATCGAAGGACCGGCCGATCGCACCTGCGACTTGCCCATTGTATAAGCCAGTGATGTGCCTTGATGGAGCCACTCGCGTTTGCAGTAAGGATGTGTATGGATGTGAGTCCTGCGCGTGCAAGCTCAAGAATCCACCCAAGCCACCGCTTTACCCTAAAGACGTAAAGTAATTCGCCCAAGCCTGTTTTCCATTTGCCTTTGACTCTCGTCCACGGGAATTGGACACTATTTCCAGGAGGCGAGTTATTATTGATTTTCGCAACCCCTACAGCTGGGATGATCTCAACGAATCCGTAAAGCAGACTTTGGCACTCAATGTGCCTGTGCGCGTGTATCAAAGTGTTAATCACGCGCTATTGGAAATTGGTAGTGCCTTTTCTTCGCTCTATTCCATGAAGCGCCAATACCTCACCACTCTACCTGGTCTGGGTACCCATGCCGATGACATGACAGTGTTTCTCTCACGCCAGGGGATAAAAGGCGTGGCTCAGGATTTGACCTCTTCCAGCCAAGCTATCGACGAAAAGAAAACTTTGTTTTGGATTGTCGACCGAGACGATGCGATCAGCGGCCAAAAGTATGTGAGTGATGCTAAACTTAAGGACGATTCTAAAATCTTTCGCGTGTTTGTTTCCCACGCTCTGCATTTGAGTCAGTGGCCCGATGCCAACATCAGCGAGACGGATATTTACGTGTTGGCTCATCCGCCAACGGGCGGTGCCATCGCCCTTTTTGGCCGTCGTACCCAAAACATCCAGTCTGCCATCTGTCCCACTCTTTCGTGGGAAAAATTTAAAGACATTGCGCACTTTCCAAAAAACCTGGAGAACAAAGTGTGGGTTCAGTCTCTAGAAACCAAAAGTATTCTGGGCAGCTCATCTCTGTTACATAATGTTTCCGAAAGAATTTACGATCGCGCTTTGTTGTATTGGAAAGACAGGGACTCGAGCAGCATCCGCGACCTCCTCATAAAAGACCATGGTATCTCGCCCGAAGATGTGGAATGTTTGAGTCTTACCAAGTGGCTCGACACGCGCTTGCTGCCCCAATTTGCTATCAGAGGTTGGGACGCCAATGCCTATCGCGGAACACTAATCCTCTCCTCGCGTCTCGCAGCAGACGCTTCCTTCGAGCAGAAGCTCGTTCGCACGCTGGAGAAACTTGCCAAGCTCACGCATCTTACTTAGAGCGCTTGGTTGTTCTTCGTGTTTATTTTCTGTATGTGCATTTTGAGCGGACGGCCATCCTGGCCTGCGCCACCGTCGCCTGTGGCGATCGCGTCCCGCTCGTTGGAGCCCGCTCAAAAAACACATACAGAAAATAAACACGAAGAACAACCAAGCTAAGACAATGAAGCGCCTCCGGCGCTGATCGTGGCATCAGAAGTGTTCCCATTAAATTTGATCTATTTTTTACGAGATAGAGATGCACATCGTGTATTCGTCCGTTACAACCTGAGGGTGAGGGGCTTGTATTTGATTTTGCAGATGTGTTCTTAGAGCGGGCTCCACCGAGCGGGACGCGATCGCCATAGGCGACGGTGGCGCAGGCCAAGGATGGCCGTCCGCTCGAAAAGCACATCTGCAAAATCCAATGCAAGCCACTCATCCGACTCGGTGCCAAACAATACCCTGATGTACACCTACTAACGAGATTGCTCTTTTGTGAAGTACTCGAGTGTGCTGCGCAGACCGTCCTCGAGGGTGACGGTTGGAGACCAATTCAACAATTTTTTTGCGCGGTCGATATTTGGACAACGCTGTTTTGGATCGTCGGGCGGTAACGGCTTGAACTCGTGCTGTAAACTGTTGCCGGTGATTTTGTTCACCGTGTCTGCCAGTTCCAGTATGGTCATTTCGCGGGGATTACCGATGTTCACGGGTTCGTGTGTATCGCTTTGCATGAGAGCATAGATGCCATTCACTAAATCCGAAACATAACACAAACTGCGCGTTTGTTTGCCGTCGCCGTAAATGGTGAGGGGCTGTTTAGCACCTGCCTGTGAGAAAAAATTTGGAATCACGCGGCCGTCTTCGGGACGCATACGTGTGCCATAGGTGTTAAATATGCGAGCGATGGCAATGTTCGCATTGTGCGCGCGGTGATAAGCCATTGTGATGGCTTCACCGAAACGCTTGGCTTCGTCGTAGCAACCGCGAATACCAATCGGATTTACATTGCCCCAATAGGATTCCACCTGGGGATGCTGTTGAGGATCTCCATAAACCTCGCTGGTGCTGGCAAAAAGCACGCGCGCTTTGTTTTTTACTGCAAGCTCCAACATGTTCGTCTGACCGCGTGCGGCGGTTTGCAAAATGAAAATCGGGCGTTTGGTAAAATCAACCGGAGAAGCGGGTGAAGCTAAATTGTAGATCTCACTCAAACCTGTCCATTTTTTTACAAGGGTTTCATCGCCGATGTCTGCGTCCACCAATTCAAAATCTGAACGGCCTTCGAGGTGAGAGAGATTTTTTTTGCGACCAGTAACAAAATTATCAACACCGATAACGTGGTAACCTTTGTCGATCAATAAATCCACTAAGTGGCTACCAATAAAACCTGCTGCTCCGGCGACGAGGGCGCGCTTCTTCGCACTCATATACGATTCTCCTCACGCGCAATTTGTCGGCCGATGCAGTGATATTCAAATCCGTGCTTGAGCACATCTGGAATATTCAGGCAATTTCGGCCGTCAAAAATAATCGAATTTTTCATGTTTTGTTTTAGCGCCGCAAAGTCGGGATTGCGGAATTCATTCCATTCAGTGACGATCAAGAGTGCTTCCGCATCTTTGGTAGCGTCTGTGGTCGAGTTTGCAATGGTGAACGGAACGTCGAAATAGGATTTCGCTGTTTCGCTGGCGACAGGATCGTAGGCAGTTACGGTGGCGCCGGCCTTGGTGAGGGCGCGCAACAGATACAATGCCGGTGCTTCGCGGACATCGTCTGTGCGCGGTTTAAAGCTCAAGCCCCACATGGCAAAGTGTTTGCCTTTAAGATCTCCAAAACGTTCCTGAATTTTTTGAAAAAGAACCAATTTTTGACGGTCGTTCACTGAGTCTGCGGCGGCCACAATATCCATCGTGCTGTTGTGTTTTTTTGCCGTATGGATAAGTGCTTGGACGTCCTTTGGAAAGCAACTGCCACCATAGCCCACACCTGGATAAAAGAACGAGGGATTAATGCGTTTGTCAGAGGTAAAACCTTTGCGGACATCGTTGATATCCGCACCCACTGTATCTGCCAATGCGGCCAGTTCGTTGATGAAGCTGATTTTTACCGACAGAAACGAGTTTGCGGCGTACTTGGTCATTTCCGCAGAAATGTTCGACATGAAGTAAATGGGGTGGCCGTTTTTTACGAATGGCGCATAGAGCTCATCCATGATCGCTCGCGCGTCTTGGGTTTTGCAGCCAATAATCACGCGGTCTGGGCGCAGAAAATCCTCTACAGCAGCACCCTCTTTTAAAAATTCTGGGTTATTGATAATTTCATGAGGAATTTTGGTTTTTTGGGTCACATAAGCAGTGAGCTCTTTCGCAGTGCCAATGGGCACAGTGCTCTTAAGCACGATAAATTTCTTTTCAGTGGCGTGCTTACAAATCGCATCGATCACCTGCATGGTAGGCCCTAAGTCAGCGTTGCCATCCGCTTTCTCTGGAGTGCCAACCGCAATAAAAATGACAGAGCAGGATTGCACGGCTTTGGCTATATCTGTGGTGAATTCAATGCGACTCGCACAACTTTTGAGGATATCTCCAAGACCAGGCTCATAAATAGGTATTTGACCGTCTTTGAGGCGACTGATTTTATCCTCATTGTTATCCACACAGATCACATCGTGACCCACGTCTGCGAAGCAAACGCCGGCAACCAAGCCCACGTATCCAGTACCAACAATACTCATTTTCATGTCTACAATCCCTTTTTTAATAGCCGTTTTTAGAGTAGTGGATTAATGTAGCATGGAAGAACCAGCCCGCCAAATGCTGATTGTAGGCTCATCAGCCGCTCGAGGTGCCCTGTGATAGAGGAAAGAACCAAAAAATTAGCTGCAACCGTGAGCAAGCTTTATCGCCGTTCAGCAGAGCGAAATATAAAAAAAATTATTGCGAAGTCCCATAGTGCGGATCTGGCCGGCATGCTTGAGGTATTGGATGCGGATGAGAGGGTTTCCATATTCCAAATGGTACCCAGTGCCGAGGTCAAAGCTGAGATTTTGAGCCATTTAAGCCCAGCATTACAGGAAGAAATTTCAGTGGTCCTCAATCCTAACGAGGTGCAGGAAATCCTTGGGCAGATGAGCGTGGATGACGCTGCCGATCTATTGGGACACCTTCCCGAAGAGCTCTCCAAACAAATCCTTAAAGGCATGCCCACTGAGGACGTGCAAGAGGTGGAAGAGCTGATGGGTTACCCCGAAGACTCTGCAGGTGCCATCATGACCTCAGAAGTCCTCTCGATGAATCAGGACATCACTGTTGGCGAAGCCATTCGTATAATTCAGGAGACCTCCGACGACCTCATTCTTTTTTACATATACGTAGTGAATGAAATGGGACAGCTGGTTGGTATTTCGAGTCTTAAGCAATTGATTCTCAATCGTCCCAATATTGTTCTCAAGGACATCATGGAAACCGATGTGATTGCTGTGGAAGTAACTACCGATAAGGTTGATGTCTCCAAGATTGTTGAAAAATACGATTTCCTGGCATTGCCGGTTTTAGACAATACTAAAAATCTTTTGGGCGTGATCACTGTGGATGACGTTATCGATGTGATCCGCGAGGAAGCTTCCGAAGAACTTCTTTCCCGCGGTATGGCGGGAAGTTCACTGACCGAAAACTTTTTGGACAACCTTCACGCCCGTGCTCCGTGGTTTGTGGTGTGCTTGGTGGGTGGTATTTTGTGCTTTTATGTTCTCTATGGTGGGCTGTCTCGTCACACAGAAAGCATGCCTTGGGAGATCATCAGCCTTATGCCAATGGCCATGTTTCTTGTGACCATACTGAGCAACCAAACCGCCACTCTCGCTTTGGATTTTTTTCGCTCACCGTCCTCTAAGGTGCAGAGTCTGGGCGCCATCCTCAAACAAGAGCTCTCACTGGCATTCGTGCTCGGTGTGATGTTGGCCTGTTTTTCTTCGGGCATGTTACTCATGCTACCCGTGAAGCAACCCATACTTTATTTTTTCCCGCTGTTGTTCTTACTTTTAGTAATCACTGCGGTGTTCGTGTCGATTGGTGTTCCGTTAATGAGCCGCAAGTTTTCCGGTGAGGCGCATGTGGCCTCTGTACCGGTTGCTGTTATCCTGGCCAATGTGATCTCCATTCTTATACTCTCCATTATGGCCTACGTGTAAATCACATGACGGGGAGAGGGCGCTTTATCATTTTAAAAACCACTGTCTTTAAGGACAATGACTTGGTTTTGTATGCGCTCAACAGCCAAGGCGATAAAAAGCATTTTCTCGCGCGTGGAGCACTCAAAAGCAAAAAGCGTTTTGGCGGCGGTGTTCTTGAGGCGATGAACCATGTAGAGCTCCAGTACGAGGATCGCAAGGAGAAAACCGAATTCGTACCCATTCAAGATGCGCGTCTCATTGACGGTTTCGAAGACATCCGCCGCGATTATGATCGCCTAACCACGGGCTTAGTGATGGTTCGCGATGTATTTCAAATTTCCGTGGAGGGGAGTGAAGACAATTTCGCCATGTACAATCTTCTGGGCAATGCACTCAAAAAACTCGAGAGCACAACCGCAGTGCCATTATTGCTTCTTCATTTTCGCGTGAAACTATTGTTCTACTCTGGTTACCTACCCAATGAAGATGGCGCCTTTAACCCATTCTTGGCCGAGCAGATCCAAGACTGTGAAAAGTTGCGCGCCCAAGCCAGTCCGCGCGTGCGTCACATTAGCGAATCCGCATTGCGCGAATTGGGCGTTTTTGTATAATGCGGGAAAGGAGCAATCATGACCCCGCGTGGAAAATTTCTGGAGCACATTATTGGCATGGGTATGTTGTGGATTCCCGCTATTCTCATTGTTGCTATCCTCGTATTGGCAAGGCAGCCTTACGAAATGGCTGTCTTCTCAGTGGCGGCATTTGGGCTTTTACTCATACTCGCCGCAAAATGGAGACTGATGCGCACCAAAGAGCTGGATAAGTTCGGTTATAGCCGTCTTAGGAAAGCAGAAAAGTTGTTTTTTCTCGGCGGATACCTGTTTGTGGCTATTGCGTTCTTCGTTACTGTCTATATCAACATGATCTAGAGCCGTGGAGTTATTGCTGCACTGTCGGAATCCTTGCCTCTAAAGCTGATGCAAACCCGTTCGCCAGTTGAGAATTTCCCAAAGCGGAAAAATGGAGCAAGTCGTCCAGGAAATATTCAGTACCAAAGGGGAAAATTTGAGTAAAATCCACCAATGGTACTCCCTTTTCGTCCGCGACGTTGCGAATAACTGCGTTCATCAGCTTATAAACGCGATCCACCTCTTCAAGACTCAGTGGAAAATAGAATTTTCGTATGGAAACCACCTCTGGTAGCGTGCGGTCCTGCTGGAGCAAATCGGTTTTGTCTAGTTTTGTTACCAGTGTGGCAAGCACCAGCTGAGCTCCAGCATCTCGGCAGATATCGGCAAGTGCGCCGAGTTGTCGTTTATATTCTGCCAACCCGTTTTGTTGAGGATCCCAGATCATGGTGTGTTGCACCTCGGGAAGATGATCTGCGAACAATTCACTTTTATGGAGTAGGGTTCGAAACAGAGCGCTGTTCTTCATGAGGAGTTTGGCCCAAGGGGGTAAAGAGTTTTCCCAGGCGCCGAGTCTTGTTTCAGACGTATTCTGTACAAAAAAATTGTAAGCGTGGATGCTGTTGTGCCCAGAGTAGTAGAGAATGAAGTGCGGCTTGTAATTGGCTATCATTTCGATCAACGCTTGGTGGTCTGCGATGTCGCTTCCTATCAAGCCCGCATTCACCACATCGATATTGAGGCGAGGATATTTGTTTTTAAGTAGAGTTCTCAGATAGTCGGGATAGGAGGCTCCTTCGTCTCCACTACCGAATGTGGTACTTTCCCCAACTGCAAATATTCGAACACCATTGTAAAAGTTGCGGGAAAAATCTGGCCCCCTAAACCCCTCGTTATTGCTGCGGATGCGGTTGGGAAAACCATCGTGTTCATTGAACCCCTGGTCGGTGTCTGAAAATCGCAGATTCTTCTTTAAAAGATAACGGGGCACTGGTCGAGTCGCCGCAAAGGTAACGATGCGATGGCGGATGGTCGCTGGAAAGAGGTCGGGGCGAGAGCGCACAAACTCACTGTTCCACTCGTAGCCCTCGCAAGTCATATGACTACAAATGTGGGGTGTGAGTTCCGTCGTCGAAACAGAATAGTTGTGAGTCCATCGCATCGCCCACTCTAAGCTGAGGAAAATTGCGATGGAAACGCATACGACTGTAATAAAAGTAAAAACAGCGATTTTCCAAATAGGTAAAATTCTACGATCAGACATATTTGGCGACTTCGACGAGGTCCTTTACAGTTTGGTCGGGCCGGATTCCATCCGGCTTATACACGTTGTTCTCGATAAATATCGTGCGCATCTGTGCCCTTTGGCCAGCTTCGATATCGCCTTTGCGATCTCCAATCATCCAACATTTTTTGG
>CAYNTO010000002.1:160786-194870 GCA_964400355.1 uncultured Pseudobdellovibrionaceae bacterium
CTTTGGCCAGCTTCGATATCGCCTTTGCGATCTCCAATCATCCAACATTTTTTGGGATCTAGCTGGTGATCGCGAACGGCAGCAAGTAACATTCCTGGATTGGGTTTGCGATCAGGGTGGTCTGAATCCGCAGCGGCAGTATTGTAATAATAAGCCGAAATTTTCACACCATGCTGGGCGAGAACCTCATCCATCTTTTTGTGGATACGCTGGAGATTCTCCTCTTGCACCAGACCCCGTGCAACTCCAGATTGGTTTGTGACCACAATCAACAAATAACCTTTGGCCGCCATGGCTTTTAACCCTTCGATGGCGTGAGGCAAAAATTCGACGCCGTCTGGGGAATTGAGGTAATTTTTATCGACGATGATGGTGCCGTCGCGATCGAGGAGTATTGCTGATTTCATTTAAAGAAAATAGCAAGTCCCCATGGATAAGTAAAGATGCGCTTAGTTTTCAATTGTCGTCGACGCATCTCCACCAGTTGCGGTTGTTGTTTTGGTTTTTTCAGCGATGCAACCAGCCCATGCCTTCGAAGCTTCCTTATTGTGGTGGTGGAGTCCGTCGCCCGTGCTGTTTCTGGAAACGGCATTGCGACAGTCCACGATTTCACAGCGATGACCAACTGCTTTTTTTATAGTTGCGTACATTTCGTCGACCATGGCGTCGCTTTTAAAGTAGGAACCGCCACGTGAACCCCAGGTCGGTCCCACCCAATAGCATGGAGTAGAATCGTCGACTTTTGCCAATAGCGCATTCATGTATTTGCCTGCATTCGCAGGTATTCCCACCGCACGACGCGGGTTATTCCCTATCCACTCAAAGTGGTTGTCGCCAAGTTCAATGATCAGTTTTTTCGGTTTCTCTTTGATGAGAAGTCGCTCCATCGACGGTGTAGAGGGTGCATTGTAATTGCCACAGCGGCTCTTAAAGCCACCCTTTGCCCAGTGGATAGAGTGAGAACCGCAAGACGCGTAGTAGGCTACACTCGGGCCAAGATTGCTTTGCAGCTCTGTGCGCATCGTTTCGTTAACACTGTGAGAGTCCCCGATGTAAAGAATTTTGTCTGTGCCATCATCGAGCGCATAAGTGGAAGCTAACAAAGAAAAAGAACTAAAAATGAATACGATTGTTTTTATCATAAATCCTTTAAGTGCAACTCGCGGGCCCAAGTATTTAAAAAAAATCTGAATAATTTCAATCGCCCTTTACGTTTTGTTGTTTGAGGCATGTACACTTGACCGAGCAGAGTACAGGATAAATCTATTTTGGCGGTGTCTCAAGTTGAGATTTCGTTCGCAATTTTTACGCTGCGATGTTGAATTCGACAACTATATAGGTTCAAACGCGTCTTCGACGACCTCAATGGGCATTCAAATTGCTTTTCTTGAATACAAAGGGGTAACCGTATGAACACAGTTCAAATTATACTATTTTCGGTGTCAATGGGAATGGGCCACGCCGCAGTTGCCGATTGTGCCGCCCAAGCGAAGGACGCCAAAGCTCAGAACTCCCACCATTTGATCATCACAATGGAAGGATTAATGGGAGGAGTAAAGGGCCGTGCGTACACTCTTGCTAAAAACTCCAATGAGCAATTGGGCACAGGAGCCACGATCAAAGCTTACTCCCATGTTGCTGGCCCAAGTCTCGCTCGAAAATGTATCGCTGCCTGGAAAGCTGTGCATGGCTCTCAACTGCGATTGACTCTCGTAGGACATAGCTTTGGTGGGAATGCCGTTATGCGATTAGCGGAAAACCTAAAGGCTGACAACACAACGGTGGACGACATGCTCCTTATTGATGGTCGCAATGGGGCCGAAAGTTTCGGTTGTCGCAGCCGTGGATTGTCGTACCAAAAACCCACCAATGTGCAGCGTGCAACGGCTGTCTTTCAAAACGGATGTTTGGCGGGCCGCTCACTGGCCTCGGGTCCCGGAGTATCCAACATCAACGAATCGGCGGGCGCGTTTGCCCATGTGAATCTCCCATCAAGCGCTGGCGCCGTTCAAACAATGACGTCCATTCTCTCCCGCGGGCACAAACCAACTGGCGTTGAGGCGAGACGAAGCGATACCGCTGATTCTGCTGGAAATGCCGAAAGCTTAGAGCCCGTAGCCGTTACGTTTCCGGCGAAGACCCACAAATGCGAACTCCAGAGCGCACCTGGCGTGTATCAAGAATGTAGCCGCCAAGAGGCTTATGGTGGATCGGATTGAAGGGTGAGAAGTTTCTAATATCAGCAGTCTTCAAAGACAAGGCAGCGCGCCGCTTTTTCTACGTTTGGGTGCGCTGGAACCTTGGTGTGACGGGTATGCTTGAGCTCGATGTTTTCGGCGCCCTTGACCGCATAACCAGGCATTGAGCCGCGCTGATAAAAATTAATAAACCGCACAACATTGTCTGTGGATTCAAATTGAAATAGTGATTTCGATTTATAGAATCGAGAATCGGCAGTCCAGCTTCGTGGATCCAAGGTCATTGCCACATCGACGATGACAGTGGGTATTAGATCCAAAAGTTTAAAAACTGCGATACCGCCGCCAAAGCTGTGGCCGACGACGGTGAGATGGAGATCACTCCTATGAACGTTCTTCCATTCCAAAATGCATGCGGCAGCTTTAGTGGTCGATGTGTATGCGTAATTTTTTGAGTGGAATAAATTTTTATGAGAATCGGAAAGATCCTTAATGAGGGCTCGTCGTACAAATCCTGCGTTGTAAGACATGAGGCCTTCAAACGACACCACTAAACGATGGATTCCTTTGGATTTTGCCAACTGCGCTTCAGAATCGCACCCACCTGCATACGAGCGGGACGCGAATGCCAGTATAAAAAATAGAATTATTAGTCTCATAACACCTCTCAAAGCGTATCGGACTCGGCCTAAAAACACTCCTCCCAAATGCAGTGAATTGTAGCCAGACTCAGGAATTTAATTCTCAGATTTAATGAATCGTCGGGCGCACGATGCGTCGGGGAAGTGTCGAAAATTTTTTCAGAAAATCACAGTTAAGAACTCAGTTTTTTGGCGAGTGGATGAAAGGACTCCAGCGTTCGCGACAGCTGATCCATTGTGACGTGAGTGTATTTTTCGGTGGCAGCAAGAGAGGCGTGTCCCAACATTTCCTGAATCACGCGCAGGTCGGCGCCATCGTTCATCAAGTGGGTGGCATAGCTGTGACGTAGGGCATGGGGATGAATGGGCTTATTGAGGCGTGCGCGTGTTCCAATTTGCGCGATATAGTTGTAAGCAGTCCGTGTGTTGAGCGGTTTATCGCCCCACACGTATTTTTTACTTTGGCTCGAACGAAGGCTCGCTAGATTCAATTGCACAAGAATCGGCATGGAGATGATGCGCTCTTTGTTCCCTTTACCCAACACGCGCAACTCCCGCTTGGTGATGTTCACATCCTCCCAACGCAAGTCGCAGGCCTCACTGACACGCAAACCCGTGCCGTAAAGTAACAAGAACAAAACCTTGCTGTGCATATCGCGCAGTGTGAGTGACGACGAAGAAAACAATTTTAAAATCGCCAGAGCCTCGTCGACCGACAGAAAATGAGGAATCTTTTGTACCGCCTTTGGCGTTACCAATATTTTTGGAATCTCGTCGATGAGATGCTCAGATTTCATGTACAGAAAGAACTTGCGCAAGGTAGCAATTTTGCGCGCCCGCGAAGAGATTTCCAAGTGGCGCAAGCTCTGCAAATAGGTGCGCGTAATGTCCTCTAAATTCTTTTTCGAAAGGTCGCAGGGAAGAACATCTCTGGAATCTTCACCAATGAGATAGCAGTAGTCCTCGGCATTATTGATGGCAGGCCCCTGTATTGGTCCTGGCAAAAAATCGTGAAAGGCTTGCCCCAGATCCCCTGCATAGGCGACGACCGTGTGGGCCGAGTTTTTCTCCTTAAAGTCCAACTCTTCCATAAATTTCAGTACGAGTTCTGTAATATTTTTCATCTATAACTCACTGAATTTTATTGTTTTTTTACATTTTATAATGCGCCGCTGAAAAAATGACTTGAAATTAATTCACCGCACCATTACATTAAGCCCTACTTAAGTCTGCCTCATTTTGAGGCACTACATAAGAGAAATATTACGAGAGGCGGTACGTATGTCACAAACTAAAGAGCCGGAGTTGAGTAAATCTATACTTTCCTCCGACCTTCACACTAGACAGAGGACGTCTAAAATTATTTATAAGTCTGAGGTCATGTCTCAGGTGCTCAAGATGGTGGACCGCGTGGCCCCCTCCAACGCGCCTGTATTGATTCTCGGAGAAAGCGGTACTGGTAAAGAGTTGATCGCGCGCGCTGTGCATGAGCGCAGTCAGAGAGCAGATAAGACCTTTATGGCCATTAACTGTGGAGCTCTCCGCGAGACTCTTTTAGAATCTGAACTTTTCGGCCATGAAAAGGGAGCATTCACTGGCGCCTACAACCGCAAGATCGGTCTAGCTGAGGCGGCATCTGGCGGTACACTTTTCCTCGACGAAATCGGTGAATTGAGCCCCGGTATCCAGGCAAAACTTCTTCGCTTTATCCAAGAGGGTGAAGTTTACCGTGTCGGTGGTAAAGAGCCAATCAAAGTGGACATCCGCTTGATCAGTGCTACAAACCGCGAACTCGATGCTGAAGTTCTCAACGGAAACTTCCGTGAAGATCTTTACTATCGTATCAACACGATTACAGTACACTCGCCACCTTTACGTCGTCGTAAGGAAGACATCCCGATGCTTATCGAGTACTTCTTGGCACGCGGAACTTCAAAGATCTTAAATCGCGGTCGCGAGATGAGTCCAGAAGCTATGCAAGCGATGATGAAGTACGAGTGGCCAGGTAACATCCGTGAGCTTCAAAATTTGTGTGAACGCTTGCAGATTCTTGCCGATGGCAACGTGATTCAGGTTTCGGATCTTCCAGAGAATATCATTAAACCCGAAAACAAATTATCCATTGGTCAATACGATCCAACGGTTACTTTGCACGAGCTCGAAAAGCGTTATATCGTTGAGGCGTTACGCCACTTCGAAGGTAATAAAACTCAAGCAGCCAATGCGCTGGGTATTACCATTAAGACGCTTTATAATAAGCTCCATGAGTATGGTGAGTTTGACAACTTCGCCATCCATATGAAAGTCCCGAAGAAGGTTTAATTCCTTCGCTGAAAAGGCCGCCTCGAGCGGCCTTTTTTATTTCTGTTTTCACCTCTAGTAAATGTATCGTAGACTCAATTCATGTCCAAAGATTTTCACGTCGATGTTTCTGATACCACACTCAACAAAGGTTCCCACAAATTTCTCTTAGAAATACTCCTGTGCGCGCATGGAATTTTATTTGTGGGCACGTTGATCATCCTGTCGATGACGGACGTTATTACGATGAGTGTGGAGTGGGTCGTGGGAGCCGCGGTAGTTACCACCGTATTTGCTGTTGTCATTGCAAAGTTAACACGGGCGAAGGCCGCCACGCAGGTGGAGCGTCGTCATCAAGATCTCATCAGGAATGATGGACGTCTATTTCGCATTTCTACTGATTCTGTTGAGGTTTTAGAAGAGGCCTTGCGCCGGGACAATTTTATGAAGCCCTCTCCGCGTGGATGGCACGATCTCTCAGTGGGGCCAACCGGCTATCGTACCGTGTTTAAATCAGACATCGAAAGCTTAGAGCTGCGCCACGATATGGATGAAAACAATCAACGGCTTATTGCTTTGGAATGGAAGCTTAAAAATGGAAAAATATTTGTATTGAATGTGAAACGCGTGATCGAGTTGTCGAACATAGCTGGTGAATTTCGCGCTCAAGGATATCCGTTCAAATCAACAGTGCCCAAGTATCCTTAAAAATAGCAAAACTGCATAGTGTTCAAAGTAAGGGACAAAATAAAAAGGCCACCGAGGTGGCCTTTGTTACTTAGAAGTAGTTACCTTCATCATCTGGATCATTGTAATCTTCGTCCTCTTCGTCGTCGTCCTCTTCTGTGTACGTCGTCAAATCTGGATCGTCAAAAACATCTTCCTCATCAGCATCCGCGGTTGACAGCGGTGCATCTTCGTCTTCGTTTAAAAGTTCATCATCGTCGAAAGACGTTTGATCGCTTTTAAAGATGTCATTGAGAGATGTGATAGCAGCTGGCTTAACAACTTCGGCCTTAGCGGATTTTGGAGCCGCGGTGCTTTTAGCAGGCTTTGCTGCTTTCGTTGTTTGTGCTTTAGGAGCTGCAGTTTTTGCGGCTGCTTTTTTGGCAGGCTTTGCTGCTTTTTTTGCAGTGGCTTTTTTAGCGGGTTTTGCCGCTTTTTTGCCTTTTGCTTTTTTAGCGGGTTTCGCTGCCTTTTTAGCAGATTTTTTCGCTGTTGCTTTTTTTGCTGGTTTTTTCTTAGCTGCGGCTTTTTTCGCAGGCTTTTTTGCTTTCTTTTTTGCCATAAATCCTCCGTTAATGTCTGCCTTGGAGCTCATCCCAGGTAGATGTGATCACACCGGTAAATTTAGCTCAATGATGTCGAGATGCAAGAACGAAATCGTGGGTGCCAGCGAATTTTTAGGAGAGCGGTTGCTCGCGAGAGTCCCCACGCAGTGATGCGTCTAGGTAGGGTGCACCTCCCACGTAAAATCCCAACGAAGGGGAAGTTTTCCACACGACTTGAAGCCAGAAGTGGTAGTGGCCCAAGGGTTCTGGACTCGTGAGTAGGGCTGTGCGCACTCAAAATGGTTTAATGATCAAAATTATCTTCTTAGTACTTGCAGCTATGGCTCAACCCCACGCCGGAGGCGGCGAAAAGGTCGAAAATGGGTCGGTGGTCTCCGCACAAAGTGGACTATCGCGATCCGTAGCCCTCATGAAATTTTCTAACGGCAGCACCTGTTCGGCGTCGTTTTTGACGACCAAAATGCTTATCACGGCGGCGCATTGCACGCGCGGGGCATCGGCCTCCAGCGTAACCATGAAGATCCGTGACAGCAAAGGGGCCTGGCACTCGATGGCTGTTTCCAAACTTATTTCCCATCCTCAATTCGTTCAAACGGAGTCGGCTGTGGGAACTCGGGTCAAATATGATATTGGCCTCATCCAGCTCAAAAAGGAATTCCCCATTGCAGTTCGCCCCGTCAGTATTGGATCTGTCGGCAATATGGTAACAGAGAAGGATGTCACCGTGGCCGGCTACGGCTGGAATTCACCGCAAGGTGGGTCTGGCGTGTTGAGAAGCGGAACGATGAAGGGTATCGTGCAATCGCACTACAACTTTTATAATCGAGAGGGGATCTACATGGTTCCCAAGAGCAATCAGGCGGTGTGTCCAGGGGATTCGGGTGGGGCAGTACTCAAAGGTACGAGTTCTTCCACGGTACTCATTGGAGTCAACAGTCTCTCCAGTGCGTGTCAGGGAGACGATTCCAGTTTTTCGATATCTGAGATTGTGCCAGATCACATAGGTTGGATCAAAAAACACGTATCGGGGATATAAAATCCCTCAACACTCGGTCTCGGGTACTGTTTTCACTCTTAAAAGGAAGGGGGCATGCCTGCCCCCCGGAGTGAATACCAGAGCAAAAAATTAACCAATCAGTTTTAGTGCAAGTGCGTTCTTCTGATTTGCGTTCATCAAAGTCGCAGTGTTTGCTTGCATTAAAATTTGGTTCTTAGCAAGGTCTGCAGATGTTTCGGCCATGTCAGCATCGCGGATACGGCTGTTAGCAGCAGACAAGCTTTCATATTGAATACCTAAGTTGTTGATCGTTGAGCCCAGGCGGTTTTGTAAGGCACCGAGGTTCGAACGAATGCGGTTCACTTCAACTTGGGCATTATCAAGATTGGCAAGGCCTTCGGCGGCGCCATCTTTGTTTGCAAAGTCCAATCCTTCGATTCCTAAAGCATCGATTGTAGCAACGTTGCCTGAAGAATCGAAAGTTAAACGATCAGATTCCGCAGAGTTGTTCAGGCCGATTTGGAAATCGAATTGTGGTGTTGAACCGTCGAGAAGCTTTGTTTGACCCCATTTAGTAGAATCAGAAATACGCTGCATCTCTTCTTTTAATTGTTGTACTTCTGTATTAATGAAACCGCGTTCAGTCTCACCAACTGTGTCAGAAGCTGCTTGAATGCCCAGCTCACGAAGGCGAACAATAATGTTCGACATTTCACTTAAACCGCCTTCTGCTGTTTGCACTAAGCTGACGCCATCGTTTGCGTTGCGGCTCGCTTGAGCAGCAGACCGAATTTGTCCTTTTAAGTTCTCAGAAATTGCCAAACCGGCTGCATCATCAGCGGCTTTGTTAATTCTGCTACCGCTAGACATCTTCTCAAACGCGCTATCGATATTTTTGTTGTTGGTATAAAAACTTCTCATCGAGTTGATCGATGCTGTATTTGTATTCACTCGCATACTCATGTCTTCACTCCTTGTTTGTATCAGACAACACACTCTTCGGTGGTGGAGTGGTTTTCTTGACACGACTTGAGGACAGAACAAAAGAAAGCGCGGTTTTTTATCCTTACGTCTTAAGATAATGGTATTGATTTCAAAGCTTACGTCCTGTTTTTGCCTCTAAAAAAATGACTGAGACCAACAAATAGAGGGTGAAAAAGCACTAAGCTAGATCCTTCGAAGGTACAGTAGCGACGTCAGAAAAATGGCCTTGGTCGAGGAAATCCATGATTTTTTGATTCAACCACTGAGGTTCATCCTCCATCAGATGGTGCCCGCCCATAGGATGACGCTGAATTTTGGCGTCGGGAATGGCTTTACAGATGCGTTCCATGTCTTCCTTTTTAACCACGCGATCATGTTCTCCCCATAATATAAGAGTGTGGGAGCTGATCGAGCCTAGACAATTAAAGATACGCGCGTCGCGAATGGTTTCAACGGTTCTTAAAAAGCAGCTTGCACCGTTCGGCTCATTGAACGGTGAGTAGTAGTTTTCGATCACTTCCGGCGTGATGTTCTTTTTGTTGGCGTAGCCGTTACCTAAAGCAATACGTATTATCCGTCGCGAAACTATTTTGCTGGCCAGTAATGCAAAGACTGCGGGCTTCACTAAAAAGAATGGCACCAGCGAGCTTACGGCCGCAGGCGCAATTACAGCTAAAAAGGGGAAGCGCTCCTTGTTGCGCGAGGCAAGCCATAGCGACAACGCTCCACCGAGTGAGCAGCCCACCAGAGCACAGCGCTGAATATTGAGATGGTCGAGGAGGGCGATAATTCGTTCTTCCTGGGCGTCTAAACCATAGCTCTCGGTGAGAGGTTTGTCGCTTTTGCCAAATCCGAGGAGGTCAAAGGCAACAACTCGATATTTTTTTTCAAATTCGGGCAGTTGATATCTCCAGGAATAAATAGAAGATCCTATGCTGTGCAGGAAGACCACTGTGGGTCGATCTGCTGCTGCATTGGAATGGGAGTCATATACCCATATGCGGCCCCAGGGAAATGTGACGTGGGATTCCGATTTGAAGGTATACAGCGTTTCGGCGTCGGGTGGAACGCGATCGCGAAAGTGCAAAATCCAAAAGGGCAGGGAGAAGACAGTCAGGGAGAAAATGAGGATAAGTGCCACATGCAGCGGTTCCATAGAATTCCAATAGTAGTGCATGTTTGAGGGGTGGGCCAGCCCTCATGCTGCGCTTTTAATCGGTTTTTAGCGCCCTATTACGTCACTGGATTCGGTCGAATGCACAAGGGAAAGGCCTTAAAATTCGCCTATTTCAGCCTGTGCTGGCATAGGGATTGTATCTATTCTTGGTGGAGCCCTGGGAGCTGTCATGAAACATACTATTTTAAATTATCAATTCTTGTTTCTGATAGCATTCGTCGCCGTTGCCTGCAGTAATGGCAACGGAACAAATACTTTCGAGGCCGACGCCGGTAACCCCCGTACTCCCTCCGAAAAAATAGAACAGCTTGCACAGGCGCCCGTGAGCGCTGGTGAATGCGGAAAGATTTATGCTGCGGATTCCAACTGGAACGAGGAACTAATGACTGCTATCCGCGAAGGTGATGCGGGCTGCGTACAACACGTCGTAGAGAATGGTAAGGTAGACGTCAATGCACCTCACGCAGCGATTGGGCATGCGGAAAGCCAGCTTCCTGTGTGGCAAGCACTCACCACGTCGGCTCTATTTTTTGCACGTGGCGACGACGACCAACGCAGTTTCCGCGTGCTCAAAGCGTTGGCCGACGCCGGCGCCAACTTCGAAATCAAAAACAACCAAAATCAATCCGTCCTTGAGTACACGCTCGAAAATGATGAAGTCTTTGAACGCTATCCCAACGTCTCGGCTTTTTTAATCGTATCGGGAAAAGTAAAGCTCAACGAAAAAAACGCAAACGGCGATTTGCCAATTCACACAGCGATCTTCAGAAAAAGTTTTGATCATCTGAAGCTACTCGTAGAGAAAGGCGCCGATTTCAACGCCCTCTCGACAAGCGGAAAAACTCCGCTCACTCTCGCGCGCGAAATCAACTTCCTCTTCGGCGCCGATTTCCTCTTAAGCCACGGCGCCACACCCTAAGGTGCCAGGCACCTTTTAGTTGAGACTCGCGTCACAGCTGTGGCCTAGTGCCACTTGCTGGTTTCAAGCCGAAAGTCGGTTCATTTCGAGACGCTGTTAAGTATTTATCTATATATTACCGATAAGTTCGACAGTGGCACCCCAGATAAACCTTGGAAATGACAGACGAATCTCTCTGCTATTAACATTTGTTGTAGTAGCGCCGCTACTTCTGTTCTCCCACTATGTACATGCTCAGGTGGATACGAGCGTCTCTCAGCATTTCACTTTAGATGGGCGGCTTTACGTTCCCGGTTCCGACAGCGAACCTTTATTAGATAACAATGTCCAATTGCTTATCCAAGTTTTAAACCCCGCTAAGGATTGTATCCTTTACGAGGAAGAGCAGCCTGTGAACACGCTCGGCACAAACGGCTACTTCACTGTGCGCGTAGGTTCAGCGCTCAGCGATGGCAAACGCACTACGCGTGATCGCAACAACTCTATGAACAGCGTGTTCTATAATACTGATTCATTGATTAACGGCCGCACTCAAGCTAACGCAAGTTGTACTTACGATCCCGATCCAGGCGCGGAACGATTTTTTAGATTTTTCGTAAAGCCATCGACTGCGGGTGCTTATGTGCAACTCTCAGACGACATGGCCATCAACTCGGTACCACAGGCAATCGTTGCACAAACACTCCAGGGGCTTGCACCATCGGACGTGTTTAAAACAAGCCTATCGAGCACACAATCAAAATTGGATAATTTATTAACAACCGAGTATTCCAATATCACTGATTTATTAAGTGGAGCGAGCTCTCATTATCTGCCGAACGATCCTGCCGGCACTGTGTTTTTAACACGTGCTGCTGATCCTGTGTCACCAGCCACAGGTCAAATTTGGTTCAACTCGGCAGACAACAAATTTAAATACTATGATGGCGCTACGATCCAGGACGTGGCCGGCAGTGGCGGAGCAACAAGCCACGGCGCTCTCACGGATCTCACAGATGACGATCACACGCAGTATGCATTGCTCGCCGGTCGCACGACTGGCCAAACTCTTCGCGGTGGCGCCGATGCGGGCGCGAGTCTCTCATTGGATTCTACCTCCGATGCGACAAAAGGTAATATTTTACTTCACCCGACAGGAGGTAATGTCGGTATCGGGACGACTGTGACAGGAATAATGAATGCATCGGATACGAACTATTTAACCATCTCGAGAGGAAACAAATTAAAGGCGGCGCTAGAAATTTACAGTTCCGGAAATCTAGCAAATTTAACCGATTCCGCAAAAATTGATTTTATCCACGAATCCACGACACCGGCTCCGAGAGAGCGAAATGTGGCTCGGATTGTTGCTCAGGTCGGATCAAATACGACCCGCGGTCATTTGGGATTTTACACGCGTGGAATCTCCGGAACACTCACTCAAAAAATGATTATCGATCAGGATGGAAACGTAGGAATCGGAACAACCGTGCCAAATGCCACACTTAACGTTGTTGGGCAAATTGTTTCCAGAGAAGCAATTGTGGCATCAGGAGCTACGGCAAATTTTGCATTGGGAAATGCGCAAGTACTGCAATCTGTAGGTGGAGCAACTATTACGGTGCAGAACATGCAGGATGGCGGGCAGTACACTATTACAATAGAAGACGTTACATCGAGGACCTACACTTTTTCTGGGTGTTCAACGTCTTATTTTTCACCAACAAATGGTCCCACTCAGAATCGATCTGTTTTTACAATTTTAAAGCATTCCACAGGCTGCTATATCACTTGGACGACGGGATTCTTCTAATGAAAGGACTCTTTTTTTTAGTTTGTCTCTACTTATCGTCTATTGAGCACAGTTTTGCGTGGAGGAATTTTAGCGGAGCGGGAAATCCCAAACGACTTACGGGGCAATTTATTTT
Organism: uncultured Pseudobdellovibrionaceae bacterium; assembly: GCA_964400355.1. Lineage (GTDB taxonomy): Bacteria > Bdellovibrionota > Bdellovibrionia > Bdellovibrionales > JAGQZY01 > JACKAL01. The sequence goes on from CAYNTO010000002.1 coordinate 173,203, forward strand.
TTCTCCTTCACTTGGATATATTACGAACTTTGGAAATTTTGGAGGTCTCACCGGAGCTGATGGTATCTGCCAGTCTGCTGCAAGTTCTCGCAGCCTTCCTGGAAATTGGAAGGCGGTTTTATCAGATGAGGCAACCAATGCCTCTACCCATGTGAGTATAACAGGGCCAGTTTACAATTTGGGGGGAGCTGTCGTTGCAACGGATGCCACGCAGTTTTGGAGTGGCAACTGGACCAACCCTTCCTATTTTGATGAAAAAGGCACTCCAGTTACCACCTCTATTAGGACAGGTACGGTTGCAGGAGGGGCCAGGCGCCCAGGTTATACATGCTCAAGTTGGACAAGCGCATCTTCGGGAATTAGCACAAATATGACTAATGGAGCGACTGCGACCGGAATCTTCGGCACCGGGATGGGGTTCTACTGTGCTGGAGCCAGTTCGTTTTTTTGTATCTCCGATGTGACGACGCTAGCTCCAATTGCCGCCAACAGGATACCAAAACGCAATCACGTTATATTTGCGACTTCCGCAACCACGACGGGAAACATGGGGGGGATAGTTGGTGCAGATGCTCTTTGCCAGTCGGCTGCTACTGGAGCAGGGCTGAGTGGAACCTACGTCGCCCTTCTTTGCGTAACTGGAAGGCCGCCTTCGTATTTTGCCAATCTTTTAAGAGGTGGTGCGAAGACTGTAAACGGCAGCGTGATTGCCTACGATCGTGATCAGCTGTTTCAACAAACTACAATTTCGACAAACTTAATTCATACAGAAACTGGTGGTAGTCCTGTAGGATTTGGAACCCATTCGGGGTGTACGAGCGCTGGAGACGGTGGCGTGGGATCCACGTGTTCAGATTGGACCATTGCTGTTGGAAATAATTCTCAGGGCTCAGCCAAGGCGGATGGCTATTTTTGGAAGGGGCCATTCATGACTTCCTTCGATACCGCAAGTGGTTGCTCTCAATCAAAACCGATTCTTTGTTTAGGATTGGAAGCCCAATAGTCCCTTACAGTGTTTTTAAATACTCAATCACATCCATGCGATCCTCTTCGGTAAAATCTTTCATAAACGAAAAGTAATGACCCACGTTGGAGTGCTCGGGGCGTCTCACATAGTACATATTGCGATCGCCATCTTCGGCCGCGTATTGAGCAATTTTATAAGTTGCGGGCGTGGTGTGTTCAATGGTCAAACCCACCCTTTGAGCGTCAAAGCGATAGGCCTCGCCAGCATCTTCCATAGAGAAAAATTCGGGGCGCTCTCCAGGTGGCAACATCATGTCGTACAGAGTGGGAACCGATCCATTGTGCAAATAGGGAAAGCGGCTCCAGATGCCCCAGAATTTAGGAGCAAAGTAACCAAAGCCAAACATCTCGCGGTTGAATTTGATAAGATCGCCCACGCTGCCTTGTTCTGCGAGGTCGACCCACACCGAGTTGGCGTAAAGGAGGCGTTGGTTGTCGGTCATCACTTGCTCTTGCGCAATCAATAGCGGCACTTCGTACACCGGATACCCTTCGGCATCGCGGTTGTGAGCGCCATGACATTTAAAACACGTAGCTTGAGCAATGATCTGGCCGCGCATGGCTTTTTCCGAATCAATTTTAAACGGGTACTTGGGTGGTAAAAGATTTCCCAACACATTGTCCACCACGTGTTTGAGTTTGGGCATGGAGGCGCGCAGGTGATCACCGGAATCGCTCGCCATCAACTCGGCACCAAAAGCCCAGGCATAGTTTTCGGAGCTCAACGAGCCATCGGCAAACACTCCCACCTCGCGTTTTTTACCAAAGCCCCAAAGTGAAGGCACTTTTACCTGTGTGCGTTCAATTTCAGCTCCATAAGGAACATTTTGATCGCGATAGAAGAAAGTTTTGATCACCGAATCGGGAACCAATCCTCGGGTGAGATTGGAAATGCGATCGTCGCCAATCACTTTGGCAAACGTCATCGCCTTATCGTGAACATATTTGTAATCGGGATCATTTGCCGTTTTTGATGCGAGCAAGCCGCCCCACAGTTTTTGAATGCGGGTGAGATCTTTACCGATCATGTAAGAGTCGATGGTTTTATTACCGAGGCCCGGGATGGTGATGCCTGCGGCACGGCCCGAGTGGCATCCCGTGCATCCCAATACCGCGAGGCGCATGCTTTTGTATTCCACTTCGAAGACGCCCATATAGCGGGTGTTCACGCCCGGGAAAAATCCATAGCGTTTTTCGATGATGGGGTCCATGAGGAGGGAGGGAATATCCTGCTTACCCAATCCACCAAAAAATATGGAAAGATCGGGAGAGATGGTCATACCCCGGCCGTTTTCAAAGAAGTGCGTAGAAAACCACTCGGCCTCGGCCAGATTGTGCAGGGTTTGGCGATCGTTCAGTAGTTGTGCGTTGGCTTGAATAGAAATGAATAAAAATGCAAAAAGCATTGCCCCGAATTTCATGACTCCCCCTTAAACCGGCCACCGTAGGCGGCCTTATCCCCAATGTTGTAAGTGCTCCAAGTAGCAAAGGGACAAAGGAATAGCAATAGAAACAGGCGGAGTTTAGTCGATTTCCAGGAAGCGGCAAAAAGCCATATGGCTATTTGTATGTAATCGTTGGAGCTGGATCTTCTGGCGATGGAGTTCTGGCCAATAGCCAATGGTGCACTGCTCTGAAACCGGATCAAAATGGCTGCACTGTTCGCAAGCGTAAATAGTTTTCATCTTTAAAAAATCACTGGGATTTACGCGGTCTAGTTTGATACTGCGGCGGGGGCGTGGAGGCGTTTGTTTCTGCATTGACAACTTCCTATCAAACCTCATCTTATTTGGGAAGGGCTAAGAGCACCTCTATCGTTTTCAGCCCGCAAAGGAGAACTTCAAGTGAGTGATATCGATAAAATGACCAACCGGTCGAAGGAATACATGCAGGAAGCGGCTCGCGCTGCAGAAACGCAAAAAAATCCAAGTGTGGAGCCGGAGCATCTTTTGCTCGCCGTCGTTAACGACAGCAGTAGCAACGTAGTAGATATTTTTAATACCCTCAAGGCCGACAAGGCCACCATAGCCAGTGGATTTAAAGCCTATTTGGATCGCCAACCGCAGGTTTCGGGACAATCGCGAGTGAACGCCAGCCAGCGCCTGGTTCGATTGTTTGATGCCTCTGAAAAAGCGGCAAAAAAAATGGGAGACGAGTACATCTCGCCAGAACATTTCTTTATTGCAGCCTTCGAGGATGACGCGCTCAAATCAGTGCTCATCAAAGGCAAATTGAGTCATGCTGATTTTATCAAGGAGTTTGAAAAAATGCGTGGAGACGAAAAAATTACGACCGAGGATGGCGATAGCCAACTCAATGCTCTTAAAAAATACGCGCGCGATCTTACCGAGCTCGCTGCGCAAGGTAAGCTTGACCCGGTGATTGGTCGCGACTCCGAAATCCGTCGCACCATTCAGGTGCTAGCGCGCCGTAAAAAGAACAACCCTGTTCTTATTGGCGACCCTGGTGTAGGTAAGACAGCCATTGCCGAAGGCCTGGCCGACAGGATCATGAAACGCGATGTGCCCGAAGTGTTATTTGATAAAAAAATATTAAGCCTCGACATGGGAGCGCTCATTGCCGGTGCTAAGTACCGTGGAGAGTTCGAAGAGCGCCTCAAAGCGGTGATCAAAGATGTGTCTAAAAGTAATGGGCAAGTTATTTTGTTCATTGATGAACTGCACACCTTAGTGGGCGCTGGAAAAGGCGATGGCGCGATGGACGCTGGCCAGCTTTTAAAGCCAGCTCTTGCTCGCGGTGAGCTGCGCTGTATCGGTGCCACTACCTTGGACGAATACCGCGAGTACATCGAAAAAGACAAAGCGCTGGAGCGGCGTTTTCAAACAGTGTTGGTGGATGAGCCTACTGTCGAAGACACCATAACAATATTGCGCGGACTCAAAAACAAATATGAGGTCCACCATGGAGTGCGCATTACCGATGATGCGTTGATTGCGGCGGCAAAGCTTTCGAACCGCTATATCACAAATCGCTTTTTACCAGACAAAGCTATCGACTTGATTGACGAGGCCGCAAGTAAACTCAGTATTGAGATCAACAGCGTGCCGGTGTCGATCGATGAGCTCAACCGTAAAATTTTGCAACTCCAGATTGAGCGCAATGCGGTCACTCAGGAGAAAAAAGACGACAAGCGTTTGGGAGAAATCGAATCCACCTTGTCGGATCTGCAAAGCCAGGTGAAAGTTCTCGATAAGCAGTGGAACGAGGAAAAAGGAGAAATCCTTTCCTTGCGCGAAACCAAGCGCAAACTCGAAGGTATTCGCAGCGAGATCGAGGTGGCCGAGCGCGAAGGCAATTTGGAAAAGGCCGCGCGCTTGAAGTACGGCGATCTGCCAAATTTAGAAAAGAAGATGAAAGAACTCTCCGATCGCGCTGAATCGGCTGCTCACGACGGCAAGCAGATGTTGCGCGAAGAAGTGAGTCCCGAGGTCATTGCAGAAGTGGTGGCCAAGTGGACGGGCATACCGGTAGAAAAAATGGTGCAAACCGAAACGCAGAAACTCCTCAAGATGGAAGAGTTTTTGGAAAAACGCGTGATTGGTCAGCGCGAGGCGCTCACGGTTGTCTCGGATGCCATTCGCCGTGCTCGAGCAGAAATCGCCGACCCGGATCGTCCGATCGGTACTTTTTTGTTTTTAGGTCCCACCGGCGTGGGTAAAACCGAAACCGTCAAGGCGCTCGCCGAATTTATGTTCGATAGCGAAGAAAATATTATTCGCATCGATATGAGTGAGTACATGGAAAAGCATTCCGTATCGCGTCTCATCGGAGCGCCTCCAGGATATGTGGGCTACGATGAGGGCGGTCAGCTCACCGAGCAGGTGCGCCGCAAACAGTACAGCGTGGTGCTACTCGATGAGGTGGAAAAAGCCCATCCCGACGTGTTCAACGTGCTGCTGCAGGTTTTCGACGAAGGCCGGTTGACAGATGGGCAGGGTAGAACCGTGGATTTTAAAAACACGGTTATCGTTATGACTTCGAATGTGGGCTCTGAGCACATTATGGATGATTCATTGAACGATGCGGAACGAGAGTCGCGCATCAAGAACCTTTTGAATCGCCACTTTAAGCCGGAGTTTCTAAACCGTATTGATGACATAATTACGTTCAAGCAACTTGGCAAAGAACAGCTCGCCAACATCGTAAAAATCCAGGTCGACAAAGTGATCGGACGCCTTAAAGACAAAAAGATCACACTCAATCTGGACGATAAGGCTTTGGAATTTTTGGCAGAAAAAGGATACGACCCGGTCTTCGGAGCACGCCCGCTCAAGCGCGCCGTGCAAGACTACCTTCTCAATCCACTCTCCAAAAAAATCCTCGGCGGCGAACTCATCAACGGCTCCACCGCCAAGGTCTCCGTCAAAGACGGCGCCCTCACCTTCAAATAGGTGCCTGGCACCTTTTAGGCTAGCAACGCATCTATCCGGCAAAATAAAAAGGCTCAAGAGAAATCTTGAGCCTTTTTATTTATAACCGAGTGCCGGTTTTGGTGCGGGAAAATGCTAATCTTTTTTATATTTATTCTCTGAACCGGTAGGAATGTAGATATCTTTATCCTTTAAACACGAATCGTATCCGGCGTCTCCTTTTTTGTACTCAACACCGGCTTCCGATTTACAAGACTCCGTAAAAGAAATAGCAGAATTTTGTTTTTCTAGTTTAATGCCTTTTAAATTTTGAGAACTGAGCGAGCCTTCGCTACCGGGCATATCTTTTCGAAAGCGCAACGACTGCTCTTCAACAGAGGGTTTTCCTTTTTTAGCTTTTTTTGGTTCTGCGTCCTTGGCCATCGCACTCATCGCCAGAATCACACACACTATAAGTTTCATAATTGCTCCTAAGTTCGTTTAAATACGGCAGTGGGATTGTACCATGCAATCAGAGCGTAGCCTTTTTCCACGAGAAATCCATACAATTTTGATGAGGTCAGCTCTTCAATTCTTCCCGCGTACTGTTCGACCATTACGACTTGTGGGTAGTACTCAGACCAATCGAGAGATTGCAAGACCTGGAAGTCCCAGCCTTCCACATCTACGCTCAACACCTCAAAGCTTTTTGGAAAATCCTTTTCCGCGCGCAGAATTTCGTCAAGCGTTTTGGGAATCAGTTCGCGGTCAAAGAGAGGTTCACCTTTTTGAGACCTGACGGCATCCGCTTGTGCCGCGTGCACCGTATTTTCTGAATCTGTTCCCCATACAGTTAATCGCACCGGCGCGTGAGAATCGGAAACAGCGTACTCACGGTTGGCATCGCGGGGGCGTAGAATATTAAACAGATCCATCGAGCCGGGAGTGGCATCCACATTTACTCCGCGCCAACCTTTTTTATAAAGGAGGTAGGTGTTCGAAAATTGGCGGGGGTGGTAAGCGCCCACATCGACATAGGTGCCACTGGTTCTGTGTTTAAAATGTTCGAGCAAAAACCGATCTTCACCAAACTGGGAGTAGGTGGGGTGCTTGTAGGAGTAGACCACGTCGATGAGCTTTTTGAGCTTGGTAAAACCTTTTCGACCAAGAATACTTTTAAGAAGTGAAGAGAGTTGAGACGTCATTCGGGCAATCTAAAATGTCTAGCGATGTGAGTCTACACTGGCGGGGGACGGTGGTTTTACCGAAAACGCCCCGAACAATATGTGTAACATATTGATTTCACTCAATTAATCTATTCCCCACCTACTTGACATTGCGAATCAGAATCGGTACTTTCACCGCCAACAGCCCCATATCAAAGGATATTCGTGTTTTCGGGAATTGTAGAGGCCGTCAGCGCCGTCAAAAATGTACAAACCAATGGCAACAATATTCGTGTCGTCGTCGAGCGTCCTTCCACATTCTCAGATATTCGCGGCGGTGATAGCATTGCTACCAACGGCGTGTGCCTTACGGTTGAACACTTCACAGCCGATGACATGACCTTCAGTCTCGGCGAAGAAACTCTCAAGGTCACGGGTTGGACAGAACATTTCCTCAAAGAAATTCCACTCAATCTCGAGCGCTCCTTGCGCATGGGCGATCGTATGCATGGCCACTGGGTGAGCGGACATGTGGACACCGTGGGAACAATCACGCGCAAAGATTTGGGTGAGAGCGTACTCCTCGATGTGACGATTCCAAATCTGGATCATCGCTATGTGTGGCACAAAGGTTGTGTGGCCATCAACGGAGTGAGTCTTACTATCAATTCCATCAACGGCAATACTATTTCCTTTTGTTTGATTCCGGAAACCATGGAACGCACTAATTTTAAAAATTTGACCATCAACTCCGCCGTTAACATCGAGTACGACTACTGGGCGAAGGCATTTGTAAACTATCAGGAAGCTCGGGAGAAACGCACATGAGTTTAAATTCCATTCAAGAAATTATCGACGACATTCGCAATGGCAAGATGGTCATATTGATCGACGACGAAGATCGTGAGAACGAGGGCGATGTGATTCTTGCCGCAGATTTCATTACTCCGACGGCAATCAACTTTATGGCCACTCATGCGCGCGGATTAATTTGTTTAGCACTTGAGCCCAAACAGATCGATCGCTTAGGCCTTCCGCTGATGGTGGGAGATGACCGCAATCACTCGCCCAACAAAACCGCGTTTACAGTGAGCATTGAGGCCGCCAAAGGAGTGTCCACTGGAATCTCGGCAGCCGATCGCGCTCACACTATCCGTGTCGCCTCAAACCCACGCGCCACGGCTCAAGATATCATTATGCCAGGACACATTTTCCCGATCCGCGCTCAAGCGGGTGGGGTACTCAAGCGCGCTGGGCACACCGAAGCCAGTGTGGACCTCGCGCGACTCGCAGGCTTAAATTCTTCTGCTGTGATCTGCGAAGTGATCAAGCCTGATGGCTCTATGGCACGCCTTTCCGACCTCATGGAGTTTTCTAAAGAGCACAACATCAAAATCGGCACGATTGAGGATCTGATTCGCTACCGTTTAGAAAACGAAACTCTCATCGAAGAAGTTGCAAAATCCAATATCGAAAACGCCCATGGCCTGTTCACAATGCGCGTGTTCAAAAATTTGCTGGATAACTCGCAAAGTGTTGTGTTGCAAAAAGGCGATATTAAGCCCGACCAGGCCACACTTGTCCGCGTCCATGTGGAAAATATTCTTTCTGATGTTTTCAATAGCAGTGCTCACGCGTCGGCGTTGCCATTGCATTCAGCACTCGAAGCGCTTGGCAAATGCGACTGCGGCGTTCTCGTCTATCTGCGCAAGGAGGGACAAAGTTCTGTGCTCTCACATGAGGCGAGCAAATCACCAGCAGAACCTCAAGCTCGCGCGAAAATGGATCCACGCGAATACGGCATTGGTGCACAAATTCTACACCATCTCGGCGTTCGAAAAATTCACTTGTTGGCCCATCAGTCTGTCTCTAAAGTTGTAGGTATCAAAGGTTTTGGATTGGAAATAGAAAAGGTGATATCTCTGGACGGCAACGCCACCGGTGAGGAACCCTTCTTGTCGGCATTCCGCCATTAATTGAGGATTGTTCATGATTAAAGGAAAATTAGAAGACATTCAAGCCTCCGGCAGTGAATTTGTTGTGGGCATAGTCACTTCGCGATTCAATGAAGAAATCACGTCCAAGTTACGCAGTGGAGCGCTTCAGGTTCTTAATGACTTCGATGTGAACTATTTTGACGTAGAGGTTCCCGGCGCAGTGGAGATTCCGCTCGCTGCGAAATGGCTCATCGAACTCAAAAAATGTGATGCTGTGATCGCACTCGGTTGTGTTATTCGCGGCGAGACTTCGCATTTTGATTTTGTGTGTAACTCTGTGGAGCGCGGCTGTTCCGAGCTCCAATTGGAGTATGATTTACCTGTGGTATTTGGAGTTCTCACCACGGAAGACGGCTTTCAGGCCGAAGAGCGCGCTGGTGGATCTAAAGGCAATAAAGGCAAAGAAGCCGCCTTTGTGGCTTTGGAGATGTTGTCGTTGCGCCAACAGATGGAGAACTAATTTCTCCGAGATGGAGCATTCTTGAAAACCGCTGCAGAACAAGGCAAACGCAAAAAAGAAACGCTGATCATATTTGGTTTGTGTTTCCTATTCCTATTCGTCGCGTGGTTCGAATTTCGTGTTTTTAATGCGTCTAAAGAATTGCCTTTTGAATACTCCATTTTCTTTTTTGGTTTGGTCAATTTTAACCTGATACTTTTGCTTCTTTTATTTTTCCTCATTTTCCGAAACCTGTTTAAAGCATTCATAGAAAAACGGCGTGGAATAGCGGGAAGTTCTCTCAGGTCTCGGTTAGTTCTCACATTTTTTATTTTTTCTGCGGTTCCGACAATACTCATGTTTTTTGTGGCGGTCATTTACGTCAATAGCAGTTTCGACAAGTGGTTTAGTGAAAAGATATCTGATGCTATGAAGAGCGCCCTAGAAGTAACGACGCACTTTTACATGGATCAAAAGAAAAACAATTTTTTCGCGGCGCACATGATTGCGCAAAAATTGCGCTCCGCCACCACCAAGGAAGAAGTAGAATCGATCCTCAAACAGCAGCGCCAGGTCTACCGCCTGGATGCCGCTGAGTACTACTCGGATCTACTTGAAGGGCGCACGTTGGTGATGTCGGGAGACCAAACGATTCCCGAGGTTCCGCGCGCCACTGTCGAGTTTCTAGAGCGTGGCCTCAAAGAGAAGAGCGAGGCTAGTACGGTCCATCAGCACACCAAGGGCAACTTGGTGCGTGCCATGGTTCCGGTGAAAGGCCGCAATGGGGTGGTGATCGTGTCCAGTTATGTGCCGTTGGGCCTGCTCCAGAAAATGGACACCATTGGCTCACTCTATGAGGATCTCAAGGGCAGTGGTAAGCCACTTCAGTTTCCTCTCAAATCGATTTATATCGTGGTTCTACTGCTGATGACTTTAGTGATTTTGTTTTGTGCCACTTGGTTTGGTTTTTATATGGCAAAACACCTTTCCGAAGCTCTGTCGGTTTTAGGTTTGGCGACCCGCAGGGTCGCTCAGGGTGATTACCAGCCTGTGCGTTTAGTGAATGCAGAAACAGAGGTGCTCGAACTGGCGGAAAACTTTAATACCATGGTCGGCCAGCTTGCAAGCTCGAGAAAAGAGCTCAATGACGCTAATGAAAATCTGCAGACGACTTTGCATAGGCTCGATGAGCGCTCTCAGTATATTCAGGTTGTTCTCTCCAACGTTAGCACTGGAGTGATTTCGCTCGACGATAAAGACGAAATCACAACCATCAACGATCGTGCGGCAGCTCTTTTTCATGTAGAGAGCAAAATGTATTTGGGATCCAATCTGAAAGACGTCATCGGTGAAAAGTTCTACCGACTTTACCGCCAAATGGTGCTCAATATGAGCCAGTATGGTTTAGGAAAGATGACCCGCCAGTTACAAATGGAAATTGCCGATGCCTCATTTCCTTGTTTATTTACCATTTCTCGCTTGCAAGACACCGATGGGAACGATGTGGGCACTGTGATTGGATTCGATGATCTCACCGACGTTTTCAACGCGCAAAAAATTGAAGCGTGGAAAGAAGTGGCGCGACGTATTGCCCACGAGATCAAGAATCCACTCACTCCAATCAAACTTTCTGCCCAGCGACTCCAACGCAAATTTTCTGCATCGATCACTGACGAAGCTTTTAAGGCGTGTACCGACATGATTATCCAGCAGGCCGATGAGATGAAGCGCCTGGTGAACGAGTTCTCGGAGTATGCACGTTTGCCGCAGCTCCAGAAGCAGCAATCCGATATGAACGAACTGATTAAGAACGTGAGCGCCATCTACAGCGAAGGGTACAAAAATGTACAGTTCATTACCGAATTTGATCAGAAGCTCACGCCCTTTTTATTCGACAATGATCAGATCAAACGTGTCCTGATCAATTTGGTGGAAAACGCACTGGCCGCACTGGCCGATGTCGGTGATCCTAAAATTACGTTTACCACTAAGGCCGATTCTTTGCGGCAAACAGTGAGTGTCGTTGTCGCCGACAATGGTATTGGTGTGAGTGACGGAAACTTTGCTAAATTGTTTGAACCCTACTACAGCACGAAACCCTCGGGATCGGGTCTCGGGCTTGCAATTGTAAATAAAATCATTCAAGATCACGGCGGTATCATACAGGCGTTTGCCACAAATGGCGGTGGACTGTCGTTTAAGATCGATCTCCCTTATTCCACCGCAGAAAAGAGTACACATGTCTGAAACCGATAAACAAGTTCTCCTCGTAATCGACGACGAAAAGCCCATTCGCGACGTTCTCTCCGCTGCTCTTGGCGACGAGGGGTACGTTGTGCACTCCGCAGAAAACGGCGAAGAGGGTTTAAAGCTCATCGAATCTTTACAGCCTCCAGTGGCTCTCCTTGATGTATGGATGCCCGGTAAATACGATGGCATCGGGGTGCTTAAAGTGGCGCGTGAACGATTTCCAGGAACAGATTTTATAGTCATGTCGGGTCATGGAACCATTGAGACTGCAGTCCAGGCCACCAAGCTGGGCGCCTGGGATTTTGTTGAAAAGCCGATTTCCTTGGATAAAATCACGATTCTAATTAAGAACATTCTATCCTACCAAAAAGAAAAAGAGGAAAAGAAGAACCTCCTTCATAAATTGCGCGAAAATATTGCTATCGTCGGCTCGAGCGAACACGCCAAAATGATCAAACAGTTAGTAGTAAAGGTAGCGCCTTCTGCGCACTGGATATTGCTCGAGGGCGAGGTCGGCACCGGTAAGGAGCTCATAGCCAACAACATTCATTACCTCAGCCCGCGTGCTGGATACACGTTTGTGGAATTCAAATGTGCGCAGGTTCCAGAAGATCTCATCGAGGGGGAATTGTTTGGTTACGAGCAGGGCGCACTCCCTGGTAGCGGCAATGAACGCCGCGGAAAATTCGATTTGGCCCACAATGGTAGTTTGTTTATTGACGATATCGATTTACTTTCTCCCGCGACGCAGGAAAAGATCTACCGCTACTTGCAAACAGGAAAGATTCAGCGTCAGGGTGGTACAAAGTCTATCGAACTCAATGTACGCGTGATCGCCGCTAGTACAAAGAATTTGTCTACAGAATCGCAAAATGGCAACTTCCACCGCGACCTCTACTCGAGATTGAGTCTTGTGCCCTTTAGAATTTTACCACTGCGTGAACGCCGAGAAGATATCGAATCACTGATCCATTATTTCAACAACCGAGTCGCCGCATCTGGTGGCTTTAGTCTTAAAACATTTTCAGAGCGCGCCATGGTGGTGCTGCTCGATTACGAATGGCCAGGTAACGTGCGCGAATTGCGCAATTTTCTGGAACGCATTTATATACTCACCCCGGAGGACGTTGTCGACGTTCACGATGTGAAGTTTGCTGGCCTCAAAGCGGGCTCGTCAACGAACTATTCGGAGTTCGGCAGTTTTCGCGAGGCGCGCGCCCAGTTTGAAAAGGAATACATTCTCACCAAAATTAACGAGTACAACGGCAATATCAGTAAAACCGCGGAGTCGATTGGACTTGAGCGCAGTTATTTGCATCGAAAGATTAAGTCGTTCGGAATCGATATCGAGGGCTAGAGCTTATTTCTTTTTGCTCTTTTTTAGGTCGCGCAGAACGTGGTCTGGAACATACTTCTTGATTGCGGTCTCCCAGCCCTCTGGGCCAACAAGGCCTTTGGCCATGCTGGAGCTCACCTGAGCCATTTCACTCGGTGGAATCAAATATATTGTCTCCACTTTGGGTGCCAGTTCCCGATTGACCTGGTTCATCACAAATTCATAATCAAAATCATTAGGAGTACGAATCCCGCGAACCAAATAGGGAATCTTATTTTCCCAAGCGTATTTGACTAAAAACTTATTGTCGATCACGGCGATATTCACCTTTGCAGAAAGCTGCAGTTTTTCCAAGGCGATAGCAATATGGCTCTGGCGCTGCTTGGTGGAGAAAAGATATTTTTTATCGGGGTTTTCGCCAATAGCGATAGTGAGTTCATCAAAAAGCTGACCTGCGCGTTGGATCACCCAAAGGTGACCATGGGTTAATGGGTCAAAACTGCCGGCGTAGATCGCTTTTTTGCTTTTCATGGTCTCAATAATAGTTAATCCCATTGCTCGAGGCAAGGTTGAGGTGTAATTTAAAACGCATCAATGCCAAGAGGAGTATACGATGAAATGGAGTGAGTCTTTTTTCCATACCTTAAAAGAGGCGCCAGTCGACGCCGAGATCGTCAGCCACCAACTTTTCATGCGTGGCGGTATTGTTAAAAAGGTAGCTCCAGGGATTTTTACTTACTCAGTGCTGGGCCTGCGCGCCATACGTAAACTGGAAACCATTATTCGCGAGGAATTGGGCAAGATCAATTGTCAGGAAGTTCTTATGCCGATGGTGCAACCGCGGTCACTATGGGACGAGTCTGGCCGGTGGCCGATGATGGGCGAACTTTTAAAGTTTAAAAACAAAAATGATCAGGATTTTTGCCTTGGTGCGACTCACGAAGAGGTGATTAGCGATTATGTGCGTAAGGATCTCAAGAGCTACCGCGATCTTCCGATCAGCCTCTACCAGATTCAGACCAAATATCGCGACGAAATCCGCCCACGTTTTGGTTTAATGCGTGCGCGTGAGTTTATCATGAAGGATGCTTACACCTTTGATACCTCAAAAGAGAATGCCCTTAAGAGTTACGATAAGATGCGGATTGCTTATAACAATATCTTTAAGCGCATTGGATTTGACTACCGCATGGTGGAGGCCGATACCGGCGCCATCGGTGGAAACCTGTCACACGAATTCCAGGTTCTGTCGGAATCAGGCATGGACAAGCTCTCTATTTGTACGAAGTGCGATTATGCTGCCAACGAAGAGATCACTCCGGTGATCTCCAAGCCACAAACTGGTGGCACAGCAAAAGAGATGAATAAGTTCTCTACTCCCGGTCTTAAAACAATCGCGGATCTTTCCAAAAGCCTCAACATCGCCGAGAGCGACCTTGTAAAAACATTTTTCGTAAAGTTCACCGAGAAAAACAAAACGGAGTTCGTGGTCCTTTTGGTTCCAGGAAATCGCGAAGTCAATTTGATCAAAGCAAAAAAGGCTCTCTCTAAGAGTGTAGAACCTGAGATCTGCACTGAGGATGAGGTGCGCGAAATCACCGGTGCGTCCCCGGGGAGCTGCGGGCCGGTAGGACTTAAGAACAACAACCGTGTCGTTCTCGATAGCGCTCTTAAAGGCAAAATCAACATGGTGGTCGGTGCCAATGAAAACGATTTCCACTATGAAAATGTCAATGAAGGTCGCGACTTCCGTGTGAGCATTACCGCCGATATCTCTATGGTTGCCGATGGCGATCCGTGTCCTAATTGTGGTGGCGCGATCAAATCGGTGCGCGGCAGTGAAGTGGGCCACATCTTTTATCTTGGACAAAAGTACGCAACTCCTATGGGCGTAAAATATCTCGACACCAATGGAAAGTCCCAAGTGACAGAGATGGGTTGCTACGGCATTGGCGTCACGCGCACAGTGCAATCGGCGATTGAGCAGATGCACGACAAAGACGGGATGATCTGGCCTCCGAGCATAGCACCCTTCCTGGTTCATATCTGTGTGCTCGACCAAGACGAAAAAATTGTACAGTACGCTGAAGAGATCGGAAAAGTCCTTGAGAAGAATGGCTTTGATTATTTGATCGACGACCGCGATGAACGCCCCGGCTTTAAGTTCAAAGATGCCGATCTTATGGGAGCTCCACTGCGGATCACTATCGGAAAAAAAGGTTTCGACGCTAATGAGATCGAAATCACGTGGCGCAAAACTAAAGACGTAAAAAAAGTAGCGGTGGCCGCAGTCACTGACGAAGCGATAAAAGCCTGTCAGGCATTTTTTAAGTAGGTCGTATGAGTGATAGTCGATTGCGCTGGATCGTAGGAACGCACGCATGCGTGGAGACTCTCAAGGTGGCTCCCCAAAATGTGCGAGAGCTTTATGTGACGGCAACCACCAACATTCAAGGGCCGGAGTGGGCTCCGTTTCTAAAAAACGTGAAAGTGCGCCCGCAGGTCAAAACGCCAGGATACTTTAAAGATCTCTCAGACGTGCATCAGGGCATCGCAATTGCCACGGACTACTGGCCACAGCTCAAATCCGGCAAAGAGACATCGCGTTTGGTATTTCTCGATGGCATTGAGGATCCGCACAATTTAGGTGCCATCATTAGAACTTGCTGGCTCATGAATGTGGATGCCATCTACGTGACAGAACGCCGCTCAGTAAAACTCACGCCCACCGTGCATAAGGTGGCCTCCGGTGGTTGCGAATACGTTCCCGTCGAAGAGGCTAACTTTCAAGTTCTCATCAAGCAGCTCAAAGACGATGGCTACTGGGCCTATAGTTTTACGGATAAAACAGACTCCTCCATTTACGATTGCAAATTTGGACAAAAAACTATTTTGGTGTTTGGTAACGAGGAAAAGGGTGTGCGCACACCGGTAGAGCGCGAGTGCGATGGGCTGGTAAAAATCCCGCAGTCCCAAGAGGGTCCAAGCTACAATGTTTCTGTCTCTGTAGGTATTGCTCTTGGAGAACTCAATCGCCAAATCGGGTGGTAGGACTTTATTTCGTTTCAGGAACCTGCGGTTTGGTATTTAAGAATCGTGGTCCCTTCGAGCGTTCATCGAGTGGTAGGTACGATTCTCGCCCTTGATACTTTTTAACATCCAATCCCATACACACTTTGTAGTTGAGTTTGCATGAGGCTGCGCCCTCGTTCGCCAGTTGAATCACTTCCGTCGGTGTGCGCTGGCCGACAAGAGCGGCACCTACAGAAATCGAAGGCTGTACTCCCGCGCTTTGCGTGATCTTTTCTGCTTCCACGGCCTGGAACCTCTCTTTAAATTTATCAAAATGCCGGCTTGCAAAGGAGCGCTCTTCCACGGTGAGTGTTTCCAGAAATGATTTGGGCAGTTCGTTATAGTCTCGAGCCGCAGAGACACTCCGGTAGGTTTCGGCATTGGCGATTTTTTCTTCGCGGAAAAGTGCTCGAAGTTTTGGATCGGTGGCGATGGCATCAGAGATGCTTTGATTGAGGCGACGAACTGTCTCCTTGTCCGTGGCATTGGATACCACCATGAGTTCTTTGTCGCCACCTTTCGCCAGCATTGCGGCACGCTCCTTAGGGTTTGTAACCATTAAGAATTCGTCGCCGCCCCAGCGATACACTGTCGCATGAGGGCCAGCCTTCTCCGAGACTATTTCTGCCACGCGGGCCAAATACTGATCGCCCGCCTCAGAGCCTTTTTTAAAATAATTCACAAGACCGAGGTGATTGACGTCGATAAATGACACCGCTTTGTCACCGGAGGTCAAATCGCGATGAGCGATGGCGCGGATCACATCATTGTTCGCGCTCACGGCCATACCTGAAGGGTCCATCCGCAAGGTGTCCACGGAGCCGTCAGTTTTAAATATTTTGTACCCGGGTTTTCCCTCGCTAGTGGCAAAGCGTGTGAGAACGTCGCCGTTATCGAGGGTTGAGACGACCGTGTGGCCCATCGGCACATGGCTTAGAGCATTTGCGGCTTTAGCACCGCGGAGAGCGTTGATGCCGAGCTTTCCGACTTTAACCGCAGTGGCTACTGGGATTGGAACTAAATACTGGCCACCCTCAGAGCAAGCTTCCCACGCCATTTTTTTAAACTCATCGCCGAGGCAGCCATAACCAATGAGCATGCGCTGAGTGATGGAAAGGTCGGCGAACGTTAGAGGGCTTTTTGCTTTTATCGTGTCACTCGTTTTCGGTTTTGGGAAATCGATGTATTCCGCGCACTGGGAGTCTTCTTTTGTGGCACCGCGAAGAATCTGGCCCTGATGGGCTGGGTCTCCCAGTTCGAGATTGTTGTCGAGAGCAAAGCGGACCGCAATCTGAGTGCACGAGCCGCGTTTGGCGACGGCATCTCTTTCTGCATCCATAACTATCTGGTAAGCCGGCGTGCTTTCAGCATACGATTGCACCACATCATCAGAGACAAGATAACTGCCATCCGGTTTGCGCTGCGAGAATATAGTGCGTCGGCGAGTGTGATACATTTTGCATTCTGGAGATGCATCGCAATCGTCGAGATATTTGCGCCGTTCCGCTTCGCGCGCGCGTGATTCCGGCGTTCCGGTGAATAGCTCTTTTGTGGACTTCCACATTTTAGCAACGGACTGAGGTGCGCACTTGTATGTGGCCTGAGCGATGATGCTGGCAAAGGCTTTTCCAGCTCCGTACAGTGTCGACATTTCATCGGTTTCTTTTTTTGCCTGTCGACAATTCTGTCGGTACAGTTTTCCGTCTGCATATTCTGGTTTGTTGTGTAAAAAATGGCGGCACACATTCACGCAACTGCCGTTAAAGCCATCGGTTGCGTCGAGATCATGACTCTGAGAAGTATTGAGAGAGGCGGATTCGCCGGCCGTCACCGTATCGGCAGTGGCCTGTGGCGCAAATATGGAGAGCAGAATGAGAAGAGCAGCAGCATTTACCACGCATAACTTTTCGGGTTAAAGTTCCGGAATCTTTATGAAATATCCGCCCAGCTCCTGCCAGATCACTCGAATTTAATCTCATAATAAGACAGCGTGTGAGTGGACTTTAATTTTGACCAAAAATCCCCCGACCAATGGACATGAATTTCATTCTCATTCGCTAGGCGCATACATCTCTCGTTGAGAACGGTTGTCCTTTTCATGACAAAAACGTCATGAGTTTTTCGTTGTCCGGGCCCCCCAATTCGGTTATCATTTGGTTTTCAACTAACCAATGGAGGTCCTATGGGAGAAACCCAAGATCAACTAAAGACCAGCGCGGACGTCATTGAGGCTCTCAACGCTATTCTCGAACACGAACTGGCAGGCGTTGTGCGCTACACCCACTATTCCCTGATGGTTTACGGCTACAACCGCATCCCGATCGTAAAGTGGTTGCAGGAACAGAGCGCCGAGTCTCTCGCGCACGCGCAGCAAGTCGGGGAGCACATCACCACGTTGAACGGTCACCCATCGCTCAAAATTGCCAAGCTTCTCGAGTCGCACAAGCACACCATTCTGGACATCCTGAATGAAAGCCTCGATCACGAGACGCAACAGCTCGAGCTTTACTACAAGCTGCTCAGAAAAGTAGAAAACAACAACGTGTGGCTCGAAGAATACGCTCGCGAGATGATCCTCGAAGAAGAAATGCACATCTCCGAAGTCAAAAAGATGCTGCGCTCACCGAACTAATGTCTTTTGCTTAAAAATTAGCGCCTTAAGTTACGAAACCTGCAGTGATGCGGGTTTTTTTATACCGAATTCTGGATACTGTTATCCGTAACCAAAATTCAGGATTTAAATTCGTACTGGGATGCAGCACCATGTTGACTTAGGGCACCCATTTCCATTACTGATATTGCTTCGCAAGAACAGTCTATGTGCTGATTTAGCTCAGTTGGTAGAGCATCTGATTTGTAATCAGACGGTCGGGAGTTCGACTCTCTCAATCAGCACCACTTTTTTTGCCAGAGTTTCTCGACTTGGAGGAATACCCAAGTGGCCAAAGGGGACAGACTGTAAATCTGTTGACTTATGTCTTCGAAGGTTCGAATCCTTCTTCCTCCACCATTTTTGCCTCGGACGCTATTAGACGTCTAGCGGCATTACTTTTTCGATTTCCGGTGAATCTTTAGTTGCCTATTGGTAGCTAAGGACATAAAAATCGGATGTTTAAGTGAATTGGCGGGAATAGCTCAATTGGCTAGAGTATCAGCCTTCCAAGCTGAGGGTTGCGGGTTCGACCCCCGTTTCCCGCTCCAATTAGCCGATGTGGCTCAGGGGTAGAGCACGCCCTTGGTAAGGGCGAGATCGTGAGTTCGATTCTCACCATCGGCACCATGTTTATGTCTTCATAAGCACGGTCGAGTGGAGAACGCGAAATCGCGAACCAGTTTACGAGAGTGCCGGTGTGAGCCGGTGAGAACATTTAGTATTAAAAAACAAAACTAATCCTTTGAGGAGGACTGACAGATGTCAAAAGAGAAGTTTCAGAGAAATAAACCGCATATCAACATCGGCACAATTGGTCACGTGGATCACGGTAAAACGAGCTTAACAGCTGCAATTACAAAAGTACTTGCAGAAACTGGCGGCGCGACAGCTATGAGCTACGATCAAATTGACAAGTCTCCAGAGGAAAAAGCTCGTGGTATTACAATTTCTACTTCACACGTTGAGTACGAAACTAAAAACCGCCACTACGCTCACGTTGATTGCCCAGGACACGCAGATTACGTAAAAAACATGATCACTGGTGCCGCTCAAATGGATGGCGCTATTCTTGTTTGTTCTGCAGCTGACGGCCCAATGCCACAAACTCGTGAACACATTCTTCTTGCTCGCCAAGTGGGTGTTCCAGCCATGGTTGTTTTCTTGAACAAATGCGATCAAGTGGACGATGCGGAACTTCTTGAGCTCGTTGAAGTTGAACTTCGCGACCTTTTGAACAAATACGAATTCCCTGGCGATGAAATCCCAATCACTCGTGGTTCGGCTCTTAAAGCTCTCGAGGGCGATAAAGGCGAACTCGGCTCACAAGCTATTCTTAAACTTATGGAATCAGTGGATGCTTACATTCCTGAGCCACCACGTCCAATCGACAAAACTTTCCTTATGCCTGTGGAAGATGTGTTCTCGATCTCTGGTCGTGGAACAGTTGTTACTGGTCGCGTAGAGCGCGGCAAAGTAAAAGTGGGCGAAGAGATCGAAATCGTTGGTCTACGTCCTACTGTTAAAACAACAGTTACTGGTATTGAAATGTTCCGTAAGCTACTTGATGAAGGTATGGCGGGCGACAACTGTGGTTGCTTACTCCGTGGTACTAAAAAAGAAGAAGTTGAGCGCGGACAAGTTCTTGCAGCTCCAGGAACAATTAAGCCACACAAAAAGTTCAAGTGCGAAGCGTACATCCTCACTAAAGAGGAAGGCGGACGTCACACTCCATTCTTCACAAACTACCGTCCTCAGTTCTACTTCCGTACTACTGATGTAACGGGTGTTTGCTCTCTCAAGCAAGGTGTTGAGATGGTGATGCCTGGTGACCGTGTAGAGATGGAAGTTGAGCTTATCTCTCCAGTTGCGATGGAAAAAGAATTGCGCTTTGCGATTCGCGAAGGTGGCCGTACTGTTGGCGCCGGCGTTGTTACTGCAATCGTTGAGTAGTTCTAAATAATGTCTAAAAGACCCCAGCAAAAGGACTCTTTAATGAGTCCTCGAGCGCAACGGGTCTTTTGATATTTGATACGTTTGATTAAAATTTAAAGAGTGAGGAGTGATTGCCTCACTTTAAGAAGCGCGTAAGTAGGGTAGTAGCTCAATTGGTAGAGTAATCGACTCCAAATCGATCGGTTGGGGGTTCGAGTCCCTCCTGCCCTGCCATTTTCGAAGGTGGATATGGATAAAACGTACAATAAACTGGTAACGGTCAGCTTTGTTATTACAGCATTTTTGTTTGGATGGATGGTCAGCGTCCTCATGCGTATTCTCGCCAATATGTCGGGAACTTTTGCGCGTTTGACGGGTGAGCCGACAATTCAGCACGGGCTACCAGTTGTTCTCGGTATCGCGCTGTTTTTATTCCTGGTGTTCTCCAAGAACACAAAGGCATTTGCAGGCGATGTTGTCACTGAGATCAGTAAGGTTGTATGGCCTTCGACGAAGGATACAAAGGCACTCACTATCGTGGTGTGCTTTATTATTTTGATTTCTGCGGTGATTTTTTGGATTTTCGATATGATTTCCGCAAAACTCGTAGAATTTATTCTGGGATTACAATTTTAATTCCGGAAGATAGAAGGTGACTGTGGAAAATAAAAAGAAATGGTACATTGTTAACGTTCAAACCAGCTGCGAGGCGATTGCTAAAGCGGCTATTCAAGAGCGTGTAACATCTCAACAAATGCAAGACAGCTTTGGCGAAATACTTATTCCCTCTGAGAACGTTGTGGAGTTGGTAAAGGGCAAAAAAGCCACTCGCTCCAAAAAATTCTTCCCGGGCTACATTTTTGTACAAATGGTTATGAACGAGAAGACTTGGCACACGGTTAAAAATTCGGCCAAGGTAACCGGCTTTATCGGTGGTTCGACTCCGAAGCCAGTCACGGAAGAAGAAGTCAGTCGCGTCTCTCAGCAAATGCAGTCGGGTGCAGAGAAGCCGAAGGTTAAAGCCTCCTTCTCCATCGGCGATGCTGTGATCGTAGTTGACGGGCCATTCTCCAACTTCAACGGCGTGGTAGAAGAGATCAACGAAGAAAAAGCCAAAGTAAAAGTCTCGGTGAGCATTTTCGGTCGCCCCACTCCCGTAGAACTCGATTTCATCCAAGTCGACAAACAATAAGGTGCCAGGCACCTTTTAGTCTAGCGGCGAGTCATTTGCCGGACAACGAAAGCCCTTTGCGAGGGCTTTTTCTTTTTGTGGTTTTTCACGGATGTGCTTTTTGATCGGACGGCCATCCATGGCCTGCGCACTCGTCGCCTTAGGCGATCGCGTCCCGCTCTCGTGAGCCCGCTCAAAAAACACATCCGTGAAAAACCACAAAAAGAAAAAGCGCCGTCTCCACTTGGAAAGCGCC
>CAYNTO010000002.1:194970-309670 GCA_964400355.1 uncultured Pseudobdellovibrionaceae bacterium
CACATCCGTGAAAAACCACAAAAAGAAAAAGCGCCGTCTCCACTTGGAAAGCGCCGTCTCCACTTGGAAAGCGCCGTCTCCACTTGGAAAGCGCCTGCGGCGCTGTGATCGCTTCGCTTAAAGGCGCCTTGCGCCTTTTTGTCGGATTGGCGTCACGATGCGGATTGATATTTTTTGGTGGGGTCGTACGATTGGGTATGAAATTTATTTTAACTTTTGTTTTCACTATTTTTGTTGGGTTTTTTTCTTTTGCGCAGTCTAAAAAAGTGAGTCCTAAGGCGGTATTGCCGTTTGTCTATGATGGGATTGAGTATCGGGTTCCTCATTTGGCGTCCACTACGCAGGGTATGAAGCATGATGGTGGGTATTTGGAACTGATCAACAAGAAGTCCAACACGCGCATTTCCCTCATCGAGATTTACTCCCAGGCTGATAAAGACAAGCCGGTATTTATTAAGAGCTTAAGGGTCGAAGGCGATAACCTTTTAATCGAAGACGATTCTGGCAAAGTTCACTCTCTATCGGTCGCACGCGAAGGCAAAGGGTAGCGGTTAAGACGGGATTCAAGCATGAAGCTCCCGCGGAGTGTTAGCAACATTCAGACGTAAGTTAAAGCGGGCAGGGCGTTCCCGTACCGAATCTATCCATCGCGTTCTCATCTCAGTAGCAAAGATCGCCGTTTCAAAATAAGACGGATTATCAGACATCATTATATATTTGCAAAAAAAGCCGATAAGCATAAGTATGAACACGTCCGTGGCGCGCGTGCGCTCATTGCGCATTGTATTTTTGGTAACAATGGCACTCGCTACCGGCGGTTGGAACAATAATTTCGGCGCTATTATGAATTTAAATAGCGGTTACGTCCCACCGCCCACCTGGGCAGGTGATCCCTGCCTTAACCCTCATCAACTCCCATCGCGGGGCGTGCAATGTTACGACGGATCGCTCTATGCAGGCGACTACAACGGTAAGCGCTATTTCGTTAACAACAGCGGTTGTGGCTACACAATGGTTTCAACGACTTGTTCGGGGAATACCGATAGCGGCCAACAATCTTTCGGAGCGAATGGTACTTCAGGAGCTACTGATGTCGAAGATGGATTTACAAATACTCCAAAAATTCCAGAAACTGCCGGCGGAAATGGTGCCGCCTCTAAGTGTGATGCTACGCCAGTGCACAATAAGAATGATTGGTTTTTGCCGGCACTGAATGAATTTAGAAATTTGTTGACGAATGCACCCGGTCACATGGGTTTTGCGTCGGGATACTACTGGACATCTACCGAGTCGGGATCAAGTAACGCCTACATAGTTTCAACCACCAATTCCGCGACCACCACTTCGAAAGGTTCCGACTACTACTATCGTTGCGTACGAAAAATCAATATCCCGGTGCCATAGTTACGTTCCAAATAAAAATCGGTATTTACTTGGTCTACCTCACACACCACACCGCACAATCCCACGAACCAAACGCAGCCCTCCTGTCTTCGCAGTCGCCCCAGCGCAGCGGCGGGCGAAGCCGAACTTACGATCGATCACCGTTGTTGAGAATCGTTATATGGTTTCTGAGCGAGTTCCGCAGCCGATAGAAAAGTTTTAAACCCAAATTGGTGCGAGTTCGGCGAGGACTGCCGAGCCTCAGAAGCCATATAACGATTCTCAACAACGGGCACGACGCCTTAAGTTCCGCAGCCCGCCCACATTCCGGGGCACCAGAAAATCAGAAAGAAAAACAAGTATAAAGTGCTTGCCGCCCCCCGAAATTTCCCATATATACTGCCAGTTCTATTCATTTAAGAGGAGACCTTGTCCCATGGCTAAAAAAGTTACCGGAATGGTGAAGCTACAAATTCCTGCGGGTAAAGCAAACCCGGCACCTCCAGTTGGACCAGCGCTCGGTCAGCATGGCGTGAACATCATGGAATTTTGCAAACAGTTCAACGCAAAAACATCAAAAGAAGGTGATACGGTCATTCCTGTTGTGATCACGATTTATCAAGATCGTTCATTCACATTTATCACGAAAACTCCGCCAGTTTCGATTTTGATCAAACAAGCAACCAAGCTTCAGAGCGGCTCCAAAATGCCTCAAAAAGATAAAGTTGCAAAAATCAAAATGGCAGAAATCAAAAAGATCGCTGAGAAGAAGCTTCCAGATCTCAATTGCCTTACTGTTGAATCCGCAATGAACCAAGTCATCGGCACATGCAAAAGCATGGGCGTTGAAGTTATCGACTAAGGGTAAATCATGAAACGTTTTAATAAAGCACAAGAACAAGTAGACACTACAAAAAAATACTCTATCGACGACGCATTCGAAACAGTTGTTAAAACGGCAACTGCGAAATTCGACGAGTCTATCGATGTGGCCATCCAATTGGGCGTTGATCCTAAGCAAGGTGATCAGCAAGTCCGTGGCGCGATTTCACTACCAAACGGTTTGGGAAAATCTGTACGCGTTCTGGTTTTCGCTAAGGGCCCTAAAGAAAAAGAAGCCAAAGACGCTGGTGCAGATTTTGTTGGCGCCGATGATCTCGTTGAAAAAATCAACGGTGGCTGGATGGATTTTGATAAAGCGATTGCAACTCCCGACATGATGGCAACGGTATCAAAGGTCGCAAAGGTTCTCGGGCCTCGTGGTTTGATGCCCAATCCAAAAGTAGGAACAGTGACGATGGCTGTTGGCGAAGCAGTAGCTGCGGAAAAACGCGGTAAACTGAGCTTTCGTATCGACAAAGCTGGAATCGTACACTGTGGTGTCGGCAAGAAGTCTATGGGCCCACAAAAGCTCAAAGAAAACTTCATGGCTCTCTTTTCTGCGGTGATGAAGGCAAAGCCTGCTACCAGCAAAGGGATCTACTTAAGAAAGCTCGCTGTGTCCTCCACTATGGGACCTGGCATTGCGATGGATGTAAACCAGGCGCAAAACGCAGCAACGGCTGCAGCTCAGTAGTTGGGCGCTTCGCGCTCAGCCGAGCACGGAGCACCATTTAGTTTTTGAATTTTAGCGGTCGAAGAAAATAGGTGCTTTTAAAAGCTTAATTCTGCCTATCGAGACGGTGAGTAAAACCACCTTCCAAGATCGTAAGAAGGAGGTCGAATGATAAATACTCGTGCAGAAAAAAATGAAGAAATCTCTTCACTCGCACAGAAGTTCGAACGTTCGAAAGCATCATTCATTGTCGATTATAAAGGCATGAATGTGGAGCAAGTGACTATACTTCGTAAGAAGTTAACGGGTCTTCAATCAGAAATGAAGGTTGTCCGTAATACACTTGCTATCCGTGCTTTAAAAGAAGGTTCAAAGCAAACTGATGCTATGAATGACGACTTCGTAGGAACAAACGCGATTGTGTTTGCTTACGAGGACGCTTCTGCTTCAGCAAAAGCTTTGAGCGAGTTTAGCAAAGACGTTGAGCACCTTAAATTAAAGGCTGGCTTAATGGATGGAGCGCGCTTAGATGCTGCTAGTGTAAAGCAGCTTGCGAGCCTTCCAACCAAAGACGTTCTTCGCGCTCAATTGTTGTCCATGTTCAATGCACCAGCGACTGGTTTCGTGCGTGTATTGGCTGCGGGTCCATCAAGCTTCTTGAATGTAATGAACGCGTATAAAGATTCTAAAGAAACTAAAGAATAAATTTTTAATTTTAACTAATAATTTTTAAATTCCCTGGAGGAAATATGGCATTAGAGAAATCACAAGTAATCGACTTTTTGTCTAACATGAGCGTTATCGAGATCGCTGGTCTTGTAAAAGAACTCGAAGAGAAGTGGGGCGTTTCTGCTGCTGCTCCTGTAGCTGCTGCAGCTGCTGGTGGCGGTGCTGCTGCTGCACCTGCTGAAGAAAAGACTGAGTTCGAAGTTGTTCTTAAGGACGGCGGAGCTCAAAAAATTAACGTGATCAAAGAAGTCCGCACTCTTACCGGCCTTGGCTTAAAAGAAGCTAAAGACCTCGTAGAAGGCGCTCCTAAGACAGTTAAAGCTGGTGTGAACAAAGAAGAAGCTGCCAAAATGAAAGATCTTTTGGAAAAAGCTGGCGCCAAAGTTGAAATCAAGTAATTGATTTTGCTTTGCGACGACACCTGTCATAAATAACCGGAAATTCATTGTTCTAGGGGTTAAATCCCCCTAGAATTTTACGTTTAGTTAGCTCTTACATGTAATGTACAAGGAGAAGGAATGGCCACCACTCCGATAACGGCGTCTAACGTCCGTATTCGTAAATCTTTCGCAAAAAACAATGTCGCTATTGATATTCCGAATCTCATTGAGCTTCAGAAGCACTCCTATGAGTCTTTCTTGCTCAAAGATGTAGATCCAGATCGTCGCAACAACGATGGTTTGAACGGTGTATTCAAGTCTGTATTTCCAATCAGCGATTTTAACAATACAGCAAGTCTCGAATTCGTAAGTTACGTGCTCGAGCCCCCTAAATACGATGTGGATGAGTGCCGTCAAAGAGGCATGACATACGCGGCGCCTGTAAAGGTGACGCTTCGTCTTATCGTGTTTGATGTGGACGAAGAGAGCGGATCGCGAAGTATCCGTGACGTGAAGGAGCAGGAAGTTTACCTTGGTGAACTGCCGCTGATGACCCGTAGCGGATCGTTCATTGTGAATGGTACTGAGCGCGTGGTTGTGAGTCAGCTCCATCGTTCTCCTGGTATTTTCTTCGACCATGATCATGGTAAGAACAGCACAACGGGCAAAATCCTTTTCTCAGCTCGTGTGATCCCCTACCGTGGTTCTTGGCTTGATTTTGAATTTGATCAAAAAGATCTCATCTACGTGCGTATCGATCGCCGCAGAAAGTTCCCGGCCACAATTCTTCTCAAGGCACTCGGATACACAGATGAGCAGCTCCTCAAATATTTCTACGATCTCGATGTGGTTCGTTTTACCAAAAAGGGTGAAATCTTCCGCGATTTCGACGTTGAGAAAATGGCAGGACAACGTGCGCTTTCCGACATTCTCGACCCTAAAACGGGCGAAGTGATTGTAAAGGCTGGTCGCCGTATAACACGTGCGTCTGTTAAAAAAGTAAAAGATCTTGGCATTAAAGAAGTCCAGCTTCAAAAAGAAGATCTCATTGGTAAAGTGGTGGCTACACCAGTTGCTAACGAGAAAACGGGCGAAGTGATCGCAGACGCAAACGCTGAACTCAATATGGATATGATCAAGCAAATTATCGACTCTGGCGTTAAATCCATGAGCGTGATTTTCTTTGATGGTCTTGCTGTGGGTCCGTACCTCCGCAATACTTTGCTTGTGGACAAAGTGGTCACACAAGAGGAATCCAAACTCGAAATTTACAAGCGTCTTCGCCCTGGCGAGCCGCCAACTCCCGAAGCAGCAGAAGGTTTCTTCAACCGCCTGTTCTTCGATCCAGAAACATACGATTTGTCAGAGGTTGGTCGTTTAAAAATCAACCACAGATTCAATATTTCATTTGAAGAGACTCCCGTCGCCCATCGTGTTCTTACAAACAAGGACATCATGGAAGTGGTGCGCACTCTTATGGATCTCCGTAACGGTAAAGGTAACGTGGATGATATCGATCATTTAGGAAACCGTCGTGTGCGCTCGGTAGGTGAACTCCTTGAGAACCAGTACCGTATTGGCTTGGTTCGTATGGAGCGCGCTATCCGCGAACGTATGAGTCTTCAAGATGTTGAGACAATGATGCCGCACGATTTGATCAACGCAAAACCAGTGAACGCTGTTGTTAAGGAATTTTTCGGATCCTCACAGCTTTCTCAGTTTATGGATCAAACCAACCCCCTTTCTGAGATCACGCACAAACGTCGTCTCTCGGCTCTTGGGCCAGGTGGTTTAACTCGTGATCGCGCCGGCTTCGAAGTGCGTGACGTACATCCTACGCATTACGGCCGTATTTGCCCGATCGAGACGCCGGAAGGACCAAACATCGGTCTTATCGCGTCTTTGGCCACTTACGCGCGCATCAACAACTACGGCTTCATCGAGACGCCGTACTTAAAAGTAGATAATAAAAAAATCGGCAACGACGTTGTGTATCTGTCGGCTCTGGAAGAGGCCGGTCACTTTATTGCTCCCGCTACACGCGAAGGCGATAAAACGATCACCAAAGATATGACAATCGTTCGTCAGGATGGCGACTACCCAGCAGTGGATTCCGATAAGGTTTCACTCATGGATGTATCCCCAAGCCAGCTCGTTTCGATCGCGGCGTCGTTGATTCCATTCCTCGAGCACGATGATGCGAACCGCGCACTTATGGGTTCGAACATGCAACGCCAAGCTGTACCGCTTCTTCGCTCTCGCGCTCCACTTGTTGGAACGGGTGTAGAAAAGCTCGTCGCACAAGATTCGGGAACGAGTGTTGTGGCTATGAACGACGGTGTGATTGAAGAGGTCGACGCGGGTCGTATTGTTATTCGTCGTTACGCTAAGGGCGGTGAGCTTGGCGGTAACGTGGATATTTACAACCTCACAAAATATCAACGTACAAACCAAAACACTTGTTTTAACCAAAAGCCGATCGTGTTTCAGGGCGATGCCGTTCGTAAAGGTGATATCATTGCTGACGGTCCATCTACGGAATACGGAGAGCTTGCTCTCGGCCAAAACATCCTCGTCGCGTTTACGCCGTGGATGGGTTACAACTTCGAGGATTCCATCCTTATTTCTGAGCGTTTGTTGAGAGACGATGTTTACACGTCAATCCACATCGAGGAATTCGAGTGTGTAGCTCGTGACACGAAGCTTGGAAAAGAAGAGATCACGCGCGATATCGCCAACGTGGGAGAGGAAGCACTTAAAGACATCGATTCGAGTGGTATTATCCGCATCGGAGCTGAGGTCCGTCCAGGCTCGATCCTTGTGGGTAAAGTGACACCTAAAGGTGAAACGCAGCTGTCTCCAGAAGAAAAACTCCTAAGAGCCATCTTCGGCGAAAAAGCCGGCGACGTTAAAGATACGTCTCTGCGCGTACCATCGGGTGTGTTTGGTACTGTGATCGACGCTCAAGTTTACAGTCGTGAAGGTTCGGACCGTGATGAGCGCCTCCAGATCATTCTTACTGAAAAGAAAAAGAAAATCGAAAAAGATTTCAAAGTTGAGCAGAACGCGATCAAAAACAACGCGCTTGAAGAACTTAAGAAAATCCTTATCGGCAAAAAAACCACCGGTAAACTCGTTAACGAAGACGGCACAAAAACTCTCCTCGAAAAAGGTCAGTTGATTGCCTCAGAAGATCTCGAAACTATTCCGTTCGAACTTCTTTCGTACACTCCGCTAGAGAACGAACTCGAGTATCAAGTTTCCCGTATCATCGATCGCGCTCGCAACCAATTGGAAGCGATCAAGTTTGTGTTCGACGAAAAGGTAGATCGTCTCCGTAAAGGTGATGAGCTGCCTCCAGGCGTGATCAAGATGGTTAAGGTGTATGTGGCCATTAAGCGCCGTCTCCAAGTAGGGGATAAGTTCGCGGGTCGTCATGGTAACAAGGGTGTTATCTCTAAAGTATTACCACTTGAGAGCATGCCTTACTTGGCCGACGGCACTCCTGTGGATATGGTGTTAAACCCACTCGGCGTACCTTCTCGTATGAACATCGGACAGATTCTCGAAGTTCACTTGGGCTGGGCTGCGCGCAACTTGGGTCAACAACTCCAGGAACAAATTGATAATTATAAGTCAGAGGCTGCAAAGACTGCTCTTAAGGAAACCTTTGAGAACGAGTCTGCAATCTCTAAAAAGATCGACGGTGCTGATGACGCTTCTGTAAAGAAGATGATCAAGGCTATGGAAAACGGCATTCACTTGGCAACTCCGGTGTTTGACGGTGCTCGCGAGACAGATGTTAAGCGTCTCCTCACGAAAGCACAAGTTCCTACCAGTGGTCAGATGGTGCTGTTCGACGGTCGTACGGGTGAACCTTTCGAGAACCCGGTAACTGTCGGCATCATGTACATGCTGAAGCTCCATCACTTAGTGGAAGAAAAGATCCACGCTCGTTCTATCGGGCCTTACTCACTCGTGTCGCAACAACCTCTGGGCGGTAAAGCACAGTTTGGTGGTCAGCGTTTGGGAGAGATGGAAGTGTGGGCGATCGAGGCTTACGGTGCCGCCTATTCACTGCAGGAATTCCTTACGGTCAAGTCGGATGACGTGGCCGGAAGAACCCGCATGTATGAGAGCATCGTAAAAGGTGAGAACGTTCTTGAGCCGGGATTACCGGAGTCCTTTAACGTATTGATTAAAGAACTTCAGTCTCTGGGTCTAAACGTGGAGCTTGTCGAATCTGGCTTGTTGTCGGATTCCGATAGCGAAGAGCTCACTGTAGACGAAGAATTTTTAGAGCAATAAGGGCTGAGCAAATAAGGAGCCGACTTTGAAGGATTTATTAAATTTTTTCGACAAACCAAAAGATCCACTTTCGTTTGATGCCGTAAGAATATCTTTGGCATCACCGGAGACGATCAAATCTTGGTCTCACGGCGAAGTGAAAAAGCCGGAAACGATCAACTATCGTACGTTCAAACCAGAGCGCGATGGTCTTTTCTGTGCCAAGATTTTCGGACCTATCAAAGATTACGAATGTCTTTGCGGTAAATACAAGCGCATGAAGTATCGCGGCGTTGTCTGCGAGAAGTGCGGTGTGGAAGTGACTCAATCTAAAGTGCGCCGTGAGCGCATGGGTCACATTGAGCTTGCAAGCCCAGTGGCTCACATTTGGTTTCTTCGCTCACTTCCGAGCCGTATGGCCGGAATGCTCGATCTATCACTCAAGGAACTGGAAAAGGTTCTTTACTGTGAAGCTTATATCGTCATCGATCCCATGGAGACGAAGCTCACAGAGGGTCAGGTGCTTTCTGAAGAAGCGTATCAAAACGCGCTCGATGAATTTGGTCCAAACTTTAAATCGGGAATGGGCGGTGAGTCTGTTATCGAAATGCTTCGCAAAGTGGATCCAGAATACCTTTCGCGCAAACTTCGCATGGAGCTTGCCGAGGCTAAATCTGAAGCTGCCATTAAAAAACTTGTTAAGCGCTTAAAGGTTGTCGAAGCCTTTAAAGGTTCCACAAATAAGCCAGAGTGGATGATGCTTCAGTTTTTACCGGTCATTCCACCAGATCTTCGCCCACTTGTGCCTCTGGATGGAGGCCGTTTCGCGACGTCTGATCTGAATGATCTCTACCGCCGCGTGATCAATCGTAATAACCGTTTAAAGCGTCTCCAGGAGCTCAATGCTCCAGACATCATTATCCGTAACGAAAAGCGTATGCTTCAAGAAGCAGTAGATGCTCTCTTGGACAACGGCCGTCGTGGTAAAACGTTCACTGGTCCAAACAAACGCCCTTTGCGTTCTTTAAGTGATATGCTTAAAGGTAAACAAGGTCGTTTCCGTCAGAATCTTCTCGGTAAACGTGTGGACTACTCGGGTCGTTCGGTGATTGTGGTAGGTCCTACCCTTAAATTGCATCAGTGCGGTCTTCCAAAAAAGATGGCCCTCGAACTCTTTAAGCCATTTATTTATAGCAAGCTCGAAGAGCGTGGTTTCACCGGCACGATCAAGCAAGCCAAAAAGCTTGTTGAGCAGGAGTCCCTCGAAGTGTGGGATATCTTGGCCGATGTGGTGAAAGAGCATCCGGTGCTCCTCAACCGTGCGCCAACTCTTCACAGACTCGGTATTCAAGCTTTCGAACCGATTCTCCATGAAGGAAAGGCCATCCAATTACATCCGCTCGTTTGTACGGCGTTCAACGCGGATTTCGATGGAGATCAAATGGCTGTTCACGTTCCTCTATCTGTGGAAGCACAGGTAGAAGCGCGTGTTCTCATGATGTCCACAAACAACATTCTGAGCCCAGCCAACGGTAAGCCAATCATAAACCCATCTCAAGATATCGTTCTCGGTCTTTACTGGATGACCCGTATGCGCCCAGGCGCAAAAGGCACCGGCAAAAACTTTGCGAGCACGGACGAGGTTTTCCTCGCTTACGATTCCGGCCTCATCGACCTTCAGGCGGCGTGTAACGTTCGCATCCAAGGCAAGATTCGCCAGACCACGTGCGGTCGCGCGATTTTGAGTGCGCATGTTCCTAAAGAAGTGCCATTCGATAACGTGAACAACGTGATGACCAAAAAAGAACTGGCGAAAATGATCGATACGACCTTCCGCTTGGCAGGTGCTAAAGCGACAGCGATCATGGCCGACAGAGTGATGAATCTCGGATTTGAGTTCTCAACACGTGCCGGTATTTCCATCTGTTTGGATGATATGAAAATCCCAGAGAACAAAGTGGCATTGATCGAAGAATCAGAAGCCATGGTAAAAGAGATTCAACAGCAATACGATGAAGGTCTTATCACTGATGGTGAGCGCTACAACAAAGTAGTGGATATTTGGGCGCAAGCCGCAGATAAACTTGCAAAAACCATGTTAGCGGGGCTTGAGAAGCAAGAATTCACAGTCGATGGTGTGACAACCACCGGCGCATCGTTCAACTCTATTTTCATCATGGCGGATTCTGGAGCGCGGGGCTCTGCGGCTCAGCTTCGTCAGCTTGCAGGTATGCGTGGTCTTATGGCCAAGCCATCGGGCGAGATCATCGAGACACCGATCACGGCGAACTTCCGCGAAGGTCTCTCTGTTCTGCAGTACTTTATTTCTACCCACGGTGCTCGTAAGGGTCTTGCGGATACGGCACTTAAAACAGCGAACTCGGGATATCTCACTCGTCGTCTCGTGGATGTGGCTCAAGATGTTATCGTTAACGAAAACGACTGTGGCACAACCACAGGTATTGCGATCGAAACAGTGGTTGAGGGTGGCGAGGTTATTCTCGGCATCGGTGATCGTATTCTCGGACGCATCACACTTGAGGACGTTTTGGATCCGAACACGAACAAGGTGCTCGTTGCCGCTGGCGAAGAGATCACTGAAAACGATGTAGAGGATATCGAAAAGGCGGGTATCGATAAAGTCATGATCCGCTCGGCGCTGACATGCAATACCCGTCGTGGTATTTGCGTGAAGTGTTACGGTCGTGATCTTGCGCGCGGAAACATTGTAAACCTCGGTGAGGTTGTCGGTATTATCGCGGCCCAGTCGATCGGTGAACCAGGAACACAGTTAACGATGAGAACCTTCCACTTGGGTGGTACGGCGTCGCGTGCGGTGGAACAGTCAGTTCACACCACTCGCCACGAAGGTACAGTTAAGTTTAAGAACGTTCAGTTTGTTCCGAACAAAGACGGTAAGTTGACGATCATGAATCGTAACGGTGAAATCGTAGTTGTTGATGACAACGGTCGTGAGCGCGAAAGCTTTAAACTGGTCTACGGCTCTACTGTTAATTACAAAGAAAATCAAAAAATCGAAAAAGGCGCTACTCTCGCTGAGTGGGATCCTTACTCGAACCCCATTATCGCTGATAGCAAAGGAACGATCAAATTCGAAGACATCGAAGAGGGTCTAACCGTTGCTGAACAAGTCGATCCAGTGACAGGTTTCTCCACTAAAGTGATCACCGAGAGCAAAGGCGGCGGTAAAAAGCCGACTGTTCTCATCACTGATGCGAGCGGAAAGCCGATCAAGTTCACCGGTCGCGATGCGGATATCCGCTACGTGATCCCAGTGGGCGCTCAACTTCTCGTGAACGAAGGCCAAGAGGTTCACTCCGGTGAAATCGTAGCTAAGATCCACAGAGAGACTTCGAAAACAAGAGATATCACCGGGGGTCTCCCTCGTGTGGCTGAACTCTTCGAGGCACGTAAACCCAAAGAGGCAGCGATCATCGCGGAAGTTGATGGCTATGTGACCTTTGGGAAAGACGTTAAGGGCAAACAGCGTGTG
Source organism: uncultured Pseudobdellovibrionaceae bacterium (assembly GCA_964400355.1). Lineage (GTDB taxonomy): Bacteria > Bdellovibrionota > Bdellovibrionia > Bdellovibrionales > JAGQZY01 > JACKAL01. The sequence goes on from CAYNTO010000002.1 coordinate 206,819, forward strand.
ATCGTGACTCCAGATGTGGGCGAGCAAACGGAATACCTGATCCCTAAGGGCAAACACGTTGCGGTTCGCGAAGGTGAATTCGTACGTAAAGGTGAAGCGCTCATGGATGGACCAACCAATCCGCATGACGTCCTGAAAGTGTTGGGCGAAAAAGCGGTTGCCGATTACATGGTGAACGAAATTCAAGAGGTTTATCGCCTTCAAGGGGTTGTGATCAACGACAAGCACATCGAAGTTATCGTCCGTCAGATGTTGCGTAAAATCACAGTCACTCAAGCGGGAGACACTACGTTCCTCAATGGTGAACAGGTGGAAAAATACGAATACGAACAAGAGAACGAGCGCGTAACTAGAGAGGGCGGCAAAACCGCTTCCAGCGAGCCGTTGTTACTGGGTATTACAAAAGTATCGTTGAGCACCGATAGCTGGATTTCTGCGGCATCTTTCCAAGAGACCACAAAGGTTCTGACGGAAGCGGCTATTAATTCTAAAACCGACAGCTTGCGCGGCCTTAAAGAGAACATCATCATGGGTCGCCTGATCCCTGCTGGAACAGGTCTCTCTGCGTACAAGCGCTGGAAAGTACTGGTAGATGAGGATACAGAGGCCGGCGGCGACGTCGTTCCTATGTCTTCGGCGACAGTGTCCAGCCAACCGGCACATTAGGCGGTGAGCGGTTCAGGCCACAAGCTTTGAACCGTGACCCGTATCGTAAAATAGGGCTACTTTCGGGAAAAAGTAGCCTCAAAAGGGTTCTGGGCCCTTGACCCAAGAGCTTTTAACAGTTAATTTTCCCACCTTTAAGAAATATAAGAGGAGTTCATGCCTACAATTAACCAGCTGATTCGTAAAGAACGCCGTGACAAGCGCACCAGAAGTAAATCTCCAGCTTTAACAAGCTGTCCACAGAAGCGCGGTGTATGTACTCGTGTATACACGACTACACCTAAGAAGCCGAACTCGGCTCTCCGTAAAGTGGCTAAGGTTCGCCTTTCCAATGGCTACGAAGTGATCTCATACATTCCTGGTATCGGTCACAACCTTCAGGAGCATAGCGTGGTGTTGATCCGCGGTGGTCGTGTGAAGGATCTTCCTGGTTGTCGTTACCACATCGTTCGCGGTGTTCTCGACACACAAGGCGTGCAAAACCGTCTTCGTGGTCGTTCTAAATACGGAACGAAGCGCCCTAAGAAAGCATAGTAATTTTTAAGCCAGTGTAGACTGGTTCATTGGAGAAAAAAAGAATGTCTCGCAGAAAAGGCACGTATAAAAGAGAAGTAGTCGCTGACCCCATCTACAACGATGTGTTGATCACTAAGTTCGTAAATAAGGTTATGTACGACGGCAAAAAGAGCACCGCTTTCAATCTTGTTTACAAAGCATTGAATGACCTCAAAGGTAAAGTGGCTCAAGAAGAACCTCTTGCTATCTTTAAAAAAGCTATCGAAAACTGCAAACCACAATTGGAAGTTCGTTCACGCCGCGTGGGTGGAGCCACTTACCAAGTCCCAGTGGATGTTCGTCCCACTCGCCGTACAACACTTGCGATCAACTGGATTGTTGATTCTGCTCGTGAGCGCGGTGAAAAAGATATGTCTCTTCGCTTGGCTGCTGAGATCGTTGAAGCATTCAACAATCGCGGTAACGCTATCAAAAAGAAAGAAGACGTACACCGTATGGCGGACGCAAACAGAGCTTTCTCTCACTACAATTGGTAGGCCCTTTGGGCTTACTTTTGTGTGTTCATAGAGCGAGAATGGCTGGTTAGATAATATGAGCATCGGCGACCCGCAGAAATTAGAAGACCTCGTCTACACTCGAAACATCGGCATCATGGCGCACATTGATGCCGGCAAGACTACCACCACTGAGCGCATTCTTTATTACACCGGAAAAAGTCATAAAATCGGCGAAGTTCACGACGGCAATACCGTAATGGATTGGATGGAGCAAGAGCAAGAACGCGGTATCACCATCACGGCCGCCGCTACCACCACAGCCTGGAAAAACCATCGCATCAACATTATTGATACTCCCGGGCACGTCGACTTTACCATAGAAGTTGAACGCTCTCTTCGCGTTCTCGATGGCGCAGTCGCAGTCTTTGATGCCGTCAATGGTGTGGAGTCACAGACCGAAACCGTTTGGCGCCAGGCCGACAAATACAAAGTTCCCCGTATTTGCTTTATTAACAAAATGGATCGCGTCGGTGCTGACTTCAACATGAGCGTAGGTACAATTATAGAGCGCCTCGCTGCGGTCCCTCTACCGATTCATGTCCCTATCGGCGCAGAAGACGGTTTTCGTGGGCTGATCGATGTTGTCGCTGGCAAAGCCCTCGTGTGGCCGATGAACGCATCGTTGGGAGCGGACTACGAAACCCGCAGTCTTGAGGGTGAACTGAAGGCCCAGTACGAGAGTGCTCGCGAAAAACTCATTGAGATCTTGATTGATGTGGATGAAGAGCTTGCAGATAAATATCTCAATGGAGTCGATATCAGCGAGAGCGAACTGAAGGTGGCAATTCGTAAAGCCACCATCGCTTTAAAAGTCATGCCAGTACTCTGTGGTTCAGCATTTAAGAATAAAGGCGTACAGCCCCTCCTCGATGCAGTCCTCGATTACTTACCAAGCCCACTTGAGCGTGGAGATGTAAAGGGTGTTTCTGTAAAGAATCCGGATAAAGAAGTCGTATGCAAAACAGGTTTCGAAGAACCTCCTGTGGCACTCGCGTTTAAACTAGCGAGTGATCCATTTGCGGGCTCACTCTGTTTCGTGCGAGTGTACACGGGCACAATCAAAACCGGGTCCACGCTTTATAATCCGCGCGAAGACAAAAAAGAGCGGGTTCAAAAAATCGTAAAGATGCATGCCAACAGCCGGTCTGAGGTGAGTGAGCTTAAGGCGGGCGACATCGGCGCCATCGTTGGGCTAAAATTTTCCGTAACTGGCGATACCCTCTGCACCAATCAAAACGAAGTCGTGCTCGAGAGCATCAACTTTCCTGATCCGGTGATTTCTATCGTTGTGGAGGCAAAGTCCACCGCCGACCAAACGAAAATGGTAGAGGGCCTCGGTAAACTCGTGCGTGAAGACCCATCGAGTTTGCTCAAGACAGATCCCGACACGGGTCAGTTGTTACTTTCTGGGATGGGCGAGTTGCATTTAGAAATTCTTGTCGATCGATTGCATCGCGAGTTTGGTGTTAAGATCAATACGGGTAGCCCACAGGTCACTTATCGCGAAGCTGTCACTGGAGTGGCACGGTCGCGCAAGCGTTTCGAGCGGGACGTCTCTGGCGAACATCAAACCGGTGAAGTCGAAGTTGAAGTGGGGCCACTCAAGTCTCAAGATATCAAGGTGGAGCAAAGTGCCTTTGGTGCTCAAACTCCAAAAGATTTTATCAAGGGTGCCACCGAAGGTGCGGGAGAATCGCTTTCGAGTGGAATGCTTGCCGGATTTAGTTATATTTCTACGTACGTCAAAGTTTTAGACATCAAAGTTGATTTGGAGACGGGCAATCCTGCAGCATATAAAATTGCCGCTTCGCAGGCTGTGCGCGAAGCACTCACCGCAGCAAATTCGATCTTGATGGAACCTATATTTCTTTTAGAGGTGGTGGTGCCCGAGGAATTTCTCGGCAGTGCCATCGGCGACATCAATTCTCGCCGTGGCCGCATCTCAGTAACCACCGCCAGAGGCCATTTGCAGGTCATCTCCGCCGAGGTGCCGCTGGCTGAGCTTTTCGGGTATGCGACGGTTATACGCTCACTGACGCAAGGAAGAGGCACCTTCAGCATGAAGTTCCACCAATATCAGCCCACAGGAGACCGAGTCCAAAGAGATGTGCTCACAAAAATGGGTCGCATCCACTAATTCCAGGAGTCGTCAGTTCGAATCCTGGTGCCCCCGCCAGTTCACAATTGGGTACGCCACGGGCCGAATTCCCTCTCGAAAAATGGCACAGAATATATTTTGTATTATCTGTGAATTTCTTTAGAAATATTTTTGACAAGTTATTCCTTTTCAAGGCATATTCGCCGTTCTGTATTTCACACAGATAGTGGTTCGCCCTGGGTTATATGCCCTAAGCCATTGTTAATATTAGTAAAAACGGGAATAAACGCATGCAAAGTCAAAAAATCAGAATTCGTTTGAAAGCCTTCGATCACAAGCTTCTCGATCAATCGACAAAAGAGATCGTTGAAACTGCTCGCCGTACTGGTGCAAAGATCGCTGGCCCCATTCCTCTTCCTACTCGTACGAACCGCTATACCGTACTTCGCTCTCCGCACGTGGATAAAAAATCCCGTGAGCAGTTCGAAATGAAAACACACAAAAGACTTTTAGACATTTTAGAGCCTACACAGCAAACAATCGATCAACTGATGAAGTTGGATCTGTCTGCCGGTGTAGACGTTGAAATTAAGCTATCGAGTGAATAAGGAGAAAAGTAAATGAGTGAAACACAAGTTGAGACTCAAGAGTCGAACGTCGAGTCGACCTCAACCGCTGTAGGAGCAAAACTTGAAGGACTATACGCCAGCAAAGTCGGCATGTCCTCAGTCTACAACGAGCAAGGTCAATTCGTACCCGTTACGGTTTTACAAGTAGAAAAATGGGTTGTTACCCAAGTGAAGACGGAAGAGACAGATGGTTACAACGCTGTTCAAATCGGTCTTTTCGGTCGTCGTGAAGACAAAGTAGCTAAAGCTCTCAAGGGCCATGCTAAATCGAGCGACAAAACTGCCGTAAAAACTCTTAAAGAAATTCGTGCCGATAAAAATCCAGAGGGCGCTACTGTAGGAACAGAAGTTTCTATCGATAGCCTTAAAATCGGCGACGTTGTTAAATTAACTTCAAAATCAAAAGGTCGTGGCTTTTCCGGTGCAATGAGACGCTGGAACTTTGCTGGTGGACCTGCATCGCATGGATCGAAGTTCCATAGACGTCCTGGTTCTGCCGGTACACGTACATGGCCTGGATTCGTACTTCCTGGGAAGAAGAGCCCTGGTCACTACGGCGATGAGACAGTAACAATCAGAAACGTTAAAGTTGTAGATGTTCAGCCTGAAAATGGCGTGATCTTGGTAAAGGGACCAGTTCCCGGCGCCCGCAACACACTCGTTAAGATCATTAAGCAGTAGGTAGCAAATGGCAAAATTAGAAGTATTAGATTGGAATAAAAAGAAAACAGGCGATGTCGAAGTCCCTGAAGCTTTTTTCGACAAAGAAGTGAACAAAAACCTTCTTCACACAATGGTTCGTTGGCAACTCGTAAGTCGCCGTCAGGGAACTCACGCTACGAAGACAAAAGGTCTCGTGAGCGGCGGTGGTAAGAAGCCGTTCAAACAAAAGGGCACAGGCAATGCGCGTGCGGGTTCTACTCGTTCTCCATTAATGCCTGGCGGTGGTACCATGTTTGGTCCACAACCTAAGAGCTATGCGTACACTCTGCCAAGCTCCATGAAAAAGGCCGGCCTCAGAGCTGCGCTCACATATCTCTACAACGAAAAGAAACTTTTCATCGTAGACGAGATGACTTCTAAAGAAGGTAAAACAAAAGAACTGGCTAGCCGTCTTAAAAAATTCGGTCTCGAGAAAGCTCTTCTTGTCACTAATGAATCTGAAGACAATTTTGGTCGCGCGGCTCGTAATATGAAGAAATTCCGTTACAACACAGCTGCAGGACTCAACGTTTACGACATGCTCCGCTTTGACGCTCTCGTGTTGAGCAAAGATGCGGTAGACGCTGTCGTAAAAAGATGTGGGGTGGAATAATGTACGAAATCATCAAACGCCCTTTGATCACTGAAAAATCCAGCGCCTATGGCGAGTACAACACGTATGTGTTCGAAGTGGACAAGAAGGCGACAAAGGAAGACATCCGATTCGCGATTGAAAAAGCATTCAGCGTAAAAGTGGACTCTGTTCGCACTGCTGTATGGCGCACACGTTGGTTAAAGAAAGCTGCTCGTTTTGGAGCACCTCAATACAAGAAGAAGGCGTACATTAAGTTGATGCCTGGTCAGACAATTAAGATTTTCGAGGGAGCGTAAGATGGGAATTAAGATATATCGTCCCACCAGTGCTGGCCGTCGCGGAATGACCGGTTTTGACTTTAGTGAAATCACTAAAGATCGTCCGGAAAAAGCGCTTACGGCAAAGCTGAGCAAAAAAGCGGCTCGTGGTAACCACGGTCAAATTACAATTCGCCATAAAGGTGGCGGCCACAAGCGCCGTTACCGTATGATTGATTTCAAGCGCCTCAAGATGGATGTTCCAGCGACAGTTGCTGCTATCGAATACGATCCGAACAGAACATGCCGTATCGCTCTCATTCACTATAAAGATGGTGAGAAGTCTTACATCATCGCTCCCATCGGTTTAAAAGTGGGCGATACTGTTGTGGCGGGAGCGACTGCGGATATTCTTCCTGGCAATTGCTTACCACTTTCAGCTATGCCTGTTGGAACGATCATTCACAATATCGAATTGCGCCCAGGTAAAGGCGGCCAAGTTTGCCGTGGTGCTGGAGCTGCTGCAACTCTTGTTGCGCGTGAAGGCCTGTACGCTCAGGTGCGTTTGCCGTCTGGCGAAGTTCGTCAAGTGTTGGCAGTTTGTAAAGCAACAATTGGACAAGTGGGTAATACCGACAACGAAAATATCTACATCGGTAAAGCGGGTAGAAATCGTTGGAAGGGTAAGCGCCCAACAGTTCGTGGTATGTCGATGAACCCAGTGGATCATCCACTCGGTGGCGGTGAAGGCCGCGGTAAAGGTCATCACCCGGTAACCCCTTGGGGCCAACCGTGTAAGGGCTATAAGACTCGTCATAATAAAGCGACAGATAAATTTATTATTAAACGTAGAAATCAGAAGTAGAGGTAATTGTGGCTAGATCGTTAAAAAAAGGTCCATTCGTGGACGATCATGTAATGAAAAAAGTTGCGAAAGCCGTTGAGACTGGCGACAAAAAAGCCATTAAAACTTGGTCACGTCGCTCAACAGTACTACCAGACATGGTAGGCCTCACGTTTGCTGTACATAACGGTAACAAATTTGTTCCGATTTATATTACAGACAATATGATCGGTCATAAACTTGGTGAATTTGCAGGAACTCGCAATTTTAGAGGTCACTCTGAAAACCGCGCCAAAGAAGCAGTAAAGGCATAGTAGGTAATTATGGAAGTAAAAGCGAAATTAAGTTTTGCAAGAATTAGCGCTCAGAAGGTGAGACTTGTGGCGGACATGATCCGTGGCAAATCCATCAATGACACTATGAAGATTCTCACTTTCCGTGACGAGAAAGCCAGCAAGATGATGAAGAAACTCGTCGAGTCTGCTGTTGCCAACGCGGAAGTGAAGCAAGTGATCGACGTCGATAACTTATACGTGAAAACCGTATTTTCCGACGAAGGTCCATACATCAAAAGATTTATGCCAAGATCACAAGGTCGTGCGACTGAGATCAAAAAGCGTACTTGTCACATCAACGTCGTTTTGGACGAGAGGTAATTCGTGGGACAAAAGGTTAATCCAATTGGATTCAGAGTAGGTGTTATTAGAACTTGGGACTCTCGCTGGTTCGCTTCGGGCGGTCTTTACGCCAGCCAATTATTAGAGGACATCAAGCTGCGCGCATTCTTACGCAAGAAGCTCAAGCACGCCGGTGTTGCTAAAATTGAAATGGAACGCGCTGCTAAAAAGCTCAAGATCATCATCTCAACTGCCCGTCCCGGTGTTGTGATCGGTAAAAAAGGCGCAGGCATCGATTCTCTTCGCGACGAAGTTCAAAAACTGACTCCGAACGAAGTTTTCGTAAACATTCAAGAAGTTCGTAAGCCAGACATGGACGCGCAGCTCGTGGCAGAAAGCATAGCCATGCAGCTCGAAAAGCGTGTGTCTTGGAGACGCGCTCTTAAAAAAGCGATCGCATCTGCTATCCGCAGTGGTGTTCGCGGTATTAAAGTAAAAGTTTCAGGCCGACTTGATGGAGCGGAAATCGCTCGTACTGAATGGTACAACGAGAAGAGTGTTCCTCTTCACACCCTTCGTGCAGATATCGATTACGGTACTGGTGAAGCATTAACTACTTATGGAATTATCGGCGTTAAAGTGTGGATCTACAAAGGTGACATCTTAACGGCTCGTGAGGTTGAGGAGGCTGGTCGTGCTAAGTCCTAAAAGAGTAAAGTGGAGAAAACAACACAAGGGTAAAGTTAAAGGGATGGCGTCACGCGCTGCCACTATGGCTTACGGTGATTTCGCTCTTAAGTCTATGGAAGGCGGCTGGATGACAGCTCGTCAACTCGAGGCTGGTCGTATCGCCATTTCGCGATCGATCAAACGCGGTGGTAAAGTTTGGATCCGTGTATTTCCACACAAGCCTATCACTGAGAAGCCGGCAGAAGTGCGCATGGGTTCTGGTAAAGGGAATCCGGAGTACTGGGTTGCTGTTGTTAAGCCAGGAACAATTTTGTTCGAGATCAATGGCGTGACTCGTGACATCGCTCACGAAGCATTCCGTTTGGCTGGCCACAAAATGCCATTCAAAACAAAATTTGTGTCGAGAGAAGGATAATTTATGAAGTTTGCAGATATTAAAAATCTATCTACGGTAGATATTAATAAAAAAATCAGAGAGTCGAAGGAAAAACTCTTCGAAGCTAAAATGAAAAACTCAATGGGCCAATTGACGAACCCCTTGACGATCCGAGCTATGAGACGCGAAGTCGCTACCCTCAAGACAGCTCTTACAGCGAAAGCTGGAGGTAAGTAATGGCTACAGCGACTCAAAAAAAAGAAGCTGCAAAAGCAAAAAACGAAGTCGAAGGCAACACAGAAGGCCGCGGTCGCCGTCGTGAAGTTGTTGGTACTGTTACCAGCAATAAAATGGACAAGACCATTGCCGTTGAGATCTTTAGAACAGTTATGCATCCTCGTTACAAAAAGTTCGTAAAGAGAACTTCTGTGTTCAAGGCTCATGATGAGAAGAACGAAGCAAACATCGGTGACAAAGTAAGAATTTACGAAACTCGCCCTCTGAGCAAAACGAAGCGTTGGAAACTCGCTGAAATCGTTCAAAAAGTACAGGCGTAGGAGCATTTATGATTCAACAGCAAACAAAAATGAAAGTTGCAGACAATTCGGGCGCCAAGGAAGTTATGTGTATTAAAGTCCTCGGTGGTTCAAAAAGACGTACAGCGTCTGTCGGAGACATTGTTGTTGTTTCCGTAAAATCTGCTCTTCCCACTTCAAAAGTAAAAAAAGGCGAAGTCGCTAAAGCGGTTATCGTTCGCACAGTAAAATCCATTCGTCGCGCAGACGGCTCTTACATTCAGTTCGATGACAACGCTGCGGTGTTGATCAACGCAGCTAAAGAACCAATCGGCACACGTATTTTTGGACCAGTTGCGCGCGAACTCAGAGCTAAGCAATTCGTAAAAATCGTTTCTTTGGCTCCAGAAGTTTTATAGGTGAAATATGGCTACAAATAGATTGCAAGAAAAATACAGAAAAGAAATCATCCCAGCGCTGAAAAGCAAACTGGGTAAAGAGAATGTCATGAACATTCCCAAGCTCGAGAAGATTGTTTTAAACCAATCTCTATCGGACGCTGTTCAAAACGCAAAAATTTTGAACGTAGCAGCTGAGGAAATCGCGACAATTACGGGCCAAAAGCCGGTGATCACAAAGGCGAAAAAATCGATCGCGAACTTTAAACTTCGTGAAGGGATGCCCATTGGTGTGTCCGTGACTCTTCGTAAAGAGCGCATGTGGTCTTTCTTTGACCGTCTGATCACTCTCGCGCTTCCGCGTGTGCGTGACTTTCGTGGTCTTTCTCCGAAAGGTTTCGACGGTCGTGGAAACTACAACATGGGTCTTAAAGAACAAACGATTTTCCCAGAGATCAACTACGATAAAGTAGATAAAACTCGCGGAATGAACATCACAATTTGCACGTCGGCTCAAAACGACGCCGAAGGAAGAGCTCTTTTAGAGTCTTTCGGTTTTCCATTTAGAAAGTAAGCAGGATCAAATTATGGCAAGACTTAGCAAGAGAATTCAGAATAAAAAAAGAGAAGAAACTGTTGCACGTTACAGACAGAAGCGTGCGGAACTTCGTGCGATGATGAAAGACATGAGCCTCACAATGGAACAGCGTGAAGAAGCTCGTGCTAAGATCACTAAACTTCCCCGTTTATCAATGGAGAACAGAATCAATTCTCGATGCGAACTCACTGGGCGATCTAAAGGTGTTTTGAGCAAATTTAGACTTTCCAGAAATAAATTTCGCGAATTGGCAAACAGAGGCATGATCCCTGGTGTAACTAAGGCTAGCTGGTAAGGAAGAGGATAATATGGATACTATTGGTGATTTTTTAACAGTTATCAGAAACGGCGTTAAAGCAGGCAAGCCATCTATTGATGTTCCTAGCTCTAATCAACGCGTGGCCATTGCGGAAGTTCTTAAAAAGACCGAGTACGTGAACGACGTAAAAGTTGTTAAAGACGGCAAGCAAGGCATGATGCGCGTATTTTTAAATTATAATGATGAAGGCAAGTCGAAGATCAATGGTTTGCGCAGAATGAGCCGCCCAGGTCGTCGCTATTATGTAAACTCAGAAAAAATCCCGAACGTGCGTTCAGGATATGGACTGGCTATTGTTAGCACTAGCAAAGGTGTTCTCAGTGGTGGTGAGGCAAAGAAACTCAACGTTGGTGGTGAGTTGATTGCCATCGTTTGGTAAAGAAAAAGAGCAGGTAAAATATGTCGAGAATTGGTAAAAACCCAGTAGCATTTGATAGCAAAGCACAAGTTTCTGTGACTCCGAAAAACGAAGTCGTAGTTAAAGGTGCCAAGCACACAATGACAATCCCAGTGCGTCCCGTGATCGAAGTAAAAGTCGATGGCGGAAAGATCATTCTTACTCGTAAGAATGACGAAAAAGAGACGCGCGCTCTTCACGGCTTGTACCGTTCCCTGGTTGCCAATGCGGTAACTGGTGTGACCACAGGTTTCACGAAGTCTCTCACACTGCAAGGTGTGGGATATCGTGCTTCTGTGTCCGGTCAAAAGTTGGAACTGTCTTTAGGCTACAGCCACCCGGTGGTTTACGATGTTCCTAAAGGTATTGAGGTTAAAGTGGATAAACAAACCACTGTACTTGTTCAGGGCGCCGATAAAGGCCTTGTTGGTCAAGTCGCAGCGAAAATCCGCGGATTCCGTCCACCAGAGCCGTACTTGGGCAAAGGTGTTCGTTATACGGATGAAGTACTGAGAAGAAAAGAAGGTAAATCAGCAGGTAAGTAATCTGCTGATAACAGTTTGTGAGCGGGAAAAAATCCCAGCTGAAATAAACCAGCAAGCAGAAGCTTGCTGCGAAGTAAGCCGAATAGTAACCGGCTGAATTAAAAAGAGGTAAGTTGTGAGACTGGTAATTAAAAAAGGCAATAGTCAGAAGTTGAAATCACGCTCTGTTAAGCGCGTTAAAATTCGCAAAAAAATCAAAGGCACCTCTGAGCGCCCGCGTTTGAGCGTATTTAAGAGCAATAAGAATATTTCAGCTCAGCTGATCGACGACGTTACAGGCAAAACAATTGTTTCTGTCTCTACTCGCACAGATGTTAAAGACAAATCTGGTAAAGAGGCAGCTGTGGAAGTTGGTAAATTGATCGCTTCTAAAGCTAAAGCAAAAAACATCGAGAAGATCGTATTCGACCGAAGCGGTTATCTATTTCACGGACGCGTAAAATCAGTGGCTGATGGCGCGCGTGAAGGTGGACTTAATTTTTAACATAAATTTCCAATTTTCAATTTAAAATTGGCAGGAGAAAAGTGAATGCAACAGAATACTAATCAACAAAACAGTGAATTCGAAGAAAAAGTTGTCGACGTCAGACGCGTAGCTAAAGTTGTAAAGGGCGGTCGTCGTTTTTCTTTCGCAGCACTTGTAGTGGTGGGTAACAGCACAGGTTCAGTGGGTTTCGGCACAGGTAAGGCTGGCGAAGTTCCTGAGGCTATCGGTAAAGCCACTCGCGGCGCTCGCAAAAAAGTTCAAGAAATCACTCTCGTTGACGGTCGTACGATTGCTCACGAAGTTGTGGGTAAGTTCGGTGCAGCCACCGTAATTCTCCGCCCAGCAGCTCCAGGTACTGGCGTTATTGCCGGTGGTGCGGTTCGTGCGGTCCTTGAGTCTGCAGGTATTAAAGACATTCTTACTAAGTGCGTAGGAACGAGCAATGCTCACAATTCCGTACGTGCAACACTCAACGGCCTTGCTCAGTTGCAAGGTAACGTATTGATCAACACATACAAGTAATTGGACAGGTGATTTATGGCTAAAACATTCAAAGTAAAATTAATTAAAGGTCTCAGAGGTTGTTCCGACACTCAACGCAAAACTGTTGAGTCTATGGGTCTTCGTCGTACAAATTCTGAGGTTGTTCTTGCGGACAATCCGGCCAATAGAGGCCAAGTCATGAAAGTTCAGCACCTTGTTAAAGTGACTGTACAGAAATAGCGATCACGCGGAAATTGGAGAAATAATATGATTCTATCTCAATTAAGACCAAAAAAAGGTTCAACTCATTCTAGAAAACGTGTGGGTCGTGGTGATGGTTCTGGTATTGGCGGAACTTCTGGTAAAGGTCACAAAGGGCAAAAAGCACGTACGGGTGGTCGCGTTCGTCGTGGTTTCGAGGGTGGTCAATCCCCGCTCGTTCGCCGCCTTCCAAAGTTTGGTTTTACCAACGTTCAATTTGCTACGAACTACGAAATTATCAATTTAGATGAACTTTCTGCCTATGGAAAAGACATTTCCCCCGAAGTACTGGTTGAAAGCGGCCGTATCCATCCCAAAGCTTTACTTAAGGTTCTGGGTAACGGTAAGCTCGATAAACCAGTAAACGTAAAGGCCCATAAATTCAGTGAAACAGCTAAAGCTGCCATTGAAAAGGCCGGTGGAAAGGTTGAGGTCATCTAAAAGTGAGCACGCAGTCTAATGTTTTGAACAACGAGGATTTACAGCGACGTCTGCTATTTACTTTATTTTGTGTTCTAGTTTTTCGCTTCGGGATCCACATCCCGACTCCCGGCGTTGAAGTCGAAGTTGTAAAGCAATTTTTCGAAAAACAAGGTGGCCTGTTTGGCATCTTTAATACGTTCACCGGTGGTGCACTGAACCAATTTTCGGTATTTGCCCTCGGGATTATGCCTTACATCTCAAGCTCGATCATTTTCCAGCTTCTCACCTCTATGATCCCTTATTTGGAATCACTAAAAAAAGAAGGCGAAGGTGGCCGTCGCAAAATCCAAATGTACACCCGTTGGGGAACTATTCTCCTCGCTGTTGTTCAAGCGTACGCGCTATCCAATCTACTCCTTGGTAAAGAGGTGAACGGCCAACCGCTATTCCGCTCTCAGGTGGGCATCGTGCCGTTTCAGTTGATGACGGTTCTTACTCTCACTACAGGCACATGTTTTGTCATGTGGCTGGGCGAGCAGATTTCGGATCGCGGTTTAGGTGAAGGCGCAAGCGTCATCATTTTTGCCGGTATTGCGGCGGGGATACCAGGAGGCGCATTGGGCCTTTGGAACCAGGTGGCCAGTGGTCAAAAGAGTGCTCTTCTGATCCTTTTGCTGATCGTGTTTATGGTAGTGGTTCTCGGTGCCATCATTTTCTTTGAAATTGCACAACGCCGAATTCCTATTCATATGTCACAAAAAGGTGGAGCGGCGCCTCAGATGATGGGGAACTATCTTCCCCTCAAAGTGAATCTTTGCGGCGTACTCCCTCCAATTTTCGCATTTGCCATCCTTCAGTTTCCATCGACCATTGCGAACTTTTCGCAGGCCCCATGGGTACAAGGATTACAGCAGTACTTTGCGCCGAATGGTGCTCTCTTTAATATATTCTTTGTTGCTCTTGTTACGTTCTTTTGCTTTTTCTATACCGAGCTGATGTATCCGCCCAATGAGATGGCAGACAATCTTAAAAAGGCGGGCAAGTTCATACCTGGTATTCGTGCAGGTAAGAGCACCGCAGAATACATCCAGACCGTGATGAGCCGTCTGAACGTCGCCGGCGCAATATACCTTTGTGTGATCTGTTTATTGCCAACGGTTTTGATCAGCCAGGCCTCGCTGCCGTTTTATTTTGGTGGTACGAGCCTTCTGATTCTTGTCGGTGTGTCTTTACAACTTATCGAAAAAATCAACGCTTACAGATATGAAGCGATGATTAAAGCGGCTCAAAGACCACGCCGTACGCGGAGGGTTAGCTTTTGAGTTTAGTTCTGTTCGGACCTCCTGGGGCTGGCAAAGGGACGCAGTCCAGCCTCATGCTAGAGGGATCCAACATGATGCACGTGAGCACAGGACAGCTCTTCCGTGACGCCATAAAAAACAAAACGCCACTCGGTGTAGAAGCCCAGTCGTACGTAGATGCAGGCAAACTTGTGCCTGATTCTGTCGTGATTGGATTGATCCGAGAGCTTTTAGAAAAAAATAAGTCCACAAGTTTTATTTTTGACGGTTTTCCTCGCACATTGCCCCAGGCGGAAGCTCTGGAGCAGCAAATCACCGAAGTTGGAGCCCGCTCGATCACCAAAGCCCTCTTTTTAGAGGTGCCGCAGCAAATCCTTTTGGATCGGCTGACGGGGCGTCGAGCCTGCAAAAACTGTGGAACCACATACCATGTGTCTTCCGCCCCGCCCAAACAGGACGGAGTTTGCGACAAGTGTGGTGGGGAGCTTTATCAGCGTAAAGACGACGCTCCTGAAGCCATAGAAACGCGATTAGACGCGTACGAGAAGTCTACTGCTCCACTGAAGGAGTTTTATCAAAAGAAGAGCCTGTTTGTCTCCATCGATGGAGTGGGTAGCTCTAAGGACGTCTTCGCAAGAATTCGTAGCTACATAGAATAGACGCTTTCTAACGAATGCGTCCCTGACAAAGATAAAGAGGGGCAGAAGCCATAAAGGTGATGGAAAAAAGGGTGTCGGCGACGGCTTCAAAAAATCCATTAAATTTACGATTTCCTGCTAATAATTAACTAGACGAGTATGACTTTCCGGTGCTAAATTCCCCGGTCTGTCAAATTTTTTTTTGGAGGAAACAGATGAAAGTTCGCGCTTCTGTGAAGAAAATCTGTAATAAATGCAAGGTTTTAAAGCGTCGTGGTGTTGTTCGCGTAATCTGCGAGAATCCTAAACACAAGCAAAGGCAAGGTTAGAAATGGCCCGTATTTCTGGTATTGATATTCCAAAACAAAAACGCGTGGAAGTGAGCCTCACTTACATTTACGGTGTTGGAAGAAAACGAGCTCAAGACATCTGTAAAGCTATGGGCTTTGCACCGTCGAAGAGAACATCAGAGCTCAACGATGAAGATGTTGCGAAAATTCGTGACTACATCCAAGCCAATTTCAAAATCGAAGGCGACCTTCGCCGCGAAATCTCTCAAGCTATTAAGCGCCTGACCGATCTCGGTACTTACCGAGGCTTACGCCATAAAAAAGGTTTACCGGTCCGTGGCCAAAGAACGAAATCCAATGCACGTACTCGCAAAGGGCCTCGTAAGACAGTTGCTAACAAGAAAAAAGCAGTGATGTAAGGATAAGGGAAAAATGGCTGATAATAAAAACCCACAAGCGAATAAACCTGTTAAGAAAAAAACCAAGAAGAACATTCCTTCAGGGAAATGTTACGTATCCGCTGGTTTCGGAAACACGATCATCACGATCACAGATCCTATGGGTAACACCATCAGCTGGTCTGCATCGGGTAAGCTCGGTTTCAAAGGCAGCCGTAAGGGAACTCCTTTTGCATCTCAGCTGGCTGCTGAAGACGCTGCTAAACAGGCGATCGAGCAAGGTGTGCGTTCAGTAGACGTGTACCTTACTGGTCCCGGAGCTGGCCGTGAGCCAGCGATTCGTGCGATTGCAAATGCGGGAATCAAAGTGAACTCGATGAGAGACATGACTCCAGTTCCGCACAACGGTTGCCGCCCACCGAAGCGCCGTAGAGTTTAATATTTAGGATTTTACTAAGCCGCTATTAGAGCGGACTTCGTCGGCGGATCTGGTCGACAGAAGATGAGTGTTAAAGGATTTTTTAATTTTTTTGAGGAGAGTTCATGCAGCAAGATCATTATTACATGTTTTGGAGAGATTTGATCGGCCCTAAAGGCGTCGAGATTGATTCAGATAGCCTTTCGGCGACGTATGGTAAATTCACTATTCGTCCTCTCGAGCGCGGTTACGGTACAACTGTTGGTAACTCTCTTCGTCGCGTTTTGTTGAGCTCTATGATGGGTTCTTCAGTAACGAGCGTAAAATTCGATAAAGTTCTTCATGAGTTCTCCACGATGCCAGACATCATGGAAGACGTGACAGATATCATTTTAAATTTAAAACAAGTTCGCTTTAAGCAACACACTCCAGATACCGTGACTCTGAAAGTTTCAAAGAATGGCGCTGGTAAAGTGACTGCGGCTGACATCCAAGCTTCCGACAAAGTAGAGGTTTTGAATCCAGAGCAGCATATTTGCACAATCGGCGGCAGCGGTAAGTTCGATGCAGAAATTACGGTTCAGTTTGGCCGCGGTTATGTTCCTGCAGAAGAGCTCAACATTATGAATGCGGGCGTTGGTGTTATCCCTGTGGATGCGATTTTTTCTCCTATCCGTCGCGTGAACTACAACGTAACAAACGCGCGTGTGGGTCAAAAAACAGATTACGATCAACTCACTCTCGAAGTGTGGACGGATGGCTCTATTAAGCCTGAAGAAGCCGTAGCATTGGCAGCAAAGATCATGAAAGAGCAACTCCAAGTGTTTGTGACTTTCGATGAAGCCACTGAGCCAGTTACCCACAGCGAAACTAAGTCTTCGCCTGTGCTCAACGACAACCTTTTCCGCTCTGTAGATGATCTTGAGCTTTCTGTGCGCAGTGCAAACTGCCTTAAGAACGCCAATATCCGCTTTATCGGTGAGCTTGTTGTTCGCTCTGAGGCCGAAATGCTCAAGACAAAAAACTTTGGTAGAAAATCATTGAACGAAATTAAAGAAATCCTAAGCGAAATGGGACTTGGACTTGGTATGAAGATCGAAGGATGGCCACCACCAGGATGGAATCCAAATACAGCAGCGGCTGCGACTTCCCAAAGACAAGATCCACAACAGCAGTAATTATTAAGAATCGTACTGGAGTAGTGTTATGAGACACAGAAGAAAAACGAAATATTTTAGCCGTAAGACGAACCCGCGCAAAGCCCTCATCCGTGGACTAGTGACGTCTCTTGTTGAGCATGGTCGTATTAAAACGACTCTTGCAAAAGCAAAAGAACTTCGCCGCCATGTTGAGCGTGCCATCACTTTGGGTAAAAAAGGCGATCTGAACACACGTCGTGTTCTGTTAGCTCGTTATCCCAATGAAGGTGTGATCGAGAACATCCTTGCGGATCTTGCTCCACGCTTTAAAGACCGCCCAGGTGGTTACACGCGTATTCTTAAAATCTCGAACCGTCCCGGTGATGCCGCTCCACAAGCGTTCATCGAATTCGTAGATTACGAAGCCAAGACGTACAACGAGAAAAAAGTGAAGATCAAAGTACCAAACGAAAAGCGTAAGCTCGTTGAGAAAGAATTCACAAAAACGGAACTTGCTGCGTACAACAAAAAACGCAATGAGAAAAAAGCGTACGCTACGCTTAAGACCAACCGTAGAAAACAAAAAGCAGATCGTCGCGTTCTCCGCGCGAGCCTGTAAGCGATTTAGGGCTTATTGGAATGCCGAAAAGCCTCAAACGTGTATCAATAGCCCTACTGTTTACAGGAGGGCTTTTTTTTATTCTCTTTTTAGGGTGGCGTGAACTCTCGGATCGCTATTCCACGCACCACGCTCCGGTGGCTTACGATGTGCTCAACTTTTTGGAAAAGAATCCGTTCACCTCACTCAAGGGTGTCGAGGTTGTCGATCTTAATGAAAAGCCCGTGAACATCGGCGATTTTGGTAAAGATAAGATTGTCATCCTTAACTTTTGGGCCTCATGGTGTGAGCCGTGCGCCGAAGAGTTTCCGTCCATGGTCAAGCTCCTCAACGAGTTCCCACAGGAGCTTGTTATCCTCGCTGTATCGAACGATTCCAGCAAGGGGGATATCGAGACGTTCAGCAAAGCCTTCGGCCTTCTGGGCGTGGATGGAATGCATCTCTTGTGGGATAAGGATCTCAAGGCCGCGCGGGCCTTTGAAGTGGGGAAGCTTCCCGAATCCTACATTTTTGCACGTGACGGAAAGCTCTTGCGCAAAATCGTCGGCGCGCGCGACTGGGCCAACGACGATGCGCGCGCTTATTTTAAGGTCCTCACAGGCAAAAAATAATCGGAAAATTGGCCAAACAAACCGCCTACGGATCGAACGAGTCCGTCATGTGAGGCCTAAAGGTCTAGGTGTTGAGGATCAGTTTTGCGGTTCGAGCGAGCCGATTTATGATGGGGCATGATTTCCATTATCCTTGCTTTTCATGTATTTGCCTCCGCAGAAATAAAAACCAGCTCCCCAGTGGAAGACGCCGCGCCCAGTTCCAGTGCGCAGGCGCTTGCTGATAAACTTTCGCAATTTAGCCAATGCGCAAAGGATCCAAAAGTTTGGCCAAAGACAATGTTCCATAAAAATCCGATGGCCTTTGTCGACGAAAACGGAACTCCCTGGCGCTGGAGTGCGGACACGGGATTAGTTGCGGTGACCGATGCGGCCGATGCCGCAACAATCAAAAAACTATCGCAACATCGAGTTTGGACGTCCAATGATCAAAAAAATCCACCAGAGGTGATTTTGAACATGGGCATCTCAAAGGCCAATGTTGAGAAGAAAACCGGCCAACACGGTGGCGCTGGTTCGCAACAGCCCAAGCCTAAGCCGTCGAAAGAATGCAAAGCTGCAGCAGATATGAGAGCTCAACTCACACAAAATATTCCAAAATCTGCCGGTTCCGATTTCGTCACTGAAACGTTCAAACTCGGCGTGCACGAAAGTATGCATATCCATGATCAAAACAATCCTACCTGCTGGAAGCACACACTGGACGCCAACTCCGCGTCTATGGAGCGCATCAACAGTTATCCCCTGGACGCGAAGCCGAGGCAGATGCGCTACAAGTTAAAGGTGGCACTTCGACGTGCTCTCGAGGCACCAGCAGGGGCAGAGCGGCAAAAGTATTTAGAAGAGGCGGCACATTGGCACAAAACCTATAAAGCTCAATACAAGGGGAAAGAGGAGTTTGAGGGACCAGACATATTTGAAGGCTCTGCTCGTTACATCGATTTAGTAGCCACAAAAATTGATTGCTCAAAGCCCGTCACCGCCGAGCATTTGGCCAAAGCGAGTCGCGAGGCCGTTCTTGAGGGAGTCGATGAGCAGCCCCAGCCGACCGCGGATACTGAGGCCTACTTTTTGGGGGCTTTGTCAGGAGCGCTTCTGGATCAGCGTGCTATCGATTGGAAATCGAAAACAACTAAAGGGGTCTCGCCACTCGATCAACTATTAGACAATGTGCGGCCGAGCACTGGCGCCCTTAAGGATTCCAAACGGCTCGACAACGTGGCCGCGGCTTCTCCGAATGCAACAGAAGCGTGCGCGGTGAAACCCGACTTTGAGTATCTAAAAAATGCCAAGGACAGCAAAAAATATGCATGGGTGTCTGTTCCCACTTCGCGCTACATGGGGCAGGGAGCGTATGACGGCAAATCAGTACTCCCAACATCGAAAAAAGTTTTAGTGGACAGCACGGCACTGGGCGGGACTATGAAGGCCGAGAAAATGCCACTCGTAGTGTCCAACGACAATCCGTGCGGCGGGGCAAATGCAATGATGGTTCTCGTCGAGCGGGAGTCCATTGTGAATGGCAGTGTGAATTTCTCGAGAGATGGCAACGAAGCTGCAAAAGTTTCGGGCTCCGTCGAAACCTCGTCGCGCTCATCATCGCTCGGTGATGTGTACTGCGGTAAATAAGTGGCGCCCGCGAGTGCGGGCGACGGCTTAAAATTTAAACTTGAGGCCCTTGAGGAGTTTTTTTCCTTCCTCTTTGAGTTTGTCGCCTTGTTTGCTCTTGGCTTTGTCTTTTTCTTCGTTGAGTTTTTGTTTGAGCAAGTTGACGGCGTCTTCTTTACTTTTTAGTGACACGCCAAATTGCTTTTCGAAGTCTTGAACTTTGGAGAGGAGTTTTTGCTTTTCACCTTCTACTTTTTCGTTCACGGCGGCGCGCAGCTTTGTTTTAAGTTCGGCCACTTGTTTATCAAACTCCGCTTTGAGCGCCGCTTGCAGGCGATCGCCGATGTTGGACCCTAAATCAAAATCCAAGCTCTTCCAGGTACCGGTGGCACTCCCGTTAAGTGTGAGTGCGCCTAAGCCATTGGCCACATTGGTGAGGATTTCTTTGGCTTTGGCCTTTTCCGCCTCAACGATGTAGTTGATTTTATCAAATCCGGCGTTGAACTTGATATCGACGTTTTCCTCCTGAAGCGCAATATTCAGTTCCGAGGATCCTGAGGCTTGTGCAAAGCCAAATGTCACATCTTTCGATTTGGAGAGCATCACATCTTTGAGCGGAAACGCGCCGATTTTTATCTGGCCGGATTCTTTGGGAACGACCGTGGTGTGATCGATGATAGCGTGAATCAGCACACCGTAGATGTTGCTGTTGGGGAATTCGCCAGAGAGTTTGGCCTGAAGCGGGCGCCCTAGAGCTTTCTGATCGTCGGTGATATCGATGATCTCACCGCCCATGGTTCCTGAAAAGCCATTCGGTGTGGCTTTGGAGCTGATGGCAGCTTTGGCGATCCAGAACTTAGGGTAGTGGTTCGTTTTTGGAAATTTATAATCGCGCCCCACTTCGCGCTCGCGCGGAGTGAATTCTGGTGGGCGGTCTTTTTTGGGTGGCGGCATGTACTCGCGCGCAACGCGCATGTATTTTTCTACGCGCTGAATCTCTTTTCCAAACTGGCGGCCAAACACACGCATGGCGAGATCTTTCGGATCCAAAGACGGAATTCCCATTTTGGCTTCCAAGTCTTTGATGTCCTCATCCACGTACTTTTTAATATCTCCGTAAATGTTTTTATAAGCATTGATGTCACCGGTTAACGCATCTTTAGATTGATCGACCTCTTTGATTTTGCTGTCGACCTCTTTGTAGATTTTGTCGATCTCGTTGATGGCGTTCACAACGGCGACGGGATCTTTACCATCAATTTTTAGAGCTTTGATGCGCGCTTCGTAAGCCTTGAACTCTTCTTGCTTAGGAAGTTTTTCAATGCGCTCTTTCCAGAGTTTTTCTTTTTCTTTGAGTTCCGCTTCCATTTTAGTCACAAACTGCGATGTCTTAAGATTGCCTTCCATCTCTTTGAGTTTGTCTTTGTAATCTGTTCCCGAGGCTACCTGCGCTATGTCGCCGAAGATGCTGCCGTCGAGCGCGCGTTGGGTAACAGCGAGAGCGCTGCCTTTGACCGATTCCATTCCGTTTTCGGAGCTCTTCTTGGGAGGAAGAACTTTGCCGGCGCGTTTGCGGGTGGAGTTGATCATGATGTCGGAAACCGAGGCCAAAGGAATGATCACTTTGCCGCGAAGGAGTCCGCCCCACGTGGCTTTAAAATTGATGCCGCCGATCTGCACGATGTTTTCGATGGGTTTTTCTTTGTTAGTGACTTCGATGTTGGCGATGTCGAGAGAGGCATCGAGAAAACTTGTTTTGAGGCTTCCCACATTCACTTCCGCACCGTTGGCGTAAGTGCCGCCGTACTCAATCGCCATTTTAATGTGATGATCGAAGAAAAATTTAAAATAGGCGAACATCAGTAAAAAAACGATCGTTACCGGAATGACCGCTTCGTAGCGAATCGGGCCTTTTTTCTTTTTTGCCTTTATGGGTTTTGGTTGCTGGGTTGGTGCTTGAGCGTCGGCCATTATTCAACTCCTCCATAAAGATTATTGTAGGTGGCGTACCAATTGTAAAACTTGGTGGCCGTGAAGTACTTCCATGCTTTTGTTTTTTGAGCTTTTACAACAACCGTGTTGCGATACTTGGCGATCATGATTTTAGAGACGATAAAGACAAACGGAATCAAGGCGATCGATACCACGCCCGAACCCATAACGATGGTGTTATAAAAACGCGTCAGTGGGATGATCGGCATGTTGTACATTTCGGTGAAGAGACCTTGGAGCGCACCCATCTCCAGAACGGCCGCGCCGATCGGATTGAAGACCGGGTCGAGGAAGAAGGCGATAAATTTAAAGAAGAAAGCGGCGAGGAAGGCTGCGCCAATTTGAATTCTAAAAACAAACAGCAGCATAAACACCAAAACCGTTTGTAGAGAAAAGGCGGGGGTCATGCCCAGGATGAAGCCCATACAAACACCGAGCGCAATGGAGGTGGTTTCCGTATCGGAGTGGAGTAGTTTTACGAGTGCAAAGATCTGTTTAAGCAGTAACGTCATGGAATATATCCCCCTTTAGTCTCGGGTATGGTTGGCGTGCACTGAGAATGGCCTAGTATAGAGGGGAGTTGAGGTACAAATAAAGGCAATTTCATTCTGCTTCTGCGTTGCATATAGGACCAGTTACTGAATGGAATCGTTCCCAGAATGACTAGTGACACCCCTCTAAAATACGGTATAACTGAAGCTTGCGCCTCTGTAATGGCTAGCCTTCTCGAGGAGAGATTTATGATACCGTATTTGGATTTAAGCCCTTCTTATAAAAGAATTCAAAAAATAGTCGAACCGGAGATCCTCAACATCCTATCCAGTGGGCAGTACATCCTGGGTAAACATGTGGAAACCTGTGAGGCGGATCTTGCACAGTTTGTTGGCAGCAAACACGCACTGGCTGTTTCTAACGGCACGATCGCGTTGATGATGGCGCTTCAAGCGATCGATGTTCAACCGGGCGACGAAGTGATTGTTCCAAGCTTTTCATTTTTTGCCACAGCGGAAGTGGTTTCCACCTTAGGTGCCAAGCCTGTATTCATCGATGTGGAGCGCGACACCTACAATATCGACATCAGCCAAATTGAAAAAGCCATCACAAAAAAAACCAAAGCGATTATGCCCGTTTCTCTTTTTGGACAAATGCCCGATCTTGAGGAAATCAATCAGATCGCTGAAAAACACAAATTAGTTGTGATCGAAGATGCGGCACAGAGTTTTGGTGCCACCTACAAAGGGCGCCGCAGCTGTTCTGTAACCCACATTGGTTGCACCAGTTTTTTCCCAGCTAAGCCGTTAGGCGCTGCCGGTGATGGTGGCGCTGTCTTCACCTCCAATACAGATTTGCATAAAAAGTTAGATTCTATCCGCGTTCACGGACAAACCAAGCGTTACTATCATGAGTACATTGGTGTTAATGGCAGACTCGATCCCATACAGTGTGTGGTGATACGGGAAAAATTAAAATTTTATAACGATGATATCAAAGAGCGCCAACGCATTGGCAAAATCTACAATGACAGCTTTAAGGGGCTAAACCTTGTGGCTCCGCAAATCAAATCGGACCGCGAGTCTGTTTTTGCTCAGTACACCGTGGCTGTTCCCCATCGCGATCAGTTTGTAGAAAAGATGGGAAAACTGGGAGTGCCAACTTCGGTTCATTATCCTATGGGAATGCACGAACAGCCTGTTTACAAAAGCATGTATGTGAAGTTACCGGTGACCGAAGATGTTTCCCGCAAGGTCGTCAGTTTACCGCTTTACCCCGGTATGCCTGATAAAGACATCGAGACTGTGATCAAGGCCGTCAAAGAGACAGTGGGATAATTAAAAAAATGTTTGTCTACGTATTTGGTAGCTTGCTGAGTTTTATTCTTACTTTGGGTGTGATTCAGTTCTACCGGCGCTTTGCCATGCATTACGGAATTATTGATATGCCCAGCGAGCGCAGTCAGCACCGCGTGCCGATGCCCCGTGGGGCGGGGATTTGTTTTTATCTTGGCGTCACATTGACCTTGGCGCTCCTTTATTTTATGCGCCAGCTTTCGCTCACATTCACACTGCCAGTATTTTTAGGCGGTTCGTTGGTCATGCTACTTGGCTATTGGGACGATCTCAAGTCGGTGCCGGCAACAGTGCGCCTATCGGTGCAGTTTTTAGTGTCGCTGTTTGTAATTGCGCTTATGACCAATGGCTTTGCAGAAGAGATTGAAATTTCATTTTTACCAAGCTGGCCATTGCTCACGTCGCTCTTTTGCATTCTCTATGTGGTGTGGTTTATAAATTTATACAATTTTATGGATGGCAGTGATGGGCTGGCCACACTCGTGGGTATCGTGGCCTCGGCGATTTTTTCGGCGTGTTCGTTTTTTCTCGGCAACATCGATGTGGCGATAGTATATGCGGTGTTGGCGTTTTCCTTATTTGCTTTCTTAACACTCAATTGGCACCCGGCTGTGGTGTTTATGGGTGATTCGGGCGCCTACTTTTTGGGATTCGTTTTTGGGGCATTTGCACTTTTGACGAAATTGGTTTACGACGCCTCTCTTTACATTCACCTCATTGTGTTTGGTATGTTCGTTGTTGATGCGACTTGGACACTGATTGTTCGTGTGGCGCGTGGAGAGCGGCCGTCGCAGCCCCATAAGCAACATGCGTTTCAAAAGATGGTGGCCGCCGGTTACACCCATCCCCAAGTCGCGCTGTTTTACGCAAGCGTGATGATCCTGTGGTTGTTACCCAATGCGATCATGGCAATTGCGTATCCCATGTACAGTTTTTACTTTTTGGTTTCGGCCTACGTGCCGGTTTATTTATTTGTCATTTGGTCGCGCGCAGGCACTGAGCGAGCGTTTCCTCTGCGGAGAAAGGTTTAAGATGCTCGGCTATGCCATTGATCGCAAAATTACAGACGTTCTTGCCGAGAAGTCATTCACCATCTCTGCAGAGGTGATACCTCCTCGCAATGGTGAGGAACAGAGCGAAGTTTTCAGCAAGCTCAAACAAATTGTCGATTCGGGTGTGGATTTTTTATCGGTAACCAAGGGCGCCGGGGGCAGCTTGCGCGGAGGCAGTTTGCCTATCGCCCAAGCGATCAAAGATAATTTTAAAAGGCCCAGCATTGCCCACTTTACCTGTCGTGATTTGGTTCCAGAAGAGGTGGAAAACCAGTTGATGGATCACCATTACTTTGGGATTCGCAACATTTTGGCGCTGCGCGGAGATCCGCCCATGGGAAGCGAAGAGTGGAAGCCGCGCGAAGGTGGCTATCACTACGCCTATGAGCTGGTGAAGCAGATAGTGAATTTAAATGGTGGTCAGTTTATAGAGCGCGCCAATTTTAAAGTGGAGCCGCGTGAACGCACGGATTTTTGCATCGGCGTTGCCGTTTATCCAGAACATCCCGTCGAGAGCGAGCGGGTGCGTTTTACAGAAGAAAAATTTAAAGCGGGTGCCGACTACGGTATTACGCAGATGCTGTTCGATGCGGATCTCTATGAAACGTTCATGGGCGAGCTTGCTGCAAAAGGTATTCAGAAACCCATTTTGCCCGGAGTGCGCATTCTAAAATCCAAAAAACAAGCGCGTGTGATGACCCAGCGCTTTGGCTGCCAGGTGCCTCAGTGGTATTTGAACGCGCTACCGGAAGAGGCCGACAAATCGGCCAGTGATTCCGTGTTGATGGAACCGTTTTTAAACATGATCGAAAAGTTTCGTAGAGCCGGAGCACCCGGTATTCATTTGTTTGTTTTGTCGGATACGCGCCTCAATGTGGATGCGGCGAAAATTCTTAAAAAGGAGAGTTTATGATTCCAGTGATTATTTCTGGAGGCTCGGGAAGCCGCTTGTGGCCCATTTCACGCACGTCGTACCCGAAGCAGTTTTGTGAAATCTTTGATGAACCACTCCTCGAGCACACACTCAAGCGCGTAGCCCCCATGGGCACGCCGATGATCATCACCGTGCAGAGCTTAAAGGTACTCACTGATCGCTGCATGACCAATTTGCGGTTGCCGCTTGAGAACGTGATCTATGAACCGTTTGCAAAGAACACGGCTCCGGCGGTGGCGCTCCTGTGCCACGTGCTCGAACAGCAGGGTAAGCGCAATGAGATTGTTGGCGTATTTCCGGCCGATCATTTAGTGGGTAAAGAAAAAAAGTTTTTAGAAATCGTGAAGCTCGCCGAAAAATGCGCCGGTGAAGGTAAGGTTGTGACTCTAGGTATTCAGCCGGACCATCCATCAACTGGTTTTGGGTATATCGAGTGTACAAAGGATGAATACAAAAAAGAGGGGGATTTGGTAGTTCGAAAAGTGCGCCAGTTCTCTGAAAAGCCCGATCTCGGCACTGCAAAAGCGTTCGTTGAGAGTGGGAACCATTTTTGGAATGCCGGCATGTTTGTTTTTAAAGTCGATACCATGATTCGCGCCTTTGAAAAATTTCTACCTGATGTGTGGAAGGTAGTCTCTAAAATCGAAAAGGATCGCAAAAACCTGACCGAGATGTATGGGCAGGTGCAGTCCATGAGTGTCGATAAGGGTGTAATGGAAAAATTGGAAGAGCAAGTGTGCATACCCAGTGATATTGAGTGGAGTGATTTGGGTTCGTGGGATGACTACGCGAAGATGGCGGACTTGGGCATTATCTCGCAAGGGACCAATAAGGCAAAGACTGTAGGATTTGAAGCGAAGAACAATTTTATTTTTTCGGTAAAAGAAAAAACCATTGCTGTGGTTGGCATTGACGATGCGTTTGTGATTGAAACCCCTGATGCACTTTTGATTGGAAAAAAGGGCCACAGTCAAGACACCAAAAAAGTCGTTGAACAGCTGGAGCAAAAAAAGGATCCGATCACCACAGAGCACACCTTTGACCATCGTCCGTGGGGCAAGTACGAGATTATTTCTGATGATTCCGAATTTAAAATTAAAGTAATCGCGGTGAATCCGGGCCAGCAGTTGTCCTATCAATCGCATCTTCACCGCAGTGAACACTGGGTAATTATTGATGGTTCCGGCGAAGTAGTGATCAACGAGCAGGTACTCCAGGTCAATCCAGGAAGCTCTATCGTGATTCCGAGCAATTCTAAACACCGAATGCGTAATACGGGAACAAAGGTATTACGTTTTGTGGAAGTGCAGACTGGTGAATACTTTGGTGAAGACGACATTAAACGTTACGATGATGATTACAATCGAGCATAGAGAGTGAAAGTCTACTTCGATGTCACATGTTTAATGCCGAAGCGAGTATCGGGCATCGGCGTATACGCCCGTGAGTTGTTCAAGGCCCTCAGGGACCAAGATGCTCCCCTGGAGCCGGTGATAAAACTCTCGCGCGTTTTGAAGCCGTCTTCTGTCGAAGCGCACATAGGCCAGCCCGCAAAGCCATTCTTCGCGCCACTCGAATCATTGCGAGGCGGTGGAATTATTCAGGGTCCTGATTTCCGTTTACTTTCCCACTCAAATCGCTTTAAAAAAATTGTAACCATTCATGACCTGGCAGTTTTTCACAAGGGTTTTAATTCCGAACCATTTCGCGAGAGCGGGCAGGCAGCCACGCGCGATGTACTCCATAATGGTCAACCTGATATAGTGATCGCCGACACCGAAGTTATCGCCAATGAAATTCGCCAACAGTTTCCCGAGTTCAAGAATCGTGTGCGCTGCATTCCGCCGGGCTGCGATCATTTTTTAAAGACGCAAAAAAACTTTGTTCCGAACGTGCATAAGTCGCCGTACTTTTTGTACGCTGGCCATCTAGAAACGCGGAAAAATATTTTAGGCATCATCAAAGGCTTCGAGGTCGTCGCGCGCAAACACGCAGATGCGAAACTGTACTTGGTTGGCAAAGATGGTTATCAGTCCGATGAGATTCGCGCCTACATTCAGGCCTCGAGTGCTCAAACTGCCATCGAACAAAAAGGCTTTGTGTCGAACGAAGAGCTCCAGGGTCTTTACGCAGGAGCCTCCGCATTTGTGTTCCCCAGCTTTTACGAAGGTTTTGGTTTTCCGATACTGGAAGCCATGTCTTTGGGATGCCCTGTGATCACGTCGAACTACGGCGCGATGAAGGAGCTGGCCGGTGAGGCTGCACTGTTGGTGGACCCCAAAAGCCCTGACCAAATCGCCGCAGCTATGGAGCGTGTCCTCACAGATTCCCCCGCGGTGCAGGCGCTCATGCGAATGGGCGACCAGCGCTGGCGCCAATTCACATGGGAAAATTGCGCGGCCCAGTTTATGGAACTCTACCGTACGATCTGACGCCTCTACGCGCATGTGCCCTGTGTAAACTCCCAAAAAGTACCGATTGCCGCGACGCGCTCGAGCTGTAGGCTTGCTCTCGGCAACGCGGCCTCGTATTTTGTTCCATAATATTGATAGAGGAGACGAAATGAAGTCGGCGTTGATTACAGGTGTTACGGGTCAAGATGGGTCTTACCTCGCAGAGTTGCTGCTCAGTAAGGGCTACAAGGTTTACGGGCTCACTCGACGCTCAAGTTCAGTCGCGACGGATCGCATAGCGCATATTCAGGACAAGATTCAGCTCATTTCTGGCGATCTCTTAGACGAGACATCGTTGATGAATGCGATGGAAATTGCAAAGCCCGATGAAATTTACAATTTGGGTGCCCAGAGCTTTGTACACACGTCGTGGACGCAGCCGATCCTCACCGCAGAATTCACAGGCGTCGGTGTGGCTCGCGTTTTGGAAGCTATGAAAAAAGTGTGTCCTAAGGCTCGATTCTATCAGGCGTCCAGCTCTGAAATGTTTGGTAAAGTGCAAGCAGTGCCACAGGTGGAGGGAACTCCATTTTATCCGCGTTCTCCTTATGGTGTTGCGAAGCTCTATGGCCATTGGATTACTATCAACTACCGCGAATCATTTGGTTTGCACGCATCCTCTGGCATTTTGTTCAATCACGAATCGCCTCGTCGTGGAATCGAGTTCGTCACTCGCAAGATCACTTATAATGTGGCGCTGATTAAGAATGAGCTCGCGACAGAGCTCCGCCTCGGCAACTTGGATGCCCGCCGTGATTGGGGTTTTGCAGGTGATTACGTAGAGGCTATGTGGTTGATGCTCCAACAAGACAACCCAGACGACTATGTCATTTCGATGAACGAGACACACGCTGTTCAGGAATTTGTAGAGCTCGCTTTTGCGCGCGCCGATCTGGACTGGAAAAAATATGTAAAGATCGATGAGCGTTTTGTGCGTCCTGCAGAAGTGGATCTGTTGATTGGGAACCCCGAGAAAGCCAAGAAAAAACTGGGTTGGGAACCAAAAACATCATTCAAGAGCCTGGTAAATATGATGGTCGATTCGGATCTCAAATTTGTCGAACAGCACAAAAAAGCGGGAATTCCACTTGCCCGCTAAAGTCGTATTGGTAACGGGCGAACAGGGTTTTTTGGGAGCGTTGCTTGTAAAAAAACTAGAAAGTCAAAACGATTTATCGGTGCATATCTTCGGTGGAGACATTACAGATCGCGAATTTTGTGTTCGGCGGCTCAATGAAATACAACCTGATGTTGTGGTTCATTTAGCGGCATTGAGCTTACCAAAAGCGTGCGACGAGCAGCCGGATCTTGCGATTCAGGTCAATGTCGAAGGCACGCGCAACATTGCAGATGCCGCAAAGACATTGGACAAAAATGTTCATCTCGTGTTCACCAGTACGGCTCAGGTCTATGACTACCAAGAATTGTCTTTCGGGTTTCCCATCGACGAAGCGTGCAAGATTGCGCCTCAGAATCTCTATGCAGAAACAAAGTTAGCGGGGGAGCAACTGCTGACCAGTTCGTCTTATCGTTGCACTGTCAAAACCACTGTTCTGCGCCTGTTCAATCACGTCCACAAAAGCCAACAGTCCGCCACCTATATGAGCTCCATCTATAGTCAAGTACTCGCCCTGCAGTCTGCGGGGAAAACGACGGGCACTCTAACAACAGGGGACCTAAATCTTTATCGCGAATTGAACCCGGTGCAGAGCCTTTTGAACTTACTGGTGGCACTATGTGGAACTTCGCCGACCTACGATTATGAAATCTTTAATGTGTGTTCGGGTAAGAGTCGCCAACTTCAAACGGTGGCGAACGCATTTGCTGCGGTCTTTGGAATGACGCTAAAATTTGAACTCAATCCAGCGCTCCTGCGCAAAAACGATCCAAAGATGGTCGTGGGATCTAATGAAAAGATCAAGAAGATTTTGGCGCTACAGTACGCCGATCTCACTGACGAGGAACTTGTACGGTACTTTTGCGCTGAGATCTAAATTTACAAATTTTAAAAAATAGTTTTATATTCGGCGAGAACTTCTGAAGACTTTCCATCTCTTCGCACGCGATGGTTATCAATCCAGATACAACGTTCGCAGAGCTTTTCTGCATCACTGGAGGAGTGAGTCACTAGGATGATAGTAACGCCTTGGTTCTTCATTGCCACAATCTTCTCGTTGCTCTTTTTTTGAAAACCTTCGTCACCGACGCCAAGGATTTCATCGATAAGAAGAATCTCGGGCTCGAGATGCGCCACCACGGAAAAGGCCAGGCGAGCCATCATGCCTGACGAATACGTCCTTATAGGCATTTCTATAAAATTGTTGAGATCTGAGAATTCAATAATTTGTTCCATCTTTTCCAAAACTTTTTTTCGCGACAGGCCCAGGATCACACCGTTGAGACGAATGTTTTCGCGCCCAGAAAGTTCCGGATGAAATCCTCCACCCAACTCCAGTAGCGGTGATACGCGGCCGCGCACATGCACTTCGCCTTTATTGGGACGCAATACTCCTGCGATCATTCCCAAAGTGGTGCTCTTGCCGCTGCCGTTTCTGCCGATGATAGCAATGCTTTCGCCTTTTTGGACGGTAAAGGAGATGTCTTCCAGTGCCTGATGTTTTTGATTCTTGATCTCGCGCAGGTATTTCGGAGCATTAAAAATGAAATGTTTAATGCCACCGGTAAGATGATGATAGTACGGGTAATGTTTCCAAACGTGTGAGAATTCGATGATGGGTTGGTTCACAGTATCTCCGCAAAGCGCCATGAGAGCTTTCTATAAATCCATTGGCACACGATGAGAAGCGCCAATCCCCAAATAAAAGAGCAGGATAAATAATAAAGATCTACAGTGTTTTCTAAGAAAACATGACGCCAGTTGATCATTAAGGTCGCGAAGGGATTGATCACCACGAGATGCTGATATTCCTTCGGAATCATCTGCTCAGAATAGAGGATCGGGGTGAGGTAAAAGGTAAATTGCATACCAATCTGCACCAGGCGTTCGAGATCCCTAAAAAACAGCGTGAGAGTTCCCAGAAGTAAGGTGATGGAATAGGTCATCATGAACTGGATTAGAAACAAAAGTGGCAGAGCCCAAAGCCAGGTGAGCCCAGGCGTGATATCTGAGAATAGCATGATCAAGAGTACGATCGGAATAGTGAGCGAAAAATGAAGGGCGTCTTGCGTCACCATCACCAGCGGAATCATGAAGCGCGGGAACAGTGTTTTTTTAATCAACTGAGCATTGGAATGAAACGTCGTGGGCGCAACGTTTATGGAGTTGGCGATCCATTGCCACGGATAAAGGCCCGTTACCAAAAATAAAACGTAATTCGGTTGCGGCACCTTAAGGATTTTTTGAAAGACGATGTAGTAAATCAACACGGAGGCCAGGGGGCTTGTCACCGACCACAGGTAGCCAAATGCCATATGCTTGTAGCGTATGGATAGCTCTTTTCGGGTGAGCTCAATCATAAGATCTTTATGATGCAGTTTCTGACGGGCGCTATTCATTATTTCTTTCTAAAAAAGAGGAGCAGGGGGGTGAATATAATGGAGCCGCATTTAAAAATAATACTGATGGGTTGATTCATATTCCCATCGAAGTCTAAAATATGATCAATGTCCTGCTTGGAAAGACGCAAATCCAAAGGCCCAAGCAATTCCATTTTGTGAGAATCGAGCATATGTCTTTGCAGTTCTTCGAGATTGAAATACTCTTCGTGAGAGGCATCTTTGTTGAGGATAAATTCTGTAGTGATCGCAGCAATACCACCCGGTTTGAGCACACGCTCAATTTCTTGCATGGTTTTTTCAATATTACTTCTGGACCCAAAATGTTCAATGGCAGAAAACGAGAAGATATAATCAAAATGATTGTTTCCGAATTTAAGATCCATAGCGTTCATGTGTTGCAGCTCTAGTTTTTCCTTGGGGTAGGAAAACGGCGCGTACTTGTTGGGGTTAGCGAGGATATCTGAGTGTGCCGTGTGCTGCCATGCTGAATCATTATTGAGATAAAGATCGGTCCCAACAACCATCTCTGACTGGCGTGCGTAATAGAACAGGGGCTTTTCACAACCGGATCCGATGCCTAGACCTTTCTTATCAGGCCCGAGGGCGCCCCATTTTTGAAGTCCCAGGGTGGCCATCACAAACTCCCAGGATTTTCTTTCCATTGCGCCCACCGGTTCGATCATTTCCATAAACACGCGTTTGAACTCGGGCGCCGTGTAATCGAGTTCACTGGCAATGCAGGAATGGCCGATATCATGTGGACCTGTCAGCGTAGTTGAAATGGAGGAGGTTAAATTGGCAGTGGAGAGAGCATAGTATTGGGCGTCCTGAGACGGATTGAGTGGGTACTGTCCGCGCGCATTCCGAAGAGTGTTCAAAGCACGCTTTCCCTGCCACCATAGTTTGAGAGCTATAGAGGGAAGAAGTGGGCTGCGCTTGATGCGGCCCTTAATAGCGAGTAGTTGAATCTGGAGGGAGCGATTGGCCTGGAACACTTAGACCGTCTGCCTAACGACATACCGGAATTTAGAGCGCCACCCTTGTAGCACCAATCCGTTGAAGTTAATAAATTCCACATGGAACTCATTGCCGAATAAATTGTTAATCTTTTGCAAAATAAAGTTTTTGTCACACGCCGGTGAAGGGACAATTTTGAGTGTTTTACGATTCTCGCTGTCGATGCAAATTTGGAATTCATCGATGCCGCCCACTTGTTCGAGCAAATCCTGAATGTACGATGTTGAATGGGGCTGGTTGTTTACGTACACTAAATCGTGGACGCGACCCTGAAGTTTCGAGATCCAATATTTTCCATCATCGAACGACACATTGCCAATATCGCCCGTTTTGTAACGTATAAGGGGCATGGTCGTATTGGTGAGACCCGTGAGCACCAATTCGTTAAGGCCGTTCCCCAAGCTAAATGTTTCCGGGTAGACGAGATAGTCGACGACTTCGAGTTTGTCATATTCTTTACGAGAGTGGGCGACAACGCCAAACTCCGCTGTTCCGTAGCGATTGTACACCGTACACAAGAACTGGCGCTCGATAGCTTCGCGCTTGGTTTGATCGAGAGTCTCTCCTGTGGATTCGAACGCAAGGAAAACTTTTCGTGGAGATCGGTTTTTAGACTGCAGATAAAGAGCGAGCGCATACAGGATGGAGGGAGGCCCTTGAACCAAATAGGGTTTTGTTTTTTCTAATTTGTACCAAATCTGCTCGAGAGAGGCAGCGTCCATAGGACCTGATTTAATGATGATGCGATTGAGAGTGAAGTTTTTAACGACATTCTCAATCGCATTGCGTTTTGAAGTTGGACGCATAGACGCGGGGACAATGACTACTTCTTTTCCGCAAAGCCGATGTCCTGTAAAGCCGACCACATGGATGTGTTCGGCGGCGGTCCAATCCAAAGACTCAGAATCATAAAATACTGGCAGCGTTGGCCCGGTGGAACCGCCGGTTTTACGCATATGACATTTACTGATCTTACGAGATTCATTGAGCAGGCGCGAACCCTGCTCACGGAGTATATCCTTAGTGAGATAAGGGAGCTCGTTTAAGTAGGTCAGATCTGTTTTTATAAGTTCAGGATCAAAGCCGATGGAGCGAAAGAGATCGCGATAATAGGGCACGTGAGCTTTAGCCTCACACAGCATGGAATACAGCTGGTGTTGCATCCGCTGTTCTCGTGCGGGCCATGGGAGCTGGGCGTCTTTGCGCAAGCAGCGCAGTTTGGTGGAGATGTCTCGCTGGCCAAGGAACTCCAAAATTGGAAAAAGGACATGGGAGCGGAGGTACGGTTCCATAGTTAAGTCTTGTCACAGAGAGTGAAAACATTCACGGGATACGCGGCGCGACATCGCTCTTAAGGCGCTAGTTTTAAATCACAATCGTAAATGAAAAATGCTAAAAGTGATAGGCACTCTGGAGGGGTATGCTGTCCTACTTGAATGGTTATGTTCTTTATCCGCTGATGGAGCGATATTCTAAGAGGAATATATCGGATAAAGTTTTACAGCTGAAATCCTTTGAAAACCTCTCCGTCGACGCCCAACGGGCTTTGCAAAGAGCGGAGCTGGCGAAGTTTCTCGAATATTGCGCTGAGAACATACCTTACTATACGGAACTTTTTCGAAAGTGTCATTTTGACCACGCCAAAGTGCTCACAGATATCCGCTACATTCAGGATCTACCGCTGCTCACCAAGGACATCATTCGAGAGCAGGGCGAGCGTATCAAAGCACCTAATGCTTGCCATGTACGCAAAACTGGCGGGTCGACGGGGCAGTCGGTGTATTTTTACTACGACACAGAGGGGTTGGACTGGACGGCAGCGATTAATCTGATGGCCTACGAAATGGCAGGGAAAAAACCGCACCATTCTGACTGCCACATTGCTTCGGAAGTGGGGCTTCAACCGGTGGCCTACAAATACCAGTTGATGGATATGGCAAAGCTTTTTGTGCAGAACCGCAAGCGCCTGATGATCGATTCGTTTTCTGATCGCGAACTTGAGAGTGTTTTCAAAAACTTAAAGCGCATCTCCCCATACTTGGTTCAGGGCCATCCATCTTCTATGTATGCTCTCGCCGTTTATGCGGAGAAGAATCAGAAGCGCGCGCCGCGCATTCCGGTGTTTGAGCCGTCGGGGGAGATGCTCACTGAAAAAATGGTGGAAGCGATAGAGCGCGTGTTTAAGTGCAGAGTTGCCAATCGTTACGGAAACGCCGAGTTTGGCGTGGTGGCACACTCTTTACCTACAGATAATTATCGCCGATTGAAAGTATTCTCGCGTGCGTTTTACGTTGAGGAAATCAACCAAGCATCTTTGATCGTTACCAATTTTACCAATCGCGGATTCCCACTCCTACGCTATGACACTGGCGATGTGGCTACGGTGAAGCAGGAGTCGGGCGGCGAATTTGTCTACGACATACAGGGACGAGTCCATGATCTTGTGACCATTAATAATAAGCAGTATCCAACACATTTTATTATGGATTATTTGGATCATAAAGTTCGGCATGTGCGTGAATTTCAGATCAAAATTAGAGAAGGCAAAAACCCTGTACTCCATGTCGTACCAGAAAACTTAGAGGATCAAGAGAGAATCCGTAGAGAGGTTCTTTCCTATTGGCCTGAGGGCCTAGATTTAGAATTCGTAAATTATGAGGAATTTAAAACCGTTGGATGGCGCAAAAAATTCCGTCATGTGATCTACGGCGATTAATAGTCTCTATTCTTGGCAATACGTCCAACAAGCTGTCCTGTGCCCGCTACGATAATAAGCATCGCTATTGTAGTTGGATAGAAAAATAGCCTCGCATCAGCTGCATTTCCAAAAGCCGAAATACCTAGACCATAAAACAAGCCTGAGGAATAGGTGGCCATATAAAACATTGGGGACCTTTTTCTAAGTACACAAATCAGACAAACTAAAGTGGATAGAAGGTATATAAACCAGGGTCTCATAAAAAAATACGAAGACGACGAGTGAACATAGTTTATAAGCGAATCGCGCATTGGCGATGGCTGTAATTGGTACCCAAACTCATTGGCATCAACACTCGGTGCTGTTATCAAAAACTGCTCTCCGCTGTTAGCGCCCACTAGAAATTTCGTAAGTTGATATTTGTTGTATGCAAAACATAGGGGCTCAGTTTTTGCCAGTTCAATCCATTTTTCCCAAACACCTTCGTAGGGGATTTTTTTTAGTAACTCTAAAGAGTTGTTTGAGTGTCTTGGATCATAGCCGGCTTTAATTTCGTCGAGCGTTAATCCGGGTGCGATGGCATTTAGTTGGCTCTTATTAAGACAGATACTGGCGCCCACGACGTCGAGCATACGTACGACGTGCAATAGATTCGTCGATCCTCCAATTTTACTAAATGATGGCAAACTATAATGATCTAAAAAACGTTTGCCTTTATAAAGAGTAAGAGTGGCAACTAAAGAAATTAATATGATAAACATAATACTTCGAGAGGTTGCTTTGCGGTTTTTCAGGAACAACGCTAAAGAGAGATAGAGTAGTAGTGGCGCTGCACCAGTAATTGCATTATGTCGAGTACAAGTAGCAAGAAAAATAAAGCACAATGAATACAGTGTCCATGCTAATGTCTTGGGCGTAGTGCTTGCCGCTGAAATCTGGATTATACCAACTATTGATGCCAAGAATAAAGTAGCTACCAATATGTCTTTCCAGATAACTGAAATAGACCCAAGTATTGTGGGTATCGCAAGATAGTAGAGTACGCCAACCAAGGGAATCAGTAGACCTTTAGTTTTTTTGTAACAAATTAGGGCGAACGCGAAAAGTAAAACTGAGATCTGAACAAAATGCATCGATGATGGATCGCTTGAAAAGATCTCAACGAAACTCCATATGTAGCTCACCATTGGAGGCCATTCAGAATCCGTGACTCCGTTGCGCGCTGAACGTAAAGCGTGCAAAGTATCGTAAGTCATGAATCCAGGATAAAAGATAGATTTTATACAGTACGCAATTGCGAATGTAAAAACAAAGATTGTAACAAGTTGTGAAGATCTCTTAGATTGTAAAATGGTTTTTAATTTTTCCATATTTATTTTTTTAGAACCGTGCAAAACACTGAGAGACCAAATAGTTTGTTAAATTTCATAAATGGTAGTTCCAGTTTGCATAGCAAATGCAATATAGCATTAGTTATAGGGCTGTGGATTTTTAGCTGCGATTCAGCAGCGCTTGCGTTTCTCGAGATTCGCTCAATTAGGCGCGTCGCCACCGCCAACGGAAAAACCATTCCGAAGTAATAACTGCAAGATTGGATCTCCAGATCTGTCTTTTCAAGGAGCCTCGTTAGGCTGGAAACTGTATAACGCCGCTTGTGCTCCAAAAATATATCGTGGTTGCTCCATAAAAACTGGAATGCCGGAACTGTAATCACTAATTTTGTCCCAGTTGTTAGTTTCTCAGAATACATTTTTAGGAAACCAAGATCATCGTCAATGTGCTCGATAACATCCATCATAAGCACGATGTTTGCTTCGATTTTATTCGCTTCGCGACGGAAGATGAGAGGTCTATGATTGTAGAGGGTGTCAGACTCGGTTGGGTAGCTTGTATCTATGCAAAGTGCAGAACTAGCCATTCCGCTGTCGAGGAGGGATTTTGAAAAGAATCCTGAACCAGCGCCAACGTCTGCGAATTTTACAGCGTGCTTCAGGCCTAAGACTTTTTTTAGAGCTTGGGCCTTCGATTTATAGTACCAGTGTTGTGTGACGGAATCGCCTAAGATTTCAGTTTCTTTTAAATCCATATTTTATTTTTCGCTGTTGTAATAACTTCGGACAATGTATGTAGGTCGATTTTTAGATTCAATATAGACCCGTCCCAAATATTCACCGATAACTCCTATACCGAGTAACTGCAGTCCGCCTAGAAAAGTGACTGCCACTATAATTGAGGGATATCCCGGGACATCCACTCCAAACGCGACAACACGCACAGCGATAAATAGAGCAAATAGAATAGACGTAAAGGAAACCATGACACCTATATAAGTCCACGCGCGCAAAGGAACGGTGCTAAAGCTTGTAATTCCCTCAATCGCAAAGTTCCACAGTTTCCATCCGTTAAATTTAGTCGTACCAGCTGATCGAGTGGGCCTAACGTAATCAACGCATGTTGATCTGAAGCCCACCCAAGAGAAAAGGCCTTTCATAAATCTTCGGGATTCGGAGAATCTTCGGAGCGCTTGCACAACCTTCTTGTCCATAAGGCGGAAATCGCCAACATTTTCAGGTAGCGGTATTTCTGATACTTGATTGTGCGCGCGGTAAAAAAGTTTTGCGGAAGTTCTTTTAAGCCAAGAATCGCTTGATCGATCCGAGCGCCGGGCCAAAACAACCTCAAAGCCGTCTTTCCATTTTTCGATCATAGTAAGAATTAGGTCAGGTGGATCTTGAAGGTCCACATCGAGCGGGACCACGACATCTCCCGTGGCTATATCAAGTCCAGCAGTTAGAGCCGCCTCTTTTCCAAAGTTTCTACTTAGGTCGATAATCTTTATTCTTTTATCGCTAGCTTGTGCAGTTAAAAGTTTATTAAGAGTGTCATCGCTGCTGCCGTCATTTATGAAGATGAACTCCAGAGCCACGTTAACGTGACCTACGAAAGTTGCCTCGACGCTCTTCAAAAAAAGGTCGATTGAATCCTCTTCGTTAAAAACAGGTACTATCAACGTAACAAGCATTTGTTTATCCAGGATGGTTGAGCGGTGATAATCCTTCGGCCGAAGAGTGTTTGCAAGAGGAAACCTTCGTCAAGGTAACTGATTGTGGTCGACGTTTAGTTAATGCTGTGTGCCAGTGGCTATTGGCAGTGTTGATGTGGCGAATACGTGGTGAATTGTGATAAATAGGGGTGTTTAAACAATATAATTCACCGTAACTGGGAGAAGTAAGCTGCAGGATCATAAAAGTATCGTTTTTAATACCTGGAATGGCGCCTTTTTAAAGCCAGGTGGTGGAGAGATGCAACTTCTACAGTCTAAAGCTGCGTTGGAACTACGAGGCTATACCATCGGGCTTTATAATATGTGGAATCCGCAATCTGAGTTTTCGATTTTTCACCAGTTTAGTGTAGCCAGTGGTCTGGAAGAAGTTTTTGATACGTACAAAAATTCTGGTAAAAAGATGATTCTTTCTCCAATTCTATGGGCTAATTTCCAAGAGACAAGTGAGGCGTATCGTTATATTCGGTCGCTTTTAAATAGCTCCGACGGAATACTCACGAATTCAAACATCGAGTCTGAGCAGATAGCGAAAGATTTTTCTATTCCTCGTGAAAAATTTTTTAAAACGAGGAATTCTATTGATAGTAAATTTCTAGTAGATGGTAGTGCGGAACTTTTTAGAAAAGCAACGGGCATCAGTAGCGAGTTCGTCCTATCGGTTGCCAATATTGATCAGCGCAAAAATACGGCGGCACTCGTGCGAGCTTGCAAAAAATTAAATCTGCCCCTTGCTTGTATTGGGCACATAAGAGACAGGCACTACTTTGATTCGTTTAAGAAAGAATATTCAGCATTTTTTCATCTGGGTCCAAGTTCAGATGTCGAATTTTTAAAGTCCGCTTATCGCGCGTGCCGTGTGTTTGCGCTTCCGAGTTTCTGCGAAACACCGAGTATCGCTGCTTTGGAAGCTGCGAGTCAGGGTGCGCCGATAGTAATAACTAAGGAAGGAAGCACGACCGAATACTTTGGTTCGAGTGCGCTGTATGTTGATCCCAGGGATGATTCGTCGATCGAAGAATGTATCATGCACGCTTGGCGTAATGGTCCGAGATCCGGCGTCGCCGCTGAAATTAGGCGTATGTACACTTGGGAGAAAACTGCAGAAGAGATATCTGCTGTTTACAAGAACGTACTTGATTCAAAATAGTCTCAATACTATAGATTTAAAACGACCTACATTATTACCTAAAGAAGTTGTGCCTATGGAACCACTCGTATCTGTTATTATTGTCAGACTTGGAAAAAAGAAACACTTGTTTCGCTGTATTCAGTCACTCGCTGCCCAGGCGCACAAAAATCTCGAAATAATAATTGTCACCGATTATCTTCCGGAAGTGGAAACTGCTGAGTACTTGATGGAGCTCGAAAAAATCAATGCTGTACGGGTTATCTATTCCAGCGCGCTAAATCATACTGAGGCCAAGGCGATCGGCATCTCACAGATGGACGGAAAGTATTTTTTGTTGATCGAAAGCTACTCGGAACTTTCCCAAAACTATATTAAAAGAGCAATCGAGAGTATGGATAAAGAGGCCGATGTGGCCTTGGTTCACGCGCCTCACAGCGTGATGGATCGCTATGGGGCACGCCTCGATTTTTCAGAACCGTTTAGAGCGGAGATGCTGGCGTGGGAGTCGCGAGTGCCACCGGGCGCGGTCATGAGAGCTCCCAAAGTACCCATCAGTGTGGATACCCGGCTGGGGAGCTTTTACGATGACGTGAGCATTTGGATCCAGGTTCTCATTCCCAATTACGAAGTGCGTTATCTCCCCGATGAAAGTGTTTCGCTCAATTACACTCATGCAGCGATGGAAGATATATATCCGATTCCAGATCCTATGCAGGCAGCAAAGATTCATGAAAGACTTTTTAAGCTTCATAAAGCTTTTTTCATTCAGAACTACCGGCACGTTGTGAGCCGGCGTCTAGAACTTGAGATATCTTGGGCAAAAGTTTGGCAGGCGCAACAACGCAGTCTCAAGCGATTTCTGCCCTGGTGATTATATTGTTTGCGATTGATCTGTCGGTGGATTCCCTGCTGTATCAGGCTGGACTGAGTGCAGATCTAGAATAAATTTGGACTATTATTATATGACAAAATCGCCTATTTAGTGATATTCGGTTGTGACTAAAGTGTGGGGATTCTCTGTGAAATTAGACGTTCTGGTTAGATATCATAATTCTGGCAATTTGGGTTATCTCAGGGAGTGCCTACTAAGTATTTTGAGATCAACCTATCCAAAAATCAACATTATACTAGCCTGCCAGGATGTCCCTGATGAGGTGGCAGAATCCATGAGGAGCTTCTTTTCGCGGGAGCTCAAAAATGTATCGACCGAAAAGATTAGATCTCTGGAAGTGTTTCAGCTCAAGACTAAAAACAATGAAGACATGAGAGCTTTGCTTTTCTTGGAGGGGTTGCGCCGCCGATCGGGCACCTACTTTGCGTCTTTAGATTATGACGATGTCATTTATGAATTTGCTTATGATTTACTAATAAATAAGTTTAATGCCCCAGAAGTCGGATTAGTGTCTGGTGGATTGCATAAAGCGATATATGTGCCAGTAGAGGGCGGCGAAAAGTGTATCGAAAAGTATGGTTTTAATAAGCGTAAATACTTCCAGTACGAATTAGTTCATCACA
Organism: uncultured Pseudobdellovibrionaceae bacterium; assembly: GCA_964400355.1. Lineage (GTDB taxonomy): Bacteria > Bdellovibrionota > Bdellovibrionia > Bdellovibrionales > JAGQZY01 > JACKAL01. The sequence goes on from CAYNTO010000002.1 coordinate 248,034, forward strand.
ATTTTTTGCCTCTCCATTCATACGTAATTTTGGGAAGTGCCATAGATAAACTAGATTTAAAGTTTCTAGAACAACTATCTATGTTTGAAGATTACGCCCTATTATTAAAACTTTCGGCTACTTGTCGATTTGATTTTTCATTACAAGATTGTCCAGTGGGCGAATACCGTTTTCGAAAGCATATTCCAAATTCGACTCAATCTATTTTGCTTGAAGATAACGTGCGAGAACAGTGGGTGCAATGTTACAAAATTGTAGAAGAATTGAAGCGCAATATTAAAATTGAAATCTCATTTGCCGATTTAAAACAAATTTTGGCGTCGGAACGCAGAAATGCGCATAAAGAATTGGGCTACGATTTTTTTGATTTTTCTAAGTTTGACAACGAAAGTCACCTATGACGGTTTGTATAGTGAATAGAGGATCACTAAGCACGAGCGAGTTTGTTCTATCTAGGAGCATATTCTGCCGAATTCTTGAGCCGCTCCTATATCTCACTGAGAATTTAGACAGAGGTATTAGGATTATTTCAGTTTTGGAGAATCAAATAACCGATGAAATCCTAAAAACTATTTCGGTAATCGTATTTTGTAAGCATAATCAGGATCAAGATTTGTTGCTCCTCAAAAAATGCAAAGAGTTGGGCATAAAGGTGATCTACGATATCGACGATCTCATATACAAATTTACTTCAGATAGCATGGCATATGTTCACATGCAAAAGGCGAAGAACGTACAAACTATGATTCAGGAGTCTGACTGTGTAGTCACGTCAAACGCCGAATTAGACAAGAGAGTTCGTGCAGACTTTAAAGTGACTAACTCCGTAGTTATCCCCACCGGATTTAATACGGAAAAATATGGTCGAAAGACGCTGCCAGTTGAGTCCGATATTGTCTTGTTCACCAACGGCGATAACATAAAAGTGACCCAATTCTACGACGGATTTGTGAAGTGCTTTAACAAATTTTTATTGGCGCATGGTTCTGTGGACTTTCGCGTATTCGGCGACTCAGAAGCTTACCTAGAGCCCTTCGAAAGATACTCGTATATGGGCTCACTTTCATGGGATCTCCACAAAGAGTATCTACTTACCCACGATGTGCGCTTTGGAATAGTTCCTCTAGGCGCCAGTGAAGAAAGCCTGGAGCACCGAGAGTTTTCGGTTTGCAAAACACCGATCAAATTTTATGAGTATGGAGCCGCACGCATCCCAGCTATATTTTCGAATGCGAAGATTTATAGGGATGTCGTTGAAGATAGAGTCACCGGGTTGTTGGTTGACAATACTGAGGAGGGCTGGAGCTCAGCTCTTGAAGAACTTTACCTTAACTACGAATTAAGATTGCAAATCGGTAGAAACGCGCTCGAAACGGTGAGAAGCCGTCACCATATTAGTCGTCCAGCTAAACTGTGGTTAGATATCATCTCTTAATTATACATCTTTAAATTTCAGTTCGGTTGCCCCAGGGATTGGAATCATTTGCTAAGTGAGGGATTGGCTGACGATTTTGGGACCAAGCTGAAATCAATTCATCCTGGAAATTATCATAAGGAAGATCTGTTAGTTTTTGGCTATCCATCCAGGCGATCTGTCGATTAAAGATATCATCTGTAGGCACTCGCTGCTGATAACCTAGGTCATCCGCAGCCTTGGAATTGTCAAAACACCATTCATGTCGATAAAAGTATTTGAGCGCGATACTTTTTTTAGGCGCATTTTCGAGGAGCCATGAGGTAGGAATATTGATGAGTTTTGGTTTGCCTGAGCCCGCGGCGCGAGCCAAGGACATATAGATAGACTCCCATGTCTCACTTTTCGTTCCTGTAACGTGGTATGCTTGATTGATCGCTTTTGGGTTTCCGAGGCAAGCTACGAAGGCACTTGCGACATCGCTGGTATGTGCAACGCATCTCATAGTTTGGCCATCGTCAGGAATAATAACCGGTAGCCCTTGGCGAAACCGCTGAATTAATGAATCATCAAAAAGAATTCCACTTTGAATTTCGCCTTCGCCAGTCGTATGCGCCGGCCTAATTATAGTCCCAAACTCTTCTTTGCCATTTGCGCGTCCTAGTATTATTTCCTCGATGCGAAGTTTCGCTTTGCCTACATTGCTATCAGCATCTGTCACGCTAGCTTCGCTGGCTGGAATATCAAGTAGTGGCATGCGATACACACCAACCGTACTGCAAGCTACGATTTGTGGGCTTTTTCCATTCGCGACTCGAACTAACATTTCCGCTTGGGCTGGATCAAATGCAACCATGTCGATGATCGCATCCGGTTTTTCAGCATTTATTGCTTCAGACAGAGTCTTTTCATCATTGCGGTCTCCAACGATTGTTCTAAACGCAGATATTTCCCTGGCCGGCGTGATTCCCCTGTTGTACAGAACGACCGTATCGCCACGCTCAATAAGCTGTTTTGTTATGGACGTGGAGATTAGTCCTGTTCCGCCGATTATTAGTACTTTCATAACTTTTAATTACTTTCTTTAAGTTCCTTATACACTCTCACCAAGTAGTTCTTATAGGGAGAATTAGGAAGCGATTCAGTGATCTTGGCCAATTGCTCATTATTAATGAATTCCATACGCGCTGCGATTTCATGCAGGCAAGCAACCTTCAGACCCTGATGCTTTTCGACCGCGGAGATCATATTGCTAGCTTCAAGCAGGGAATCAGGCGTTCCAGTGTCAAACCATGTAACGCCACGACCGACCATTTGAACACCTAGTTGGTTTTCAGCTAAGTACGATTTCATCAAGTCCACTATCTCTAGTTCGCCACGTGGAGAGGCCTTTAGGCCACGTGCGCGGTTAGCCGCCGTTTGATCAAATATGTAGAGGCCGGGTAATGCATAATTTGATCTCGGTACTTCGGGCTTTTCCTCAATGCTAAGCACGGTGCCGTTTTTTCGATCAAACTCAACAACCCCATAACGACTAGGATCTTCAACTTGATAAGCGAATACACGGGCGCGAAATCGATCTTCTTTGGCTTTTTGTCTCTTTACGGCATCCTTAAAGAAATTCAGATCACCGTGGAATAGATTGTCACCAAGTATCATGCAGACATCATCGCCCGCGATAAATTCCTCTCCAATTATAAAGGCTTCAGATAATCCTCTGGGAGCGTCCTGAATTTTATACTTAATATTCACACCAAGATCTTCACCAGCTCCAAGCAATTGCTCAAAGAGAGGGATATCCTTAGGAGTCGAAATTATGAGAATGTCACGAATTCCACTAAGCATGAGCATACTTAAAGGGTAGAAGATCATCGGTTTATCGTAGATAGGCTGTAATTGCTTCGATACAATCTTTGTCATTGGGTAAAGTCTCGTGCCTGAGCCTCCAGCTAGAATTATGCCCTTCATCTTAATTCCGTTGCACGGCTGATGTACCAATCAATTGTTTTTTTAATTCCGCTTGAGAAGTTCTCATTTGCCTTCCATCCAAGTTCAGTTTCAATTTTAGACGCGTCAATGGCGTAGCGTTTGTCGTGGCCGGGCCGGTCTTTTACAAACGTGATAAGATCGCAATAGCTCCCAGCTTTCCGCGGTTTTAGATTGTCCAAGGCTACGCAAATCTCTCTCGCAATTTCTATGTTGAGCTTTTCATTTCGTCCGCCGATATTGTAAGTCGCACCAGAGCGCCCATTCTCGTAGGCCAATTGAATACCCTGGCAATGATCTTTTACATAGAGCCAATCTCTAATATTTTTGCCATCACCATAAATGGGAATTGGCTCTTGGGAGAGTGCTCTGCGAATGATAGTTGGAATTAACTTTTCACTATGTTGTTTAGGTCCATAGTTGTTTGAGCAATTCGTGGTCACGGTGTTTAAACCGTATGTGTGATGATATGCACGTACGATAAAGTCGCTTGCAGCTTTAGAGGCGGAATAGGGTGAGTTTGGTGCGTAAGCAGTCGATTCAGAGAATAAGCCGGTATCTGATAGGGTGCCGTAAACTTCATCCGTGGAGACGTGTAAAAAGCGCGCTGTTGGATAATTAAGATTTTTCTCGAATGGGTTTTTCATCCATAGTCCCTTGGCCGCCTCAAGCAGATGAAATGTTCCTAGAATATTTGTTTCTATAAAAATAGCGGGTCCAGAAATCGAATTATCAACATGACTTTCGGCTGCAAAATGGATGACACCAGAAAATTGGTGTTTCTCAAATAAACTATCGACGGTTTTTTTGTTGCAGATATCGCCTTCGACGAAAGTGTAATTAGGATGATTTTGAACTTCTTCAAGATTTTGTAAATCAGCGGCATACGTGAGCTTATCTAGATTAACCACCAATGTGTCGGAACGACTCTGCAAGAGATATTCAATGTAATTTGAGCCGATAAAGCCTGCGCCCCCGGTAACCAAAATCTTTTTCATTGGACTGAATTTCTCCTTTCTTGGTATTCGAAATCACTCAGCTTAAAGGGAGCAAAATCGGTCTACAGTTTTTAACTCAATATGGGATAAAAACCAAAGAATCCATCTGTCAGGGGTTGGCGCAATGTCCTATATTCTCTTCGAAAAAGAGATTACGGCACTTCGCCGATTTTGTAGCCATTGGCGATCACTACTAGAGAGAAAAATCGCTCTAACGCATGAGCCCACGTTCCATCGACCGGAATGGGTTCCGGGAGAAAATCTTTTTCGACTAAATTAGGTGCTAGTAGCTGGTTGAGCTCTCGCGCGCGAAACCAGAACATAGTTCCTGCGATAAAAGTCGATCCGGTGGGGTAGGTGCTCAGTAGCAACTTTATCTTCTCTGGATTTGGTCCTTCAAATTCTTCTTCGATACGACGCAGGTTCTCAGGGTGTGTCCACATTATCGTATCTGCTTTAGACTCGAAAATGCTCTTTTTGAACTTATCAATCCGCAGCAAGTTAGCGTACAAATTATCTCTCCAAGCCAGACCGTTCTGAGTGGAATTGTGCGCAGACTGCTTAGAATGGAGTTTACAGCAGGCTACGTACTCATCAAGAATTCCAGATTTAAGCACGATGAGGAAGGGTAAGATATCTCGCCCCAAATTTTCGACGGCTATGATTTTTACCGAGGGCAGTGTTCGAGATACAAATAATATTTGTTCGACGTTTATATTGGGAGTAACGGTAATCACAAAATCTAAGCTATCAATTCTCGCATCCAATCTTTCCAAGATAGGTTGGAACGCTTCGAAAAAATGAATATGCAGGCAAACTGCGTAATCTGATGACTTCCGGAATTTTAGTGCTGAGCTAGCAATAGCTTCGGTTCTTTCGAGGTCGCAGGTGTTAATTATTTCATACAGATCCTGAAGAAAGAAATATTCCAGTTCAATGCTTGGAGAAATATCCACACTGCCGGTGATCTCAGTGGGGCCAGAAACCACCTTAATTTGGGCCGTATTGGTTTTAAGGTACTGTCTGAATCTCTCACGGAATTTGCTCAATCCTGTTCTTTTTAGACCATCGGATGCCGTCCATATAGCAGGAGTGGGTACAATGAAGTTACTAACGGAGCTGTATGGTGATTGCCCTTGCAGTCGTATATCCAACCCATCAGCGCTCTCTCGCTCTATTGTTAACGCAATGTCCTTTTTTAAAGACCCGAGAGTTTGGATCACCGCATCTAGTTCGGATCCTGGCATCTCTTTAATACCCAAGAGATGTTTCAGCCCATGGCGCTTGGCACTTGCGGTTACATGCTGAGCTATGAGAACAAGGGTTATGGGGTCTAGCCCTGGTGATAGGACAAAATAGACCCCTTGGAAGCCATAGTTTTTAGCGTCCTGGAGGTGGCTATCAATGGCTTCGGCGGCAGAGTCGGGATTGGAGCAAATCATCGCACATTCTGATTCGCTTCGCAAAAAGAGTCCATTGGCGGCGGGGATATATTGGCTATTGTAGTGTTGTTCGAAGGAACGGCGAACGTAGTTATTGGCGATATCCATGATTGACTCTCTGCCCTATATCTTGCGACTTTTATACAAAAAGAGCAAACATTTTCAATGAAGCAAGTTCCGAGTGATACACTCTCTTTAGTTTCGTTTATTATCCCATGTTACAACGATGGAATCTATCTCGAAGATGCTATTGCTTCATGTCGTAACCAAACGTATAAAAATATCGAAATAATAATCGTCGACGATGGTTCCGACGACTTAGATACCTTGGCGTATCTTGAAAAGCTATCGACAGAAGTAGATATCAAAATTATCACAGGTAGGCACGCGGGCCCTTCGGCAGCACGAAATCTTGGTATTAGAAATGCCAGCGGCATCTATATTTTCCCTTTAGATAGCGATGATAAGATTGCACCATCTCTCATAGAAAAAGCTGTGAGTGTCTTAGAAAAACATCCAGAGGTCGGTTTTGTATATAGCCTCGCGGAAAAGTTTGGCGAGGTAAATGGCAAATGGGATTTGCCAGCTTTTCATATTTCGAACTTCGTTTGGGATAATCTTATCTTTAATGCGGCACTTTATAGAAAGGCCGACTGGGAAGCTGTTGGCGGTTACGATGAAGGTTTAGTTCATGGAAACGAAGATCACGATCTATGGTTGTCATTCGTAAAAAACGGTCTTACACCTTATCGCATTCCTGAAGTCATGTTTTTTTACCGTATTAAACCAGTTTCAAGAACGACCCGATTTTCGGGGGCTGACTTAGATGTCAAAATTGAGACTTACTATAGAATATTCAGTAATCACGAAGAGTTTTTATCGCGGTATATGCTTGAAATATACACATATAGGTATCGCTTGGAGAAATATATACTTTTGCAATATCGTAGCAGATTCGTTTACATATTGAATCAATTGCTCGACAGATTAGGTTATATTTTTTTACTTCGAAAGTGGAGAGAGTAGATGGTTTTTTACACTTCTGTTTGCGCAAATTATCTGGATAAAGCATCTGTTCTCGCAGACTCTGTCAAGAAACATATGCCGGATTCAATCTTCGTCGTCGGTCTAGTTGAGGAAGCTGTTCCTCAGCTAAAGTACTCTAAAAATATTGATCATATTTTTCTCGCCAAAGATTTAGAAATTCCGTTTTTTAAATCTTTCATATTCAAGCACCGCATTGTCGAAGCTTCGACGGCGATCAAAGGTCATCTATCGCTTTACCTCAGCAAAAAATTTCCAAATGAAGAGTACTTTACATATATGGATCCAGACACCTGTGCCTTCATGGATTTTCAGGATCACTTACAGAAGCAGCTCGGTGAATGCGCGGTCGGACTAACTCCGCACTTACTATCTCCCGGGAACGTAGATATGGAAATCTCGAGCCTTAAGCACGGGGTTTTTAATTTGGGATTTCTTGCATTCAAGCGCTCATCAACGTCTGACAGCCTCCTTCGTTGGTGGTCAGAACGGTTGCTCTATTTTTGTTACGAAGATTTTATGGCAGGTTTGTTCACTGATCAAAAGTGGATCAATCTCGCACCTTGTTTTTTTGATGTTAAGATCATTCGTGATCCGGGCTACAATTTTGCAACCTGGAACTTTCTCGAGAGAAAGCTTTTTTTGCAGAATGATCAGTTTTACGTGGATTCAGAACCTCTCAAGTTTGTTCATTTTTCTGGTTACGATGGCGGCAAATTTGATTGGGCGGCAAATCAGTGGGGCAATGAACAGAACAAAACGATAGGTAGTCAGCTGTCGATGGAATACAAGGAAAAGCTATCGAAATACTCTCAGTTTAAAAAACACCCATGGTCTTATTCCACATTCACTAGTGGAGCAGTTATCTCTGATGACTTACGTATGCAAATGAGGAAGAAGCCGCTGGACGCGTTCTCTGACCCATTTAGTGAGACTTGTCCTTGATCTCCAAGTTGAGTTCATTCAAGGATCCCTCGCCAGAGTTTGCTTTACTGACTAATGAGCAAGTCTGGTTTTATCGCCTGCATCTTGACCTGCAAGAGGCATTCGCAAACCTAGCAGAAGCCGACACCCAATTGCGGTACCTGGAATGGTGGAGTATGCATCGACCCAGAATCGCCGATGGTCCGCATCTCCGCCTGCGGCCTAACGTCGATGTAAATTTGGTCGGGTTCTTTAAAGGTGACGTAGGGCTTGGCGAATTTGCGCGAGATACGGCAAATGCGATGAGTTCTGTACAAATTCAAACATCAATCGTTAACTTGCCCTATCCAGATTCATCGAGAAATACCAACAAGATATTTGAGAATAAAATACAAGCTGAAATGAATGCTCGTGTTTCACTCTACTTTTTACCCGGCACAGAGCATTTTTCGCTAGCTTACAGATGGAACTTAGATTCTCTTACTGTTCCTTACTCTATCGGTTACTGGCCTTGGGAGTTGGATGTGTGGCCGAGCAAATATCGATTCTGCTTCGAAATTGTAGATGAAGTGTGGGGAATGTCCCAGTTTGTTTGCGACTCGTTTTCTCGTGCTCATCCCTCTGCACGTGTTCATTGGATGCCACTTTGTATTTCGCTTCCAAAGGTAGAGCCGCTCAATATACAGAATTTATTAAATCTTCCTTTCGATCAGTTTGTCGTCTTGACGGCATTTGATTTTAATTCTTCTCTGGAGCGGAAAAACCCAATGGCATCGTACCGGGCCTTTAAAAAAGAGTTCGATGGTGATCCAAAGGCGACATTTGTTGTTAAGTGTATCGGCGCGGCGCAAACTTCCACAGAGATTTTATTTTTAGAGACGCTCAAGAACGATCCACAGGCCGTGGTGATTGATAAAAACTTGTCGCACCAAGAGCTGCTGAACCTGATTCGACGGGCCGACTGTTTCATTTCCCTTCACAGAGCTGAAGGTTTTGGGCGTGTTATGGCCGAGGCCATGGCGATCGGCACACCGGTAGTGGCAACTCAATACTCTGGTAATTTGGATTTTATGAATGAATCCAATTCTTACCTTGTCGATTTTAAAATCATATCAGTAGCACCAGGTTCTTATCCTCTAGCTACACCAGATAGTAGATGGGCGGATCCCAACGTTGAACACGCTGCAGCACAATTGCGAAAGCTCCGCACGGATCATGGACTTCGTGATGCCAAGATAAGAGCGGGACAGAGGACTATACTGGAATCATTTTCACCAGAAGCCGTAGGCACTCGTATCCGCGATCGTATTTCGATGATAAAGAGTATTTCTTAGAACCTCTTTGAGTTCAGCGGAAGTTCGATGTACAAAATTAATGTCGGCGAGGGAGAGTCGAATTTATCGGCGCTGCCACAATAACTATTTTTGTTATGGAGCGCACACCGACGCAGAAGATGTGCTTGCCAACTGATTTTATGCTAAGGCGCTATTTAAATATTTATAAATAGGAGCCACTGCGTAGCCATCTCCGTACGGATTGGAACTGTGTTGAAATCTTTTGTAGGCGGCCTCATTTGTAAGAACCTCAACCGTGTTTTCCACAATCGATGCACGCGTGTTTCCAACAATTCGCGACGTGCCCGCATTTACACCCTCTTGACGCTCCGTCGATGTGCGTAGGACGAGAACGGGCTTACCCAAATAGGGAGCCTCTTCCTGTAAGCCACCGGAGTCGCTCAGAACAAGATACGACGCCTTCATCAGTGCGATAAGTTGGGGATAACTCAGAGGTTCAATAAGGTGAATGCGATCTACGTTCTTAAGCAGTCCGCTTGATTTGGCGCGCACCACGGGATTCATGTGCACGGGAAGCACAATCTCCACATTTGAAAAGCGCGTGGTGATATCTAGCATTGCTGCAAAAATTTGATCTAAGTTTTCAAAATTCTCGCGTCTGTGGACGGTGGCAAGAATTATGCGATGGTCTGCGGCGATGCTGGCTACAATCGGTGGGGTGTGATTGGCAGTTAACCGCTCAAGACTCAATCGCAATGCATCGATACCTGTATTTCCGGTCACTACCACATTGGATGTAACACCCTCTTGGGCCAGGTTGTATTGGGCCAGTTCTGTAGGCGCAAAATGAAAGGAAGCAATTCGACTTATCAAGCGCCGATTGATCTCCTCAGGAAAAGGGTTGTCGAACTGATCTGTACGTAGGCCAGCCTCAATATGGATCACTGGAACTTTAAGATAAAACGCAGCTAAGGCGCTTGCGAACGCGCTTGTTGTATCGCCTTGAACGACGACGCCTGCCGGCTTATTGTCACTAATAATCTTCTCCATTCCGGTAACAATTTTTGCGGTCAATTCATGGAGCGATTGCCCTGAAGCCATTGCATGTAAATTGGCGTGGACAGGGAAATTAAAAAATAAATTTACTGGTTCAATCAGTTCTTTGTGTTGCCCTGTCAGGCAAACGAAGGGGTCAAATCCATTTGCCTTAGCATCGAGAATGAGAGGCGCGAGCTTGATCGCCTCGGGACGCGTGCCAAAACTGAAGATCAATTTTTTCAAAAATTACCTCTCTCCATGCAGGCGCGCAAGGAATCGCGCCAATAAGGAATGGTGCGGTTGAAGTAGGCCATGTATTTGGACTTATCGAGTACACTGTTCGCCGGCCGTTTTGCGGCAGCACGGTAATCGCGGGAGGCAATGGGCTCCAATGGAGTTTTACTCCCCACGAGCTGAGCAATCTCGTAAGCAAAGTCATACCAACTGGCAACTCCTTGATTGGAATAGTGAAAGAGCGACGTTCCGCGCGGTACTGATCCGCTCTCTGTAAGGAACACGATCTCTTTTGCCAAATCGTGCGCGTCCGTTGGAGTTCCCAACTGATCTGCAACCACAGTGAGTTTGTCTTTTTCTTTGAGGAAGCGAACAATAGTTTTTACAAAATTGTGGCCGTGTTCGGAATAGAGCCAAGAGGTTCTTAAAATATAAGCGTTGGGCTGAATCGCGATAATATGATCTTCGCCCTCCATCTTGGTTTTTCCGTAGACGCCCAAAGGCTGCGCTTTGTCGTCTTCCACGTAGGCGCGGCCTTGTTCGCCGTTAAAAACAAAATCGGTGGACACGTGAATGAGAGGAATGTTTTCGCGACGGCAATGCTGTGCCAGTTTCTCGGGCGCAAAGGCATTGATAACGCGCGCTTGATCCGGCTCGAACTCCGCTTTGTCGACGGCGGTGTAGCCCACGCAGTTAACAATCCAGTCAGCTTTGAGTTTGGCGAACTTTTCATCTAGTTCGTCGAGTTTTAAAAAATCAATTTCATCAATTCCGATAAATCGAAAATCTTTTTCTGCTGTGAGATCGCGCAGACAGGAGGAGAGTTGTCCGTCTTTGCCAAGTACTATAACTTTAGGCATCGTAGAGTCCTTTGTGTGATTCAAATATCCAAGCGTCTTTAAATAACGGAGCCTTTTGATCTTTATCCGACAAGCTCAAAGTCTTTGGTAAAGTGAGTCCCAACGCCGGATCGAGAACTGAAAACGAGCGTTCATTATCGCGCGAATAGTAGTTGTCCACTTTGTATTGAAAAAGGGCGGTGTCGCTAGTGACTAAAAATCCGTGGGCGCAGCCGCGGGGCACCCACAGCTGGCGGTGATTTTCACTGGTCAGTTCCACTTGGACGACCTTACCAAACGTAGGAGAGTCGCGGCGAATGTCGACCACGATGTCGACCACGCTCCCGTGAGTGACACGCACGAGTTTGGATTGGCAGTAGGGAGGGATTTGATAGTGCATGCCGCGAAACGTGTTTTTGCTCGAGTAGGATTCGTTGTCTTGAACGAAATGTGTTTTTGAGACATTTTCTTGAAACCAGGATTCCTTAAACGACTCATAAAAATACCCACGGTCATCCGCATGAATTTTGGGCTCGATGATGAGAACATCGGCAATGGCTGTCTTTAAAATCTGCATAGTTAAAGCTCGTCTCCGCGGGAATGAAAGCGCAGAATATAGCAGCTTTCTCCCCAGATCTTAAGCGCTTATTGGTCGCGCATTTGGTGGATTTGAATAGCAAAAGGCAGAAATCTGATTTACCACTAGACAAATGGCACTCTCCGACAACACTGATTTGCAAATGAGCGATAAGAAAATAATGAATCGCGTTAAATTTCGCCGCAAAGATATCCCCGGATTGATCGTTCGCTATGTTATCGCCATCGCACTTCTTGCCTACATTCTCACTCACATAGATTCGGTGGATTTCACGCGTCTTCAGCAACTCTCTTGGATAACCATCGCCTACCTTATTGGTATAAAGGCTATCGTTTATGTGATCATGGCAGTGCGTTTAAAATCGATACTGGCAGAAAGCGAAGTGCCTGTCTCCACACTATGGGTGTTCGGAATTAACAAAACGGGCTTATTGATCAGCTACCTCACGCCGAGCTCCGTGCTCTCCGATGTTGGAAAAATATTTTTCTTTCGCCGCTTTCGCCACAACACGGTTCGCATTTTTGTGGCACTTTTTTTGGATCGCTTACTGGGCTTACTGTGCATACTTTTCGTTTTAGCGGGAGCTGCAGCTGTACTTTATGTACAGAATACCGATGGTTTTTGGCGCATCTTTATTGGAGCGACTCTTGTAAAAACTGCTTTTCTCGTTGGTGCGATTGTCGCCGTTTTTATGCTGCCTGTGCTGTTTTGGAAAATGAGCTTCTTTAGAGCTTTTATAAAAAAACATTTTTCGTTTTTAACGGCGCGCCTCAGTCTTAAAATCGTGGGACTGTCGCTGATCTCTCACCTCGTGTATTGCTTTTTGGTTATGGAATGTTCACGAGTAACCTCAGAAATAAAATTGTCCTACACCGATGCGGCGATCATCTTCCCGATGTCGACCATTGCCACCGCGGTGCCCACTACACCTGGCGCTATTGGCGTAGGACAGGTGGTGTATAAGTATTTGGTGGATGTTCTCACCGTAACGAGCACTGATGCGGGCGTGTTGATTTTTACGCTCTTACAGCTTTTAGATGTTCCATTTTTAGTTTGGGGTCTGGTGAGCGGAATTTATCTGATTGTTCTCAATAAGAAGCTCAAGCCATCATAAGCGCGGGCCGAGCAGGGCATCCAGGTCCGCGATATTCACTGTCACATCTGCGTAGTGGCTAGGGAGTTCGGGCGTGGGCGAGGGGCTCGGCAATGACGAGTAGGACAGGCCCAGCTGCAAACACATATGATAGTAGGTGTTGTGAAGTTTGGAGGATTCTCGCTCTGTTTTATTGAGCATGCCGTAGGCGTTTTTGCGAATCTCTAAAATCTGCGCATCATTTTGCATAAACAAAATATTGGTCAGCCCGGCTCCGTGCAGAGTGACCAAATGGGAAGCTTGGGAAAAAAGTTTTCGCTGCTCCGTCCACGACAAGTTTTCCGCGTGAATAACTTCGAAATTTTTAGTTTTTAAATAATCCACAACTTCTGCTTCGTTTATAACTTTTCGATAGCGCGCCTTGGATCTGGAAAGGTACACGCGACGTCCGTAGCTAGTGGCGGGCAGAGCCATCCGCTGACGAAGGGCTTGGAGAAGTGATCCGCGGTGGTATCCGTTGGGCCCCGGGAAATCGCAAAAGTAAAGCTCTGGAATCTGTACGTAGGACTTTTCTGGGAGAACTTTAATATTCACCGGAAACAGTGCCAGCGATTCCCGAACATAAGGGCGGCTCATGTAACGTTCCGAGAGGATGACGGTGACGTTCTGCAAATGTTGGAGAGCCAACTCGAGGCGGGTGAGAGTGTCTATGTGCCAGTGATAATACTCGTGGCCCCAGTGATCCAGTAAGCTCAAGTAGACCGCGTTTTCGGGGAGAGTGATCTTTTGATAGGACCACCTACGACGAAACATTCTCCACGGCGTGTAGATCGCTGCCATTCCTTGAGGGTCGCGCAGCGACTGCGGGAGGAGGCGATTTTTTTCGAAGATAGCGCCGTCTTCGAACAGTTGAGCATTTTTCAATCGGTACAAACCCATTTCCGGGAGAGGCTCCACATGGTCTGCCTCGAACAGAGAAGAATGCTCCGGGTGGAGCAGATGCGGACTGCTTTTCGAAAAGCTTTCGGGTGGAAGGCTTGCTAGGGTTTCCATGCCTACCTAAGAGTCGATGTGCACGAACTTTTGATTGAGTGCCACGCAATCGGCTTCGATGAGTAAGCGTTTCTTCTCGTCGAAAATCACCGGAAAAAGATTGGCGATGGAGAAATTCTGGCTGTCGATAAAATTAAGAACTTCTGTATATTTGGGCGCCGATTCGTAAAGGGAAATAAACGAAAGTTCCGTGGACAGGCCAACGAAATTGGGAATTAGATTTTTTGCCCCCAGCAGGACGTTCATGTCATAGCCTTGAGTATCTATTTTTAAGAACGTGCGTTGAGAAAGGGCTAAATTTTTTTCGCGGAAATAGTTTTCCAGGGTGTCGATATCGATGGACTCTTGTTTAAAATCTTGAAGGTGATCGTGATATTTTTTTAAAGAATAACTATTGGCTTGCAGTAGGGACGAGAAAACTGTGCTTTTGGGCACTTGAATGACTTTAGTTTCCTTCTGTTGGCCCAGCGCTAATTTTTCTACAGTCCACAACTCATCCTTCTTCGAAATTTCCATAAGGTGATCGTAACAACTCGCTACTGGTTCGAAAGTTATGATTTTCCCTTTGTAACCGTACTGCCGAAGCCCCAGCGCAAACTGTCCGAGATTGCCGCCTACGTCCAACACCAGGTCCACACTGTAACTTGCAAGGATATTGCACAGTGCACGCTCATAGATGGTCTGATTGCGCTCTTTACGGATGAGATCGTATCCAAACATTCCAGCTAAACGGTTGTGCCATTTCATAAGTAGTGTGACCTTTCGATTCAGTGCAGTTAACGGCCAAGGCCTAAATAAAAGGGATTGGTCCTATTGTCACGGATTACCTCGATTTGGGTGACGTGTTGTTCAAATATTGGTACAAGGCGATATATGGAGATCTTTAACCCACAGGAAGAAGCCATTAAATCCACGTTTTTACTGCGCTCAGCGGGGCTTCGCAGTTTTGGATTTGATGCTCTTCCGAGCTTAAAAACCAAACGTTGGACGCTGGCTCTTCCTCTGGAACACGTGTTCCATCCTCTTCATTTCGACAAAGACTTTTCCGCATTTGAAAATTGCACGATTCTCAAGGACGGCGCGCGCGTGTCTCCCTATTCCATTCATCTCACAGCGCAAGGGGTACAGTTGGTGGGGGTGGACCTCCCGCCCAGATACCTTGGGCAATATCATTTTGCTCATGAGTGGAACAACCAAGGCTACGGTCGTATTCGGACGGACAGTTCCATGTATGCGCTGGGCGAACTGGGAACTCCATCGACAAAATTGATTCCCCTGCAGATTTTAAAAAATGATAGCGGCGAAAACTTAGGAGTGGTGAGTGGCATCTTGGACGATGGCAAATCCTGTGGTTTGTGGTTTTCGCGCCCCATTGGCCCCATCGATGGTTTTGATTGGTTGCTGGTAGAAAGATTTTTTAGTGATTATCGCGCCAAGGATCTAGAATGTGTGCCGGTGATCAAAGAGATTCCTTGGGGTTACGATTCTGCGTGCACCATGCGCATTGATTGCGATGAGGCCATCGCGTCTGGACGAGCTCTCTTCGAACTCTACAAAAAAAACAATTTGCCCTTTGGACTGGCTATAAAAACGGATCAGGACATTACGGACGCCGACAAACAACTGATGCGGGATGTGATCGCCGCGGGCGGCACGGTAGTGAGCCATTCGCACACCCACGCGCCCGATTGGGGCGGCTCCATGGAAAGTGCGCACAAAGAAGTGATCGATTCCCACACTGTACTGCGCGCGCTTGGCATTGAGGGTGTAAACTACCGTTATGTGGTTTCGCCCTTTCACCAAAATTCGCGAGGCGCTGTTAAAGGACTGCAAGCGGCAGGTATAGAAATGTTTGTGGGCGGCCTCATTGCCAATGATCCCGACTATCTCCAGGCCCGCTCAGGCCAGGTGGCGTGGATCATGGGAATATATGCTCATTCTCAGCAGTCCATGCTTCACGGTGACTGTTATCATGCCGCCGGAAATTCTTGGGAGCCCTACAAAATAGCATTTGATACCGCTAAAAAAACCGAGACCTTCTATGGTTTTCTCGATCATCCTCTATCGAGTTACAACTATGGTTGGAACAGTGAGCAGGAGCGGTTGCAGGTGCACGAAGAATTTATTGCCTACATCAAGTCCCACAACGTGTGGTGGGCGAATCTTGAAAAAGCACTCGATTTTTTAGCCTGCAAGCAAGAATCGCAAGCGTGGCTCGAGGATGGAAAACTGCGCTTTCGCCGGAGCACGAAGCCCCATCATCAGGGACTTCCCGATTTTTGCATTCGCTGGAAGGGTAAGGATTGGAAAGCCAGTGAATTCGAAGTTAAAGATTAAAACCAGTTCCGCTTTTTATTCTTCGCTTCATATGCGATGAAGAGAGCATACACCATAAAAATCACCATGGTGTTCTCGCCGTCGCCCAGAGTGTACTGAAAGTGACCTGAGACCATTACGTTTCCGATAAATCCAAAAACGATGGGGTTGGACTTAAAAGCTTCAAACAGCCAAAGGCCGAAAAATAGTAATAAAAAGCCTAAGCCTAAAAAACCAGTGGAGCCCAAATGCTCAAAGTAATTGCTGTGGCCATGGCCACCGCGTTCGGGGTGATCGAGTTTGTATTTTGTTTTTAAGCGAATGACCTGAGGTTCAAAATTTTTGTAGCCCCAACCGAGGAGCGGCTTTTCCTTCGCTGCATATACGGCCGTCGTAAAAAAGGACAAGCGCTCGGAGTTGGAGCGATCGCGATCGAGGAGCTTTTGTCGAAAACTCGACGAGAGGGCGAGAGTGAGGGCGAGCGCGCAGGCGCCGACAGCGGTAAATATTAAAAAGCGTTTTGGACTTTTTGGAAACAGAATGAGCGGCGCACCGATCAAAAGTCCCAGCCATGCGCCACGGGTGTAGGACAAAAACAGACCGACTACGTTGATCAAAATTACGCCATTGAGAACCATGGCCGGCGGTAAATAACTTTGTAAATTTTTGTAGTAAATCCGAGCGCCGATCATTAGCACCAAAGCCATGCTCAGTCCATACCCATAGGTCATGTACTGGCTGTACATACCGCAGGAACGCACATTGTGGCAGGCCGCCTTCCATTTGATAGGATTAAATCCTGTCCACAGTCCAATGGCTCCGGCAATTGACGCCAGTGTGACGCTCAATAAGAACAACGCAATAAGGATCTTCTTTTGTCGAACGCTTGCACGTTCAAGCCATAGCGACAGCGCAGGAATCGCCAAGAGCGCGACAACGAAGTAACTGAGTTTAAGAATTTGCGGGACTGGCTTTTCGATAATGTCGGTGTTGGCAAGGACGCTGAGTGCGCATGTCACCGTAAAGGCCAAGAGCACCCAATAACTTTTGGTTTTTATAAGATGGCGTGGAGAAAAATAAACCACACCGGCTAAGAATAGAAAAAAATTGGCACAGGAGATCATTGCCGTCGACGTAAAGGTAAAGAGAGCGAAGGCTCCCAAACCCAGTAAGCAAAATAGTAAAACGGCGCGCGTCCTCACCATGAAGTGAGCTTAATGTTTTTACCGAGCGATTGTCGATAAGAACCGTCGCTCCTGCCTAACGCTTAAGCAAAAACATTGAGAAAACAAGTTTATATTTAATTTATACAGATTGAATCTGCGACAGCATGGAGTCGAGGCGCTCTTTCCAGGTGAACTTTTTAAGTGTCTCTCCATGGATTTCGTAAACGGAGGCGGAGTTCAGCGCTTTTTTGACTTGGGATTCAAATTCCTCTGGCGTGGCGTAGGGAAAGTGGAGAGAAGAAAAGTCCTTAAGGGCATCGATATTGCGTGCCACTACCGGTGTGTCACTGGCCAGGTATTCAAAGAACTTCATGGGGAACATGCTCTGTGTGTACTCGTTGATAGGAGTTGGAATCAATCCGACGTCGAAGTGGTGCATGTAGCGTGCGACATCATTGTAACTTCGCGGTCCAAGAATGTGAATGTTGTTGAGCGCCTTAAGGGTAAGCTCGGAGTTGGGCTCGCCTTCGCCCACTTTGCCGATAAAAACAAACGACCATTCGGGATGCCGCTCGGCAGTTTGGTTGATGAGCGCCATATCCAGTTTGTAGGAGCTGATGGCCCCTACAAAGCCCAAGCGTGGACCGCGAATCGACGCCAAGTCTTCGGGTACTGATGAGCCATGATTTCGGGAGAAGTGCTCCATGTCGACAACGTTCGGAAAGTAGAACACTGGCTGCGTCGTCTGCCGCTTGGCATTTTCCAGAAGGCGAGTGCTGGTGCAAAAAATAATGTCGGCGCGCTTGAGCAGCAGGGCTTCCTGCTTTTTAATGGTGTGTGTATCCATTCCGGGAGCGGCGGAAAGATCATCAACAGTATGGTAGATTATTTTTTGAGGATTAAACTTGGAGAGGAGTTCGAGCGACATGGGATTGTAGGTCCATGCCCAGTGAGATTCCATACCTAGAGTTGTCACCGCCCGTTGCATTTGTAATTTTACAAGTTGGTCATTGAGTTTTTTAATAGCTGCAAATTTACCACCGCCCGGTATGGCAAGTGGGGAAAGCACGAATAAATTTTCGTTGATGGTATGCAGGCCTTCAGTGAATTTTTTAAGTCGCCCGAGAATACGTTTGCCATCGGCCACGCGCAGGGTAGGTGCTCGCAAACCGAGGGATTCCACATACAACACGCGGTGGCCGCGTGCGGCCAGTTGATCCGCTACATGTTGCTTGTTGGTCCAAAATGGATTGTCCCAATCGGCCGTGGAATAAATAATAATATTTTGGAGTTGGGTCGGGGATTCAGGCATTGCGATCAATCAGCGACTTCCAAAAGGTTAAGAATATGATCTGGATATCCAACCAAATGGACCAGTGTTTGATGTAGTAGATGTCATGCTCAATACGATCTTTAATGCTCGTATCTCCGCGCAAACCATTGATCTGCGCCCAGCCGGAAACACCGGCGGGCATTTTGTGGCGAAGCATGTACCCGGGAATTTCACTCTTAAATTTATCCACAAAGTACGGGCGCTCCGGGCGCGGACCCACAAGGCTCATGGTACCATTGAGCACGTTGATGAGCTGCGGAAGTTCGTCCAAGCTCGATTTTCTGAGGAAATCGCCGAACTTTGTACGCCGACTATTGTGTTTGTTCGCCCACTCGGTGCGGTCCTCACCTTGTATAGCGGGCTTCATGCTGCGAAATTTCCACATGCGGAATAGACGCCCGTGAATACCCATGCGTTCTTGCGAATAAAGTATTGGACCGGGAGAAGAAAGTTTTATTCCTACAGCGATCACCAAAAAGAGTGGCGAGAGGACAACTAATCCGAACACACTGCCAAAAATATCCAGCAGACGTTTAAGGACCAAGAGATGTAAGGGGTGCTGCGTTTCGTTGAGATCTATACTCAAGATGCCGTCGCGGTAGCGCACCGAATGGCCGAGCAACATCGGCGTGGTCTCCATTAAGATACGAATAGGAATGACATCGAGCAAATGAGCTTTTAGAAATTCTTGCTCACGAGCTTTGTCGTTCTCGCTGAAGCACACGTAGTACGCATTGACGGCCTTTTCGGTGACAAGGCGAGAGAGCTCGTCGGGGCTAATACTCGGTATGGCGGTGCGCGGGCGATTCTCCGGCGGGTGGACCCAGCCAATCAGCTCTATGTGGCGGTAGTGGAATTCATCGCGATGCAAATACTTTTCGGCAAGTTGAACCACAGCGCGGCCGTTGCCGACGAGCACGACAGAATCTTTTTTTATTGTGCGGCGATCGAGGAACATGCGCACCATGAGCTTTTCAAAAATAAAAGCCATCGAGGAAATCGCTGTGTACATGATCAAGAATGCGCGCGATAAGCGATCGGGATAAAAAAAGTAAAGTAGCACTACCAATACAAAAATGGACTTCATGTTGGCTTTGGCTGTGCCGAGCACGATTTCGATAGGGCTAAAGCGCAGCAGAGAGTAGTGATTGAGACGCGCAAAAAACCATACGGTGATTCCCGATTGTACCAAGCCACCAATCAGGAACGCAAACTCCATGCCTTCCTGGCCAGATGCCACGCGAAAGCGCAACAAGTAGCAGGCAAACCATACGGCAAAGAATGTGAGTAAATCGCAGAGTAAGATAAGACGACTACGCATGCGTTCCGCCAGATTCGGTGACTGTGAATTCGAGTTGATGCGCCATTATCTTCATGATAGTTTTCGACTCTATCTATAGCTGATTCCGACAAGTATCGACAATGAATAATGTTTACGGTGCGGTTGACGGGTCGCAACATTGCTGCGGGAGAATGCGTGCGTTCAAAACCATTAAAAGTTGCAGTTCTCCACGACTGGCTGGTGGGTTTTCGTGGTGGTGAGCGCATTCTCGAAGCGTTCTGTGAGATATATCCAGATGCAGACATATACACTTTGTTGCATAAAAAAGGCAGTGTTCCCGAAAGTATCGAGCGCCACAAAATCCACGTGAGTTTCCTCGATAAAATTCCTGGAATTTACGAAAACTACCGCAAGTTCTTGCCCCTATTTCCTCTGGCCGTCGACCGTATGGCGTTTTGCGATTCCTACGACCTCATCATCAGTTCCACTCACTGTGTAATTAAGGGAATGGGCAAGACTCCAGGTGCACTGCATGTGTCCTATGTGCACACGCCGATGCGCTACATGTACGACCAATTTGATATGTATTTTGGAGAGCACGCACCGTTGTACCAACAATTGGGGGCACGTCTGTTTCGTCCTTATCTCACCAAGTGGGATAAAAACTCCAATGCCAATGTGGATCACATGATCAGCAACTCGCGCTTTGTTCGCGAGAGAATCGCCGCCGTTTATAATCGCACGGCTGAGGTTATACATCCTTTTGTGGACCTCAAAGATTTTGATCATCTCGATTTAAAGAAAAAGAGTGCGGGAGATTATTACTTGATGGTGAGTGCCTTTGCGCCCAACAAGCGAGTGGATCTGGCGATCGAGGCCTTCAACCAAAATGGAAAAAAATTAGTGATTGTCGGCAGTGGCCAGCAAGAGCAGGAACTGCGTGCGAATGCCAATTCGAACGTTGAGTTTTTAGGAGCCTGTGATCGCCAAGCCATTGTGGATCTTTACTTTAAAGCGAAAGGTTTTATTTTCCCTGGAATCGAAGATTTTGGAATCACTCCACTCGAGAGCTTGGCCGCCGGGACTCCCTTGATCGCATTTCGGCGTGGTGGAGTGTTGGAGACGAACACGGAGGACACGGCGGAATTCTTTGATGATCAATCTTCTGCGGCGCTCGTCGCCGCTATTGAACGTTTTGAAAGAAGGCAGTTTGATCCCCTAAAATTGCGCCACCATGCGGAGAACTTTTCGAAACAACGTTTTATTGCAGAAATAGGTCAATTTATCGATAGGAAGCTGCAGCTTAATAGTTGAGCACGCTTGCAACTGTTGCGGGCGATAAGGACTCATGCTAGCTTAGCCCCACCTGAGGAACTTCTGGATGCACACTACTGATCGAAAAACTATCATTGTCACTGGCGGTGCAGGCTACATCGGTAGTCACGCGTGCAAAGCGCTGGCCCAAGCGGGCTACTCGCCCTTGGTGATCGATAACTTGAGTTCCGGCCGCGCCGACTTTGCGAAGTGGGGAGAACTCGCGGTGGGGGAACTGGAAGACACTGAATTTCTCCGAAAAGTCTTTGCGGCTCACAGTGTGGAGGCCGTCATGCACTTTGCATCGCTCATCAATGTTGGGGAGTCGGTCAAGAATCCGCTTTTATACTATGACAAGAACATCGTGCCGGCGCTACGCCTGTTGCAAGTGATGCGCGAATTTCAAATAAAAAAAATGATCTTTTCCAGCACTTGCGCTGTTTACGGCACTCCCGAAAGAATTCCCATGACCGAGGATTTACCGCAGGCGCCAATGAATCCCTACGGCAAAAGCAAATGGACCATCGAGAACCTGCTCAAGGACTTGGTGAGTGCTGGTGCAATGTCTGTCGTGTCATTGAGATACTTTAATGCATGTGGCGCCGATCTGGAGGGCGAGGTGGGCGAAGACCACCATCCGGAAACACATCTGATCCCTTTAGCTATTCGTGCGGCGCTCGATCCCGTTTATACACTCAAAGTGTTTGGCTCCGATTATCCAACCGCCGACGGCACCTGTGTGCGTGATTATGTGCACGTCGCTGATTTGGCGGATGCTCACGTTTTAGCCTTAAAAAGTTTGCGGAACGAACCGCACATGGATATCTACAATTTGGGAGCAGCCCGCGGCTACTCTATTTACGAAATCATCCGTGAGATTGAGGCAGTGAGTGGCAACAAGGTCAAGTACACAGTGGAAGGCCGTCGTGAGGGCGATCCAGCTGTGCTGGTGGCCGACAGTCAAAAGATCCAGGCGCAGTTGGGCTGGAAACCTAAACACTCGGATCTTCGGACCATAATTTCGTCGGCAATTCGCTGGTACAATAAACTGGGTCATTAGTTATTGACCCCACAGTTTGCCTCTTGAATAATAACGTTCAGAGGTGCCACCATGAATCCAACAACACTCCAAATTTTAGCGACCATCATTTTTGCAATAGCCATACTTCACACCTTTTCTGTAGGTTATTTTCAACGTCTGGCTCACCGCTATCCCGAGGGATCTATTGGCGAAAATCTCTGCCACTTTCTTGGCGAGGTGGAAGCGGTGTTTGGTATCTGGGCCGGAGTTTTTATATGTGCCTATTCTCTGTTGGACAACTTTGCAGTTTATGATCAAGACCACAAGCTCATTAGTGGCGCCCTCCATTATTTGGAATCGCTCAATTTTACCGAACCTGCCTTTGTGTTTGTTATTATGGCCATGGCGAGCACGAGACCGGTCGTGTGGATCGCTGACAAAATGATCACTCTGGTGAGTAAAGGTCTTCCGGTTCCACGAAAAATGGCGTTTTATGTAACGGCCCTCACCCTGGGACCGCTGTTGGGCTCGTTCATTACTGAGCCTGCTGCGATGACGTTGATTGCTCTTATCCTCGTCAATTACTTTTATAACGATAAGAACATGAGTCGCAAATTTAAGTATGCGACTATTGGCTTATTGTTTGTGAATGTTTCTATTGGCGGCACTCTCACCCATTTTGCAGCACCGCCGGTCTTGATGGTGGCGGGAAAGTATGGCTGGGGTATTGAATTTATGTTTTTCCATTTTGGACTCAAGTCGATGCTTGCCGTAATTATATCTACGGCTATCACTGCGTTCTACTTTCGCAAAGAATTGGGTGGTCCGCTGAAAGCCTCTGAGAAGAAGAGTCAAAAATTAGAGCCACGATTGTGGGTTGTGGCCGTGCATCTTCTTTTTTTAGCGGGCGTTGTTGTAGGGGCACACCATATTGTGTTCTTCATGGGTTTGCTTTTGTTTTTCCTGGGTTTTGTCACTGTCACTCAAGAATATCAGGACACCGTGAAACTCAAAGAGTCTTTGATGGTGGGATTTTTTCTTGCAGGCCTTATCGTGATCGGAAACATGCAGGCCTGGTGGCTTCAAGAGGTGTTCAAACATCTGGGTGATTTGGCGTTGTATTTTGGAGCGACGGGACTTACCGCAATTACCGACAATGCGGCCCTCACGTATTTGGGCTCTTTGGTGGAGCTTTCTGATTCTGCAAAATATTATTTAGTTGCAGGCGCAGTAACGGGTGGAGGACTTACGGTTATTGCCAATGCCCCGAATCCTGCTGGCTATGGAATACTCAAGGGCTGTTTTGAGGACAACTCGATCAGTCCACTCTATCTTTTTCTCGGAGCATTGGGGCCAACAGTTGTGGCAATCGCTTGTTTCCTTTTGCTACCGCTTTAAGCGCCTCAGCGTCGCCGTTTTTAATAGCGCCTATCAGTAGCGAGAACTCTTGCCAGTGCTCGCCGCGGTTGATAGCGTGAATTATCAAGGAGAAACTCTATGAAATTAGCTATTGTTACCATCGCACTTTTTATTTTTGCCTCTTGTAGCCAAAAACATCACGACCACGGTCATGATCACAGCGACCATCATCACGCGGATCATCATCATGATGCCAGTGGTGGGGATCACCATCATGCGCAGCCCGCCGACAAAGGGAGCTGCACGGTTTGCAATAAAGATGGCGACGAAGGTGCTCAGTGTGCCGAGTGCAAAGCTGCTGATAAAAAAGCCGAGTCTTGCTGTGCCGCCGGAAAAACCTGCACACACAAAGACGGTGCCTCCTGTTCTGCGGAGGTGGCTCACATCACCACTAGCCCCAAATTATTAAAGAGCATCTCTCAGGAAGAGTTCTCAAAGGTGTACGGTAAAAACCGCGAGCAGCTCGGGCAAAAATGCTCCACACCGGCGCAAAAATACTGCGGCAAAACGACTAAAGACATCAACGTCAACGAAACTGAAGCAGCGTGCTTGTGGACTAAAGTTTTTCGCTCTACGCGTGAGTCGCTTCCGGAGCTCGACGGTACACCGTGTGCGAAGATGATCAAAGGATTTGCCAAAAAATAGCCCCGACGCAGTCGGCGGTCGAGTTTTGGTAGTGATTTTTTTTGTAGTGCATTTTGAGCGGACGGCCATCCATGGCCTGCGCACTCGTCGGCTGCGCCGATCGCGTCCCGCTCTCGTGAGCCCGCGCAAAAAGCACTACAAAAAAAATCACTACCAAAACTCGACCGCCTCTCATTAATGGAATGCGGCTCTTATCAGAAGTACCGCTCTGTTGAGGAAAATCAGTCTTCGGTCCTCAGGCACTCAATTTAGTAAATAGTTTTTTCAATTCATTTCACAGTTCTCTCAATAGAAATTCCCACTTTAAAGAACCTTACCTTTAGAAACCAATAACTCTCTTTAAATCAAACCCTTCCAGCGCCGGCGGCGCTTCACTCGGAGCGCGGGGTCCCTTTTCTTAATCTGGATTCGTGAATGCTCGTTAGAGCGGGCTCACGAGAGCGGGACGCGATCGGCGCAGCCGACGAGTGCGCAGGCCATGGATGGCCGTCCGCTCACACCAGCATTCACGAATCCAGATTAAGAAAAGCTTGGTACCCTGATCGCGACTACAGAAGATCGAGGAAGCCCACTGCGATCAGGCCACGTGCTTGTAGGATGTGCTGGGTCCATGGTCTCGGCTCCAGGATGTTGCACGGAGAGGAATAGAGTTTTTCCGTCGGGAGAAAAGGTGGGACCAGTGAATTCTGCGTCTACGGGAGCAGAGGCCACCTGATAGGCGCGGCCAGCATGGGGGCCCTTCATAGGTATAAAAAAGAGCCCGTTGTTTCCCAATCCTTTGTAGCGCCCTTCGCGAATGTGGTACTCGGCCATGTCGGTGGTCATCCATAGATTGCCGTTGCGATCGAATGCCAGGTTGTCGGGGCAGGCAAAGTTATTGTGAGGGCCACCAGCTAAAAAGATTTTTGATTCAAACTCCAGGGCGCCGTGATCGCTGTTTTTTTCGCTGATCTTGAGCAGTCCGCCGTGGATGTTGCCTTGAGCTACGTTATTCGTAAGAGAGACAATCACGTTTTTGGTGTGCGGATCCACTTCTATGTCTTCGGGCCGATCCTGAGGAGTGCCGCCGGCAAGTGTAGCCGCGTAGCTGGCGTAGGTGAGCACATCCAGCTGGTTTTTAAAATGGGCTCGCAGCAATGGGTTTATACTTAGATCTATGGGGATCCATTTTCCATTTTTGGTATCGGCAACATAGAGAGTTCCCGCGTCCAAGTGGTTAGAACTCTGAGAAATAAATTTAAAAATGCCCCCGCCGATACGGTCTTCTCCCATGTAGACTACGATCTTGCCATCGTCGGCTTTGGCAACAGTGGCGCCTTCGTGTTCAAAACGACCCAATGCTATTTGTTTTTTGGCCTTTCCCGTAAACGGATCCACTTCCACCACCCATCCATAATGTTCTGGAGGGTTGGGGAAGTGCTCATACCAGTTCATTTTCTTTTGCGGAATAAATTCGCGTCTCTGATTTTTAAAAGACGCGTCTCCGTAGTAAATGTCGTAATTTTCTTCGCACGTGAGAATGGTGTTCCAGGGTGTATGGCCACCGCTACAATTGGTGACCATGCCCATGGCTGCCTTTTGACCACGGATGGAAACGCCGCCGCTAAATGGTATTACGGTGCGCGCATCGATACGGCGATTGTGTTTGGAGTTGGGGACATATCGCCAAATGCCGTTTTCAATCCGAATGTGAACTAAAGACCCACCGATGACCTGCATCTCTTTTTCCATATGTTTTTTCGTGCGGGGTGCATCGGCTTTTTGGTTATGGATCATCACCGGATGAAAGTATTCATGGTTGGCCCACAAAATTCCCTCATTCCCGGAGGTGTCGAGCAGCGTAAAGTGCAAAAAATCGTTGTGTGTGCCAAAGCGCAGAGTGCGGGTGAGGGGATCGTCGTAGCGGATCAGTACAGAGTGCTCAAATCCGGGGGCCAGCAAAAGATCATCGGCAGTAGATGGAGTGAGCGGCGTAAATGGAAGTGGTGCAGACTTTTCTAAGAGGCTGCACGCGGCAGTAAAAGCCGTGCCAGCAAAACCGGTTAAAAGCGCAGTTCGTCCCATGAACTCCATGAAGTCTCGGCGATTATATATAGTAGAGAGGGCGCGCTGTTTTCTCACAATGAATCACTAGGATATCAACGTTGTTCCATAGTGATCAAGTGAGGGTTGTGTCGGCGAATATGGAGGAAGTTCCCGGTTTTTGGCGATTGATTGTACGTCTCAGGCCTATTTTCGTCCCAGACCCCGATAAATTAGAGCTTAGGTCTCGCGATCATGGTCTTAGGACGAAAATCATAAGAAATTCACGTTTAACACCGAAAATTCATCAAGAAGAAATAAAGGAGACGTTATGAAAGTTACAAAATTATTACCCATGAGCCTTGCGATCGTTGCTTTGGCTTTCACAAATGTAGCATCAGCCAACTCTGAAGAAGTTATGGGAGAGTTGATGGAAGTAGAGCAAGCTATTGCTGATTCTGAAGCCGCTAAAACTGAGGCCGCAGAAACTGCAACTCGCTTATCTAAAGAGAAAAAAGAATCCGCTTCAATGCGCGAAAAAGCAAATAGTGAACTCAAGCGTGCTCAGCGCGAAGAAGAGCGCTCACGTGAGCGAATCGCTCTGAACGAAAAGAAAATTTTGGCCGCTCAAGACGAAATCGAAAAAGCCAAAAAAGATATGGAAGATTCCAAAGAGCTAATGGACAAACTCAAGCTCGATATGGAGAAGTCACAAGCCGAAGTAGAAAATATCGCTAAAGAAGTAGCGCGTACAAAAGAACTTCGTAAAGAAGCTCTTCTTGAAAAACAAAATGTTGTGAACGACCATAAGAAATTCATGACGAAAATGGAAAATCTTCGCAAAGAGGAAAAAGCTGCTCTTAAAGAACTCTCGCGCGCCGAAGCAGAACTTGCTCGCGTTCGTGAAAAGGCGAAAGAGTCATTTGCTAATGGCAATGGCGAAAGCAAAGAGTATCTCCGCATCATCGAAGAACATCGTGAGTCGGTTAAGAAAATCGGCAAGAAGCTCGACGAGTTGGAAGTAGAAATCGAAGTGGACAAAGCCTACGAAGAAAAGAAAGAGCGTAAGCAAGTTGCAGTTCAAAGAACAAGAACTCTTGCTAGCATCGCTACGGGTAAGTTTGCAAAGATCACTTCACCAGCTTGTAACATTCGCTCGTTCCCATCATCTGACTCCAAGGTGATTGGTACATACAAGCACGGTCGCAAAGTGCACGTAAAAATCCATGATAAGTCTTGGTACACCAGCGTGTACAACGGCGAAAAAGTATTCATGGGTTCAGGTTGTTTTGAATAATTAGAAAAGTTTTTAGAGTACAGTAATCGTCTCTTCTTCTTGGAGGCTGGTGTAAAAAACCAGCCTCTTTTTTTTCGCCAAAAGGCGCGCCCCCCTTTTTTGTAGCGTCAGCGCGTTGGACGCGCTGACGCTACAAAAAAGGGGGGCGCGCCTTTTGGTTAGAGGTCGGAGATTTGGTCGACGAGTTCGGGCATGTCGACGAAGGGGTTGCGGACGTGTTGGACCTCAAAGATTTTTTGGTTGCGAGTGCGTTCGTGATCGTCGACGGGATCATTTTTGTGCCATTCGCGCAAATAGGCCTCTTGGTTTTTATCAAGATTCACTTGGTAGCGGGTGACATAATAAAATGTGGCGCGCGCCATGTCGCCTTTTACGTTATTGATCGGTTCAAATACACGCTCATTCTCTTTGCTCATACCGAGCGCCACATCGGCCCCATTTTCACAAGGGATATTGATCGGCTTTTCCACTTCGCCGAACGGATAGTTGCCGCGCACGGAATTCACCTTGCTGATTTCCGGAAACAGAATGTGCAGATCTGCCTTTTGCATGTTCTTAGCGAATTTATGAGTGAAGTGGCTTTGTGGCCAGGCATGCTCGACGTTGACAATATTGTTGTTTGGAATTTTGTTCTCTCCCAATTCATTTTTAGAGCCAAAGTCGGCGTTGGTAAGAATGGCTCCGCAGTAGTAGGTCTCGAGCATAAAACCATCTTTAGCGCTTCCTGCGAGGTGCAGGTTTCCAAATATAAACGAACGCGCACTGTTGTAGGTCATTGGGCTGTGCTTAAAGCACGCGTGCTGACTGCAGCCAGGGAGGATCAGATCTCCCTCGTCTTTTTGCACATGATAAGAATCGAGAATGGTGAACAGCGATTTTTTAAGATCCTTGGCTTGGTCGAGAGAGGCGTAATAGGATTTCACCTCTTTAGGTAGTGTGGATTCTCCGAACGATAGCAACTGCAGCAACAACAAGCCCAATACCATAATCCCCCCATGGAATATTTACATGGAGTTACCCTGCGGGTAGTGTTCAGACAACAAAAATTTAATGTGATTTTTAAAGATTTAAAAACTTCTAACCGTATCCTGGCAGCACGCTCGAAAATTAGGCTACAGGAGGGTCCAGTTGCTCATTCGATGCGCTTTTTACGGAGAGCTTTTCAGTAAATGCGCCGAGAATGAACCCCACTGCTGCCGCGGCAATAGCCAATAAAAAGGGCGCGTCTAAGTGAAACACACTGTCGGCGACGGGATAGCTGATCGCGCCTGCAAACAATCCCAAATTGGCCGCCCACATACCTCCGAGCCGAGTCCACAAACCAAAGAGAGTTACGATCAACAAGCCTGCTGTTCCAAATGACGATGCCATTTCCACCAAATCATAAATTCCGGTGGAGGTGATAGCGATTACAAATGAAATTGCAGCGGCGGCGATCACAAGTAGGCGCGCAGTCAAAAGTTGTCGGCGGCGACTGGCGCCATCGAGATAGCGATGCAGGAGATTCTGAGAGGTGAGTGCCGACACCGATAGAAAGATGCTATCTATCGTCGAGAGAAGTGCGGCGATGATTCCGCCAATAAACACCACATTGAGAGCTGGCGGGAGGAATTTCTCTGCGAGCAGTGGTAAAAACT
This sequence comes from uncultured Pseudobdellovibrionaceae bacterium, assembly GCA_964400355.1. Classification (GTDB taxonomy): domain Bacteria; phylum Bdellovibrionota; class Bdellovibrionia; order Bdellovibrionales; family JAGQZY01; genus JACKAL01. The sequence continues at coordinate 277,444 of CAYNTO010000002.1, forward strand.
TTTCTGAATCTTGGATTGGGCCCAAAACGACAGGTCCAATCAAGCCTAAGAACACGGGAATGCAGCCAATCACCAGGTATATTCCGCAGGCGTAGTAACAGGCTTTTTGGGCAATCGACGGTGAGCGCGCGGAGAGGGCGCGTGAGATCAGCTCTTGTGTGATCAGCGAGCCCAAGATGGGAATCGCCCAACGATCCAGCCGCTGCCAGACTGTTTCATTTGAAGCAAGAAAGCTCAAGCGCGAAGGATCCACGGAATTCCACCACTGCGCAATTGAAAATTCATTGGAGTTCACCGTGACGACAAGCAACAGCGCCAATCCGAGAAAAATAATTATTCCTTGTATAAAGTCATTGATAATGTCGCCCAGTAAACCGCCCTGAAAGGTGTAAATCACGACAAAAACAGTGCACAGCATGATCGTGAGGTTCACCGGAAGTTGAGTGGTGCTACTGATTATCTGCCCAAAAGCGCGCAGCTGAGCGCCGCCCCAAAATAGGGAGCCAGGTACCAAAATTAACACTGTGAGCTTTTCGGGCGTAGAGCCGAAGCGTTTGGCAAAAAAATCGCCGATGGTGATATAGCCGCCTTTCCACATGGGCACCGCGATCAGAAGACCAGTGAGCATGAGACAAAGGCTGTAGCCAAAAGGGTCGGCGCGGCTTCCAGACACGCCAGTGGCATAAACGGCTCCTGAGGAGCCGATACATGTCTCAGCTCCAAACCAGGTGGCAACCAGCGAGATGGTGACTAAAGGGAGAGGGATTTGCTTACCGGCCAGAAAGTAATCTGTGGTGTTATTTACCCGTCGAGAGACGATGTAGCCCACAGTGAGTTGTAAAGCCAAATATAAGCCAATCAGAAAAATCATGACATCTTGTAGTGGAAGCAGCTCCGTTAGACAAATTCTTTTTGCGACTCGAGAGGATCTTTTATAAAATAAACAGATGGGACGCAAAGAGGACGAACTGCTCGAGCAAACACTCAAAGATCTGGTGACGCAATTTCCGCGTCAGCCGGGCGTCTACATCATGAAAAATAAGGACACCAAGATCATTTACGTGGGTAAAGCCAAAGATCTTCGCTCGCGGGTGCGCAGTTACTTTAATAAAAATCAGGAAAGCACCAAAACTGTATTTTTGGTTCGTAATATCTTCCATATTGAGTACATCATCACCAAAACTGAGGCCGAAGCGTTTTTGCTTGAGGCTACGCTGATTAAAAAACATCGACCGCGCTACAACATTCGCCTCAAAGACGACAAAGCCTATCCCTATATCCGCTTGAGCAAACGCGATGATTTCCCGCGCTTCTATCTCGCTCGGCGGGTCAAGCGCGATGGCGCCATTTACTACGGTCCCTACACGAGTGGCCAGGTGGTGCGCGACACGATTCAGTTTTTAAACCACGTGTTTCACATTCGCGACTGCACCGATCATTTTTTTAAAAGTAGAAAACGCCCCTGTATGACCCACGACATCGGCCGCTGTGATGCTCCTTGTGTGGGCCTCATCAACAAAGAGGACTACGGTAAAGCGATCAAAGGTGCGCAAAGCTTTTTTAAAAATAAAAACAGGCGTCTGCTCACCGACTTGGAAAAAGAAATGACCGATTTGGCGACTGCGGAAAAGTTTGAACTCGCCGCTCGCGTGCGCGATAGCCTGCACGCCATCCAGCGCGTGTTGGAAAAACAATCTGTAATTTCCACGGATAGCGATCGCGATCAGGATGTGTTCAGTTACTATGGTGATAGTCGTGGCACATTGATTTGCTCGCTGCACGTGCGGCAAGGGGCGGTCATTGGAACTAAGGGCCATTTTTTTCCGCTGATCGATTCCTCCCAGCCAGAAGATGACAACCGCGATTGGTTGATGACGTTTCTCAATCAATACTACGAGGAAAACGTTGTTCCTGATGAAATTCTGCTTCCCATTGATATTGGTCAAGATCTACGAAAACTACTTGTCGAGGTGCTCAAACTGTATTCCGACAAGCAGGTGGAGGTGATCTTTCCGACCAATGAATTTGGCAGAAAAGTGATGGATATGGCCCATCAGAATGCGGAAACCAAATTTCAAAACCACGTTACCAAATCTCAAGAAAAAGAAACGGCGCTTGCACTCATTCAAGAACGCTTTAACTTACCCAAGTACCCGCGCCGAATTGAATGCTACGATATCTCCAACTTCCAGGGTCAGGAGTCTGTAGGTTCGCAGGTGGTGTTCGAAGACGGAGTTCCCAATAAAGATCAATACCGCAAATATAAAATTCGCACCGTGGAAGGCTCCAACGACTTTGAATCTCTCAAAGAGGTGCTCATGCGCAGGCTCGAGCACAGTGAATGGGACGAGCCCGATTTGATAGTCGTCGATGGCGGGCGCGGGCAGCTCAAGTTTGCAATGAAGGCTCTAGAAGCTCTGGGTAAGGAACATATACCTATTGTTGGTTTAGCTAAGGAGCGTACGCGCTCCAATTTTAAAGATGAGATCGTAGAAAAATCGGTGGAGCGATTCTATTTGCCCAATCGAGCCAACCCCGTGACGTTTTCGTCCTCCACCGAAGCGTTTCGTATTTTAATAAGTCTGCGCGATGAGGCCCATCGCTTCGCAATCAGTTATCACCGTTTGTTGCGCGACAAGGAATTCTTTTCTACCGAAGAAAAGTAGTTGAACACACTCACCGGCTGAATGCTGAAGGGCGCGCTTTTTTAGCAAAAAGTACACACCCTTATCATTTCGCATTCAACTGGAATTAAAAAAACCAAAATTAAAACGAATATCGCACGACAGATGGACGCTCTCTCTTTTAGCGTTTATACAGCTGCCAATAGGGAATATTTCGGCCCTAAGCGCAGGATTGTGCGACATTAAGAAAGAGGATTAGAGCGATGAAGAAAATTATTGGATTCGTAAGTTTGTTGATTGCAGCGACGGCATTGGCTCAGATTGAGGACTCTCCGTTGTTTCAAGAGTACATGCGCCGCGAGCACATCGCGTTTACAAAACCACAAAAAACAATACTGAGCCGCTTGCAGAAAAAAGGCGTAAAGCCTGCCGAGATCACCGCGTTCACTTTGGACGAGAACACCATGACGTTCAGATTCGAAAACAATCGAGATGAAGTGTGCACCGGTAAGGCGGTGGATAAAAGTGTGGAGTACGCGTGCGTTTCTAAGTGGACCGCAGAGGACAATAATCTTTTAACGGCGGTGTACAAATCCATTCCCAAAGAACAAATTGTGGATATCGAAATTTTCCGCGAAAGTGGCAAGTTTGTGTTCCAAACACAAGATCGCCAGATGTGCTACGGGCAATACATTTTTGCGACAGCGCAGTTCACATGTTTTACGAAAGCGGGCGTTCTTAGCTTTTTTGCCGGCGGCGATAGCGATTGATTTTAGAAATCTTTTAACGAGTAGCCCCACGACATTAAGATCTCCTCTTCGTTTTCGGCCGAAGTTGTTTTTTTAAACTTGGCCCCCGAAACACCCTTCACGCGCCGTTCACAGTCTGGCCAGTTGGTGTGGCGCATGGGTTTGCCGTTCACGACACTCAAGTAGGAGTAAGCTGCGGTTTTAGCCTGCTGGGGTTTCATTTCTGGCAAAGAGGTGTCGTCTGGAACATCATAGGGATTGTGATCGTATTGCAGAAGAGTCCCGGTGTAGAGATCGATACGTTGATTTTTAGAAAACGCCACAGCGATTTCATCGCAGCGCTCGTTGCCGGGAGTGCCTTGATGGCCTCGCACATAGTGCCATGAGATATTTTTGGCACCGCGATCCTGAACTATGCGGTGAAGCTCTTTCCACTGCTCAGTGTTGGCTACGGGCTCGTTTTGAGAATTGAGCCAACCGCGTTTCATCCATCCCCATATCCACTGTGTGATTCCGCGGATCACGTAGGTCGAGTCGGTAAATACAAGAATGTGCTCGCCGCGATCGCGCACAAAATATAGCCCGGAAATCACTGCTTCCAATTCCATTTTATTATTTGTCGTCGGATAAGAGGAGTCGCCCAGTTCCTGAACAGTGCCCTCTGGAAAAGCGATGATCGTGCCCCAGCCGCCAGGGCCAGGATTTCCTGAGCAGGCGCCGTCGGTATGTATGGCAATTTTGTCTTTAAAATCGATCATAAAATAAGTCTACTCAAGTTTGAATGTGTTTCAAGGAGCATCTTGTATGTACAAGCGCGCGGTGAAGACCGGTTTTTTGTCCTCCAGGCGCAAGCCTTGGAATTGCAATGTTTTAGGGTCGTCCTGGGGGACGTGCTCAATACCAATTCTGTTTCCCAATTTCATTTCGGCTAAAAAGTTGACCTCGTAGCCATCTAAATGAGCGCCATTTTTAAGCTCTTCCATCGGCAGCGAATCGAGAATCCACTGCGCGTAGCGTGTGTTGTTCACATGTTCGTTGAGATCGATGTCGCTATTGCGCACTTCAAACTGCGAGATCATTTTTCCATCGCCCTGTAACGCTATTTTTTCGGGCTTGGCTACGAACACCTTATCGTCCGCTTGCCAAAAAGCGGGAAACTGACTCCAGTCCTGCAGTGCCAACTTGCGAGTGTTCAAGTCCATAACTGTGAAAGAGCTCGTGCATGTTCCAATTTTATCTTGATCCACGTAAACTTCATAGTCGCGATGAACAAATGCGCCATCGGGCTTGCGCAGCCAGGTTTTGATAGTGACCGTCTCGTTCCACTTTGGCCATCGCCTCATACTGATTTTTTGCCGAGTAAATACCCAGCCCTGGTCTTTTGGCAGTTGAACCCCCAACTGAAAGCTGTGCTGCCAACCCACGTCCTGAATAAAGTTGAGCACAGTGTACAGACCCGCCTGCTTGCGCAGATTTACCAGATACGAAGTGACTTTATAACTTTCCGACCAAGTGGTGTGTGTCATGGGGCGCCTTCGCCGGGTTCATCAAAAGGTTTTGCCAAAAAAAACTCCGGTAGCGCCCATTTTTCCTGGAGTTCCGTCGGCAGATCAATTTTGAGTGAACGAAGTGCAATTCCACCCTGCGCCCATGTGCGTTTTGAGCCATACAAACTATCGCCCAATATGGGGCATTGATGTTTGAACAATTCGTAGCGCAGCTGATGGGGGCGACCGGTGACGGGATTTAAGCGCCAGTTGAGATGCGCTGGCCCCCGCTCAATAACCTCCGCTTCGGTCACTGCCATTTTCCCATATTCTGCCTCGAAGGAGCGCTTTTTGCCGCGCACAAGCTTAGAGCGCCACTCGCGGGTGTCGCCTTTGGCAAATGACCCGGGCTCGGTCAGGGCTTGATATGTTTTTTTGATGGAGTGCTTTTCGAAGGCCATGTTGGCATCGCGGTGGAACTCTTTAGATTTTGCAAAAATCAGAGCTCCGGAAACCTCGGCGTCGATGCGGTGAATGGGAAGAAGGGTCGTGGACAATTGCTTTTCCAGTTCGCGGCCAACCACTGGGCGCTGATCATCGGCGGTGCGCCCGGGGACGGAGAGCCAGCCCGGAGGTTTATCCACCACAACACAATGTTCGTCTTCAAAAAGAATTAAAATTTTAGACATGAATCACTTGCAGGCCACGCGTGTGGGATCACAGTTGGGGCTATTGTTGGTTTTAGCACGACAGGCTTCCAGCACTGCGGCCGATCCGCCCAGCTTGGTGAGCTCAGTGGCTGTGTATGTTTCATTGGTGATCGTCGTGAGTTGGCAAAATACGACCGGCACAATAGTGAATCCACCGCGTTTCATGCCCTGGAGGTTTTTATCTAAAAGATCGAGTCTTTCAGTGAGAACTTTAACTTTGGCCTCCAGTTGGTCTATGCGAAGACTCTCATCCTTGGTGGCCGCAGAGGCCACCGTGGAAAAAAAAATAGCAAATGCAATCACAAGCGCGAATTTCATTTGAGATACTTTTCAAAAAACGCAATCGCGTAAGAGTTGAGAAGAACCACGTTGGGTCGCTTCGAGACGCCGTGGCCCTCATCGGGAAAAATAATCAACTGTGCGTCGGGGTTATTCCGTTTTACGTTCTCATGAAACTGCACTGCTTCGCCCACGGGAACACGAGGGTCGGTCGCACCATGCGCAATCAATAGCGGCTTTTTCACTTTATCGATGTAGCTCACCGGAGAGAGCTTGAGCATAAAATCACGATCGGTTTTGGGCTCACCGTATTCGTTGGCGCGCAAGGCGCGGCGGTAAGGCGCCGTATTCTCAATAAACGTGACCAGACTGCTCATGCCCACTATGGCCAGGGCCGCATCAAACTCATCAGCGAACATCGATGCTCCGACAAGTGTAGAATAACCCCCGTAGCTGCCCCCGGTGATTCCCACTTTGGGTGGGACTCCATGGACCGCGAATTGTTTTTTCGCAAAGCGAGAGGCATCGCGAATGTCGGTAATAACTTTTAGGCGCTCGGCACCGTTGTCAGCACTGAGCCATTTTTTTCCGTAACCATCACTGCCGCGCACGTTGGGTTGGGCATAAACAAAACCGTGCTGAACATAGAGATTGATCGTTGGGTTAAAGCGCGGAACACTCTGACCCTCTGGCCCACCATGAAAGCTGATCACAACAGGGCATGTTTTCTTTTTGCACTCTTCAGAGCGCCACACAAACATCGGAATCTCTACGCCGCCTTCGCCTGAATACTTGACGAGCTCGGCACGCAAATAGCCGCTCACATCGAGTTCAGGAGTTGAGGAGCTCATCCACTCTGTCGATTTGCCAGTTTGGATATCGAGCACGTAGTTTTTGCGGGGAGCATTGTGCAATTCTGTGCTGTAGGTAATATAGCGACCGTTGTAGGAAAAGCTTCCCCATCCGGCCTGTTCCACTTTTTGAGTGTTAGGAATCGTGATGTGTTTTCCGGTGCGTAAATCCATCAATTTAATTTGCGAGTAACCGTTGTCATTGACCGCATAAGCGAGATGATTGCGATTTTCAGAGACGGAAAACCCATTAATGTCGCCTTTAGCAGAAATAAATTCTGTCAGTTTTCCATTTTTGAGTTTGTAGAGGGTGCGCAGGTCCGCCAGTTTATTGGTCCCGATCAAGTACTCATCTTTATTTTTGAGTATGGCGATGTCGTAGTCTTCTTTTTCGTTTTGCCCAATCAATGGTGTCGCTTCTTTGGTTTTCAAGTTGAAAGCGAAGTGCTCGTTCTGCATGGAACCGTTACTTTTGGTCAGAACAGCACGATCACCTTCTAAATCAGAGAGGTACCAGATGCCCGGCTTGTCCCAGATGAGTTCGGTTTTGCCGCCAACCACATCGTAACGATAAATCGCGTAGGAGTCGGGGGCGATGTTGTTGGAGCGATAATACAGGTACCGCGAATCTGCGGTAAAGCCATTGAACGACGCTTGGAATTTGGGGTCGTAGAATACCTTTACCAGCTCGCCGCCGGTGGCGCGCATCAGGTAAAGACCTGGGTTTTCATCTCCTTTGGAGTCTCGAGAGACGACGAGCCACTGATTGTTAGGGCTCAATGTGACGAAATTACCACGGTCTTCGCCACCAGTCATTTGCACCGGAAAAGCTTTTACACCATCCAAGCGCCATATCTGATTGGTTCCAGTAACATTCCAATTGACGAACATTTTTTTGCCGTCATTCGTGACTTGTCCCGCGGAGGGCACGCGAATGTCGACCAGTTTCTCGACCTGGTTTTTGATCTCTGCTTGCGGTGCTGGGGGTGCGTACTTTTCCAGTGTTTGTTTGGAGATGCTGTCGAGTCCAAAACCTTTATAGGTGCTGCCTGACTCTGATTTTTTGGAACTGGTACAGCCCGCAAGAGTCGCAAGCGATAGAAATGCAATTATGAATACACGTGAGAAAAATAACATAGGTCCTCCGATGGAAAACCTATAACAAGGCGGGGGCTTTTACGCATTCTCTTTGAGGATAATATCTAACGCGTCATCTAACCATCGGCGATATCCTCGGCCGTGAGCGCTCAAATAGCCCAAATGCCCGCCGCGTTCCTCGAGGTGGAGCAAAATATTGGAATTGTGTTGGGCATTGAGATAGGGTTGCCAAGCTATAAATGGGTCGTCTTTGGCCGACAAAATCACAGTCGGGGTTTTAATATTGCCAAAGTGGTTAAAAGTTGAGCATTGATCGTAATAGTCTTTGGCATTTTTAAATCCACCAAAAGGTGCCGTGTAAAGCTCATCGATGTCGCGCAAGTAGGAAAAGCGCGAGATAGGTTTATCAAATTGGATGCGTCCCGCTTTTGCCTTTTGATAAATTTCATCGCGGCAACTCCACACAAAACGCAAATCGTAAATGCGATTAAAACCGGTTTGTAAAAGTTCGGAGCAGGCGTTGAGGTCGGTGGGGCCATTGGCGGCAATAGCGAAATCAGGTTGATGAGAGCCTCGCCGTTCGCACACCAAGTTGAGTAGGGCATTGGCGCCCAATGAAAATCCAATGGCCACGATGCGGTGTTTGGGAAACAGAGAGCGATAGTAACCGATCACTTCGGAGAGATCCTCGCCGCGGCCGGAATGATAGGGATGCTTCGCAAGTCCAGCCCCCTGACCGCAGTCGCGATGATTCACCAGCGCTACGCTATGGCCCTGCTTTTGTGCCACCAGTGTGGTGCGCGCCATGTAGTTGGACTTTGTAGAACCGTTGAGTCCATGAAAAAGGAGAATAAGGGTGTTCGATGACCCTGCAAAATACTCGCTGTGAATTTGATCACCGTCGGCGAGAGTAATGATATGGTGTTTGCCCTCGCGGTTGAGTTTTTGCGATGGAATCAAGTAGCCGAGCAAGGTTTGTAGATGTCCCGAGTCAGCCCAAGCTGGTGGTTCACAGGGAGGAATATTCATAGTAAAAAGGAGTATCAATTATTGCTGGATATGGCAACGAGAGGACATCGATGTTTCAATCTATGAGAATAGTAATTACTTTATCCCTGACACTTCTAATGACAGCCTGCGCGAGTCCGCACGGTTCCTCGGAGCCTCACTCTCACAAGCATGACAGTGGATCCCACGGCATGCAGCACAGTTTTAGCGATATCGATAAATGGACGAAGGCTTTTGATGACCCTGAGCGCGACAAGTGGCAGCGCCCCGATTACATTATCGAACAGCTCGATGTGGGGCGCGCCAAATGCATTGCCGATATCGGCGCCGGCACCGGCTATTTTTCAACGCGTATCGCACGCAAAGCACCACGCGCGACGGTCTACGCTGTGGATATAGAGCCCAACATGGTGGCCCATCTCAAATCGCGTGCGGCCAAGGAAGGTCTTAAAAACCACAGAGAGCTACTATCTACCACTGAGTTTCCGCAAATTCCCACCAATTGCGATTTGGTGCTATTGGTGGATACGTACCATCACATCGATAATCGTTCTGTTTATTTTAAGAAAGGCCTGCTCCATCTCAACAAACGTGGACGACTAGCAATTGTTGATTTTACGCTTGAAAGCCCTGTTGGACCCAAAAAAGAACACCGCATACCACCACAGCAGGTTATCGCCGAACTGGAACAATTGGGCTACAAGCTCAGACGCGATGTGAAGGGCTTACCGAACCAGTATTTCCTCATATTCGAGTCGCCGCTCTAGGTAGAGAGTACCTTTTCGCTGCGAAATGATTTACTATGGTTTTATGAATTTGTTGCAACTCACAAAAACTGTAGGTCGTTCCGCGCTGTACTTTGGTGAATCTTTACCATTGCTCGTATTCTCAAACTTGTACGCCAACCGGGGGCGTGCAGTTCCGCCTAAAACCGAAGAGCTCAAATCGGCATTTGCAGCAATCTTTGAACTGCACAAACACGATCTAGAAAACATCGAAGCCGGCTGTTATCCAAAAAGCGTTTTAGAAACCCGTTCGCCCATTCAACATTTGCTGAGTTTGGGACGCGTGGCTACAGATGCGCTGCGGGTAGGTCAGCGCATGCGCGAACAAAAGCATACCGACTTTTCAACCCCGGCCGAAGATATTGGCGCGGGTCTGCCCGAATATTATTTGCGCAATTTTCATTTTCAGACGGATGGCTATCTGAGTGAGGACTCCGCGCGGATATACGATCATCAGGTGGAGATTCTTTTTAACGGTGCAGCTCAGACTATGCGCCGCTTGGCGATTCCTCCTATCTTGCGAAAGTACGGACGCAATGATTCTTTTTCAATTTTAGATGTGGGCTGTGGAACGGGTAGCCTTACTGTGGACTTGGCACGCACCTTTCCGCGCGCACAAATCACCGCCATCGATCTGAGTTTTCCATATCTCAAACAAGCTCAGCGCCGCTTGCGGGATTTTCCGCGGGTTAATTTTTTGCAAGCCAATGCAGAGGATCTGCCGTTTAAGGACAAAAACTTTGATGTGGTTACGAGCTGTTACCTTTTCCATGAGCTCCCGCGCCCGGCTCGCCAGCGCGTGATTCGCGAAATGGTGCGCGTACGTAAAGAGGAGGGCGTGGGTGTGATCGCCGATGCCCTTCAGCAGGGCGACAATGCCAATTTAGAATGGGCACTAGAGCGATTTCCTGTGAGCTACCACGAGCCGTTTTTTAAGAACTACCAGCAGTACCGCATTGAAGACATGGTGGAAAATATCAGCGACAAAACGACCAATACCACACAAGGTTTTTTTACTAAAGCTGTGGCCTGGTATTGAGGTTTTAAAAAAAACTCAACTGAGACTCCACGCGATGGATTCAATGCGTTCCACTTCGTCGGCCCAGTAGTTGTAGGTGCGAAAATCTGGAAAAATTTTTCGAAACACCGGGTCACTCCAGCGATTAGCGATCCACGCCGCATAAGAAAAAATTCGCAATCCGCGCAGGGCGGGAATAAGCTCGATGTCGTCGTCATCGAAATCCCGCAGCTCCGAATAGCCCTCGAGAAGTTCATAAAGTTCGTTTTGACCGTCTTCACCAGCCGACGACAGGAGCATCCAAAAATCCTGTACGGCTGGGCCATTGATGGAATCGTCGAAGTCGACAAAAAAGAATCCGCTACCGTCGTTGAGGAGGTTTCCTTTGTGGCAATCACCATGAATGCGTAAAAACTTTTTAGGCTCCAAGCGATCGTCGAGGTAATCCAAGATAGTTGAGGCGGCATCCCGATAGCGGGTCCAGACCTCTGCTTGAACAAATTCCTCTAAAATATTTAGGCTTTGAAATGGAAGGTAGTTGTCGTCGCCCATTGTCGGGCGGTGTTTAAATTTTTTCTGAGTTCCAACGTTGTGCAGTTGCGCAATCAGCTTGCCGACACTCTTGAGTTCACCGGGCAAGAACTCCTGTGGCATTCGACCTTTTTTCTTAGGATACAGCGAATAAAATATTCCATCACTTGTAGTGTGTACAAACGAGCCTTTATTGTAGGCGCCGATCGCTGGGATCCCAGCGTTGTGCAGTTCCTCCACAAACGTGTGCTCCTCGATAAGAGTCGTCATATCCCAACGGAGCGGCCGATAGAACTTGGCTATGACGTTGCCAGTGGGTTCTAAGCGAATATCGAAAACGCGATTTTCATAGGAGTTGAGCTGCAGGAGCTCCCCGGTGGTCACGTAGCCATGTGATTCTACTGCTTGAAGAACGCGGTCAGGAGAGAGGGAGTAAAAATTCTTGAGGCTTGCGGGATCCATTGCCGAGCATACTAGAGGGTCGATGGCGAATTGTAAAGCTTAGAGAGGCTTATCGGCCTGGACGAAGATTTCAATGCGGCGGTTTTCAGCGCGGCCCTCGAGCGTATTGTTGTCGGAGATGGGGCGGGTGTCGGAGTAGGACATTGCAGAGATTTTGTCTGGGGGAATGTTAAAGCCCTTGATAAAGAAGCGCACGATAGAAGTGGCGCGCAGGGCGCCCAGTTCCCAGTTGCTATTGACGATACCGTTTGGAGCGATCTGTTGGTTGTCGGTGTGTCCTTCGACAACAATTTTACGCTTAGAGCTTTTAATGATCGCCGCCACTTTTCCCAATGCCACGATGGCTACAGTGGCTTCGGGATTGATTTCTGTTTCCCCCGGGCGAAAAATATTGGAACCAGCGAGGCGAATACGCACACCGTTTTTGTCGTAGATCAAATCCTGTAAAACCACGCCGCGTTCTTCTACATTGAGCTTAGATTTTACTTTTTGTTGGTAGTAACTCTGAAGATCGATGGGGCTTGCATCTTTCATCTGAGTGCCCAGCGGTGCAATCATCGACCCTGTTTCTAAATTGATCGGATTATGGCCACCACCAAATTGACCCATCTTGATGCTGCTCCGGAGCGAGCCCTCGAATTCTTTGGCTTTGGTTAAATCTTGGTTCGAGGTGGCATAAAGTACCACGAAGAAGGCAAAAAGCAGAGTGATGAAGTCGGCGTAAGAGACGAGCCAACGTTCATGGTTCTCATGTTCCTCATGCTTTTTGCGTTTCGCCATTGTTAATGGCCACCTTTATAAATCATCAACTTGCGTTCGATAACTTTGGGATTCATGCCGGCGCCGATCATCAAAGCCCCATCGAGTAACGGCATCAGCTCGTTCATTCTGTGATGACCTTTCTTTTTGATCTTGTTGCCCATGGGCAGAAACAGCAGGTTGGCGGAGGCCACGCCGTACACCGTAGCAACGAAGGCCACGGCAATACCGGGACCCAGTTTTGAGGGATCGGAAAGATTGTTCATCACGTGAATCAACCCCAATACCGCGCCGATGATTCCAATGGTTGGTGCAAAACCGCCAGCATCGGTCCACACTTTAGCGCCGGCATTAAAGATGTCTTCTTCCTGCTGCATTTTTGTTTCGCAGATATCGCGAACAGTCGCAGGATCGATGCCATCGATCACCGCCGAGATGGCTTCTTTAAAGAATTCGTTATTGACCGTTGCCAGTTTTTTCTCGAGCGCAAGGATGGATTCTTTTTTTGCGATCTGTGCGCAAGCGAGAACCTCTTCGATGTCGGCGTCGATGTTCGCAGATTTATCCACAAAACACTTCACCGCGAATTTCATTCCCAGTTTTATGTCGGCCATGGTGTTTGAAACAAACACCGAGCCGGCGGTTCCGCCAAGAACGATGATGCCGGCCGTAAGCTGCATCAACGATTCGGTGTGACCACCTTCCATAATGTTACCGCCAAGAATGGCGCCAAAACCCACCAAAACACCAATTAATGAAGCTATATCCATGTCATTTAGTATGCATGGATTTGCGAGGGGAATGTAGTCGCGAAAAAATGGTTCCAGACTTAGAGCCAGGCCAATATTCTGTGGGACACAAAGGTGCTTAGACGGGGCGATTATTTTATTGTTTCAAAGACGAGTCTTCTCGGTGTTCAGCTTCGATTTGCTTTGCTTTTTTACCGGTGATTCCCACCCATTCTGGCCACACAAAGGCGATAACGGCATAGGTGATAAAGAAGAAGAGTGTCATTCCAATAATTAAGTACAAAGCCATACTCAGGTTGTAGACTCCTTTTGCACGTTTGGATAGCTTTTTTTCGGCTGACAGTGAGGGCGCGGTTTGTTACTTTGGGCCCCTATGATTTATGTACAGGGTATCGGCAAGCACTACGGCAGTAAAGTTCTCTACAAAGACGGATCCTTCCAGATCAATCGCGGCGAAAAGATCGGCCTGGTTGGATCAAACGGTTCGGGCAAAACCACGATTCTCCGTTTACTTGCTGGAGAAGAGTCGGTGGACGAGGGCGAGGTCTCCATTTCCGACAAACTGGTTATAGGTTACTTCTCACAAAACCTTGAAGAGATGGCGGGCCATTCTGCATTAGAAGAGGTGAAATCCGCTCAACCACGATTTGCAACGGTACAAAAAGAACTCTCCGAGCTCGAACTCAAACTTGCCGAACCCATGGGCGATGATGAAATGGCAAAAGTTCTGGAGCGCTACGGAGAGTTGCAGGCCGAGTACGAAAACATGGGCGGCTATGAGCTTGAGGCGAAGGCCGCAGAAATCCTGACTGGTCTTGGCGTGGGCCCAGACGACTATGTGAAGCCCGTGGAAACGTTCAGTGGTGGATGGAAGATGCGCATTGCGCTTGCGAAAATCCTTATCATTAATCCGGATCTGCTGTTGATGGATGAACCGACAAACCATTTGGACGTGGAATCTATCATGTGGCTTGAGGGTTGGCTGAGAGAGTTCAAAGGCGCACTATTAATGACAAGCCATGATCGCGAATTTATGAACCAACTGGTCACCAAGATCATTGAGGTGGCCAACAAGCGGATCACTCTTTACAGTGGCAACTACGATTACTACATCAAAGAGCGCGACATCCGTATGCAGCAGCTCATCAGCCAGGCCAAGCGCCAGGAAGACATGCTGGCTAAGGAGAAAGATTTTATCGCACGTTTTGCGGCGCGCGCCTCCCATGCAGCCCAGGTGCAGTCGCGTGTTAAAAAAATCGATAAAATCGATATCATTGAAATTCCTGAGGACGAAAAGGAAATCCATTTCGAGTGGCAAAATATTCCGCGCGGGGGAGATGAGGTTCTTGTTGTAGAGGGACTTTCCAAGATCTGGAAATCCGACGGCAAAGAAAAACTAGTATTCCAAGATGCCAAGGCTCTAGTAAAGCGTCTCGACCGCGTCGCGGTCGTCGGTGTAAATGGCGCCGGGAAATCCACGTTTATGAAAGTGGTTACGGGGCAAACTGCGCCGACCTCGGGCACTTATAAAATTGGGCCCAGTATTGAGGTGGGTTACTTCTCGCAAAACTCCCTGGATATCTTGAACGCTGAGTCCACAATCTTTGAAGAGGTCCATTCGCACATGCCAACGGCGTCGGTAGGTTACGTGCGCACGCTGTTGGGTTCGCTGCTGTTTTCCGGTGATGATGTGGACAAAAAAATTAAAGTCCTCTCCGGCGGTGAGAAAAGCCGCGTGGTGCTGGCCACTATATTGTCGAAGCCTGTGAATTTTTTAGTTCTTGATGAACCTACGAACCACTTGGATATTAAGTCCCGAGAAGTGATTATGGATGCACTCAAACGTTTCGACGGCACTATCATGATGGTAAGCCATGATCGCTATTTCTTGCGTGCGCTCACCAATCGCGTATTCTCTTTAGCCAAAAACAAACTTATTACCTTTGATGGCACTTACGACGAGTACTTGGAGCGCGCTGAGCGTCTCCATGCTTAGGCGCTCCTGTCAAATCGGGGTTTTCGCCATTCCATATCTGTCGAGATTTTAGGCGGATGTTTATTTCATAACGAGACAAAGTGCCCAAAAACGTCTCTTTTTGATTACAGCTGGCCCCTCCATTGCATTTTAAGATCTGCAAAGGGGGACACGCATGAAACATACTCTATGTATCATTTTGGTACAGATGCTACTGCTGCCGCTGTCATTTGCGATCACCGTGGAACTAAAAAATCCACCGGGCGATTACAATATTTATAAATGGTCGGGCTCTACGGTAAAAAAAGCCGGTTTGTCCACACGAGATGTGAACGGGTTTACGTTTAATATTCCCGATCAATACGTGGTGCAGAAGTCGGGCGCTGTGGATTTACAAGCCTCCCTCCGCAAATGGCGCAAAGGAACTTCGGCCGCCGACGGCAACCCGCGCACCCGCAACGGTATTGGCTATTATCCGTTTACCGATGCTTCTGGGAAACAACACTATTTAGCTTTAGAATATTTGAATGAGCGCAGCCATCGCTATGCGGGGATGAGTATCGATATAAACGGTCAAGTGGCTGTAGCGCCTAAGCCCGATGATAACAAACCGGACGACGTAAAGCCGGAGCCGTCTCCTGATGTTAATGTGGGTGACATGCCATCGAAGTCCAAGTGCAACGACAAAACCAACTCGAAGATGTGCCTGGTGTGCAATTGCTTTTATGAATCATCCACAGAAACGGATCTAGGTATGAATCTTGTGGCTCGTGTGGTGCTCACACGCATGCAACATAAGAATTATCCCGATAAAGCATGTAGCGTGATTCACCAAAAAGCACAGTTTTCATGGACGGCCTCTAGCAAAAAGAAAGGCAGCACCATTCCTAAAAACTCCGGCCAACAAGCGACCTACAACAAGTGTGTTCGCAACGTGGCTGCAGCGATCAAAGAGGGTGGAAACTTTGGTATTCACTATCACGCCACCTATGTATCACCGAAATGGGCGCGAAATTGCCCGGTGCTGAAGCGCGAAAAAGCACACATCTTTTACCGCGACTGCGACGACAAAAATGGAAACAATTGGGCCAGCAATATCGACACCTCTGTGGTATTCTAAGGAGACATTTATGAAACACTTATTTTCTACACTCATTTTAGTTTTTAGCGCCTTAAGCCATGCCGACACCTCTGGCAGTACGCCAGAGAATACGCTGGCCACAATCAGTGTAAATCCACTGCGAGTGGAACTTTCTAAACAGGCCATCGACAGCATAAACGAACTCGACAGCAACTTTACCGCCTATGACTTCGGTGATTACACTGAAAAGGTAAAACAGATTTTCCTCGCCGATAGCGAGAATCTAAATCGCGAGACGCCAATGGTGGCATTAGGTTACTTTGATTGCGATGGAAGTTTGGATATGGCAGTGATGGGGACATCTGGCGGAAAAGAAAAAATATTGGCGCTGATGTCTTCTCAAGGTTTTAAAGCATCACTTGTCCCTGCTATCCCGAAGACCAAGGAGACGGCAGTGGCTACAGCTAAGAAGAGCAGTCGCTATATTTCGCTCAATCAAAATATTCCATTGAAGGCGACTACATGCCGTGGTGCACGCAAATCCATCGATTTGATTCAGTCTGAAGAATCATTTAGCGGCAATACGCACGCGTTTTACTTTAAAAACGGAAAATGGGTTCTCTATACAGGGCAAGATCTGTAACAATTTCATCTACGATAGCGTTATAAAACCGCAGGCACTTTTTACATATACGTGAAAAGGCTTGCGTCTGCTTTTTGCCGCTTTTACCATGCTAGACATGTGGAAATTCATACGCTCCTTCAAGATGACGACATGGATCTTTATTGCTTTGGCTGTGGGACTGTTGATCGGCGTCTTCTTGCCAGATGTGGCTCATTTCATTAAATCATTTAGAACTGTATTCCTAAACGGTGTGAAATGTATTATTGCGCCACTCATATTTGCGTCGATCGTTACCGGCATCAATGCGACAGGAAGTGCAGCTGGTTTAGGCAGAACTGGACTGCGCGCCATAATTTGGTTTGAGATCGCCACCACAGCGGCGCTCGTGATTGGATTATTTTTCGTGAATTGGCTCAAGCCGGGGAGTGGGCTTTCTATAGGCGTCGCTGTCACCGATGATGTCGCGGCGGCATCGCGCACCGAAATGAGCTTCGCCAACTTCATTGAGCATCTGCTGCCACACAACTTCGCGGAGGCGGTTGTAAAGGGCGACGTGCTTCAGATCGTTATTTTTTCGATCATCTTTGGGGTTGCGATTTTAAAGACGGGAGAAAAGGCGAAACCGGTTTTGGATTTTTGCAAAGGACTCAATGAGGTAATGTTCAAGTTTACCGAATTGATCATGTACTTGGCGCCGATCGGTGTGGGTGCTGCAATGGCCGGATCAGTAGCTGAACATGGTTTAATGGTTCTTCTGCCGATGGCAAAACTTGTCGGAACGCTTTACCTCGCGCTCACAGTGTTTGTACTTATCGTGTTGGTTCCCGGTTTAAAGTATGCGCGTATTAAGATTCGCGAGTTCTTTACTGAACTGCGCCCCAGCTTGGTACTGGCCTTTGCCACGACTTCAAGCGAATCGGCGTATCCAATGGCGTTTAAATCTTTGGAAAAAATGGGTGTAAAGAATCGGATTGCAAGCTTTGTGCTTCCTTTGGGCTATAGTTTTAATTTGGATGGATCCACGCTGTATCTCGCCATAGCCTCGGTATTTATTGCGCAAGCGGCAGGGGTTGATCTCTCCATTTGGACGCAAATCACAATGATGCTCACGCTGATGCTCACGACAAAAGGTGTTGCTGCCGTACCCCGCGCATCCATGGTGGTATTATCGGCGACGCTCACCGCGTTTGGTCTGCCTCTTGAGGGCGTTGTATTGATTTTAGGCGTGGATGAATTTATGGACATGGCCCGTACCACCGTCAACCTCCTGGGCAATTGCGTTGCAACCACGGTGGTGGCGCGGTGGGAAGACGAGCCAATGGATCCGTCATTCCAGCACCAAGCTTGATCCGGTTTTATAGAGCTCTTGAATATCGCAGAAGTTCAGCGAAAATGTTTTTACAATCTTCGACTATTTTTTCCTGTTCGCTAGCACTGATCACATTGGCCATGTCACGGATGAGTTCCTGCCAGCTCTCGAGAAGATCTTGTTTGTCGGTGCGAAAATAATCGGACATGCCAAGCTCCTGTATCGCCGTATTCCGGCTTATGACCTGTCCTCCTCCCATCAGTGATCCTAAGAAAACATAACGCAAACTGAGGGTGGAAAACGAAGGGGCTGCGCGTAGGTGCTCTTGGCTCACCCACCTGTCGAGAGCTTGTTTCTTCCCTTCTAAAAGGGGATGCGAGGCCGTGTCGAGCAGATCCCTAAACACCGAGCGCATAGCTGTGAAGAACTCCACCAGAGTTTTGCCGGAAACCGTTGGGCTTAACAGAGAATTGAATGGGTAACAGTTCTCAAGTTCTTGGTGGAGAGGGTGGGTTGCGGCACGCACGTGAGTGAGAAGTGGTGGAGCGCTAGAGTTTTTTGTCATGGATGACTTTGCGAATAGAATCAAACAGTTCTTTGAGTTTTACTGGCTTTACGACATGAGAGGCAAAGCCTGCGGCTAATGTGGTTTCTAAGTCCTGCTGCCGACCATGGGCGGTGAGCGCAATGACCGGTGGTAAATTTGGAATCTGTTCTTTGGCTAGGCGTAAAAATTCATAACCATCAATTTCTGGTAGGCCTATGTCGGAGAGGATCACGTCAAAGTCGCTCTTGCGCTTTAAAATTTCCAAAGCTTCACTGGCATGCAATGCTGCGGATACGTGCGCTCCGGCGATGTTGATCGCCATGGTCATAAAGCGCACAGAGTCCGTCTGATCCTCTAACAGTAACACTTTAAGTCCCGAGAGTTCCCCACCGGCATTCGGCCGTGCTGTGCTTTCCGTGGTTGGTTTGCTCTCGGTCTCGATATTCGCTAGGGGAATGAAGACGCTAACAGTTGTGCCTTTGTTGACCCCGGCGCTATCGATCAAGATGCGGCCACCGGAGAGTTCCACAATACTTTTACTAATAGCGAGCCCTAGGCCCAATCCTCGATACACACGACTCGCTTTGGAGTCGACCTGATAGAACTTATTAAAAATGTCCCCCAGCTTTGCACGATCAATTCCAATGCCGGTGTCTATAACTTCGAGCTTTACCAGTGAGCTGGAGGTCTCCAACTTTATGGTGATCGAGCCACCTCTTGATGTGAACTTGAGCGCATTGTGAACAATATTGCGCACCACTTGGCGAATGCGGTCGTCGTCGGCGTAAATCAAAACTTTTTGATCGGCGCCTTCAAGGTGCAATTTCACGCCCTTCGCCATCGCCATGGGCTCCAACGATTTGACCACGATTTTAATGAGCTCATTAAAATGAACATTGCCCACTTGTAAATGTAGCTTTCCAGTGATCATTCGCGAAATATCGAGAAGATCATTAACTATTTGCAACTGCGTGAATGCATTTTCTTTAATGACAGTGAAGCCTTCAAAAAGTTCGGATGACTGGGATATTTGATGCTCCATAATTTGGATCCAGCCTAAGATATTGTTGAGCGGTGTGCGCAACTCGTGAGAGATTATACCGATAAACGTATCCTTGGCCTGGTCTGTTTCACGCAACGATTCCAGTAACTTTTTAGATTCATTCCAGTAGGTGAGTAGTAAGCTGGAAATGAGCGAGAAGCATTCCTGTGCGCCCGCCATATTCACCTCGGTGAACTCTTGACTCCGACCCACATGCGTCCGTTCGAACTCGGCAAAGGATCCACGCGGTGTGAGGCGGGAGATTCCATTGTCGACGACCATAGACTTATCGTCTTTTCCTGCCCATCGCACACTATGAATATGTTCCGGGCGAAACCACGCGATCCAGTTGTCACCGCTATCGTTAGGCACTTTTACAGCAAGAACACCCGGAATTTTGACACCATCGCTGTTTTCATACGTGCCGTCTTCCTCAACATAGGTCGATTCGGCATGATTCACCAGATTCTGGCGAAGTCGCGCCAGATCTTTTTTATGAGGGCAAAGGCCTTCACAGAACTGGAGATCTTCCACGTGCAAATAAAATCCTTGCGAATCGGTAAGCTTGAGCAAATCTGGTAAGTTGTTTTTTAACACGCGTTCCACTTTTTCCGAATTGATCAATTCCATGCCTTGTGCGGAGAGGCTACTGACAATATCAAGAATGCACTTTGAAGCCTGGGCACGCGCTTCTTTGAGTGCCTGCGCCTCCAGCTTTCCAATGCGAGACGCGAGAGTGTCTCCCATGGTGGCGCAAAATGATCGATGCAGTACGGATAGGAATTTGTCCGCATAGTGGTGGCAGGCTATGAGGCCCCACAATTCATTGTTCAGCATAATGGACACCGACATTGATGCCCCCACACCCATGTTTTTAAGGTACTGAATATGTACGGGCGATACACTGCGAGAGATGGAGTCACTCAGATCAAACTGATACTGAATATCTTTGGTTTTTCCAATCAGCGCAATCGGTTGCGAATTTATATCGCAGATGAGGCGAGTGATATTTCGCTTGTACAGTTGGCGGGCTTGGTGAGGAATATCCGATTCCGGGTAGTGGAGGCCCAAGTAGGATTCTAATTTCGCATTCTTGGACTCGGCAATAACTTCACCGTGGCCATCACGATGAAACTTATAAATCATCACACGGTCAAAGTCGGTGAAGGCTTTAACTTCTTCAGCGATAGTTTGTGCGAAGCTACTGATTGTGGTGTCGCCTCCTCCACTGACGGTAAGGCGATGCATGATCGAGAGCGCGGCCGTAGCGGTCACTTCATTGGGTTCGCGGAGCAGCTCGTGTTCAAAAACGATATAGTCTTTGTATCGATACGTACAAACAGGTAGCTCGCGGCTCTCATCCTTAAAGTGGAGGACAATTTGTTGTTCTTTGAACGCGCTTTTCTGGTCAATGAGCAGTTGGACCTGCGTTTTGTCCTGGGCTTTAAAAACATCGGAGAAGTTTTTTTCTAAAAGTGATGCGGGATTTTCAGCAAACACCTGTGTGCTATTTGCACTAACCACTTCAAACTGAAACGTGTTAATATCGACGGCAAAGAGCACAGCAAACGATTGTATATGACCGATTCGGTGAATGGGTTCATCAGCGCAATTGAGTAGTGTTGGAATAAACTGAATAACCTCTCCTAATAGTTCATAAGGTACCGTGGGGGTGGCCACAGCGTCACCGATTTTTTTGTGGCGGAACTTTTGACATATCTGTCAAAAATCAACAGGTGTTAATTTTTAAAGGCTGCTGTCTTATAGGTGGGAACAATCACAGGTAAAGCAGCCCCAAAAAATGCGCCGAGTGCCCAGAGAATCCCAAGGGAAATCGTGAGGTGTGCACCCAACATCATAAATACAAACAGCGACATGGAGCATAGCACCGTCACGTATAATGGAAACGAGCGCTTAATTATTGCAAAGTCATCGTTGGAGAGTGCTACACGCGCCGCAAACAAACTTCCACCCAGAAACAAGAAACCACACAGCACCATACAAGTGGAATGGCCATATTCCATAAAGTAGTCCGAGATGGAGATCGAAGTGCCAAATGGATTTAAACCAAACTGGTGACACACGAGCAGCGAGCCTAAGCTCATCACCGCGTGGATGGATATCAACTTTGAGCACACTGCGAGCAAATGACGACCGATTTTTTTACGGGCATCACGGGTGATCTTGCGCGTGAGCGAGTCGCAAACAAAGTCATTGGGGGCGTTGAGAAAAACGGCGAATTCGCGAAGTTCATTGGATTCGTGAATGCTGTTCATGATGTGACTCCTAGGGATTGCAATTTTTTAATTCCACGGCTGATAATTTGGCGCACATTCTGTGCGGAAAGTTCGGTTTCGCGACTGATTTGATCAAAGCTCCAGTCGTTGAGGTAGCGAAGTTTAAAAATCCTTTGGTGTTGTGGTGAGAGTGTCGTGAGCAGTTGATCAATATCCATGGCGGGCGATGGCGGAGTTTCTCCAAGCGACTGAGGATCCACCTCGCTCACGGCTTTTTGCAAACGAGTTTCAGCTTTCTTGCCGTAGTCGAAAAGTGCGTGCCGGGATATGGTAAATAGCCAAGGCAAAAAGGGATATTCACTCTTGTAGGTCGCGCGCGCGGCATGCATACGGGCAAAGACGTCCTGAAGGAGCTCCTCGGCAATGGGCGCGGGCACAGTTCGCTTGAGGTAAGCGAACAATTTCCCCGCATGACGGCGATACAGCTCATCAAATGCCGGAGTGTAAGCCTGTAAATACAGGCTCATCAATTCCTCATCTGTAGTGGACGCCGTTATTTCGCGCATAGTACTCCAGCGGTGTCTACGACAGGCACCGCTCGATTGTGACAAGGGATTAAAAAAATAATGTGAAAAGTGCCTTGTGACCGGCACTATAGGGTCTGGAGCAGTCCGACGCAATTTTTTTAGCACTGTTGTCACAACAGCGACTCGCTCCTCGTACTAGAGAGCATGAAGACATGGGTTTTTATTGTATTGTCGATTCCGCAGCTTGTCATAGCTCACCCTGTTTCCTATGAGAATGGGTACTCTCTAATGGCCGATATGAGCCGGCCGCTACAAAGCTACTCGCTGATCTATTCCCCCAAATGGTGGATAGGAGGCGGCGCCGTGGTAGAGACCGTCGATCAGAAGCGAGTTTATAGCAGTGGGCAACTGGGCTTTTTGATCAAGCGTTGGAATCGGGAAGAGTCTCAGGCCAACATATATGCGTTTGCAGGTGCAGGCCATTTCTCCGAACGTGTCGATGGAAACACTATTGATGACGGTGGTTTCTCGCGAGCGGGTTTACAGATCGACTACGAGACTCGGCAAATTCACACCAATTTTCGCTACGTCGAGCGCCGCAGTTTTGATGGCTTTGATGAGTTGGACAATCTGATTGACGCGGCGGTGGGATTTGCTCCTTACACGGGAAGTTACGAGGACATTCACACGTGGCTCCTCATTCGCTACATGGATGGACGAAAGATGGAGGAGTCCATGATCAGCCCGACACTGCGTTTTTTTTATCGCAATTTTTTGTGGGAAATCGCCATGTCCACACGGGGTGAGTCGCAAGTGAACTTTATGGTGCGCTTATAATAAATTAACGGAGGAAAGTTATGAAAATTGCTTTAATGACGGTATCGATTTTGGCGTCGTTCTCATCGGTTTGGGCCGATGGGGCTCGGGTGAAGGTCAATGGTATGGTGTGCTCCTTTTGCTCCACCAGTATCGAAAAAAAGTTCAAAGAAAAATCCGAGGTTTCCGCTGTCAAAGTGGATCTCGACAATAAGCTCGTAGCGGTAGATTACCATCCCGGTAAAGAGTTGAGTGATGAGCAGATCAAAGACATCATCACCAAGTCTGGCTATACGGTGGCAAGCATAGAAAAAGTCGGAAGTGATAATATTAAAGATCAAAAACCTGCGCCTGCGAACGCGAATTTAAAAAAGAAACAATGAAACCACGCCGACTGAGTTCCCATGTGTTCGTCACTTATCTGAGTCTGTTCACTTCGCTGGGCACACTCCTTTGCTGTGCGCTCCCCAGCCTATTTGTGGCGCTGGGCTTAGGTGCAACAGTGGCGGGAGTCATTGGCGTATTTCCGCAAATCGTAGTGCTCTCTGTGCACAAGAAATGGGTTTTTGCGATTTCTGGAACACTGATCCTATTTGCCATAGGAGCGCTGTACGCGCAAAGGAATGCTCCATGCCCTATAGATCCTCAAGAAGCGCGTGCGTGTGCGGTGGCGAGAAAATGGTCTGTGCGTGTAGTGGCGATTTCTTGTTTTATTTGGTGCTGCGGATTCTTCGCGGCGTATGTGCTTAGCGGAATTTTTTAATTTTTGAGCACTCGTCCAGACAGAACTGTTTTTCGGAGCTCTCTTTGGAGAGTTCTGCGCCGTCCACAGTGACTTCGAAATCGCGGTGTTCAAAATAGGTGGACGTCTCACAATCGGTGAGGTCGTCGTTTTCTTTCATCCACGCAACATAAACAGCCGTTTCATAAGAAACATCTTGAGCAATACGGCAGCCCATGTAGCAATGCTTGCGTTTGTCGCCTTTGATCTTTTTCACCGCAGGGGCTTCATTTTTATAAACCTTCCATGCAGCAAATAGCTTTATAACTCCTGGATCTTTCGGTTCTTGGGCGCCCCAATCAGCAATTTCCAAATTCCACTGCTCTTCGGTGTACGCTTTTTTTGTATTTACATTGATCTCTCTATCGTAACAGGAGTTCTGAGCATACGCAGTGGACGCCAAAGACGTGCTTAAAAGAATAAAAAGAAATTTCATATATTCGCCAGTTGTTAAGAGTTCCACACTATATTAATGGCCAAGCTTGCGCACAACCACAAACTCTTGCGCTTTTAGAAAATATTCCAAGCTGCCTATAACCTGATCGACACAATAGAGGCGTTTTTTGAGCGTCCATATGCCGTAAATGTGGGTCCCAAAACTGCGCCATGCCAGCCAAATTAAATATATTATACCGTAGTCCCTTTGTGGTCCTTCTCCCTGCTGAAATGTCATTCTGGTGACATAGCTCCACATTGAAAAAATCACTGACCAGCATTTGGTCGCCAAAGAATTAGGGCACTCCTCTTGTAACTGGTGAAAGTGCGTTGAGCGGTGTTGAAACACTAATGGTGAATGAGTCGAGTCGTAAATAATTCAATAAGGAGGATCTATGAAAAATTGCACGATTATAAATGCAATTGTGGCCATGGGAGTGGGATGGAGTTTGGTTGGGTGTGGGCAGCCCACATATAAGTCGGAAAAATTCGATGAGGTGATGGGTGCCGCGACCTACCTGAAAGACTTTGAGGAATCAGCTCTCGATTCCGATTATATGAATCGCGATGTGATCGAAGTACAAGACGCGATATCTTTGGATGCGCGTAAAGATCTTAACGGCAGAAGTCAGCCGTTTTCATTCCAGAAGGGCGATTCCATGACCGTTTTGAAGCGCGCTAAGGATGTGAGCGGAAAAGAGTTCGTACAAATTTATTTGGAGGACGAGTCACAATCGAGCGACGTGCAAGAGGTGGTGTGGTTACCGGTGGAAGCACTGTCCTCTGATTCGTTTGAGGTGGTGGAAATGGAGGATGCGTTTGATGAGTACGGCATGGAAATCGATGATGGCGCTACAGAATCTGACCCTGTAATGGTTGCCGCTAAATCCAAAAGTAAGAAAAAGGCCACGAAGCGAAAGAAAAAGAAAAAAGGCATGACCTACTGTTACCGATTCGTGAAGATCCGCCTTCAAAAGCTCGGTCTGGTTAAGGGCTACCTTCCTGGCGGTTCGGCGTACATGGCGGCCAAGCACCTTCCCAAACATGGCTTCAAGCGCACATCACGTGGAATTAAGAATGCGCGCACCAACGACGTTTGCGTTTACTCAGGGGGCCCTCAGGGACATGGTCACATAGAAATGCGTACCGCCGGGGGTTGGTGGTACGGTTATGGAGTGAAAAGCAGCCCGATGAGCGGTCGCCGTTTTATCGCCTGTTTTTCCAATGGGTGATTTACGATCAAAACCGTAAATCCCTTAAAAGAGTGGGGACTCTTTAGCGCCCGCTGCGGCGGGCGTATTTTTTAAATAATGATATATTTCGGGAGCCGCTTTTGAAAACTCCTGGTGACGAATACGATCAAGCGCCTGTGTCTCTTGCAAAAACATTTCCCAATGTTGAGACTGGTCTTTTGCCATCATAAACTGAATGATAGAGTGCAGATTCTTTTGTGTTCCCTGCCAAAGTGCACTGTGCTGAGGCTCCACTGTTTTTTCCCTTAAATAAGAAAGAATTTTTTCGCGGGCCAGTTCCTTGAGCGCAACCGGGAGCGCTTGGATGGAATAGTACGGTGGATTGTGCAGAATATGAAACGCCAATGCGCGTTTTTTTCCGGACACATTTATAAAGTCGAAGTTCTCTCGTAGCACCCATTCGATCATTTCTGTGAGGTGAAACACGTTCAATACTTGTACCGTAGGCGCAAACCATAGACGAATATTGCGTGCCTGCAAGGCTTCGATGGTTCGCACGTTTTGTACAATTTTTTTGAATGAACTCGGATAGCGAATGTACTCATTCACTGCTCCAATGCCATCGAGGCTTACGCCAATGCGTACACTTTTAAAGTGCGGCCAAAGCGCCAGTACTTTTTCGGGCAGTACTGTCATATTCGTATTGTACTCGAGCTCAATGTTTTGCGCGTGCCCGCTGTTCACACATTGCTGCAAAAAATCGATATGGGTGTTGATCATGAGGGGTTCTCCGCCCACCAAATAAAGATATTGAATGGCCGGAATGTGCAACGCTAAGTTTTCCCAAAACTGCGGATCGGAGTGCCAGTCATAGGCGGCCTGGTTTTGTTTACTGGTGTCGAGTTCTACGCGGCCGTGAGTATCATGAAAAAATGTGCGATTGTTCAGTTTAATGTAATCGGAATACCAGGCATTCGAATCGGTTGGGCCGCACATGCGACAGCGCAGGTTGCACACATTTCCGAAACGCAAATCATAACTGACAAGCGGCACTCTATCGCTATCGATCTCTCCGTCCGGTGACGTCCAGTCTTGAGCGCGCTGCAAATCGAACAGAGCGGACCACTTCTCTAGCTCCATTTGGCGGCGGGAGGTGAGAGTGTTGGCCTCCTCTCGCCGGCAGCGCGCACAATCACTGGCCCATTCGCCATTGAGCATTGTCTGGCGAATAGTTTTGAGTGTTGAACAATTGCGTGCGGCTTCGATGGTACTATTGGAAGTGGTCAGAGCCATATCATCAACTTTAAGCGCTCCTTGAGTGGACGACACATTGGCATGGCAGCACACGCGCAAGTGGCCATTATTTCGTGTGGCGTAGTGAATCCATGGGAGCGGGCACAGCGTTTTAGACATGAGCCTCCGGCGATGAAAAAAGACTTTGTCCTCTGCGACCCAGTTTGAACTCGTTACGCACCAGCTCGCGAATTCCAATGCGATTGTAAGTGTCGTCGATTCGAAACGAATTCCAAGTGTCGTCGCCCAGGGCAAGATGCATGCACGGTGTAGGCGTGAGCCCCAGTTGCGCGCACACACTTTTTTGCACGGCACTGTAGCGCAGTGGAATAAAATCCGGTGTAAAGTTATCCATCATGTAAAGGCCCACACGCGCCGCCAGGAGCACCGTGTGATCATAATTGTTCTGCTGACAAATGGGATTGTTGTCGTTGAGATTGCTATAGCGAATGCCCGAGCGAATATCGCCCATTCCGGTGCCTTTAGAGAGAGAAAAACTCACCGACTCAATGGCTCGATGAGAGAGATCGAGATGAATGTTTTCGCAAGTTCCAAAATAGGCGCAATCCACTATGACAGGCACACGAGCTTTGGCGCATTCGTCAAGGAGCGCGTAAAATTGTGGATGCACATTTCCTGTGGAACAAAATGGCGCACTCACAATCACATAATCATTTTCGTGCACGGGACCGTCGTCGAGAAATGCCCAATTCTGCACTATTCGCAAGTGATAGCGATACTCGCCGCGAAACACACGCAGTCGGCGCGAAGCGTATTTCATGTAGGCTTCATCAAAAGTTTGCGTGGTACCGTTGATGAGATCGCGGCGAGAAAAACGCTCAAGGCCATGGACGGAGTTGAGCTTGGATGTTTGAATCCACCGGTCGTAAAACTCGAGGTACTCCTGCCTACAGCGAAACGGAGCTGGCTTTTCGAGCCATTCAGAGAACGGTATCTTTTGTAATGCCTTGATAAAGTCGAAGTCGTACACGGCATGCGTTTTTTGCGTGATCAAGCCGTCGGTAATGAGTCTGTCGCGAAGGTCCAACATTATCGCCACCCGATCACCATATAGCGTGAGTACGTGTCGAGGGGGAGTTCACCCGCGTACAAAACATTTTTCAGTTGGCAAGCATCGAGAAACGCATCGAGTGATGAATGGCAACCCACGTGTTGAGCGTCGTCCTTTAAGTTATTGCTTTGTAGTATCAGCGGAACACCAGCTGGTACTCGTCGTAACCACTCGTCTAAATTTAAAAAATGCTCACAGCATGTGTTGATCACTAAATCGGGTGCTTCGTGCAAAGTGACCGATTCGCCATTGGCTTTGTGTACGGTAAGTTGCGGTTGGTTGTAATCGAGAATCAGTGCATCGGCGGTGGTGGCTTTAAATTGCCAGTCGTCGATGACCCACTTTTTATTGAGGCTTTCTGAAATTGCGCGGCAGCTGAAGTCTTTGTCTATGCTACGAAATTTTTCAATTGGGCAAAACTGTTGCTGTTTCCAAAGCGCCGGAAGAACACCATACCACCCACCAATGACAAACGCGGTAGGAAATGTTTGTTTAGCGAACACAGAATTGGCATTTTCGATAAGCCATTCTTTGCTGCGCAGTTGACCGTAGCTCAGCGCCGTCTTCCATTGCGCTTGGGGATACGCTTCGATGGAGTTCCATAGGGAGGATAGAAATGGCGCAAACTCAGTCATGCATAGACTCTACAATGGGGCTAATACCTAGAAAAGCAGAAAGCGGGGCGTAAACCTAGTCTTGCAAGGGATCTAGGCTCAACTCACTGATATTCACGTGTGCCGGTTGCTGCACAAGCCAAGCGACAAGGCCGGCCACGTAATCACAATCCAACTTCTTAACAGTAGGATGTTTGTCGTTGGCGGCAGGCGTGTTGAGATAGCCGGGACTTAAATAGGTGATGCGAATGCCACTCGAAGGGGCGCCGGGACTTCCTAAAACGCGCTGGCTCAGGTTACGGGCGTAGGCCCTCAGCGATTTTTTTTCGATGGGATAAATCCAGGCCGTTCCTTTTACAGGAGTGTCGGCCGAGCTCCCGAGTAAGACCATTTGTCCTGGGTGTTGGTGCTTTTCCCAGGCTTTATAAACGGTTTCTAAGAGCAATGTCTGTGCAAAATTCTCCAGTGTGCTGCAGCTGATGTAAACAGAATGCTGCAAGCTCATTTCGGCAAATCGGTGGCGGTCCTCGGCATTTAAAAAATCAAAGCCATTGGTGCGCGAGCAAAACTTGGCGTGCGGGAAAAGCGTGTATAAACTCTTCCCCAGTCCGTAACTTCCATTTCCTGAAACAATGATATTAGAGGACACTTTGCACCTCGGGTCGGAGACTCATAAACGTGCGATTGTCTGAGGAGCTTGCGGAATAATCGTATTTAGTTCCACAGGTGCGCCCACAGGTGAAGAGGCGGCCAGGGTGGTTCGCTTCCCAGCTTTCCACGAGGAGCGACTGAAACCACGGGCCTTCTAAAATGGATTGCAAGGAATTGTGGCGAAGCGAATTAAAGTGGGCAGGAAGCTCAGCCAACAGACTGAGAAGCTGCATTTTTTGCGTATTTTTTTCGTCGTAAGAGTAGAGCGGTGAGCCCAACCACGTGCACGGCCAAAGGCGCATCTCAAAATCGACGAATAACTTTTGCGCCGTTTTGAACTTGCAATGAATCGGTGTTTCTCGAATGTAGTTCTCCCACGACGAGTGCGTCGAGAGGATAGCGTCGTAATTTTTGTGACCCTGTGAAATGAGGGCGGCGTTGAGGGGTACAGCGATCTTTGTGGTGCCCTTAGCAGTGGGCAACTCATGGGAGTCTTGAGCTGGCAGGTTGTGGCGAAGTTCCTCGTCCCTAATAAAGCGCGATGTGCGCTTGAGACTAAACATATAAAAGCCCATCTTAGTGGCTAGTGTTTTTGCCTCTTCAATCTGATGCTCGTTGTGGCGAAAGGCGATGAAATCCCATCGGGCCCGGCCCCCAGCGCCGATAAATGCGCGCGCATTTTCCATGATTTTTTCAAAATTGCTATTGATGCGGTAAATGGCGTTGGTGTCGGATAGTCCGTCGATACTCCAGCACACTTTGTCGCGCTGGGGATTTAATATGCGAGCAAGCTCTGCCCACCACTGCGGACTGCGCACACTGCCATTGCTCATGATGGTGATTTTGGCATCGGTATGCTTTTTGACTTCGATGAGACTTTCGATAAAAGTGTTGCTCGCCGCCACGTCACCGTAACTTCCACAAAATAGAAACGACTCTAAAGGGGAGCTCAGCTGCGACATCAGTAGAGTGTAGTCGGAAGCACGGAGTTCAGCGTGGGGGACTTTGGGGTTACGTTTTCCGTTTACAACCCGCGCGCACTGGGAGCACATAAGATTGCAGGCGGTCGTATGGTCCACCTGCAAATGCTTTATGTCTCTGAGAGCGAGAAACTGACTCATCGTTACTTTTTAGTGAATATCTGTTTTAAGAATTCTTGAGTTTTTTGCCAAGAGGCCACATCGGCTTCGCGATTGTATTCAAGAGGAATACCAAATTTTTTGCCGTTCTCAGTGGCCTGCGGATTAGTAAAGGCGTGCTTGGCTCCCGGATAATTAATGAACTCGTACTGAATTTTGCCCTTTTTCATTTCCTTTTTAAAATCTGAAATGTTCTTTTCAGTGATAAATTTGTCTTCGGCTCCATTGAGGACTAATACTTTTGGTTTCACACCACCTTTTTTGACTTTCGATGGCGTTTGCAGCATGCCGTGGGCGAGGACCACACCTTTAAGTGGTAAACCCTGCTTCGCCATGTCCAGCACCACGGCTCCGCCAAAACAATAGCCGATGGCTGCAATGTTATCGGCGTCCACGTCCGGTCGCGCCTTTAAGACGTCGAGTGCGGCTTGGAATTTTTTTGTCATCAGTTCAGGATTGGAAGTCACTGCATTGGACATTTCGCCGGCGTCTTTGGGGTGGCTTGCTTGTTTGCCTTCGCCGTACATGTCGAGGGCTAAAGCCACATAGCCCTGCTGGGCCAATTGATCCGCGCGACTGCGGGCGTAGTCATTGTGTCCCCACCACTCATGGACGATAATGACTGCTGGCCTTTTTTCGACGGGCTTAATTTCACCAGCATGGATCTCCGCTGTAGGGGGCGCTTGAATGTAGCCCTTATGAACAACCCCTTCGACGGTGTACTCCACCGCTGTTGCGGTCGTGGCTACGGGTGCTGAAGTTTTAGTGCCAGTGGATGAGCAGGCGCTTAAGACAAGTGCCGAAATAACTAGAGTGAACAAACGCATGGTGATTCTCCTTGTTGGAGTCCATGGTAGGATCAGTTATTTAGATTGTCCATAAAGGTGTTTGACGCTTACCAGTTGAGAGCGATAGCGCCAAACCTCAGTAGGAGGCCAGTCTTACAGGATCCATCGAATGAATGGTCGCCAGTTTTTCCGGCATTGGCCCTCTCACAAAAGATTCCCTTGCGCTGCGCTGGCCAAATTCTAATCGGAGATCTTCTATAAAAATATCTTGGGTGCGGTCGAGGCCTATGGCTTGGAGCTGCCCATGGAGCTCACAAAACACAATGGAACCCGCACGGCGAATGCCGTAAAGATCGAACAATCCAGTGGTGTAAAATGTAATGGTAAAGTTTTTCTCATTGGAATCGATATAAAAATAGGAACCTTGGGTTTTGTTTACAAATCCGTTGGCGCGATGATTGGCAATTATGGATTTGAGCGCCGCCAATGCCTGAGTTTTTTCGAGCTCAGAATAGTTTTTTGCACAAACCGCGTCTGCCGCTCTGGAAGCGGTAGAGGCAAAGAGGAATAAAAAAAGCAGGTGATAGGCGCGCAGATTGTTTTTTCCTGTATTTATTTAGAATAACCGGAAAATCGCGGACTCGCGACACTCTGGGGCCGAGGTGGCCCCATTTGAGACGAATTAATCGTTTTTTAGCTTTCGAAGTTCCGCACATGGCAACCAGGCCTCTACGCGACGAATTTGCTTTCCCGTGCGCGAGTAAAAGAGAAGAGTGGGTGTTTGGCGCACATTAAAAAAATTTTCAGCTTTTTTCCCACCATAAAGAAGAAGGCCATCGAGCGAGGTCTTTTTAGCCTCTTTGCTCAGTTCACGTTTGCTGCCAAAAACCCCAATACTCACAACTCTGGTGTCTTCGGGCAGGCAGGCGAGATCTTTTTTTTGCCGAGCACAGCTGGGGCAGTTGGGCTGAAAAAAATAGAGCACAAAAGCT
>CAYNTO010000002.1:309770-312797 GCA_964400355.1 uncultured Pseudobdellovibrionaceae bacterium
TTTTTGCCGAGCACAGCTGGGGCAGTTGGGCTGAAAAAAATAGAGCACAAAAGCTTGATCCGAGGGCAGAGAGTGCTGAGCAAAAGATTGTAACCCTTCAAATTTAATAGACTTAATAGATTCCGCCGCGAGGGCGGAAGAAGCACTAGCACTACTAAGGCTAAGCAGAGTGTACAATTTTAATATAAATTCCATCGCCATCCTAAAAATGATTTGACCAACACTACAGTAGCGATTTACTAATTGCAACATATTTGCAATTACCGACATGATGGGAGTTTTATGAAATTATTTATCGCAGTAGCACTAATGAGCATTCTCGTCGGTTGCGAAACCAGCTCGGTCCCCGAGACAGCAACTGAGAGCCAAGGTGCCGCCGATGTGGATGACACTGGTGGTGGCACATCGACAGTTGCAATTGCGCCGCAATACTTTCAGGGAACTCAGCTTGTGAATCGAAACGTAACCAGTACCTGCTTTGTGGAGGTGACTGTATCTGCCGACGGCGCCACTGTGGATATGCGAGCTATCGTCACACACCCGCACAAAGTTCAAGAGGATCCCGCAACGGCTTTAGTCGGAGTGGGCGTCCAACTCCAACAAAAATTTCTCGGCGGCAGTATTCAGGCAAACGGCTATGCCTATGAAGATGCCACTCCTAGTGCGCCGATCAAACAGGTCATTTTATTTGGAGACGCAACCAGTCCGTTTAAGGATATGCGCGCGGCACTCTTTCACGACGGGCATCACGATCCAGTAAGATGTGGGAATCTTGAACTCAAAACGGGAGCGGATGCAGTACCGGTAGTGGAGATGTATGCGGAGTTTGCCGAAATGGTAGAAAATCTGACCGGTGAACATTCTGATGATCACGAGGGTCACGACCACGACTAACGATTGAGTGTGTATGCTGGCTCTACTGTTTGACATTATTGTGGTCCTCAGCGCCCCATCGTGGGCGCAACCCGCTTTTGAACCGACAGAAAAGCACGAGGAGCATCACGAAGGCGACGATCACTCCCAAGATTTGCCGCGAGCGTTTAAGCCGATCATAATTTACGCACACAAATCTATCGACTCTCATCGCCACGACACTACGGATCGAATCCAGGTGATGGACCACGAAAAAATTAAAAAATCTCGTGCCAATTCTCTTGCTGAATTGGTCGATGAACAGCCGGGAATTGATACCCAGGATTACTGCGTCAACTGTGGTGCCAAACGGCTCACCATCAACGGAATGCGCGGCGAGCACACATCTATACTGGTCGATGGCATTCCCCTTTATTCCTCTGTGACATCGGTGTATGGACTCGACACGATTCCATCACTGGCTATAGAAGAGATCGAAGTTATGCGCGGCTCTGGCAGCGCGCTGATCAATCCAGAGGCGATTGGTGGAGCGCTCAATTTGTTCTCTCTCTCTCCTCAACAAAGTGGAGGTCAGTGGCGCTCCACAATTGGAAGCTATCAAAGCCACGCCCATGAACTTCTTTACAATCAGGTCAATGAGCGCAACCGTTGGAGCCTCGGCGTTGAATACAACGGCACCAAAGCGTGGGATGTGGACAAAAACGGTGTGAGTGAATCGCCAAATCGCGAGCGCGTATCATTTTTTGGGAAAAACACCTGGACGATCAGTGATCGCTTGCAGTGGGCAGTGCGTTTGGGCCATGCCGACTTAGAAATTATCGGCGGCAACACGGAAAAGTTTCGGCCACCCGGGGTAACGCCCACGCAGGCCGACGATTTGGATTTTGTTGGCGGCGATGTGCGCCTGCCCTTTGTTGGACAACTTGGAGAAATCACCGACTATCTCAAAATTCGTCGCAGCGAAGGCACCTCGAAGCTCCAATATGTGATCGATCCCACCAGCGCGTTTGAATTCAACGTGGGTGCGAGCTACTACACACAAGATTCGCTGTACGCCCATGGATTTGATTACGATACCCGAAATGCAGTGCTCTATTCGGACCTGCGCTGGAACAAACAGCTCAACACAAGCCATGCGCTCCTTTTTGGAGTTTCCCATCGCAAAGAAATACTGCGCTCCGATTCGCAAATCATGTATGAGCAAAATGGATTGGCCAAAGACAATTTTAACTATGGTTCCACTGCTGTGTTTGCGCAACATGAATGGATTTTGGGTAGCGACTGGGAAGTTCTCTCGGCCCTTCGCGCCGATCGTGTCTCGAATCGCTGGTTATCGCTAAACTCTATAGAGAAAACAGTGCTTGCGCCAAGGTTCCTGATCAAGTGGGAACCCAATGAGCACTTTAGCAATTATTTTGCCTATGGCCGTGGTTACCGCATGCCGCTCACATTTGTAGAATCCGCACATGGCACCTACGATGAGGGGTTTTTAGTGGATATTCGCGAGCTTGAGACCTCGGACTCCTTTATGCTTTCGAGTAGTTACAATACACCTGAGTTTTATATTACCCCCAGTTTTCATCACACGATTCTGCATCACATGGCTTATGATGTAGAGCCACTCATCGCCCATTCCGCGCCTCTGCGCTTTGTGAATTCTACTGAGAATTTTGAAATCAGTGTGTATGAGTTGCTGATGGGTTATAAACCCGTTCCATCATTGCTGATTGAGCTCGGCCAGGAGATTTTCCACTACGAGGATCTGTACAAGCGCCGTTTGCCCACCGCCGCTATCGAAGCCCGTTCCACTTTAAAAACGCAGTGGGATTGGCAGTCTTACCAGTGGAATCTTACCGGCATTTTTGTCCCCTCGCGCGACATTAGCAAATATTCGAACTACGAGGATCATTACAATATCAATGCGGGCCTCTTAGGAGCTGATGCGATCAAGCTTGAGCGTTCGCGCGATTATTTTTTATGGAATACGTCTCTGGTCAAAAAAGGTGAAGAGTGGGAATTTACCGTAGGTGTGGATAACATTTTTAACGAGACTCAAACCAAACGCGGCGATTCTCCAGCCATGTGGCATGTGCACGACGGCCACTCCCACTTTGACAATCGTCACGTGTGGGGACCCAATCGCGGTCGCGAGTA
>CAYNTO010000003.1:0-14953 GCA_964400355.1 uncultured Pseudobdellovibrionaceae bacterium
TCAAAATTCCAAAAGTGTTAGTGCCCTATATGGGCGGGGTGAGCGAGATCAAGTAGCGTGGGCGCCGAACTCGAGCAGTTCGCCGTCCTGCGCTTCGTAAACCACCTGTATCGGGCGGCAACAGACTTCGCAGTCTTCGATATAGGTTTGCGAGCCGTCGACGCTGGGATCGAGGAGCATCGAGATCTCCTCAAGGCAGTAGGGGCAGGTGAAAAACTGTTCGATTTCGTCCATAGGGATATTCTACCTATCCAACACGCCCAGAACCAATAGTTAGCCTTAAAATCACCCACTCTATGCACCGCACAACAGGGTCGAACCTTGTCTAGACGCCCAAAATTGCATAGATTCTCTATTCCGCACGTTCTATCAGTTTTCTTATTCGGAGAGATGGCTGAGCGGTTGAAAGCACCGGTCTTGAAAACCGGCAGCCCCTCGCGGGGCTCGTGAGTTCGAATCTCACTCTCTCCGCCAATTCTGATCTTGCTTCATTTCACTCAAAGTCTGAAATGGTTTTATCAATTCATATCGAACAGTTATCCCATCTAACCATCGGTTCGATAGTAACTTATCGAGGAGCTCCTTGCGCTCTTCACTAGTCATGTGAATCCAAAGCGATTCTGCATTGTTAGTCAGTTCGATAATGGATTCGATAGTTTCTCCAGCGGATTCGTTAATTTTAAGCTGAGCCGTTTTCATTAGTTGAGCAAAATTGCGACGCTCATCCTGTAGGCGCTTTCTTTGAATGTTGTAAATATCGAGGTCTATGGCTCCCGAGGCAAAGAGATCATATGTTCGGTTTTCTTTTTCGTCGAGCTGAGCAAGAGCGGCAGTATATCTTTCTAAATCATTTTTTACCGCATTTTTGGAGGCGGTTAGCGTTTCATTAACGGCCATCAATAATTGACTGCGAAAGTCTTCACGGATGGAAATTCTTTTAACTGCTCCGCCTAGCTGATCCATTATGGATTTTTCAGAAACACTTTTTAAATGTTTATGAGTTCGCTTGCCATTTGAGCATCTGTAATACTGATACGTTTTTAGTTCTCCAGTGTCTTTGAGTTTCTTAGTTTTAGGATCAAAGGTTATAACGCAACCACAGTTAGGATCACCACATTGAATCCACCCACTCCCAAAGAGGCCAGAGCTATTCTTTCGGTATGGGTTTTTAATGCCAAAAGTTTCTTGTACCCTCCAAAAGAGCTCAGGCGATATGATACGCTCGTGCTTTCCTTTGTATTCAATACCGCTCCACTCAAATCGACCATCATAGAAAATATTTTTTAGGCGACGTTCGATACTTCCGGAATGGTAATTTTTGAGTTCTGTGGGAGAGATTAACCCCTCCCGTATAATTTGATTTCTAACTTCGCGCCAGGAGGGCGTCTCGCGCTGTGCTCGAATTTCAAATTCTCGTACAACTCGACGACGTGTTTGTTCATTTGGATCAACAACAATAGTCGAACCACGGCGCTGTTCAAAGCCACGGTCGGTTTTCAATTTTTGATTAATGTACCCATCCGGAGGCCTGCATCCAGGCCACCAACCTGTCTCTGCTTTTGCTCGAGTCGCCTTACGTACCTTTGTGCTTAGATCACGCGAATAATTTTTATTGATGGCAGCTTGAATATCTCGGTTAAAAAACTCAGAGTCTGGACTATTTTTGTGGAGGATCTTTTGATCGGCAATGTAATGTAAAACAATTTTTCCAGCACGAACCAGATCCTCGTTTGTTTCATTGTCGGTTAGATTTCGTGCTTCGCGGTCGTATTTATGAAACAGGATGTGCTGAACGCCATCTCTAAGAGCCTTTGCAATGGCAGCTTTGTACTTGGTACGAAGTTCTGACTTGCGAGCTGTTTCTACAATAGGCACAGCCGCAATTAATTCAAGACCATGACGACGGCAG
Source organism: uncultured Pseudobdellovibrionaceae bacterium (assembly GCA_964400355.1). Taxonomy (GTDB): domain Bacteria; phylum Bdellovibrionota; class Bdellovibrionia; order Bdellovibrionales; family JAGQZY01; genus JACKAL01. The sequence goes on from CAYNTO010000003.1 coordinate 1,910, forward strand.
TATTCTTCACACTCACGCTTTTGTGTTAGCCACGAAGTATTGCCCTCTTGACCGCTGCTGCTAACCCGCAAGGGCGCTATCGCTTTTTTATTTTTACCCTGCCAGACCTCGTTCATATCGCTCCTACCTGTATGACAAATAAATTTAGAAATCCAGTTTTTCTCAGTTATAAACTTGTCTCGTTCTCCGTCTTACCAGTCTATAAGCCCCTCTGCCCTGGAGCGGTCTCGAACCTTTATCAAAATTTTCAACACTTGAGCGGCTCGCTCAATCTCTTCATATGAGCAGGTCGTCTCCGCAGGCGTGTCGGAGATTAAGTCGCCTCGCATTATCTCCTTTTGTGACGAAACTCCGAAAGTTTCTCCGTTCTGCTCCCTTTTTTGCGACGAAACACCGACAGTTTTTCGGTTTCGCTCTCTTTTTTGTGATGAAACTCCGAAAGTTTCTCGGAATTTTTCCCCTTTTTGTGACGAAACTCCGCTAAACTCCAGCATTGTGGTCTCGTCGTCTAACAGGTTTTCCCTAAAATTCTTCGCTTCACTAAGCTTGTTCTCCACTCATAAATTCGCTTTCTTTCCCGTTCCAATCACATCTAAAGATGCGCCATTCATTATTTCTTAGGACAAGCCTGTTCCGTACCCCATAAAGGGGTTACGGACCAGACAGACAATGTCTTGTCTGGTTAACCTTCGCTTTCGGACAGTACAGGACTCTCGGACGCATTTTTTATAATCCGAACGATTGTTCCTGAGATTTCAATCAGCCCTTCCTTTACTAAAGCCTCTTTAACTGCTTTAAAGGCGCTTGAACGCGTTTGGCGACTACTGCTTGGGTAAAACCTTTCGCAGAACAACTTTCGCCAGTCCTCGAGGTTTATGTCGTCACTTGTATTTTGAAGTGCGACCATCTGAAGTGACTTCCAACCTTTTTGCGGCACTTGAGTTAGGTTAGATGTACCTTTCTCACTGTTTTTGATTTGTGCTTCTTTAACTACGCATGAGGTGTGCGCCCCACCTAGTGTGGCGTCTTCCCATATAACCTGCTTTAATTCTAAACACATCGGCTTATCTATTTCATAATCACGCTGCTTTTTTATGCTAACTAAAATTTGGCCTTTTGGATTTTTCGTCAGAACAAGTTCCGTATCAATAGCCCCCTTTAACAATGAATGACCACGAGCACCCTTATTAGTGTCCTTACCAGGGTGGTGAACTACTATTACGGTAACTCCAGTTGCCTGCCTAATTAGATCCATCGTCTTTACAAAAGTCCCCATGTCTGCGCTCGCATTCTCATCACCTCCTGATAAAGCCCTGCTTAATGTGTCGATGACAACTAATCGAATAGGTTGATTAAAAACTTTTTCCATATTGTTGATGATCTTAATAATTTGGCCAAAATCTTTATTTGAGCTACACAAATCTATCGAACCATAAGCCAGTCGAAACGGAAGACCACCTTCCAGCAATCCATTCGCTCGTTTGTAAGCTTCAATTCTTTTTTTAATGTTTCTTCCTCCCTCACCCGCCAGATACAAAACAGCTCCTTGCTCCACCTTTCGACCTAACCATGATTTACCGCGAGCAATCGAAAGCGCGATATCCAGCGCGACAAAGGTTTTGCCGACATTAGGTTCGCCCACAAGAAGAGCAAAGCTCTCTAGATCAATTAGACCTTCAATGAGAGGGTTGGATGAGAGGTCGTACTGAATATTCTTAAAATCCTCAAACTTAATGCCCGAACTCTCATCAAGAGAAGTTAGCGACAGGTCTGCAATTATGTCTGCTGCTGACTTAAGATCACTCATGTCGTCTCGATTGCTCAAAAGCATCTACTAATGAACGCTGAACATCTCCAGACAATCCCTTTTCTCCAAACAGGTTCAAAAGCTGTCCGCGAATTATGCGCCAATTTGAAGATGAGCCTATTTGTGCCTCAACGATATCAAGAACTCTTCCTCGACAAGAATTGATTAGATTAAGAATGTCTTGCTCAAGCTGTTCTTTTATACGATTTGTTTTTTGCATTTTTGCCTCATATTCTCGAGGCCGGATAAAGATGAGCCATCCCATTCCAAACTTACCCGACCATTGAGACAAAAATAGCCAGTTTTCTAAAAACGACCAGTGGGAACATTTTAGGGTTACTTTTGATCCAAAATGTTCCGCTATTTTACTTTTTTTGAACGGTATTCCACCATTTTTCTCCGCTTCCGCGTTCGATCTTGCTGTTGTTTGCGTGTGGTATTGGGGGCATGTGGTATCCCAGCTATAACCATTGCGACGTCTTCTGCTAATGCGTGCAGTGGTTGATTGAACCATTGAGTAAAGAGAATTGAAACGGCTTCTCTTGTGAAAATATCTACAAAATTCGATTGAGCTCTTTTTGCGATATCCGTTAGCTTCTCAACGTTTGCTTTATCGCCAACAAACATGTGAATGCGCGGTAGTGTATTTTTATGGTAAAACGCCAACTGGTTATTAAGCTCTTTGTGCATTCTATCAAGTTGCTTTGTATAAGACTGGTCCCCATCTAACTCACCCCGAGTAACAAGTTCTTTTGTTTCAAAGGTACTGCAAAACTTATCAATTTCTACGATGGTCTGTTGTAGCTTGCGAACCTGACGTGTGGTCTTTACTTGAAGCCCTTTGATTTTCTGAATCTCTGGCTTTGTTAGCTTCATTTCTTGTGCGTCCAACCTAATCATACCTACAAATGTCAAAAATTCCTTTGATTGTTGTAATCTCTTTTCATTCGGTAATGAGTTAAATTTTTTCCAGAGATTTTCTAACCTTGAATCAGTTAAGAGGCGATCCTGCATTTCTATCTCTGTCTTGTTTCTGGCGCGCCAAGCCTTAAGAAACTTTTCATCTAAGGGAGGCGGACTTACTTTAACCCTGTCGTTTAACACAGAGGCACCAAGATCTGGCGTTATCCACTCCGCAAATGAATGTGTTTTAGAACCCTTCCCCGCCATACCCGATAACCTTTCCCAGTATTAAAGATTCTTTTGCACCTTAATCTCGCTTTTTAAGTGCTTTTAAACCTAGCTCGAGAGCCTCTACGATTACGTCATTTTTGTTCACAAACGGAGCATCATTAGAACGTCGTTTGTTCAAGGAGCTTTGAATTGTCTCGATTAGATCCGACAACTCCTTTTTTTTAGCCTTTGAAACCCTAAAAGCAAATTGTGGGTACTCAGAGGGTAGCTTTTTCTCATCTTTAGGAATTGGTCTTCTGCCCATAAAACCCAGGTTGAACTATATTTAATTGTAATACAATAAAAATGCTGGACATTTATATTGCGTTGCATTATGCTGATTGTATGAACTGGGCCAATGACTCTTTGTTTAGACCTAACCTATGTAGCAGTCCGATGATAAAGACGATTCGTACGGCAATAAGGATTTTAGATGTTTAAGTCGGACAATCTCTCAACTCTTACATCAGGTGGTCCGATTGTGACCTTGATGAATCTTAAGCAACAACTAAAATTTTATTTAGAACATCGTGAGGTTAGCGCCTCTCAGTTAGCACGAAAGGCGAAGGTCCCTAAGCAGTCTATTTCTGGTTGGCTTGCAGGCTCTAATCCCCGCGATATAAGGCAGATTAAGCGCGTCGCTGATGTTTTGGGAGTTACGATAGATCATCTTATGTTCGGCAGCGGGGAAGATAGCCAACAATCGAAAGCAAAGTCATTCGATGCGCTGATTGATGGCGAATGGTTCAGTGGCTTATTTGAAGTGCGTTTACGACGTATAAAGGATAATAAAAAATGATAAAATTACTTTTCACATTAGGTTTTCAAGCTAGCTTTTTTATTTTAGGTGTCTCGGCCTGCTCCACCTCTCCCACCGAAAAGGAATGGATTGAGCGCAAGAATAATCCCGTCTTTGCTAAAGAAAAAGCGCTCTTTAAAGAACGACTTGGCGGCAAAGAGATTTGTTCCTCAGTCGGTCTTTTCGACTTTGTAATTTTGAATGGCCCCAACCCTAACTACGCTTGTCTTTATCCAACATCGAAACTTGAGCCCACTGACAATCACAATATAGCGTTAGGACAACACAGGGGTCGGCTAGAGATTGTGCAAGTATCACATGATGGTTTCCTGGTGAAAAGCGTTTTTCCAGGGGGTAAAAATATCTTTGTTCACAAAACAGATGAGTCAGGATTGGTAGATGGGTCTTTCATTGATTCTGCACCATCAGGAATGCTGTACGAATACGCTGGGCCATTTAGTTATGATTCGGCATTTGGTCGTAGAACAATACACTCGTTCAAAAAGATTGAATTAGCCCAAGTACAAAAGGCGCATATCGATTTAAGCATTTATAACCCAAACGATGAGGTTCTTGCTAATCTTGAAATCTGGAAACAGCTAAAAGAGAGCTTTCAAAAGCGAGAAAAACAATCCCCTTAGTATTTTTGTTCACTTCCAGCGTTCTGGATCTCGATTTCTAAGCCATAAGATCTGCGCCTTAACATCTGGAGGTAGGTGCATAACGCTTTGAACACGAAGGCACTTGCCCCTGTGAATAAAGATCTTTTCAGTGGCTACGGAATAGCCAATTGCTCGTTGATAAAGGGACGCCTCGACTCGTTGATCTGCAATCCTCTTGGCCCGCTTAATGGTGTGCAGAAATTCAGGTTTATGCGCCTTCCAGTTATTTACCGTTCTTAATGAAACACCTATTATTTCAGATACTTGAGAATCAGTTTTACCATCCGCATAAAGAGCAATCATTTTTTCTTTTATTTCACTATTAAATTTTGAAGGTCTTCCAGCCATACCCTATGATGACTTAAGGGTACGGCCCATTACATTATTTTTTCAAAGGAGATCACACCCAAACAATGAGCACGAAAATCGACGCTCCAGTTCTTGATGGTCAGTTTTTTTGCCTTGTAAAAATTGGCCAGCTTTCGCACTTACAATCGTTAAAAGCTGGCACTCTTCGGTTCCGCAGCTTAAATTACTATTCCGCAAAAGAAAATATCGGTAACGGCTGGCATGATCCTAGAGAAACTGTCAGGGGTGTCTTTCAGGCCAACCAAATAAAGCTAACAATTGAAGGCAATGGAAAAAAAGTTGTTTTAGACTCTTCCAACGGATTGGTAAAACAATTTTATCTTGGGTTTGCTAGATCCAACATGCGTGTACTGTGCTTTCATACACTAGCCGATGGAATATGGGCCGATAATACTTTGGATTTATCTGATCAAACAGCTGTTAACAGGCACTTTAAAATTCCTGAACACTTTAAAGCAAAATTCTGTGGCGATCACGTTTGGGTTATTCTGGATTTTAAAGAGTTTGTGAGTCGCATTAAAAAAGCATTGCTTAGTGTCGACAACGTTCCTCATGATATAAGGTCCGGACCTGTAAGCTATGTAGATTTCAAAAATGTGAATGGAGTACTTGCCGACAAAGACATAGGCTTTGTTAAAGGTCTACCTTTCAGCGAAGAAAAAGAGTTTCGCTTCATTGCCACGAGTAGGGAATCACTGGATGATCCGTTTGAACTAAAAATCGGAGATTTATCCGATATAAGTACTATTTTAGAATTAGATAAATACAATAGCTGCACGGTGAACTATTCCAAAATGGGCGCTGATTAAAAATGGGAAATACAATCCTCGTATTATTTTTGATTTTAATGCCAGTTGGACTCGGCGCAACAGCATATCGTGCAAAAACACTTAGCGGTCGCCTTTGGTTTTCATTTTGGGGCTTAGCTTGGTTGTTAGTTAGTTTTAAGATTTTGAATCCAAAGCTTCCAGACTGGATTCCTTTTTCCCCTGCGTATCAATTAAAGAAGTGTGTTAATTCAGCAAAAACTGACGAAGATAAGAATATCTGTCGGACCCATTGGAAGTAGGAGATCTGAGCATCTCTTTCTACATATCTATATGGAATTGTTCTCAACCATTTCCTAGAGTCTCTAAAACTTTTTTAGGACTTTCGCCGTCTTCGAGCCTTCTTTTTAAGAACTCGCCAAATAACGGCATCGCATATGTGTATAGACCGCGTCTTACCTTATATAGAAAATTCTTTTCTTGAAGAGTGAGAATGTATTGGGAGATGGCATTTACTGTTATATTTCCGCCATTATCTTTTACTATCTGCAAAAGATCTGTAGGCGAGAACATTGGGCCCAGAGAAGATGACACGAGAACGACAGCCCGTTCCTTTTCTGAAAGATTTGAATACCTTGGTAGGTAAAAATGCTCATCTAGTTTTGCGAATACTTCGGGCAATATCGAGAGAAAATCTTTTGCTGTAATCGGAGAATGTTGAAAATAAAAGTAGACCTCATTTGCGAAATACTGAACAAAGAATGGGTATCCCTGAGTCTTATCTAAGAGCGCTTCAACCAGATCTTTTGAGAATCTTTCTGGCTGACCAGCAAGTTTTAGTGGCTCAACAATAGCTTTTCTAGTCTCCTCTTCTTCCAATGGACCAAGATCAATAACATTTGAGAACAGACGTTCAACATGTGGTTTTATCTCAGCCATTTTAGTCAGCATGGTTGGAAGGCCCGCAAAAACGACGTGAAAAGGCGCGTCTGTGGATGATTGAATTTTAGAAACTGCATCCAATATTAGGGACAAAGAGTATTGGTCCTTTTCTTTATGATCTTCAAGAAGCTGAAATTCATCAAACAGTAGAACGAGACCTGCAAGTCCCAATTGCTTACAAATGTTTGTTAGATACGTTAAAGTAGCAATTAGCTTATCACCCTTATCACCTGGGCTTTGATTAAAATAACCAACAAGGTGATTAAGATCGATTTTTTCCGGATTTATTTCCACATCAGCGCTAATACCCATTTTCTTTCTTTGGCTTGATATTGTTACTCCTTTAAAGCGTAACGCCATTTCTGCCAGCAATGCTTGTATAAACTCGTCCTCTGTATTATTTCGTTTAGAAACTTCACGAAACACTGGTACATATTTATTATTTAAGGCGACTTTTTCGAGTTGCCTCATTAATACAGATTTTCCTACCCCTCTCAATCCCATTATAAGCGTGTTCTTTTGTTGATTTTGGGTAAAGCTGAGCCGCTGCTGATAACTTTTTAAGTATGCGTCTCTGCCTGCAAGAAATTTGGGCTCTAAACCTACACCAGGGGTAAAGGGACTGTTCATGCTCATACGTCCTCCTAACATAAACAGGATATTAGCTATATTAGCTAATATCCACTAATATTAGCTGTGGTAGCTAATATTAGTGAATATTAGGAGAATCAGCTAATATTCTTTAGGTTTCAGTATGTTAGCGCGCCTCAAAATGAAACTATTTCTCAAATGGGCATATTGCAGTGCGCTATATTGGCCATTTATCTAGGTATCGAAGAGCTTATTAATAGCCACCTGTATCAGAACTGCTTTATCTAGTTCCAAACTTGAATATGCTAACGTGAGGACTTTCTTCCGCTAGGTACCCCTGTGAATCTAACCAGGAATTGAAAAAGTCCCTAATCTTCTCACATGCTGCGGGCAGCGGATTGAGATCGATGCTATGTGTTCCGGCAACAAATAGTGTCTGGTCTACGATCTCATTTATTGAGCGATCATAAGCTAGACTATAAATATTAGTGTTCGAGGGAATGGTTCCAACTGCAATAGTAAGCCCGAGTTTTGGATCGTTCGTTTTCCAAGCGATATACCCCAGGATTGGGCCACTATCCTCTGATAACTTCGGAATTTCTGTATTCAGATGCTGATAAAGATGACGAAAATCTTCAACCTTAGAGATTTTTCGGTAAAAAATCTGAAGTTCAGGTGATTTCTGAGATAAGCCTCTAACCTGCCTCAACAAGCCACTTAGACGATACATAGTGTCGATAGTCCGCCAGCAAGCACTGATAACAAGAAGAGTTTCGTCTTCCGATAAAGCATGTCCACGACGTAACTTTTCTTCGATGTCAGTAAGACTTCGTTGAGTCTGTGCAAAAGTATGGATTAGCTCTACAAAGAAATAGCGAATGGCATCTATGATAAATATTTGCTTTCGATCTTCGATATTGATTAACCGCCTCATTGAGACCCCCTAACAATATCCAACAATATAATTCGAAAGCATCTCGTTGTCTCTCAGCTCTAATGGGTATAACCTCGATTTAAGCTATAAAAGCCAGGCACTCAGTTATAAAGTCATCTACTCGTCTCCGCCACTTCACATATAGTCTTAAGTATTCAAACTTTTGGAATGTTGCGATTTCAAATGGCGACGAAAAATGGTGACCCGTTGCGCTTCGGTGCCTATTCTCAGGGGGACGATGGCTGGTGAAAATCCTGAAACATTTCTTGCGTCCTTTGGATGGAATACTTCTTTCCAGAATAGCTTCGATGAGGACCGCGCTCCCAATGATATTCCTGGGCGAATTATCAGCCAAGGTAAAGGTCATTATCACGTGCAGGTAGGGCCGCAAACAGTGGTTGAGGCGGCGGTGACGAGTCAGCTTCGGAACTCCACGAAGAGCATCCTGGATTTTCCGGGTGTGGGGGATTGGGTAGTGCTCTCGCACTTGCAGAGTTCGCAGAAAGCGACGATCCAGCGCGTGCTCACGCGAAGGAATATCTTGCAGCGTAAGCGCGGTGGAGCGTCTCAGGAGCCGCAACTCTTAGTATCGAATGTCGACCATGTATTTATCGTAACCTCACTCAACGAAGACTTTGATCTGCAGCGGCTAGGGCGGTATTTGGCGATTGGGAAAGATTCTGGGGCGGAGATTGTGTTCGTGCTGAGCAAAACAGATCTTTGCAGCACTGCAGATGAATACGTAAAACAACTTCAAGATTTCTTTGGCAGTGTCACCATTCATAAAATTTCTAATCGCACGCCCGCGACTGTCCAACCATTAGTAAAATATTTTCCACCTGGAAAAACAACGGTCCTTCTCGGCTCATCAGGCGTAGGGAAGTCAACGCTAACAAATTACCTGTTGGGCCTCGATCAACAGAAAACTCAAGGCCTCAGTGGTGAGACTCGTGGGCGTCACACGACCACATCTCGAAATCTATTGGTCACCCAGTGGGGCGGCCTTGTGATTGATACACCTGGAATGCAAGAGGTGTCGACAGTTGAACCCATTACAACCACCCAGAAAACATTCCCCGATATCGAAGAGCTCATGCTCCAATGTAAATTTACAAATTGCCGACATGGCAATGACCCTGGCTGTGCAATCTCGAAAGGGATTAAGAACGGATCACTTGATCCCCATCGTTGGCAGGAGTATCTGAAGACCCAGGACTTCCGTTAAATATATCCGGTCTCAGTCACCAAGAGTCGCAGTTCAAATGCTGACAGGCAGATAGCAACTCCACCTTGGTCTGGAATATTATTTCCGTGGAGTCTTGCCCTTATATGACGGAGATTTCATAGTAGTATTGTAGCATGATGCGCGTCGTTTTTTTTCTCATGTCCACGCTCCTTGCTCAGAACCTATTTGCGGAGTCTCAGCTGTGTGATGCGCAACTTTACAAAGCAAAATTTTCTGACAGTGCGTGCCCTTCAGATCATCGGCTCGCGGAAGCGATCAAGGTGCAAATCGCGCGAAGGATTTGTCTTGCGAACCTTGACCCAGTTTGTCTGCAGGACATCTCCGGTAAAATGGATGCCCGTTCTTGCTCTAAATTTACTCTAGATAGAAACTCCGGGGCATGGGATGCCAACGCGAACATTTCCTGCGCTAAAGACAAGGCGCGAGCCTTTAAGGGATCATACTCGGAACGTGTTTTTAAAGAGTGGATGAAGCCCGATAGCGCAATACGTTTGGAGCCCTACAATTTCGATTATTCTCAGTTCAACAGTCAACAACGCCCGGAAGGGCCCACCGCCGCACAACTCCTGCACGCAGGGTTATCAGTAGCTCCCCACCCCCTTGCGCAAACACTTGTGGGCATTTTCACACTCGAAGAGTTGCTCTTCAGTCCAAAAGCACCTTCCAGCAATGTGAGTACAGAGTGTGGTTTTGCGGCGATTCACATGGGAGCTTTGCGCACAGAAAATAATACTTGCTTGCCAAGCTATGAGATCCAACAAACAGCAGTGCGCACATTTTTGAATCAGGATCCAAAGTACATCGACAGCGCGCTCCGCTGTAAGAACACCTGCCTATACTACAATACCATGCTGTTCCAGCTGCTCGCTCTTAATAATTTTATGGAGTCCACACTGACGCCCCCTCTCCAAGGTGAGCCTAAGTGTAATGCCGATGGATCAGTTTCCTTCCAATTTACACAGAATGATCCTCGCGTGGTCGCCAGTGCGATGAGCCTTCCCACCGACGGTATGACTACTCGAGCGCCTTTAAATAAAACAACCACATGGACCGTTGTCGCCCATCAAAAATCAGATGCACTAAAAGTATCTATGTCGCCAGACCAAGTGGCTCCGGGCATTTTTCAGGAAAGATTTGATCAGCTTCATTTGACGTACAATCTAAAAACGGATCGCACGCTTGCGCCAATTGCTCCACCAGCTTCGCAACTCACAAGCGGTAAAAGGACGAGAAAAATCGCTCTCAAGCCCAGAGTAGACAGCTCCTCAAAGGTGGGAGAGGCCCCCCACAAACCCATTTGGGCCGGGCTCACCCTTTTGCCGAGAGTTTTTAACTGTTGCAAACAAGGCTCACCGAAGAATTGTGTTCAAGACAATTACATCAATTTCGAAAAAAGTGGAGAAGACGCCACGGGTGTAAACACCATGGCGCAGTAGTCCCTGCAAGTTGTGGAGGCGCCTAAGTCACTTGGAACTTTGGGTTTCCTTTTAAGTAGTCCTCGGGCTTAGCGACATCTTTGTTGATCCACTCAATCAGCGCGGCATAGCCAAGGCTTTCACTGTCATACTTTAAATAGCCGGAAACCACATTGAGCACTTTGAATTTGCGTTTCAGTTGAAACGATAGAGTGGGATCAAATATCTTTTTCTTTATAACTTGTATCACATACTCATCGGGGCTCAGATCGTTGGCGTAAGTGCAATAACCGCGGAGGCGCGCGCCGGCACGGATGCGGAGGAGCTTTTGCTTTACGGCCAGTTTTTCGCGCGATCTGTACAAGAGACTGCCGACACCGAAGCCTTGAACATCAGGGTGCACCATAATTTCCGCGCCATACAATGTGCGTCCGCCTGCGGGATCGTGATTGGTGAATAAACCGGAGTCGGTGAATTCTTTCCAGCTATCTTTAAAGTCGTAGTCATCCCAGTTCACTATAAGACTTGCAGCCATTCCAACAATGCGATTTGTATCTTTATCCACTGCGACCATTTGACCTTCCGGAAATAAGTCGTAGTGGGATTGGAGTTGAGTCTCCATCCATGGTGGAGAATCTGGATAAACCACTGCGCACAATGCGATGATTTCTTTAAAATCATCAGGCGTTGTGTTGCGAACCCCAGCCTTCATAAAATAATTGTCTCCGTTTTTTTAATGAGCTCCTTGGTAGAAACACTGTCCTTTAATGGTAGCACAGTGCCATGGGTGCGGGCCTCTTCAATGGTTTGGAGATTGAGTTCTCCGATAACCATGGTTTCCTGATTGGGAATGCCCTCGGCAATTATCCCATCGCGCGAAAAATGAAAATCGCTAGGGCTTAAAATTGCTGCCTGTCCGTAATTGAGAGAAATTGCTGGCACCATCGGCAGTGAACCGACGGTTCCTGAGTGAATCACATAGAGCTGGTTTTCGATGGTTCTAGCCTGAGCACAATAGCGCACACGCAAGAATCCCTGTCGGTCATCCGTACAGCTTGGCACAATCAGTATGTTCACCCCTTGGAGTGCCAATGCGCGGGCGAGTTCTGGAAACTCCACATCGTAGCAAATATTTATTCCCACTTTCCCAAAATCAGTTTCGAAAACATTGAGTGAATCTCGAGCGGAAACGAACCATTCCTCTTTTTCAAACCGTGTCATATGCAGCTTACCTTGAGAGCTGTATTTTCCGCTGGGCGAAAAAAAGAAACAGTCATTGTGAACTTTGCTTTGATCTTCCGAAAAAGAGGGCACTGTACCAGCGGCGATGTAAATTCCTTTCCTTTTTGCAAGCTTGGCCATCATCTCTACAATTTGTCCACTCTGGCTCGCCAAATCGCGAATTTGCTCGCTGATGTTGCGCTGGACGTTGTTGAGTGTGAGGAGCTGCGTGCTAAAGTACTCCGGAAAGACAACGAGCCTACACCTGTAATCCACAGCAGTGTTGACCAATCCTTCAACTTGCTCCTGGAATTGCGAGAATGAGCTTACTGGTCGAATCAAATATTGTACGGAGGCGACTCGAATTCTATTCATCATAATTTTTTTCTCCAATGGAAATATAATCATAAGTGAAAAATGAGGAGATGGCCAGCCGCATCTCGGAATTGCTGATTATTGCGTTTTTTCTTCGGAAAATGCCTGCCACAGAAAGAAAATTCCAATCAGGCTCAGCAGAGACATGGCGAAAAATGCGAATGCGTAGGAATTGACGAAATAGTAAAGAATCTTGCCAATTGAAAATGCGGCAACAGACTCGCACAGATTGGTCATCGCCATCAAAAACGTAAAGCGCGTCGACTCCAATTCGCCTTTTGCTTGCGCCATGTAAAATGAGTACGACGCAGATATAAATACTCCTGTGAGGAAGTAGCAGGAGAACAGCAAGACAACCAATGGAACCGGGGACAGTGGCCCGCTCAGTAGGCCGAGCAGCGAAATCGATATGGCCAGTAGGCAACCAGAAAAAATAAATGTACGAACAGAACTGAATTTATCACTTACGAATCCACCCCAAAGAGATCCGCCGAGCATAAAAATGATGTTTCCTGTTAGAGCCCAGCCCACTTGATTTTGTAATAGTCCCTGTTCAAGTAAAAACGGGCCAACGACGGCTCCCATTGCCTCAAACCCGAGGCCACTCATCACAGCGATCGTGGCCAAGAGTAAAAATTTTCTTGTCGCAATAAACCTAAAATTTGAGAGGCGCAGTTTATCGCGTGTTGGATTAATGATTTGGTGCTTGGTTCTAAATTTTAAAACAAGAAAAAGTATGGAAA
>CAYNTO010000003.1:15053-17623 GCA_964400355.1 uncultured Pseudobdellovibrionaceae bacterium
GGATTAATGATTTGGTGCTTGGTTCTAAATTTTAAAACAAGAAAAAGTATGGAAAACAGCAGGGCTCCGCACAAGACCAACACAGCCATTTGCCAAGACACATAACCGATGCTCAGTAATAGACCTGCACCGAATATCCAGCGCCCCGTCAACAGGCCTGCCTGCATGGAACCATTCACGCGCCCTTTCAAATCATCGTCGATCATTCCGATCGCCCAAGCATCAATGAGGACATCCTGCGTGGCGCTGAACATCGAGATAAGCACGACCAGAACAGAGATGTTCTGGGGTGTGAACTCAGAAAGGACAAGCGCAATTAGAGACGCCAGCAATAAGCTCTGAAATGCGGCAACGCCGAGAGCATACTCACGCACCTTAAATAAAAAGCGATCAACCACTGGACCGAGCAAGAACTTAAACGTCCAGGGTAAAGTGGCAGCGGCGAGCAGAGTCGTCATTGTGTGAATGGGGATGTGTTGCGCCGTCATCAGCGTGGGTAAAAGCCACCAGATCAATCCAATCGGAGCACCTTCGAAAAAATAGAGAAAAAAGAATAAAAGCATTCTTTTTCCATGGCCTTCAGTTGTGTGATGATCCACGCTTGCCGGCCTCATGCGCGGTTAAGCGGGTAGGGTCATGATAAGCGGACGACCTTTGGTAATGACGAGAGTGTGTTCGTACTGAGCCGTTAAAAATTTTTTCTTGGTGGCCAATGTCCAACCATCTCCAACGTCATGCACCTGGCGCGCACCGGTGGAGAGAAAGGGCTCAATGGTGATCACCAAATTTTCGGTGAGAACGCGTTTGTCTTTGGGGTCGAAGTATCCGGGAATAAAACCAGGTTCTTCATGGAGGGCTCGCCCCACGCCGTGGCTCCCCAAGTTTCTGATAACAGTGAGATTATTTTTGCGTGCGTGTGTTTCAATAGTGCGACCGATAACATTTATGAGTCTACCGGCGCGAGCCTCATCACAAGCCAATTCCAATGCGCGTTTTGTGGCGACGCAAAGATTTGTTTTAATGTCGGACTCAGGGGGAATAATGAACGAACCACCGGTATCAGCAAAGTACCCATCGAGTTCGGCTGAGACATCGATATTCACCAGGTCAGATGCAGCCAGAACTTTATCGCCAGGAATGCCGTGCGCGGCCTGCTCGTTCACGCTGATACATGTAGTGCCTGGGAAATTGTAAGTGAGCTTAGGAGCGGAGCGGGCGCCGTGGAACTCCAAGAACCGTCTGCCGATTTCATCGAGCTCACGGGTGGTCATGCCTGGTTCCAAGGCGCGCCCCATAGCCTGGAGGCAGTTGGCGACAATGCGGCCAATTTTTTGGAGGGCGATGAGGTCTTGTTCAGATTCTATGGACATAAAATTAGCCTAACACAATGTGATTTTCGGGTCAGCCGATATGAAATAATTTCCGCCTTTTCGCTTTGAGAGCCTCCCAGGCCAGGTCCTATGGCATAATCCGAGCCACACAACAATCGAGGGATATATGCGTTTAATACTAGCCTTAGCCGTTTCCGTGTTTTCAATCGCCCACGCTGATGTTAGCGCCAAGGATTCCAAATGTGCCACCTCCAAAAAAGACAAGTTTGAAACAGCCACGCGCATCGGCGATGAGTCGAATCTTTACTCCGGCCAATGCATCGATACGGATCGCTTTCGTCCTGCGGTAATAGTTAAAGAAACCGCTGATGCGATTCAATTCGCGAACTACAAGCACCTGGGCGAATACTGGACGGCAACTCTGTCTAAAAAAGCCAAAGTGGACGGGATCCTTTTCCAGATCGTGCGCTTTGATGTCGTATCCGGCGTAACGGCGGCACACACTCAGTTTCGCGTGCGTTTCGAAAAAGGTTCAGAGTTGGAGTTGGTCTCTCAACTTGATAAAACTAAAAAAACAAAAACCAATGATATCATTGTGTCCTACGAGGCCTCGCGACCCAAGGATACGGCGTATAATTTCGCTCTCGGCGCGTTTAGCAACTACGTGTCTGTGGCGCGCGTCGTATCTGGCGAACAACGCCAATCGGAGAGCATTGAGAACACAACAGAGCAGTATCAGCTCAATGTGAACTCAGATGTGGCGCTGGACACACTCATCTCCGCGATTCAGCAGAGCGACCGCGAGCTCTTCTCACGCATCTACAACACTCTCAAACCCAACTGCACCACCGAGGTGTTTGATCTCCTCGATAAGATGCCCGCAGTAGCTGAAAAAAATCCTGAACCCTTCCTCACGGTTTTATCGAATGATCCAGTTGCGGGCCCGTCCATCGCTGCGCTCGAAGAGCGTGGAATTCTAAAAAAGCGCGTGGCGAATCTTAAAGAAGAATTAGAAGCCGGAGCCACCGATGCTCCAGCCGAAAAAACTCCTAAGAAAACACAGCAACTGCTGGCCACTGTAGATGGAGCTCCGTACTCCCTCGTGTTTGTCGTTCACGAGGGTGAACAAGACTCTCAAGTGGTAGCCGAAGCGCAAAAGTTGGCCTACGCTCTCTTTCCGCAAGTGGCACAACAACTAGTCTCGTCGTTGATGCTTTCGCAGGGCGATTCTGAAAATCT
>CAYNTO010000003.1:17723-42368 GCA_964400355.1 uncultured Pseudobdellovibrionaceae bacterium
GTGAGCAACGATCAAGTGGATATTCATATGCTCGAGATCCCAAGCCCCGCCGATACCTCGCTGGCACCAGTTGCAATCGTCAACTTTTCGCAAGCGGTGAGTGCGAACGAGCCAGAGATCAAAGTACACTTTGGCCCATTCGGAGGAATCGCAGGATCCATCACTCCCGAACGCCAGGGGCAACTGCAAGTTCTCACCGGCATGGATTGCACCACGCAAGCGGCAGCCGCACCGCGCTTGCTGGGGAAACTCACGCTGCTCGGCATGTCGAAGTGGAAGGACGTGGTGTTTCAGATCTTCTCAGTAGATCTCGATGCAAAATCCGCATCAGTGAAAACTATGGATATTCGTATCAAGACATTCCCGGTTTCGTGCACGTCAAAGGACGACGTCAATGAGCAGTTCACAGCCAACGCCAACACCAAGATTGAAGAGCTCAAGGACAAAATGACAGAGAACAAAGAGTCCACAGCCCTCTCCATTCTCAACAAAATTTTGTCGAACAATAGCGATAACGCCGTCTCAGGCATGCGCTAGGGCTTTCGATTAAAAAATGCCTGCGGTTTTGTGGCAGAGCTATACGCTGTAAGTGGACACCGTGCTGATGAGAAGCTGCCGGTCGACGGGCTTGGTCAAGTGATCGTCGAAGCCGTTTTCTAAACAGTGCTTGCGCTCTTCTTTCATCGCATGTGCGGTGAAGGCGATGATGGGCTTTACATAGCCGCGCGTGCGCAACTCTTTAGTAGCTTGGTACCCATCCATTTCGGGCATTTGTAAATCCATAAGCACAATATTAAAATTACCACGCATGGCTTTATCCACACCCTCGCGACCATTATTGGCAGTTTCTACGGTGGCACCGCCGCGCGTGAGAATTGTGCGCACCAACGACAAGTTATCAATGCTGTCGTCGACCACCAGAACTTTTACATGAGAGAGCTGCTGTTCAGGAGGTGGAGTGATCGCTGAGACACGGCTGCTGTCGTGAGAGGGATCGGTTGTGGCGCGCAAAGCCTCTTCTGACTGACCATGGCTGATCGAAACCACAAACGTACTTCCTGCATCTGGAAAACTTTCCCGAAGGACCACGTCACCACCAAGTGCATGCGCCAGTTTTCTCGAAAGAACCAAACCCAGTCCTGTGCCGCCAAAACGCCGGGTAGTCGTGACATCTGCTTGAGTAAAGGGTGAGAAGAGACGGCTGGCTTGATCGGGTCGGATGCCAGGCCCGGTGTCCTTGATAATAAATTCCAACTTGCTCGAGTCTTTTTTTGCCAATTTAATTTTTAAACTCACGGAGCCCTTCTCAGTAAATTTAATGGCATTGCCGGTAATGTTGAACAGGATTTGACGCAAGCGAGTGGGATCCGTTTTTATCGTGCCTGGCACGATGCCCTCCGTCGCCACTACTAGCTTAATGCCTTTGCCGGTGGCTTCCAGGTTTAACAATGTGATGATCTCATTGACCAAATCCAAGAGCGGCACATCCACTTTTTCAACTTCGAGTTTACCGGCTTCGACCTTCGACAGATCAAGAATATCGTTGATAATAGTGGAGAGAAGTGTGCCGTTACGTTTGATGATCTCTATGTAGTTGAGTTTTTCGGATGGAGTCAGATCATCTGTGACCAGGAGTTCGGAAAAGCCAATAACTGCGCCGAGAGGTGTTCGAATCTCATGGCTCATATTAGCTAGGAACGCGCTCTTCGTTTCGCTGGCGGCGTCGGCTGCCACTTTGGCATTTTTTAATTCGGCCTCGATAGCTTTATAATTAGAAACATTGGTAGCAACAACGACAAAGCCGGTGACCTTGTTGCTGGTATCAAATTCTGGAACAAAAGTGATACTGAGAATTGCGTGCCGCGTGACCCCCCGCGAATCACGCTCGTAGGTTACAATTTCCCCACCGAGAACGCGATCAATATAAGGTTTATTGGCCGGATAACGTTCGGGCCCTAGAATCTCCCGAAAGCTCACGTTGCGAATTTTTTCGGGAGTTAGGCCAAACCAATCACAAAAGGAATTATTGGCAAATTGCACGCGCTCATTTTTATCCATCTGCGCTACCAGAATCGGAAGCGCGTTAGTGATCGTGCGCAATTGGAGCTCACTCTCTTGCAAAGCTACTGTTCGCTGTTGCACGCGACGCTCGAGCTCCTCATTGGCCGCTTTAATGTCGGTGATGTCGCGGGTCACTGTCGAATAACCAGTGAGATGGCCATCTCTATCGTAGAGGGGATCAATCACAATATTTGCCCAAAATTGAGATCCATCGCGGCGCACGCGGACCGCTTCACCCTCGAAGTGCCCGCGTTCAGCAGCGATTCTCAGCTCCAGGGCTACCGTGTCGACAGCGCTCTCGGACTTTGAATAAAAAATGGAGACGTGCTTGCCGATGGCTTCCGCCTCCGAATAACCAGTTATTCTTTGTGCGCCCGAATTCCAGGTGGTCACTATTCCCTGAGGATCGAGCATATAGATGGCGTAATCACGAACCGCAGCCACAAGTACACGAAACTTTTCTTCGCTCTTACCAAGAACGAGTTCGTTGCGTTTTTGGCGCAATAAAAAAATACGCTCGCCCACCGAACCGATGAGGGCAATGCCCAGGATCAGAAGTGTTGTGGAGATGACTGCCAGGGAGAGTCCTTGGGTCACTAGAAGATTGTCTGCGGTGATTTCCAGAGAATCGTCGTGAACAAATGTTGCGGCAAACATGCCCGTGTAGTGCATGCCAGAAATGGCAGCCCCCATCAGTGTGCTTGCTAACGTCATCAAGAAAAGTCGATCCGGTTTGTTGCGCAAACGGATCAAAATCATCAGAGCCGCAAACGACGCCACAAGTGCGATGATCACCGAAAGAACTACTAAATAGTAATTCCACTCAATACGCGCGGACATTCTCATGGAGAACATCCCAATGTAGTGCATGCCGCTAATGCCCGCAGCCATGGC
Organism: uncultured Pseudobdellovibrionaceae bacterium; assembly: GCA_964400355.1. Lineage (GTDB taxonomy): Bacteria > Bdellovibrionota > Bdellovibrionia > Bdellovibrionales > JAGQZY01 > JACKAL01. The sequence goes on from CAYNTO010000003.1 coordinate 20,679, forward strand.
CACACCCGCCGCAACAAGAGAATTGAGGTGAACCACCGGTCGGCTCACCACAAACAGTGCCAACGCGCTGGCGCCGATAGCAACCACAACCGAAAGAATCATGAGCGGGACATCGTAGGCCATCTCCATGCCTGGCATTTCAAAGGCCAGCATACCCACAAAATGCATGCTCCAGATGCCTGTGCCCATTGCAAGGGCGCCGCAAGTGAGCCAAAGCGCATGAGCTTTCCCCTTAGACTGCGTAACGCTGTGACCAAGGTTGAGAGCCACATAGGACGCAAATATAGCCACGAATACCGAGAGTACTACGAGCAGCGGGCTATAGTGCATTTCCATGGTCATAGTTCAAAACGCTATCATAACTTCAAATCCACAGACAAACAAAACGAAGTGCGGGCCGATTTTCTTTGGTGTACTTTTAGGGCGGCGTACCTAGCCGTGGCATTGTCCAACCTACGGCCTCAGGGAAAAAGACTTTACCTGTAATTTGTTTACGCACAAATAAACTCTTGGGCCTAAATCTTAACATAGAGTTTTACCTATATAGAGTTTCAGGCCCTTGATCTTATTTTTCAGCGCGTGTGGCATTAGAACTAAACGTTTTATGTTAATGTCGTTAAACTCTTTATAAATGATACATATTTATTGTCCTTCCTATTGCTGTGTTGACCAATGTTAAAGGAACAACAAGCCTCAAGAATTATTACTGCCACAGTGGAGGCACTCTCCGTGGCTTCGCACATCGAAGAAATTACAAAAATAACTTCGGAAGCCGCGAGAGGCTTGGTCAATGCAGATGGTACGACCTTTGTCCTTAGAGATGACGATAAGTGTTACTACGCCGATGAAGATGCTATTTCTCCACTCTGGAAAGGGTTACGTTTTCCTATAGAGGCGTGCATCAGCGGTTGGTCGATGTTACACCGTGAAGTTGTGACTATCCCTGACATCTATAAAGACTCACGCGTACCTATTAATGCGTACAAACCCACATTTGTAAAAAGCCTCTGCATGGTTCCCATTCGATCGGCAAGTCCCATCGGCGCCATCGGCAACTATTGGTCTCATGAATATGTGGCTACAGAAGAAGATATTAAGCATCTGCAGATTCTAGCAAACTGCGCCGCCGTGGCTGTGGAAAACTGGGAGTTACGGCGTTCGGTAGAAACACGGAACAACGAAAAGATCACGTTGAGTGTGCGCCAAATGGAACTTGAAGCAGCACTACATACGCTGGTACACGACTTGAGAAACCCGATGAGCTCGATTTTGGCGTTTTCGGACCTCCTGCGCAGTTATATCGGTGAGAATATGGATGATCGTGCGAGCTCCTATTTTGAATCCATCAATCGAACCGCCACGCGCGTTCATCAGACTATTGGACAACTCTTGGCTCTCTATAAACTCACCAATGCAGAACTGTGTAAGCGCCCCACAGACCTTACTATTATTGGTCAGGAGATTGAATCTCAGTTGCGCATGCAGGCTCCAGATCGCGTATTGCACGTTTCCATCGATGAACGAATGATGGCCTATGCCGATCCGCTTCTCATACGACTCGTTATGGAGAATCTATTTATCAACGCGTACAAGTTCACGGGCACACGAGCAAACCCCGAAATTCATTTCGGACTCCATTGCGTAAAAGACAAAACGCAAACGTTCTATGTCCGTGACAATGGAGTTGGTTTCGATTCTGCTGACTCATCAAAATTATTTAAACCTTTAGGGCGATTGCATGGATCGAGTTTCGCGGGAACCGGTCTTGGCCTGGCGAGTGTTGCGCAAATTGTAAATGCCCATGGCGGCTCTGTAAGTGCACAGGGTGAACGAGACAGAGGGGCCGTATTCTATTTTTCGTTGCCTCTAGAGCCGGAGGTTCAATTTGGCTAAAAAAATTCTGATTGTCGATGATAACGAAGACTTGCGACGCGCATTGGTCGAGATCGTCGAAAGCGGTGGTTATGAGGTTCGTGTGGCTGAAGACGGCGAAGTAGGCCGCGCCATCTACGATACAGATCGCCCCGATCTGGTGTTGACCGATCTAAAAATGCCAAACATGAATGGCTTTGAACTTTTAAAGTACGTGAGGGCCGCTGGAAAAACCCCCGTTGTACTCATGACTGCTTTCGGTCACATCATTGAAACCAAAAGAGCGTTCGATATGGGTGCCGATGATTTTTTTACCAAACCTCTTAAGGGAGAGGAGATTCTTGCAAGTATACGCAAATGTCTAGGTGAAGAAAAAAAGGCTCCGCCGGAAAACATCGAAAAAATGTACTGCCGCATACCGGTTCAGGATTTTGTCTCGCACGAGGTTTTACGTATGAACGTGCACGTGCGACTCTCACCAACGAAGTATGTGCGAGTGGCCCACAAGGGCGATCATGTGCCCCCTGAGAGAGTAGAAACTTACAAAGCGAAGGGTGTGACTTATCTGTATGTTCACAAAGACGACTTCGCAATGCTTGTAGGGTTCAATTTAAAGCTAGCGAGAAAAGTGAGCGGCGATTCAAACATAGATTTCTTAAAACGAGCGAACTTTATGCGTTACACTACCGAAACAATACTGGAGCAAATAGCTGTAAAGGGTGTCGATGAGCAAGCGTATGAGGACGCCAAGGATTGCATGAAGAGCTACATTCAGTTGATCTCGGATAGTTATACGATCACCGACATGCTCGATTCACTCAATAGCCACGCAGATTGGATCTACGCACATTCACTCGGAGTGAGTGTCTACAGCATCATGATTGCGCGCAAATTGGGATGGACCTCATCGAACACATTTTTTAAATTGGGAATGGCAGCATTGCTCCACGATATCGGCTTAAAAGAGGTAGATCCTGAGATCCTCAGCGCGCCACGACACACGCTCAACCACGAGACACGAAATATTTATGAGACCCACACGGTGCGCGGCCGAGAAATTCTCGCGGCGCTGCGTGAAATTCCAGATGAGGTCATTCAGATCGTTAACCAGCACCACGAGGCTTGCCATGGGCGTGGGTATCCGGCGCGGCTTTCACAGGAAAAAATCCACCCATTGGCAAAGATTGTCGCGGTGGCCGACTCTTTTTGTTACGAGGCTCTAAAGACACCTCACTCAGACGCGTGTGACGCCGGCACAGCAATTCGTCGTATGGATTCGAGCCATGGTTTTGATCCCGCAGTGTTCGAAGCACTTCGCTCGCAATGTACAAACTAGAATCCACACGTCGCGGCGGCTTTATTGTTGCGCACCGAGATGGGCCTGGTTATAGTTTGTACAATGACTCTACAGGCCCTTTCGATGTGTTTATTTTTTCTAATTTCCAATGCTCAGTCGTCAGTAAAGACCATTGATATCCCACCGGATCAAACCGCCAGTAAAGTTATAAAAATAAAAGGAGACCATCAGGCGTTTTGGAACACGGATGCCGCCCGTGGACACAGTCTTCTGGTGAGCATCGGCGGGACCAATAGCAAACCTTCCGATCTGGCAGCAATCAATACGACGGCGGCAGAACTAGGCTACGACGTGATTGCCGTGGACTACGACAATCACGTAATCAGTACAACATGTAAGGAATCTTCCGATCCAAAATGCTTTGATCACTTTCGCGAGGAAATCACCACTGGGAAAAGTGTCAGCCCACTTGTGGAGGTGGACACTGCGAATGGGATCGAGAGCCGTATGCTTTCGTTACTTCAATACCTAAAACAGCGCGACAGCACACGCTGGGGCGCCTATATGACTAACGACAAAGTTGCGTGGCAAAAAGTTGTTGTGATTGGACACTCGCAGGGATCGGGTCACGCCGCCTATTTGGCAAAGAAACATTTACTACGAGCGGCTATTTTACTAGCCGGTCCCCAAGATCGTTTTTCTAACGGGCAGAAGGTGGCTTGGCTACATAAGACGTCTAAGACTCCGCGGCAAAGGTACTTTGCATTTTTGCATAAGGACGATTTTTTTGGCAGCGATCACCAGTTGGCCAATCTGAGTATCTTAAGAAATGACACAAGAGCCTCCTCCGATATTGTGGTATCTACAGTGAAGGTTGAAGATCCACACATGGCGGTAATATTTCCGCAGTTTTCGGAAGTGTGGAAAAAGTTACTCATCCAAGCAAAGACTAATTAAAAAATTAGATGTGCTTTGCAATGGTGTTGAGCAAGCGTGACGAATCAATGGGTTTGGTGAGATAATCGTTGCATCCAGCTTCAATGCTGCGTTGGCGGTCTTCTTTCATCGCATTGGCGGTGAGGGCAATTATGGGCTTGTCGTAGCCCTGTGCGCGCAAGTTTTCCGTGGCCATATAACCGTCCATAATTGGCATCTGAATATCCATTAAAATCAGATCGAAATCATCTTTAAGAGCTTTCTCTACACCCACAGCTCCATTGACGGCACTTTGCACGCTAATCCCAGCCTTGGTGAGATAGACGCGTATGAGAATCTTATTTTCTTCGCTGTCGTCCACGACAAGAATTTTTTTACCACGGAGTATATCCAACGTGTTGGCTTCTGCTTTTGGTGTGACAATCGGTGTTTTATCCAGGCTGGCGTCACAATTTTGAACTGTGGCTAAGAATGTGGAGCCTTCACCCTCGGCAGTAGATTCGAGGATGACATCGCCATTCATCAACTGGGCGAGCTTTTTCGAAAGCACCAGTCCCAACCCTGTTCCGCCATATTTACGCGTCGTGGATTGGTCGGCCTGGGTGAACAAGGCAAAAAGCTTTTGCTTCTGGTCGTCTTTTAACCCAATTCCTGTATCAGAAATTCGGAAGCGCAGTTCTGAGACAGTGCTGGAATAGGTAATAATCACTTTTCCATTGTGAGTGAAGCGCAGAGCATTGCTTATCAAATTCACAAGGATTTGCTGTAGGCGAAGACGATCCGTATGCACGATCTCAAGAGCTGAGTCTTCGATATGAAACTCAACAGTATTGCCGCGTTCCTGGGCTTGCAACTGAAACAAAACGCGCAGCTCATACAGCAAATCTTCAATATTAAACTTGGTGGTTTCGAGCTCTAGGTGACCGGATTCGACTTTTGAGATGTCGAGAATATCGTTAATGATGCGGCTTAAATTTTTTCCAGTGCGATCAATCACCTCAAGGTATTTAACGCGTTCTTCGTGCGGCACACTGGGATCACGTAAGACTTCTGCAAAACCTAAAATCACGCCTAAGGGAGTGCGAATCTCATGACTCATGTTTGCGAGAAACAACGACTTAAGTTGGTTGGCGCTTTCGGCAATCTCGCGCTCGCCGATATTCTTTTTAAGATCATCGATCATATTATTAATTGCTCTTGCCAACTGGCCGAGCTCATCATTGGAATGAACTGTGGCGCGATGGTCAAAGTCGCCGCGCCCGACGGCTTGGGCCGTATTCATAAGTTCTTTGAGGCTGGCGTTTAAATTTTTTCCAAAGCGAAACGTCAGGAGTAACCCTGTACTTTCGATTGTAAGCACAGTGAGCAGGAGGATGGACGCGAGCAGGCCCTCCAACCATCGCGAACCTGCGCCGAGGGAATCTGAGAAGATGGTCTCCAACACACTGATCTCCGAATTGATCTCTGCAAGGCGAGTCATGCTCTTGCGGAGCTTCTCGGAATTTGAGCCCTTTGAGAGAACGCCCTGATGGATCTCTTCGGCAACACGATTGAGTTCGTCCATGAGAATATCTGCGGAGGTCCACGCTACAATAGAATCATGGAGATAACTCACCTCGTGAAAACGGCGAATCATGGAGATCATGCCATCGATATCATCGGGATGGTTTCCGCCCTGAATAAATCCGTCACGGACGAGTTGGTGATTGTAGTTGGGTTTTAAAATTTCGAGGCGGGCGATTCGATCACCACGTGGCACTTCCAGATGCTTGTGAAAATCGCGAAAAAACTTTTCGTCTTCGTAGATCGCATAGAGATAGAGGCTTTGAATGGCGTTTTTTTGTGCTTTGGACCAGACGCCTTCTCCGTTAACAAAGGCACGAACGGAAGAGAGAGTGTTCATTGCGAACATGAGAGTAAATAGCTCTAGAGCGATGAGGGTCGCCATTAGGCCAACTACCGCATAGAGCTTCGTTGAGACTGAGAGATCTCGCCACCATCGTACTACCATAATCTAAGTACCCATCCTCTTATAAAGACCCCGTCCCGGCAAGTCTCTATATCTCAGTATAAAAGAGGCCAGCGTGCTTCCCCGTGTTTGAAGAATTCTTCACAATTGACCAGACTCGCGTTTTCCGAACTTGAGAGTCTCATTTTGAGACGCCGGAGAGTTGTTTCGGTTTTAGACAACTAGACTTTGAGTAAACAGTTTCTGGAACGAAATGAAACATATTTGTTTTAAGCTGGAGCACTTTTTGCTCCTTATCCTGGTATGAAGAGTTTGGCTTTAATAGCATGCGCCATCTTAATACTGCCAGGATCGTTATGGGCCCAGGAGCACTCAGACATCACGTGCTCCGAGACGGCGGAGATGAACTATTCGTACCATACAGAATTGCTCATGCACGCCTACGAGATTGCCAAAATCAGCCCCATAGAATTTGAAAATATGCGTTCAAAACTGGTTGCGAAGCGAGAAAGTGAATTGCAAAGATGCTGGCAACAGTATTCTGCAGACGGTGAGGTCGCTCCACAGCGTGCGCCCGCCCAGGAAATATCCAACAGTTCGCGCGCGCCAGCGAGTGTGAAAATTCAATCTCCAGGCTGCCAGTTTCGTGAACCCCAGCGCCGCGGTGCCTTTGTCGAAGTCGTGGGCGCGCCCGAGGCGGAGGCGGAGCTACTAAAAGATGAAGACGGCTCACCAATTTACACGGGCGAGCGTATCTCCGTTGGTAACTAGTTGCTATTAGAACTTTAAGCGCCAATTTACTGAGCTTCGGCTGGCCATTCTCAGTATCATCTGCTAAAAACCAAGCAACTTTCCAATCTGGAGCGATTATGAAAAAAATCATGCTATTGGGCTCGGGTGAGCTTGGCAAAGAGTTCGTTATTTCTGCCAAACGCCTCGGCGCTACGGTCGTTGCGGTTGATCGCTATGCCAATGCGCCCGCAATGCAAGTGGCAGATACGTGTGAAGTGATCGACATGCTGAACGCCGATGAACTGGAAAAAATTGTAAAAAAACATCAGCCCGAAATCATCGTCCCCGAGATCGAGGCGATCCGCACCGAAAAACTGAAAGATTTCGAGGCACAGGGAATTCAGGTGGTGCCAACCGCAAAAGCCACCCATTTAACGATGAACCGCGATGCCATCCGCGATGCTGCACGGAATGTTTTAAAATTAAGGACTGCCAATTATGCCTATGCTCTTTCCTATGAAGAGTTGCATGCAGCAGCCCTTAAAATTGGATTTCCATGTGTGATTAAGCCGGTGATGTCGTCCTCAGGAAAAGGGCAATCTGTAGTCCGTTCAGAGGAAGACTTGCGGAAATCCTGGGATTACGCCATCTCCGGCATGCGCGGCACTACACAAAAAATAATCGTCGAGGAGTTTATTCACTTCGAAAGTGAGATCACGCTTCTCACTGTAAAACAGAAAAAGGGCAAAACTTTATTTGTTCGTCCCATTGGCCATCGTCAAGAGCGCGGAGATTATCAAGAAAGTTGGTTGCCAGCTAAAATTTCGCCGAAGCATTTAGCAAAAGCGCAAGCCATGGCGAAAAAAGTAACCGATTACCTCGGCGGAGCCGGTGTGTTCGGTGTGGAATTTTTCCTTACAAAAAAGGAAGTTTATTTTTCGGAGCTATCACCGCGCCCCCATGATACCGGCATGGTAACGCTGACAGCGCAGAACTTATCGGAGTTTGACCTCCATGCGCGTGCTATAATGGGACTTCCGATCAATGAGATTAGCTACTATGGAGCCAGCGCTTCGGCAGTAGTGCTTGCGGATCGCGATTCAAAGAGTTTCCGATTTAGCGGCGTTGACTTAGCTCTCAAGGATAAGAACGTGGATGTGCGCATTTTTGGAAAACCGGAAACCCGGCCTTATCGCCGCATGGCTGTTGCCCTTGCTCGCGGTAAAGACACCAACGAGGCCCGCAAAAGAGCATTTAAAGCGGCACAAAAAGTAAAGATCACGTACTGATGTTTCAAAAGATTTACTTAGAGATTAGCAATGTCTGTAACCTCCAGTGCACTTTTTGCCCTGCTGTTGAGCGCGAAAAAGCGGTGCTCGAGGAGTCAGAATTGCGGGGATTTCTCACCAAGGTGCGCCCTCACGCCGAACGTGTGTGCTTTCACGTAATGGGAGAGCCGCTAGGTCACAAGCAATTTCCAAAATTTGTGGAGATTGCTGCCGAACTGGGAATCTCTTTGGAAATCACCTCCAATGGTACACTTCTTAATTCCCACAACCAAGCGGCACTGTTGAACCCCGCAGTGGTACAGGTGAATTTCTCGGTGCAGAGTTTCTTTGATAACTTTCCGGTTGCAGATCCTTCTGCGTATATCGAAAAGCTGTTTACTTTTGCAGAAGCCGCACTTATTCAGCGGCCTGATCTCTACGTTAACTTTCGTTTATGGAATCTCAACTCGGCGGACTCTTTTAATGACACACGGAACGAGGATTTTATTACTGCTTTGGAGCAGCGTTTTGAAGTAAATATTAATCGCACGATTGACCCGGGCTTTAATAAATCAAAAAAACTTGTCGATCGGGTGTATCTACACTTCGACTCTCGGTTCGAATGGCCGAGCGATTTAGCACCGACAAAAAGTGTTCAGGGAACTTGTTACGGCACACGCACCCACATCGCAGTTCACGCCAATGGCACTGTTGTTCCCTGTTGTTTGGACAAGGAGGCTAAAATAACCTTAGGCTCTTTACGCACACAATCTCTCGAAGACATTCTTGCCTCGTCGCGATTTCAAAACATAAAGAAGGGTTTTGAGAACGGCAAATTGGTCGAAGAGTTCTGCCAGAAGTGCTCTTACATCGAACGCTTCCGGTAGCGCTCAGAATTCAATAACTGTGTGGTGGATTTTCTCCAGCCGTTCTTTGGCCTGATGCCCATGAGCAACAAGAATTACCGGAATTCCCATGGCATTTCCAACTTCGAGGTCGTGATCCGTATCTCCGATAAGCACGGTTCTGTCACGGTCTGTTTTGGCGGCTTCAATCAGCTGATGTCCACGGTGAATTTTACCTGCAGCGTATATGTTCTCGATTCCATAAATATGATCCAGGTAAGGGCGCAATTTGAACTCTGTCATCATGCGATCAAGATTCACCTGATCCGTAGCTGACAAGATCGACTGCATCTTGTTCATATCCTTTATGCTTGCTAATAGCTCGCGCGCGCCCGGCACCAAGGTGCACCCAAAAATTCCGGACATAAAGTTCTCGATAAACTCATTGCATACCACATCGAACTCATCACCATCGGTGGGCAAACCAATTTTTTGATAGTACGTTCTGATCGGAAAACAAAATGTTTGTTGGTAGGCGGATCGATCAATGAGAGGGAGCTGGCGCTTCGCGAGGGAGAGGTTAACTGTTTGAATGGCGAAGTCGACGTCGGAAAGGAGAGTTCCGTTCCAGTCCCAGATAACGTGCTCAAATGGCGAAAGGTGTTTTTCTAGAGATTTCATGCTCAATTTGTTATCTTGTTGACGTTTAAAATTCAATGGTTTTAATCCATATATGGCAAAGACGGCAATTCTCTGTTCCTACAATTCCCAACTCGGTGAAACGGGCCACAAAACGGGAGTTTCCCTTCTCGAAATCGCACCCATTGTGTACGAGCTCGAGCGCGCAGGGAACCACGTTGATTTGTTCAGCGCCGAGGGCCAAACCATACCGCTGGATCCCAGCTCACTTGATTTTTCAAACCCGATCGCCAGAGATTATTTTGAGCGTGCTACATTTCTGCAAAAACTGGAAACTCCCAAGCCTTTGTCGGCGCTCACCTCTGAGTATAGAGCACTTGTGGTGTGCGGAGGTTGGGGTTGCATTCCAGAATTTAGCCGTGTTTGGTCCCTAGGGGAGATTATCGCGAAAAGTGATGTGGCCGTATTGGCGGCGGCGGGATATGGAACGAGCATTCTCCTCCAGCCAGCGCTTAAGAAAATGTTTCACGGTTTTAAGGTGACCTCTCCGGCGCCAAAAGAGGACCACGATGTAGGATTTAAAAAATTCTGGTCGTTTATGGTTTCAGAAGAACTCCACCGCGAAGGTTATGAATTGTCCTTTGCCAAACCATGGAGTCGCCATGTTATGGTGTCCGACCGATTGATCACTGCACAGAATATTTTCTCTGCCCAAGCTCTCGGGGAAACCGTTGCGCGCCAACTGTCTAATCTGGAGAATTCTGTTTGAGCAAAAGCACAAGTCACTCTACTAGCGACATCAGTACTCTTGAAACCAAAAAAGGATACCTCTATGCCACTTTAGCGTATCTCGGTTGGGGGTTTTTTCCAATTTATTGGAAGTTACTCCTCGCTGTGCCAGCACTGGAGATTTTAAGTCATCGTATCCTATGGGGATTCGTATTTTATTTTGCCGTGCTCACTATAAAACAAAAAAAATTTTCGCTCTTCATCCCTCACGAAAAGCGTGAAAAGCGACTTCTGCAGGGAGCTGCAGTGGTCATTATGCTCAATTGGTTCGTATATGTATATGCTGTGAATTCCGGGCAAATCGTCGAAAGCAGCTTGGGCTATTTTATAAATCCTCTGGTAAACATAATCGTTGGCATGATGTTCTTAGGGGAGCGTTTGCAAGGCCTACAAAAATTGGCAGCTATGGTGGCGGCAGTGGGCGTTGCAGTGATCACTTACGATAAAGGCCGGCTACCTTGGATCGCACTGTTTTTGGCGCTGTCTTTTTCGTTGTATGGATTGCTCAAAAAAAACGTAAAAACATCTGGTGAAAAATCCAATTTGTACGAAACTACGGTCTTGCTCCCAGTGGCCTTGGGATTTCAGATATATTGGATTGTCTCAAACCACAGCCCCGTGATTGGGCCGTCGTTAGAAATTTCTTGGGGATTATTGGCTGTCCTCATGGGCGGCGGCATCATCACAGGGTTTCCGTTGATCTTTTTCGCGGAAGCCGCAAAACGCATACCATTTTATATGTTGGGATTCTTTCAGTTTCTCGCTCCGAGTTTACAGTTTCTTTCCGGAGTTTTACTGTTTGGGGAGCCGCTCTCGGCAGTAACTTTTTCTGGTTTCGTTTTGATCTGGCTCGCGGGGGTGCTGTTGATACTGAACAACGTGTTTAAAAGGCGTGTGCCACCAATAACAATAAGCGCACAAAAAAATTAAATCGCAAGCAACCGGTAGAGGTCTTCGAGGGCTTTCTCGAGCTCTTGAGAAGTAAATATCACGTGATTGATCTGAAAGAGGTTCTCATTACCCAGCTTAAATACGCGGGCAGTTGTTGCATCGTTAAATGTGGCGTGTGCCACTTGTTGTACTGTCATTGACAGCGGATCCTTGCTTTTTTCTACAGTAATATCGAGAATACAGTACTGCGCCAGCCACTTCTCGACGTCCAGATACTCTAATGTTTTGGCATCGGCATTGTTTTTGGTCACGACCCACTGACGCTCGTGTTCTTTGAGGGTCCACTCCACATTGTTTTTTGTGCCGGTGAGTGCGACTAACCTGTTGTTGCACCAATTCAGTGAATGGGTTTTCGTTCCGATACCCAGGCTTGTCCAAAAATCATTCATATGCCCTGTATTGAGCTGTACGACGGCGAAAACAGTGGCCGATAGGGCTACAATCAAAAAAGCAATTTTGGCGGATAAGCGTAAGTTCATAGGCTACTTGTATCACAAATGGCCTTTGCCATGCATGGCGCATGGCCGCTGGGGGCGAGCAAAATGGAATTGCCGATAGGTTAAAACGAGACTAGTCTTTATGCATGGAGAACGAACACTACAAACCGCAGGCACAAGAGCATCAGGAGCCGCCGATTGAAGTCCCGCCCCAGGCGCTATCGCAGGAGTCGCTCGAGGCACTCATAGAGTCCTTTATCTTGCGCGAAGGCACGGACTACGGATCAGTGGAGATGTCGTTGGAAACTAAGAAACAGCAAATCCACCGCCAAATGAAAAAAGGCGATATTAAAATAACCTTCGATCCCAACACAGAAACTGTAAGCCTCATGACCGCGCGCGACTGGAAAAAACTTCAGCAGCAATTTCCACCGTCTGTTTCGAATTAGCGGCTTCGTAATAACCACTGTGAGATGAAGCCGCGGTATTTTTTACGAACGGCTTGCGGCATATTTTTATAATTGCCAATAACCCCTCGGCAAGAGGCCGTACCACAACGGCAACGCATTTTCCACCAAGGATTCTTTTCCGTCATTTCATAATCCCAGGTGATCTCTTCGCCGGCGGCAATGGGCCGCATAGCTACAATTTTAATTTTCTCTTTGATGCCGCAGTTGGCTTCGCAGGAATGATTGATGTAACGGGCAAGACCTAAAGAGTCGCGCCAAAGTGCAGGGCCAATCTGAATGGCGTGATTCAAGAGATCGGTCGTCCAGCCATCAAACAGGTCATCATAGATGGGTCCGTCAAAGACAGCGACCACTTCGCCCTTGCGTATAGGTTTAATGGCGACGACACCTCGGCCGAACTTATTCTTACGAACACGCACCTTGCGGTTGTCATATCTTGAGAGGCTCACCCAGTGCTCCGTCTGTGTAGAGTTTGCAGATATTCTAGAAGAGTCGTCGCAATATTGTAAAGTTTAAAAAGGATCCAGCGGATTGGCAGATGGAGCTTCGGCCACTATATCTACAGTTTCGTCGTCATCATCGAAAACATACTCAATGACTTGCGCCGACTCGAATGTCTTACGGCGAAGCAGATAAAGTGTGAATGCTGAAACAACACCAAAAAGAAAACCCACAAAGTGAGCCAAGTAGCTCACGTGTGGCCAGTAGGTCTCCGGGATAAACAGCATAACCATTAAAAAGATAACGTTGGCTAAACGATAGCGCAGGGTTTTTCGATGATCAATTAAGAGAAACAAAGTGAACCACGCGCCTCCCATCCAATACACAACCCCAGAAATGCCAATGAGTTGAATGTGGTGATCCATGGTAGTAAGCACTATGGCATTGGTTATTCCACCTAAGAAAATCCCCACAATGGGGAAAAACCAGAATCCAAAATATCCGTACAACAGATACGTAAGAGGAATAAACAAGAGTGCGTTATTGATCAAATGCCCAAAGTCGGCGTGGGCGAAAAGTGTCGTCCACAAGCGCCAGTAATTTTTATCGATAAACACGGTGTTGTACGAGGCGCCCATCCACTGCTGCACGGAGAACACATCGCGAAAATAATAAATGCCCGAGGTAAACAGAACTATGGTTAGAAAGAGGGTGACGGTGGAGGAGTGGGTATTTGGCTTTCTCGTAAACCAATTTTCTTTAATTATCTTTAGTGGATCCATACGAGAAGTATGAGGCTTGACGAATAATTCACAAGGCCACCAATAATGTTTCTAAAAAGACGAAGTAATCGAATATGTTGCGAGCGGGGTGTCCAGAGTATTGACAATAAATTTTAATCCCCTTAGCGTGGTATATTAGCTAAACACAGGGATTTGGGTCTTAATGGCGAAGCTTTCGAACCGCTCTAAATTCATCGTACTTAGCACTGTCGCAATCTGTGCTCTAGTGGTATTTACCGGCACCTTCACAAGTCTTGCTAAAGTATTATCATCGAAAAAAACCTATTATATTGCGGATTATATCGACCTCGAACGTTGCGATATACTCGGTGAACGCGGCGAGTTTTTAGCCACATTCCCATTGGGTTTCTGTCAGTTTCTACCGGATAGGACGGTGATCGGTGGCCTCAAGAAACCGCGCAGAATTGATGCTAACGGAGCGATACTCTGGCAATTGGATATTGTTCCCGATCATCATCTTCATGTAGATCTTACGGACAGCACACTCTGGATCCACCACTACGAATTCGAAAGGCAAGACGGAAAAAATGTGGCGTCAGGAGTGATTAGCCAATTTGATCTCGATGGAAACTTACTTTATCGTTGGGGTGTTAAGGATCATTTAATGGAGCTGGCCGAGAAGATACCAGATATCCACCTGGCTTACCGCCCTATCAATGGTTTGAATCTTGTAGAGTATTCACATACACGTATTAACTCAGTTCAGATCATTGGTAAAAATAGTAATCCCAAGGGATTACCGTATCTGACGCCTGGCAATCTGGTTATAGGATGTTGGGAGACGACTCAGATATTTATTTTGGACCGTGAATCTTCTAAGATCGTGTGGAACATCTCTCTGCGTAATGCGGGAATTATGGGGCCGCACACGCCCTATGTGGACACGCGAGGAGACGTGGTATTCTTTATTAATGATGTCGATATTAAAAATTCCGAAGATAACGACGCCGCTATCGGTGTCATAGATACGCAATCTCTATCCATAACTAAACATACGGTGGACCTTAAACCCTGGAAACAGAAGTTTAGGTCAGGTATACAGGGCTCTGTTTATGCCGATGGCGAGGGCTATGTTGTTGCGGCCACCGCTAAAAACATTGCAGCCCGTTTAAACAGCGACATGACTGTAGACTGGAAAAGTAAAAATATTTTCTCCAAGGGTCTGCCTTACCGGGTGCGCCCTGTGGAGGCCTCGCTTGTGGAACCGTTTTTAAAACAACAACTCTAGGAGGAGTGAGTATGGTCGGTCATTGTAAATGGTTGGTTGGATCTGTCGCACTCCTCACGGCCTGTTCAAATGTGGAGCTTGCTAAGCCGTCCGAGGTGAACCGCGAAGAAGTAAAAAAAGTATTTGTTGCACACACAACAGAGATCCACGAGTGCCATACAAAATTCGCGGATCCCCCTCTAGACTCCGGCACAAATAAATCGAGCAAAATGGTTTTTGGCTTCGAGATCGATGATGCTGGCAAAGTTATTCACTCGCAGTGGGTCGAGGACAAATCAACTCTTCTCAATGCCAAGCTCGGCGAGTGCATTGCGACTGGAATAAAACAATGGAGTTTCCCCAAGGCCGCAACTACTGAGACAACATATGTATATTACCCGGTTATTTTTAATGAGTAATTTGCCAATTGCAGAAAACTAAAAAATTGAGCCGAGCTCATCTCTTTTATTTTATTTCTACCTGGCTCATAACCTTCGCCCTTGTGTTAGCGGCTCTCACCGGAAACCCGCTAACAACGGACTATTATGTTGTCGATTACCTGGGAAAAGATCGTTGTGACATTCTCAACAGTAGTGGCGAACTTTTGGGTTCCTATCCATTATCTTATTGCGAATTCACGGGCGAACCATCCATTTTTGGAGGTTTAAAGAATCCGGGATTGCGCGATGTTATGGGGCGAACAAAATGGTCGTTGGAT
Source organism: uncultured Pseudobdellovibrionaceae bacterium (assembly GCA_964400355.1). GTDB lineage: Bacteria > Bdellovibrionota > Bdellovibrionia > Bdellovibrionales > JAGQZY01 > JACKAL01. The sequence continues at coordinate 36,053 of CAYNTO010000003.1, forward strand.
TTACGTGTGGATCACCACAGCCATTACGATCCTGCTAGCGGATCTGTGTGGATCAAACACAACGATTGCATGCCTGCCGAAGAGGATGAGCGGAAATGTTTGGAAATAATTAGTGAGTTGGATCTTTCGGGCCGGCTGTTATTTCAGTGGAAGGTGAGCGAACACCGCGACGAGTTTAAAAGACTCAATTCTAACTTTCACTTTGAGCCACATGGAATTACTGATGTTGCGGAGCCTGGCCGAAAGAAACCAAAAATGCTGTTCGAAACCAAAATTAATTTTATCCATGTCATCAAAGACAATGCGTATGCAAAGTCGATCCCGCACATGGCAGCCGGTAATATACTCATTGGCTGTTGGAAAACCTGGCAGCTCTATATAATCGACAGACGTTCTTTAAAGATAGTATGGAACTATTCGTTCAAAGATAAAAACATGGTCGCTCCCCACACGGGCTTTGTACGTCCCGATGGGAAGATCGTTTTCTTTATCAACAACGTTCACTTTTCGAAACGTCTTGCTGGCAATGCGGCACTCGGAATATACGATTCTGCAAATAATAATCTGGAGGTTCAGCCGGTACAGCTTAAAAACGGTAAGTTGTTCCGATCATTTCACATGGGATCTGTTTATCCCGACGGCGACGGTTATATCGTACTCGCCTCAGAACCCCGCATTCTCGTACGCCTCAACCGCGATGGCACCACGGCCTGGGAGAAAGAGCTCACAGTCCCTCCAGACAAAAGCCTTCCTTACCGTGCCCGCGCAGTGAGTTCAAAATTGGTGGACCCATTTTTAAAGCAGCAACTGTAGTGTTACTATTGAGTAATGATTTCCAGTGTGAAGGCTCGGCTGTCGTCGCCGCTTTCCTCCAAGCTGAGATCTCCATCGGCATCGATGCCGACTTGAACAACTCGTGAAATTTTATCGTCTGCATCACAATCCCGCAGAAAAACAGCGTAGCAAACATCTTGCATCTTTAGACTGATATAGACTTTTTGATTTACCACAGTTGTGAAAGGGACCGTTGCAACGGTCGGAAGAACCGCAGGCTCAGGATATACCAACCAGGTGGTGATGCGCGGAACTCCCACAGCTTTGGATGAACTAAACTCGAGGTCGATAGTCGCCGAACGATCAGCGGTGAGCACAAGTTCGTCAGCGTTGAACTTAACGTTGTATGCGCCTTGGATTGTATCGATGTTGATATCTGCAGAAGCATTAAAAAAAAGCGCAAAAACGAAAAAAAGCATGATCTGCCTCGTTCAAAAATACTGGCGGAGACGGGCGGATTCGAACCGCCGGAACCTGTTACCAAGTTCGGTTGTTTAGCAAACAACTGGTTTCAGCCACTCACCCACGTCTCCACAACGCTGATTTGACTTAAGAAATGACACTGCCACAGGCCTGCGTGCAGTTCAATGATTTTGCTATGTGTAGAACGGGGCTGAGGGCGAAATTATTTGTAATTTTCGGGCACGAGTTCGCGCTCTACCGTCTCGATCACCGTGTGCAGCATCAACATATGGAGCTCTTGGATTCGGTCGGATGTGGCACCCGGAACGATGATCGCAAGGTCGGCCATTTTCGCAAGCTCCCCACCGCCTTTTCCAAGCAGAGCAATGGTCGGAATGTTCATGGCTTTTGCCGATTTAAATGCCTCAATCACATTGGCCGAATTGCCGCTAGTGGAGAGCCCAATCAAGGCATCACCGGTGCGCCCTAAAGCATCCACGCTGCGTGAAAAAATATACTGGAAACCGTAGTCGTTACTTACACACGTCACGTGGCTCGCCTCGCCCAAAGCGATAGCGCCCAAAGCTTTGCGATCTTTACGATAGCGACCAGTGAGTTCCTCGGCGAAATGCAGCGCATCACAATGGCTGCCACCGTTTCCGCAGATCATGATCTTGCCGCCACTTTTGTAGGAGGTGATGAGCAAGTTACTAAATTTCGTTAATAAATCCCAGGTCTGCGGAGAATTGATAAATTCCGTAAGGACTTTTTGGGCGTCATTGAGGGAGGCTTTCCAAACTTCGAGTGCAGTCATACCCTTATTTGTGCCAGAGATTCAGGGGCTTGGCTAGTTAAGCCGCCTTTTGCACCCAAAGAATTCGGGAAAGTCGCATCGAAAACCTTGATTTTACTCACAAAAGATCATAAACCGAAGCCCTTAGTGCACCGGTAGCTCAGCTGGATAGAGTACATGACTACGAATCATGTGGTCGGAGGTTCGACTCCTTCCCGGTGCACCATTTCTCTCTTCCCCAAACTATGCAACACTATAGAAATTCTCGGGGGAGCTATGTTTCGTACGCGCAGATTTAAAGTTAACGTCAATAGCACTTTTTTAGTGAGCGTGTTGGTATTTCCAGTTGCTGCTTTTGCTGGAGCGGATCCAGGATTGGTTAAGCAGTGCAATGCTGGCGATGCAAAATCATGTGCGTACGTTGGCGCGAATCTATTTAAGACCAATGAACAACTAGCTAAAAAGTATTATCAGAGAGCCTGCGATCGCGGCCATACTGCCAGTTGTGTTTTTACTTCGGATCTGACTGTTGGGAATATTGGAAAACTCAAACCCAAAGATGGAGACCAAAATTCAAAAGAACCTGGAGACGAAGAGCTCAAGGCACGGGCGCGAAAATGGTACAACACCAGTTTTCGATACTTTTTAGAATCAGTTGTTATGGCTTCCGAAGATGGAAGTGCAAAGGGGCGATTCACGGTAGTGGGTTGCGAACGTCCCCACGAGCATTTAAGAGAAGACGATGTCCCGCCCGACACCGTCTGGAAGTTCGGGGACCGATGCGATCTAGAGGGCCGATCAAAAAATTCTAAAACCGAGCATGGAACACTTGGTGAATCGGATTTTCGCATGCGCAATATGGAAGACGCGGCCAGAGTGGTTCTGAAGCTTGAGATCTCAGTGCAGCCTGTGACCGGAAGCGAAACTCAAAAATTTGCGGTCTACAGTATTCGTGACGGTACCGTATTCGATGCTTCCGGAGGTGTGATCGCCAAGTTCACAGCGAGAATTACCAAGTATCAAGATTGGAACAGAAAAAAATTTGCAATTGTAGTTACTAATCCCACGGGTACTGTTCAAATTTTGGAGTACAGGGGAAGGGTTATAAACCTGCCTATCCCTATGGACTTAAGTCACATGGCCGTCGAAGGCCAATTCAAACATTAGAAGGTGTTGAGGCCATAGCGAGACGACTCTAATTGCTCTCGCTTATAGAAATGGCCTCACGCATTTTGTTAAGTGCCATAATGTATTCGGCGATGGACCAATTGAGTGGCGAGTTGGGCGACACGAGATACACGGTTTGTAGTGTGCCATCGGCCTTTATAAAGTTCGCGGGCACGTAGGCCTCAGGCAAGCGCCAGGCTTCTACCGGGTGTCCCTCGGAATTGAATTCGCCTTTTCCAGTGATTAAGCCCGACACGCGTAGGAAGTGTTTTGTCGCTTGTTCGAGATACTCGGGCTTGCGTGTTTTTATGTACGCATCCGCGTAAATTTGCGTGAGATAAGAGTCGGGTAGTGTCCATTGAGCTTCGAGATCTTTTCCTGTGATCTCAACCACGCGCTCCATGTTCTTCACATTGTAGGCATCGATGATTTCGAGGATCTCGTTCGGCAGAGCTTTGCGGAATCCTCCGTTACTGTTAGGAACGGCGAGCTCGCCAAAGTTTTTTAGGTTCTCATGGTTGAGCGCCACTTGAGCGGAGCCGTAAAGAAACCAGTCGTCTTTGTAGCGAATGTAACCTGACTCTCGCTCGAGAACAGATAAGCGTTTCAGCAAAAGTTGATTCTCCCGCGCGTTGAGGCGGGCGAGTGGGTGCCAGAAAATATGAAAAAGTGCGGAATCTTCAAATCGCGTTTCGTTGGGTGCATTTGTCTTTGACTCCACTACAGGTGCTTTGGGATGGAGGACGCGCGCGCGAATGAGTTCATAGGCGCGATCAATGGCGCTTTCGATGCGCTGGGGTTGTAGCCACGCTTGGGTTTGAGCCGTGGCATTGGGGGAGAGGTTTTTTGCCAAGAGGTCACTACCGTTCTCGCGGAGTTGGTTGAAGAAAACATCGAGCTCGTTGGCGGGAGATTTTTTAACGTCGTTAATGCCCTTCGCATAGCGCTCGAGAAAACTTGTGACCATGGCGATAGACGAAGTTCGTCGACCCATGCCTTCTTCCCAAGCGCCCACATCCCACATTTTCCAATATTTAAGGCGCACGAAGTAAGCGGTGAGCAACATCATGTTCACTCGAGCGGCCTTCGGTATATCGGCTGCACGCATTTCGTTCTTTTGCAAAATATCAAAAAAGGAATTGGCGAACACGGCGAGCGCATCATTTTGCTTATGCCCCCAGCGGGATTCCAGTTCTACTTCTTCTTTGCTGGCTTCGCGCTTTTCGACGAATGGATCGAGCAGTCTGCGGATCCAAATTACTGAGCGAAAACCATTGGCGGGATCAATGTGAGCAGAGCTGTCTTCGATGTTTTTTACAGCGAGCTCCGTCCACTTGGGATCGGCGAGCAGACTCAACTGAGCGTCCCGTACTTTCGCCGCATCAATGGCTTTCTCCTCGGTCAGAGAGTGGTTTGTGTTTTTGAGCAAATGGGGCAAATCCGACAATCCCTGCTGAACACGAGCGAAATCGCGAAACCATAGAAATCGTCCATAGCCGCCATGATGATTTCCCACGTTGGCAGCGGCAACAAAGCCGCTTTCTGTGACGGGTATGTCGAAGGTTCCATTTTTTGTGAGGAGGTCTGTGGCACGCTCAAGAGTTTTGGTGGTCACTCCGTCTTCAAAGAGATTTTTCACTTCGCGATTGTGGAAAACCGTGTTGCTTGTTGTGGACACAGTGGATTTGATGAAGATGCCGGAGCAGAGTCCAACCGCACGGGCTTCAACACACATTAATGACACGAACAAGAGTGAAAATAGAGAGAGTCGCACACCGCGAATCTAGTGAAAACTCCATTGGAATTCGATGGATTTGCCAATGGAGTATAATGTTTTTAATGTCGTCCTCATTAAGGGACTGGTATAACTTAAAAACCCTGGAACTTATTCTTGCGGGTCTGAAGATTCTTCAGTCTCAGGCTCACTGTCGGCGTCGTCGATCATTTGTTGTGTATCTTTACCGGGAGTGGGAGCAGGGGCTGCGCCGCTGTTCATTTTTTTACGGGCGGCGTCCTTCATGGCGCGCAATTTTTTGCGATCTTCTTTAGAGAGTTTCCCATCTTTTTTGAGCGCCGCTCGCGCATCGCGGATCGCCTTGCGATTGGCTTTTTTCTCGGCGATTTCTTCGGGAGTCATATCTTTCTTTTTGCCATTATGGCTCTTTACGCCTTTTGAGATAGATTCGCGAAGTGTCTCCTCTTCCGAGACGGGCGCAGGAGCGGCCTCATCTTCCTGAGCAAGCGCAATAAACGAAAACGAAAGACTCATAGCTAGAACTGTAAATATTAATTTTAAAGACATCGTGCCTCCTAGGACATGGATTTATTCTAAAGAATCTTTATCGCTAAGAAAAGGACGATTAAAATGGAGGGGTGGGCCGAGGATCTCCAGTGGGTTTAGCCCTACTATGGTCCAGGGGGATCTTCAGAATAGTGGCGGTATTTCCAGACAAAGCGCAATAGCATAAACACTGTGAATGCCGCCGAAAGCGCTAAACCATAACCGTACCCCTCTCCGGGATACTGCGAATAGTTCAGCCCAAAGAACATCACCAAGGTTTTTCCAACAAGCATGGGGCATAAAAATGCGACGATAAGATCACGGACCTTCATGGATCAAAAAAGTTTATAGCTACGCAGAACCATAAAAATCGCGACAGCTACCGCTGCAAACACCAGAAAGTACATTTTTCCGCGCGCACCGAGTTGCCCAGATTTGTGCTGCGCTTCGAGCCACTCCGAAAACTCGAGCAATCGCGCCTGGTGGGTGGGGCACTGACCAGGATGATCAGAGGTGTAGTCGCAATAAAGACAATGATATTCAGCCGATTCCAATGCGGCAGCAGCTTCCGGCGGTGCGGGTGGAACGTATCCGTATTTCTCGAGTGTGGGGTAAACGGGCGCCAGGTCTGTTTCGTCGGGAAATTCCAAATACAAAAAATCCCCACGGCTCTTATAGAGTCCGCGATTTTCCCCAACATTGGGAGTTTCGTCCTTATCCTTCTCGCGAATAATTTTGAGGGCATCGGGATCTTGAGCCACGTTGGGTTCTAACCCCTGCTCCTTAAGCACCCGTATAATCTCTTGAATGTGAAAGCTATTGAATGGACCTATGATCAT
>CAYNTO010000003.1:42468-49297 GCA_964400355.1 uncultured Pseudobdellovibrionaceae bacterium
TAAGCACCCGTATAATCTCTTGAATGTGAAAGCTATTGAATGGACCTATGATCATAGGCTCAAGCTACTCGAAGCGCTGACAAATAACAAGATGGCGTTGACTCCGTGAATAGTTTTTAAACAATGCTTCCAGTTGGCGTTCTTATTTACGCCAACAGCGTCCGCAGTCCCTATGCATTCGCCTTGAGCTCCAATAAATATGTGGCAAGAGCACTTGCAGTACGTAGTGTGGCGGGATAGCATTTTTTAGTTCAGACCCTACAACTGAGACTCACAGAAGGAATTGCTATGAAAAAAGCATGGAACACCCTCGTTCAATTTTTTTCCATCCTCTTTGGCCATTGGCAATGGACACCACCAGGATGGATCCAGCGAACACAACGGAAGATATCACAAAGTGCTTTTGGCAAAAAGATTTGTTCAAAATGTACGGCAATTAAAAGTGACCCACGCCTCGCGATGAAATGGGGCGGTGTAGTAGCAGGCGTGCTCATCGCGATCGGTGCTTCCGTTTTTTTTATTCAACAGTACTACGAGGGCTTGCCAGAGCCGGACTATGCGTCCGTATCCATCGAAGCGCCCTACCCAGCAACCGTTCACGAGAAAACAGTATCAGGTTTGACCTTGCTGTTTTCAAAATCCGTGGCGCCACTGGAGATGGTGGACAAGGAGATCGTTGATGGAATTTCCATGTCTCCTGATCTCAAAGGCAAATGGAAGTGGTCGAGCGACAAGTCTATCACCTTTACGCCGGAAGGCGCCGAGGCCTTCAAAACAGATTGGCTCGTGGGCACCGAATACGAAATATCCTTCCGAAAAAAAATATTTGCTCCGCACGTTGAGCTCAAAGAGTACGAAATCAAATTCAGCACGCCGCGCCTGACCCTTTACGCATCCAAGCAGGAATTTTATATCGATCCACGCAATGAAAAAATCAAACGGGTGATTTTTAACCTCACTGCGAATACTCCTCTCGACACGGAGGATTTTAAAAAGCGATTGGCACTCACGCTTCAACCCGTTGATGACTCCCTTCTTGGAAAATCGGGAACGGCGATCAAATATAAAGTTACGTTCAATGAACATAACACTCAGGCATTTATCGAAAGTGAGACCATCGAGCTTCCCAAGGCCAATCATGTGGCGAAGATCACCGTGCAAAGTGGTTTGCAATCCCGTCGCGGCGGAGAAGGTTTAAAAGAGTCGTTCGAAGAAAAAGTGGACGTGCCAGGGCTCTACGAGGCCCTAAAGATCGAAGATCCCAAAATCATTTTTGCACGCAACGAAAAATATGAGCCCGAGCAGGTTTTAGTTTTTGGAACGGTTATCGACGTGAAACCCGAAAACATCGAAAAGAGCATTTCCGTCGAGTTATTACCGGCGGATCACACCAACCCGGTTACTAAAAAATTAGTAAAAAATTACCCGTGGAGTTCGGCCTCAGAGGTGACGGAGTCTGTGCGGAAAGAGCTCGCTGCCGTCAAGTGGACGCTTCTTCCGGGGCTTCATCCGCAAAATTCCCAGCACAGTGTGCGTATTGAAGCGCCGGTTCATCGTTACGTTCTTCTCAAAATAAAGGAGGGCGTGCGCGGCATCGGCGGGTATGTGCTCAAGCATTCGTATTCTACAGTGCTGCGTGTGCCGAACTACACTCCAGAGCTTTTGTTTATGAGTGAGGGCTCGATATTGACTTTATCAGGCGACCGGAAACTGCCAGTGCTCTCACGCAATGTAAAGGGCATTAAATACGAAATCGGCCGAGTCCTTCCAAGCCATTCCAATATTCTAATCGCACGCCTTGCGGAAAGTTCCACGTTCTCGAAACCTTCCATGTACGGTGATATCGAAGATTCGATCATGGAGCGCTTTGAAGAGAAATCGAGCGTGACCGTTCAATCGCGATCAGCAACCAACTATACCTCGCTCGATCTTAATCCCTATATTAAAGGTATTCGTGGATTCTATTACGTAAAAGCCTATCGCCTCCAACCGCGCAACGAAGAGCAGGTGGATGAGGAGTACGGCAGCGATGGCGCCGCCACCTGTAGCGATGATGAAGGCTGCGAAGGTGTTGCAGAGTCTGAGCCTGTTGATACAGCGCCTGCGGAGGAGACCTCCGACGGCTATTATCAAATGACCGATCGCCGCCTTGTGATGATCACTGATCTGGGAATTATCGCCAAAACCACGAATACTAAAAAAACAATTGTGTACGTTCAAAATTTAGCAACGGGTCTACCGGTCACTGATGCTCATGTTTCGGTGCTCGGCTTAAACGGTATTTCTATTTTAGAAACGCGCACTGATTCGGTGGGCCGGGCCGAGATCTCAGATCTCGCCACGTTTACGCGAGAGAAAAGACCAATTGCTATTATGGCGCGCAAAAACGACGACTTCGCCTATCTTCCCTACAACACGTCGGAGCGAGAGCTTTCTTTTTCTCGTTTCGATGTGGGTGGCATTCACGACGATGCTTCTAGCGAAGCGATCAATGCCATGCTGTTTTCCGACCGCGAACTTTATCGGCCTGGGGAAACCGCCAATATCGGCATATTGCTGCGCTCACAAACAGGGGGCAAAGCTCACACGCTCCCATTCACCATCTCCATCACCGATCCCCGCGGCCAAACTGTAAAAACAGAAGCGATCAGCGCAACCATGTTTGGAATAAAAGATTACCAGTTTAAGTCGAGCGAGACGAGTCCAACCGGCACCTACACGATCACCTTGTCAACGGCTCCTAAAAAAGGAAAATATCCCACTCAAGTTGGTACAGTGGATATACGAGTCGAGGAGTTTGTGCCCGACAAGTTGCGCATCAGCGCTCAAATGGAGCCCGCAAAAGCGGTGGGATGGATTCCCCTCGATAGAACAAAATTTAATGTTTCGTTGAACAACCTGTTTGGTTCCCCGGCAGAGAATCGCGTTGTCAAACCGGAGCTGTCTCTTGTTCCCGTTACACCGAGTGTGGCAAAGTTCAAGGGCTATACGTTTATTAACCCCAACTCCAACGATGCAAAGACGGCTACCGAATTTTTAGCAGAATCTAAGACGGATACAAAGGGAGCCACTGTTTTCGAAGTGGATTTATCGAAGTACAAAGGTTTTTTCTCCATTCGCTTTGGAGCTGAGGGCTTTGAGGCTGAGGGCGGCCGGAGCGTGTCCGCTGTGGCTGGAGGATATGCGAGCCAACTCAAGCATCTGGTGGGTTACAAAGCCGATGGAAGTCTGAGTTATATTTCTGTGGGCGCTGGGCGCAAGGTGGATCTGGTGGCGATCAACAGTCAGTTCGAGGCCGACAGCATTGAGGTCACCGCACAGTTGGTTTTGAATGAATTTGTGTCGAGCCTAGTAAAACAAGACGATGGAAGCTACAAGTACCAGTCAGTAAAAAAAGAAAAACCTCTCAAAACTGAAAAATGGAAAATCGGCGCCAAGGGTCACTCGATAGAACTTCCGAGCACCTCTGCCGGTCTTCATACTTACGTGATAACCGATAGTGAGGGCAATGAGCTCAACCGTTTTGACTTTAACATCGTGGGGGACACGAACCTCACACGCTCTTTGGATCGCAATTCCGAGCTTCAGCTCACTTTAAGTAAAGATGATTTTGCGGCCGGTGAAGAGATCGAAGTGAACATCATTGCTCCCTATGCAGGCGCAGGACTCATCACTATAGAGCGCGATACAGTCTACGCACAAAAATGGTTTCAAACATCCACCAACTCCACAACACAACGCATTCGCATTCCCGATACATTTACTGGAAACGGCTACATCAACGTTTCCTTCTTGCGCGCTCATGATTCCAAAGAAATCTACATGAGTCCGCTGAGCTACGGTGTGCTTCCGTTTACTGTGAACGTGGATCGAGTGAAAACGACGATAAACATCACAAGCCCGGATAAGGTGAAACCCGGGGGAACTCTGGAGGTCTCCTATTCGTCGAGCCAACCCACGTCCATGATTCTGTACGGTGTGGATGAAGGCATAGTGTCTGCGGCCCGCTACAAACTGCCAGACCCCATAAAGCATTATTTTAAAAAGCGCGCACTTCAGGTGAGCACCTATCAGCTCCTCGATCTTTTATTGCCAGAGTACTCTCTACTGAAGCAAAGTTACGCCCCGGGCGGAGATGCGAGCGAGTCACTATTGGGCGCAAACCTCAATCCGTTTAAACGGAAAGGTTTGCCTCCAGTGGTATTCTGGTCGGGAGTGATTAAAACCGATACGACTAAAAAAACTTTTAAATACCAGGTTCCCGAGCACTTCAATGGAAATATTAAAATTTACGCCATCGCTAACTCGGAAAAAGGCATTGGCTCCTCAACGCACCAAGCACTGGCGCGCGCCGATTTTGTAATTAGCCCGACGCCGCCATTGTTTGTGAGTCCGAGCGATGAATTTGAGGTGGGAGTTCTGGTCTCCAATCAATCCGAAGGCAAGGGTCAAAAAGAAGAATTAGATATATCTGTTAAGCCATCAAAGCACGTGCAACTCACCACACCGCCGAAAATCACTATGACTATTCCGCAGGGGCGAGAAATGGGTACGTCATTTAGGTTTAAGGCAACAGAAAATCTTGGCGCAGCCGACATTCAATTCACGGCAACCAACGGCACGTTAACATCGTCTCTCGCACAAAGCCTGAGTGTGCGTCCTGCAACGCCGTATGTGACAACTTCGGTCTTCGACATGACAACAAAGACGAACGTGGACCTGTCACTCACACGTGTGTTGTACGAAGAATTTGCAAAAACAAATCTCACCGTCGCTGCAAGCCCAGTGGCTATGGCGGTAGGGTTGTTTCGATATTTGGACGATTATCAATTTTTGTGCACAGAGCAGCTCATATCCATGACAATTCCACATGTGTTTTTACCCGAAACCAAACTGAGTAAGAAAGATGTATCGAGTGCGGGAGAGCGCCATTTGGCAACTATAAACATGCTTCGCACACGTCAGACGGGCGATGGAGGCTTTGCACTGTATGGAGGTGGAAGCACCGACGTGCCGGCAAGTCTTTATGCCATACTCTATTTGGTAGAATCCAATGAGCGAGGGCTTGCGGTTCCAGGCGATCTCCTCGAACAGGCTCGGATATTTGTGAGCTCTCAAGCTGTGCAGGACTCCTCCTCACTGGCTCGGGCGCGGCTGTTTGCGCAAGCCCTGTACTTGCAAGCGCGCTTAGGTCTTGTTCCTGGTAGCAAACTCAACTTCCTGCGAGAAAAATTAGAAAAAGACTACAAGGATGATTGGAAGAACGACATCTCCGCAATATGGATCGCTGGAACGTATGCACTCGTACAAAAGCAGGATGCCGGCTGGGCGATCTTAAAAAATGTCGATCTCAAAGCACCATCGAAGCCCGACTACGCCTACTTCTATGATAACAACGTGAGAATGGCCTCACTCATTCACGTAGCAGCTTCCCAGTTTCCCGACAAGATTTCGAGCTATGTCAATAGCGACACTCTTTCTGTCCTTACCAAGGAACTCGTGGCTGGTCGCTACAACACGCATTCAGCTGCGCGCATGATCATGGCCTTTGCGCCTTACCAAAAGTACGCCGATCAAAAAGGATTTCCAGGAGCACTTAAGATATTCGAAAAAATCGCCGGTAAAGAGAGCGAACTGAAATCCGAATCTCAAGAAATCCTCGATATTGGCATTTCGCCAAAAGCCACCGGAGTGAGTCTTAAAGAGTCGCCAGTGACACCTTATTTTTACGCTCTGAGTGTTTCTGGTTTTGATAAGGCTCTTCCCAAGGAAGAACTCAAACAGGGAATCGAATCCCATCGCACGGTTTCGAGCACCAAAATCAAGCAGGGCGATGAACTTTCGGTATCCACCAAAATTCGCAGCATTAAAGACGACTATATTCCTCATGTTGTCGTCATCGATCTGTTTCCGGCGGGATTTGAGCTCATCATTGATTCGGTGGAGCAGACGGGCTTGGAATATGTGGATAAGCGTGAGGATCGTGTGGTTATGTACCTCAATGCCAATAAAGACATGGCGGAGGTGAAGTATCGCTTAAAGGCTGTGAACAAAGGCAAGTTCGTACTCCCGCCACTGAACGCGGAATCCATGTACGATAAAGGAATTGTGTATCGTGGTGCTGCACAAAGTATCGAAATTTTATAAACCGGTACTTCTGGCACTGGGGTTTCTGCTTGTAGTCCTTGCACACTACCGGTGGTTGGCACCAGGTGTGCTTGATGCCATGAGTTTTTCTCAGGTGGTGCGCGACCGCGATGGTCAGATTCTTCGCATTGCTTTGTCGGGCGACGAAAAATACCGATTGTGGGCACCGCTGGGTGAGATATCCGAAAATTATGTTCGCGCCACGTTGCTCATGGAAGACAAGTATTTCTACTACCATCCCGGAGTGAATCCGGCATCACTAGCTCGTTCTGTGGTGTCCTATGCACTCAAAAAAGAAATTCCTCCTGGTGCCTCTACGATAACTATGCAACTGGCGAGGCTACGATACGGATTAAAAACGCGAACCTTGGGCGGAAAGCTGCGCCAGGTTCTTTACGCGATAGATTTAGAATTGCGACACTCAAAAAATGAGATTCTCGAAGCGTATCTGAACCTGGTGCCTTTTGGTGGGCCAATTGAGGGCATCGAATCGGCGAGTGTGATCTTGTTTGAAAAGTCAGCCAAACACCTGAGCGCTTCAGAGGCTTTATTTCTCGCGATTATACCGCAAGATCCCTCACACCGCCGTATCGATAGCAATCGCGGGTTGGTGCTCGATCCAAAGATGAACGCGGCATTTGATCGCTTAAGATCCATTTGGCTCAAGCATCATCCGCAAGAT
>CAYNTO010000003.1:49397-175108 GCA_964400355.1 uncultured Pseudobdellovibrionaceae bacterium
GAACGCGGCATTTGATCGCTTAAGATCCATTTGGCTCAAGCATCATCCGCAAGATAATGTGCACTTGCAAGATGTGGTATTAAAGACCGTAGCGCGCGGCTTAAGAGATCTTCCGTTTGAGGCACCCCACTTTACGCAGTTTGTGTTGCGCACAACGAGTGCACCCAATGTGAAAACCACGCTGCAGCTTTCTCTGCAGAGACAGATCGAGCAAAAGCTCACTCAGTACTTGGACACGAAAAAACAACTAGGAGTAAAAAATGCCGCCGTTATTTTAACCGATAGCGAATCTGGAGAAGTGCTCAGCTACGTGGGCTCGTCGTCATTCTTTAACTCAGAAATTTTGGGTCAAAATGACGGCGTGTTGGCGCGCCGTTCACCGGGTTCGGCACTTAAGCCTTTTGTGTACGCTCTGGCTATGCAGGAGGGTGTGCTTCATCCAAAAACGCTTTTAAAAGATCTTCCAATCCAGTACGCGGTGTATGAACCAGAAAATTTTGACAATCAATATTTGGGGCCGGTTTTTGCCACTGAGGCGCTCAACTTGAGTCGCAACGTGCCGGCAGTTTTCTTAAATAGTCGTCTCCATCAGCCAACGCTGTACGAATTTTTAAGATCAGCAGAAATTTATTTTCCCAAGTCCGCAGAGTACTACGGGCTGAGCATTGTTCTCGGTGGCACAGAGGTGAGTCCGTGGGAGCTCTCCCAACTGTATTCCACCTTGGCTCGTCATGGTGAGTGGAAGAACAACAAGTGGATCTTGGATCAAGAATTTAAAACGCATCGAATCCTTTCTCCCGAAAGTTCCTTCATGACTCTAGATATGCTCACCCATGCACGACGACCCCACGAAACGTTTCAAAGAGAGTGGACAGCCAGTCCACGGCCCATCGCGTGGAAAACGGGCACATCTCACGGTTTTCGCGACGCATGGACCGCGGGCGTAGTGGGGCAGTATACATTAGTGGTGTGGTTTGGAAATTTCGACAACACCGCCAATCATGCCTTTGTGGGTAAAGATATCGCTGCGCCTTTTTTCTTTCAGGTGGCGGACCTTCTTCATTCCGAAAACGACGGCAAACCGCAATGGTCACTGCCCACAGCGCTGAATGTAAAAAGAGTAGAAGTGTGTGCCGTATCTGGAGATCTTCCCAGCGCTCACTGCCTACACACGCAGACCACTTGGTATCATCCAGGTGTGTCGCCCATTGACCATTGTCGCGTGCATCGCCCGGTAGTGATAGATACCATTACCAAAAAGCGCATGTGCGGTAGCGGTGGAGAAAACGCAAGCCTCCAAGTTTTTGAATTTTGGTCCAATGACATTTTAAAATTGTATGAGTCGGCTGGCATATACAGAAAATCTCCACCGGCATTTGCAAGCGCCTGCGAAAAAAGCGCAGACCTAGGCGTGGCACCTATGATCACCTCCCCGGTGAGGGATGTGACGATTCTTAAAAGCCAGTCCGCGGGAAACCACTTAAAAAGTATGTCGCTTGCGGCAGTGGTAGATGGAGATTCTTCGTTCGTGCACTGGTATTTAGACAATCAGTTCTTAAAGCGTACGAAGAGCAACGAGACGTTTACCATTGTGCCACCCGACGGTGAGCACACGGTAACGGTGGTGGATGAACAGGGCCGCACGGATTCCCGAGAAATCAAAGTGCGTACGGTACAGTGACGTCCACTGATGGACAACGACGGGTTTGACGCTATTGTTTATTTTGTGTTCTCAGGTCGTAAAGACCCACGCTTTCGAGGGATTCATCGGCCGTCCACTTCATAAGCTTTTTAAAGTAGTGGGTGTACCAGTCTTGATCCTCGTTGAGATCTAGTCCCAGTTCAATCCGGCTGTACTCACCCAATGAAACACTGAACTTGCGCGGTTCTGTGACATAAAAACGGAGTGAGCCGTCGGTTGCCACACCTAGCATGGTTTTAAACCACGCGCGTACAGGAACAACTTGTCCCTGAAATGTGTCGATAGCATACCACTCACCATCATCGGCCAAAACAGCCGTAGCTACGTGGAACTGCCATGCGGTATCACCTGTCACCATTGGGCCCACGGCCCATATTTTTTTAATCGAGCGTTTGTTCACGCCCGAGCGAATGAGTGCTAAATGCACGTAAGTAGCGCGACCAAAACAAAATCCAATTTGGTGGCCGTTGCGATAGTCATAAATACGAAACTCACTCACAACAGGATGTTGGTTGATGGAGTCATAAACCAGGTCGGCATAATCCAGCGGGATGGAGTTGACTCGACCCTTGATGGGACGGGGATCAAAGTTTTCCAAACGTTGAAAATTTTCTTCGTTGAGTTTGCGAACTTCCGATTTATTGAGAGTGTAGGTTTCGTCAGATTGGAACTGGAGCAGATCCACGTTGACCAGGCTTTCGAAATATTCCTGTGCTTCGGTGGTGGCATTTGCGAGCGCGTTTGTAGTAAAAACGTTGAATACAAATAATATGAGAAATGGGCGAATCAGAGTCATTGGAACCTCGGGTGAAAGGTTAGGGTTGGCCCTGTTTTAGCTCTGAAAGGTAGGAATTTCCACTGGGGGTGAACGAGAGTGTAAAAAAGGCAATATCTAAACGCAAACTGGCAATTGAAAGCGCGTCAGTCGGCGCGCTTTCCGGGCAGCTTCTTTTTAAAAAACAGCGGGATAGCTATAAGAGTTCCCAACATAGCGAGCGCCTGATCTTTGTGGGCGTCCCACACATCACCCTGAATGCCCACGAAATTCATACTGGCCCCATCGCCAAAGATAACGGCTGCACCCCACTCCATCATCTCATATACGGAAGAGGCAACGATCAGGGTGAACAGCGCAAAAACACTCAAGAGTGCACCGCGCAGGTATGTCCACCGGTGCAAGCCTTCACGCAGGGGCAGGTAGAGCAAAAGGCCCCATAAAAAATGCACCATGCGATCGTATTGATTGCGCTCAAATCCAAATATCTGGTCTATGGAGAAGCCTAGTGACTGCGAGATTTTTTCGTAGGGAACAAGCGAGTAGGTGTAGTGCGCTCCAATGTTATGTAAGGACACAAAGACAAACAAAAGAACATAGGAAGTGCGGCTCAGATACCCTTTATAGTAAGCCCACACGGTGGGCCCCATAAAGAGAGCAAGCAGGATGTTCTCGAGAATCCACGCCTCGCGGTTGTGAACACCGAAGGCCAAATAGGTCCATTGCACGACAAATAGGATGTTCAGGGTCCAGCCCAGGATGTTTCTGCTCATGATTGGAAGCGTCTCACTGATTCGCTGGCAAAACATGCAGACCTTACCAAGAAATATTTTAGATTTGTGCACAAAGAAACAATAGGACTGAGACGTCGCCGGGGGAGATTTGCGCCATACTGTTCAGATCTGAGAAGTGTTTCACGGAGGAAGCATGAAAACGATGAAAAATCGCCATGAAGCCGGCCAGTTGCTGGCTAAAAAATTAAAGGAAACAAATTGGACCAATGCTGTGGTATTGGCGCTCCCCCGTGGCGGTGTGCCTGTAGCCGCCCACGTGGCGCGCAGTTTGGATTTACCGTGGGATATTCTTCTCGTAAAAAAAATCACCGCACAGAAACATTCGGAATTTGCTGTGGGCGCCGTCTCGGAAGATGAAGATCCCATATGGAGCCAAGCAAACATCACTTCACTAAAGCTCACTTCCGCTCAATTGCGCGCGGCCGTGGAAAAAACGCGCAGTCGTATACTCGAACAGACAAAAAAGTGGCGCCAAGGGCTTGCGCCTCTCGATGTGCAGGGGAAAACCGTTATTGTTGTGGATGACGGCCTAGCCACTGGGTTAACCATGATTTCCGCTGTCGAGTTCCTCATTCGTAGGAAAGCACGAAAAATAGTGGTGGCAGTACCGGTGGCATCTGTCTCTGCCAAGGACCTAGTGGCTCAAAAAGCGGATCGCTCCGTAGTTTTGTATGCTCCTGAACGCTTCCTATCCGTTGGCGAGTGGTATGAGGAGTTTACGCAAGTGACGGATGAGGAGGTCACAGAATTGCTGCAAAAAGAACGCGCTCGGCAACAGAGCGAATCGGCGCACAATGCAATCACCACAGAGATTTAGAGCATTAACAAACATTGTCCAGAGGGGCACAACAAGGAGTAGAACATGCGACAATTTATTTTTATGACATTAATAACCATAACCACCGCAGTACAGGGTATCGCAAACGCCGAGTATTTCGACGTGGGTGACGGCATAAACATGTACTACGAAACGCACGGTACCGGTGGTACACCGCTGGTTCTCATTCACGGCTCCTTCGGCTCGACGAGCACCTTTAACGAAATACTCCCGATCATCTCCACCTCGCGACAAGTGATCGCTATCGACATGCAGGGACACGGACGCACCAACGATACCGATCGCCCTTTTTCTTACGTTAATTTTGCAACTGATATCTCAAAGCTACTCACTCACTTACAAATTGTAAAAGCGGATGTTCTCGGCTATAGCCTCGGCGGTACTGTTGCGCTTCAGTTTGGAATTCTCTTTCCGAATCAGACCAATAAGATTGTGGTCATTTCCTCCACCTTTAAGTTCGACGGCTGGTCAAAGGATGTTCAAGATGAACTCAAGTCGCTCACTCCAGAATTTTTTTACAATACGCCGATCCAGGCAGAGTACCTCAAACTCTCTCCACATCCGGAGAAGTTTGATGACTTCGTACGAAAACTCGCAGCTTTCGATTCTCAGCCGTTCAATCTTGGAGAGCAGAATATTCAAAACATGAGTGCGCCACTGTTACTGCTTATGGGAGATAATGACGGCGTCAACTTAGAGGCGTCGGTCGAGCTTTATAAATTAGCAGGTGGTGGAATTTTTGGAGACGCCAATGGACTTCCAGCATCGGAGCTCGCGATTGTCCCCAACACCACCCATGTCAGTCTGATATCCGAGACGGGACTCATCACCCAGTTCACAACGGAGTTCCTAGATAAACCGGGCATCGAGATCTTACCCGAATAAACGTGATCGCCGGAGCGCAAGTTCCGGCGTCGCGCGCGGTCTTACTGCTTAAGACCCGACAAATTCTCAAACGTCATCAGTACATCCTTAGCCATGGGCAGCGTCTCCTCAAGGAGGAGACGAATGTTCTCAGCATCGAATTCGGAGTTGTAACTGAGTCTCTCTATCTTTGAAAAGGCGGTTTCAACGTCTATGGTCTTAAAGTAGAGATCCGACCATGGATTTTCTTTGAGATCCGTGTTGAGAACTTTGTATTTGTAGTATTGTGATTGCATCACACGATTGAACAAATCAATGTAGGTGCTGCCAGCGCCCAAACAAACATGGAACTTACTCGTTACCGCGGTTGCATCTGCAGCAACTGCATTGAGCTGTTCTTCCATACACGTCAAATTAGAAACCACCTCAAAGAGTTGTTCCATCTGAAGCTTTTCGGTTTCTTTAAGGCTCATGCGCGGATCGGTCACTGCATCGTATATTTCTATAATCGCCGCCTCTAGTTTTTGCGCCAGCACCTCGTCAAAGCCATTCAGGTGCGCAAGCTCATGGGCCCACAGTGCCGTAATATGTTTGTTCAATGAGGCCTTTGGAATTCGTTGCAATGTTTTAAGGCTAAAGCACACTTCAGCATCGCGAATAAATTTGCTGACACTCGCATCGCTTTCCTTATCGTCGTGATATGTACATGGTCCGTCTTCGTTTAGGTTTACTTTGATAAGATCGATGTATTCTGCGAGATCTTTGTCATTAAATTCAGTCAAAACCAAGTACGACTCATAAGATAAATTGCTTTTTCCATCGGCGAGGTCTTTTTGGTACGCTTCGTAGTCAAAGTTTGTAAAACTGCAGCTTAAATTCTCGAACACACAAAAGAGCATATCCGAAGGCTCTGTGGATTCTTGCTTAATCAGAACCTGCTCACCTTTTTTTATTGTCTTGCCATCGTTGGTGCAGGTTTCCTTGAAACAGACCATCAGCATGTACTCTGAATTAGGCTTAACCTGGAGCCGATCCTCTTTAGGCATGTAGCTGTGCAAATAGCCTTTGACCAGACTGTTTTTAAAGAACTCGCGAGATTTTTGAATGGCGGCGCGAATGTCCTCAGGGCTGCTGTTAGAAATAATTCCACCACCGCCGTCCGACGTTCCTTTTTTGTCTGCGATGGAATTTTTCGATTCGGAATCGCTGCTACACGCAGTAGTGAATGCAACTCCAACTATGAGAATAAGATTAAAAAATGATTTCATAAATGTTCCTTTGTTTATACGTGAATGAGTCTGGTTATTCTTAAAAATGTGTGTGTGCTCGTAATATTTACAGCACTGTCAAATTGGCACGATTTTCACCTCGATTTTATCGAGAGAGAGCTGACCATCGTGGCAAACGGTTTCACTAGGTACAGAGACAAGAAAGCCAAAGGCTCCGCTTGCATATGCCGGAAAGTGAATGGCATTGCCCTCTGCAAATATGAGAGGAATGACGATTTCGCTGAGGTCGGTGATGTCTTGATCTCCCTGAAACACGCGGACCTGGAAATCACGCGGTCCGTTCGCTCCGATTTCAAACTGAGCGATGTTTCGCGTAGTGACCCACGTGTCACCGTTGAGGCATTGATGTCCGGCTACAGTATCTGTGCTCTCTACGGAGATCTCTGCATGGGAATGTAAACTTACGAGTAATATCAGTGCGCTTAAAAACTTCATAAAAACTCCTTTATTGGTTCTGCCAATAGGTACATCTCTTCACTGCTTAAAAAATAGATTTATTTATTTCAAAATAACGTTTAAAGTTAGCAAATATGCAAAGTTATTAACCTAAACTATTGAAATATATTATTTATGAACATTTTCGAATATAGCGATTATAAGCAGTTTGTGGTCGAACGGGTGGCGCAAATGCCCCATAAGGGCCGCGGCCAATTCCGCCTGATGGGTCTTCATCTCAATCTCGGATCCACGGTGATCAGCCAAATTTTTAAAGGCGCGCGCGATCTCACGCCCGAACACGGAGTAAAGCTTTGCGATTTTTTAGGGCTCGCCGAAATAGAGTCGAAATATTTTATGACTCTTCTTTTAAAAGCCCGCGCGGGTACCCACGAACTCAAAAATTATTATCTCAAAGAAGAGGAGAAGTTAAAAAAAGAGGGCCAACAAATAAAATCGCGCATCACCGTCCACCAAGAAATCACCGAGGAACACAAGGCGCTCTTTTACTCCGATTGGATCTATAGCGGAATTCGTATGCTGTCCGCTGTGGGAAAGTACAATACGGTCGATGATTTCGCCGAGTACTTCCGTTTGCCGCGCTCACGAGTTCAACAGGTGGTAGAGTTTTTATTGCGCACCGGTTTGTGTGTTGAGGAGAATGGCATCATTAAAGTGGGACCGCAGAGCACCCATCTCGACAACAAATCGCCTCTGGTCAATTCACACCGGAAAAACTGGCACCTCAAGGCCATCGAAAAAATGAACGGCCAAAACGACGACGATTTGTTTTACTCAGCACCGATGTCTTTATCGCGAGAGGATCGCGGCATAATCCGCGAAGAGCTGGTTGGCGTCATTTCCAAAACGTTAAAGCGGGTGCACAAATCCAACGAGGAAAACGTGGCCTGCTTGAACATCGATTGGTTTGAATTTTAGAATTGAGTGTGAGTCACCTCGACTATTGGTCAGGTATAATTGATAGAAACAAATAAAAAATTAGTGAAGATTGATTATTTGGTACGATCGATGTGAGTTTAGATTCACTTTTAAGAGGAGTAACTATGCGCATATTCGCCATTCTTTTTTGTGTGATGGGTTTTTCGTTTGCAAGCGCCGATAATAAATCGCCGGCAGAAAACACTGTGTATTTGCTCAACTGCCAAGCGCGAATGCATTCGCAAAAAAAATCATTCGCCGAAGTTTCTGCATCAGTAAATCCGCATTATATTTTTCAAAATAAGGGGCTTATAGGAACAAATCGTCGTGGATTTTACAAGTTTTCCTCTTCTGGAGAGATTGAATTTTGCGAAGCGAATTGGCCCAAGAAAGATAAGGATGAGTATGCCAGAAACTTCACTGGAAAATGCGAAAGCTCAAAAGCATTGAGTAAAAAAGGGTATTCCGCACTCGACGGCGAGACACGGAAAATGGCCAAACGGTTGGGAGAGCACTACTATGAAAGTAAGGCGTCCTACGATCAAGCCTGGACGGCGTTTGATGGCGAAAAGGGCCAGAAAATATGCTCTCAAGCAAATGGTGTCGCTTTAAGCTTTGAGCAGGGAATTACAAATCATCAAGGTGGTTCGGACAGTGGTGGCAGCACCACCGGCCCGGGCCAACCTGGTGGCGGAAATGCGGAATCGGGTGGTGGTAGTAGCGATGGAGGTAGTAGTAGTGGAGGCTCGACGAGTCGTTGAGTGGATAAAAATAAAAAAAGGCAGCCTTGGCTGCCTTTTTTTATACAAAAATGGCTCAGGAGGAGGGATTCGAACCCCCGACCAAGCGGTTAACAGCCGCTTGCTCTACCACTGAGCTACTCCTGAACACTGTACTCAGAACCGAAAAATATAGAGCCTGTGGAAATCAAAGTAAATGGCATTTTCCGTCTAACGCACTTTGCTTAGAAACGGTTTTAAGGGGTTTTTACGGATTTACACGCCATTGGCGACCTTAAATTAGATTAATAAACGGGCAGATTTCCAGCACTGTTTGCATTCCCACAAGGGCGAACGTAGCCTGAAAACACTATGCATTTTCTCCTCCTCCTCATTGTCATCCTCGCTCCCTCGGCCTTATTTGCTCAAAATGCGTCGCCGGCGTCGAATGTTCTCCAAGCCTCCTGTGGCGAAGACATTGAAAAGCTTTGCCCCAACATCCAAGAACCGCGCGCTGTTTTTCAGTGCCTTGCAAAATCGAAAGATTCTTTATCAATCTCTTGCAAAGAGGGTGTTCAGCGCTTTGCCCAGGCGAGCCAACAAGCTCAAGCTCGCGGTGGCGGTGCCCTCGGCGCGTTTGGTGGGATGAATGCATTTTCGCCACCCGTGCCTCTGCTCGTGATGGAAGGTCGCGTTTATCCCGCCAATCACGCACCACGTATGACCGACTACCGCCTCAACATTTCCTCTCCCGTTTACAAAACAGAAACCGAAACTGTTTCCATGTCGGCAGCCTACGGGCATCTCAATTTCCAAGACGAGATCACTCTTGATTCGGGCTTAGTGGTGCCTACTAATTTGCGCCGAGTGGAATTGGGTGCGCAGTATTTTAAGCAGCTTCAAGAAAAACGATCATGGAATTTGCGCGGCTCTGTCGGTTACGCCGGGGATACAATTTTCGAAAACAGTCGCGACATGTCGTTCAGTATGAACGCCACCTATTCCTATCCCGGGTCCGAACGTGGCACTTGGGTGCTCAGCGTGTTTTTCGCAAACAACAGCCCGCTTGGAAATTATGTTCCTATTCCGGGCTTTATATATATTTATCGCACCGAAAACTTCACCGGTCTTTTTGGAATACCCATTGCGGCCGTGCAATGGACACCGGCCTATCCGTGGTCGTTGTCGCTTTCACTTTTCGGTCCCACGCTCCAATCGGAAGTGGCATACGGAAGCGTCGATAAGTTTCAGATCTATACGGGCTTTCAATTTACCCAACAGCTCTACATGCTAGAGGCGCGCACCGACGACGATGATCGCCTGCGCATTCAGGAAATGCGCGCCCTCACAGGTGTTCGAACGCCATTATTTGAGAACGTGGGTGGTGAATTCCAAGTGGGGTACGGCTTCGAGCGTTCGGTCTATATGGGTGATGGGCTCTTTAATAAAGATCGCGGAAGTGTGGATTTGGACTCTAATTTTTATTTTAACGTGATTGTGCGCGCGATTTTATGAGAGCTAATGGCGCTCAATGTGGCGCTCGTAGAATTCTCTGTGCGCGGGATTGCGATCGAGTTTCGCGCACTTTTGAAAAGCATAATTGGCTTTTAATCGCTCTCCAACGCGCTTGTAAGCAAGAGCTAGAGATTTCCACGCAGCGAGGAACGATTCGCGCTCGCTCACAGCGTTCTCCAGCAATTCGATAGCCTCTTCGAGTTCGTTGGATTTCCAAAACAACTGATGACCCAACACAAAACTCGCATACGGGCGCAGGCTTGTGGTGTTTACGAGACGGCGCAACAACGTTTCGCCTTTGTCATACAAACCATCTTTGAGATCGGTACAGGCAATGGTGAGTTTTAAGTGAGCCAAGGCCACATCATTATAAGGCGCAAGCTTTAACGCCTGCTCAACAAACTGATCCACTTTTTCAGTGAAGCCGTGAAGTTCAAGCTCCACCTGTGCGCCTAAAATAAAAAAGTCGGCGTTTTGAATATTGTCATTGTATTCATCGATAACGCATTGAACGAGGGTCGCGACCTCAAAAATCTGACCACTGGCATGGAGAGCACGCATTTGCGTGAGGAGCTGTTCGGTATCGCGATGATTGCGTACAAAATACGACATTGATTGCACAATGTCGTCCGTAGCCGAACTGTTATGAATTTGAGCCGAACGTTTCGTGCCCAAGAATCCCCCCCAAATTGTCTTTACCCCAAGTGCCAAACTGGCAACGAAACCAGTATGTGACAATTCCGCAATTATTTTAAGAACAAAGTTTTTATACTTCCCATAAGGCGTGTATACTGGGAGAACTTTAGTCAGATCGCGGGCGAGCGATTTAAACGGAAGCTGAGACATTTCAAATACTTAATTTTTCCGGCTCGCAAAAAACCGTGGTTCGTCGTGGACAAATCCCTAACAAACCCTGTATTTTTTATAGCTCAAGAGGTTCAAAGATTATGGAGTTTTATATCGTATTAATTTTGCTGTGTGTCGCTCTGGGAGCGGCTTTCGTGTTTTACCGCCAATCTTTTCAGTGGAAGATGGAGGCGCAATCGTGGAAATCCAAATGGGAGACAGATCAACTCGCAATGGCCGAGGCCACACGGGAGAAAATAGCGGCTACCGCCACTCTCGAAGATACAAAAGAGAAGTATTTTTCCGCAAAGGCGCGCCTTGAGGCGCTCGAGCTCAATACCGATACCTTGCGCGACACCTTTCAGGCGCTGGCGCACCAAACTTTAGAGGGACAGACAAAACAATTTTTAAACTTGGCCGAGCAAACTTTAGAGAAGCACTCGCAAATGGCCAAAGGCGATTTGGAAAAACGCCAGCAATCCATTCAGCACTTAGTGTTGCCACTAGCATCGTCACTCGAAGCACTTCAAAAACACACCCACGATTTGGAGAAAGAGCGCCAAACATCGTACAGCTCGGTATTCAACGAACTCAAGCGCGTGACCGAAACGAGCCACACGCTCTCGGCAGAAACACGCGCACTCAAAGATGCTCTCAAAAAACCGCACATTCGCGGCCGTTGGGGTGAAGTGCAGTTAAAAAACTGTATCGATCTTGCGGGTATGTCTGAGTACGCCGATGTGACATTCCAGGATTTAACAGTCACCGCCGAGGGCAAAACCATGATTCCCGATCTTACCGTGCGCATGCCAGGTGGACGTGTGGTTGTGGTGGATGCCAAAACGCCGCTGGACGGCTTTATCGCATCGCTCGAATCCACAACTGAAGAGGTGCGCAACATCGAAATGGCTCGTCACGGTCAGCAAGTGAAAGATCACGTTAAAGAACTTTCTAAAAAAAGTTACTATGAGAGTATTAAAGAGACTGCGGATTTCACCGTGATGTTTTTACCGAACGAATCTTTCCTGTACGCCGCTCTTGAAACGCAACCGGATTTGGTGGAATTTGCTCTCGAGAAAAAAATTCTCATTGCCACACCACCCACATTTGTGGGCTTGCTTAAAGTGATCCGCTACGGCTGGAACGAAGAGCGCCTGGCCAATAACGCTGAAAAAATTCGCGATGTAGGCCGCGAGCTTCACAAGCGTGTGGTGGAATTCGCGGAAACTTATGAGAGTGTGGGTAAGCGCCTCACTCAAGCCAACGAAGAGTGGGACATGGGCATGCGCCGCCTCAATAGTCGCGTGATGTCTCAGGCCCGCAAGATGGAAGAGCTGGGTGCAAAGAGCAACAAAGAGCTTCCTGAAATGTTCGCAAACGATATTGCTGGTGAGCTCACCGATTAGTATTTGCGGCTATTGGTAAACCCGTGATGGAGACGCCATGAATTTTAAACTTCGCCTTGAGTCTGGCAATTTTGAAGAACGCCTATTCGCCGTGATCAATGGTCTAAACTCCGATGAGCTGGACATTCATTTTCATCTCGAGGCGAAAGATATCAATCAATACGATTTTCCCGGCGTGTTGCCCGAGTCTCAGCGCGAACGCCGTCATGAATTGTGGAAGCGCACGTGCTTTGAAGTATTTTTTGGATTCGCAGGTGAAAATTATCTAGAGCTCAATGTTTCGCCGGAAGGCCATTGGCAAGCCTACGAGTTTTCAAGCTACCGCGAGGGACGAAAAAATTTCGATAACTTTAAGCTCAAAGATTTGCAGTCGACTCTCGGCACAGATTACAAATTGAGTTTTAAACTTTCAGGAATCGATTTCACCCAGGTTAAAAAAATTCAACCGGCAGTGGTTCTTGCTTCGGAATGTATTCACTACTACGCTCCCCACCACAATGACGGCGGCGCTGCGGATTTTCATCTCCAGCGCAACTGGCCCGTAGTGAACCCGAACTAAGCCTACGCGCACAGCAGTGATCTTAAATTTTACTTCTCTTTATTGAGTTTGAGCGCTGGCATATCGGGGGTGATCACTTCGATCTTGGAGACAATTTGTTTCCCTTGCGGGGCTTTTGCGTTTTTTGGATGCGTGCCTTGAAACGCCTGCACCAAATCTGCGAGTGCCGAAATGTCGTCGGCGTGATAGACGTTTTTCCAGCCCGGCATTCCTTTTTCCACAACGCCATCGGCGATCATTTTTACCAAATCGCCCTTAGTGCCTTCGCCGTGGATCCAAAAATCATCGGCGAGGTTGGGGCCGATCTTGCCTTCGCCGAACTCGCCGTGACAGCTCGAGCAGCGGAGCAAATAGTGTTTGCGGATTTCCATCTGTTTTTGTTCGGGTGCCACTGCGGAAAGAACCGAAGCCGGGGGCTTGCGGGTGCAACCGGCCGCAGCTGTCAGCAGAGCAAAAATGTATAAAATCGTGAGGAGATTGTGAGGTTTTTCCCGAGTTGCCATGAGATCGAATATATCATGCCTAGAAGGCCTAAAAGTAGAGGAATTTCGATGGGTTTCCCTTGAGCTTTTTTAACTATATGCGCTATATTGGCCATTCATTTTTCGAAAGCACTATGACCGACGTTGAACTGCTCCATCATCTTAAGCACAATCCTTTTGTACTGGCACCAATGGCCGGTATCACGGATATGCCGTTTCGGGCGTTCATGAAATCGCTCGGTGCGGGCGTGGTGGTGAGTGAACTGGTCTCCGCCAATGGCATCAAGTACGGTGGTGAAAAAACCCTGAAACTTCTTGATTACGAGGAGAGTGAGCGCCCGGTGGGCCTTCAACTTTTTGGTGAGGATCCTGAGGTACTGGCAGAGGCCGCCCGCAAAGTGCAGGAACTCGGCGCCGATTTTGTGGATCTCAACTTTGGTTGCCCGGTAAAAAAGGTGGTTCAAAAGGGTGGGGGCTCGGCGGTTCTTAAAGATTTGCCCCATTTACAAAAAATTCTGCGAGCTGTAAAAGGCGCAATCACCATTCCACTCACCATAAAGATTCGTACCGGTTGGGATCAAAACCAGCGCAATGCCGTAGAAGTGGTCAAATTGGCTCACGACGAGGGTGTTTGTTGGGTCGCTATTCATGGGCGCACCCGCAGCCAGGGTTATTCGGGCTCGGCCGATTGGGAATTCATTGCGTCGATTAAAGCCGTCAGCCCACTCCCGATTATTGGAAATGGCGACATCACCTCAGCGGAAATTGCTGTAAACCGCTTGCGTCACTCCCAGTGCGACGGAGTAATGATCGGCCGTGGATGCCTCAAAAACCCATGGATATTCCAAGAGGCCAGAAACCTACTCTATGGCTTGCCTCTAGAGGCGGGTATAGATTACAACTATCTACCTGTATTACGAAATTTAAAGAAACGCCTCGAGCAAGTGCACGATGAGCGCACCGTTGTGATTCAGTTGAGAAAATTTGGAATGTGGTATTCGGCAGGATTTCCTGAATCATCGAAGTTTCGCAGCGATATTTTTTCCACCAAAACAACAGCAGAAACGTTTGAACGTATAGAACAATATTATGAGCCGTTGATGTCAGGTCAGCGTCTCGACACAAGTCATGAGGAATTTCTCATGGGAGGACATGGTTAATGGAAGGTCTACAACGCGCACCAGATAAAATTCGCAATATCGCAATTATTGCCCACGTGGATCACGGCAAGACAACGCTTGTGGATCATCTTTTAAAACAATCCGGTATGTTCCGCTCCAACGAAGCCACTCAGGAGCGCATGATGGATTCCATGGATCTCGAAAAAGAACGCGGGATCACAATCGCTGCGAAGAACACGTGCGTGTTCTACAAAGACTACAAAATCAACATCGTCGATACTCCCGGGCATAGTGACTTTGGTGGCGAAGTGGAACGCGTGCTCAACATGGTTGATGGTGCGATCATTCTCGTCGATGCTTCAGAGGGCCCGCTGCCACAAACGCGTTTCGTTATGCAAAAAGCGCTCGCCCAAGGGATCAAACTCTTTGTTTGTATCAACAAGATCGATCGTAAAGATGCGCGTATTCAAGAAGTACGTAACGAAATGTTCGATCTTTTCATCGATCTTAACGCTTCGGAAGAGCAATCCGATTACGACTGTCTTTATGCAATCGCACGTGAAGGCATGGCCTGCTTAGATCCCAACGAAATTCCAGAAGAGAAATCTCTTGAGATCATGTTCCAGTGGATTATCGAAAAACTTCCGGCTCCAAAAGCGGAAGTGAATGGTCCACTCCAAATCATGGTGTCGAACATTGGTTATAACGCGTTCGTTGGCCGTTTGGGCATCGGTCGCGTAAAACAAGGTTCCGTAAAAGTGGGTGACGAAGCGATTCTCTCTCAAGAAAACGGAAACAAGAAGAGCCGCATTACGTCGCTGTTTCTTTACGACGGTCTAAAGCAAGCTCCTGTTAACGAAGTCTCTGCCGGCGATATCGCCGTTGTTGCTGGTTTCGAAGATTTTAACATCGGTGATACCGTAACTTCAGTAGCTAACCCTTCGCCGCTACCACGTTTAAGAGTGGACGAGCCAACAGTGGAGATCACGATCCAGGTGAACGATGGTCCATTCGCGGGTAAAGAAGGCAAGCACGTTACGTCTCGTAAAATTTTAGAGCGTTTAGAGAAAGAACTTCTCACCAACGTGGCCATCCGCATGATCCCTACGGATCGTCCAGAGGTATGGCGTTTATTGGGTCGCGGTGAATTGCAACTTGCCGTTCTTGCAGAACAGATGCGTCGCGAGGGCTTCGAGTTTATTCTCGGTAAACCACAAGTTCTCCTCAAAAAGGATGAAAACGGCAACACACTTGAGCCGATGGAAAAAGTTTACGTCGACATTCCTGAACAATACACGGGTATCGTTTCCGAAAAACTCGGGCCTCGTAAAGGTGTGATGATGAACATGCAGCCAACGATGGGGAACCGTATGCGTTTGGAATTCTCAATTCCATCCCGCGGCCTTATTGGTTACCGCTCGGAGTTTTTAACGGACACGAAAGGTATGGGCCTACTTAACCGTGAATTCGCAGGTTTTGAGCCGTACAAAGGCGATATTCCGGGCCGTATGCAGGGTGCGCTGGTTTCCGATCGTCAGGGGAAGACAACTCAGTACGCTATTTTCCACTTGGAAGATCGTGGTCGCTTCTTTATCAATGCTGGTATGGAAGTGTACGAGGGTATGATCCTTGGTGAACATGCTAAAGACAACAATCTTGTTGTAAATGCGGTTCGCGAGAAGAAACTCTCAAACGTCCGCGCATCAGGTTCCGACGAAGCGATTCGCCTCACGCCAGTGAAACCACTCACCATCGAACAAGCGATGGAATGGATTAAAGATGGCGAGATGATCGAAATCACTCCGCTCAACGTGCGTATGCGGTTGAAGAACTTAAAGCAGAATTAAGTCGTCCGTGATCGAAAGATCACGGAGCAATTGATAGCGTTGCCCTTTAAACCAGTGCGGTCTGTTCACCCAACGACCCTCACGCCGAAGAAAAAGCCAACAAAGCCTCAGACTCAACCCTGGGGCTTTTTTTTCCTAAAAATCCACCGCAAAACATTGC
Source organism: uncultured Pseudobdellovibrionaceae bacterium (assembly GCA_964400355.1). Lineage (GTDB taxonomy): Bacteria > Bdellovibrionota > Bdellovibrionia > Bdellovibrionales > JAGQZY01 > JACKAL01. Next base: position 65,689 of record CAYNTO010000003.1, read on the forward strand.
CTTCACCCCCAAAATGCTCATATTTTATCTGTCAGTATTCAATGGAGGCCTCTATGGAAACACTATTCCCCAACGCCCAATCTCAAGGACTCGAAGTCGCCACTCTCGCCGGCGGCTGCTTTTGGGGTGTGGAAGAACTCCTGCGCTTAGAAAAAGGTGTAGTGGGTTCCTACGTCGGTTACAGCGGTGGGGAAATGGCGAACCCCACCTATAACGATATTAAAAAAGGAAACACCAACCATGCCGAGGCTGTACAGATCCTTTTTGATCCCAAGCAAACCACGTTTGAAAATATACTTACGTTCTTTTTTAAAATGCACGATCCCACCACGCCCAACCAGCAGGGCAATGATCGCGGCACTCAATACCGTTCGGTTATTTTTTATCACGATGATCAACAAAAGACGGCTGCGGAGAAAGTGATCGATCGTTTAAATCAGTCGGGTGCTTGGAAGAAGCCTACGGTGACTCAAGTTGTGCCCTATGTCCACTTTTGGAAAGCCGAAGACTACCATCAGAAATATTTGATCAAGAATCCTGACGGCTATACCTGTCACTGGGTGCGCGACGATATAAAGTTTTAGATATTGTGAAATTTCCTGTTTCAATGTGCCATTCGCTGGAGTTCCTTTTCACGGATTGATAGAGTGAGCGTAGAAACAGGAGTTTGATATGAATTTTAAATCTGTGCTTCTTTGTATTCCTCTCATCAGTGCACTTGTGCACCCTGGTTGTGCTAGTAAACCGCTCATCACTGCAGAGAATGTGGATATCCAGCGTTTTATGGGTCAATGGTACGTCCTCGCCGGTCGCTTTACATCTTTTGAAAAAGGCGTGCACAATGGTATCGAAACCTATGCGCTCAATCCCGATGAAGATCACATTCAAATAGGATTTACTTACAATCAGGATTCATTGACCGGTGAAGTAAAATCCATTCCTCAAAAGGGGTGGGTCTACAACAAGGACACCAAGGCCCACTGGAAAGTGCAGCCTTGGTGGCCACTGCGCTTTAATTACTTGATCGTTGCCGTTGCCGACGATTACTCGTGGACTGCGGTGGGAGTTCCCAGTCAGGAATACTTGTGGATCATGGCGCGCGATTGGCACAATCCAGAGGCGACCATCAAAACAGCTACAGACAAACTCAAACAGCTGGGTTACGACTCTACAATCAAAACCACGGTTCCTCACAAACACTAACCAAAACCCTTTTACTAGGTTTTGGCAGAAATTTTTCAGGACTAACAACTAGAAAACTACCAAATCGACCCATCGCTGGTCGTGATCTCCTAAAGGTTTCGTAGACTCCTCCGAAACATTACGTAGATCATGAGATCAGAGGGGTGAAAAATGTCCGCACAAAAAAATATGTATCCAACATTGACTGATGCTGAAGCCGAAGTCATGAATGTCGTCTGGGAAAAATCTCCAATCACTGTCCGCGAAATCTTTGAGGCCATCAAAAGCACTCGGGATGTTGCATACACCACGATCGGGACAACTGTGAAGATTCTCGAGGAGAAAGCCTTTCTCCAAGTGTGGAAGGGGAACAAAGCTCATAGCTTTTCACCAAACCTCACCAAACTCGAGTACTCCCGATACGCCACCAAAAACCTAGTGAACAAGTTCTTCGGCGGTGTCAGCAGCGGCCTGATCTCAAACTTACTCTCCGACCAAGACATCTCCAGCGAAGAGCGCGAAGCCATCAAAAAGCTTTTCGAGGAGAACATATGAAGCAAATCGCCTCTTTCTTTCTAATCTATGCGGCACAGATGCTTTACATTGCCGCAGTCGTTTGTCCTGCACTTTATTTTTTACAGAAAAGAAATCGTATAAATCATCGAAGCGCTTTGCATGCCATTTACTTTTTATTGTTGTTGGGCTTAGTGACAAGTGTTTTTAGGCCCGACATCGCCGCCGTGACTCAGCTCACTGATGCTATTAGTAGTTCTGTTTCTTCTCCCAACCAATTACTACCGGCTGCAGTCATGAGGAGTGAGATACTAGCAACCGTTTCTGCTGAACAGATGTATATTGCGCTGCTGTTTCTGGCTCTATCGATTGTCGCAGTCGGTATATGTCTTTACCTTATGTCCCTGTTACTTATTGTACGCAAAATTAAAGGCTTAAGGGTTCATCGCCGCATCGGACGCGTCACGCTACTCATTGATAACAAAGAGGCCGTGCCTCACGTGTTTAGTCTCGGGAAAAAATCTTACGTTGTTGTTCCGAAAGCGGCGCTGGCAGAGAAGTCGTATCTCCGAACTGCCATTCAACACGAATTCCAGCACATTCGCAATGGAGACACCAGTAGTGTATACAGCATGCAGTTTCTGATGTGCCTATTCTGGATCAACCCTGGTACGCACTTTATTCTCAAGTACATTAAGAGCCTGCAGGAAATGTGTGTTGACGAAGCATTGATCCATCAACGCCGCATTGGTTATCGCAAGTATTTGCGAACACTCAATTGGTTCGTAATGTGCGCACCACGGACACAAACATTATCTCTGAGTTATTCCATTTTTGGTTGGAGCACTTATAACGAGCTCAAAAAGAGAGTGCACAATATTCGCAGGGTTAAGCCTCTACAAACGAGCGGAGTGTGGAACTTCACTATGCTCACGTTCAATGTCATTGCACTCGTGGTCATTTCGAACTCATCACCACGATTCAATTACTCTCTTAAAGAAGTTCAAGATTATTACACGCCGGAATACATGAAGGTGAAATTTGCCGTGAGCGTTAAGGGCGAGGACTTTCATTCGGCTCAAGATTTTAATGACGGATTCGATTTTCGTGAGGAGTATGAGCGAGTTTTTTCCTTGAGTGGTAGTTCACCGGTCGAGCGGGGATTTGGAAGACCTGGCGCTTATCGCGTCGTTGGTAAAAGGGGTGCTCTTGTGGGATACGGCGGTCGGTATGCGAGAGTGAGTCTAAGAGTCCTTGAGTACTCGGATGACTCTGCCTACGTGTTGGCAAAATCTGAGATTGTTGAGTTGCCTAAATCAGAAGATGATAAAAGCTCCAGCGTGTTAGCATCTTCGGAGAAGCGATTTCGGGTTTCCTTTAACGAAGAATTTGTGCTGGAACACATGAATGCTAAATTCCGCCTCAACAAAAAGCTGGAGCCAAAAGAGATATCCTACTTTGGAAGTTCCGACAAATCAGGGGCGACCGAAGCACATCTCGAGGAAACCGCAGCCCCACGGCACTTTCCGGTGGGTTTCGATATAAATACCGCTCTGCGCGAAACAAAAAAGCCCCGCATGTAGCGAGGCTTTTTGGCTCTTTGATGTAGACTAAGATTACATAGGAATACCTGTAAAAATATCATCGGCATCTGTCCATTCGTTGCGTGGAGCATTCGTCATTGTCGACCAATTTGGCGATGCTGTGATAGATAGGGTATTGAAATCAGAAATTGGCGCAACGGAATTGCCCGAAGTTGCTTTTCCAATAGTCCCGCCGGTATTTGTACACGTGAACTCATTCGATACAACTGTGGCATCTGCAACAGTACCTGTACTCTTAGCGACGCACGCCTCGTAGGTGCCGTTACCAGCACCATAACCACTAAAGCTAATTCCCAAAGATGTATTCGTGTAAGTTGAGCTAGTGTTTCCATCTACGATGTAAATCAAACTATTTGATGGCGAAGTATCAGAAGTTGCATCACTGTAGTTTTGATTGAATACGGTTAGCACTCGAGCATGGCCTGAATTATTGTCTTTCCAAAGGCGGTGAATAGTCATTCCGTAGCCGTCAATTTTTGTTTTGGAAAGATACTCACCTCGGAGGATGCCGGTGTTCGCATTGTAAATAACTACCGTTCGGGTGCGGCCATTGTCATTATCTTCCGCGCTTGCAAAAGCGATCACGCCGTCAGAAGATCCCCACTTTGCGTACATCGTCTCGATCTCACCACCCAAATCGACGACGATCTTAACGTCGAATATCGCCGTGGAATTCGGTGCAGTGAACGTCAGACTGACAGATGATGGAAGACCAGCTACGTCGGCTGCTTCGAATCCGCAATCTGAAATCATGTAGGCCTGTACTGTGCTATTAAACGTGATCGTCGCAGAACCGGTTGCAACTAACGAGGCAGACGTTGGAGCAGAAATCGCATTAGCAAAGAGACACATAATCGCGCCAGAATTTTTCATTCTGCTAAAAACATTAATACCTGAACCATCAGGACGAGAGGCGTTGGGCGAAAATTGGATCCCCATAAAATCTTTGAGGCTTACGGCTACGCCTGGATCTTGCCGTTCATCTTGGAATCCCAGTGTGGTATTGTTCCAGTGCGTTCCTAAACCAGTCGCACGTGGGTTTAGCAATACCATGGAAGTCACAGGTGCAGGGGAAAGGCCTGATAGGCTCGATAGTGAATTGGACGCTGTTTTGTATGCAGCACCTGCGGCCGACTGGGCGCCAACACCTGAATTGCTGTCGCTAGAACAAGCTGTAATGCCAACTGACGCCACAATAATAGAGCACAATATCTTTTTCATAAATTCTCCTTTGGAATGAATGCAAGTGCTCCCATTTTCATTGGAAATATCGCAAGTGATAAGCAGTGTTTTTAAATACGGACTATAATCATCGGCAAGATTTGGCGAGATCATCTTGGGGTCATTTTACGCAGGTCTTTTGGCGGGATTCGGATGTCTATAAAGCACTGGCTGATAGAGGGGATCTACTCGGGGTTTTCTTCGTATTCCAGATCGCCGGGAGCAGGCTCGTCGCTAGTTGGGGCCATCTCATCGCCGGTGGGGCCGCTGTTCTGAAACATCTCTTGGAACGAAGCGGGTGTGGTGGCGTCTTCTAGATCCGGGATAGAAATTATCGGCGCCCATAAACCGCTTTCGGCGCGGGCGACTTCATAGGCATAGTCGTCATCGGAAATCTTTTTTTGGAGGTGGAGAATGCGCAGAATATGAGTCACGCGGCGCTTATTGAATTTACTGAGATCTTTCGAGTTTCTGTACGCGGCCGAGTATTTTACCGGGCTTGGCAAGAGGGAAACAAGGTAGGCTCCCTCAGCTGGGGTCAGAGACGATGGCGGTTTTTGAAAGTAGTGATAGGACGCTTTTGAGATCCCAAAAATATTCTGGCCAAACTCCACAACATTAAAATATTTTTCGATAATCTGAGTTTTCGAGAGTTTTTTTTCGATGGCGCGAGCAAGAATGAGCTCTTTGATTTTTCGAACAAGCGACTTCTCTTTAGTGAGGTAAAGATTTTTCGCCAGCTGTTGCGTAATCGTTGAACCACCGCGCACCCAGCGCCCGGCGTCCATACTTTTCTCGAGAGCGTCTTTGATTTCGTCTATATCGAACCCCTGGTGCCCGTAGAAAGACGCGTCTTCCGCGGCAATGAGAGAGCTAACCAAGTGCTTTGGTAGGTTATTGTATTTTACATAACCTGATTTTCCAGGGCACAGATCCACATTGTACATGCTGGTTTTAAAACAGCCGTTGATGTTGTCGATGGAAGGAATACTTTGATACGCATAAAACGTAGCGCCTCCCAATACGGTGCCTATCACCGCCAGTGAGAGCAGAACAACCAAACCTGCGGAGAGGATTTTCTTAGACGTATCCATTGTCGATCATCCAGCGCACACTTTCGGTGATCGCGGTTTTAGCGGGAGTGGGTTTAAGACCTAATTCTTTTTGCGCTTTTTCCGAGCTGAACCAGTGGAACATAGAGGACGTGTTCGCAGTTTCCGCGGAAAGCGGACCCTTGATGCCTAGAGGTTCAAGCACATTGTCGCCAATCCACCCTAATGTCTTTAAAGCGACGCGGGGGAGGTATTTCTTTGGAGCCGGTTTACCCGCGGCTTCTGCAATAATCGAAAACGTTTGTTGAATTGTGAGGTTCTCGCCCGCCACGATATAGCGCTCGCCAGGCCGACCTTTTTTGTAAACATTAAGTAAACAGTAAAGCACATCATCGATGTAAACCACATTCACGCCGCCCGGAGTGTAAAATGGAAACTTGCCTTTGGCCACTTTACGCTGAACGGAGCGGCTGCCTTTGGTGGCATCTCCGGCCCCGTAAACTGTCGATGGGTTAAGGATAAACGCGTTGAGGCCATTGTGTTTGTGTGCGGTCTTTACGATCTCTTCCGCTTTGTGCTTCGTTTCGAAGTACCCCAAGTTGAGATCACCGATAGTGTAAGGAGAGTCCTCGTTGAGCACTTCACCATTAAAACTGGCGCCAATGGCTACTACGGAGCTCATGTATACGAGCACCGGAGTCTTGTGCGTCACACAGGCATCTACAACTTTTTGCGTACCCTTTACGTTTACGCGCTCCATCTCTTCGCGCTCAGAGGCTTTGTAGGCGATTTTTCCAGCCAAGTGATAAACGATGTCTTTGTTTTCGATGGCGTTGAGAAGTGAGAGACTGTCGGTCACATCCCCCGGCAATAAATGCACGCCAAGGGTTTTGAGTTCCTGAGATTTTTCGGGATTGCGCACCAGCGCAGAAACATGAAAGCCCTGGGAGCAAAGGGCTTTTGCTAAATGCTTACCAATAAAACCGGTTGCTCCCGTTATAAGTACCTTCTGCATGATAGCAGAGTATAGTGAGTATTAAGCGCCAAGGCAACGCTTGATCAAATCGTCGAGGGTGATCTGTTTTCCCTCTTTATCTGTGCCCAAACGCGCTTCGATGGCGGCTTTTTTAGCAGAGGCGTCTGCTTCGTTGGTAAGATCACGCTCTTTGAGCTCGGCCAGCATGCGGGCCACATCTAATGCTTTTTGCATATCGGCTTTAGGGCCAGCATTGGCAACCTCAAGCAGCATTCCCGGAAGTGCGTCAACAGCTTCTAGAACTTTTGCGGCGCTACCTTCAAAACGTTTACCAGAATTGTACATTTCTGCAGCTTGCGCAGAGGCCGCATTGATATTCTCCGTAAGAGTATCAAATTGCTCTTTGCTGGCAGCGATATTCTTCTGCGCTTTGGCTTTTAATATTTCTTGAGACACGCGCTCTAATACTTTATTCATATTCGGGCGCGCTTCTGACAGCGCTTTGAGACCTTCAACGCGTGAGGAAAGGCCCGAAGTTTCAAGAGCTTTAGAAAAGTTTTGAACTTCTTTAGAAGTTGGCTTTTCGGCACCAGGGCGGCCTGGAGCTGCCGAGGCAAACTGAAAAGGCAAAGCGGCTACAAGAGATAATGTTAATACGAAATTGAGAAGTTTCATTCGGTCTCCTTAATTACATTCCGGTGAAAGGTTTCGCACCCAATTTACCATAGAGCTCTTTAATTTCGAAAGTAATATTGTTGAGGCTCTCTGAGTGTAATATAAAAGTTGCAAAAAGTTTTTGTTCCACTGGTTTAAGGGAAACATATTCGGCGGCATCCTCTATGGGTTCGCTGGCACGCAAGCGAAGAACGGCTTTTTCGAGCCCTGAAACGTCGCTATATTCGCGACTGTTCATTTGAGTAAAAATCTCGGCCGTGAGGCTATAAATTGCTTCTAGGTTCTTTAAAATCGTTACCGATTGTTCTTTGCTCAGGATTGTTTCCTGAAGATCCTCATCAAACTTCAGCTGTGCATTTCTTACAGAATTGGAATCTGTTCCCTGAGCTTCGGACGAATAGGATTGCCATACTTTTTCCATACTGTTTATGTTTGGTACTACTTTGAGACCTAAAATATAGCGGGCATAGGCGAGTTTTAGTTCATCAAATTTACGGAGATCCACTCCCCGGGCAGGACCGTAGAATTTAACCGTATCTATAATCATATTGGCCTGGGCCATGAGGGATACTGCGAGGGTGGGGCGATCCCACTTTCCATTAAACGAAACAATTTTGTAATCAAGAGAACCACCGCGCATTTGCGGACTGGCCATGTGAACGAGTTGTTCCGGAGTGACATCGTCTATTTGTGAAAACAGCGTTTCGTTTAAATGGTTCTGATAGACCTTAGACATCTCAAAGAGAAATTTGGCAACCGGATGAAAAGCTTCGCGCATCCACCACGCTTGGATGTCCTGGCCTGTATTACCTACCGTCCATACTGTATTCTTAGAGGCGAGCATGTCGAGAGCGTTCTTGTAGATTCGACCCTCGTAGATCCAAGGGCGCGTGACATCACCAAGTTCCACATGGCCTTTATCGCGCAGTGTGGAGTGATCATAGCAATTGGCATCGAAGTCCGCTCGGGAAAGTGAGAGAAGCTGAGGCAAAGTCATCGCGGCTTTTTTCCCGTTTTGACCCAGGTTTTTTAGCTGTAGCTTGGTATTCCCGGCACAAAGCAATTCCCACGTTGCCTCTGCGGCGAGTTCGTCACCGAAAATTTTAAAATACGATTCCGACAATTCGTTGGTGTTCGAGGAAGGAACTGTAGAGAACGATTTATTCAGATCCAGAGCTAAAGTGGTGTCGCGCGCCAAGCATAATTGCGGGAGATAACTGCATTCGGTTCCCAGTGCAGCGCTAGTCGCCGTATCACTCTCAATTCTTTCAGCAGCGTATTGCATGATCAAGTTGATCGCAGACTTTATGGCAGCTTCTCGATTTGGATTCATTGGAATTTTAGCAGCTGTTTCTTGGAGTTCTGCAGTAAAGTAGTTGGTGTGGGCCGGAGTAGAGGGAGAGTTTACAACTGGTATTGCGGCATAGGATATTGCCAATGCTGCTTCAAGCTGAACGAGAATCGGCTTAAGATTTTTAGGGACTTTCGGGTGCCGCGGCAATTCGTTTTCTAAAACATTTTTCCACAATGCGAGCAAATAAACGCCTGCTTCTGGTAACGTCATTGAGTACTCAAGCTCTTTGGACTTTTCCTTCGACAGAAACTCAATCAACGTTTTTGAAAGTTTATATTTGCTGACCAGTCCACTCATTTTTCCAGACCATCCAGCTATGGCTGCTTCCGCCGGGTTCTGAAGCACCTTTTTGCGGTATCGTTTTGCTCCATAGGCGAACTCAGCAAGCGAAGAGGTCAAAGGATCAGTACTCTCCGACGTGCAGTGCTTTTCGGTTTTTTTATCAACAGCACTGTATCTTTGCGGGCGGCAAATTTTCTTTGTGATGATGTAAGGGGTCTGCCAATTGAGTTTTTGGTTTTCTTTTGCAGCAGCGATAACATCGAGAGTGGCAGCGCGAGTGTTGCTGCTGGTTTCCCAATCGTAGTAGGCGCGGGCCACTGGATTTTTAAAAACCTCATCCCAAGCAAGGAACAGTACAAACTGGCCGAGATTCGTTACGACAAATACAACGACTCCTGGAACTCCGGTGGCAACAGTGAGATTCTTGACGACACGTATGGCGCGAATTGCTTGGACGCCGGTTCTACCGACGAGTTCAATGGCCTTGCGATCACCACCGATTATCTGTAGTCCTTTTTTCGCCAAGAGCGGAAGGTTTTTAATAAGTAGAGAAGAGCCTTCACCTAAAAGCTTGTGGGTCACAGCGGCCGCGGCACTGGACATGATCATGGACATGGTTCCCGCCGCAAAATCATCCCAAAAATCTTCGCCTTGCAAGAAATGTTTAAAAGCATTTTTACAGGGCGCACTAGCGGGGCCCTCTTCACTCATCAGCTCTATGCACTGACCCCAACTCGGAGCTGCTAAAAAGTGATGGACCACCTGGGAGGCCAGCGAACCGCCTGCCATTCCAAAGTAGCCAAAGTATGGTGCGAGTTTTCTGCGAAGCTCAGGAATGGATTTGGTCTTTCCAACGTGATGGAGAGAAATGGTAGCCACCTGCATAAGTGCGGTTGAGGTGTAACGATTTCCGAGCATAAAGAAGTAAAAGCCAACCCAGCCTTTCCAGTCGACCAAATGGGCCAGAAAATCGTCCACACAAGCAGGTGTAGCGGCGGAGGCCACCATGGACATGGACGACAGCGAAGAGTTTCCACCAAAGCAAGAGCCCATTTGCACGATCATCAATGCGGCGGAGAATTTAATATACTCAGGGCCAAACTGTTTTAAGCTTTGGCCGGGAATGGACTTGTAGTCAAAATGTTTGAGGGCCGCATAAACATCTTTCTCGTCAGCCTCCGAGAACTTAACAAGCCTGTCGGCATTGCCTTCTTCTGGTATGCGAATCCACTGTTCACCCTTTTCGTCGACAAAGAAACTTGGGGCAGCCGGAGGGGTAATTGGCAATGGTGTCCCCGCGGACTGCGCATGAGAAATGCCCGATAACATCGTGTTTGCTAAAAACACAAAGGTAAGACACATACAGGTCATGTGCTGAAACGTAGATTTTCTCATTGTTAGTTTATCTCAGCAAACCGGATGCCGGCGCAATCGAATTTAGCCGCTGTGTATCTTTACCATAGCTAATTTGCGCTCAACAGCTGTCAAAATTTTTGACAGTTCGCTCATTATAAACCCGCTGATTTCTGATGTAATTGATGGGCTTTCTCTTTTTGAGACATGGCACTTCCATTGCACATTCTTAATACGAATAAAGAGTTTTGGGGGAAATATGAAACATCTATTATTATTAGTATTGGCAATGTTTGCAGTCGGTTGTGGCAAAGTTAAATTTACCAACGATCAGCTTCAAGATATCTTGGATCAAAACGGTATCGATTTGGATGGTGGAGACGACGGCGACGATGATGGTCTTGTCTGCCCACGGTATGATCTTGTTGTGAAGTCTTCGCACGTAAGTAATAAAAAGCTCAATTACAAATTCACATTTAATGCTGAAGTTAAGCAAACCAGCGTAGAAGGCGATATCAAAGTGAAGTTTCTCCAGGATAGCAACTCAGTAAACTACACGCAGTGTTCTGGTGCATTCACGAACACATCGATTTCGCCCAACTTTAAGCCGCTACAAGCAGTTGAAGACCTCACGGCCGAAATCGTGATCAATCACGGAATGGCGTGCCCAACAGTTGTTCCTGACCGCGAAACTTATTTACAGGTTATCGATGCCGCGACCAACGAAGTATTGTGGGATGAAAAAGACCTTATTTCTGAGATTGGGGCGTGTGAGTTTGGTTATAGCGATGTGGGTGTTGACCTGCGCGACAAAATCTTAAAACTCTCTGATGGCGTCACAAAAACAATGGCCGATGCGTGCACTAAATAATTTTTGAATAGGATATTTAAAAAGTAGAAAAAATCCGCTCTCTCAGAGCGGATTTTTTATTATGAGGCTGTAGTTTCTACCTCCGCGATCCCCGTCACGATAGGAATAAAAGTCCTTATGGGTTTTCGTGTCCACAGGAGAAACAAAGCGATTTTCGACCTTGAGTCCCACATCGTCCGTGATTTCACGCAGGACCAGAGCCGAGAGTTGTATGTGATACTTGTCCCCACGTTTTTCGCAATAATCAGAGTTGAGCTCTTCACCATGAGCCTTTAGTACGGCGCGGGCTACGTCAATGTCCACCTCGAAGCTCGTTTGCTGAATGTGTGGACCAATGATCACATCGATGGGATCATTCTTTTGCACCTTAAAATTTCTTAACGCTTTAGTGACAATGCGATTTTCTACCCCTCTCCAACCTGCATGGACTGCCACAATGGATTTGTCTTTAGGTAAATACATCATTACCGGGAGACAGTCTGCGGTTTGAATTGCGAGTGGTTGAGAGATTGTTTGTGTCCAGTGCGCATCGCCCGTAGGTGTGGATGAATCCGCTGGAACGAGTATATCGCTGTGGGTTTGTTTTAAGAGACAAACATGAGGAAAATCCTCGCGAATGTCCTCGAGGCTTCGGTTTTTGCCAAAAAAATGGATCGCGTAGTCTTTGCGAAACGGCCGAATCATGTACGCTCCGTGGAGGGAGATTTCAGAGGCGTTGTAAATCCCGCCAGATAATAGAGTTCATCCAGGCTTTCCGGCCAAGGAGAGACAAACTGCAAGCGCTGGTTGATCACAGGATGAGTAAAACCCAGCTCTCGCGCGTGGAGAGCAAAGCGGGGCATGTCTCTAATATAATTGCGCAGACCAAAGTTGGAAAAGTTGTTGGCGCGCTTTTTCCCGTGATACGTTTCGTCACCGACAATCGGGTGACCAATGTGCGACATGTGTACACGAATTTGATGGGTGCGACCCGTTTCGAGCACGAGTTCCACGAGTGAGAGATAATTCGACTCTTCGAGCACTGTATAGTGCGTTTTCGCCCATTTGCCGTCGGGTCCTTCCGAGGCCATAAATTTTTTCCGCTCTTCGGGATTGCGCTGAATGAATGTTTCTACACATCCGACTTTTTCTTTGAGTGATCCAAAGACGACGGCGATATATTTGCGATGAACTGTTTTGTTTTTAAATTGTCGTGCTAGGCTGTTATGAGTTTTTTCATCCTTTGCGAGCACCAGGAGTCCGCTGGTGTCTCTATCGATGCGGTGAACGAGCCCGGGGCGGAATTCTTCACTGCCGGGAGAAAGCTTTATGTGGTGAAAAATCACGGCATTGATGAGTGTGTCGTTGTAGTGACCTGGTGACGGATGCACGACCAGTCCCGATGGTTTGTCGACCACTAGGACATGCTCGTCCTCGAACACAATATTGAGTGGAAAATCGTAAGGTTCGAGCGGCGACTTGGGCGGCGGCGGCAACTCGACGCGAACCTCGTCGCCAACCTGAAGAATCTGGGAGGGCTTTATGTATTTACCATTCACGAACACACGCTTGTCAGTAAACAGTTTGCGAATTTGCGAACGACTGTCCAACACGCCAAGCTCCACCAGTCCAACGTCGGCGCGTTTATCCGCATGGTTAGCCGTAATTGTGAGTTCGACGATATTTTGACTTTCGGTTTCAACGTCGTCGTCGACGATATTATTTTCGCTCATTGTTGAAGAGCTTCATAAACGACGGAATGACGCGATCGGGATCGAGACCGAGAATTTTGCAGTACTGATTCACGTAACCACGAGTGAATACGCCGGCGGGGAGGGCATTGTAGTTGTTGTCTTCGAGAGCCTTGAGGTACTTCACACTGATGCAGGTATTTTTGCTGAGGTCTTCCAGCGGAACATTCTTGTAACGACGAATCTTACCAATAAAAGCGCCGTCGAAGAATTCCTGGTGAGCAATGAGGCTTTCAAGCGTGTCATCCACTTTGTACGTGCTCAGAGAGGTTTTGCCGAATCCCACTGGAATCAGATCTGCAGGAACTGGTTTGGCTATTTCGTTATCCTCACTGGCAGTTTCGTTAGCAACGAAATCCATTTTTTCCAATTGGAAGTCAGGAAACATTTTGGTGAACTTGCGATCGTAGATTTCGCGCGTGTCTTTGTTGCCGATTGTTGAGTACGCCTCTTCGATAACCACCAAGAGCTCTTGGAGTTCATCAAATGTGAAACTTTTAAAAATGTCAGGGTTTCGTAAAGAATAGGTCTTCTTAATACGTGCATAGGCCTGATAGATATCCTGATGGGACGCCTTTGGCTCCACTTCGAGAATCTCATAGTAGTTGAAAAATTGGTCAGTGCCGCCCATTTGCTCTCTCTCTAAACATAATCATAGAGAAAAACAGTGCATGGCGAAACTTAAACTAACGCCGCAAAGCATTATGCGTGTGTATAAAGACAGCAAAACTAGACCTTACTTTTTTGTGCCTTTATTTTTTGAGCGAGAACTTCCTCGGCTGCAGAGGCTCTTAGGTAGAGGGGTTGCAGCTGTTGCCAATGAAGTTCCTTGTGATTGTGAGGGTGATGAAACACCTGTTCGTATATTTTTGCCGCTGATGGAAACGGTTCCAATTTGGAAAACTGCAAGTTTTTTGCTGCGAAATAATCGCCGCTGTTGGTGATCCAACAGTTTTCATGTGTGTAGAGCTTTTCGAGTTCTTTGGCGTCGATCAAAGTGGCGGAATGAAGTGTTTCTAGCGTCGTTCCCGACCAACGGTAGTCGCCGTAAAAGAACATATTTTTTTGCGCATCTAATACGACAGATATCGTTGATGTCACATTGGGAGCATTGAGTGCAATGGCCCAGCAGTCCTCTACAGCCACAATAGGGATATCTTTACTATGAGCCAATGTGCGGGCAAAGCTCAGTGCCACACGCAAGCCAGTAAAGCTCCCAGGGCCAACACCACAAATGATCCTTTGCGTGTCCTGGAGCTGGGAATCGCACGAAGCATAGAGTGCCGCAAGCTCGGTGACGATCTTTTCGCTGTGGGAGGAGTCTTTGTTCCAGGTGGCCTCAGCCAAGATAGAACCGTCTCGCCCGAGTGCGACGGTTCCACGGTGTGTGCTGGTGTCCAAAGTTAGAGTGAGCATTGCTCGTTATAGCAAACGAGCAAAGTCATTGAAAAGAGAAAACGCAAGCAGAGACAAAAGAACAAATACACCAATTTGCTGGGCGATTTCGAGCTTTTTAATACTGATTGGGCTGCCTTTAATCGCTTCAATAGAAAACATAATAATATGGCCGCCATCGAGAACCGGGACTGGTAGCAAATTTAAAATAAATAAGTTGAGAGATATGATGGCCATAATCCGCAGGAACGAATCAAAACCCACTTCCCAGCTCTTCTTGGCCATTTGCCCAATAGAGATAAATCCACCCAAATTTTTCGGAGACACTTTACCGCGAACGAGCAGCACAAAACTCATCACCGTCGCTTTTGTCCAATGCCATGTGTTGCCGCCGGCCCACGCGATCTTGTCGGTGAGCGATTCAGGAGTCCAATTGAGATAGTCCACATGTTTTTTTGCTAGCGGTTGAATGCCAATGGCAAAGCGGTTCTGAGTATCGGCAAATTCCGATTTAAATTCCATCATCTTTGGCTGGAGAGAAAACTGAAATTCTTTGCCGGCGCGAACAACTTTTACCGCGAGTGGTGGAGCATCTTTGCGGTAGGCGTTCACTGCTGTGGGAATGTCCGAGAATGTTTTTATAAGAGAATCGTTGATGGAAACGATTCTATCGTTGGGTTGCAAACCCGCTTTACTTGCAGGGCTATCTTCAACCACTTTGCCAATAAATGTATCTGGCGGGAAGTAGCCAAAACCTTTAACCGCATCGGGAAATGGAATTTTTTTAAGATCCCACTCAAATGTCAGACGCTGTGGTTCGTTTTCACCAGAAATCCCAAATCGATCGAGAACAAATACAATTTTCTCCGAAGAACTTTCGGAAATAAGTACTTCCTGAATTTGGCGAAATGTAGAGACCTTAATGTCATTGATAGAAAGAATTTCATCACCAGTCTGAAAACCAAGTTGGCCGAAAAGTGACTGAGGATCGGCCACACCAATCGCCGATGCATCCGACATAAATTCTAGTCCACCTATAGCACCTATGATTTCCCCAGGCTCAAGCGGGTTTTTAGATTCTGCAGCCTCGGTTTTGGCGATAATCTTGATGGGCTCCTCTTCTGTTTCACGCACGACCTGGAACTCAATCGGTGCGTCGACAACACTTGAGATGTGCTCATCGACCTGACTCCAGCGGGTTACGGGTTGGTTGTTGATACTGAGAATTTTATCGCCCGAGCGAAATCCCAGTGAGTGGGCATAGGTATTTTCGTAAATATCACCCAAACGTGGCGATACGACCTGCTCACCCACGACTGTAAGAATAAAAAAGAGTACGAAAGCGAGAGCTAAATTCATCACCGGGCCTGCTAAGGCAATAAGAATACGTTGGTAGACGGGCTTATCGAGGAACGAGCGATTTTTGAGCTCCGGAGGAACAGTTCCACCCAGTTCATCGCCGTACATCTTCACGTAACCACCAAAGGGAATCGCTGAAAGCGCGTAAGTGGTTTCACCGCGAACATATTTAAAGATTTTGGGGCCGAAACCCAAACTGAACGTTTCCACCTTTACGTTAAAAAAACGCGCCATCCAAAAGTGACCAAGCTCATGAATAAAAATGAGCACACTTAAAAGGATTGTCATGGGTACTACGAAGAGGAAACCTTGGTGAAAAAAATTTGTGATAAAGTCCATCCCAATATTCTAGTTTTCTCCAATGGCAAAGTCGAGGGGCTATGACAAAGCTAGACAATGCTTAAGTAGAGCCCAGCTTATCTCTAAATCGAATATATTGGGGATACGCACTAGAGGCATCTTTGGAAGGTATATCTACCAGCGTCACTCGCTTCTGTTCAATATACCAATGATGAAGGCGCTTAAATCTGTAGGTTGTTGGGGAGCTAGACATCGCGCCATGGGGCAACCCCGGCCAGTTTCCTTAACATCGGCAACGGTGGTAACTGGTAATAAATGCTGCCGGTTTTGCCAGTGCAGGCGTGAGAGCTGTATGCGATTTTTCATGTCTGTCGTAAGCACTACTGAATTTTCGCTGTTCAGTTCTACGGGGTTCTTTACATATAGAAAACTCGCAAAGGGCCCTATGTAACCCGGCGCGAACCGTGCGGCGAGAACGTCAAAAAGAGTGGCTCCCGATGAGGTATTGACGATGGAAGATAGAAACTCGGCCTTAGAGAGTCCAAGCGTGGTCCAATTCGAGGAAAGCAAAGAGAGTGAAACAAGAGTGGAGTTGGCGACGTCTTCGAACACTCGCGCGAGATCTCCTTCACTAAAAGTATTGTTTTTAACGGCCAGGCTCGTTTTGAGTTGTGCTTCCCAGCGCGCAATTAAATCGGGACGCTCGAAAAATAAATAGCGCCCAAAAGCCGCAAACGTGAGTGCCGTCGAACTGATAAGGGATTTATTTTGCGGTGTCACACCGGCCTCAATCATAATGTCATCGCGGCCAAATCGAATGACAATAGACTCAGGGAATACACCATCAAAAACTTCAAGGGGTTTTAATGAATGCTTCTGGAAAGTGGATTCACGTGGGCGCAGTTCGCTTGCATTAACAACCTCCAGATCAGACTCGCGTATTTCGGCGCGAAACTGCAACAACTCCCGAGTCATTTCTCGCAGCACCGGCCGGAAGGATTCTTCTGTGAGAAGCCGTATCTCGCGTGTAACTTCGGGCAGCTTGGATTGCTCGGAAATTTCTAAGGACAGATAGCGAGAGTTGATTGATTGCGATAATGTAAAGATGTCTACGCATTGCGGAGATCCCGCTCCAACACTTAACGAGGGACAAAGCATAATACCAACAGTGAGAATCAAACAAAATCGCATGAAGCGCCAGCCCTCTGGGAAAAGTAAATAGATATGGAATATAATGCACAATCGGTGGCCCTTGCTAGGGCCACTGTAAAAGCGCCAGTACTGTCGATGAATTAAACAGGGGATTGGCTTAGTGAAAGTAGGGTGCTAGGTCGAAGATACGTGTGTAGAGAAACAAAACGATAGAGCCGAAATAGACGCCGTCTATACGATCAAGAAATCCACCGTGGCCGGGCATGAGCTTTCCTGAATCTTTGTTGCCGGTATAGCGCTTTATAAGGGATTCGAAAAAATCGCCAATTTGCGCAAAGAAACCAATGGTTAAGCAAATGATCACCCACTGCAAAATAGGTAACGGTGCGGGAGAGGTAAAATACATAAAGACGACTCCAAACACCATCGATCCCACCAAACCGCCCAGTACGCCGGATACGGTTTTTTTGGGAGAAATCTTAGGAAAGATCTTACGTCCACCAAAGGTCATTCCAGAGAACAAAGCAAAGGAGTCCCCCAAAAAGACGGTGATCATTAAGAAATAAAAAAGTTTCCAGCCGAATTCCATGGTGAGTTGCAAGGTAAGGGCCGGCAACAGCGCACAGTAAATGACTCCCCACAGAGACCACTCCATATTTTTGTAGGCATCTACCGGCTCAAATTTAGAGTAGTAAACGACTCCTTTACTCGCTAACACTAAAAACGAAGCGAGAAGCACAGGCAATGTTAAAAGTGGATTTACGATATGTGTGGTACAAACCGCTAAGGAGCATGCTACAAATAGCGAGGCCCAGAGCTTTGACGGCGAAAATAAAGCGGCGAATTCCACAATTGCCACAAAAACAACGATCATCGATAAAACGACCACGCCTTGTGAACCAAAAAAGTAGGTTGTGCTAAAGAGGAGTGCTGCGCCTATGAGTGCCGAGACCCAACGCAATAACATGGTTTACGGCCGATCATTCAACATCTGAGACGATGTTTTGCCATATCGGCGTTCGCGCTGGGAAAAATTTTGCAAGGCTTTGTGAAGTTCTGCGATCGTAAAATCTGGCCACAAGATCGATGAAAAATACATTTCCGTGTAGGCCGATTGCCAGGTGAGAAAGTTGGAAGTGCGCATCTCGCCGCTGGTGCGAATGATCAAATCTGGATCTGGAGTAGGGTAGGTCGAAAGATAGGCGCTAAACAGGTTTTCAGTGAGATCTTCCAGTTTTCGTGTACCCAATTGTACGTCGCGAGCGAACATTTTTGCAGCGTTTACGATTTCCTGGCGACCACCGTAGCTCAGTGCAAAGAACAAGTTCAGCCCTGTACACTTTTTTGTAGCTTCCATGGTTTTTGTAATCTCAGTTACAGCCGAAGAGGGAAGACGATCCAAATCACCAATGCATGAGAAGCGAATATTGTTTTTTACTAAATTCTGACGCTCTTTTTTGAGATACTTGGTAAGTAGCTTCATCAAAAAATTCACTTCGGTTGTCGGGCGATGCCAGTTCTCAGTGGAAAAAGCATAAAGCGTGAGGTTCTCGACGTTTAACCGCGAGCACTCCTCAATGATCTGCTTAGCCACTCGAGTTCCCTTGAGATGGCCAAAGAGACGACCTTTATGTTTTTTCTCAGCCCATCGGCCGTTGCCATCCATGATAATGGCAAGGTGACGGAGAGACGGCGTCGAATCTGTCATATTGTCATTATTTCTTTTTCTTTTTCGGCAGCCAACTTATCGAGGTCCGCAGAGTATTTGTCTGTGAGCTTTTGAATCTCGTCTAAGTGCTGTTTGTTTTGATCTTCAGAAATTAGTTTGTCTTTAAGAGCCACTTTGAGCTCTTCGTTGGCATCTCTGCGAGCCATACGTACTGCAACTTTGCCATCCTCAACGTATTTCTTCGCCTGTTTTACAAGTTCTTTACGGCGGTCTTCAGTGAGGTCGGGAAGGCGAAGACGAATCACCTTACCGTCGTTGATAGGTGCCATGCCCACATCACTCTTAACAATTCCGCTTTCGATGGCTTTGAGAACCGAGGCTTCCCACGGTGCGATCATAAATGAACGGGCGTCGGGAGTGGTGATTGAGGCAACTTGATTGAGCGGTGTTGGGGTGCCGTAATAGTCCACGCGAATGTTATCGAGCATGGAGATCTGTGCGCGACCGGTACGGATTTTTTTAAATTCGTTTCCCAGTGCAGCGACGGCGGCTTTCATTTTTGCTTCGGTGCTGGCTACCATATCTTTTGCAGCAAACATGTGGACTCCTTTAGTTGATGAGCGTTCCAACAGTCTCACCCTTAAGAATACGGATGATATTGCCTTTTTCCATCAATTTAAATGTAATAATTGGTAAGCGGTTGTCCATGCACAAACTCAGAGCAGTTGAATCCATCACTTTTAAACCCTTGTTGAGCGCGTCTTTGTGAGTGAGTTGGTCAAATTTAACAGCATCTTTGTGTTTTGCCGGATCTTTATCGTAAGTGCCATCCACATTGGTGGCTTTTAACAGCACTTCTGCATTGATTTCCATGCCACGCAGAGCGGCTGCAGTGTCGGTTGTGAAATAGGGATTACCCGTACCAGATGCAAAGATCACCAAACGCTGCTTTTCCAAGTGGCGCACGGCTTTTCTGCGAATATACGGTTCTGCGATTTGAGCCATTTCGATGGCCGATTGAACGCGGGTTTGAACGCCGCGCTTTTCCAGGGCGTCCTGGAGTGCAAGGGCATTGATACTGGTTGCGAGCATTCCCATGTAATCAGAACTGGCGCGATCCATGCCTTTGGTAGAAGCAGCAACACCTCTAAAAATGTTGCCGCCGCCAACCACAATAGCGATCTCAGCACCAAGACCGTGGGCTTCACAGATCTCAGAGGCCACTTGAGCAAGAACGTCGATGTTGATTCCAAACCCCTGATCACCGGCAAGAGCTTCGCCGCTGAGTTTGAGCAGAATCCGTTTGTATTTCAAGGTGGCCATCTGTGGTGCTCCCGGATGAGATTATTGTTTGAGTGTTGCTGCAACTTCCGCTGCGAAATCAACGCTGTCCTTCTCGATGCCTTCGCCAAGTTCAAAACGAACAAAGCGACGGATCACAATATTCTCACCGATGTGAGCGATTGTATTTTGCAAATGCTCAGTCACCGTGATGTCGGGGTTCTTGATATACTTTTGGCTCATAAGCACGCTCTCAGCGAGCCACTTCTTGATTTGACCATCGACGATTTTGTCGACCATCTCGGCTTTTTTACCGGCCTCAAGGTTAGTAGCTTTAAGAACGGCGCGTTCTTTTTCGATTTTATCGGCGGGGATTTCAGCCTCTGTCACTGCCAGAGGGTTCGCTGCAGCAATGTGCATTGCGATGTCTGCTGCGAATTTTTTGAAACCTTCGTTGCGAGCTACGAAATCTGTCTCTGAATTGATCTCCACCATCACACCAATGCGGCCTTCGCCGTGGATGTAGGAATAGACAAGGCCCTCAGCTGCCGTACGACCCGCTTTTTTTGCGGCCTTGCTCAGACCTTTTTGTCTGAGCCAGTCGATGGATTTTTCAAAGTCACCTGCGTTTTCTTCGAGAGCTTTTTTGCAATCAAGCATTCCCGCACTTGTTCTATCGCGGAGTTCGCGAACCATTTGCGCTGTTACTGCCATGGATTACTCCTTCTCAGTTCCAGGCGTAGTGGCGCCTTCAGCATCCTCTGCAGGTGCCGCTACTTCTTGTTCAACTTCAGCTAAAATCTCGATGTCATCTGCAGTGCCGGCCGCAACAAGCTTACGGCCTTTAGCTGCTTTAACAACCGAAGGTGCCGGAGCTGGAGTTTTTGCGTCTTTGCGCTCATCTTTACCGCCGCCGCGAGCAGGTTTGCCTTTAGCAGGCGCTTTTTCAGCAGCCAATTCTTTTTGCTCTTTTTCAAGATCGGATTTCTTATCCGTCATTTCGCGAGCTTTCGATTCATACTTCGCAGCGCCGGCCAAATAGGCTTCTGCGACGAGGTCGCTGAATAACTTGATGGAGCGGATAGCATCATCGTTTGCAGGGATTGGATAATCGATTGTCGATGGATCAGAGTTGGTATCGCAAAGGCCAACAACTTTGATTCCCAGTTTTTTAGCTTCGAGAACAGCGATGTGTTCTTTGTTGATATCAACTACAAACAGCAAACCAGCTGGTTCTTTCATTTCGCGAATACCTTGCAGATATTCGTTTAATTTTACGTATTCTTTCTCCATGGAGTGGCGTTCTTTTTTAGAGAAGTACTCGAGTTCGCCTTTTTCGCGCATTTGATCGATCTTTTTTAAACGATCGATCGATTGCTTGATGGTTACAAAGTTAGTGAGAGTTCCACCCAACCAGCGTTTAGTCACAAAGTACTGACCGCACTTATTTGCTGCTTCTTGGATTGTCTCTTCTGCTTGTTTTTTAGTACCAACAAAAATCATGCGCTCGCCGTTAGCAGCCATGTTCTCAACGAACTGGATCGCTTCTTTAGCTTTTGCGAGTGTTTTTTGTAGGTCGATAATGTGAATTCCGCCACGGGATGTGTATACGAAATTCTTCATCTTCGGATTCCAACGTTCTTTCTGGTGACCGAAATGTACGCCGGCGTCCAACATGTTTTTCATGTTTAGATTCATAGTGTTCTCCTTCTGGTTAATCCGCCCTTTCAGATACCCTCCTTGCGGAGGCACCAGTGGAGTCTGAAAGGTGTGAATTTGTTGAGGTACTTGTGTACCAAGAACGGGTGGGGCTGTCGAGAATTAATGCCCCCGCGGGCACTAATTTCTAGGAGTGGAAGAATGGGATTTACGGCCCTCGTTCAAATAGGGCCTTCGAACGAATAACAATATGCGTTAAGTTGCAGATTCTTCAGCTGATTTTATGGCGGTGCCGGCGAACAACGGCTCCAGAGCCAGGTAGGACGCGGCCTCCCCGGTGAACGCCATCTCATTGGCATAATGCTGAGACCCCAAATAAAGAATGTGGTTTTTGAACAAATCGGGATGATTGGCAACGGCGTGCAGAGCATGACCATACGCCTCGGGAGCCACCACGATAAACTCTTTATGGATGGAATCGTAAAAATTGGGATACATGCGTTTGATCTGTTTTTTCATTTCTCGAATCGCAAGCCCCAGCTGTTCCGCATCTGCAAAATTTTCGGAGCTCAAAATGCTCAACCACTGCGATACAGTTTCTCCATCTGTGGTTTTCGAGAAGGCGCCCACACACGGAATATCTTTAGCTCCGTAGAGAACGTGCATCGCCTTTGAATCGGTGAGCTCCGCCTTGTGCCAATAGGTCAGGTTGACAACAGCCCAGGTTTGCGATTTAGAAACTTTTTGTACCGTGGCTTTCGGGAAATGGGCATTGTCCGTGGGTATAATTTTTCCCAGTTTCGCTGCGCTCTCGAAATAATAAATGCGTTCTGTACCGTAGATCTCGGTGCCGTTGGTTTGAATGCCGGCAATGTTGTCTGTGACCTGGAGCTGGGTGACCTCATGGTTGGTGAGGATTTCGCCGTCGAACTGACTCAAAAGCTTTTGTACAATTTGTGTGAGAGAAATATTGAGCTGGAGCTGATTGGTTGCGGTAAAGTAGCTGTAAAAATCAATGCCATCTACGGAGTGTGCACCAAAACCCAAAAAGGGTTGCACGGTACCATTCTGAAAAGTCAGCGGGCCTATTTCCACCTCTGTCCAATCCAACTCGGGAACATATTTTTTGATGCGCGCTAAAAACTCGATGGTTTGCTCGCTCTCCACAATATAATTCACATGCGTGTCAACCCAACGGGGTGGATGTTCGGACGTCTCCAACTCCGCGTCCAGGTTAACGCCGCGATGGAGTCCACCCAGGGTTTCCGAACCGCTAAAAATGGCACCTTTCAAGCCGCGAGTTGAATTTTCAACCGCCGTAAGAATCGCAGGAAGAGAGTCACCGATGACGACGAAATCGAACTTTTTGTTATTTTTTGCCATACCCTAATGTCTAAGAGCGGCGTCCCACTTTCAAGCTGAAAACGCGTTTTAGACACAGAGCAAATGGGGGCAATACCGCTCTGAGTGCGGATTTGACCCAATTGTAGTGCTGAAGACGATTGGCGAGGCCGGGAGACCAGCGATAATAGGTGCGAATGAACAACCGTCCGGGAGTGTTTGTCGCGAGCACCTGATTGCGAAACGCGCGCAATAGAACCAAAGTTGGATCATTGCGCGATTCAAAGGCTATAGAGGCTATAAAACAATTGCCGGTTTTAACATTCGCTGCTTTTAAGAGCGCTTTGTAGGCACGCGTGTTTTTTGCCACCTTTTTTTTGAATGAGGCGGTTTTCACGATGGATGTGAACATATTGGTGTACGAAACCAGCTCGCCAAGCTTCTGAGCACACTGTTCTTGCTTTTGCATGTAGTTGGGATGTAGGTCGTAGATTTCTACCAATGCCCACAATGCTCCAACTATTAGAGTGATTTCGCGCGGGTTGTCTTTGAACATCTCTGGACGAAATTCTATGCGTTTTTTTTCGGTGGCTAGTTCGATGATGCGCAAATATTTTTCGTAACAAATTGCGGCTTCGGCGTGGTTTTTTAATACTAAGTGTCCGCGCGCTTGTTTAACCAGTGATAATCGATTTTTCCACAAACTTTTTTTGTAGTTGTCTTGAATGATTTGTTCTGAGGCCAGGTAACTGGCGTTGGATAATTTTTTGGAGAGATCCTTAAAACACGATGTGCAGACCGCAGCATGGCTCACGAATTGGCCTTCTTTTTCCAGACGCAAACGCATGCCTGAATCGATGGCATGGAGGAGACTGGTGCTAGCGTTGCACAATGGGCAACCGGATAGGGCCTGCAGTTCGGACATGGAATAATTCTAGGCTGCTCTTCCACCAGGAGCAAATGATTATTGCGCTCTCGGGGGAGGCGCGCGCGGAATTTCTACATGAGGCTGTAGGGATCCACGTCGATCTGAACTTTCGTTTTCCGATCTTTTTGCGTGAGATGCGTGACAAGTTGGAGCAGGCGATGCAATTCGAACGACGATTTGGATTTGAGCAAAACTTGAAATCGATAGCGATTGCGAATGCGATAGAGAGGAGCTGGCGCTGGACCTAGAATTTGCGAGTGCTCAAACTTTTCTTTTTCTCCGTACAGACGCAGTTGTTCCGTCAGCTCGAAAGAAACGTCTCGAGCCTCATCTTCGCGTAGGGAAGAGATGCGAACACACGCTGTTTTTGTAAATGGCGGGTAAAACAGTTCTTGGCGTTGGGCCAGTTCTTGCTCGATAAATCCGCGCACATCGTGGTGCTGGGAGTAGACGAGGCTCGGATGATCGGTTCGGTAAGTCTGAATGATCACCTTCCCGGCGCTGTGACGACCAGCACGGCCCGCCACTTGAGTGAGCAATTGGAAGGCTCGTTCGGAGGCGCGAAAATCGGGGAGGCTTAGGGCCACGTCGGCGAGAACAACACCAACGAGCGTGAGTTTTTCAAAATCGAGACCCTTGGCAATCATCTGTGTGCCAACCACAAAATCCAGCTCGTGATTCTCCATTCGATTTACAAACTCTTCCATGCGCTCACGAGAGTCGACTTCGTCCCGATCGACGCGAGCGATGCGCGCCGAGGGAAAGAGCTGTTGGATATCTTCTTCCACTTTTTCGGTGCCCAGACCCAATGGTTTCGGATCGCCGACTTTGCAATCCTGGCAATTTTTTGTGAGAGATTGCGAATAGTCGCAGTAGTGACACACCAAATGCTGTTTACCGTGGAGAGTGAGTGAGATATCGCAGTTCGGGCAACTGTAAATGTAGCCGCACGAATCACAGTGCACGGCCTGAGCGATGCCCCGGCGATTGATAAAGAGCGCGGTCTGTAAACCTTTCGTGTAATTGGCGTGAATGGCATCGTAAAGAGACTGCGACAGCCAGTGAGGCAGAGTGGTGCCATTTTCCTTTTTTCGTTCTTTCTCGACTGCAAGGTCGATAAGTTCAACCGAAGGCAATACCATGTCGGAAGCGCGTTCAGAGAGAACATGCATCTGATATTTCCCATCATTGACATTCTGCCAGGATTCGAGACTCGGGGTTGCACTGCCGAGTACGACGGGAACCCTTTCAAAGTGCGCGCGCATCACTGCCGCATCGCGAGCATTGTATTTGAACGATTCCTCTTGTTTGTAGGAGCCGTCATGCTCCTCATCTACAACGATAACACCCAGATTCGGCACCGGACAAAACAGCGCCGAGCGCGCACCAATGAGAACTTTCTTTTCGCCATTGATAACACTCCACCATTGGTCGGTGCGTTCACGTTCGGTCAATCCCGAGTGGAGTACGGCAACCACCTCGCCTAAGCGTTTGCGGAACCGAGAGACCAGCTGCGGGGTGAGCGCAATTTCGGGAACAAGCACGATCGCGCTTTGCCCGAGCGCCATCTTTTTGCGGATAACGTCGATATAAACTTCGGTTTTTCCAGAGCCAGTAACACCCCAAAGTAGATGGCTCGAAAAGCCGCTCGCCATGTTGAGAGTGTCGGCGATTTTCTGCTGTTCTTTGTTGAGTTCTACAATCTCGGTATTCGCCATGTGCTGAAAAATATTTTTAGGCTCCGAGCGCCCCTTTTTTTTAAGTGGCGGGAAGAATAGCGAGAGCACTTCTCCGATAGGGTGATGATAATATTTTGCGATCCACTGACTCCATTGTAAAATCTCGGATGAAAGACGCATACGATCTTTCGCGATTCCGATTATTTTTTTGTAGTCTATGGATTTGTCAGGTAGCGGGTCTGCCGCATCGATGACAATGCCACCAATGGTGCGTTTGCCAAAGGGAACCGATACCGAATCTCCGGGGGCAACAGGTATATCGCTGAGATAAGTAAAAAATTTTGGTAAGGGCGCCTCTACAGCGACTTTCCAAAGATTCATCGAAAAACCTTAGCGAAAGCGAGAATAGAATTCTTTGATATTCTCGTTTTCGGGCAAAGTGGATTTTTTATTCTCGAATTTGAGACGAGCCATGGCAGTGTTCTGGGCAATCTTTTCCAGCGATTCGATTTTGGTAACCACAGTCGTGTTTTTCCACAGAATTGTTTGCTGAGTCGGCTGTTTAATAGCTCCCTCATCGATGGATGTGGTGTCGGAAAACTCCACTTCAATTTGTGAGCCTAAACGCAGCCGCCGTGGAACAAAACTATCTTGTTCAACCATCAACACAGGCGGTGGTTGAGCGTTTTTCGTTTCCTGGGCGCCAAATTTATAAACCACCCCTCCGCGATAACGGTCGAGCGATACGTAAGAGTTTGCCGCGCTTGCACCGGCGTTGTTCGGTAACATTTGATAGTTTTCGAGACGGCTCTGGAGGGCACGCGCACTCCG
This sequence comes from uncultured Pseudobdellovibrionaceae bacterium, assembly GCA_964400355.1. Lineage (GTDB taxonomy): Bacteria > Bdellovibrionota > Bdellovibrionia > Bdellovibrionales > JAGQZY01 > JACKAL01. Next base: position 92,096 of record CAYNTO010000003.1, read on the forward strand.
GTAGTGTAGAAGCTGTTCAAAAAATTCCGGGCTAATCGGAAACGTTTTAGTTTCGCCCGATGTGGTTGTGGTTTGGCGCTTCCCACTTTTATAAATGATTTCGAAGGACCAATCGGTTTGGTCCGCATTTTTCCCACTCACGACAACTTTCATGGCGTCGGCGTTAACCACGTACCAGGTTTCATGGCAAGCCACGTTGTCATCTTTAAAAAACACCGAACGTTTCAGTAGGAGCCCATTGGTCGCACCGTTGTTGGTGGCCATGCGGCCGAGAATCGTGCTGAGTTTGGGAATGTAAGCCTCGGAAAAGAGAGGGAACAAAATTAAAGCGGTAAGGATCCATTTTTTCATTAAAGTTTTCCTGCAAAGTTTTTGAGGTATTCACGAAAGCTTTCACCAATTTGTGGGTGCTTAAGGCCAAGTTCCACATTGGCGATAAGGTAGCCTAGTTTGTCGCCGGCATCATAGCGAAGACCATCGAAGAACCGCGCAATCAGTTTTTTATCTTGAGCTAATTTGCACATGGCATCGGTGAGTTGAATTTCACCGTTGCGACCAGGAGCCAGGTTTTCTAAATGCTTAAAAATTTCTGAAGAAAACACGTAGCGGCCGGGGAGCGCCCACAGGCTGGGTGCGTTTTGCGGCTCTGGTTTTTCAACCACATCGTGAACGCGTATCCATTTTCCTTCTTTTGCTCCGGCAACAATTCCATATTTAGAAACTTCGGAGTGCGCCACTTCCATGATGGCGACCGTCGATTGCTGCGTTTCCTCAAAGGTATCACACAACTGTTTAGTGACGGTTGGTGTTTCCGGTGTGGGTTGAATCATAAGTTCGTCCCCAAGCAGAACTGCGAAGGGCTCGTCACCGATGACTGGTTTGCCCATATATACGGCGTGGCCCAGACCGAGCGCTTGTTTTTGGCGGATACTAATAATATTCACCATATTGCGAATCTCGTTGAGGCTTTCGAGCATTTCGAGCTTGCCTGTGCGCTCCAGGGTTTCTTCGAGCTCAACGTGGCGATCAAAGAAATCTTCGATAGCTGTTTTGCGACGGCCAGTAATGAGGACCACATCTTCGATGCCTGCCTTAGCCACTTCGCGAACAATGTTCAGCAATAACGGCTCATCGACGATAGGCAGCATTTCCTTTGGAACGGAGCTGGTGATGGGCAGAAATCGAGTGCCGAGGCCGGCTGTAGGTATAAGCGCTTTTTTAATATTTCCCATGCCGAGAGATTATTCGAAATACGGTGTCTAAACAAGCTTTTAGCAGCGAGCAAAATTTGTGCGACTCCGCAAAAAATATCTGCGCCCTGTGCGCCTATCGCCCCCTCCATCTCCAGATTCCATTAAATCACTGTCCGGGCGTCTCAAAATAGGATTCGTCTCAAATGAAGACGCTCAATCAAATCTCGCCTTCTTCCGATAAGAAAATGGTATGATGAGAGATAGATTTGTACGTGGGGGAATCCAATGAAAAGACAGCTGAATATATTGATTTCATCAGCATTTTTTTTGGTGATTATGATTTCCTATCAGAACTGTGGAGTCACCCAACAAGGTAGCTTGTTCGATAAAGCCACTTATTCGATAATGCCCTATGAAATGAAGGTCAATCAGCTTGCTTATCTTTCCTGTTCCGAGCAAGGCAATGTGGCCAATGATGCAGGCGTTTTCTTTACGTTTCGTAGTGGCGCTTATGGTAGCTCCGCGGGCGTGCGAATCACCGAAGACTTCCTTTATAAAACGCGCAAGATGAGTCAAACGCAAATCATGGATCTGTTGTACGAGGATCCCGGTACCAGCCTTTCTCGTTTGCAGCTAGCCACGCGCCGCTCGGGTTCACTGAGCTCGATGTTCATCAATGCCGACAGCGGTGGTGGGTCTGAGGAAATAGATTTTGATTATGTAATGGGTGATTTTGGTTCGGACGAGATGTCGGCTTCGCTCTTAACAGCGCCCGATATGTCCTATCTCAACTACTGGAGTCCTGCTGGTGTCAACAAAGACGCCTATTTTGAAGGAACACTGGTTTACAACTCTTCTGAATCGCTTTCGAACCAATTGCGCCAGTTCTTTGCACAAGACGGAATTTTAGCCTGGGCCTACGCTGATGCCGCCAAGCCCGCCAACGTGCGTTCGCCGTCGCTCTACGATGATCCCGACAGTGATGAGGACACCGACAACTCCGCCACCAACAAAGCTCTCGGTGTCGGCATGCGTATTGGCTTTAAGCAGCCACTTGCGGCCAACTGGTATGCAGGTACGGCGGGGCCTACGGATACTACAGTGCCAAAACGCGTGCTCTCGTCGGTTTCAACCTATGATCTCGCAACGTTAAAATCCACAGGCAACTGGCAGTGTCCTAACACATTGCAGTTTCGAGTGATCTATCCGGACGATATTTGGGAACTCAATGTTCTCTCAAATCCCAATGATGATGCTCCTCACGATCCATCAAACGATGCAAACTTTGAGACCAACCCCATCAAGGACAATGTATTACATGCAGATGATCTTCCAAAGCTTTGTCCGCAACGTTTAGACAATCATGCCGACAATACAGGCGCCTACGCCGCACGCCTGGCGATTGTGCGTCGATCTCTGCCAGCTTCTGACTGGTTTGTGAATATACGCTACCAGTGCATTATTCCAAAAAAATCCGTCAAAGGAAGTTGCTATGGCATCGATGCGGGTACCAATGAAACCCGCTCAGTGGCCTACAATCCGATGGGTGCTTGTAATCCCGCTATCAGCTCTTCGGGTTTGCTTGTTTGCGGTCATTATATGAGCATCTGCTACCAATAACAGTCTCTGCACTATAGACTTCTGCGCGGGTTGCGTTTAAGTTTTGAGAATGATTATATTCTCCGTTTTGCTTTTTTCCTTTTTCAATCACGCACAAGTTGGATCGACCTCGGACGCCATGGGTGGAACCGGCATCGCGCAACCGCACGGTAGTGATTCCGCATTTTTAAATCCAGCCGGTATTAGTTATTTTAGCGAAGTGCATGCCACCGGTGGATACCGTTACGGAAAAACCGCGATCGGTAACGTCAAACAATTTCATGCGGTTATTATGGACTCTAACGAAGAAAATATTTTTAAAGGCGCGATTGCTTACCGGGAAAGAAAGTACGAGTCCGCACTCTTCGGTGATGCGCGCGAAAAAGATTTTATCGCAAACGGCGCCTATCAGATCAATCCCAACCTGTCCGTGGGACTCCGTGGATATAAAAAGCAAACCGACATTCCACTGGAGAGCATCGATCAATACAATGGAGATTTGGGCGCGCACTGGATCGTTGTTAAAGATTTTGCATTAGCGATCACGCAGTTTGGTATGTTCAGCACAAAGGATAGCGTCGTTCAACCGCTAGGAGTGTTGCCAATGACCACTGTGGGCGCACTGTATGTGATTCCTGATATTGTTGTTTTCACCGCTGATCTGGCCTACGCCTACAAAGAGAATGACCGGGATCGATTTTCCCACGCAGTGGGCGTGGGTTTTATAAATGTAGAGTTTTTCCGAACCAATTTTGGCGCTCGCTTCGATGACCGGGCTGGAGAGGCGTATTACAGCGCAGGATTCCAATTTGCCGGCCCTAGGCTCAAAATCGGCTATGCGTATCAAAAAGAAAGCCGGAAAGACCTCGGCGAGGTGCATACATTTGACATCTCCGTAAACCTTTGATAGCTCACTGCAACACAGGACATGAACTAGGAGAACCTATGGCATCTAAAACGAACCGCACGAACAAAATCCGCTCCAACAAAAGGACCAAAAAAGGCAAGGTTCGCAAAGCCGCCAATCGCAATAAAGGCACAACCAAGTCTGCCGCTAAATTGTTCGGCGATAAGTAGTCCCATTTAAAGAACCGCAGAGTAGAGTTCATTGCTGCGGTTTTTTTATTTCAGTGCAGATCTGCGAATCTTTTATAACGGAATTTCTATATTAAATGTTATTCGACGTTGCGGCTCTGGAAAATCAAACGTGAGTTGGCGTGGATTATTAAACATATTAAATACGCCAAATCCCAACGACACCTGGTTGTCCATTTTTCTAAAAATTAAAAAATCAGTTCCTTCCCACGGGGCCATCCGCACAACACGTGCTGTATTGAAATCGGTGTCATAAAAAGAGCTCCACAGTGTATGCTGCAGGCTAAAATTCCACGAGTGTCGGGCATAGGTCAAAGACACAAACGATTGGTTGTCTGGTGAAAACTGCAGGGGCGCGTTGGTCGATAGTTCCCGTGCTGACATTATCGTATGGCTCAACTGCAGTTGCCAAAAGGGGTGGAGTTCCAACTGCCCGTTCATATTCATACCGATTGTCCGCGCTTTACCCACATTGACCTTGGTGGAAACACCTGGCTGGAGAGAGAGACTCTGAAACAGATTGCTGTAGTCGGTGCGAAAAACACTTGCGGAAACAGTGGCGGCAGAGATATCCCACGCTAAACCTATCTCGGACTGGAGTGAACGCTCCGGCAGCAGATCGCGATTGCCAATGTAATAAATATTCTGGGCATAGAGATCGGTGAGCGCCGGTGGGCGAAATCCCTGCCCGGTGCTGAACCACACACGTGCATCACGCATACGATAGGGCACATGCAACTGACCTAAAAACTTTTGGTAGCGAGTGAGGTAGCGAAGAGTGGGTTCCAAAGTGAGTTCGTTATTGGGCTGGTAGATCAGTGTTTGCGCCACCTCTGGCTCGACGCGATCAAATGTTTCCTCGCCAGTATAACTACTTTGATAGCGGTTCCAGTTAAAGTCCACCAGCGTTTGAGAAAGTAGTGTATCGGCTAGGCGATATACAAAGATTTCACTAGCGAAGAGTTTGTCGGAGTTGGAATGATTGAGGCCAAAATCTTCGTACCTGGAGCGAAACCTAGAGACCGACAGTACGGAATTGGAAGTCGTATTTTTAGTTTTGTAGTTCGCGGTGATGGCTGCAAACAGTACGTCGGACTGCTGTTGAGTGATCAGCGGAGTGTGCAGTGGGCCGGGAGTGGTTTTATCCAAGCTCGAATAAAGGCCAAGAGTTTTTAATTGCCAAGAGCCCAGCGAGTGGCGGCTACCCAGCGTGAAGCGCGCAAGGTTTTGCGAGTTATTTTTCCGCCGTTCTTCCCGCCCATCAGTCGTGTGCTTAAAGTTCCCTAAATCCTTATCAAAAAAAGCACTCGCCTGTACGGAATGATTGTCGTTGATCTGGTACGGAACAACAATGGATGCGGCAGTGGCATTTTTTTCGCCGATGGGATTGAGATCTGATCCCGTAAACGTGCCGCGAACCCGAGGCCTATCAAATTTCTTAGTGCGAAAATGAAGGGCGCCAGCCATGGCATTGGCTCCGTAAAGGGAAGACGTCGGTCCTTCCACCACTTGGATCGTGTCAGTGAGCTCTAGTGGAACAAACAATGAGGAGCCGCCAAACCCATCGGCAAAGTTTAATGGTACTTCGTCCAAAACGTAGAGCACACGCGCAGCTTGATTGGATCCGCGAACGGAAACTGTCGGTGAACCTTGTGAGCGCGCCTGAATGGAAGTGTTGGCAAAAAAGATATTTTCGAAACTACTGTTGGTGAGAAGGAGAGGGTGGGGTTCTATCTCTGTGAACGGCGCACTCGAAGTGCGATTTGAAAAATCACCGGTTTCGCGATCCGCAAATACGTATTGTTTTGGGAGTTGGTAGTTGGGTTGGAAATCGTCGGCCTCAACCAGCAAAAAAAATAGGATCAGTGACAGGAGCATCGACAAAACCTCATTGCGCGTGAGCTTTTTGGGGATCGGACTTTACTGCGAAGGCAGTAACACCGTTGCGCGACAGTTCCGGAATCTCACCGGATTCACCCTTTGGCACGCATCATGGCATATGCGCTGACCAAAGGAAAGCCACTGGATGCTTTGTGTTAGCCTAATCTTCTCCGGGATCTTGGAGGTATTTTTCTACCTTTTGGGCGGCCACTGCTTCTGCAAACTCTTTATGTTCAGGGCGATGGATCACTTCGAGAGCCTTCTCGAGAGGGAACGGATTCTGTGGAGCACTGATGTGTTTTTTCTTAAAAGTTAAAATTGCGGAGTAATTTTTTTCGATGGTTTCCACCGATATTGTCTTTTCTTTGATAGCGCGGGCGACCGCGTTGAGCGCTTTCCCTGGCGAATCAAAATCATTGCAGTACAAAAGAATGTTAGCCCCGGCCTGCAGCGCGCGCACCGGAATTTGATCTTTTGGAAAGTATTTCGCCAGAGCTTTCATGTCGAGATCGTCAGTAATAATCAAGCCCCGAAAGCGAAGAACATCGCGTAGGATTTGTTTGAGAAAAGTTTCCGATAGTGTGACCGGCCATTTAGAATCAATTTTCTTAAAATGAATGTGCGCGGTCATCACTAAGTCACAACGCGATTTAAAAATTTTCTTAAAAGGTTCAAGACTCTGGCTTTTGTCTAAATCCAAAAGAGTTTCTTCCGAAATGGGTAATTCAAAATGGCTATCCACCTCTGTAGAACCATGGCCCGGGAAGTGTTTCGCGCAAGGAATGATCCCGGCCTTCAAATATCCGCGCACCAGCGCTGATGAAAGCTGTGTCACCACGGCTGGATCAGTGCTGAGCGCGCGATCACCAATCACTTCGTTTTTGGGATTCAAGAGCACATCTACGGAAGGAGCGAAATCCAGATTAATACCGAATGCGCGCAACTCTTCACCCATATGGAGGGCAAAACGAAAAGCAAGCGAGCTCGAACCGATATCGCCTATATTCTTTAGTGCCGGCCAGATGGTAAACGGCTTTTTAAGGCGATGGACGCGTCCACCTTCCATGTCAATACTCACGATGAGAGGCGCGTGATCTTTAGTGTGTTCACGTAGTGAATGAAGTTCCTCAGTGAGCGCGTGGAGTTGTTCGGGAGATTCGATGTTGCGTGAAAATAAAATAACGCCGCAAATATTATACTTGATGATAAATTCGCGCTCTTCAGGGAGGAGCTTTGGCCCGCGAAGACCAATAATAATATGCTGACCCACTTTTTCTATCACAGTCACTCATTCTAGCAAGGAGTTGTGGCAGGAGCAATGTGATCCTGAAAGTAGTGCTGTGGTCCAGGCTATGCGTATATTATTTATCAATTGCGGCCGCGACTATCTAACGATTCACGCAGCCCATCTCCCAATAGATTAAAGCCCAACACCAGTACTACAATCCCAAGTCCGGGAAAGATACTCATCTGTGGAGCTTCGATAAGGTACTGTCTGCCCGCACCCAGTAACGATCCCCAGCTTGGAGTGCTCGGAGGCACGCCCAAACCTAAAAAGCTAAGACTGGATTCGGTAATAATTGTAGCGGCCATATTGAAGGACGATTGAATCAAAAGTGGAGCTGATAGATTGGGCCAGATGTGGCCCAACAGAATGCGTGATTGGCTAAATCCCATGGAATGGGCGGCGAGTACAAACTCCCGTTCTTTTAAATGGAGGATTTCACCACGCACGAGACGACTGTAAGACGCCCAGCCTGTAACACACAGTGCAAATATAACGCTAAGAACAGAGGCTTGCTGCATCACCGCTGCAACGGCAAGAACAAGTAAGAAGCCAGGAAAACCAAACACCATATCCACCAGACGCATTATTATTAGGTCGGCGATCCCGCCAAAAAAACCGGCGATGGACCCAATCACTAAGCCAAGGATCACATTTAAAAGTACGACCAGTATAGAAATCATTACGCTCACGCGCGCGCCATAAACCATTATACTCAATATATCGGAGCCGTTGTGATCCGTACCAAACCAATGTTGCCATGATGGTGAAAGAAACCGAGACTGTAAGTTGATGTCCTGAGGAGAGTGGGAGAGGAACAGTGGCCCCAGAAGGGCTATCAGAATAATGGTGCTCACAATAAGAATCCCAGAACTGAACTTTTTATTCTTCATCGATCACTCCTGCCGAATCCGTGGATTGAAAAATCCATAGGCGAGGTCCGTGAGAAAATTCGAAAATACATAGATGACGGAGACAAACAACACACAGCCTTGAACGACTGGGTAGTCGCGATTTTGAATGGCTTGGAACATCAAGAGACCAATGCCGGGCCAGTCGAAAATCGTCTCTACAATCACCGCACCAGTCAGCAGCGCGCCCATAACCAATCCCAAAACCGTAAGAATGGGAATGATGGCATTAATCAGTGCATGCTTAAAGTACATAAGCCACGGTGGTAACCCTTTTGCCTTGGCGACGCGAATATAGTCCTCAGCAAGGACATCGAGCATCGAACTTCTGGTCATTCGCGTGATCAATGCAACAATGCCAACACTGAGCGAGATCGAAGGAAGAATGAGATTCCAAAAATTCTCCCGCTCTCCCATGGGTAGTACATCCCATTCGATGGCAAATAGCCAAATCAAAAGCGGTCCCGACCACAATGCCGGGAAAGACAGTGCAAACACACTGCCCAGCAAAATTCCATGATCTGTAGGTGTTGATTCCTTAATGGCGGCAAGAACTCCCAGTGGAATGCCGATAGCAATGGCAAGGAAGAGCGCGGCAGCGCCAAGTTCCAACGACGCGGGTACTCGCGCAAATATTTCTTCACTCACCGGTTTTTTAGATTGTAGCGAGCGCCCCAGATTGAGTTTAAAAATATTCTTGATTTGAATAGCGTACTGTTCGGCGATCGGTTTATCGAGACCCAGTTCATGACGGAGGGCTTCGCGGTCGGCAGTGCTGGAGTAGTCGCCGAGCATAATTTCTACAGGATCCCCAGGAATCATATGGATGAGAAAAAAAGTAATCGTAAAAACGCCAAACAGTACGGGTATTAATAAAAAGAGGCGCTTTGCGAGGTATATCATTTTGTTAACATGTGATTCTTCCCTTCGGGGATGTTGCCGAAAAGAAGTTTGATCGAGCTTTCATTGAATGGAAAATTTTTGTACGCTTCTTTGGGGTCGCGCACGAGTTCGGCTGTAATATTGTGTGACGGCACTAACGTCTTTATGGATTCACCTTTGATGTCGACCCAATTTATAAACTGTTCTTTCTTAAATGTGTTGAGCGTGCGGAAAGTGTCGAGCCCGGCCTCTTTCACTTGTTCTTTTACGTAAATCTCGCCGCTACCTATATTGCCATCCTCTTCCGCTACAGCATCATAGGTAAACTTATTTCCAACAGACAAGCCCTGTGGAGTTTTCAGGATCAGGTAGGGCAGGAACGTGCTTAAGAAAACTTTGTCGGTGAGGGTGATTTCACGCACATTGGCTTTGCCGTTTTCGACGGTTTTGAGAACTAGCTTTTTACCCTTCATCACCGCATCGATAGCTTTGGTCTTTTTACCGTCCAGTTGAGAGTACTGATAGCTATGGGGTTCAAACTTTGTGGTCGCTTTTGCATTGAGACTTTCGATAGTAGAAGTGTCTCCATATTTGAGTACCATATAGTGGGTGGAGGAAAACAGCTTCGTCTGTCCATCCAGTGCATACCGCTGAATGTAGTAACCGATGTGTTGTCCTTCGGAGGAAACTTTATAGTAGCCCTCGAAAACAGTTTCCGCGAACACCGCACCAGGAAGTATTATAAGAACTATAACTAGGACTTTGGTCAGGATATTCGTTTTTAAAATGCGTGAAATCATAAACTCTAGCGTCTCTATTCTGCCCGAAGTTGTCAAAGTCAATTGATGCGTTAATCACGCAAATGGATTGGCCTTCAATTTGCGGTACTTGAATCACTTTGCGAGATAGTGTTGAATAGAAGTATGTCGTCTCCCTTAAAATCCCAGCGCGGTCAGATTGCCGTTTTTCTCGTCTTGTTGTTCCAAGTGCTGTTCGTATTTTTTGCCATGTCCATGAATATGGGCTTAGTTGTTTACGACAAAATCAATTTACAGAATTCTGCCGACCTATCTGTTTACTATGCCGCTCAAAAGCAGTCCGAGTTGCTCAACCAAATCGCGCATATCAATTATCAGATGCGCCAGGCCTACAAGCTTTTAACATTTCGCATTCGAGTCATCGGTAGCGTGTCTATCGGAATTGGGCCAGAGGCGCGCCTTGCACCACATCCCATTCGGGTTGGACCAACTATCGGTTCTGAGAACACCTCGTTTTTTGAACGCTTGGGATCGGGTCGTTATGCACCGGGTGTTTGTATCGGGAGCTCCTTGTGGCATGAGTACAAAATTACCGAACAAGATGCGACAGTTTCATTGTGTCAAAACCTCACATCGTTTTCAGCAGTTCCTCCCTCAGGTGGTAGCGATCCCTTTGGATTTACATCGGGTCTGAATGCGTTTCTGGATCGCGTGCGCGGAGAGATCGAAGAAAAATGCAAAGTGGTGGGCGTGCTCAACTGGCAGCTCGCCGCGAGCTGGTATTACGCCTATATTTGGGAAGTGATGGAGCGCAAAAAACTCATCGATGCGATTGCGAGCAACATGAGCTTGCCAGCCGCAAGCATGAAAGACTTCACCGGCCAGTCGGTGGAGGTGGGCGCACGCAATACTTTTATGAAAAACCTTACGCAGCCCCAGCGCGATTCCGTTGGCGAGTTCAAGCTGATCAATTCCCTTTCTCCGGATGTCAGTGGTGCATGTTCCACCAAAGAAGGATGGTTAGCGAACATTGATATATACCCTGTGGTTACTTACGTCAGTATGATTTGGAGTGGTCTTACCTGCTCCACGCGCGTAGTGCCTAATCGTGGCAACGTTCCACCGAATGATTATCTGTCGATGGTGGGTGGGCGCAACAATGGAACCCTGGCGCAAATCTGGAACTCCGGGTCTCCAGTCACTTACGGAGTAGAGAAAAATCCGTGGTGTATGCCGTACATGGGGTTAAAAGTCAGCACTCAACCACGAAAGATTTTTTCGCCATTTGCCACTCCGCCCATCTTAAAAGCGCACGCGTATGCAAAACCTTTCGGTGGTCGTATCGGTCCGTGGTATAGCTCCCAGTGGACATCCGGGAGCAGAAGCTCCACGGGAATTTCGCGCCCCGATAATTTATTGCCAGCGCGTTCGATCAACGGAGCGCGTGCCTCGGGAGCTATGGCCGATGATTTGGTGAACTATTCTAAATATCCAGGCGACAAAAATGGTTTGAACTCTACATATGCACTGGGCGTGATGAGCAATCATTTCGCTGGGATCGTCGGCACGCCAATGGGGTCGAGTATGCAAACTGCTTTTGCGCTGGCGTTTTACAATCACGTGGGTGATTCCGCCCAATTTGATAGTGGCGGCGATTCCTTGGCACGACAGAATGGATTGTCCGGTCCTTCCGGCATGAAGGTGCGGCAAATGGAAGAGGCTGCGGTTGCGCCCGATGTGTTTGACGCAACTTATTACTCCATCGAGTCGCAGTTTTCGTACAACTACAATCATCCAAGCAATGACAAATTTCAGTCGGGAATCACAGCTAAACCCATTCCCGATATTGGGTCAGCCAACTTTGCAGCGTATTCAACGTATGAACAGATTCAAAAAATGATGCCCGTATTCCAAAACAAGCCTCCGTTTTATGTGGTCAAACATCCCGATCTTCTACTGACAGGGTGGACTCAAAATTCGGCAACAAACTATGACTTTCCCACTGCCGATTTTGGTGTATGCGACGAGCGTCGCGACGGTGAGATTGCTAACTCTCCCAGTCCCAGTGGTTGTCCTCATGGTGGCCGTACCGGTTACTCTGTAAAACTTGTGTCGCAAAACTATTTGCGCAAGGTGGATGCGGATTTGGGTGGGCCTGGAGTTTCGGGTGCCATTCTCAATCCGCCCGAAGAGTGATTCATTTTAAATCGTTTTGAAATATGAAAAGAAATATGTGTCTCAAGTTGAGACAGTTTTTAGCGGAAATTCTGCGAAACTGGTAAATTTGTTTAAGAAACTTAGACTTCGGTCCGATACTAATAAAGGTACCCGGGGGAATTATGAAAACTATTCTTAAGAGTGTGATCACCATATCATTAGTGCTTACTAGCCCGTATGGCTATGCCGACGAACTTAAAAGTTCGACATGTGAAACTGCGATCAACTGTACGGTAAACCAGGGCGATACCACGCAAACCACTACGACTACCGAAACCGGTGATGATGGATCGGAAATTCGCCGTCGTTCCTCGGGCAATACCTCCACCACAACTACGACCACGACAAATTATGGTAGCGCCGGGAGCGCAGGTAGTGGAGCGTACACTCAAGCCAAAGACGCTAAAAACCAGGCCAACATGACAATGATCGCAGCATTTGCGATGGCTGCGATTATGGCAGCTATGTGTAATCCCCCGACAAATGTGACTCCTTGTATTCTGGCGCCAATTGCCGCGATCGCGGGTATCATGGCAGGGCAAAAAAAGAACGAAGCTCAAAAAGTTATGGACAGTTTAGGGAATCCTGAAACGACGACCGACTCAACAACCACAACAACAGATGGTACGGGCACATCCGATAACGCTGACACATCCGTTGCCGCGATCAAAGCAGATTTGGCGAAAAAAGGTTATAAGATGAATGACGACGGAACGACAACGTTGCCGAACGGGTCGACTGTCGCCTCAGATCTGAACGCTGCGAGTTTGCAAGCGGCGGGCATGTCGGGTTCGCAAATTAGCGATATTCAAAGCGGGCTCGCAAAAATGAAAAAAGACATTGCTGACAAGGCCGCCGAAGGTGCGGCGACAACTGCAGATGCCGGTGCCGGAGGTGATCAGTATGGCGGTAGTGGCGGCGGATCTGGAGATAGCAATGATTTGAGCGTGGCCGGTTCTGGTGTTGAAGGCGAGCGCACGGGCAATCGCGATCCCGCAGCGTGGACTGGTTTTGGGAAACAGCATGGCGATTCACTTATTGGCGTAGCTCAAGCGGATATATTTTTAATGGTTGAAAAGCGCGTTGAATCCGAACGTAAACCCATGGGGCAGTAATATGAAGAAGATGATGTTTTTATCTTTTATTTCCATAGTGTTCGGTGCACAGTTGGCGCAAGCTTCTGGCCAGTGCAGCAAAGAAGAACAAGCGGCGCAGCAGCAGTGTTCCGACGAAAAATTCACAAGCTACAAAGCGCAACTTGCTGCCTTGAATTCCAGTATGGCCGGTAAAGGCGCCGCAACTCAGGCGGCTGATGGTGCAGCCGGTGTATCGGAGCAAAAGGCCAATCTGGATAGCTTGATTGCACTCTGTGAGGAAAAACGTCAGGGTTGTATTAAGACTTGCCAATCCGACGCTCAACAAAAACGGGCACGAACTCCAGTTCCTGATGAGCAAGGTGCCACTCAAGATGATCAAAAGCGCAAAAAATGCGAAACGGAAGTAAAAGAGAAAAAAGATAATGCACAGAAGACCAGCGATGGGATGGGCGAAGCTATTAAGGGCTTATTGGGCCTCCTGCAAGCTCTCGGCGCCAGCAAAGACGATGTGGCTGTTGAACCAACAAAGCCGTTTTGTACGGAATATCCAAACGACCCCGCATGTAAAACGGATACAGCAAATGACACAAACTCAACGTTAACCGCGGGTGAATTCCGTAAAGGCGACGAGGGCACTTTTGCCGAGGGTGAAGTGGGTAGCGAAAACGCACCAGCTGGCGGTCCCGCCGCACAAACCTCGATGTCGTCGCCAATGGGCGGCATGGGTATGGCTGGTATGGGTGGTGGTGGCGGCGCTCCCGCAGGCGGAAAGGCCGAAAAAGAATCAGGCAAGAAATCAGAATTCGATGGCTCGCCTAAAATCAATCTGGCCGGTGGAGCTATGGGTGCTGGTGGTGGTGGCGGTAATAAAGGCGGCGGAAGTTCACTGGGTAAAGGCTCAGGTAATCCCATCGCAAGTCGCACAGGCTTAAACGACGAGAACGCGGCGAACAAACTAGCGGCTGTTGCGGAAGAGCGTCTGCGTGGTCCGGCATCAAACAATGAACCACTGGGCGGCATCTCTTCGGTGTACTACTTGGACAACTTCACCAAAGTAGAAAAGCGCATCATCAACGAGCGCAACACACTTAAAGAACACTAATTGCTGGGACACAGTTTTAATAGATGAAAGCAGGGACTACCCTGCTTTTTTTATTCGCCGCAGATTTGACCGAGGAGCGCTGGAGTTTTATTGCCCGTAATGTTGTCGAGCCGAATCTTTTGCTCCTGGACGCGTAGATAGGCGAGCAAGGCAAAAGTGGCGCCTTCTATGGCCGATTCGGGCCAACCCAGATCCGCGCTGGTGCCGATTTTAATTTTCGGCATGACCATTCGTAAGCGTTTCATTAGAAACGTGTTTTGCGTGCCGCCTCCAGCGCAGTAAACGTTTTTCATGGCCCGCGGAAGGTGTTTTTCGTAAGCGTCACGAATGGACAGTGCTGTAAAATCGGTAAGTGTGGCTAACTGATCTTCCAATGAAAGCCTGAGAAATTCTTTGGGAACATTCTTCTTAATAAATTCTAAATTGTAGAGTTCGCGCCCGGTGCTTTTCGGAGGCGCCATCTTTAAAAAGGTCGTATTGAGTAGTTTTTTGAGTGTCGCGAGATGAGGTAGTCCTTTTGCAGCTGTAGCGCCATCTTTATCAAAAACCTTTTTACCGTTTGTTTTGTGAGTGATCCAAACGTCGAGTAGCGTGTTGGCGGGGCCCGTATCAAAGGCTCTGATGTCGTCGCCCGATACATAAGTGATATTGCCAATTCCGCCCAAATTTTGAAAACCTGTGGGTGAGGCGGGAGATCCAAGGAGCGCCTTGTGAAAAATGGGCGCGAGAGGAGCGCCATGGCCGCTCAATGCCACGTCACCGGCGCGAAAATTAAAAATCACCGGCGTTTGCGCCTCGAGGCTTAAAAATGTGGGCTCGCCAATTTGCCAAGTGGCGATGCGACCTTCATGAAATATTGTTTGTCCATGAAGACCAATCAACTGAGTTTTCTTCTTCCAGATCTTAAAAGTGCGAAAGTGGGAGGCGTACATGCGTCCCACTTCGTAGTTCAATAGCGATAAATCGTAAGTCGTGAGTTTATTATTTATAGCCGCTTCGATTTTTGCTTTTAATGGTTTAGGTATTGTGCGATGTTCTTGATGTAAAAATTGAATCTCGAGGCCTTCATTGAGTTCAAGATTGATCCACACATAATCCACACCGTCGGCACTTGTGCCACTCATAACACCTAAGATGATCATTTCATATCCTTCAAAAACATAGCATTGGTGGTGGACGCCGTAACATGACATCCAGAATTGACGACGACATCTTTGAGCTGAACATTGGCGTCGATGTTTGTATTGTCGTCGATGAACGCTGAGCCAGATATGGCGTTTAACGGAATAGCGCTCGACGAGTGTAGAAAAACAATATCATCGCCCTTTTTGTGTATCGAGAAAACCAGACTTTTGCGTGCCCAAGTATAAATATGCTGAAAGAAGGAATTGTCTTTCTTGTCCGAAATAAGATGCATAGCTTCCTTAGTGGCTTTGAAAAACGCATCAAAGTTCCCTGTTTCCCACCAAAAACCTTCTTCAGTGGTAGTGGCGACCACCTCGCCTTTTTTGATCGCGGGTCCGAGCACATCGCTGAACAAACTTGTCACCCCACTGGGGATATATTGAAACACTCGGTTCTGAAAAACTTTAACTCCCAGATAGTGAACCGGACGGCAGTTGGGATCGCTGGGTTTTGCGCCGATGCTCACTACGTGCCCCTGACCATTGATCCATAAAGGATTAAACTGTCGAACGAGTTCTGGGTCTTCCGAGACAACTAAGGTGCATAAAGCATTTTGCGACTGATGATACGTATACAGATCACGAAAAAGGTTCTCGTTCTTTGGAATAAAAACCGTATCGCCATTGATCACAAAAAAATCAGTGGCACCATCGAGTAAATCTTTGGCGTGATAAAGTGCTCCACCACTTCCCTTGGGTTCGGAATCTTCGTGAGAGTACTGAATGTGAAATTCGGAATGGTTGTGGAGGTCCACGGCGGCGTGAATTTTGTCGGCCATCGGATGAGTGTTGAGTATCATCTCCGATACTCCGGCATTGTGTGCAAGATACATGGGGTAACCCAAAAGTGGAATTCCCATGAATGGTACCGCGGGCTTGGGAACATACTGGGTATATGGACGAAGACGAGTACCTAGGCCTGCTGCGAGAATAAAAGTTTTTAAGGCCATGCTTCTAAATCGGGAAGCTGCACGTTCTCGATCATCCTTTTGATAAGAGGGAACTCTTTTGTATTCCCTAATGCGGTACGCACCTTGCTCAACGTGTGAGGAAGATATTTGAGATAACGAGTGTCACCGCGCTGAGCTTGTATTGCGGCAAAGGTTCCACATGCCTTAAAACAGCGCTGTAGCATCTGTAAGTTAAAATAATGAAGAAACATTTTTTTGTCGTCGTAGAGTTTGAGTGCTTCCGGAAAAACATTCAAATAGTAGTCGAGAAGAGCCGCTTGAGATACTTCTGAGAGTTGCACGTAGGAGTCGTGGAGTAGGCTCACCAAATCGTATTGTGGAGGTCCCATGCGCGCATCCTGAAAGTCTATAAGATAAATCTTATTGTTTTTAATCATCAGATTTCTCGAATGAAAATCGCGGTGAGTGAGCACGCTCGGAATTTGCGCCAGTGTGCTGGCAAGAAGCTCAAACTCTTTCTGCAAAGCCTCTTCGTTCTCGGGCTGAAATTTTAAAAATGTCTTAAACAGATAAGTGAGCGTGTAGTTGAGTTCCCATTTAAATTTTTCAGTATCGAAGCGCACGGAATACGCAGTGCACTTGTTGAGATTGGTTGTATCCAAAGATAGGCGGTGCAGGAGAGCTAGCTGATCTAAAGTCACCTTATAAAACGGCAATACGTTTTCCTGATGCAGATTTTCCCAGAATTTGCGCTCCAGCGTGAGGTCGCCAAGATCTTCTTGGATGTATAGACCAGAAGCGTAGTCGGCCGCAAAGATTTTTGGAACATTGATTTGATTCTCGAAGAGATGTTTTTGAATCGAAATAAAAGGATACTTTTCTGGATCTGCCACCGGCTCCCACTTGGCGAGTACCCAGGAGTCTTCGCCACTGGCTACCCGATAGTATTTTCTAGAGGATGCGTCCCCCGCTAATGGAAAAATCGTGAAGTCTTTGAGCGAAAGACTGTTTCGGACAAAGTCATGGAGCTGAGAATCTTCTTCGATAATAAATTGCGCCATCATTCAATTAATGGTCCATGAAGACGCCATGAAATGCAACTTTAAAACACCCCTCAGCGGGTATTAGTGGATTGTGGGGAAGAGATCATTCAGCGATGGAATCAGATGGTAACTCTTAGTGCGAATCTGAATCGAAGGCTGGCTGGTGTTGTTCGAACCCAATATGGCTTGGGCACACTGGCGAATAGAGGCCAGATTCGCTTTTGCCCCGGCATCGTCTGCGTTGTCACGGAGGACATTAAAAACGTTCAAATGCTTGAGCAAATCCAAGGATGCATTCCCTGCGGCGCTCATTTGCGTAATGGTGTTTACTGATCCGCAAACGACGACCACATGGTTTTCCTTCGGGTTGCCGATCATTAAGTAGGTGGCGAGGTTTTTTTGTTGCTCGCTAGTGAGAGACTCAATGCTGGGTATGTAGACAGTGGTGCGTGAAAGATTGAGCAGGTCGGTCATGGAGCACATAAAATTTGCCGCCATGTAGTCGGAGCGAATAAAGAAGTGGTTATTAACTGTTTGATGGAGTTCAAGGGCCAGTTGGTCCAATGTCGACTGATTCTTGCAGATCAATAAGAACTCTGAGCTGGAAATGGCTGGGATATCTTTTGCCACAATGTCGGCGGTGAGTGGGCTCGTTTTGGCTGGCAAATCCGCCTCATTGACCTTCGCGGATCGCAGACGAATCACTTTCTTAGGATTGAGTTCGACTTGCAAATAATTGAGTAAACTATCGGCCACATTGAGCTCTTCCAACAGGTTTATATGAGATTGCAGTGTGATATGTACAAGGTCACACAGGCGGTTGTGTTGATCGGTGTTGTCACTATCCACATCATAGACTTTAAACAGGGCGATAGGGTGCTTGGTGCGCGGTTCGTACAGAGGAATAGTCAGACTATTATCGACAGAGGAGAAAACCTCTCGTTGGAGGGTCTGATAGGAGTGGCACGGCTTTAGCTCAATTTCGCTACTCAAGCCGTAGTAAGTTTTAATCATTTGCTGTAATTCACTGACAAGTAGTTGCATGGCTTTGTCCTTCAAACGTTCTATAGAGCTCCAATTATTACAGATTTATTACAATCCCTGTGCCGTTTATTGTTCCTGTGCCACCGTCCAAAACGGGTCCAAATTGAAGGTCTATAAAGTGTGGAAATGCGTTTAATAATTGCTGTGGTCAACGTTCTGTAGGAATTACCCCTTCGTAAACAAGATCGACGTTTTCATAACCAAGAAATAATTACCACCATGCCAAGAAATTAGATAAGAAATTGAAGCGGTTGGCGAATCCTGTTTTAGGCAGTTTTACCATGCCACAAGTGCCTAAAGGTTGAAAACGCCCGCAGTCGGGGATACTCTTGAGGCACTTTAAATAGGTGCGGGCTATATATGAGAATCGGATTAGCACAAATAAATCCTACGATGGGCGACATCGAGGGCAACACTCAAAAGATCATCGAATATATCGAGCGTTCTCGCGACAAGCATTGTGAGCTTGTCGTCTTTCCGGAGTTGTGCATTTTGGGCTACAATCCCAACGATCTTTTGGAGCGCGGGGAAGTTATAGAGAGCCTGCAGAGGGCGGTTAAAAAGATAGCCAAAGCTGTTCCTTCGAAGATGAATGTGATCATTGGCAGTGTAACCGCTTCCAAGAAAAAAACGACCAAGCCATACCACAATTCCGCAATCGTCCTCGGTGGCAAAGAAACCGTGATATCCAAAACACTTCTACCAAATTACGATGTATTTGATGAGGCGAGGTTCATTACTTCTGGTGAGCCGCAAAACCACCTGGTTAAAATTGGTGGGAAGAATGTTTTAGTATTGGTGTGCGAGGACATTTGGGGATGGGAACGTACGGAACATAATAATTTCTTGTCACTGTATAAAAATAAAAAAGTGGATGTGGTGATCAACATCAATGGTTCGCCCTTTGCGCTTTCAAAGCACAAGCGGCGCGAAGCAGTCGTGTCTAGCACTGCTAAATATTTTAAGACCCCGGTAGTGTACGTCAATTGCGTCGGCGGGCAGGACGAAATTATTTATGACGGCGGAAGTTTCGTTATGAATGCCAAGGGACAAACTATCGCGCAATCCGCGCGTTTCGTAGAAGATCTCAATGTCGTCGACCTGGGTAAGAATATCGGAGGCGTGCGCGCCAATGTACAGAAGGATATAGAGACTTTGCAAAACGCTCTCGTTTTAGGAATTCGCGACTTTGCACAGAAGAATAATTTTAAACATATTCATCTAGGCGTCAGTGGGGGAATCGATTCTGCGGTAGCATTGGTATTAGCTGCAGGCGCCATCGGCCCGCGCAATGTGACAGGCATCGCAATGCCAGGGCCATTTTCAGCGGCGGAAAGCTATTCGCAGGCGCAGAAACTGTGTGCGAATATTGGTTGTGGTTTTCACAAATTAGAAATCAAGGAGTCTTACGCCTTGATGATGCGCGAGTTTGAGTCGGTTTTTGGTAAGCAGGAGTTTGGTGTACTTCACGAAAACGTTCAGGCTCGGTTGCGCGGTATGTATCTCATGATGTATTCAAACCTTAAAAATAGTTTGTTGATCGCAACAGGCAATAAGAGTGAATTCGCTACTGGTTATTCTACTCTTTATGGGGACATGTGTGGCGGTCTCGCACCGCTGGGAGATTTACTTAAGAACCAAGTTTATGCTATCGCTAAAATTTATAATAAAGAGCATGAATTGATCCCTCCTTATATTATTGAGCGCCCACCAAGTGCAGAATTGCGCCCCAATCAAAAGGACCAAGACACACTTCCAGCTTATGATGAGCTCGATAAATCTGTGCGTGCGATAGTAGAACAGATAAAACCAGCACGCGGAAAAACGGATCACTGGTTGCTTAAAAGGCTAGCAGGTTCAGAATTTAAAAGATGGCAGGCACCTCCTGTGTTGCGTGTTTCTGATCATGCTTTTGGCCGCGGCCGACGCATGCCTATTACAAACGCATTTTACCGATGAAGCTACTTGAGTAATCGCAGTTTCTTTGTTACCCCCAATGTATGCGCTTTATTGCTTTCGACTTAGAAACTACGGGAACTGTGCCAGGGGTGGATCAAATTGTAGAGATCGGAGCTGTCCGCTACAATAACGGTGCTCCGGAGGCCACTTTTTCTACTCTCGTAAACCCGCGCCGAAGCATTCCGCCGGGAGCTTCAGCCGTGAATGGCATTACGGACGACATGGTTGTAGGCAAACCATTTATTGAAGATCTGTTGGAATCCTTTGCTGAATTCTGTGGAGATCACCCCACTGTCGCGCACAATGCACCCTTCGATGCTCAATTTCTCACTGCCGATATAAAGCGCTTTGAATCCTCTGCGCCCAAAGGTGTGATCTTGGACACTCTTCCCATTTCACGCAAAGTTTTCCCGGGCTTGGCCAATTATAAATTGGGAACTATTGTTGATCATCTCAAGATCCCCGCGGGCACATTTCACCGAGCAGAAGAGGATGCTGGATATTGCGGCCAGATTCTCATCGCTGTGCTTAAAAAGATTTTTGCCAATGGCGAAGAGATCCGCCTGGACAACCTCATCGCCTTAACAGGCAAAGCCGAATACCGCTTCCCCCAAATCGTAAAGCAACCCAAACAAATCAGCCTCTTCGACCTCTAGGGTGCCGCTAACGGATGTAGAAGTTGTTGGTGTAGATCCAGGGTATCCAGCGCAACTCTCCCGGAATTGGAAGTTGTACGCGAACGCGCACTTGTACACGGTAGACACCAGGCTCAGTGATGTTTATCTCTGCTTTGGAGTCACGAGTCTTTTGAAGTTCCAAGCCGTCTTTATATATTCGAATTTCAACAGCTTTGGTATTGAGAGCGGGGACATCGACAATCAAGGTGGGTTGAGAGACGAGAGGTACACTGTCCCCCATCAAATAGTCGCGATCCTTGGTCTTAATGTAGGCGGCGAAGCCTCTCGGATTCGCAACAGCATCAAGCGCAAAATAAAAATTTCCTGCCGTAAACGCATTGTGAATTTTTTCTGCATCCAATGCGTATACCCCAGTCAGTTCTGACTTCATTAACAGATGGTTGCTGCCAAAGCGGAAGGAATCCTCGTAGCGAGGAAATGGGATTTTGAGCGAGCCTACGTTGAACAACTGACCGGTAGCGTGGCTCCCCAGAAGGCCCAGGGTCTTTTGCTTTTGATTGAGCGTATCCCACAATTGCAATTCACGCTGAGGCTCCTGGACCAGTCTCAGTAGGGCAATTTTGGGGTTGAACAAATACAGTAGGCAGCTCCACGCAAATGATACTTTGCTAGAAATCCACTTCTGTTGCCACATATGACGGAGGTTCATCACCTCAATACCCTGGAGCCCTGATGGGTAACCATCACTGGTCCACTCATTTCCTTTTTTAAAGGGGTGGGCCAGGACAGTGAGAGTGGCAGCGGTTTCTCCGGGAACCTTGTTCAATAAATCGCTCAGCACAGCATGAGACGCACCAATGGAATCCACGTGGGATAAGTTTTGCAAACTGTAAACGAGAAAATGCGAATCTAGGTAGCTGAGCTTTTTCGCGGTGAATACGGCCACATCGTCGTTGTAACTAAAGTTTGAATGAGTGGAATCAAAATCATTGTAGTCCGTAATGTAAACAAAATCCATTCCCGCGCTATCGGCATCAATGAGCATCTCAGCGGGAGTTGATCCGCCCTGAGAATAAGACGTCATAACGTGGGTAGTACCGCGGTAGTCATAAAATTTTTTATGTGGATTTGAAATGGCATCGGCATTGAGTTGCAAATCATAGCGGCTTAAGAAAATGCCGAATATTAAAAAGCCTATGATCAGTAGACCAAAAGCAAGTGTTAGAAAGCGAGCTATACGCATAAAACTGAACGGACGCTAATCAAAGTTCATTGTCTTTGGCTGACCAAGTTCTCCGGGAACGCCGATTTCCTTTTCGTGAGTGGTAATACCAACGCCGCCTGCATTATTAATCTGTAATTTTAATTTGTCGGCGTAATAGAATATATGTTTACCGTTGTTTTTTAGCTTAACGCTTTCCTTTTTTCCGGTACTCCAACTGGCCTCGATCTCAACACTTTCGAATGCCTCGATCGTCACCATTTTTGGCTTTGCGGGAGGGGCGGCGGCCTGAGGTTTTTCTTCGACAGCTTTGTCTTTGGCCTTTTCCGTTACAGGCGTTGTGGTTGGTGCTGCGGGTTGGGGTAAGGATAAGCTTTCTTCTTTGACTAGCTCTTCCGATGCTGTGGAACTCGAGGGCGAGCTGGCGGCAACTGCGGCGGCAGTGGCATCTTTATCCTCGGTCAGGTCCGAAGTGGCCACATCGGTGCGCGCCTCCTGTGAGTACGAAATCAGTTTCATACTAAAAAAGTAAATGGCGGTAACTAACGCAAAAATCACTAACACGCCACCGGCGGTCAAAAATTTGGAAGAGGTGCGGAACCACAGCACATTGGTTTTGTTGCGAATCTCGTTGTCATCAAGCTTGGCCACAGGTGCGGCAGTATTCTTGGGTTGCGCTCCGGTTATTCCCGAATGCTCCTGTTCAAACATCTTAACAATAGAAACAGGGTCGAGGCCTAAAGCTTGAGCATACTGTTTTAAAAATCCTTTTACAAAAATGACACTGCGAAAATCACCCAGCTCGCCATCTTCGAGAGACCGGAGAATATGCAATTGGATCTTCGTTTGCGAAGATATTTCCTCAAGCGATAAGTGCT
The DNA here is from genome assembly GCA_964400355.1 of uncultured Pseudobdellovibrionaceae bacterium. Classification (GTDB taxonomy): domain Bacteria; phylum Bdellovibrionota; class Bdellovibrionia; order Bdellovibrionales; family JAGQZY01; genus JACKAL01. Next base: position 114,995 of record CAYNTO010000003.1, read on the forward strand.
TTTCGGCCCGTGTTTTTTTTAAGAGTTCGCTAGTTTCGTTCATAATTACAATTTATTAAGTTTCATGAGTTCAAGCATCTCGCGACTTTTCTTCTCATAGTCACCTTGATTATAGAGTAATATAGTCTCGTTCATCAAAGCAATGCCTTTGGTTCTTTGACCCGCCTTAAAATAGGCTATAGCGGCGTAATAATGGGCCTCGTCAAAGTTGATTTTCTGGCACATAGGCATAGCCAAATCAAATAACGGCAGGGCTCGCTTGTAATCTTTAATTTCAAAGTAGGAGCGAGCATAAAGTGTCATGGCAAAACACGAATTTTTGTTTTCGCGCAGCGATTTTTCTAAATAGGGGAGGCCATCGCGGTACCGCTGCTGTTTAAAGTAACTGTATCCGAGGTTCATATTTGCAGCCGAGATATTTTTGTAGGTGAGATCAGCAAATACAATTTGCAGTTCTTTCCGCGCTTTTTCCTCTTCGCCCTGTTCGATGAGAGTGCGTGCGAGATTGTTGCGAGCCTCTGTATAGTCGCTGTCGATGGATAAGGCGCTATGAAAGTGCTTGTTGGCGATGGCGAATTTTTTGAACAACAGGTAGCAAATGCCCAGGTAGTTTTGGATTTCTTTGTTATTGGGATCCAGTTTTTCTGCTTTTAGAAAGGCGCCAAGCGCATCTTGTTTTACCCCGGCGGAGAGGTGTTTAACTCCCAGATCCATATACAATAGCGCTGTTTTTGGATCTTGATGGGCAGTCTGGCATGCGGAGAGCCCAAAAACCAAAGTTAGGGAAACTAAGACGGAGAAAACAAGGTGTCTATACATACCAATAGTATATCGGGCATTTTAGATACGATGAAGCTGTGCTGCGCTAAAATTCCTACAGCTCAGGAGTGGAGCAAAAAAAGGAGACCGCAAGGTCTCCCCAGTCACGTTCGACTGCCGGGCTGGAAGGGTTCCCAGCCGGCGATGCAAACTATTTATTTACGAACTCTGTCTCTTTAAAGAACAGGTTCAGTTCGCGCATAGCACTTTGGGGGCTGTCTGATCCATGGACGGCATTCTCGCCCACATTGTCTCCGTAGAGCGCGCGAATCGTGCCAGCATCGGCCTTTTTGGGATCTGTCGCACCCATAATTTCGCGATTTTTGGCAACGGCGTTTTCACCAGACAAAGCCATGAGTAACACTGGACCGGAAGTCATGAATGTAACGAGTTCACCGAAAAATGGACGCTCTTTGTGTTCTGCGTAGAATTCTTCGCACTGTGCTTTTTCGATGCGAGCCAATTTTGCAGCCGCAACTTTTAAGCCGTTTTTTTCGAAGAGCGCGATGATCGGCCCTATAGCGTTCTTTTTAACGGCGTTTGGCTTAATGATACTAAATGTAAGTTCTGTTCCCATGTTATCTCCTTTTAAGTTTTTCAATTTATAAAATTCAATCTTCTCTTTGTGGAAAGCTAGCGCAGGCTAGCTTTCAGGGTCGTTCCCAGGTCTGCTGGACTGCGAGAAACACTGCAACCGGCGGCCGCAAGGGCTTCGAATTTTCCTTCAGCAGTATCATTGCCACCCGTGACGATCGCACCGGCGTGGCCCATACGTTTGCCTTTAGGTGCAGTGGCGCCGGCAATAAAAACTGTGACGGGCTTTTTGAATTCACGCTTGATGTACTCCGCCGCATCGAGTTCCGCGCCGCCGCCGATTTCACCGATCATGATCACTGCGTCCGTATCTTTGTCTTTATTAAAGAGTTCCAACACGTCAACGAAGTTTGTGCCATTGACAGGGTCGCCACCAATGCCCACGCAGGTGCTCTGCCCCAAACCGACAGCAGTGAGTTGATGAACCGCTTCGTACGTCAGAGTGCCCGAACGCGACAGAACACCAATGCGTCCCGCTTTATGAATGTGACCCGGCATAATGCCGATTTTGCACTGGTCGGGGGTAATCACGCCAGGGCAGTTGGGTCCTACGAGACGCGATTTTTTGCCCTTCATGAACTGGCGCACTTTCACCATGTCGTTGATGGGAATGCCTTCTGTAATACAAACAATCAACGCGATCTCAGCAGCAACCGCTTCCATAATAGCATCGGCTGCGAACGGAGGTGGAACGTAGATTACCGATGCGTTGGCGCCGGTGCGCTCCTTGGCCTCGCCAACGGTATCAAAAATAGGAAGGTCTAAGTGCTTCGTGCCGCCTTTTCCAGGAGTCACGCCACCGACCATTTTAGTACCGTACTTAATAGCTTGTTCGGTGTGGAATGTACCTTGGGCGCCAGTGATGCCCTGGCAAATCACTTTGGTGTTGGAATCGATCATAATAGCCATTATTTACCTGCCTTTACTGCTGCAGTGATTTTTTTAGCAGCGTCCGCGAGGTCGTCTGCCGGAGTGATGTTGAGACCGCTATTTGCAAGTATCTTTTTACCCAGGTCCACATTTGTACCTTCGAGGCGCACCACGAGGGGAACTTTTAGGCCGACTTCTTTAGAAGCCGCAATCACGCCTTCGGCAATGATGTCGCACTTCATGATTCCGCCAAAGATATTCACGAGAATGCCCTTAACGTTCGGATCCTTAAGTATGATCTTAAACGCCGCCGTCACTTTTTCTTTATTCGCACCACCGCCAACATCGAGGAAATTGGCAGGAGCACCGCCATGGAGCTTAATAATATCCATGGTCGCCATTGCAAGGCCAGCGCCGTTCACCAAACAGCCGATGTTGCCATCGAGCTTAATAAAGGCAAGATCGTATTTGCCGGCTTCGGTTTCAGAAGGTTCTTCTTCGGTGACATCACGCAGTTCGGCGAGAGAGGGGTGGCGAAAAATGGCGTTGTCATCGAAGCTCACTTTTGCATCGAGTGCAAGGACGTTGCCGTCTTCTGTTGTTACGAGGGGATTGATTTCGATCATGGCGCAGTCGTTAGCCATATAAGTCTTGTAGAGACCAACAAATAAAGCAGCCGCTTTGATCGCCGTTTTACCTTCCATGCCGAGTGCAAACGCCAAGTCGCGCGCTTGGAAATCTTGAAGACCCACAGTCGGATCCACATTGACGTGGAAGATCTTCTCTGGGGTTTTTTCCGCGACTTCTTCGATGTCCATGCCGCCTTCTGGGCTAGCCATAATGCCGACTCTGCCTTTATCGCGATCGAGGAAAAGGGCAGCGTAGTATTCTTTTTTAATCGCGCAACCTTGCTCAATATAAACTTTGTGAACTTTTTTGCCCTCAGGTCCAGTTTGCGGAGTGACGAGCGTCATGCCGAGGATCTTGGAGGATAGCGATTCCACCTCTTCAAGGCTCTTTGCGACTTTCACACCGCCGCCTTTGCCGCGTCCGCCAGCATGGATTTGAGCCTTTACAACCCAAACACTGCCACCCATTTCTTTTGCGGCGGCAACAGCTTCATTGGGAGTGTGGGCAAGCTTGCCCTTAAGGACCGGCACCCCGGTCTGTCTAAAAATTTCTTTTGCTTGATACTCATGAATATTCATTCGTTTTTACTCCAGTAGTGTTTAGTAATCCAGCTTGTTCACAGCTTCCACGAGGTCCACCACGGCTTTGCGGGAAACTTCGAGACCTGCTTTTTCTGTGTCATTGAGTTTGAGTTCGATCACGCGCTCAAGGCCATTGCCACCAAGCACACACGGTACACCAATAAACAGATCGTTGATGCCATACTCTCCGCTCAGCGAGGCTGCGCACGGGAGAATACGATGTTGATCCTTTAAGATCGCCTCTGCCATCTGTACCGCACTGGCGGATGGAGCATAATAGGCGGAACCGGTCTTGAGGAGTTCAACGATCTCGGCTCCACCTTTGCGAGTTCTTTCCACCAGGGCATCGATCTTCTCTTTGGGTAAATACTCAGTGAGTGGCACGCCGCCGATGGAGCAATGTCTTGGCATTGGCACCATGGTGTCGCCGTGGCCACCTAAAACGAACGCCTGGATGTCTTTTACACTGATACCGGTGGCCTCAGCGATGAACGAGCGGAAACGAGCGCCATCGAGAACGCCGGCCATTCCAAGCACACGATTTTTAGGAAAGCCTAAAACTTTTTGCGCAACGTAAGCCATTGCATCGAGAGGGTTGCTCACCACGATCACAACGGAGTTGGGTGCGTATTTTTTTACACCTTCGCACGCTGTTTTCATAATTTTCGCATTGGTTGCCAAAAGATCGTCGCGGCTCATGCCCGGTTTACGAGGAATTCCAGCAGTAATGATCACAACATCTGAATCAGCGATATCTTTGTAATCGGCGGTGCCGGTAACGCGCGAATCGAAACCCTCAACAGGAGACGCCTCAAACAGATCGAGCGCTTTCCCTTTTGCAGCGCCATCGTTGATATCTAGAAGAACAACATCAGCCAGTTCTTTGGCCGCGGCCCAGTGGGCACACGTGGATCCAACGAATCCAGCACCAATGACAGCTAGTTTTTTGCGCGTATGTTTCATAAAGACTCCTCCTCAAGAGTATAATGTGCGAGCGTCGAGCCCGGGTCGGGGCGCGGCTCCGTTAAACTGTAAGAACAGAAAAAATGCAAATTTAGAACAGTTAGTCTTCTCATAATTTCATTCGCAAAACACTCATTTTTGAAAGTTTCTGTAGGTAAATATTAACGCCCCGCTCAAGGTCATAGACCCATCGACAACGCCAACCATTTCTGAATATATTGTCCCATTATCTAATCGCTCATTTCCACGACTTCGGCTGTGGAAGTGGCTTTGCGCAGGAAGGAATTCATGACAAAAATCAAAGTGGCAAATCCGGTTGTGGAGCTCGATGGTGACGAAATGACTCGTATCATTTGGCAGTTTATTCGCGAAAAACTCATCACACCGTATCTTGATGTGGATATTAAGTACTTTGATCTTGGTATGGAGAGCCGCGATAAAACCGACGACAAAATCACGGTAGAGGCCGCCGAAGCGATTAAAAAATACAATGTGGGCATTAAATGCGCGACCATCACTCCCGATGAAGCCCGCGTGAGTGAGTTCAAGCTCAAACAGATGTGGAAGTCGCCCAATGGCACGATTCGTAACATTCTCGACGGCACCGTGTTTCGCGAGCCGATCATTATTAAAAACATTCCACGCTTGGTGCCTCACTGGAGCCAACCGATTTGCATTGGGCGTCACGCATTTGGTGATCAGTACCGTGCCACGGATTTCGTCACCAAAGGCAAAGGCAAACTGACCATTACTTTTGAGGGTGAAAATGGTGAAAAAATATCCCATGAGGTCTACAACTTTAAGGGCGATGGCGTGGCGCTTGCCATGTACAACACCGACGAATCCATTCGCGGATTTGCTGAATCGTGCTTTAACGTGGCATTGCAAAAAAAATGGCCGCTGTATCTTTCCACCAAAAATACGATTCTAAAAAAATACGACGGTCGCTTTAAAGATATTTTCCAAGACGTATACGACACAAAGTTTGCCGGGAAGTTCAAAGAATTGGGTCTCAGCTATGAACATCGTTTGATCGACGACATGGTCGCAGCTGCTATCAAATGGAACGGTGGTTTTGTTTGGGCCTGTAAGAACTACGATGGCGACGTGCAGTCCGACATCGTCGCGCAAGGTTTTGGTTCGTTGGGATTAATGACCTCTGTGTTGGTGACTCCGGACGGAAAAACGATGGAAGCGGAGGCCGCTCACGGAACGGTGACTCGCCACTATCGCATGCACCAACAAGGGAAACCCACGTCGACCAATCCTATTGCGTCCATCTTTGCGTGGACTCGTGGCCTCGAGCATCGTGGAAATCTCGATGGCAACAAAGACCTCATTCGCTTTTGCCACACTCTCGAGCGCGTATGTATCGAAACTGTCGAATCGGGAAAAATGACCAAGGACTTAGCGGCCTGTATCCACGGTGACAAAGTAACGCCCGATAAATACATGAACACGGTCCCGTTTTTAGAGGCCATCGACGATAACCTGAGAAAAGCATTGAATTGATCTTAACCGTTTGGGCTGCTGATAGATTCAGCAGCTGCGCATTTTCACATATATATAGACAAGGATAATGTCTATGGAGGCCGTTCTGTGCGTTCGTATTCAAATATAAAGTTGGTGGGCATCTTGGCCGTGATGCTTGTTTGCTCGCAGTGTGCCCTGTTGCCGTACAGTCCTCACACGCAAATGTCTAAAGAGGTAAACACGCACCTCTACAAAAAATCACTTCAGGAACTGAAGATGGATCTGGTTGCCGCTATGCCGGTGCTCTACTCCCCGAAAACTCCAGTCATTACGATTTACGAACAAGGATCGGGTCTTCGCGTCTTCTCGAACCCGACAACCTTGGATGTGTGGCAAAAGGGCATTACCCATAACGGGAAATTTTACTACACGGCCGCAAAACCTGTATCGTTGGAAAAACTCAAAGAGGTTGAGAATTCGGAGAGTTGGAGATCACAAGTGGAAAGCACGTTCGTAAATGGCCCATTCCATATCATTGAAGACACTCCCGAGAATTTTATTATCATCAAGGGCAACGAAGTTTTCAGCGGAAAGGCCGTGGACGGCGGAAGCCAATTGCATGTTTTTTCGATGACGAAATTTCAAAGAGGACCCATTGAGCAGGGTGTACAGTTGGATCCTGTGGAGAACACTCAGGTGAAGTGGTGGAACCTTGTCGAGGTGAGACAAGATCCCATCATCTTTGAAAAGTCTTATAAAGACTTTGCGAAGCCCTTCCCCGCACGCGCCTTGGCAGCTCTGTATTTATTAGACCCTGAGTATGCAAAGAGCCGCGCGAAGCATTTGCACGACGAACATGTTAAAGCCGTTCAGGCATCGGGTTTTTAAGGGCTCCCTACGACACCTGCTTAATTCGAACACTCGCCTAAAAAGACTGAACTGAATATTCAAAAGTGCTAGGACTTAAACCAGTGCTCGTCATGTTGAGCGTTGCGCTCGTAGAGGGAGTCGACGATTTTATGTAAAAATAGGCGCCACTTTTACCAGATCCAATGGACCGAGACATGGACGATGCCGCAGTGTCGGTGCAGGTGGCGGTTGCGTGAAGCACCGGGGAAGAGCTATTGATCAGTAAAGCGACGCTGTTAGCGGAACTATTAATGAGGTGTGCACCATCAGAATTTTTAAGATGCACCATAAACGGTCCTTCACAGCGGCCCAAAGCAAGTGTTCGTGCGCCAACGATAGAGGTACTGGTAGGGTTGGAGTTACCGAGCGCGTACATCGTTAGAAATCCAATAGTAGTTCCGTTCTGCACAACCAGGTTGGAGCGGCCTGCTCCGGGGCCGTAAGGGAATTTAACGTATATAGTCTCCAGAGTGAGATGACTTTGAGTGGTAATATCGTTTGTACAGCCACTGTCACTATAAACACTGTAGTTGCGTTGAGCACTGCCGGCCGAGTAGTTACTAAAACTGTAGGGTGCTGTGCTCAACGAATACTGTGCACCACCGAGATCGTGTAGGCTCACTTTGTAAGCGTAGCAGACATCTTTCTGGATGAGCTCTGATCCCAACAGCGAAAAGGTCTTGTTGCTACTGCTTCTGGGATAGATAGACCAGTACGCATTTTGAGACGAAGAGAAAAAAGCGGGTACCAATGATGCCGTATCAGGAACCATCTGGAGCTTGTAAGCGGTTTCTACGGTGGGATCGATTTTCATCCAGCGAGTGGTCGTTTCCACTCCGGCCAAAACAGAAAAGCTGCTCGATCCACTCATACTATCGACACAATCGGCTGCCGACGAGTAAGTTTCGATAGGTTCATTGCCGCCAGCTTCTAATAGGCGTTTGGTCTGAACCACACTGTCAGAGGTCAGTGGCTTGTTTTTCCAGAAGATATTTTTTGGCGTCACATGAAAAGGCTCGCACGCATTTGCGCGAAACCGATTCGAAGTGGGAAACGTCTGCTTGTCGACATACAGGACCGCTGCAGCTGCATCGGTGTCTCCGCTAATTTCCCCGTTCGTCACACCATATTTGAGGCACTGATCGACCCAGTTCTGTGGTTCCAACGTTGTGGGTATGGCAATCTCTTGTGTATTGCCAGAGCCGAGGGAGCGGTTGAGAACACTGCCAATGAGATAGGCGTTAGAAGAGGTTACAGTTTTGATATTCAGTGAATAAAACGATACCCCGTATTGCCGACACCCCAGTGGCGGGACACTTTTCGTACCAAAAAGATAAAAGTGGCGGTTGTCACCGACCGGTACATCCATTTGAATCACGGAGTTTTGGCCTTTTTCGATACCGCCGACAAGCAAACCCGCCGAAATGGCATTGCTCAGGTCGCCGTTAGCCATCTTTTGGCCACACGCCATCGTGTTCATGTAGTCCTCTGGACCACCTACGAGTACGTAGTAACAGTTGATCTCATTAAGATTTGTCGGTTCGGAGGTGGATGTACTTTGAGTGAAGGCTTTATCCGCTTGGATCCGGATGCTTACCGGAATGGTTTCCCCTTTTTTCCGTGCGCACGCCAAGAGAACGATGAAAAGGGGGGAAAGTAGAAGAATATTTTTAAATGCAGATGGTTTCATATTTGCAGTACTCCCGATGAGTACAAGAATATTGCAGAGCCATCTGCTCCGGCTACGTATATTCAGTTTCCCATAGGAAGGACTAGGCAAAGTGGTAAAAAAAAAGCCTCTAATTTTGCAATTAGAGGCTTTACAGATTTCAAATTGAAATCAAAAAACTACTTCTTTTTCTTTTTAGCAGCTTTTTTCTTACCAGTTTTCTTCTTAGCTGCTTTTTTCTTCTTAGCCATTGATGCCTCCTTGGATGCATTAGTTATTGTTGTTACTATTGTTGTCACTAATGCTTTCAGTTTACTCATGTGACTATATTCGTCAATAGGAAATTATAACTTTAGTACTTTTTTTGAATATTGATCGATTTTTTATTTGGAAAGGTGCTGTTAATGAATTTTTTTGTGCAAATGTTCGGAATTTGCATCGGATATTTCGTAATTCGAAACTTTCAGCGACAATTTTTTATTCCATCATCGATAATGACAAAAATTGTCAGCGGTTTTTTCTTCGTTCAGTGGATCACATTTCACTTTTCGACAAAAATTCTTTCCATAATTGTTTTGAATGTCGTGTATGTGGGTGGAATTCTCATCGCGCTTTTTATTTTTCATAAACGACGGGAGATTCAATTCCAGCGCGGCTTTCCGGACATTCTTACGGCGATGATTCTGCAAATGAAAATTGGAAAGTCGTTTCGCGTGAGCTTCCAAAACGCGCTCACCACGCTGCCCGAGTACCAGCGGGAGACATTAAGGAAAATCCAACAGAATGTGGCTTTTTTGCCACAAATGACGGACAAAAAAATGACGAGAGATCGATCATTTCGCGCATTTTTGCTGCAAGAATTCTTAAAAATCGATCAATCACAGCACAAAACGATCGAAAAACTGGAAAATTTTCGCGGCAGGTTAATTATTGCCAATAATTTCCGACGTAGGTCCGGCCGGATACGCGAAAATATCTACGTTCAGGTGGGTATTATGGGATTTTTTTATGTCGCGGCGTTTGTATATGTCATCACGACGATGAATTTTGCCGCTGTCCGCGATGTGATTTTGATGTCGATGACACTTTTCGTGCTGGGTTTATTGGGTGCAATCGCTTTGGGTAGGAAAATAAAATGGACGCTATAGCTTCGCCATATATATTTGTTGAGAGTTTGCGCTACGAACTGGAGTCGGGAGGTACACTGTTGCCAATTGTTCGTAACCTTTCACAGGAAATCTCTGGTGAATTTGGTTTGCAGATAGAGCAATGGCTGGCGAATACCCAAACGAATCGCCTCGAAGTGGGAGAGGTGCAAAAATCCTGGTCACTTTACAGAAAATCCATATTTGATCTGCTAGATATGTCGCGAGCGGGGGTCAGCATCATTGAACCGCTCAAGTCCATGGAGAAAGAGATGCTACAAATATGCGAAAACGATCTGCAACGCCATTTGGATCGCTTACCTTTTAAATTAATGGTTCCCATGCTGTTTTTCCAGTTTCCCGGTGTGATGCTATTAATTGTGGGGCCACTGATGGTGCAGTTTTTTACGGAGATAGGGTCATGAAACACGCTTTAGCGATTTTTACTGGTTGTATAGTGCTCATTGTGGTTCAAAAGGCATGGGCACAGGACGACTCTGCAGAAAAGGTGTCGAGTTTACAGAAAAAATGTATGGTGGAGCTTCGCCATCAATTTATACCAAAAAACTGTTATAGATGGGTGGAATTTGCTGCGCTGAGGCCTGAGCGCCGAAAATATCTCCATCAATGGTTTGATTCGGTCTGTAAAAAAGCTCTCTATAAGAATGAGAGTCTGGTGCAACATCATGTGCACGATCTCTCACAATTTAGCCAAGACTGTCAAAAGCATCTCGAGCTGGCTTTTACCCAGTGGAGCTATAAATCTAAATCCGAAAATCCCGAAAAGGTGATCCAACTCATGGTCACAAAGAATGGCAAGGAACTTGAATACAGTTCCGTACATGATCAAAACCAACCACGATCGCACAGAAATACTCGAAGTCCTCGGCGAAGGCTTAACTAGTCGAGTTTACAAAGCTATTAGGAAACACAGTGCGCTCAACGTGCAGCAGGTAGTGGCGCTAAAGGTCTTGCATTCCCAGGAACTGATCCACTCTCTAAAAAATGAGATCGAACTACTGCTCACGGTAGACTCCCCGAATTGCGTGAAATTGCTGGGCTGGGAAGAGACAGGTATGGGGCTTGCGTTGGTGCTCGAATTTCTCGATGGGGTTTCCCTCGAAGATCTCTGCCGCTATCGTTCCTTGAGCGCCTTGGAAGTGGAGGACATAGTCTTTCAAATTCAAGAAGGCCTAAAAGAACTTCACAAAAAAGGCATCATTCACGGTGATCTAAGTCCCAAGAATATTTTTGTGACTACTTCGGGACAAATTAAAATCATCGATTTCGGCTTTAGCACTCGAGAACAAAAACCTTGCGAGTTTGCCACACCCAACTGTATGGCACTCGAAGCCTGGGCAGGCCGAGCCCTTACGCCTTCTTCAGATTTGTTTTCGCTGGGTTTACTCCGTGAGACACTGCTCAATGACGAAGCGTCGATAAATTTTAAAAACTGGAAGCTCCGTGCAGAGAATTTAAAAAATAAAAATGTTTTGTTGTGTGAAGACCCCAATGATCGCATGTTTATGGAGCTCACTGCTCAAATTTCGGAGCGCACCAAAATTGGTAAATACGTCAGCGAGATGATGCGCTGGCGTCAGCAGCAGCAACCGACCATTAAACTACAATCCTCTTTGAATGTTGGAGTGGGGGTGGGTTGTCCTGTTTACAAACGCGTTATTTTTTGGTGTTTGGCACTTATAGCTTCCGCATCCGTCTCTGCAGTGGCTTATGTTCCGTCGACGACAGATCTCCAGTCCTCATATTCATTAGACATGCGTGCTCCGGTTTGGGTCAAAACAAAACTCTATCGGCGGAGCGCCGGGCAACAATGGCTTTACCATGAAGGCTATGTGCCAATTGTCATCTCAACACTGCCATCTGGCGACTACGTACTGAGCTGGACATCGGAAAAAAAATCGGGGATGATAAATCTACAAATGCATGAAAACAGAAAAATCGTTTTTGATGCGCAATAATCATCGCATGGAGAGTTGCCATTTCATTTTTACAAGCCATCATTTTGGGAATCGTTCAGGGAATCACCGAGTTTTTACCTATCTCCAGTGATGGTCATTTAGTTCTTTTTCAAAAATTTTTTTCTATGGATTCAGGCACTTTAACTCTGAACATTATTCTTCATTTTGGCACTTTGTTGGCGGTGATTATCTACTTTTGGAAAGATCTGGTAAAGGTTATCGATTGGAGATTTATTAAGCTTGGCGTAGTCGCCTCTGTGCCAACCGCAGTGATTGGACTGATTATTAAAGAGCTTTTTGATTTCGATCACGTCGCATTACCAGTAGTTGCCGCTTTTTTTGTATTGTCGGGCTTAGCAATTTATTTGGCCCATCGGAAGATGTACGGCAAATCCTATGCACCATTTTCAGTGGAGACAATGTACGCTGAAATTAACTATAAATATGCGTTTTTGATCGGCGTGGCGCAGGGCCTAGCAGCACTTCCAGGCTTGAGCCGCTCGGGGAGTACCATTGCTGTCGCAGTGTTGTGCTCAGTTTCGGGACCATCTGCTCTCTTTTTTAGTTTTGCGATCTCTATTCCAGCAATTGCCGGTGCTGTGGCCCTCGAGTTAAAAGACGCTATTATCGCTCCGGAACACATCCCAGTGTATGGTGTTGGCGCTTTTACCGCATTTGTCGTGGGTATGGTTTGCTTGGCGGTAATGAGATACTTGTTTTCGGGCCGCGCGCGGCTCGATTTTTTTAGTTACTATCTTTGGGCACTTGCGGTAGTGCTCTGTATTATTTAAGTTCTATTCTTTTCACTTGAGTGTTGGGCGACTGGTGAATGCCGTACTCCAGGAAGGTCCACAATATTCTTTTTTAAAGTCGCGCTTACTTCCATGAACCGTTCCCACGCCATCAATGATCGCGGTCTTGCGGGCGCGCACATCTTTTACATACACCGATTTTACCAAAGTAAGACGGTATTCCAGCAGTTTTTTTAATTTGGCAGTCTCGCTGGCTTTTGCGTTTGTTTTGAGCCATGTGGCAAATTTGCTCTCTACGCCCGAAGTTAAACTCCCATTTTGAACGACAATATCAAAAAAGAACAAATAAGAGCGCATTTCTTTAAGGTTGTACTTGGTCATGTAAGCGATTGCCCGGTTATGAATTGTTTTTGCGGCCTGTATTTGCACAGAAACATAGGCGGGCGTGCTAGCAAGGTTCTGCAAAGAATTTTTCCAAGCTGCTTTGAAGGAGCTTCCCGAGTATAGATTTTGTACCGCCCAATTCACTGATGCCTGATTGCGGTTGCTGGACGCTTTTTGAAGCGGAAGATTTTCGCCGGCCGCATCGAGGAGTTCAGGATCATCGAGTGATGAGGTGGGGTTGTCGTACACGTCTAAATCTTCTTTGCTGGCTTTTGAGAGCAAGCTTCCGCCATTCCATGTTTTCAACATACCTGTCATTGAAGTGAACTGTGCGGACGTGAGATTTGTCTTAAAACTACTTTCATTTTTCTTAAGCAACTGTAAGAGAAGAGTTTGCAGCGAACCCTGGCCCAAGTTTTGATTAAACAGACCCAGGCTCACACCTTGTCCATCAAAGTTGTTGGAGAGGTTTTCCCAACCTTCATGACCTTCGAAGCTTCCACTCATATTCATAGCCAAACCGAAAAGCGTCGCTGTGATTTGATTGGTGCCAGTAGGCCAGGTCACTTTGTCGAAGTTGAGATCAGAACAAATATTAGGCTTGAGATTTGACGTCACCGAGTTGTCGCTCGATTCACTAGAAGAATCGGAATCATCGGTTGCGGAGTTTTCATCATCGCTCAACAGAGTTGACGTGTAGAGACTGGGATCGGCGTTTTTTCCGCAAGAAATGCTCACCAGTGAAGCCAGTACAATAAAGGCGAAAAGTGTAAAACGCATACCTCTTTAACGGTATCAGGACTCGACTTATGAATGGTCCTGGATTCGTCGAAATTTTGGTCGATTTAGACTATTAGCCTGATATTTAAATCGAATTGGCTGCCGGTAAACCCTATTTTTTTACTGCGAGATTGGGAAATTTCGTTGAAATCCTTTCCAAAAGAGGTGGGTTTGTAATCGATAAGTTTTCAATTAGGACGATCGGTTAGCTCAAACGCGCATCAGCGAGGTGACCATTTCAGATCTTAAATGGTGGGATAAGTGAATGGATTTGCGTGAGAATAGATAAGTGGAAAACGAACCATAATAGGATCTATCAAAATTATTCATAGATACAATGTTTGATTAAAAGTGGTCGTTCGACAAATCTCGACCTTGTACCAGGACGAGTTTCTTGGACCACCGGGAAGGGTGAATGGGAGGGAAGAATATGAAGGGATTATTATTAACAGCACTATTGGGGTTGGTTTCATTTGGCGCACACGCGGATGATATTGCATTGGGCGAACCATCTTATGGAGGCACGGGGTGTCCGCAAGGAACAGTGGGAATTACGCTTTCACCAGATTCAAAAGTTCTAAGCATGATTTTTGATTCTTACGTTGCCGAAGCCGGCAAATCGATTGGTAAGACTTTGCAAAGACAAACATGTAATTTGTCGGTGCCAATCCATGTGCCACAGGGCATGAGCGTGAGCGTCCTTAAAGTGGACTATCGTGGATATGTGTATGCTCCTAAAGGAACATCAGCGCAGTTCAATGTGGAATATTTTTTAAAAAGCTTTAATGGTTCGACGACTGGTCCAAAAGTGTCCAAGTCATTCTCAAACTACGACAATGATTACTTGATCTCTAACCAATTGGGCCTTCAAGCCGTGGTTTGGTCGGCGTGTGGTGAGGACGTGAACTTGCGCGTAAATTCGTCGATGACGGCAAAATCAAATGCTAAAAAAGACGATGTGCTTGCAACTGTAGACAGCGTAGACATCGCTGGCGGCATCATCTACCAACTTCAATGGCAAACGTGTAAAAAGAAATAATTCGTATCGCACACATTTGTAAACGGCCCAAGCAGGGCCGTTTTTTATTTCACGGAAGACGAGTTTTAAATCCAGATCCATACTGAGGGGGAAAAGGTCATGGAGTCGCTTTTAAAAACTGTTGTGTTCGTTTCCATTGTATTAACGTCATCGCAAGTCTTTGCGCAATTCAACAATCCAGGTAAAAATAAAAAGCCACCAGGTATTAAAGATATTATTTCTGTTATCGGAAAAAAGAAGAAACCAATCATGGATCTTGCCGAGAAGTTGGATCCCGTCCTTCAAGGCGATGAGGACGTCTCCGATTTTATCAAGGGCAAGGGCAATGGTCCCGCCAATCAAGGTTCAGCATTAGTGAGCGGCGTGAAACTTAAGAAACCGCTCTTAGGTGGAACGGGTTGCCCAGAGGGCACAATTGGTGCTTCGATGTCGCCAGATGCAAAGACTATTAGTCTCTTATTTGACAATTATATCGCTGAAGCGGGCCAATCCTCTGGAGTAAAGCGTGATATTAAGAACTGTTCGGTGCAATTGCCAATAGAGGTTCCGGCTGGCTACCAAATGACCATCGTAAAACTCGATTACCGAGGTTTCAATTCGATTCCTGACGGTGGCCGTGCACGGTATGTGACGATGTATTCATTCTTCGACGGCCAAACGAATAAGC
Source organism: uncultured Pseudobdellovibrionaceae bacterium (assembly GCA_964400355.1). Lineage (GTDB taxonomy): Bacteria > Bdellovibrionota > Bdellovibrionia > Bdellovibrionales > JAGQZY01 > JACKAL01. The sequence continues at coordinate 130,249 of CAYNTO010000003.1, forward strand.
AAATTGGTAAGCGCATCCGCAGGAACTACATTTTTAACGGGCCATTGGAAGAAGATTATACGATCTCCAGTGATGTATCGAACAAACCCGTTTGGTCTGCCTGTGGTAAGAGCCTCACGTTCCGGCTTGATACGCGCGCTATTGCTGTAACCAACGAAGAGGGCGAAGATGTCGTCGCGACGATTGATTCCGTCGATGCTTCGGTCGGCACCGCCGTCGAGTATCACTTGTCGTGGAGAGAGTGTTCAACAGACGTTTCGGGGGTTAAGCCCAAGCCAAAAAAGCCCAAATTTGGATTCTAATGGTCTTACGAAACGTATCACTTTGAGGCGATCTTGCGTATCTTTCAGCAACGTGCGGGAGATGCCGATATAAATATATGATGATTATCCAGATCCTAATTTTTTTAAGCGCCGGCGAAATCACATACTTAGAAAAAGGTGGTCCAAAAATGAGTGATGGCTTTGCCAAGTCATTTTGCACGAAACGTCGTCAGGAATTCGCGGCCAAATCGCCATGCAACACTACTGTTAACTTTGAACCCTTGGCGGTGAATAGTGGTGAGGGATGGAAGCGCACATGCGGATCCGAAGAGGTTACCTTTGAACTTTCTAATGATGTGAAGAGTGAATGTAGAGGCCCGTCAAAAGCATGCAAAGTAACTATAAAAAGAAATGGTGTGGTTTCTGAAACGAAAACGTACTACTCGAATGGCACTTACCAGTACATCAAGCATGGTAAAGATAAAAAAACTAAAATCATGTGGGCCGACAATACGGACGGCGCCGAACTGACTCTTCACTACGACGAGAGTAAGGAATTTAGTAAGGGCGTCGGGCGCTTAAAATTGAAGGACACCGATAAAGATGCAAAAGTGGACAACGCTCTCCTATCTAAAGACAACATCGTTCAGTTCTGTCGAGGAAATACACAAGCTCTAATCTCGGCCGGAGCGCCCGCAGTTGCATCAGACGGCACGACACTCGAAAAATAAAATAGGGTTACAGTGAGAATGACATTAGTGATATTAATTGGTTTTTAGACGATTTGTCGCAATTAGGGAAACTGGTGGTCAGAGAGGGATTTGAACCCCCGACACGAGGATTTTCAGTCCTCTGCTCTACCGACTGAGCTACCTGACCAGTCAAATTACGAAGATCTCATAGCTACTAATTGCGAGGATTGAAGTCAAGAATTCGAACCTCGCCTGTCGATTATTTATGGCTCTTTTGTATGCTTATAAATTAAGCAAGTGCGTTATTAAGATCCCACAGCAAATCGTCGATGTCCTCAATGCCCACGCTAATGCGCACTAAATTGTCGTCTATTCCTAGGGCTTTACGATTCTCAACAGGAACACTTGCGTGGGTCATTATAGCAGGATGTTCGATCAAAGATTCCACACCGCCTAAGCTTTCGGCCAATGCAAATATAGAAACTTTTTCGAGAAAGCGGCGCGACTCCTCAAGGCCACCTTTTAGATAAAAAGTGATCATTCCACCGAAGCCCAACATCTGTTCCTTTGCCAATGCATGCTGCGGATGACTCGGCAATCCCGGGTAGAGAAGTTTTTCTACCTTGGGATGGCTCTCGAGGAACTTGGCGACGGCCATGGCGTTTTCGGCGTGCTTTTGCATACGTAGCGGGAGTGTTTTCAGGCTGCGCATGCAGAGGAATGCATCGAATGTGGATTGAATAGCTCCCGTGGAATTACTGATAAAGGCGATTCGCTCCGCGACGTCGGTGTTCGAAGTGATCAACGCCCCGCCGACCACATCGCTGTGACCGCCAATATACTTTGTTGTGGAGTGGAGGACCACCGTAGCACCTAACTCCAATGGGCGCTGAAAGTACGGGCTCATGAACGTGTTGTCCACCACTGAGATCAGATTCTTTTTATTTGCTTCCGCGCACACCTTGCGAATATCGATGAGTTTAAGCATCGGGTTTGTGGGGGTTTCGATCCATACCATTTTTGTGTTCGGTTTTAAAGCGGCTTGGTAATTTTCGATTCTTGAGAGATCGACAAAAGAAAATTCGATACCATGATGTTTGATCACTTTATCGAACAATCGAAACGTACCACCGTAGAGATCATCGCTAGCGATTACGTGATCTCCCGCTTTTAAGAGATGCATCATTACCGTAGTCGCTGCACAACCAGAAGCAAATGCAAAACCGTGTTTGCCGGATTCAAGGCTGGCGAGGCAGTCTTCATACGCCTTGCGAGTGGGGTTGGCGGTGCGACTGTACTCATAACCTTTGTGAACGCCGGGTGACTCTTGCACATAGGTGGATGTGAGGTACACGGGAGTCATGATGGCACCTGTGGTGGGGTCAGGAGTTTGCCCAGCATGAATGGCTCGGGTGGCGAATGCTGTTTCTTTGTCGATCGTTTTCATAATAGCCTCTACTGAGTCACGTTGTTAGTGATAAAGTCCAAAAGATCAATCTTAGTGATAAGGCGAACGGTGCCCGTTTTGTCGCGCACAAGGGCGATAAATCCTTTTTGGAAATGGTCCGAGAGACTCTCTAAGGTGTCTTCCTCATCGACCCAGATAATATTCCCTTTGATCAGGTGAATGATCGGCTCATCCGGCTTTAGTTTACCGGTTGCCAACGGAAAAATCAGATCGGATTCGTCGAGGATACCGACGATTTCGCCTTCCGAGTAAACTGGAACCTGTGAAATGTTGTGGGTTTTAAGAAGTTTCACCACATCGAGAACAGTTTGTCCTACTTTAGCAAAGATCAACTCGGGCTGATTCATCTCGTGAACAAGCTTCCGAACGTTGTTCGAGCGCATTGGAGATGGTAAGAAATTGTTGTCCTTCATCCAGTCGTCGTTAAAGGCCTTGCTGAGGTAAGCGCGACCGCTATCAGCCATCATGACTAAGAATGTTTTTGGCTCTTTGAACTGCTCGGAATATTTGAAGGCGCCGGCAAGTGCCATGGCCGAGGATGGACCAACACAAATGCCCTCTTTCGCAACGATTTCGCGCACCAAATGAAACGATTCCTTGTCCGTCACGCGTACGAAATCATCGATCACATTAAAGTGAACATTATCGGGGAGCATGTCTTCACCAACACCCTCCACTTTGTAGGGTTGCGCAGCCTCACGCACTTCTTTGTGGTAATAAAGATCATATAGAATACTTCCCACAGGATCTGGGCAAAGAATTTTTACATTTGGATTTTTTTCTTTAAGGTATTTTCCAACTCCCGACACAGTACCACCCGTTCCAGCGCCGGCGACGAAAACATCGACCTTGCCTTGAGTTTGATTCCAGATCTCCGGTCCTGTGGTCATGTAATGTTGTTTGGTGTTGTCGGGGTTGTGGTATTGATTCGTGATAAAACTATTGGGCGTAATCTCTGCCAACTTGTTGGCAACCGACATGTGACTGCGCGGATCAGTGGGTTCAACGGCAGTGGGTGTGATCACAACTTTTGACCCAAAGGCACGAAGAGCCGCACGCTTCTCTTCGCTGATTTTGTCGGGCATGACAAAGATAGATTTATAACCTTTCACCGATGCCACAAGTGCGAGACCCATACCGGTGTTGCCGGAGGTGGCCTCAATGATCGTACCGCCAGGCTTGAGGTCGCCGCGTTTTTCGGCGCCTTCGATGAGAGAAAGGGCAATGCGATCTTTGACGCTCATTCCGGGATTGAAGTATTCCAACTTCACCAAAAATGTGTGCGGTGAATTTTTAGGAACTACTTTGTTGAGTTTTACGATGGGCGTATTGCCTATGGTTTCGAGAATATTATTGTAGATCATTCATCTTTCCTTTTACGGGGTTGCGGGGATCAAAGGCCAACACAGCCGACAGACGGTCCACTTTACCTTCCTTGTACTCGATCCCCAGCTGCGCCATCAATTTTTTGATGAGCTTTTCATCCTGGTTATCGGACAACAGATGATCAACAAGTGTCTTGTAAACTGAAAGCACGTCCATGCGTTCCGGTGTCATGCGGTCTCCCTCTATTTGCCGTAAGGCAATACCGGAAACGACCATATCAATTTAGGGATGGCACTGCAATTTATCAGTCGTAGAGGACGCTGTGTCTAGGGCCTGCGGCCTAACGCACAATCTCTACTTTTCGGATAATAATAGGGACTTGCGGCTGGAGAGAGGTATCGGTGGGGGCTGATGCGATTTTCATCACTACGTCCATGCCACCTGTGACCTTGCCGAATATGGTGTATTTCCCGTTCAGGCGCGTATTTTCGGTGGTTGTTATAAAAAATTGGCTACCTACACGCGTATCACCAGGAACCTTCGCCATAGCCACCATGCCAGGTTGGCTAAAATCCGAGCGATCTGGTGCCTCATCAAACATGTAGTAACCGGGCCATCCGCGACCGGTACCCCAAGGACAGCCGGTAAAAATTCCGAGAGAGGGGTGGGCGCGATGAATTTTTAGACCATTGTAAAATGGCTTATTTGATTTTTGCCCAGTGATGTCGATGTATTTCTGTTCGCCGATGGCCAATTTCACAAAATTTTCTACGGTTTTTGGCGCCACTAAGGGCATTAAACTAATTGTGATCGTGCCCTGATCTGTAACAATGCGCGCTTGCGGATCTGCAAAAACATTCTGTGAGATTGCGTTTAAAACCAAAAAGACGACGAATAATAGGGCGGAGTTCATAATCTTATTTTACGGAAAATTTGCCGATGATAGCAACTGAATTCGCCAGTCTGCAGGTATCAGTGTCTGTAGATACTATCGAGAAGAGTTCGTTGCCGCAGGAGAATGGCAGCAATCTGTTCGAGCACGACTTTCGGCGTGGTTTGGGTGATCAAACACATTTTCTGAACGTCTTTGTGCTCTTCATTGAGGGTGATGTCGGAAGTTCCACTGATCAGAAGGAGAAGTTGTTGATAGGTGCGTAGCAATTGGTAATTGGCTTCGATTTCGAGGCACAAATCCTCGTCATACTCCAATTTTAGCACCTCACACAAACCCGAGACGTTGGGTGTTTTTGCAAAGAGACCTTTGTTCAAACACGCGGCCTGCAAAATCAGTTCGGTGTGTAATAGAGCCCCCTTCGACTTTTTTAAACGAATTTCTGGTTCGTAGTGGTGCAGAAGTTTTTCCTGCACGGAACCCAAGAGCGCCTTGTCCTCATTGGAGAGTGGTCGTGGGGAGAAGAGTTGAAGGGTGTGGCCCGACGAGAAACGACGATTCATGAGGTACGCTTGTCTTTCCCAAGCTTGGCCCTTGCTATTGAGGTACTCTGTCAATTCGCTCACGGTGGACATAAGTGGACCGGCGCTTCCGCTGGGCCGCAAGCGAAGATCAATGGAGTACAATGCGCTGCCTGAGGACGGCGACTGCAAAAAATTTATAAACCGGCGCGCCAATTTCGTGGGAGGCTCACTGCTGTCTTCCGAGCGCAACATAACAAAATCCAAATCCGAGGTAAGTCCCATTTGTCGACCAGCCCACTTGCCCAATGTAAGAATGTCCATCTGCAAATTGAGTTTTGATGACAGGTAGTGCAGCAAATGGTTCACGATAGTGTCTGTCGTTGTAGACAGCGTTTTGGTAAGAGCTTCCACGTCTCGTTTGCGTAGGAATTGGGAACTGGCGATGACTTCGGAGAGGAGTTTGTGATCGTGAAGAGTGGAATAGAAATTTTCGTCTGAAGACTTGTCAATTTCCACGCTTTTTAACAAAAAACTATCGATCAGTTCCGGTTTGTAGATCAAAATACTGGAGATCATCGGCGAACACGAGAAAATCCACGCCAGTTCCTTAAGAATTTCATCGTAATTATTAAATACTGTGTAGAGACTTGCTTTGGCTTTAGAGCTTGCTATGAATTTTTCCAAATGCACAATGGCAAGAGAGTTATCCACATTGCATTCGCGAACCACTTCGACAAAGCGTCGCAGGAATATTCTACGTTGCTGCTCATCGCGATCTTTGGTTTTGGACTTTGATTCATCTCGAATCAGATTTTCCCAGACACTCAAACTCTCCGGGGTGTCGGTCGTCAAATCTTTAAAAGTTGCGAGCAAATCCTGCTGGGTCAAGAACGATTGGTTCCCGGTATAGGGTTTGAGCAGTCCGCGAATGAGAAGATCCGTCTTTTCGGCACGCTCGTTAAACTGCTTTACGTCGTCCATGGATAGAAAGTTATCAGCGGAAGGAATCAAATCATAGGTGTGCCGGTCGTTGACGAGATGGATGCGATTTTCGATGTCACGAAAAAACCAGTAGGTCTCCAGCAAAGCGTTCGCACTTTTGCGATCCATCAAGCCAAGGTCGGCCAGTTGTTGAAGGGCTAACGTTGTCGATGGGGTACGCATGGTGGAATGTTTGCCGCCATGAATGAGTTGCAATGCATGAACGAGAAGCTCCAATTCACGAATTCCGCCCACATCGAACTTGATATTGGTTATCTTGGAGGGTGCATGTTGCGCGCGGATCCGCTCGCGCATAAGGACGAGATCGCCAAAGAGGTTGAGATCTAGATGTCGACGATAGGAAAACTTGCGCAGGAATTCACTGGTCTCTTGGCGCAAACTGTCCGATCCAAAATGAATACCGTGCCGGATCAAGGCACTACGTTCCCACGTTTCGCCGTGATTGCCATAGTGATTCATCACCTGTTCTAAAGAACTGATCAGCGGTGCCGTCGCGCCACCTGGACGTATCGTGAAGTCCATGCGATGGCCAAATCCAAAGGGTGTCGTTTGCGAAACGAGCTGTATAAAACTGCGGACTTTTTTATGCATGAATTTAGAGGGCATCTCGGCCGATACAAAAAACAAATCGATGTCGGAACTCAGATTGAGTTCCTGTGCGCCCAGTTTTCCCATGCTGATCATGCACATATTTTCGCTGTCGAGTTCGGCGGAATTCCACGCCGTTTGCAAGAGATCCAGTGTGGCGATCGACCAGTGCCGGCACGATTCCTCGGCCGAGCATTTTTTAAAGATCACTGACAGGGCTGTCTCGATCCAGGCACGATGGCGTCGTTGGCGAAAAAGATCTATGGGGCTCGAAACATTTGTATTTAGGAGCGATAGATAGTGGCGAATGGCCGGCGAAATATCGCAGGCCCTGTTCAACTCATTTTGCGAATAGGAACTTAGTTCAGGAACGGTGACCATTGTGGACGCGAGTAATTGTGTTTATCAAAAGTAAGCCGATATTCACTTTTACCGTCCACAGTCGATGTATAAAGCTGGTGTTCTCCGCTGCGATCACTGCGAAAAAGAATCATGCGTCCATCGGGTGAAAACGATGGATCCTCATTGTTTGCAGCGCGACCATTTTGCTTTTTAGCAGAGGTGATTTTTTTCATGTTTTTACCGTTTGCATCCATCACATATATATCGAAGTGGTTATCGAGATAGCCCGCGAATGCGATTTTCGATCCATCTGGAGACCAAGCTGGCGAGGCGTTGTATTGTCCGGCAAACGTGAGCCGCGTGTCTTTTTGAGTGGCGACATCGTATATGTAAATCATTGCTTTACCGCTGCGATCCGAAGAATAAGCGATCTTTTTGCCATCGGGACTTATCGCGGGCTCCACGTTCATAGCCCCACGGGGTCCATGAGTCAGTTGCTGCTTTTTACTTCCATCGAAAGATAGTTTGTAGAGGTCTGAGGTTCCATTGCTAGGAGAAATACGCATTACGACGCCGCTCATGTCAGGCATAAACGAGGCCATAGTATTTAAACCTTTTACAGCAGAGAGGATCGTACCCTTTTGTTTGCTGAGATCGTAAATATAAAGATCGGCATTTCTCGCTTTGATCCGTTGGTGGTAGTTAAAGATCGAGTAGGCGATAAATTGTCCATTGGGAGACCAAGTTGGTGACACGGCGATGCTTCGGCTGGAAGTGATTTGTTTTTGGTTGGCGCCATCCCAATCCATCATAAAAATTTCCGAAGCTCCTTTGCTAGTGGAGCGCGACACAATAAATTTTGTAAGGAAGAATGCTTTTTTTCCAGTGAGTTTTTCGATCAGGTCGTTGCAGAATTTATGACCAACACTGCGCAAATCTTTGAGTGGTGCATTGTAGGAGCGCCCGAAAATGAGTTCTTTGCGAGAAACGTCATACACGTATGTGTCCAAGGTCATCTTGTCGCCGCTCACGTTAAAACCGGTCTTGATTAAAAATTCTGTGCCGATCGAATGCCAAGCGCCAAAATCAAATCCATCCGAATCTACGCCGCTGGGTCGCAAACCTTTGTCCGGCGATTCCAAATACGCTTTAGAGTCCTGAATAGTAAAGTAAGACGCCACAGTAAAATCTTTTTCGATAATGTCTTCCAAATCTTTTTGGTACTTTACATAAGATTTTGCCAAAGCGGGCGTGCCCATAAATTTCATTGCAGGAATAGCGGCAAGGCTCTTTTTCACCGATGCCTGACCGACGTTGATATAGGCGCTATCATTGGCCCCTGTTTGAGCGCGTACAAGTTGGGCGGTAGTGAGTATGACGGCTGCGAGTAAAATTATAATGGTGGGAAGTGCAAATTGTTTTTTCATAGAAGACCTTCTTTTGCTGTAAATTTATTCGGCAGTTCGAACACTCTTGAATACGGTGTTACTCCGGAAATCTTAACTCAATCCCGCGCACTTTGAAATAACTAACTAAATGTTCGGGGGGCTCGGGAAACGGCACTGAATTGGCAATCGCCTGCATCGCTTCAGAATCAAACGCGGAATTCCCAGAGCTACGCACCACGCGCTTTTCTAAAACTAGACCTTTCTCATCAAATTTTACAAGCACGGCGGTGGAATAGGGTTTGTTGGCAAGCCACGCAGGAAGTCGCCAATTGTTTTTAATATGAGCATCCAGTTTCCCCAAATACTGGTCGTGTTGAAGTTTCTCAACACCTGTCAGGGAATTGCCTTCACTGAGAACATTGCCCTTGTACTGCTGGCCTTCACCTTCGCCAGCCTTCGCTTCGGCCTCTTTTTTGCTCTTCATCTCTTTAATTTTAGCCAACGCTTTTAGCCGATTGAGCGCCGCATTTTGTTGCTCCGCCACTTTTGGTTCTTCTTTTTTGGGCTCTGGCTTTTTCTTTTCGTCTTCGGTTTTTTTCTTTTTGTCGGTTTTCTTTTCGACAAACGTGTTTTCTTCCGGCTTTTTCTCAGCCGCTTTCTCTTTGGGTTTTTCTTTTGCTTTTTCTTCGGCAGCGGGAGGTGGAGGAGTGCCCTTTGGGCCTTCTTGCGGGTCTTTGTCCGGCAGAGCCACTAGATCGACGCGCACCGATTTTATCATCTCAGGGCGTTCAGATGGAAAAATGAATATACGAAACAGCAGCACGAGCACCAAAAGCAAGTGCAGGAAGAGTGAGGTGAGTAAATAAATAAGGTCAGACGTCGTTTTCATTTTTATTCGGCAATCTCTATTTGGGCAACGTCACAAGTCCCACATTTTGAATGCCCGCGGCTTTCACATCCGCGATCACTTCAGCGACGATGCCATAATCCACTTTTTTATCCGCTCGAATGTAGACCTGTTTGTCGGTTCGAGTTTTAAATATACCGATAATTTTTTCGCGCACGGAGGCTATGTCTACTTTTGTTTCACCGATCAGAACATTGTGATTCTGTTTGATAGTAATAATCAAAGGTTCCGACTTAGTCTCAATTCCGGAAGCAGCTGTCTTTGGAAGTTGAATGTCGATTCCTTGCTGCATCATTGGTGCTGTGATCATAAACACAACTAGTAAGACCAGCATCACGTCCACCAATGGAGTTACATTTATTTCGCTGAGGACCATGCGCGATTTTTTGGAAGAAGTATTCATGCCCATGACGAGCCTCCCTTGCGGACTACTAGTTTTTAAAGAAATTGCGACGGGCTATGTTCAAAAAGTCGGAATTGAATCCGCTCAGCTGATTTTCTACTTTTTTGATTTTATTCACTAGGTAGTTGTAGGCCACCACTGCTGGAATTGCCGCGAATAAGCCCACAGCCGTTGCAAACAGTGCCTCTGATATTCCCGGTGCCACCACAGCTAAACTTGCTGAACCAGATGCGGCGATGTCGCCAAATGAATTCATAATACCGATCACCGTTCCGAGCAGTCCGATAAAAGGTGCCGTGCTCCCTGTTGTCGCCAATATACTGATATTACTTTCCATGTTTGCCACTTCGTCGTCGTGTGATTTGCGAATAGAACGTTCGAGGTTTTCCATCCCGCTCATCATCGAGCCTTGATCTTGGGCGCCGATCACGCGTTCGATCTCCTGATACCCAGATTTAAAAACTCGCGCGAGCGGGCTGTGAACGAAGTTATCTGTTTTTGTTTGTATCTGCTGAAGATTTGAGGCCGCCCAAAACATATTGAGGAACTCTTCATTCTCAGCGGCAATTCTTTGGAACTCACCACGCTTCTTAAAGATGATGAACCAGTTCCATACCGAGAGCACGATCAGCGACAGCAGCAATATCTGTACGACAAAACCGGCGTGCGCGATGCCCTCAAGGAGATGGTTGCCGCTAACGGCAGTTGTTGTTTTTGCGGATTGGGCCCATGCTGTTTGAAATAATAAAAATGTCATAACTTCAGGGTACTTAGCGCACACTCCCTTGGCCAGACACAGCGAGTTATTAACGACTCTATGGTAGAAGAATATTGATGGATGGCGCAATCACAGGCGCCTTCGCCGGACTCATGAATAGGGGCACACGGCGGGATTTAAATTCGGCCATGAACTCGGGCACATCTTTTTTAAAAACATCTTCATCAAGATAGGCGGCGCTCATATTGGTTTTCATAAGGTTGGAGAGCCCCAGCTGTCGCAGCATACGCAGGCGCACCAGATAGGCCTGACCACAACTCATTTGCATATTGGGATCGTAATATTGCATGTCGCGCAGAAATCCATCGGTGGAACTCAGCAGAAGCACCGATGACGTCGCGTTTTTATCTTTTAAGTATTTGTAAAGTTGAGAGGCGGCTTTGGGGCCGAGAGCCTCCACCAAAAAGATTGTTTTCTTAATCCATGTGGGAATGTCGTCCAGTGGAGCGAGTGTGTTCGCATCTCTTTGCCATAAGATCTCGCCATCTATTGTAACGATTTTAAACCAGCCATTTTCAGGAGCGTTTCTGGCGAACATTTGTGGGGCGTCCACCAGACTTTGAATCCAAGGATCTGGGTCGTGAGCGGAGGATGAATTGTGTGCCAGACTCTTCAGCAAAATCCAGGTAAAGAAGGGCGTAATTACGCCTATAGTTAAAACTAGTATCGAGCGTTTAAAATTTTTCTTTTCCATAACTACCTGAATTTTAAAGGTTTATGTTAAACTCTCGCAGCACTTGTGGGCGATCTAAATACGTATTTAGTGAGGGTTTTTTAAATCGGACTATTTTAGCCCTATATATTGACTAGATGAACACTAAATGAAATACCAGTACCTGCAATCGCAGCCAAAGTATCTGAAACGAGGTTAATTGTGAACAAGATTCATCGAAAAATGGAATACGCCCTCATCGCGCTCAAACATATGAGCCAAAAAAGGCCTGGCGAACTGACAACGGTAAAAGAAATCTGCCAAAAATATGGGACACCTTTTGATGCCACTGCACGTGTGATGCAGCAAATGGTTCAAGGCAAATTCTTAAAATCAGAACAGGGTGCTTACGGCGGCTACCTGATTATGAAGGATCTCACCAAAGTTACAGTGAAGGATTTAATTGAACGTGTGGTGGGACCAGTGGAAATTGTAAAATGTATGAGCAGCGAATCCACGACGACGCCCGAGAGCGCTTGCGAATTGAAACAGAGCTGCAATATTAAACAACCACTCATCCAATTGAACGAGCAGTTGATTCAGTTTTACGAAAGCATCAATTTGCATCAGCTCTTAAATGTACGTCGCTACCCGGAGGAAATGATTGTGGTTCCTCCTCCTGAGGCGGTCATCGCCGAGGCGGTCACCCCATGAGCCAAGACAATCCGGCTCTGGAAATTGGTGACTATAAATACGGCTTTACAACCGATATCGAAACAGAAAGTGTTGCGAAAGGTTTAAACGAAGACGTCATTCGCACTATTTCCGGCAAAAAAAATGAACCTGCTTGGATGCTTGAGTACCGACTTAAAGCTTTTCAATATTGGAAAACTCTCACCGAGCCGCAATGGGCGGATCTGCGCTTTTCACCGATCGACTATCAGGATATTTCGTATTATTCGGCGCCAAAGAAGCGCAATGAGAACGAGCCTAAGAAAACTTTAGAGGATCTCGATCCCGAGTTGATCAAAACGTTTGAGCGTTTGGGAATTCCTTTGAGTGAGCAAAAGCGCATTAGTGGAGTTGCCGTCGATGCCGTGTTTGATAGCGTTTCCATAGCGACGACTCACAAAGAGGAGTTGGGCAAAGTTGGAGTCATCTTCTGTTCCATCTCCGAGGCACTGCACACACATCCTGAGTTGGTAAAAAAATACCTCGGCACCGTGGTGCCGTATAAAGATAATTTTTATGCAGCCTTAAATGCGGCTGTATTCACCGATGGATCATTTGTTTATATTCCGAAGGGTGTGACGTGCCCTCTCGATTTATCGACATACTTTCGTATTAATGCACAAGACACTGGGCAATTTGAGCGAACCTTAATAATCGCCGAAGAGGACAGCTACGTGAATTACCTCGAGGGCTGTACGGCTCCCATGCGTGATTCGAATCAGTTGCATGCAGCGGTGGTAGAGCTGATCACCTTAAAGAACGCCGAGATTCGTTACTCCACGGTGCAAAACTGGTACACCGGGGACAAGAATGGCAAGGGTGGTATTTATAATTTTGTAACCAAGCGTGGAAAATGTATCGGAGAAAATTCTAAAATTTCCTGGACACAGATTGAATCGGGTTCAGCGATCACGTGGAAGTATCCCAGTTGCATTCTTCAAGGCGATGGTTCACAGGGCGCGTTTTACTCGGTAGCCCTCACTCACGATTACATGCAGGCGGATACCGGCACTAAGATGATTCATATTGGTAAAAACACTAAGAGCACTATTATTTCTAAAGGCATTGCGGCCAATCATTCGCGCAATAATTATCGCGGACTCGTAAAGATCATGCCGGGCGCAGAAAACGCGCGGAATTATTCGCAGTGCGACTCTATGCTTGTTGGGGATCGCTCCACTGCAAATACTTATCCGTATTTGGAGGTTAAGAATGAATCGGCCATTCTCGAGCATGAAGCAACCACTTCGCGCCTGAGCGAAGAGCAATTGTTTTACCTCCGCTCGCGCGGGATGAGCAGTGAAGAATCGATTTCCATGCTTGTGAATGGTTTTTGTAAAGATGTATTTAAGCAACTCCCACTGGAATTCTCAGTGGAAGCCGTGAAATTGATCGAAATGAAATTGGAAAATAGCGTAGGATAAAAAATGTTAAAGATAACAAATTTGCATGTATCGATAAATGATAAACCGGTATTAAAGGGTTTGAATCTGGAAGTGAAGGCGGGCGAAGTGCACGCTATCATGGGGCCTAACGGATCGGGTAAGAGTACACTTTCTAAAGTGATCGCTGGCCATCCAGCCTACCAGGTAACCGCGGGCACAATCGAATACGATATTAATTTTAGTATGAAGAGCATCCTCGATATGCCCGCCGACGAGCGCGCCCGAGAAGGCATTTTTCTGGCATTCCAATATCCTGTTGAGGTGCCTGGAGTGACCAATTTTGAATTCCTAAAAGCCTCCTACAACGCGGTTGCCAAGCAGCAGGGATTTCCAGTGATGGACGACGAAAAATTTGCAACCTTTGTTCGTAAAAAATTGGATATCGTAAAACTCAACGAAAGTTTTTTGTACCGCGCCGTTAACTCTGGTTTTTCGGGAGGCGAGAAAAAGAAGAATGAAATCGTGCAAATGGCGGTGATGTCACCGCGTTTGAGTTTTCTCGACGAGACGGACTCGGGCTTGGATATCGACGCGCTAAAAGTTGTTTCTGATGGAATTAATAGTTTAAAGAATAAAAACAATGCATTTGTTCTCGTGACCCATTACCAGCGTCTTTTGGATTATGTGCAGCCAGATGTGGTACATGTTCTCTCCGCAGGCCAAATTGTTAAGACCGGCGGTAAAGAGTTGGCATTAGAGTTGGAAAAGAAAGGCTATGAGTCGTACGTGTGATGATGTTTAATGATTCTTTGCGCCAAAATTCAAAAAATATTCCTGCGGCTCACGCCAACGCGTGGACGGCGTTTTTACACAAACCGCTTCCTTCGCGCAGCGACGAAGACTGGAAATACACGGATATTTCTTTTTTAGACAAACAGAATTATTCTGCGGACATTGAACGTACTATGAATGTGTCTGTAGATACAGCACAGCCCTTCACGTTCAATATCTCCCGTGGCTTGGGGAAACAGGGTTTACCGCCATCAGTGAAAGGCCTGATGATTGCGGGTCGCGAAGAGGCTTTAAATCTGCTCCGCGCCTCCAGCACTCAAATACTGTCACCGCCATGGTCCTATTCCAATTATTTTTCGGAATTGTTTGATGTGAGCGACGCCGCGGAAGTGTACTTTATTTTTGATTCTCAGTGGGATGCGGAAAAGGTCTGCCAGCTTCGCTTCTCCACGGATCTTATGCAGAACACCCTTTCGTCTGTCGGCGTAAAGATAGTGCTATTGCCCAATGCCAACGTGCGATTGCATGAAATGTTCAACGGCGAGGAAAACACTTTACTCAACGCCACTGTGAGCTACTACTTGGGCGAAAACGCCGCTTTAACCACGTTGAAACTAGATAAAACCCTCAAGGGCCGCGTGATGTCCACGACGCGTGCACGCGTGGCAAAGAACGCGCGATTGCATTCAGTGCATTTTACCGGAGATGCGCTTTGGGCTCGGCACAACGCTTACGTCGAACTGGCCGGAGAGAATGCTCACGCCGAACTGAGCGCGAGCTACTTAGGCGATGAAGGGCATTTTGTCGATCACCATACATTTCTCGATCACAAAGTGGCGCACACCACGAGCAATCAGGAGTATTCCGGCGTGCTTGCGGCCAAAGCCACGGGCGTCTTTAATGGCAAAGTTTGGATTCAAAGAGATGCTCAAAAATCAAATGCCGAACAGCTGAGTCGCAACCTTTTACTTTCGAAAACTGCAGAGGCAAATGCCAAACCAGAACTCTTGATCGATGCGGACGACGTTAAGGCCAAACACGGCGCCACAATCGGACAGATGGATCAGGAAGAGTTATTTTATATGCAAAGTCGTGGGTTGTCTCCGTTGCAGGCCCGCGAAATGGTTCTTAAGAGCTTTGTGTTTGCATCCGCTGACAAGCTTCCCGATTCTCTCAAGCAGATTTACTTTGCCAAAGTGGGGCAGGAGATCGCGCGCTTCATTACGGACTTGAGAAATGTTTAATGTTGAAAGTTTTCGCCAGCAGTTTCCGGTATTAGGTTCCAAAGTTGACGGTAAAGATTTTTACTACTTTGATACAGGTGCGACATCTTTAAAACCAAAAGTGGTGGCGGATAGGATTCATCAATACTATCTCTATGAATCCGCGAACATTCACCGTGGATCGCACTATTTGGGGCGCATGGGAACACAAAACTTTGAAGCTGTTCGTGGTAAGGCCGCACGTTTTATCAATGCAACATCAGAAAACGAAGTTGTCTATGTTAAAGGGGTTACCGAAGCCATCAACTTGCTTGCCTACAGCTATGGCCAGTCCTTGACGGCAAGAGACACTGTTGTTGTGAGTGGCAATGAACACCATTCCAACATAGTGCCATGGCTGCTATTACGGGATCGCGTCGGTTGCCAAGTGCAGACGCTTACCTTTAATGAAGACGGGTCCATTGACGACAAAGAAATTGCTCGAGTAAAAGCCCTGGCGCCCGCGATTCTTTCCATGATCATGTACTCCAATGTAACCGGTGTGCGTTTCGACGTGGAAAAGGTGCTCAGCGCTTTTGCAGGAACGTCGACAGTGACTGTGATCGACGCCGCTCAGGCTGTGTTGCACGAGAAATTAGATGTCCAAAAATTGGGAGTGGATTTTCTCACGCTCTCTGCTCATAAGATGTTTGGTCCGTTCGGCACAGGTATTCTATTCGGAAAAATGGACCGGCTCGAACAATTGCCACCATTTATGGGTGGCGGGAGTATGATCTCCCAAGTGACGTGGGATAAAGTGATTTTGCAAAATCCTCCGCACAAATTCGAAGCGGGCACTCCCAATATTGCCGATGTTATTGGTTTTGGCGTGGCAATTGATTTTATTGAACAGTGGAAGCTGGATTCGTGGACGCCGCACACTCGTCAACTGGTTTCGAAACTGGAAGACGGTCTCAAAGAATTTAAGCGAATTCGACAAATTGGCCCGCGGGCTCAGGATTGCAAAAAAGCCGACATTGTTTCATTTGTTTTTGATGGTGCTCATCCTTCCGATGTGGGAGAGATTTTAGATCAGATGGGTGTGGCAGTAAGAGCAGGCCATCATTGTGCGCAGCCGCTTATGGGCACCTACGGAATCACAGGGACTGTGCGTGTTTCATTTGGTCCCTATAATACTTTGGGTGAAGTGGAGTATCTGTTGGAATGCCTTACTAAGACGGGGAGTATCTTATGAGTTTATCCTACGACGTAATGGTGCGCACTTTGCCCACCCCAAATCCGGCAGCGATCAAGTTTATCGTCAACGCTCCTTTAAAAAATACCGGGAAAGCAACGTTTTATAAAAAAGAAGACGCTCAAGGAATCACTTTGGCGGAATCCATTTTTATTTTACCGGATGTGCTGCAGGTGCACATTTTTGAAAACGTGATGACTGTTACTTTTACTGAATCTGCGCCGATCGAAGCACTTACCGAAGAGGTCGAAGCTATTTTAAAAACCCGAATGGCTATTCACGACCCCAACTTTAAAATGCCCGACGAAAAAGAGGCCAAAAAGAACCGCGAGAATTTATCACCCGAGATGACTCAGATTGAAGAAATTTTAGATCGCACAATCCGCCCCGGTTTACAGGCTGATGGCGGGGATTTAGAAATTTTGGCTTATAAAGAAAACACGCTCACGATCAACTACCAGGGCGCGTGTGGCACGTGCCCCAGCTCCATGTACGGCACTTTGGATGCCATTCAATCTATTTTACAAGATGAGTTCAATCCGCAAATTCGCGTGGAAATTGGCTAGTTAGATTATTGAACGGGCGAAACCTTCCGTGCTCTCATTTTAGCGCGGATTTTTTCAACGTGTTCGGTTTCTTCCTCAGTTTTATTCCATTTGTAAACCCGGCTGTGCCCCAAACGCTCGTTATTTTTTTCGACAAAGGCCATAAATGCTATCGGCTCGTCTTTGGCGTTAGAGACATCCACTTTAATCACATTTCCGGCATAACTTCCGTCTGCTGATCTTGTGGCTGTACCGGTCAGTTCACCTTCGAGAAGAGTCGCGCCGTCAGGAAGCTTCCACTCTACTTGCAGATTTTCTTTTTTAGATCGAATCATTCCCATGATTTCCACAACTTTATCCGTTTTAGAGATCTCTTTAATACGCACGTGGACAGCACCCTGACCTTTACCCCAGGACTGCGATTCAGAGTCGCGGGCTGTAGTGGTTTCCGAAGAAATGGAAATGCCAATAAAGATAAGAAGAGTCAAAGCGGCAATAGTGATGTTTAATTTGGACATAATGATTGTCCTCCTAATGTCATGGTGTAATTAGCGGCGTTACCGAGAACGCCACCCGTGGTGTTAACGCGCACGTTGATCATGTAGTATCCCGCCGCCAAATTGGCAGTGATTGTTTCTGTTCCGCTGCTGGCGCTGGTCACCACGGCTGTTTTTGCCTGAGCTAGCGCTGGTTTGGTGAACACGTAGTTTTCCGCGAAAAGATACACATCCAGATCCGCGGCCGGATTGGGCGTGGTAGTGTAATTGAGAGTGAATGAGAATGTGCCACCTGGATGGTAGTACGCATAGAAATCGTTAGATGCAAACTGATTGGAGTTTGCGGCTTGGCCGTTTTCCGTTTGCGTGGAACTGCTGGCGGCTTGGATGTTGATCGGCGAGCAGGAGCCACCGCGGAGGACGGCACGAGCATAATCGGCTTGGGAGCCTACGTGATTTTCACCTGTACGAATCGAGGACCAGTCTTGAGCATTAGGTAGTGCCTGTTGAAGGGTGTGAAAGAGTCCGATGTTGCGAAAACGATGGCTCGTTGATGCAAAACCATTGATGGGATCTGCAAAGATCGTCCACAATTCCGAGAAAGGACTGGTGACTTGATCGATACCTGCGCCTTCATTTATGGAATCAATGGCATCCCAAAGAATTCGACTGATGGAAAATTCTCTAAAATTTCCTTCGCCCATGGTGGAGGCGATATCGTCTCCTGGTACTTCGAGGCTCTCATTAAAGTAGACTCCCGTAGTTCCTCCGTTTCCCCAAGTGTCGCGGTAGAGCGGAACACCAGTGATGGCGGCCTGAAAAAAGTTAGCCCATCCCTCACCCCATGCGAGACGAGGATCGATAATGCTTTCTCCATCGTGAAAGCCGCCCGGAGAATTGGAGCGCGAGAAGACGTCTTCGATAAAATGACCGTACTCGTGGAGAATTACGGAATTGTCGAAGTGATCGCAGTCGGAACTATCGACGTCGCCATCTTCACCACCTAATATATAAAGTTCGCGATATCCCGGTAAATAAAAACTCAGCGGTTGAGAATTGACGTAAGTGCCTGGGTCCACTCCCTTGTCCCAGAATATGCGCACGAGCGGTGCGCCGGTAAAGACAGGGCAATCGGCAAATGTACTTTTGCAACCAGTGGTTTCATCCACTAAAAATTCGTTCGCTGTGTGAGCTTGATCAAGAATATTAAAGGCTCCACCTTTCACGTCATTCTCTGCCTCTGCAGTTAGAGTGCCAGCAGATTTTGTAGTATCTGGTACTACGGTGGTTTCAATGGAGTGAAACAAGCGGTTTGATGGATTGTTGAGAACGAATGCTTTTGTAACTGCATTGTAAATGACACTGCTGATGCGCACAGTGTGTGATGCAGATGACTGGGGAACCTTTAGCGAGAAGGCGCCGTTATCATCGGTGGCTCCGCATTGTACAAGAGTATTTCCATTATAAATTTTTACCTCAGCCATACGAATCGGTCGCGGTGATGGTGACACGATTCCATTGCCGGCAACGCGAAATTCATATTCACCATTACCGGAGATCGTGACTCCATTCGGATAATCCGTGGTGGTGCATGTATAAACCGGAGCACTGCCGCCGCCGCCACCTCCGCTGGAACACGAGATGGTAGAAAAAGCAGCAATAGACAGCGTGATGATTGTAATGCGCATAAAGAATCTATCGGGAAGATTTGCCGAGTATATGAGGCCGGTTTTCTCAATACAGAATTACTCTTGCCAGTGGGTGGAATGTGTTTCATTATGAGATGAGTTGTCGAAGTTTTAGTGTCTTACTTTTCAAGTTCTGAGCGAGACAACATTATAAAGTTCGACAGTAAAAATTTACGACGTTTTTTACGGAAGTTGCGAAATGGAAATGAGCCGAAATTCTGATATTAATTTAGGAACTGATTCCTATCACATACAGACGGAAGACTGGGGTCTAGCCAGTCCGTTTATCGTGAGTCGAGTTTACAAAAACGGCGCCGTTGTAAAGAGCATCAAAACTCCGTACACAGAACTGATTTCGGCGCCTATGTGGGACCGGACTGCCGTCGAGCACGCGGTGGAAGTCCAGCACAATCAAATTCTAGACCTGCTAATTTCTGGTCAAGATCTCTAATCTCCTCTAAAATTTATGAATGATCTCATTTTCACACGTCTACAAGACTTTCCGTGGAGAAGTGCACGCTCTGCGTGACGTCACTTTTAATATTAACAAGGGCGATTTCGTTTTTCTTACCGGTCACAGTGGAGCTGGAAAGACGACATTGTTCAATTTACTCGCGGGTTTTGATAAAGCGACATCAGGACAAGTTGTTGTTGCGAATTACCAGCTCAATGATCTCAAAGAGGATCTCGTTCCCTTTTTTCGTAGGAAAGTGGGCGTTGTATTCCAGGATTTTAAACTTTTAGGCAACCGCACGGTGGCCGAGAACATTGCTTTGCCGTTGGAGATTGTCGGTGCAAGTCCGGCGATGATTCACGAGAAATCCATGCAAATGCTCACCTCTCTTGGCATTGCCGACAAGGCCAATCAGTTCCCCGATGAACTGTCTGGTGGGGAAAAACAGCGAGTGGCGATAGGGCGCGCCCTTATCTCTCAACCGGAAGTCATAATTGCCGATGAGCCCACTGGAAACTTAGATCCGAATTTGAGTCGCGATGTGATGAACGTTTTTCAAAAGTTCAACAGTATGGGCACGACTGTATTTATCGCGACACATGATTTGAATTTGGTGACAGAGATGAAAAAGCGCGTGATCAATCTGAGCAAAGGGGAGCTTGCAAATGAAGCAGGCGTTTAAGCGATACATCGATTTTACTTTGCGCTCGTGGAGTTCGCAGACAACATTGCGTTTGTCGACCCTGGTGATACTCATCTTTACCTACTCGGTGACCATATTCCTGAGTCAGTCGGCATTTAACTTCAAACGTGTGCTCAACCGCTGGGGCGATGATACCAAAATGACGGTGTATCTTGCCGAAGGACAGACAGACGACACACGTAAAAGTATCGAATCTTTTCTAAAAACGGTTGCCGATGTGGAAATGATTCGTTTTGTTTCCCAAGAAGAAGCTATAGCGCAATTTTCTAAAAAGAACTCGCTGTTTTCCAATGAGTTTATCGACGACCTTAAAGACCAAGAAGTGTTCCCTGAAAGTTTCGAAATTACTCTCAAAGGCAGTATACAGAATCAAGAGTATTTAAAAAAACTTAAGAGTATTTCGGAGAACATTAACGGGCAAATCGGCGTGGAAGAAGTGTCTTACGGGCAAGGCTGGATCGAAAAGTATTCTGCATTTCTTAACCTTATGAATTCACTTGTCGCAGTTATCGTATTTTTGTTCATAGCTGCGAGTTTGCTCATCATTTCGAACCTGGTGCGCGTTATCGTTTACAATCAACGCGACGAGATCGAAATTCTTGAATTGATCGGTGAGACGAAAGCCAACATACGTTTGCCGTTTGTATTGGAAGGCATCGTGTTCAGTGGAATTTCATTCACTGTGGGACTAATGCTTAATATGGTCATTTTTACGTGGATTTCCACGGAATTTTCGCAAAGTACATTGCTAAACCATTTGGCAAATTTGGTCGCACAACCGCAGTGGATATTTATCTCTAGCGGATTTCTCCTCAGTGCGTTGGTGGGATTTCTCTCGTCGTACTACACGGCTAAGTCTATCAATACAGGTTGGGCTCTATCCAATAGGACCAATAGATGATCAGAAGTGGGATTTTGTTCTTAGCAATATCGATGTTGGCGCTGCCCTCCGTGGCGAACCCATCTTTAGTTGATGAGAAAGTAACGACATACAAACAACAGTCGGTGACTCTTCAAGAGCGCGAGCGAGAAATACTAAGTGCACTGTTCAAAATGACACGAAAGCAGCGTAGATTGGCAACATTCAAAGCCGAACATCTCCAAAAGCGCGAAGAGCTGGAATCGGATGTGGCAGAACTGCAAAAGAATATCCAGTACGTCACTCAGCAGATTCGCCTTATGCGCAGCAAAATCGCCAGACGCACACGAAATCTTTATAAAATTAGCGCTCCTACGATTTTCCAATCAATTTTTGGATCGCAAAGTATTTCCGAGATGGATCGCAATGCACGCATCCTTTACAAACTTTCTAAAACAGAAATGAGCCAGCTCAGAGATTTTCGCGGATTAAAGAATCTCCTTGATCAGCAGCAACAAGAACTAGAAGTAAAGCTTGCTGCGCTTGAATCGACTCAAAAAGATTTGGATCGCCAAGAAAAAGAAATTAAGGACAATTACTACGCACAAATGCAAATGCTCAAGTCACTCGAAGCAGAGGACAAGCTAATTGTGGATAAGCTTAAGAAACTTAAAGCAAAGACCGCACACACCACTATGGGCCTTTATGCCCCCGCGTTTGAGGGTGGGCTCTATGAGAAAAAAGGCCAATTGGATTTACCAGTTGCCGGGCTCGTGACGCAAAAATTTGGTTTGCTTCCGGTAAGCCAGGAGAAAATCAAAGTTTATCACAAAGGGTGGTTTATAACTTGTGTGCCGGGTAAAGAAGTTTATCCCGTTCATGGCGGAAGCGTAGCCTTCGTGGGTATACTCGCTGAACGCCGTAACGTGGTGATCGTTGATCATGGCGATCACTTTTATTCTGTGTATGCCAACTTAGAAGCCGTAGCTGTGGGTATGGGCGACCGAGTGAATCCGCTAGATATGATTGGGCAGGCCGGAACGTCGCGATTGTTTGGTCACGGACTTTATTTTGAAATCCGTCACTTTTCGCAGTCAGAAGATCCGGTGGAATGGTTTGATGAAAATAGATTAAGAATCTCATCTGTGAAGGAGAGCACGATATGAAGAGAAAACTGGGCGTAGCCTTATTTATTGTTGTGGGGTCCAGTTGGATCGCATGGAAGAGTTTTGCGGCCGACGATCGCTATCTCAATTTGCAGATCTTTGCAAAAGTGCTCAACATCGTACAGCAGTACTATGTGGAGCCGGTGGATTCGCAAAGATTGATATATGGTGGTATTAAGGGAATGCTGCGTGAGCTCGATCCGCACACCAATTTTTTGTCTCCTGAAATTTACAAAGAATTTGAATCGGAAACCACCGGTGAATTTGGTGGTATTGGTATCGAAATATCGATCGAGGATGGGATTCTCACAATTATCTCGCCGATTGAGGACACTCCGGCCTGGAAAGCGGGGATACAACCCAGTGACAAGATTGTTGAGATCGATGGTGTGAGTACTAAAGGTTTGAGCCTCGCCGAAGCCGCACAAAAAATGAAGGGCAAGAACGGCGAAAAGATAAAATTGGGAATCATGCGCGAAGGCTTCGAGGAACCTAAACAGTACGTCATTAAACGCGATGTAGTAAAGCTGCATTCTGTAAAGTATGTAGATTTGGATGATGGCTACGGTTACATCCGGTTAACAAGTTTCATCGAGAACTCAGCAAAGGAAATGAAGGAAAAGCTTCAGGAACTCAAAAACAAACACAAAAATATTAAGGGCGTAATATTGGATTTGCGTCGCAATCCCGGCGGGCTTTTGGATCAAGCTGTTCAGGTGAGCAACTTGTTTCTTGAGCGCGGTGTAATTGTGTCGACGATTGGCCGTGATAAAAGCAAAAAAGAAGTGATTCAGGCTAAGTCTCCCGGAGCCTATTCTGGCTTTCCGGTAATCATTCTCATCAATGAATCATCTGCCAGTGCAAGCGAAATTGTTGCAGGCGCTCTCAAAGACAACAAACGTGCTCTCATTATGGGTAAGCGCAGTTTTGGTAAAGGTTCGGTACAGTCCGTGGTAAAGATGGGTGACGGTTCGGGTTTAAAACTCACGGTTGCCCGGTACTACACACCAAATGGTGTGTCCATCCAGGCCGAGGGCATTACTCCAGATATCGAAGTCGAAGAGGTTGATGCTGCAGCTATTGAGAAGGCGATTGCTGGAAAAACAATTCGCCGGGAATCTGATATTGAAGGACATCTTTTGGGTGAAGCCGAAAAGAAGCAAAAGGCAGCGGCCAAGGCTTCTAGCTCATGGTGGAAGAAATTTGACAATAAAGAAAAAAACGACAAGCAAAGTCTGATGGCCAACGACTATCAAGTTTTACAAGCATATAACTATATTAAAGCTTGGAAAGTTTTTAAGAGTCTTTAGTTATTTCCGCGCCCAATTCTTCTGAATTGGGCATTTCCTAAGAGAGACAATTGATGAAGCTCACCGCAATTTCGCTTTTTCTGTTTTTTGTTACTGTAAGTGTTTCGGCCTGCGAATTCGCCGAACCGGTTGCTTGCAAGAACCCCTCGCTCACCCTTAATAAGCAATCCATGGGAGAGCTCAAAAAGCGTTTAAAGTCGTATGGCTCGCTGTTGCAGCAGCTCTCCGGTCTTAACAAAAACGGCAAAAAAAAGAGATGTTCCAAATCCAAAGAGATTGAGCAGCAAATTGCATTTATAGAAAAGTACGCCAAGCGAAATAGAAATCAGTTCTGCCAGGAACATGTTAAAGTGCTGGTTCTCCAATCGGAAGCGCTGATTGACCTCTCGAGCAAAGAACACCAGCCGATCAAGAGCAAAAAAGACAAACTGCGCCTCATTGATTCCGGTATGGATGTGTCTGAAGCGCTGGTCCGTTACCAAAAAAAACACCCCCTATTTTAACGCAATAAGGCGTTTGCCGACATCACTTGCAGGTTTGTGCTCCGAGGAATTACTGTCCTTAAAGTTCCTATGGACACGTCCTCAGTCAACCACACCACATTCGTATTTCCCGAAACACTTTCTGGAAATCCGCTGATTCTGCGCCAACCGGTGGAACGGATTGTCGCCTTTGAGTCCAAGGATGTGCTCCGCGCTTTGCGAACCATCGACGCCCGTATCGCGCAAAAAAAGTATTATTTGGCTGGTGCTATTTGTTATGAGGTGGGCTCGATTCTCTTGGATTTGCCACATTCAGACGCCAAACAGTTAGCGCCGCTGATTGATTTTTATGTTTTCGAGGGTCCATCCAAAGATCGGCCGCCCCTGTCGCAATCACCAAGTGCTATTTGTAATTTTTCAGCACCAAGAGAATTTACGTCCTACCAGCAGGGGTTTGAAAAGGTTCAAGGCCACATAAAAGCTGGAGACACATATCAGGTCAATTACACCTTTAATAACAGCTGCCAGTCGGTGGGCAATAGTTATGACCTATTCGAAAAGCTACGACACATTCAGCCCTCCAAATACTCTGTTTATGCCCAAACCGCTGATCATCATATTGTTTCTCTTTCGCCGGAACTTTTTTTCGCTAAAATAGAGAATAGAATCACCACGAAACCCATGAAGGGTACGCTTCCCGCAGATGTACAAATTATTCCCGCCACGCTCGAAGAAAAGCTGCGTGCCGAAAATTTGATGATCGTCGATCTGCTCAGAAACGATTTGGCACGCATTGCACGTCCTGCGACGGTGCGAGTGGACAAGCTGATGGAGATCGAAGAGTATCCGACGTTGCGACAGATCGTGTCCACGATATCGGCTGAGCTAGAACCCACTGTTCTGTTTTCACAGATTCTCCACGCTCTTTTCCCATGCGGCTCCATCACCGGCGCTCCTAAACGGCGCACCATGGAAATTATCGGTGAGGTTGAAAGTGGTCCTCGCGGTTTGTACACCGGCACTATTGGTTATATCACCCCCAACGGCGACATGCAGTTCAACGTTGCGATTCGAACACTGTGGGGCGCAAATTCCCAGTGGTCTTATGGAATAGGTGGAGGCGTTGTCTACGATTCGAAGGTTCTAGATGAGTATGAAGAAGCACTGCTCAAAGCCCGCTTTTTAAAAATATCGAATCAAAATTTCCACATCTTTGAAACTCTACGCGTAGAATCGGATGGGACCTTTCATGGTCTCGAGGACCACTTGGCACGACTGGAGAAGAGTGCCGAATATTTTGGTTTTCCTACAGACGAAGTCAAAATACGTGAGCGGTTGCGGGAGGCCTTAAATTTAAGCGTAGAGAAGAATGTGCAAATCCGTTTACGACTAGCCATCAGCGCCGATGGCGAAATTCAGATAGATACACAGACATATCCACAGCTGTCACCACACGGAGAGCTTAAAGTGCGCTTTTCAATGCGAGAAACAGATCCAAGCGACGTGTTTCTGAGGCATAAAACTTCAAACCGCGATCTTTATGACAGCGAATGGAAGTTGGCAATAAATGATGGCTTTTACGACATCTTGTTTAAAAATAGCAAGCAGGAGGTTACCGAGGCCTCACGTCACAACATTTTTATCCGCAAAAAAGATCAGTGGTTTACGCCCGCACTTGAATGCGGTTTGCTACCAGGCACCGAGCGGGCACGGCAGATAGTGATTAAAGACGCCAAAGAAAAAATTCTGTACGCTAGTGACCTTTTAGAGGCGGATGAAGTTGTGCTCACCAATGCGTTGAGGGGCACAGTGAGTGTAAAAGTTGTGAACGGGGATTTTCCACCATGATACTTATTTTGGATCACAACGATTCGTTCACTTACAATTTGGTATCCGCTTTACAGACCCTTAATGCGAAATGCCGTGTAGTTTCCACGGCGGCGCCGTTTTCTTCATGGAGCCAAATTACAGATGTCAGTGGAGTGATCTTGTCGCCCGGCCCAGGCCATCCTCGGGCCGCAACAGCATTTTATATGGCATTAGATAAATATACGAGTCGAGTGCCAGTACTAGGAGTGTGTTTAGGTCACCAAGCCATAGCTTGCCACTTCGGAGGTTCGATCGAGGCCGCGGAAACCATTGTGCATGGCAAACCTGTACCCGTGGAGCATAGCGGTTCTGCAATTTTTAGTGGCTTACCACAGCCGTTTCAAGCGATGAGGTACAATTCCCTCACGGTTCATAAAAAGCTCCCAAGTGATCTCGAACTGAGCGCCTGGAGCGGTGAAGAGGTTATGGGTGTACGCCATCGTACCTATCAGGTCACTGGTGTTCAGTTTCATCCCGAGTCGATAGGCACCCCTCAGGGCTATCGCTTAATTGCGAATTTTGTAAATCAAACTACCGCAAAATAAAAAACCGACCACAAGGGGTCGGTTTTAGTATTGAAGAGTAGGCGCAAAACCGCGCTCTCTAATATTTTTTAGTAAGCTATTCCGCAGTTTTCTCAGCCTTCTTGGCCTCTACTTCTTTGACGTTGGATTTTTCAAGTAGATACTTAAACACGTTGTCTTCTGTGATCTGATAGCTCAACTTACTGAAGGAGTTATTCTGCAGGTAATAAGATTTGATCTTTTCTTTTTCCAAGTTCCATTGCTTCGCCATCTCATCAAATTTCTTTTCGACATCGGCGTCTGTAGCATGGAGGTTCTCCATCTCGGCGAGCTTATCAATGAGAAAAGCCGACTTGACCATGAATTCCGCCTGCTGCTTAAAATCGTCGTTCCATTTTTGTTCGTATTCATCAAAGCCATCATCGGAGAATCCCTGAGATTTCATGCGATTTTTAAAGTCCTCAACTAAGGCTTTCTTTTGCTCTTCGACAAGAGACTGTGGAGTGTCCACGGGATTGGCTTCAACGAACTTCTTAAACAAACTGTCGCGCAGATCTTTTTCTACGCGCATGCTTTCGTTGGATTCGTAATCTTTTTTAATCTGCTCTTTGAGAGTTTCCAGAGATTCTTGGCCGATTTTTTTAAGCAGTTCAGCGTCGAACTCCGGAAGTTTCTTGGCCTTGATGTCGTTGAGGTTGACCTTGAAAGTCACAGGTTTAGAGCGCAACTGCTCCGCGTGGTACTCAGCGGGAAAAGTGACAGTCACATCGCGTGCTTCGCCTTTCTTCATGCCCACCAGGCCTTCTTCAAAACCGGGAATAAACGAATTACTACCGATCTCCAGCTGGTGGCCCTTTGCGGCTCCATTTTCGAGGGGCGCGCCATCCATAAAACCTTCAAAATCGATCACTGCGAAGTCCCCGTTTTTGAGGGCGCGGTCGTCACTGATGGATTCGAACGACGAATTGCTGTTCTGGATATTCTCCAGAGCCGTTTTAATATGGTCTTCGGATACAGAAACTTTTTCTTTTTCAAGCTGGAAGCCGTCTTTTTTTACGATCTTGGTTTCGGGACGAATTTCAAAATCGGCGGTGAAAGCAAAATCTTTGTCTTCTGTGATTTCGCTAAAATCGATTTGAGGCATGGAAACGGGCGTGAGCTTGTGTTCCTTGATAGCGTTAACGTAGGCATCTTGAACCAGGTTTTGTGCCACATCGCCTTTTACTTTTTCAGCGTACATGGTTTTGATCGTATTGATTGGCGCCTTGCCTTTGCGGAAACCTTTGATGTTCACTTGGGCTTGCAAATACTTGTACGCTTTTTGGAACTCTTCGTTCACTTTTTTTGAAGGCACTTCGATATGCAGTTTGCGTCCCAAGTTACCGACTGACTCTACGTTCGTTTTCATCAACGTCTCCTGATTGAATAATGTCTTTTAGATAGATGCCGCACTATAGGTAATAGCGGCATTAAAATCAAGGATTTGCATAAAAAGTAGGCTCTAAAATTGGCGTTTTTTTTGTACTCGAGCTGGGCAAAAATGCGGTACAGTGAAGTTCGGAAAAAGGCTGATTTTACAAGTATTTGAAGGGTTTTATGCACAAGATTTATTTCGTCACGGGCAAAGGCGGTGTGGGAAAATCCACAGCGGCTGCTTTTTTAGCTCGCAGAGAATCCACTCTGGGACGAAAAACCCTGCTCGTGGAGATGGGTCCGTGGAGCTACTATGAAAAGTGGTGGCCGGCAAAAAAGACCGCCACGTATTCGCCACAAACTACGCCGTACGGCTTTGATTGGTCGATGTGGACAGGTGAAGAGTGCCTTAAAGAATATGTTTCCCATTTGGTAAAGGTGCCTTTGGTGGGACGCGCGTTTTTAGACAACAGCTGGATGCGCGCATTGATAAAAATTGCACCCGGTTTGCGTGAGATTTCTTTTTTGGGAAAAGTCACAAGCCAGGCCCGTGAGCATGGGCCATCGCTCAACTACGACAGCATCGTTGTCGATGCGGTGAGCTCGGGTCATTTTATCAGTTTACTTCAGGCCCCAGAAGGACTGCGCGGAATGGCCAAGATCGGCCCGGTGTATGAACAGTGCACGCAAATTCTCAACGTGCTGCACAGCTCATCTGTAGAAACTTTTCTGGTCACCACTTTAGAAACTTTTGCCGTTCAAGAAACCCAGGAGCTGTATAGCGCTCTCAAAAAACAACTCAAGTCCGAGATTCACCTAGTTGCCAACAAAGAACTGCACATTCCTAAAATAACAGACGCGAGTCTTACAGGTTACAGCTCACCGCAGACGGAAGTACTCACAGTATTAAAGACCCTAGACGACAGACAGTTACAAAATAAGCAGCGCCTGCAAACCATAGAAGCGCCATTACATACAATTCCGTTTTATTATCAATCTCTATTGGAAGTATTAAAAAATGACGGCGAAGTTCAACGAATTTATTCAAAACAGTAAAACCTTTGTGTTCGTTGGTAACGGCGGCACCGGTAAGACAACGCTCTCCGCGTCTTGGGCCATGGAACTTGCCAAGGCCGGCAAGCGCGTTGGCCTACTCACCATCGACCCTTCAAAACGTTTGGGCGATGTGTTTGGCATGAATGTGCAGACCGAGTCTTTTAAAAGCGTGGCGATGGGCAATGGGTCGGTGGACGTATTTTTAATAGATTCGCAAAAAATAATTGAAGAATTTGTGGTTAAATATTTTTCGCGTGCCGAGTACGACAAGCTTAAAAGCAATCGCATCTTTTCCCAGGTGACCTCCGTGCTGGCGGAAAACCAGTCGCTGTCGACAATTTATAAGCTCAATGATCTTATCAAGACGGGAGATTACGACATGTTCGTCGTGGATACACCTCCGAGCAATAACTCTATGGATTTTTTTACAACTCCAGACTTTGTTATAAAAATTTTTCGGGAGAATGTGATTGCGAAGGCGGCATTCGAAGCCAAAGGTTTTAGGTTATTTCCCGGTAAAAAGATCTTCGCTAAAGTATTTACATTTCTTGTGGGAGAAGAGTTTTACAAGGAAGTAGAAACATTTTTTCAGATTCTGCTTTTATTTCAGGAACACATCGTGCTTTCCTCGCAGGAGCTCTTGCATTTACTCAAGGATTCCAAAACCAAGTTTATGCTTGTGACGCTGCCCGATGCGCCCAAGGTTCAAGAAATCCTCGGTGTGGCCAAGGGATTAAAGCGGCAAAATATTGCCGCCGAGCATATCTTAATCAACCGCGCGTATCCAGATTGGCTCTTGCTCAACGAGAAGATTGATAGCTTTAAAGATCGTGATCCAGAGCTACAGAATTACTATGACAAAGCTTTTAATTATTATCATAATAAAATGCAAACAGCAGAAGAGTTGGCTAAAGAGCTGGCCAGGGAATTGGGTGGGCGAATGAGAGTGTTTTTTGTACCCGAAAAAACCACTGCGTTGGAAACCGATGGCGTCGAAGGCTTTTCCACTCATGTGCTGTCTATTTTTGAGGACCGTAAATGAGATGTGTTTTACTTGCAAGCCTGCTGAGTATTGTCGGTTGTACAACAACATCTATAGAACTGTGGTCGCCCACGCCTCAGCCCGATGTGCTGGAACAAGCTGTTTATCTTAAGAGTCAAAAACGACTCGATCAGGCCGAGGCCGAAGTTCAAAAATACCTCGCACAAACAAACGACATCCGTTTGCAGGGTTCAGCGCTGTTGCTTCTTGGTGAAATTCAGGAGGAGCGCGGTAACACCAGCGCGGCCATGGATACCTACAAAAAATTGATCAACCATGGAACAGGTTACGAGAGTCACCAAACAGCGAAAGGTCTATACAAGCTTTCGTGGATTTATGAACGGCAGGGCAATTGCCCGATGGTTATCGCAACTATTACCGATTTAAAAAAGTTTCTCGTCAGCGGCGACGAGTTTGTTCGCAATGTGGAAATTCCCGCCCGCATGGCCAACTGTTTCTACGTCATGGGTCATTGGGAGAAATCGAACACCTTTCGCGTAGAGGCTATGACCAAAATGAAGACAATAAATGTGGATAACCTGCCGGCGGATATTCGCTGGCGTGTGTTTCTGTATTTTAGCTATGTGGGTGTTCCCTTTACGGAGAATCACGATCGCCATTTGTCTGAAGTTATCTTTTTTGGACAAAAAGATCTGCTCCATCTTATCGAATACGCTCCAAGCCCGTTCAACGAATTGGCGCACACGCGTCTCCTGGAACTCTACGAAGCCTTGTTCAAACAAGTAACTGCTAAACCGCAACCTAAAAGTGCCGCAGAAAAAAGCGAAAGCAATCGCCAGCTGGTTCAGGATCTTTCTGGAATTATCGATCACATCGAAGATTTAAAGGCCGACAAGAGCCCTGTCGGCATGGCGACCAACAACTCGCAGATGTTTTTTATGAAAATTCAGAACCTGGAAGAGCGTTCGCGACAAATGGTGCGTGAATTAGAAATTGGTATTCAAAAAGAGAATAAGAGCAAAAAATAATCTATGAATCATTTTGTTCGTGGGTTCGCTATTCCTTTTCGCGGTATGTTGCTGGTGTTTTCCAGCCTGCGATTGCTGTTGTTATCGGTAATTCCATTTTGGTTGTGTTTTTTTGTGTTTATTTATTTTTTGTGGACTATTTGGAGCAGCTCGTTTTCCATCGTACCGTATTTGATGGAGTGGGTACCCGGCCTCTATAACTTTACCGAAAAACTCAAAATTGGAGAATTTTCCCTTATTGCTGCTGTGGTGCAGGGAACATTTTGGTTTTTTCTTCTGATCTTTGCCTCATATTTTTCCTATGTTCTTTTGTGCATTGTGGGGGCGCCATTTTATTCGCTGATGGTGGATATTGTATTGATGCGTCGTGGGGTCGAGGTGCGAGTTAAGAATAGTTTTTTACGCTGGCTTTACAGCACCTTGAGAATGCTCATAATCAGCCTAGTAAAGATATGTTTCTTCTTAGGGTTGTCCATGGTGCTCTTTGTGGTTTCCTTTTTTACTATTGGGATGTTTTTGGTGCCCATCTGTTTGAGCATAATGATGGGCTACGATTGCCTCGATTTCTCTTTTGAGTGCCGCACAATGAGTTTAAAAGAGAGACTGAATTATTTTTTATCCCACTTTTCGTTATTTGCCGGATTGGCATTGTCCATTTTGGTGATTAGCGTGATTCCTGGCTTATTCACCATGACTTTGCCATTTTTTATTGCTGGCGGGGCAGCGGCTTTTGCTGATATACAACTTGCGGCTCAGAAAAATTTAGCGTTGGAGAGCGCCCATGAAGGCTGAATTACACGATAGCATACTTAAAAATATGGACAGCTTGTGCGCGTGGTACAACACGCAGAAAAAGGGCCTGTATCTTCCGTTTTATTCCAGTTACGACATTCGCGACGCGTGCTTTAAAGCCACCAACGTCGATGCCAACATTTATCCCGCAGGTTTTAATAACATTTGCCAGACCGATAAAGATGCGAGTCCGGATTTGGTCCAAAAGTACTTCGAAGCTCATTACCCGGGTACCAAGAAAATTCTGCTCGTTACCGAAGACCATTTTAAGAATACTTATTACTGGGAAAACGTTTACGCTATTAAAAACTTACTCACCAATGCCAATTACGAAGTTGTTGTCGGTATGCCCGGTCTGGACGCCAATGCCGGTAAAACAATTATGGAAAGTTTTCAAGGAAATGTGGTCGAGGCATTTCCTGTAATCAATAACGATGGCCAGTTAAAGACTGCGGAATTTGTTCCTGACGTTGTCATCAGTAACAACGATTTTACAAAGCTCTACGATCAGTGGACCGATATTTCAAAAACCAAAATGACACCATCGATGGATCTCGGATGGCACCGGCGCAAAAAGAGTGTTTACTTTAATCACTACAACGCTGTGGCCTCAGAGTTTGCACAAATTCTCAATGTGGACCCTTGGATGTTTTCTGTAAAAACAAATGTTTTCGAAAACTTTGATTTGAGTTCGGATGATCGTAAAAACGATTTAGCGCGAGCAGTGGATTCCATGATTCAATCGCTCCGCGAAGACTACAAGCAGCGCAATATTGGCGAAGAACCTTATGTATTTATTAAAAACAATTCGGGCACCTACGGTTTGGGTGTAACGCGAGTGAACTCGGGCGCCGATGTTTTGGCCTGGACGTATGATGCTCGCAAAAAAATGAAAGCGCAAAAGGGCGGCGGCAAATTCACCGAAGTGATTGTGCAGGAGGGTGTTCCCACCGTTGTAAAATCCGATGCGGCCACCGCTGAACCCACAATTTATATGGTGGGCGAGGAGTTAGCTGGCGGTTTTCTACGGGCCCATGCCGGCAAGGATGATCGCGAGAGCTTAAACAGTCCCGGTGCCGTTTACAAAAAGCTCTGCTTGAGCGATCTGCGGATCAAGGCCCAGGGGTGCCCCCTCGAGAACGTCTACGGTTGGATCGCAAAGATCGGACTATTGGCCATTGGTCGAGAGACGCAAAGTTACGACATAAAATACAGCGGCTACAAGCTCTAGGGGTGTATACTGGCAAAAGTGGGGGCTATGCCTGTGAACCATTTTCGCTCGTTCGCATTTTTAATCGCGCTTGTGGCGTGTTCTTTTTATTCATACTGGCTCAGTGATAAAGAGTTTGAGTGGGTTGTGCCTTATCTCGATGAGCGCGCACCTGCGGCCGTTCGCGAATCTGCCGACTATAAAGCTTTGATTGGAAAACCACTGCGCATATTTAAGCGCGATGCAGTGGCCGAATCCATCGATGTGCAGTCCCATCAGGGCAAACATCATATTTCTTTTGGTCAGTTCGCCACCGATGGCACCAAAGGTCCCAACTTAATGTGTATCGAATACCCATTTATAAAAGTGGCCTTGCAAGGGGAGGGGATGGCTGTTGCCGGTAAACAACCACAAATGTTTATCGTCGTTCCTTGCAAAACTGACGCGAGGAACTCGGACATGGTCAGCCAGATCGAGTTGCCTTTTGCGGAACTTTACCGGAAGCCAGCGCAGGAAGGTCAGTATTCGATTCCTCAAAACAACTCCTCAGCGGAGATTTACTTGCGCAATGTGTTTGGCACTTGGCCCAAGCAGTGGCAGGTGGAATCGATTCAGTTTTTACGCGATACCAATGATATCGATGCGCAAGCACCGGAAGAAATTTCCAATTCCGAAATTTTAAAAAATCGCGGTGAACCAATTCTTATAAACATACGGCTCTGAGTCTCCCAGCAACGCACATCGCCTTTTATTGACGAAGGGCTCTTCGGATTTCACACTCATGGGGATGAAAAAATGGACCTCTGCCTGCGTGGTGTGCGCGCTCGCACTTATTCCAATAGTTGCGATCACACCGGCGTCTGCCGACAAATCCAAGACCTCGCGCTTTTCCTACACAACGGATTGGACCTCGCGCAATACCACTCGCTGGGAAAAAATGTTTGCGTCGCTCAGAAATCAGCAAAATTTAAAATATTTAGAAATCGGCGTGTACGAGGGACGCACGTTGATTTGGGTGATGAAAACCCTTTTGCCCCATTCCTCCACGCGCGCCACGGCTATTGATATTTTTGATGGCGATCTGCAGTCCCGCTTCGAAAAGAATCTCGCGGCCTCTGGTATTGATTCCCACCGAGTAGAGATAATAAAAGGCCCGTCGCAGTCCAAGCTCAAATCTCTGGTTGAGGAAAGCTATGACCTTATTTACGTGGACGGTGATCATCGTGGATCGGCTGTGATGGCCGATGCAGTGCTTGGCTGGTCACTGCTCAAGCATGGCGGGTATATGGTTTTTGATGATTATGAGCTGCAGTACTTTTCTCTCGAAGAGGAAAACGCCACCATTGCTATAGATACGTTTGTGCGACTGTATCACAAGGAACTGCGCGTGGTTCACAAAGGCTATCAATACGTAGTGCAAAAACAAAAGATGTCCAATGTTCCTGCCAATATATCAGAAAGCGATCCGGTTAAATTCACGAAGCGTTAGCTGTTGTAGCCGGCTTTACCGAGCTTATTTATAAGCTCGGGCCATTTCGATAAAGGTACGAACAATCGCGCCCGATGCGCCTTTGGTAGTGATGTACGGCAAGCGTCCACTCACGTTCCAAGCTGTGCCGGCAATGTCGAAGTGAGCCCACGGAATATCTTTATCCACGAACGACTCTAAAAAGGCCGCAGCTGTCGCACTGCCGGCATTGCGGCTCGGCGCTAAGTTTGTAAGATCCGCGTAGTAGCCCTTCATGTCTTTGGCGTGATCGTCGGTCATTGGCATGTGCCACACAGCTTCGCCACATGTGGTGGCGGCGCTATTGATCTTTTTTACGAGTGCATCGTTGCGCGAAAAGAATCCTGTATGGGTATTACCCAGCGCAATCATCATCGCTCCCGTAAGTGTGGCGGCATCTAAGATCATTCCTGGTTTTTGTTCGCTCGCATACACAAGAGCATCGGCCAATATCAAACGGCCTTCGGCATCGGTGTTGTTGATCTCGATGGTCTTGCCGTTGCGGGCCGCGCGAATGTCGCCCGGCTTGTTGGCGGAGGGACCAGGCATATTTTCGGTAGCGGCCACAAGACCAATCACATTGACGTTGAGCTTGAGTTTACCGATGGCGGACATCGCGGCGATCACCGCGGCGCCACCACACATGTCGTACTTCATTTCTTCCATTCCCGCACTCGGTTTAATGGAAATACCTCCGCTGTCAAATGTGAGCCCTTTACCGACGAGTGCGAGTGGCTTTTGTTTGGCATTGCCACCTTTGTATTCCATGATGATGAACTTCGGCTCCTGGTCGCTGCCTAAGGAGACGCCGAGAAAGGAATCCATTTTTTCTTTGGCGATGCGGGCTTTATCCCAAATGGTCACTTTGATTTTTGTACCTTTAGCTGCATCTTGCGCCTCTTTCGCCAGTTGCGTGGGCGTCATGTAATTGCCCGGGCAATCGCCGAGATAGCGGGCAAAGTTGGTGGCCTCAGCAACAACCACACTGGCGTCGGCAATTTTATTGAGAGTTGCGGAATACTTTTCCACAGCGATCTCGACGTTATCCACAGGGACTTCGTTTTTATCGGCGGCTTTAAAGGCCGTGAATTTGTAATTTGCTAGCAACAGTCCCTCGGTGAAACCAATGACCGCATCAGTGGGATTCATGGAGCTCGGTGCACAAACGCGAATGCCTTTTACTTTTTCCGCTTGGGCCACTTTTAATAGGGCTCCACTCCAGCGGCGCGCGTTCTCAGCGGAGTATTTTTTGCTAGCACCTTCGCCCATGACGTACACGCTGGGTTGGCCTTTGAGTCCACGTATAAAACAGGTTTGTCCCTCTTCGCCTTTGAAGTGTGCCGGCAAGCTCTCAAGCACGGTGGCTTTGTCCAATTCGGCGGGGAATTTACCGCTAAATGTAGCAACAGAATCGTTCTTTTTCTTTGCTGCATTGGCAAAGACGACGATCAGTTGAGAATTGCTCTTTGTAGCTGCAGATACCACCGTGAATTTCATAGGAACTCCTTATAAATAAGGCAGTAAATTAGCACAAATCTGGCGCAATCAGCTAGCGCTAAGGTGCAGCGTCACCGGACAGGTGCCAGGCACCTTTTAGTTTAGCAAAGCGTCAGCCCGGACATGTGCCAGCCCTATTGTGGTCGAGCCGAGCGTTACTTCGAGCCGCTGCGCTCGACCAAAAAAATGCCTGGCACCAGCGAAGTCCTGGGCTTGAGTCTGGGAGGAGAGTCCGGTATCGTTTCAGATGGTGTCAACTGGTCCGCACCTATGTCTGAAATGCCTGAATTCGGGGTTTTGGCCTTAAAAACGTTGGGTTTTTTCCCGATGAGACCTTGTCAACATCCATAGACAGCGCATATTTAGGCGGGAGTTTTAAATTATGAAAGACGAAATGAATACTTTAGTTCCGATAGTGATCGAGCAAACCTCTCGTGGAGAGCGTAGCTATGACATCTATTCGCGCCTATTAAAAGATCGCATTATCATCCTCGGCACTCAGATCAATGACGCCGTTGCCAACAATGTGATTGCACAGATGCTGTTCTTGGAGGCAGATAATCCAGAAAAGGACATTCAACTGTACATCAACTCACCGGGAGGCAGTGTTACCTCTGGTTTGGGTATTTACGACATTATGCAATTCGTAAAGTGCGAAGTTTCTACAACGTGTATTGGTCTTGCCGCCAGCATGGGCTCATTCCTGCTGATGGCCGGTGCTCCGGGTAAGCGATTTGCGCTTCCCAACTCACGCGTCATGATCCATCAACCGCTCATTAGCGGTGGTCTCGCTGGTCAAGCCAGCGATATCGAAATTCACGCGCGTGAATTGATCAAAACCAAAAAACTTCTAACAGAGATCTATCAACATCATACCGGTCAGTCGTATGAAACATTGGATAAAGCCATGGATCGCGACAATTATAAAACCGCTCAAGAGGCTAAAGATTTCGGCCTGGTGGATCACGTTGTTCAATTTAGAAAAGCGAAAAAGGAAAACAATAAATGAGTAGACGAGAAGGTACAAACGGCAGCCTGTTAAGATGTAGCTTCTGCGGCAAGAACCAGAATGAGGTTAAGAAACTCATTGCTGGTCCTGGCGTCTACATTTGTGATGAGTGTATAGATCTGTGTACAGACATAATCGAGGAAGAAAAGGGCCGCGACGACAACACGACGCAAGCTTTTAAAGTTCCTAAACCGTCGGAGATCAAAACGTTTCTTGACGAGTACGTGATTGGCCAAAGCCAAGCGAAAAAAGCCATCGCGGTAGCGGTACACAACCACTACAAGCGTATCAATCACTTAAAGGGCCGTAAAAAAGACGATGTGGAAATCGCCAAGAGCAACATTCTTCTCGTTGGTCCTACGGGTTCAGGAAAAACGTATATCGCGCAAACGGTGGCGAAAATCCTTAACGTTCCCTTTGCGATGGCTGATGCCACAGCATTAACGGAAGCCGGCTATGTGGGTGAGGATGTGGAGAACGTGGTTCTCAACCTCTTACAGGCGGCAGATTACGATATCGAAAAAGCTCAGCGCGGTGTGATTTACATCGATGAGATCGATAAAATTTCTAGAAAATCAGAGAATCCTTCGATCACGCGCGACGTGAGCGGGGAAGGTGTGCAGCAGGCGCTCTTAAAGATACTAGAGGGCACGGTTGCAAATCTTCCGCCGAAGGGTGGCCGTAAACATCCACAACAAGAGTTCATCCAGGTGGATACGACAAACATTTTGTTCATCGTGGGCGGCGCTTTTGTGGGATTGGATAAAATCGTTGAAAACCGCATTTCCAACAAGACACTGGGGATCACTGCGGAGATTAAAACGCAAAAAGAAAAAGAAATGCATGGCGAGCACAATCCATTGCGCCGTTTGGAACCTACGGATTTGGCCAAGTTCGGCTTGATCCCAGAGTTCATTGGGCGCTTACCGGTTGTTACAGTTTTGGATGAATTGGATGAGACGGCATTGGTCGACATCTTAGTTAAGCCAAAGAACGCGCTCGTGAAGCAGTATCAAAAGCTGTTCTCTTTTGAGAATGTACAGCTGGAATTTACGCCTCAGGCTCTCAACGCAATTGCGCGCCAGGCGCTTGATCGTAAAACGGGTGCCCGTGGTCTTCGCGGTGTTATAGAAAACGCCATGCTAGACCTCATGTACGACATCCCTTCAACGGGCAATGTCAAACACGTGACTATCGACGAAGACGTGATTCTCGGAAAAGGTCAACCAAAATTGGTTCATAAGACCGAAGAAGAGACAAAAAAAGAGAAGGCTTCGGGCGTTGAAAGCGCTTAAGAAGCCTCTTGAATTTCACCAAAATTCCACTGTAAAATAAGAAGAGACAGGCGATTGGAGATGGCATGCCCCAACTGGGGGTATGTCTTTCAGAGTAGCCACTTTTTTTACTACTCTGATAACCGAAACTCCCAAAACCATTGTCATTATATCTACCCATGATGGGCAGGTAAGAGGAGGAGTTTCATGGCAGGCGAAGAGTATCTCGAGTTACCGTTATTACCGCTGAGAGATCTGATTATTTTTCCGCACATGATGATGCCGCTGTTTGTGGGGCGTGAGAAGAGCATCAATGCTCTTGAAGAAGCGATGTCAAAACAGATCGACATCGTCTTAGCCGCGCAAAAAGATGCAAAGACAAATAATCCGAACCCCGACGAAGTTTATCAAATCGGTACCGTAGGCACGATCATTCAGTTGCTGCGCTTACCGGATGGCACTGTAAAGGTGCTCATCGAGGGCAAGCGTCGTGCAAAAATCGAAAGCTTTGTCGACGACGACAAATTTTTTAAAGTAAAAGTAAAAGTATTTCCGGAAGAAGCGATCGACGAGCTCGAGTCTAAGGCTTTGGTGCGTTCGGTAAAAACAACTTTCGAAAAATACGTTAAGTTGAACAAGCGCATTCCGCCAGAAATCCTAATGCGTGTTTCGAGCATCGAAACAGCGGGAGAGCTTGCGGACATTATTGTAGCTCAGTTGAATCTTAAGCTCGAAGACAAGCAAAAGCTGCTCGAGCAATTTGATACGACCAAGCGCCTCGAAGAGCTGCTCGGTATGATGACCAACGAGATCGAAATTCTCGAGGTCGAAAAGAAAATCCGCAGCCGCGTAAAGAAGCAAATGGAGAAGTCTCAAAAAGAGTACTATCTCAACGAGCAAATGCAGGCGATCCAAAAAGAACTTGGTGAAAAAGATGATTACCAAGCGGAGCTGATGGAGCTTGAGGAGAAAATCCGCGAAAAGAAAATGAGCAAAGAAGCCAAAGACAAGAGCTTCAAAGAACTCAAAAAACTCAAAATGATGTCACCAATGAGTGCCGAAGCCGCCGTTGTACGCAACTACATCGACTGGATTCTCTCACTGCCATGGTCGAATTATTCTGAAGAACGCAAAGAGCTTGAGTATGCAGAGAAAGTTCTCAATGAAGACCATTGGGGCCTGGAGCGCGTTAAAGAACGCATCCTCGAACAAATTGCGGTTCACGTATTGAATGATGACGCTCGCGGTTCGATTCTGTGTTTGGTGGGCCCTCCCGGCGTGGGAAAAACATCGCTGGCGCGTTCAGTGGCTAAGTCCCTGAACCGCAGCTTCACTCGTATCTCTTTGGGTGGAGTTCGCGATGAAGCGGAAATTCGCGGTCATAGAAAAACTTACGTGGGCGCAATGCCAGGAAAAATTATTCAAGCTCTGCGCAAAGTGGAGCATGGCAATCCGCTGATTCTTCTCGATGAGATCGATAAGATGAGCAACGATTTCCGTGGCGATCCATCGGCAGCGATGCTTGAGGTTTTGGATCCAGAACAAAACGCCACCTTCCAAGATCACTATATGGAAGTGGAATACGATCTTTCCAAGGCGATGTTCTTTACCACGGCCAATTCTCTGCACACGATTCCACGGCCACTTTTGGATCGTATGGAAGTGATCTCTATCGAAGGCTATATCGATAGCGAAAAGATGCATATCGCCAAAAAATATTTATTGCCGAAGCAGCTCAAGATGCACGGTTTAGAAGAGTATAAAATTCAAGTTCCAGATCCTGTGCTCAAGGACATCGTGAATTTCTACACTCGCGAAGCGGGTGTACGTAATCTCGAGCGTCAGATTGCAAATGTGTGTCGTAAACTTGCTAAAGAGATCGTGCGCGAAGAGGAGATCCAGCGCCACATGGCTAAGGACAAGAAAAAGCCAACGCGCTCGCAGGTGGGTAAGGGTGCTTCCAAGAAGACCTACGTTATCACTGCGAAGAAACTCGTGGAACTTCTGGGGCCACATAAGTACAAGCATGGAAAAATCGAGGAAGAAAACGAGATTGGCCTCACGAACGGTATGGCCTATACCGAAGTGGGCGGCGATCTACTCCCTATCGAAGTGACAGTTGTTCCCGGAAAGGGAAAATTCACGGTCACCGGTCAATTGGGTGATGTGATGAAGGAATCGTGTTCTGCAGCAATGAGCTACGTGCGCTCACGTGGACCATTGTTTGGCTTGGACAAAGATTTGTTCTTTAACGTCGATATCCACATTCACGTTCCAGAAGGGGCGATTCCAAAAGATGGTCCGTCTGCGGGCTGCGCGATCACGACAAGTATCGTGTCTGCTATCACCAAAATTCCAGTTCATAGAACTGTGGCGATGACAGGCGAGATCACTCTGCGCGGCCGCGTACTCCCCATCGGTGGTGTGAAAGAAAAAGTGCTTTCCGCCTATCGCGGGGGAATCAAAACCGTGATTCTGCCGAAGGAAAACGAAAAGGATCTACGAGATATCCCACAGGAAGTGGTAAAGGATCTCAAGATCGTGCTTGTCGACCACGTCGATCAGGTACTGGTGCACGCGCTCGATATCCGCCACGCCAAAGACCTCTTCAAAACCACGAAGGACGCTAATCTGGGCCTCAAAGCCCAATACACCGGCCACTCCTACCATTGAGCGTGAGGTGCGAAAGCACCTCACCAAACGCGAATCGAAAGAAGCAGATAAAGGCTTGGGGAAACCCAGGCCTTTTTAATTTTACTGTTTTACGCTAGGAGCAAGCTTTTCACCGCTTGAGGATGCTTCTTTCGTGCAGGACATTTGCTTTGCGTCTCTGAGAGCCCAGCGCAGCTGACGCTCGTAAATGCGAATATCGTCGTTTATGGAATCACAGGCTTTTGGTTTGATTTGCTGATGCAATATGCGCGCGATTTTGTTGATATCTGTAGCTGTGCCGATCATGGTCTTAACTTGAGCCAAAGAAACATCGCTTTTATTGAGTGCAAGTGCCAGGTTGTTGATGAGTGGTGTGCTGCGATCGGCGGTGCTTCCATTGAAGCAAAGTTTATTTTCGGCTTCGATAAAACAGTACTCAGTGCAGTTGATATCATTGTTCGAACAAGGGGTAGTGGTATTGAGGTTTGTGGCTTTAGCGGAAAGTACAATCAAAAATAGGAGTTTTAACATTTTTTAATTTTACGACGGCCATGATTTGACGGCGAGTCCAGTATTCAACGGTCCAGACTAAACTCCTGATCTGCCGCTAGACAGACAGTTCTCGCCGCTCACGGCGCTCGGCCGAAGTACAATCAGGCTGTGCGCAAGTTTGTTTTATTGGCATTAACGCCGCTCTTCACATGGATCTGGGCTCCGTCGACGCTAGCGTGCACGTGGCAATCGGAAAACAAATCGGGTGCATCACCGTTTTGGCCGTCGAATACAATTCCGCTTTGTTTTTTAAGACCGAAGCCTCAATCCATGTCGAACAATGTGTCCAATCCACTGGATGAGGAGTATTTGCAAAACTACACGAACGCCATGAATGTCATTCGAAAGACTATCGAATCGCAGATCAACGGCAGAACCCGAATGAAGATCACGGGGTTTTCTTACTGTGAACCCAGTTCCCAAACCGATCTCCAGCCAAAAATTCGCATTGATCTCAATGGAACCGAAGGAACAGGGGCGTTATCGGCCTCGATTGGTCCGCGGGCGTGCCGAGAAAAGGTGAATATTAGTATGAGTTTGGTAGATCAGGGGTGGCCGGGCGGAGTAAAGCCCACGAGTAAAACTGCAAACGTACAAAGGGTGCGCGTCTTCAACGAGCCGAAACGAACATCATTACTCGCTTTGCATGAGACGATGCACATGCTGGGATTTCATCACACTGAGTTTTGGCGCCAAGATCTTTCCAAGTCGGATTCCGACGTCAAGAGAGTCGCAGAACTGGGTGACACCATGGACGAAAAATCCATCATGTTGTTTGGACAAGTAAACTTTGATGCCGCGGGAATCGCTCAACTCTCGGATCGCGATGTGCAATGCCTCAATCATGTTGCCGACCGCACCATCCTCGATTTGCCTCAACGACAAGCGGACCGGTCCACCTATGACCGTGTACCGTTGGGCTCGTTACAACGCGACAACGTCCCCGCTGGCAACGTCCGCTAGGCGCGCAGGCCATTTTTTTGAATACAAAAATATAAATAATATCAATTACTTAACAGCTCGCAGCCTCGGAAAGTGACACAACCTGTAAAGATCTGAAATTTTTTCAGCGGGCTCTTGTAAAACGAAAAGAGGTGAGTAGACTTAATCCTCGATGGACTTTGGTCTGGTTGAATCGGACTTGAGTTTTTGGGAGGGAAATGGAATTTTCTGCATCCAATTTGGAATTAGGACGATTGTACTTTGAGAGAGGCGACATTCTCAAAGCTATCGAAATGCTTGAGCCCCTGGCGCAATCCTGTTTGCAGTTTAAAGATTACGAGCACTACCTGGATGTACTGCACGTACTGTTTCGCGCCTACGCGGAACATCTCGATTTCGACAAGATCGAACGGGAAAAAGAGCGTTTGCTACTTTTGACGACGCAGGATCACGTCAAAATGAACAGCAAAATTTATTATGTTCTCGCGCTCTGTGCGTCCTACAAAAACGAACACGATCAGTCTCTGCTTCTCAGCCAGAAAGCATTGCATGCGGCACTCGAAGAAAACAATAAGGTGAGCGCGTGTTACGCTATTTTCGGACTGGCCATTTCTTATTCGAACATGGATCAACCGCAAAAATCACTTCAGGAAATCTACAATCTCCAGGTGTTTATGGGTGCGGTGGATGTCCCTCAGATACGTTTGTCTGTAAATATGCTCAAAGCGCGCATTCTGCGTAAAATGGGCAAGTACGATCAATCGCTCGATGTTCTGTGGCAGAGTTACGAAGTACTGAAGAGTTACAAAAACTTTTATATGCAAATTTCTGTGCTTATTGCATTTGCCCACACTTATAAACAAATGGGCAATTTTTCGACGGCTAAAAACTATGTCGATCTTGCCAGCCGCTCTATCGACACGGAGAACTTGAAGATGTTGGCCGTCCACGTCGACGAGCTCAAGAACGGCATTCTTAAAGAACAGCCCGAAGTGGCTCGCCACGATTTTATCTTTAATCTCTCTGAGCACACGGTTATCGAAAAACAAAAAGGAAGAATTGATTTTGGAAATCAGTTTATTCTTATGGATTTGTTAAAGCTCTTCGCCCATCAGCCGGGCGTGTCGTTTAGCAAAGAGCAGCTTGTGCGACACATCTGGAAGCAATCTTACAATCCAGCTGTTCACGACAATAAAATTTACGTTACGATTAAACGTCTGCGCCAACTGATTGAGCCGGATGTCGAGAAACCCCGTTACATTTTCCGTTCCAAAAACGGTTACTATTTAAACAAAGATATTTCCATACTGATTGAAAGCGCTAATCAAAGGGAGAGAGTATGAAGAGTGTGAAGTGGATAATTTTAAGCTTGTTTGCGGCGGTTTCCGCCTACGCCGGTGGCGATGTACCCTGGCCAATCACTTCGCAAGAAGCGGTACGAATCTCTGATCTTACTGGAACATGGGTGAGCACAAATCTGCAAAGCCCGGGCTATTTGTATTTCTTTTCGTTCTCGTCGAACAAGTTCACAAACAATTCCTGCCCCTACCTGCTAACCGTGGAAGAGCTCAATCCTTTTGAGCAGCAAACATTGTCCAAGGGTTGGTCCACAGTGTGTCAGGTCAACCAATCATCAGTGACGTTTAAACTTTACGATATTAAAGGAAAACTCCGCAACACGCTGAACATCGTCGGTATTCGCAAAGACGAAAACGAAGCGGGCAAAGGGAAGCAGTATCTGGGCGTTTTGATTTATGACGGAAGTTTACGTCCTAAATTGGTGGCGGCCGATACATTCTTTAAATATTCCGACCTTCCATCGCCGGTATGGCCCGATATGGAAGAGCCGTCTTTAGCAAATCAGTAACCTGTTTATCGCGCGTGATCTTAGAGGCGCGCGCTAGTTCGCGGGAGCACAAAGCGCCTTTGACGCCTTGTGCAATAATCCAAAATGTGAGCGGTATCCCTGCTTTCTATGATTTTGACTCGACAACGTGAGGGGATTCTTTTATAAAAAACCCTCTCTAGGGACTTAGCTCAGTTGGTAGAGCGCCACCCTTACAAGGTGGA
The DNA here is from genome assembly GCA_964400355.1 of uncultured Pseudobdellovibrionaceae bacterium. Taxonomy (GTDB): domain Bacteria; phylum Bdellovibrionota; class Bdellovibrionia; order Bdellovibrionales; family JAGQZY01; genus JACKAL01. Next base: position 174,942 of record CAYNTO010000003.1, read on the forward strand.
TGTCATCGGTTCGATCCCGGTAGTCCCTACCAAATTTCTCCAAACAATGGATTTCACGAGTGCCCTTTTTCTAAAAAGCGCGAAGCCGCTGACCGCCGTTTCGTTCCTCCTTCCTAAGTCCAGATCATTAACAATTGTTTGGCAGAATTCCCCCTTTCCTATTCAAT
>CAYNTO010000004.1:0-61687 GCA_964400355.1 uncultured Pseudobdellovibrionaceae bacterium
TAAGAACTGGCCCCTTACGCTGTTGAAAGTCTCTGATTGTGAGAGGCCGCATAAATCATTAAATGCGCCCTCAACCGTCCTCTCTTCTTTGTCGTACACCAGGTTTTCCGAAACAAACGATTAATATTCGCCCTCATCATTGCACAGGTGTGGTTCAAACTAAAAATTGGATCCCACTTGAGCTTTTTTAACTCCCCCTGTCCTGTAACAGCTCCACGTCCCCCGAGTACGGTCTCATAGCTTGCATTGGGGAAATATCTCCGCACATCAGGTCCATAGTGTGGGTTTGAGTCCGATCTTAGTAGCGTGTTCGGTTGAATCAAGGATCGCGCTCTCTCAAATAATTTTTTGCGTCCGTGAGATCGACGATCCTTCCGATAGCCGTATTTTTTTATGGCTTTTTTAGCTAAATGTCCCTTTGCTGGCATCTGAGAAACCTCAAAATCCAGTATCCGGCGAGTTTTATACTCCACCATCAGTGTCACGGATAACGGCTTAAGCTTTGTGTGTTCAAAGGTCTCCAGATCATCAAACTCCACTTCCATAGCAAGGGGTTGAGATCGATTGTACGCACGGAACTTCTCCTCCTCTTTCTGAGCTAAAAATAAAAATTTTCGTACGACTGTCTTGCGATTTAAATTCAGCGTGCGCGCGATTTCTCTTTGTGACATGCCTCCGGATATTAGCTTACGAATTGTCTCATTCTTGTGGCGCTTTTTCTGAAACACACAGGGGTGCGTTGTAGCCGTAGAGAAGCTTTTTTTACAGGGTTTGCACCAGAATCTGGTTAGCCACTGACCATCGGACTTGCGATAAAACCGACCAAACGAATTTATTCTGCGATCTCTGTATCTTTTTTCTCGTATAGTAAAGCAATGGGGACATTGAATTCTCATGCAGAGAGCTAGTGCAGCCTTTGTGCCTAGTAATTCAGATTGTCGACCACATCATAGGGGGCCAGTTTTTAAATATTTTGACCGACACCATATTTTTGAGGAGCTTGCTGGTACACCTGTTCGGCTTGAGGCAACCACTGCTGGAGCTGGTTGCGGCGGCGATCGTCGGAAGGATGTGTCGACAAAATTTCGGGAGGTGCGGCGCCTTTTTTTGCTGCCGCCATGCGATTCCAAACTTGTACGGCTTCTGAGGGATCATAGCCTGCTTTGGCCATATAAATTTGCCCTTCCTTATCCGCTTCGGTTTCGTCGCCGCGACTGTATTTTCTCTCGAAGAACGTCACAGCAAGGCCCGCAGCCGCGCCGCCGAGCATGGACAAATTTTTACAAGCTTGGGTTTTGCACAAGAGTTGCCCGCCAACCACAGCAGCACCGCCAAGAACTAAACCTGCAAGATTTCCTTTGATCGCTCGCGCATAACCCTCTTTTCCGTGGCGAAGAGTGGCATGGGCCACCTCGTGGCCCATCACTGCTGCCAATGCACCTTCCGTTTTAAGTATAGGCATTATCCCAGTGTACACTGCCATTTTTCCACCCGGCATACACCACGCATTGGCTTCGGGACTATCGATAAGAATGTATTCCCACTGAAAGTTCTCACCAGACGCTGCGGCAATTCGCTGGGAAACCCGTTGAACCATCGCTGTCCATTCTGCATTTTTAGAAATTTTAGAAGTGCGTTTCACCTCGGCATAGGCTTTGGCGGCTTCTGCATTGATGTCGGCCTCGGAAGGACCCTTCAAAGTGGAGCACGCAGTGGTAAATACGAAAAGGCTTAAGAGTGCGGAGATGAGCTTTTTATTCATGGAAAAAATTTACCAAAGAGCCCATTTAAATGCAAGGTGGCTCAGTGGCCCTGCGGGGCATGGGGAGTAAGGAGCGATGAGTCTTCGCGATCTTTTAACCATTTGCGGTTGTGCGGACAAGTCGTGCAGGCGAAACTGGATTTACAACAGTGAACGTAGGAGTAAGTTTTAGTTATTTTAGAAATGGCCAAATACAAGCGCTCCAGTTCCGCAGTGGTCAATGGGGGCAGTTCGGGGTGGCGATCGAGCCAGCGATGGAAACCAAAAAAACCGTTCTTAGATTCGTCCGATTTTTCCCATGCACGAAAAATCTCCAGTGCCTGCTTGAGCGGGTAGGTTTGCCATTGTTGGTGCTCAATGACTTCGCGGATGAAACTACTTTTTATACCATCTGATCCCATGCCGCCAAAACTGAAGTAGGAGTCCATAAGTGCTTGCGCCAACAACAGCGAGCGACCGACCAAGGGCTCTCCACTCAGTCTTTCCACGGTTTGTTTTTTCCACTCCCAGGCGACACGGCCATAGAAGGCATGAAGCGCATTGAGATAAAATATTTTTATCTCCGCATTTGTGGTGGGCAGTTCATAGCGGTTTGCAAACTGCTCGCGGAGGTGGGTCGTGAGCTGAGCGGGAAGTTCGTCTTTACTGGCCGAGTACTTTTCGTGGGTCTCAAGCGTATGGAAATAAAGCTCTAACAGCGATCGATCCGCAGGATTGGCGTAGGGAAATAGCTGCTCGTACTGTTTGATGAGTGGGAGCGGCAGGACGGCATTGGAGGATGTGGCCACAGCAAATATATCCCCGCAAGTGCCTTGGGCAGATGCGCTAGGAAAAAACAGTAGTGTGCTGAGCACCAGGATCGCCATGGCGTTGGAGTAATGGAGGCGCGACGAGCGGTCAAGAAAAGGCCGACATTAAAAAATATACACTCAGTTCATTTTCAACTGTGACCGCCCAACTCGATCTCCATTTCGATGTTGCAGCGCTCATAATCAGGATGTGGGCCCAGCTGGACGGTTTTAAAACCATGTTTTTTATAAAGCGAAATAGCGGGAGTCAGAACGGTGTTGGACAACAGCATCACTTTTTTTGCTTTTTTATTTCTTGCCCAATCCAACGAAGCCTTCATAAGAGCATCGCCCAAACCTTTGCCGCGTGCAGTGGGTGAAACGGCCATTTTTGCCAGTTCATAGCAGTCCGGACCATGGGGAACCATGGCACAAACAGCCACAACTTGCTCTTCGATCAGCACCACGAAAATCTCGCCGCCAATATCGATGATATTTTCTTTGGCATGTTCTAACTGCTGGATGTCCATTTCTTCGACCCGAAAGTAGTGCTGGATCCATTGTTTGTTCAGATCGATGAACGCTTGGTGATATTTCTTATCGTAAGTTTCCACTTTAATTGTGGAAGAATTGGCGGTGCTCATGGCCTATTACCTCACTCTTATCGAAACAAATATATAACATAATATTTTGCAAAGTGTGTAGAAAAGTTCATTTGCCCGCGCTACTGAGGAGCGGGAAAATAGGCCAAAACTATCAAGGAGAGAATTATGTTGAAAGCCGTTTTAACTGCCGTGTTGATGAGTTTGCCGATCGGTTATTTGCATGCTGACGATCTTAAAACTGTCGATTTCGTAGATCTACCATTGTATGTCGGTACCTGGTATCAAGTTGCCGGTATCCCACAAGAGTTTGATAAGGATTGCGTGTGCTCTCGCCAGGTTCTTATGTTGGACGCCTCAGCCCCAGTGGTTCACGTGAACAATTCGTGCAATTTAAAAGATGTGAATGGACCGCTTCTCTCTATTGTCGGCACGGCTACGGTTGTGGACCCGGCAAGCAATTCGAAATTGGCGGTTGATTTTGGAATGCCTGACAAAGGCGATTATTGGATTATCGGGCTAGACGGTGAGTACCGTTATGCCGTGGTCTCCGATCCTACCAAGCAGTCACTTTTTATTTTGTCGCGAACTCCCACATTGGATCCGCTACTGTATGCCGAAGCTGTTGCTAAAGCTGTAGAGCAGAGCATCGATGTGACAAAAGTGAAATTGATGGAGCAAAACGGATGTACTTATCCGCGCTAGGCGTGACTGCTGAGACTACTGAGTGTGTCAGGTGGCTGTGGTCACAGGGGCCGGCGCAGAAATGCCGGTCTCTTTGTACACTTGGTGAAGAGTGTCCACCCAGGCGCTACGGTCTGGAAAATGGAACATGTCCAATTTGATATATTTCTCGAGTGTGTTTTTAGCTTTTTTATTTGCGAGAGCGATGTACAAGAATGCAAAAAACAACCCTGGGTCTATGGCGCCTTTTAGGGGCTTTCCGTTTGCGCTTTCCAGGTATCCCAAATGGCGAAAACAGTCGAGAATTCTTTGCGGGATACTATTCTTCCTAGCAATTTCGGTGAGCATACTTTTGCGTTTGAAGACCTCTTTCGCATCGGGCTTTTCTGTGAACTTTTCAATAACCGCAAACTGCTCGCGCAGTGATTCGGAGTTCACCGACTTTCCCGTGGGGAGATCCTCTTTTTTATCAAATCCAAACACGAATAAAAAGACAAGTGCCTATCGGGGAGAAAGATGGCGTAAGGATTTCATGTAGGCTTTTTGCAAGACAACAATATCCTCATCGAGAAATGATTTTTTGAGCCCTTCTTTTTCAAAAAGCTTGGCATACAGATTGACTCGCTCTTTTTCGCTGAGTATTTTTGCGCTGCCTTTGATCGATGATAAAATTTTGGCCTGATTTTTAAGATAAAAATCATCAACGTCTTTTGCAGCATTGAGCAATAGTTCTTTTTTATCGATAATCATGGTGGATCTCATCTACCTCGCGAGATCCCAGTCTATCTTAGAAGCAGCGCCATCGCTGACAAAACCGAAATTGCCACGGTGTTCTTAATCAAATCCTGACAAAATCCGCGGAAGTCTCGAGGGAGCCATCAGTGCAAATGAGAAAGAGCTTTCAGAAATCCTGAAAGCTCTTTTCAACAGCAACTAAACTTTATGGGGATGCTGCGGGTTTGCATGGCTTTCTTCCATGTCATCACCCAGATCGTGAATTTTTTGTCCAACTGAAGGCATTCCTGCCTCAGAAATTTTGTGGCCTACTTTTTCAAGAGCTTCGCCAACAGTGTTTTTCCAGCCCGATTTTTTAGGGGCTTGAGTGTCTGTGGACATTGTGTCTTTTTTCATATGTATCTCCTTGTTTCTTGTAAAGCCAGTATCGCTGAACGCCCATTAAAAAGGGTCAAGTTCCCTCTTAGTAAATATGTAGAAATATTCAAATTTAGCTGTATTTCCAGCAAATTCACTAGGCTTAGGAGCGGCGAGGGGGCTATACTCTTAGCCATGGCATCTGGCGCATCGACGGCTTCGCTTCCTATCGACTACAAGAAATTACTAACGGCACGGTTTCTGTTTGTATTTGCGGTTCAAATGCAGGCCATCGTTTTGGGTTGGCGAATCTACGACCTACTCAAAGATCCCTTGGCGCTCGGTATGATTGGCTTAGCAGAAGCCATTCCCGCCATCGGCTTAGCACTGTATGCGGGTTACTTGGTGGACCGCATGCGCCCACTTCTTGTATACCGCCGCCTCATTTACGTGAGCTTTCTCTCAGGCACTTTGGTGTTGATTGAGCATTTGCTCGAAATGCGTCTCTCTGTGTTCAGTCAGGCGAGTATGTTGTATGCGGCAGCTTTTCTCACTGGTCTTGCGCGATCGTTTTCGCAACCAGCGATATTCGCCTCTGTACCGCGGCTCGTACCTCGTAAACAACTTCTACACGCGACAGCTCTGAGCAGTTCCACCATGCAGATCGCACGGGTTGCAGGTCCTGCATGTGGCGGGATCGCCTTTGGCTTTATGGGTCCGGTGTTTTCGTCCACTATTGTGTGCATACTTCTGGTGCTTGCGATTGCGTCCATGTTTTTGATTCGCCAGGACATTCCCGCGCCTACGGAACTGCACAAACACAAGTCGGTCAAAGAGGAGTTGTTCTCGGGTTTGAGGTTTGTTCTCAAGCATCCCCTGCTGTTGCCAGCAATGAGTTTAGACATGATTTCGGTTTTTTTTGGTGGCGTCACGGCATTGCTGCCCATTTTTGCCGACGAGGTTCTGCATGTGGGGCCGCAGGGCTTGGGCACGCTACGAGCTGCGCCCGCATTTGGCGCGGCGATGATGAGCATATATCTTTCCAAGTTCCACTGGCAGGCGCGCACCGGCAAATGGTTTCTTTCGTCGGTATTGGGTTTTGGACTGTGTATATTGGTATTCGCCGTGAGTCGTAGCTATGCGCTCTCGCTGGTGGCACTTTTCTTAAGCGGTGGTTTTGATAGTATCAGTATGATTATCCGCTCTACATTGGTGCAATTGTCTTCGCCGGATCATATGCGCGGAAAAATCTCTGCGGTGAATTCTATTTTTGTGGGTTCATCCAATGAAATAGGCGAAGTGGAATCCGGGATTGCAGCCAAGCTCTTGGGAGTTACTGGAGCCGCAGTGATGGGCGGAGCCATGTGTATCTTTACAGTGGGAGTTGTGGCGTATTTCTTTCCCCATTTGAGAAAAATGGACCTCAACAACTTTGATGAGACCGCGGATCTGTTTCCCAACAGCGTGGTGCCCTCTCATCCGGGTGGGGAAGCGCCAAAAACCTAAGTATCGATTGAGGATCTCGCAATTTCCTTATGAAATGATCATCCTCTGCACAGTAAAATTAGGGTCGGGCCCAATGGCCATTGCTTGGAGCTGAAGAATCTCACTTTGAGATTCTTCTCGAACCTTCTTTCTATTTTTAAGTTTATTCCGATAAAAATAAACGAGGTACATTATGAGCACAAATCCAAAGAGCAAAGTGATCGTCGGCTGTTTAACCGTGGTTTTGGGCGGGATTGGCGTGTTTTTTCAAAACTTCACCCCTCACAGATCCCTCACCGATAGCGATGTGAGCGACATTTATATGAATTCCGCTCTTAGCACTGCTCTTAAAACAAAGGCCGCAAAGAACAAGTCGAACGAAGTGGCGTTTAATAATGAAAGCGCGGAGGACGATCCCATCAATCATAAAAGGGTACCTACAAGCGATGAATCTCAGGAATCAGTGAGCGAAGACGCTAACAGCACTTCCGACGCTAACGAACACTAAAAAGATAAATTTACGAGAACGTCCCCTAGCGACGAGAAGGGGAGTTCATTTGGAACTTCGGGTCGATCACACGGTTGAGGCGGCTTGGTTCACCTTTGCAGGGGATTGCGCTGCCGTGCCACTTGAGAAGAGTGTATGAGCCATCATGAATCTTTACGGAGTCTACAACGGTCTCTATAAGTGCATTGAAATCATTTTTTGCCGCCATGTAAGCAAGCTTCATGATGACCGCTTCCTCGTCCACGCAATTTTCAACTTTTAGTGGGGCTTCGCGCTTCTTTAGAAACAAAGCACGGCGTTCCTGACCCTGACCCCTAAAGAAAATATGCACTTCGCGGGCAGTTTCCATGGTGGCTTCGTACTCTTGTATAAACTCTGAGGCGCAGCTCTCGTAGCAGTTCACACAATAGGTACCTGTGGCGAGATCTTTAGGGATGGCATCCACATAGGGAAAACTCTCGGTCGTCACAAATTGGGCACACTTTTTACAAACGGCCTGATTGCACGTGCAACATTCCAGGTGAGCCTGATTTTTTAAGCATGAACAGCAGGTGGCGGTCATAGAGCATCCTCGGTAAAAACCGTTGAGTTCACAAAGTACCACAATCTCTCAAAGTCCTCTAAAAATTTAATAAAAGCGGTGGGGATTTGCGGAAATAGGCAATGAAATCGGTAAACTTTACAGGAGTATCGCACCAGCGTGCTCGATAAGGTTTGTGAGGTAACGGGTGAGGTCGCGTAGAAAAAAGAAACCCCTTAGGTTCTAACCTAAGGAGTTCATGGGATGGTGAGTGTGTGTTTATTCTTCGTGGGTTACCGTTCGATTGGATTTCCACGGTTCTTTGTTCATGGTATGGTCCCCATGAGTGTCTAAATCCAGCGACTGACCATTCTCGTCCAGACGTTCGACCATCGCGTCTGCCAGCTCTTCATAGGAAAATTCGGTCGCAGCATTCCAGGGTTTGTAATATGTGGGCATAAATTCCTCCTTGTGACTCAGATCTTTTCTTTAACGCTAGCGATCTTAACTTAAAATCTCTGCTTTAAATTTATCAATATTGGGGATGGATCGATGACTTTATCTTCAGCACGAACGATTCCCCAGCATTTGAATATGCCTGCTCCGCTGACAAATATATTGTTAGATTGGCTTAGAAAATTTTTAAAAATCTACAAATTTGACCGGCACCCACGCGAACGAGGTGTTATTAATAAGGAGACGGGTAATGCGCGCAGTTGTGCCGGCTGTAAATCATCGGCAAAGTATAATTGAGACCTGGGAGCTGCAATGAGAGCTCTATTGCATATTGCTCGCTCACCAAGGTGCGCGTTGAGACTGTTTGCGCGTAAGCCTTGAGGCCCGCACCGTTAATCGCGAGAGCGTTTATAGCTTTTAAAGATGGATCAAAGCAGCTCCAATCGTTTTCGACCTGTCGGCACTGCTGTTTTGAGAAGCGTAGAACGTAGCGTTCCCCTAAGGGTGCGAGCAGTTGTGAATCTCCTTTGAGAGTCTGCAGGTCCGTCACGGTAATGAGGCCCTGATGGATGGGCATAAACTCGAGACCGTTGTGGTGCCAGGCTTGCAGTTCGAAATACTCGTCGTGCTCGATCATCGCGTAACTGGTTGTGAGGTGATCCGTGGCGCAGCTAAATCGAGTGGAAAAAGCCAGCGCAGTAGTAGAGAGTACGGACACAAATATAACGATAATAAATTTCAAGGCAACCTCCCAGCGAATGACGAGGTCAACCTAATGGTGCCAGCCACAAATGACAAAGGAATTGTGCCGAAGTCGCGACTCGCGCCTTTAATTTGAGGCATCCAGAAAAAATTGCACGATATCGCGATCATTGTCCCACCAGGTTCCAACAATCCCCCAAAAGTGCCCGCTATCCAGTTCGTAGACCGGCTTAGCCTTCCACAGTTGTTCGAGTTCGCGTTGAAAGCGCACCGGAACCGTGGTGTCTTTTTTCGCGATAGCCATGCCTAGTTTTTTACCGGTGAATTTTGTATCGTTTTTTGTGGGTTCTAGTGGAAACTCTTTTTCTAGAGCCGCGAGATACTCTTCGTCATTTTTAAAGTTGAACTTTTTAAATCGTTTTTCCTTTAGCTCTTTCATGGCGTCCTGATCCGAATGGACAATAACGCCAGTGATCGGCGCGCCACCAGCGATGGCGAAGGCGGCATCGAGACGATCGATGTGGCTCATGGCTACGGCAAGATGAGTGGCTCCCACGCTTGTGCCGAGGGCGCCGACGAAACCGCCTCCAGGAATTTTTTCCAGAACTGTATCCATTGCTTTTAGCGCGCGGGAGTATAGGCGATCATGCAAGCGTAGATCAATGGCCCCTTCTTCTTTGAGGCCTGTCCAGTCATTGAGGATGTAAACGTCGAATCCAGCCGTGCACAACTTATCGGAAATGTTGCGGTCCAAATACGTCGGTCCTCCAGTAGGAGGCATAACTAAGATGGCCTTTTTGCTCGGCGAGGCTTCTGCATACCTAGAAACTTTCACTGAGAACTCACTGGATCCATAACTTTCCTGATGGACTCGACAAGCGCCGCGCTGTTGTTGTTGATCCGGGGTCGACTGGCAACCGGTGAGAAGAGCGATGAGTGACGACAGGTATAGATATTTCATAAGGCAATTGTAGCGAAATCCAACGACAGAAGATATGAGCGCGTGCAGAGCAGTGCGGCTTTAACAAAATCTACAACATTTTTTGATCTCTGCAGCTCCATTCAATGGGAAATTGGCACCAGAATGACTCTGGACTTTTCTTAAAAATGCTGAAAAAAATACCTGAACCTATTTAGGTTTTTATATGTCATGGGTCGTTTGCTACTGTCGTTGTCAATCCCAGCGAAAAGGTGAATATGAAACTCCAAATTGCGGTCTTTATTTTGGTGCCGAGTGTTTTGATCAATTTGTTTGCAATGAACGCGCGTGCAGCCAGTCACGATGACTCCCGATTGGACAATGTGGTGCCGTTTCAAATCAGCGTGACGACGGTGCCTTTTCGCTCAGCTGGCATGAACGAGTTGGAAATGTTTGAACTCAAATTACAGACCCAACATTTGAGTTATGTACCGATTGGGTTGCCCGAGGTCTCGGACTACTACAGAAAAGGCGTGGTGCTGCTGGCCGCCGATGGCACTGTCGTGGGTTATGTAGTGACGGGCGGGGTGGGACTTGGTTCTTTTTGGAAATTGGGATTTGACTCGGAGATGACAGTTCACCAACGCTTCAGGCTCTTGCAGCTCATAACTCCCTACGTGCAGCAAATCCTCCAGGCACTGGAAAGTGAATGGGCGATGTGGAAAAAAGCACATCCCCACGGAAAACAGCGGGGTCCGCAGGTGGTGGTGGATTTTCTCAATTCCGATGGCTTGGCACGGGGTTGGGCGCTCGAGCAGTTTGGAAGGTTTGCCGGAGCAACAATGGAGGATAGCTCAAAGGGTATTGAAATATCCTTTGAACGCATTCGGTCTCTGCTTCCTCCGGGTAAAAAAACATCCAATTCCCAAATCAACAGCACTGTGATTACGAGTTTTCAATTTGGTCGTGTCTACAGCCCCAATCTGCGCCGTTATCTGCGCACTTATGACGGCGGTATTGAGGTGATCGATAGCAAGAACAACAAAGTCATCGGGACGATAGCTCTTCCTGAGCCCGGTACGCCAACGCTGCGTTACGAGGCGGCACAAGTGGTCCTGGAATACCCTCACAAGCGGTATCATTACGGGGTGGGCGGTTACACGCTTCTTTATGCCACGGACGTGTGGCAAGCGCCGCCGCGCGGGATTTCCATCCAGCGCTCCTGTCGCGATCTATTTGTATATTAAATAATTTTAATTTACGATTATGACCGTTTCGCGGAAATGCCGCGCGTCTAAAACATCAGTTTCGGATCCTGCTAAACATAGATTTACAACATTCCAGAGAATAAAATAAATTTCATTTAAACATATAAACTATTTATCTATCCAACGTCTATTTTCAAAAAACTAGACTACTTATTACGGGATTTGTTGACGACAATTAAATCGAATCTATTGATTTGATTTAATGTTGGAGCATCTCGATTGAATTTTGAGTTGGATTGTAAAGTTGGCGGCTCCGGCGAACTTGAGTGTGTCGTTTAAATTGTGCCACTTCGTGCATACAACCCCGACGCGGGAAAGGTGCTGGCGAAAATCGCCAGAGACCCTGTGGGTAATTCCCTGGAAGCCGGGTTGGACGTGAGCGAGTGTGAGTGATAAAAATTTCGCGGGTTTAAAGCACCGTCTTGAGACTTGCGAGGTTCATCCCTTTTCCACCAATCGGATTCACTCTATGTGCAGACATGCTATCGTTCAAAGGCGCCGCGTTTTTGATGGAGAATCCTATGAGCGCTGAAGATATCACTAATAATCGAACCGTGTCGATGATCCGTCTCCCGAAATCGCTAGACAGTGCCACACTCGCCAAAGTCAAACGCGACAACTTAAATCTGATGAAATCGACGGAGATTTGGTTTGATTTTGCACTAGTTACGTTCGTCGCAAAATCATTTTATCCCTCGCTACACAGTTTTAGAAAAGAGATAGTCAATGGAGGGATCACGCTGAGGTCGGTCAATCTGAGCGCAGAGATTAAGAGCCGCTTTATGGAAAATGGCACTTTTTCTTTTCTAAATTATTCAATGAAACCAAAAAAGGCCGGATTTGACGTCGATTTTGTTCAACCGTTTATCGACACGACCATTCTCGTTCTCCAGGCGCAGTCCAAGATACAGTCGCGGTTGCTTACACCACATTTAAAATCTCAAGATGGTGCTCACAAAGTTTCAGACATAGCCGGTATCGTAAAGATCACCAGCGAAGGAACTTTTAAGACCATCTCGTGGTGCTTTCCGAAAGACACTTTTTTAAATATTTGCTTTCAGCGCTCCGGCGAGCGGCAAGAGGACATCACCTCCGATGTTGAAGCGACCGCTGCAGAGATTTTGAGTATGATTGTCATCGGAGCTAAAGATGAGCTTCACAAACGAAAGAACTATGAGATTGAAAAAGCACTACCCACTATTGTTCGCGGTAGCCTGCAGGCACAAAATCCGTCCCGGGGCGCAACGATGATCCTGCCATTTACAAGTGAGGCCGGGGACTTTCACATTGAGATCGAACTGGTGACAACGAGTAAAATTTTAGAAGCACGGAAATAATTGAAGTCAGTTTCCACAATTTTTAGCCTGCGACGAATTCCGAGCTGCCAAAAATGGGCCGCGAACCTGTGGGAAGGCGCTTATATTTAAGTTGGTGGTGGCTACGACTTTGCAACAGTTGCCATGTTGGAGGAACGTACAATGAAAACACTGACTATTTTTTTAACACTTCTCTTGTCGGCGGCTGTCGCACAGGCTGACACAGCAGCCGAGCGTTATCAATCGCTGAATTGTTCAGCGAACTCTGTGGATCTGGAGAAGGCCATCGAGAATTCTTTGATTGAGAACAGCACGGCGCTGAATCGCCGGATGGCCTTAAAGGGTTTTAAGGGCGAATCACTAAATAAGATTCTCGATGTCTCGGTGGAGTGTTCTAACACTTCGAAAAAATCCTACGAAGCCAATGATCGCGTACTAGTGAATGCATTTTTTCAGATTCGCGGAAACCTGTGTCGCTTTCAGTTCTCTTCGCCGTCATTACAGGCGGAGAACCCCAGTCTCAGCTTCGAATACATTCATTGTGTGAACAACTAGTAGATTGTGGATCCGTTCCTCTGCGGCTCAATGGCCGCAGCGGGCGCACCATTAGCTGTTGACCTGCATCAACTCGCCTTCGATTGTTTCTGAATTGCAGTTGATAATGATCGAGCCATCGTTGTGCGTGAGTGTCCACTGAGTTTCACGCTCCAGATGTTGCGCCAGTTTTTCAAGAAATTCCTGTGTTAAAGCGTAAATCTCAATGTCTTGAGCCTTGTGCACGTTGTTCTTGATCATTTCCTCTACTAATACCTTTGGATTTTTATATGTGTAGACTTTAACAGTCTTGGACGCCTTTGCCGCTTTGTGAAGTTTCTTAGCGCTGGGATTGCCGATTTCAATCCACAAAAGCTGGCCCCCGTAGGTGCTCGGCACACTCAAACAGGGATCCTCTGGAGTGTGCAAACCTTCTGCGGAGAAATGGAGGTGGTCCTGATAGTTCAATGCGTAGGCAATCACGCGGGTGAGCAAATAGTCTACTGTCTCGGAAGGGTGTTGGGCCACGCGAAAGTCCAAAGACTCATAGGTAGAGCGGGTGATATCGGCGAGCTCAATTTTAAAACGAAAAAGTTGTGTGGAAATTGCCATAAGCCACAAGTACCACATTCTGTGCATCCGTCATCATCATTCTCGTCCCACCGAGCCTTGCCCTCCCTGGCAAGCCCGGTGGTTGATCGAAAAGGGTACTATTGCACGTAGCATGGCTGGCCGATGAACTCTGCCAGGTTATTTGTGACGTTGAGGTGATTCACGACACCCGATTGGAGGATCATCTGGCCGTCCTGGTTCATGGCCAACTGGACCTCCGCATTGCACTCGAAGACAGGCGTAATAATGTCACCAGTGATAATTTGCGCCACAAGATGTACAGCGCTATCGATGTTTCCCGAGATCGTCACATAGCTCGCATTTTTACTAAAAGAGCTGTTCGGTTCGGCGATGCAAGAGTCTTCGCCGAGCGCGCCCTTGTAGCTGTACGTCAGTCCGATGGGTTGAGTGGCGTTGTAGAACTGCAGATACAACTGCGCGCTGCTCGTAGATGGGTAGCAGGCTACAGTCACGTTTTCGGCTCCGAGAGCGGACGCTGCGAATACGGATAGGAATGTTGATAGTAAGGTAGACGCGATTGTTGATGTTTTCATTTTGAACCTCCCCGGTTTCTAAGAACAAATTTATGGGTTGTGATAATATTTGTAAAATGAATTGATTTTATATACCTATCGATTTAACTAATATCTATGAGTTTATCCTCTCTCCACCTCGATGCTTTCACAGAAGTCGCGCGACTGAAGAGCTTTTCAAAGGCTGCTCAGAAACTACACATTACCCAATCCGCACTCTCCCAGCGTGTTTTAAATCTCGAGAACGAGATCGGAAGCTCACTTTTTATACGTGAGTCGTCGGGTGTACGACTGACCGATTTGGGCCAAAGGTTGCTGCGCTATTGTCAGTCCAAGAATAGCCTTGAGTCGGAGTTTATGGAGTCGCTCAAGGCTGGGGCGTCCAAAGAACTTCACGGCGTTATATGTATTACGGGATTTTCCACAGTAAATCGATCGGTGGTGATGCCCATGTTCTCTGATCTTATTAAAAAAAATCCACGAGTGAATCTTCAGGTTCGCACCGAAGAAATTCGCAATATCCCAGGTAAACTTTATTCAGGAGCGACGGATCTAGTGCTCACCATAGAGCCGCTCAAAAAGCACGAAGTGGAAAACTATCAGGTGGGGACGGAAGTCAATGTGTTGATACAGTCGTCGCGAGTAACAAATCGGCGCGATGTTTATCTGGATCACGACGAAGATGATTTTACCACTCGCGATTTCTTTAAACTGCAGGGCAAAAAAGTTCCCGAACTCAAGCGCAACTTCATGGGCGACATTTACTCAATCATCGATGGCGTAAGGCTAGGAATGGGGCGCGCCGTGGTGCCGATTCATTTGATCCAAGACGTGAAGGGCATTGAGATCGTAAAAGGATTCACATCTCTCCAAGTCCCTGTGTACTTGGCTTATTACGGGCAGACTTTCTATACGGAGTTGCAGCAGGCCGCAATCGCTCTGGTGCGCGAGCAGACCGCCGCCAGATTAGCGCAGGATTCCCATCACGGAGCCTAGACGTGTGCTTCATAATCATTATTTATGATTATTGCAGGTTCTCGCTACTGCCTTCTTCGGTAGAATACTCGGTGGAAGGTTCCTCACCGAGCATTTGCGAGTATTGGCCGTACAAGGAGTTGGCAGGAACATCGCCGCACAGACCAGCTACGCGCCACACGTAACAGCGGTTCACGTATTCACCCTGAAGAACCCGATAGCCCATCTCTTTGGACGGTGTGCTGTCGACGCGGGGAGTGGCCCACGCCTCACCATAATTTTTAGCGAAGCGTCCATTCTGCGACAGAAACTCGTGATACGAATCAAATACACGCGGACCACGGTTGTAGTAACCGGTGCGGTTGCGGATCTCATTGGCGTCGTTTTTTCCTGAGAATAGCTGAGCTTTAAAATCCACTGTTCCGGACTTGTTCCCCGACGTCACATTCACAGTCATGTCTTCGGGGAGGCTGGCGTCGCTCAGATGCTTGGCCACAGCGTGTATCGAAGCGCCGGGGCAGTTTACGGGTTTGGCGTTTTCAGCTTTTACTTTTGCACACTCATTCTCCAAATAAGAAAAACAAGTTTCGGTCAGGATCTGATCGCAGTGGGAGGTGCGTGGAATAGTGGTATTCCAGTCCAACCCGTAATCGCGAGCGTTGTTGGCCCCCAATTGCGCCATGCCTTTTTCCCATTTGTAATCGGGGCAGGGTTTTTCGGGCGTCGCCTCTTCGCACTGACGTTTTGAGTCTTTGTTTTCGGCGAAGGGATTCACTTCCGTTTCCTGATGAATGATGGATGCGATGAGTGCGGCGGGTACATTGTACTTTTTAGCGGCGTCATTGATGACGCGAACAAGAGTTGGCGGTAGCGCCTTGGCGGCTGGTGGTTCGGCGCACAAGTTTCCGTTCTTGATTTGCGGTTGGGTGGGGCAGGCGACCTCGGTGTCGGTGGCCTTAACGGGTTGAGTGCCGTTGGTCACCGTCAGTTTTCCATTCACATCGGTGATGCGGCGTTGGGTGAGCATCTTCCACTTTTCAGGATCAGCCTTGAGTCTGCGAATCGTCGCATCGGCGTTGGTTGTAGGAATGGAATTTTTGGCTTTAATGTAGACGGCATGATCGACATGATTTGTTGGAAAGGCAATCAGGCCCACCTTGGAGTTATCAAACAAGCTGAGATTTTTGGAATTGGGATCATATTTAAAAGCATGTCCCTTGTCGTTAGAATCGATGGCCAGGACTTTCCAGGTTCCATCGGCTTGCTTCTGTTTGCCCAAAACGAAGTACTCACCGCCTTTGGTGAGTTCTGAACCATGGGCAGCGATTGTGAGTATCAGACAAGAGAGAAAGAGGGTGATTGTTTTCATGCGCTCAACAAATGCAAGTTTCTCTCCAGCTCACTAGCGCTTTAAGAAGTCGTAGCGTGACATATGTGTGCAGAGCTCAGTCAGTGATTTGGAAAGTTGGACATCGTCTTGTTGTCTCAGATTGAGACGCTGGAGTTCCGAGAATCGCGCGTAGAGTCACAGCCCTTCAGCAACGAGTGCAAGTAGGCGTGATGATGATGGCTTTGGAATTTGAGCCTTGATTGTGGGGAAATACAGGTCAAACTGAAGACTCCTCAACGCGAAGGGCTTTTGTTTAATGATCTGTAAGAAAACGTGGCAGGATGCTTTAAAGCCATTTTCGGTAAAATCCAATTGGATTGCCACTCGACAAATTATTGTGACTGCAGCTCTTTTTGTAGGCGTTTGGGTTTTGTATGTGAAAACACTTGCGCTGTCGCCGTGGCTAGCGATTCCATTTGCAGTGGTGATGGCATTTTTTGTCTTGCGATTTTTTGTGTTGATGCACGACTGTGGGCATGGTGCTCTGTTTAGATCGGCCCGTGCCAATCAGATTGCGGGGTTCGTGCTTGGGGTGCTTACGGGCATGCCGCAGTTCGTATGGTCGAAGCACCATGCCTATCACCATGCAACCAACGGGGACTGGGAAAAATATGGTGGCCCGTTGAGTATTGTCACATCCACTCACTACCATAGCCTGAGTGTCTTCCAAAGATGGCAGTACCGGTTGCTTCGTCATCCGTTGTCGTTTGTATTCATTGGTGGGTTCCTGTATGTGCTGTTCAACCCACGCTTCAACTGGCTGATGGGAATTGTCAAACTGGCGTATCAAGTGCTCATCACTTTCTTTCGCTCTCCGGCGCGTGCGGTGGAATTGTTAAAAACGGTGCCGTCCAAAAAATGGAAATCGCCCAAAGAGTTTTATCACATGACTTATAACAACGTAGTTCTACTGGCCGGCTGGTATTTAATGAGCCTGTGGATTGGTGCGTACAATTTCTTTGTTGTCTACGTAATGGCCTTATCACTTGCCGGCGGAATCGGAATTTTATTTTTTACTGTCCAACACAATTTTGAGAATTCATATGCCGTTGGAACCGCCGAGGCCAACTCTCTCCGTGCAGCCCTTGAGGGAACGAGCTATTTGAAGCTGCCCATACTCCTCAACTGGTTCACCGCCGATATCGGATACCATCACATTCACCATCTCTCGACGGCGATTCCAAATTATCGATTGGTAGCTTGTCACAATGCCCTCAAAGCGGAATTTGCCCATGTGAAACGGATCCGGATGAGCGAAATATCCCACAACCTCAAATACTTGTTGTGGGACACCGAAAAGAAAACGATCGTCGCTCTTTAACTGTGGTGATGGCCGCCAGGACCGTGAGCATGGCCATGAGCCAATTCGTCTTTAGTGGCCGCGCGCACGTCCATCACTTCGATATCGAACACAAGAGTTTGGCCAGCCATTTCCGGGTTTGCATCGATGGTGACTTCTTTGTCTGTAACCGCGGAAACCGTGATCACCATGGGGCCTTGTGGTCCGTCGACCTGGAACTGCATGCCTTGTTTGAGATCATCGGGAAATTGGTCGCGGGGAACTTTTTGCACCAGTTCCTCACTGCGGGGTCCATATGCTTTGTCAGGTGTGAGGGTTACATTGAGCTTGTCGCCAGCTTTGCGGTCGTTCAGAGCCTCTTCCAGCCCAGGTACAATCGCGTTGCGGCCATGGAGATACACCAGCGGGTCGGAGCCAACCGAACTTTCGATAGTTTTGCCATCGACATTTTTTAATGTGAAATGGAATGCAACGACGGCGTCTTTATTGATTTTCATGTATCAGGCCTTTCGCAAAAAAAATATGATGGCGTGAAAGTACTATCGCGCGAATGCAAGGGCAATAAAAATAGTCCCTGTGTGTTCTATAGCGCGGCAGAAGCCCCTCTCTTAGCGTTTTCCCAGTCGGAGAGCGTTCGTATAATGGCGACTTTTGATACTAACCCATCGCGCGCAAGGATTCTCAGCATCTCTGGGCGCATTTGTGTGTGCACTGTCCAGATGGCCTTATAGAGCTTAACGGTTTGTCTGAGGGTGGCATCCTTGCAGTTCTCTGGCAGCTCCGCGCGCGGGCTCCACAAGCTTTTAATTTGTCGCTTTGTGGCCCACAGATAGTGCCGCCAAATCGGAAAATCGATAAAGATGATTTTGTCGGCGCGCTCCAGGCGTTTTTCCAGAATATCGAGGGGACCGTAACCATCGATCAGCCACTCATCACGCGACTGAATGTCGGTCAGCAGTGCGATGGATTCGGAGTGGGGGCGAATGTTCATACCCGAAGTAAACTGGAGAGCGTCCACATGAGTGAGGGGCAGGTTGTAGAGGGCGGCTAGCGCGCGACTTAAGGTCGTTTTTCCGCCACCAGCATTTCCAATGATAGCAAGTCGTTTTGCGGGCAGGGGAGACATATAGGAACTCTAGCATCATTTAAGGAAAGTGCCGCCCATTTTGCGTAAAGTCATTGGGGGAATTGAAGAGGGACTGCGGATCTTATTGGAGGCGCCGTATATTCAAAGTATGATTGATGAAGTTACAGACTTTATTATTTCAATGGAGGAATAAATGGCTAAAGCAAAGAAGAAAACAGCAAAGAAAAAAGTAGCAAAAAAAGCGGCCCCTAAAAAGGCAGCTGCTAAAAAAGCCCCGGCTAAAAAAGCCAGCAAACGCAAGCCCAATGCGGCTTTCATGAAGAAGCTCTCGATCAGTGATGCACTTGCTGCAGTGATTGGTGCTGGAGATCGCGCACGTACGCAAGTGGTGAGCGATATCTGGAAATACATCAAGAAGCACAATCTTCAGGATCCAAAAAATCGTCGCAACATTCTCGCCGATGCAAAGCTAAAACCCGTATTTGGCGGTAAAAGCATCGTAAATATGTTCGAAATGACCAAGCACGTTAGCAAACATCTCAAATAAATTTGAATAAGTTTGTAGCCTCAATCACAGGAATGTGATTGAGGCCTGTTTTCACTTTACCCGTGCAATTCGCCTACGAACTAGGCGCCACTTCGTTGATGGCCGCCGCATCCTTATGCCGTGCCCCCGGAAGATGTCTCTCGAAGCAACTCACGGAACAAAACACATAATCCGTTCGTTTCTGATTGCATGTCGAAACACTGCACCGAAAGTGGTCGGCTTTGTGAAGAATGTCTTTTTTGCAGCTACTGCACTTTCTCCAAACTTTAGGTTCCATAAACTTATTTTACACCGAAACCTTTTACTGTCCAGCCACGCGGAACTGTTTATTGTGTCACATTGCCGGTGGTCGTCATGTCGATCTTTGTGGAATCTGAGTTCCCACTGGCACGTTGGGCTTTTAGATTTGCAATATATTCGGCGCGACGGGCGTTGGCGTCGTCCGTATTGCATTCGGCGCTTTTTCGAAGACTCATAATTTCGCCAATGTTCTTCTGTGTGAGAGCTGCGATCTCCTCCGCAGTGGCCTCGCGTCCTAAGCACACAGCGTGGTAGCGCTTAACAATATTCTCTTTAATTTTGGCTTTTTGTTCACTGGTGAGTTGCTGTCGAGTTCCACCCTCGGAGTTTGAACTCACGCGCAGGTGCGGGTATTCCTCATTGTAATTGGTTTCTTCAGCATTTGCTGAGGAGACGAAGAGTGTGGTTAAAAGCACTGCCACCGAAAGAACCTGTTTTACTGTTTTGAAGCCTAAGATATTCATAATTTCCCCTTTGTGAATTTGAGGATCGCTTATCCCCATGACTTAAAGATACCGGTGAAGGGATGGGGTCTGGGCTGACGGGTGCGAGCCCAGGTGAATCAAGCTGAGACACCGCACCACTTTAGGAGTTTCGCAGGCGGTCTTGAGACACTGGGTTCTAATAGGCAATACTTAAAAAATCCCTTGGGCAATGGCAAGCCTTGGGAGTTTGCTGAGCAAAATCGAATAACGTAAATGGAGCCTCAATCATACTTATGACTATTAAAAAATGGGCGAAGAGAATCGGTATTGGGATCTGTATAACACTGGTGGCGGTCTACGCGATTCTCGCGACCACTCTTTACATTATGGATAAGACTGTTTTTTCTGAGAATGTAAAAATGGAGGCCGCGCGCGGTGAATCCAATGTTCCACATGCTGTGACTTTATTGGATCGCGGGTCGGATTCGCTGTATTACCGTGTTCAAATGATTCGCGAAGCGCAAAAGTCTATTGAGCTCGAATTTTTTATATTTGATCTAGACCGATCCAGCCAAATCATCACTTCCGAACTGATCAAGAAAGCCAAGGAGGGAGTTCAGGTTCGCATACTGGTAGATTTTTCCGCACCGGTTTTCAAACTGGCTCCCGCGTTTGCGAAATACCTGTCGTCGCAAGGGGTGAAGGTGAAGTACTACAACACTGTGCCGCTCTACCGGATAGTTTCTTCTCAACATCGCAGTCACCGAAAACTTTTGATTGCCGATGATAAAAAGATGATCACCGGTGGTAGAAATATAGCAAACGATTACTTCGACCTCGGCGAAAATTATAATTTCATCGACAGTGATATTCTCATTGAGGGTGATATTGTGAAAACAGCGAGGGTGGGTTTCGATGAATATTTTAATTCCGATTTGTCGGAAAACCCCGACTTTGACGAGGCCACGGCTGAAGAGTCTGAAGATACCAAGAAATTTTTCGCGACCGATGAAAACGTGCTCTCCACGTTTGAACAGGTGAAAAATGCCGCTGACACCAATCTTGCAAAGTACAAATGCAACAAGGTTGTCTTTGTGACCGATCCTCCCGCTCATGGAGAGTCGCGCCGATTGGTGTTTAAGAGCTTGGTCGAAGTCGCCCAGGCTGCTCAGCAAGAAATTATTATTGAAAGCCCTTACTTTGTTTTGCGCGATGGAGGGTTCGACGTGCTCCGGGCACTTACCGATCGCGGTGTTCATCTGGAAGTTCTCACCAATGCATTGCATGCCACGGATGCCGTTTACGCGGTGGGATCCATTCTTCTGCGCTTTTTTCAGATCCGCGATCTTAAGATCGACTTCTGGGTGATGAGCGGGGAGCGGCCGGCGGAGGCATCAAAGCTTGGCCGATCTGAGCGCTGGGGGCTTCATGCCAAGCGCGCAGTGATCGACAAACGCCATGTGCTAGTTGGCACGTACAACATCGATCCCCGTTCAGCGAATCTTAATTCGGAGTTATTACTGATCTGCAAAGACAGCCCCGAGCTGGCAGAAGCCGTGCTTAAGAGTTTTAAATCGCGCCAAGAAAAGGCCGCACAGGTGTTTTCTAATGGAGAAACGAAAGATAGCTTCGCGCTGACTCGCGGAGCGACAGCAAAGGAGTACGTGCTCATGGTGCTAACACTCCCACTTGCCAATATGTTCGATTTTCTATTGTAATTCGCAAATTAAAGAAGCCGGGTACAGACGTGGCTGTCTGTACCCACTGAAGGTTTTTGAAGTTCTCTACTGAACGGAGACCCACTCAGTGTTTTCGTAAGAGACTCCGATTTTTTGCACCAACGTGGCGGCCTTGTAGAGCTCTGAATCTTGTATTTTTAGAACAGTGCCGGTGTTATTGATTTGGATAAACACAGCCTCGCTGTCTTCTCCCAAATACTTTACAGACTTTACATCCGTTGAAAGGCTTGCCTCTTTGATCTGTATATTGGTGTTCCCAGTAAGAGTCTCTATCCCGCCGGCCAGTGTGCCAAAGAGTTCGCTACCAATGATGGAATCGCCAATCTTGAGTTTGATTTCCGCGGCATCAGCAGGTTTAAGGATCAACGCGGAATGTGGTTGGGTAAAATCCCATTTCTCTGGCGGTAGAGTACCATCTGGAAGCTCCAGGGCCTCTCGAAATGCCACGGCGATCTTGTCGGGCCGTGTTTCGATGCCGCCGCCATGTGCCGCGGCTGAAGATAAAGACAAAAGTATCAGAATTGAATAGAATTTCATGTTACGCCTCACTCGTCATTTCGATAATGCTTGCGGAAAGATTGTAAACGCCATCCCACTTGGGTTTGGCGGCGTCAGATTTTTGTTTGAATTCATCAACGGCTTTTTGAATTTTTTCGTAGAGCTCGTTGGCAAGCTCCTGGGTGGAATTGTAGGTGATGCACTTTGTTTTGTGTTTTCCCGTCTCGATGGTCTCTAAGATGCGATTGTTCACCTGAGCGCTCGATAGGACATATTGTGAGATGATCTCGATATGCTGAGAGGTTGTGGTGCCAACGCGTTTAAAAAAGTCTTGAACTTGCGCGTAGCCGTTTTCAGTTTTTTTAACGGCGCCGAGCATCTCCATGGATTCTAGGGCGCGCACGGCCTCTACAACTGATAAGCCCGATTTTTGTGCGAGAGCCGATATGGCGAGATGGCCCTCTTGTTCTAAAAGGCAGAACAGGCAATGCCATTTGAGATTGGACCAAAAATTCTTTTCTGCATCGGCACGCACATTGGTGCCTGCTGGAACTTCGATAATGTTGTTAGCTTCACTGAGCATCAGTACCCCTTGATTTAATGCATGTATTTCTTTTCGATTCTTTCGATAACGTCTGCAATTTTGCTGTTTTTTCTTATCTTATTCAAATTGATGGCGGTGGCCAGCATCTCTTTGCGTTGAAATTTGTCGAGGCTATTGATGAGGGCCGCAATGTCATCGTTGTCTTGGCTTTTCTTGGAGCTCTTACCCAACACCTGATTGATGCGATCCTCGAAGATGTCCTCTAAGTCGAGGCCCAGTTGTTTGGTGATTTTTTGAAAATTTCCAAGCGTTACGTTTTTATCACAATTAAAAAACTCGTGGACAGTGGCGTAGGGAATTTCGGAAGTTTTTGAAAACTGCTTGTGATTAAATCCCAAGAGATGGAAGAGCTTTTTAGCTTTTTCATTGATACTTTTATGTTTGGACATGGGCGCAACTTATGTTGTCGCCCGCGCAAAATCAATAAGTATCGTTAAAACGATACTTTCTACACCTTCGCGTAAAGCTAACAATTTCAATAGTTTCTCGTGATGTCCGAACGTCGGATGAAAAAAAATCAAAAACCTATTTCGTCCGGACATTTAAGTATCGGTGGAGCGATACAAGTATCGTTACACCGATACCCTCCCGATAGAGCGATAATCTCTACGATTTGACAGATATCCGAGGGCTCGCATTGTTTAAATGTTTTTTGTTTTGCATAACCAGCGCTCCAACAAAACAAAAAACAGAGCAGAGTGCTCGGTGAGGAGATACAATGAAGAAACTGATTTTAATGGTGGCAACACTAATTGTGGGAGCACAGAGCGCGCTTGCCAATGCGACTATCGATGGCCGTTGTGCGATTTGGGAGGATCCAATTGCAGAGGAAGAGGTGGCCAATGCGCGCACCGCGTGGGCAGTTAAATGTTACCCATGGATCAAGCACACGGCGACGGTGGATCCGGCAACAGGAAAAGTAAAGATTGTGCTTATGGATACGCAAAATAATAAACTGATGACGGGCTATCCATTTTTTGGACGTGTGGCTGCCGATGGAACGAAGACACCGGTAGTGGCTCCAAAAGACGCGGCCGAACCGTGTTGGGATACTAATGAGTACGTGTTCGTTGGCTATTGTTTGGCTGGATGTTTTACTCCTGACCAACACATATACTTTAGTAACCCCATGTCCTACGTCGAGATCGGGAAAGCCAGTCAAAAAGGTTTAACAGATATCCTGCTCGTGGATGGAGTGGCTGACACCGGGACTCTGGCGTTTAAAAGTCGTAGCCTAAAGAGCTATACCGCCGATATAGAGGATTACAATCAGCAGATCCTAGTGTTCCGCACGGCTGACGGTGAGCTGAAAGTGACAAAGAATCACCCTTTGGTGGACGGGCGCGGTTATATGGTGGCGGCATCGACTCTAAAAGTGGGCGACTCATTAAAAACGGTTTACAACCAAAACTCAGAGATCCTATCCATCGATACGGTAGACTATTACGGAAAAGTTTACAATATCAACATGGGAAGCTCGGATATCTACGACAACATCATTGTTGCTAATGACTTTCTTTCGGGCACTGTTTACTTTCAAAACGACGGAGTCTCGAACTTAAACCGCGAGGTTTTAAGAAGCCTGATCCCGTTGGAAACAATCAAGTAAAAACGATGAGGATTTTATGGCCGGAGCTATTATGAAATTATTTGTCCTAACATTTACGTTTGTTTTCCTTGTGGGTTGCAATTCTAGTGCTGGCGATAAAAGCCAAGCGCCGCAAAACACGAAGCCTGTTTGTGGTAGCTGGTTTTCCAACGAATGCACCTGTGCAAAAGGTTTGTATTTGTTTGAGAACGGCGATGATAAACGCTGCCTGGATCTCAAGGCGACAAACTTTTGTTTAGAAAACAAAAATGGATTTCAGATAGCGCTCGGCCTAAAAGACTCTACCGTCTTCGACGATTGCATTTCATTTCCGGTGTCGAAGGCCAAAACGCTCCCACTTCAGAGCATCGACATTCACATCGCTCTTTATGACGTGCCGCTCGCTGAAAAAAAGAAGTTTGCGATGTGGGCTGATGCACATACGGATCTTTTAAAATCGATGGACTCGTGGGTGACTGCCAGTAGCACCAGTGGCGAGTTTCTAAATGTAACCTCGAACATCACACCCTTCTTAAAGGACATGCTCAATCCGTATTTAATGCCCGTATACACGGTGGACTATATACAGTCATTCCTGTCACCAAAGATTTTTTCGGATGTGGATGGGCTCATCGAATACTTAGAGGAGCCCCAGCGAAAATCCAAGATGGATACGGCGCGCTTCAGATTCGATAACCGCGCTTTAGCTCTTGCGCACTTTTACAATTCCGATTGGCAGGCGAAAGAGCGCAAAGTTGCTTATGTGAATAGCGTCCAGGAGTGCGCCGGCAGTTGCTTGCGAGAGTCGGAGCCTGAGTCTTTTCATAACTACCAGTTTGTTGTCCGCGAATATGTTGTAGAGGATAAAGCTTTTCGCACAGAGATTATTATGTTTGATGAAGGACGCTCTGTCGTGGGAACTTTGTATTTGGCGCAGGCCAAAGTCTCCACTCTGTTTTTGATCGATCGCGATAATGGTGGGTTGGAAGCTGGTATTTCTGCCTACACTGTCAATGGCGAAAAAATCCACGAGACACCTGCTAAAGTTTCGATGTCAGCGGGTGCGCTCATGAAACAGCGTGCTGAGTGGATGCAAACGACTCAAGGCCCGGACTATCAAATTGCCGTTTGCGAAACGGAGTTCAGATTTGAGGAGTTCCGTAAGCGCGGCATCGAGAGTCATTTGCAGTTTGGTCCGCACCTATCGGCAAGCTACTTCGGTTGGGTAGAATCGCCCATCAATAACCAGCAGTTTTGGCAGGGGCAGGTGTTTATGAATCCACTGGGGCTTAGCTTTTCCAACTTTTTCTACGCAGATCATGCAGCCAATGTGAGTAACGTGTTGGTGACAAATCCATCGGGGTACCATGTGGGAGTCATTCCTATGGGAATCGATGAGTGTTTAGATGCCAAGTACATGGCGGAATCTTGGCGATCCGTGCGTGCGCAGACAAATGTGCGCGTGGTGAACCTGTCGGTCACGGATCAGGTCGATGAACCCACCTGCCAAAAGTTGATGGAAGCTCATCCAGTGACTGGCGACGACGATGTTCTTTGGATAATGGGTGCTGGTAATGCGGGTTCGGATGTCAATCTCAACTGTCCACAGTTTTTTGCAGGTCAAGATAACGTCATCATTGTTGGAGCTTCTAATAATGGATATATGGAAAGCTATAGTAACCGTGGCCAATGGGTGGACATTGCAGCGAGTGGATTCGGTAAAGACGGCGGAAGTAGTAGTGATGGCGCAGGCACGTCCTACGCTGCACCAAGGGTGAGTCGCCTAGCGGGAAAGATTTTTTTCTTTTACCCCAAGCTCACAGCGCTGCAAGTAAAGCTGGCGATTTTGCTGGGTTCAAAGTATGTGGGTGACTATTTTCCGGTGCGCAGTCGCGGCGAGCTTAGCGATGAGCGCGCGATGAGATATGCGGAAAAGTTTCATAACAAGGTGGATATAAAAGACGCCATCCTGCAGATCGAATGCGGATCTCAATGGTGGTGTTCAGCCGCGGAGAAAAAGAGCATTCTGCTCGAAACAATAGATTAATTAATTAAAAGGAAATTCAAATGAGAAAAATTGTAATGATGATTGCCGTAGTGGCAATCGGCGGGGCGATCCTCGTTCAAAAATCGGTTAAAACAGATGTTTCTGAGGCTTTCGACCTCCCAGAGATGTCTTTTGTTCAAAAAGCTTTGTCGAATATTTCAATGGGTGGGGTTGAGACGAAAGTTCCTGTTGCCGTTCACCCAGAGGCCTGGGCGGAGACACTGGGCACTGTCAATGATCTCCATTATAAAGTGATTCGCAGCTCTGAGGATAAAAAGTTTATGGAGACGACCCTGAGTTCGCGAACAAATATGGACTATGCAGGTCAGGAGATACTGCACCTTGATGGGTCGGCACTCGCTGCCAATCAAAAGCGACGCATGGATGCCGTATTGTTTTTAATGCGTGCCTTGGATCTTAAACAGAATCCAGAGCGTGAGTATCTGGAAAATAAAATTGCCGAGCTTATCTTAAGCGAGGACATCGATACGTTGAGCGATCTGGCACTTAAGAAATCGGCGGCGGCAGACCGTATGGAACTGTTCGTCACCCTCAGTGAAAAAAGTCCTGACGCCGCTGCGCGCGTTCGTTCCCAGGCGAAAACTGAATTCCAGAAACGAATATTGCAGTTTGCCACCAACTTTTACGATTTAAATAAGAAGGAGAATTAAAATGTTACGTCAAATTATATTTTTAAGCGGAGTTCTATCCGCCTCGTGGAGCTTAGCCGACAGTATTGTGCCTGCGGGACAGCAGGAAGATGCAAAAGTCGCCTTGGGTTACAACACGGATAAACAAGTATTTCGCGGTGAGTGCCTCAAAGGAAAAGTGGAGCAACACGGCCAAGCGAAGGCGAATGTGAGTTTTTCACAAACCGTTTCGGAGTCAGAGCTCGAGAAGGAACTTGGTTTTGAGGCGGGCGGTAAGTTTCGTTATGGAGCTGCCAAGATCGGTGTCGCAGCCAAGTATTTAAAAAGCCAGCGTAGCAATAATTATTCAATCGTTGCGGTGTATTCCGGAGATTATAAATTTAAGAATCTTTTGCTGACCTTTGAAGACTCTAAAGATCCCAATGCCAAGCCCGCCGATATCGAAAAGATGCGCCTCTCTGACGTCGGCCTGAGCGTTCGCAAAGACGATCTTAAGTGGAGTGAGACGTGTGGCGATGAGTACGTGCAACAAATTGAACGTGGGGCAAAACTGTTCTATTCAATCCGTATCGATTTTTCGAGTCAGGAAGAGAAAGATCTGTTCGAGACGAGCTTTAGCTATGATAGCTCTTATGCGTCAGTTCATGCGCATCTCAAGAACAGTAAAACCAGTTTTAGCAAAAACACTAAGGTGACCATTGGCGCACTCCAGATTGGTGGCGACGTGCGCCGCGTGACGGAGATGTTTTCGGCCAAAGAGGGTAGCGGTGAGGAAGGTCCGGGTTCGTCCATGGGATTTGTTCAGTGTTCGTTCGGTGACTTCTCTAAGTGTGACGGGGTAATGGCGCGCGCCTGGGAGTATGCCACTCAAGATTTTAAAGAGCAGCTCAAGTATGATCCAGACAAACCGACCAACGAGGAAGGCCCCGCGTATATCAACTACATCACGAAGGACTATTCCGCCGCCGGTATATACGCCAAGTTTTCAAGCGTTTTGCAAAAAGCGGTCATCAATAAGCGCGCAGAGATCGAGCAGGAATTTGATCGCCAGGTCCTGTTGAGTGCCCAGGTTGATCACCTGTTGAACGGAAAAACTGTGGTGCTCAGCAAACGCCAGAACAAATTGCTAAAAGACGTTCAGATCACAGTGAAGAAGAACATCGACATTCTTATTAAGGCCGCAGAGATTTGTTACAGCGAAATCGGAAGTTGCGTGGACATGGGTAACGATCAACTGGCCAAGGTTCAACCGATCGGCGAAGACGTATTTGTGGTCGAGCCCGAAGATTATCGCCAGTACTGCGAGATGACAGCCTCCGTAATGGCCGAAAAGGCACTGCGCGACTCCATCAAGGGAATGATTCAGGCCGCAAAGGATCTGGAGCCAGAAGCGTTTACGACGAGTTCCGACCAGCCCATCAACGAGTGCTTGATTTCTGATATGGTATTTTCACGAAACGCCGTTATTGGAACCTTTAAAAAACAAGGCATTCGTACACTTTCGCCCTTGAGAGAGTACACACACTTTGAGTACGTTGATTTCTCGGAAAACGAAATTGAAGACCTTCGCCCCATCGAAGGCTGGAATAACCTCGAAGAGATCAATCTTCATGATAATAAATTGCGTGAAATTGATTCCTTGGCCAAACTTTTGAATCTTCGCAAAGTTCGTGTGAGCAACAATGCTCTTCGCGACATCGAGATGCTTTTGGGTTTGCCGTACCTTGTGCGCATTGACGCCCGCAACAACTACCCAACGGTGAGCTGTAAGAACTTTACCGCGATAGATGTGTGTATGAGCACCAGTGTAAAAACAGATTCCAATTTTGTACCGATCAAAACCACTTCGGTGGTGCCGCTCTTCATGCCGTCTGTGGCTATGATGAAAGACGACACTGTTTTTATTACGGGTCTGGGCTCGGTAGGTTCTCGTTTTCTAACGACAAGCAACACCTTTACCTCCACGGCCGCCATGGCTCAGGTCTCCTACGGAGCGCAAACCACGGCACTTTCCAACGGAAATGTGTTGGTTGCTGGCGGTTGGGGTTCGCCGCAGCAGATGTTTGAGTACAATCCCTTCACTAACGAAATGACTGCTGTTGGGCCACTTGTAGTGGGCCGCGCGGATCAACAGATGGTGCTTTTAAAGGATGGTCGCGTACTGATCACTGGCGGTTGGGAAAATCCTAATGGTGGGTGGACGGGTGCAAACGCCTCTTACACTGCGGAGATCTACGATCCTGAGACGCGAGTATCTTCACTACTTCCCAAGATGACATCGCCACGCGCGTGGCACACCGCTACCCTTCTTGAGAATGGAAATGTGTTGTTGGTCGGTGGGTTTTCTCACGCGTCGAGCTTGGCATCGGTAGAAATTTTTGAAGTGGGCACTGAAAAATTTGTTCAGCTTGGCAAATCGATGAGTGAGGGGCGCGGTGGTCACACGGCCACTGTTCTTGATGACGGTGAGGTTCTCATTGCCGGGGGTTTTATAAAGTATGGAGAAGCCACACCTCATGCGGAGATCTATTCGCCGGTGACGGGAAGCTTTAAAAAAGTGATAGAACCGCTCAACTATGCTCGCGGGCATCATGTGGCTCTTCGCCTGGGAAATGGCAAAGTGCTTATTAGTGGTGGGAGCAAGACGATCTTTACTCCTAATGCCCCACTGCAGGGAAGTGCGGGTTCTGGCATGTACGACAATGCCGAGATCTACGATCCGAGTGAAAACTCGTTTGCGGTGGTGCCGACAAAGATGTACGTGCCACGCGCGCGTCACGCCATGGTGGAGATCAAGCCAGGAATGGTATTGGTTGTGGGCGGTTTAGATATCGCCGCTGCAACGAATTCCGAAGTGTTTGTGTATACAGACACAGAAGTGAACCTTTTCCCACTGTTGTAGAGCGAACTTAAGGTAAAAATTTAATGTTGTAAGAGCCCACATTGAAAGATGTGGGTTTTTTTATAGGCACACGCCTCAACGAGCAAATGGGGCAGTTTCATTTCTGCAGGTGACAATAATTCCGTGAAGCCGCCAATCGGTAGCCATTGCCGCTTCTTCCAGTTCGCGTAATTTTTCGCTGATGTTCGAGACATCGTCCTTGAGAGTGACAAAAACTTCGCCCGATATGATGTGCCCTTCTTCCCGCAAACGCATCTCCACACGATTCACATAAGAAAGTTTGAGAAGTGATTCGCTAATTTTCAGATCGATTGTTAGGGGCTCATCGCTTCCGACCTCTGTGGGGCGTTGATTGAGGAGCACAGAGATGGCACGTCGAAGCTGGGTCACGCCGTCTTTACACACATCCAAAGAAATAATGGCTGCCGCCACCGCATCGGCCCACCAGTACCCCATGCCAATACCTATCACGCCCAGCACGCCTGCAAGTCCCGTCATCCAATCCGCCTTGTTCATCATGCCATCGGCATAAAGCGTTTTTTCATAGAGTTCATGAGCCAAAGCCACCTTCATGTGACCCAGCACAACCGGCGGAATGATGCTATAAATAAGTGCCGCGATCATCACCCACCCGGACCAAACTTGAACTCCCCATAAATCGGTGTGCCCCAGGGTTGGACGCTCCTGCGAGATCAAAGAATGGACTGCGTCGCCCAAGATAAAGAGACCCACCACCAGCACAGCACTAGCTGCAACCAAAAACGACAGAGCGTGAGCACGATGAAACCCGTAGGGGAATCTTTGCGATGGCGAACGAGAATGAAGTTTCCTCGCCGCGATAAAAGCCAGTGGAGGAACGAGACTCAATACGTCCTCAATCCAAGCCGTTTTCATCGCCTGTGACGTGCCCATGGCGGCGTACATAGCCGTAATGATGGTGAGTAGGAAAAAGAGCGAAATCCATGCGAGCCTGTAGGCGCGCCTGAGGCCGGCTTCTTTCTCGGCGGGCAATTTGTAGTGATTGCGGATCATCATGTAAGGAATTTTAACAAAATACCCGCAGGATTCTATTCACGTTTGGTGCTTCTTTTGTGGTGCCGAATGCACAAATCACGAAGGAGCTGTTTATAGCCATCTGTTGGAATTGCTTTTAGATAAATCCTAAGCCCAGAGCGACAGCAAGTACGGAGAGCATTGTAGCAACAATTTTTTGTACGGCGTCCATTGTTATTTTTTTAATGAACCGGTTTCCCAAATAAGCGCCCAAAAAGGCACTCAGCACGGTGAGAGTGAGTAGTGGCAAATGGGAAACGATCTGCTCTGAGAATAGGGGTTTGGAATAAACCGACAAGCGCATGATATCGACCAAGCAGGCAATCGCCACACCTGTCGCAATGAACGACTCTTTGGTGAGTCCCGACCGACTGAGGAACGCACTTCTCAATGCGCCCTGGTGCCCAGATAAACCTCCAAAGAATCCACTGAGCGCGCCGCCCCAGGCGAGATGTTTTTGATCAAATTGCAAGTCTTTCAAAGAGGGAATGATTTCAAAGAGCGTAAAGGCAATCATCAAAACCGCAATGACCACCTTCACCCAAAGAATCTGAAACTGTTTACCAAACAGACTATAATTTGCAATGGGAGCAAAATCCGAAAGATGATAAAGAAGCCAGGCTCCAAAAAAAGCGAAGATAACTGCAGGGATTCCAAAACGAAGGAGTGTTTGTCGGTGGGTGTGCTTTCCAACCAGAACACATTTGAATAGATTGTTCAACAGATGCACGATCGCGGTCAATGCAACAGCCAGTTCGACAGGAAAGAAAATTACGAAAATGGGCGTGAGAATTGTTCCAAGTCCAAAGCCAGAAAAAAAAGTAATCAGAGAAGCAATGGCTGCGACAACGGGAATAATAATCAGTTCCATCGTTATCTTATAACATGTATGGGTTAGGTGTGCAGCAGAGTTATTTATGACCACGCTGCATTTCAATGAGCCGTCGATTTGGTAAAGCGGCGATCCAATTTTCTCTTAATGATTATTCAGCGGCCGCGTATTTATTTAAATCTTTTTCGGTTTAATCGCCGCACTGGCGGCAGTACTTCAATTTATACCCCGCTCTTACGGTTTCAGTGAATAATGGAAGACGCGCACTTAAAAATAAATCCGCAACTGGCCTGCGCCGCCTTCCCAAAGTGTGTCGGAGTGGCCTAAGTCGGCGTCGAAAGTAAAAAGAAAATTCAGTGACCAGCTGTCAGTAGACTGCAGGTCGAGAGCGACGTTGATCCGGCTATCGATGCGGTAAGTGTCGACGGATTCAGCGAGGAAACTTGTGGGGGCGGAAGCATCAAAGAGGGCGGAGTCGGCTCCAAATTTCCAGCGGCGCTTATAGTCGCTATCGCCAGTCCATGCCGTCGTCCACCACACATAAGGAAGCCAATTGTCGGTGCGGAAATTTTCACGAGCTACGGAGTACGATCGATTGTCGTAGGCGAGCCCAGTGATGAGCTGGTTGTTGGCCATCAGGCCTTGTGCCCATTCCAAGCGCGTGCTGAAGCGTTCACGTCTGCGGAACTCCTCGGCCACCGTACCGCCGTTGAATGGCGAGTGACCTTCGGATTTGTTTTCAAAAAATAAAAATACCGCTAGCGTCGTGTCACTGTCGATGTCCCACCAGTGTTTCAACTGAGCGACGGTGCGCTTAAAAGTGTAGCGGCGTTGTTCCGCGGGCAGATTGAGTTCCGTGGCGCGTTCATGGCGAAACGCCCACTCGTGGTTTTCCGAACGAGAAACAAAGCCCGCAGCTAGCGGAGAGCGGCCGTCATTCCAGGTTTCTCCCTCATTTGAACGCTTAGCGAGTTGGAAATCGGGAAAGTTGACGAAAAGACGTGACTCACCGCCAGAAAACCCTCGGTTCACAAGAGCCAAGCCCACGTCGTCGTCACTTTTTTCAAACGACGGCGAACCATTGGCGGCAATTCCCCAATCGGGGAGAAACCAATAAATAAGCTCGATGGTGAACTGCGAGTGGCTTTGTTCAAAGTCGCGATCGCGAAACCAGATAATGCGGGCTTCCCAATCGGGATGCATTTGTTTAGAGAGCGCGATTTTTTGGTTTTCAAAAAATTCTTTGCTCGAAAGGCTACCAAGGCCAAGATCATAGTGATTGCGCAGAGTCCATCGTTGCGCGGGGTCCGTCAATAGCCGCCGATATGTGAGGACATCGGAAAAATACTCGCCGGTGACCGGTTCAGGAGCATCGAAATCCCGCGCCTCAGTACGATTGAAGAAAGTATACTCAGGAAACATTTCCAAGGCCGATGCGTGGAGTGGAGAGAGAAGTAGGTATAGAAAAATTAGGAGAGTCCTCAGAGACGGCAAGTTAGATCCTGGCGAGTCCGCGCGATGTTTTAGACACTTAATATTCCTTTTGTTTTGCAAGACGGAGATGAACACCAATAACTGTTAGGAGCACTATTAGCAATACCAAAAAATTATTTGCGGAAAGGACCACATATTTTTTGGCTGAAACACTCGGCCAAAACAGGTGAGTCGATAGTATAGCGGCGCCGAACAGTCCCAAGGCAATGAGAACGATTTTCCAACTATATTCATACCACCAAGTTGGGGATGCTTTTAAACACCTGGAGATCACAACCGCCAGCAAGATGCTTAGGCCGATGAGAGTGCTCAAGTGTTGCAGAATATTCCACATGGGAATTGACAGAGAAAAGAGGTCAATTTTTGCATTTAAGCTCGGTAAAAGTTGCGTCCCAAATCTGTTGGCATGAGTAAAGCCATCCCATAGAAGATGCGTAGACGCTCCGACTACGATAGAAAGGCTATCTCTGATAAAATTGCTTTTTTCTTTATATTGTTCCAGGAATGGTAAAAGCGTTGTGAGCGGCAGTATCCATATTTTGCGATAGAGCCACGTTGCTAAAAGGCCGATTGGCCAGCAGAACAGAAAAAGTCCGATAATGGAGTGGCTGTAGAGACTGACTGGCTCAAGACGTAGGAGGTGCTCAAAATCGGGCGCCATAGCACCAATAACCAAAGCCGTCTTCGAAAATACAGCAACTCTGCGAAAGCTCAAAACTGCAGCCGGGTGGGCAAGGGTGTAAGGCATGCTAAGATTATCCGCGATGTGAATAGCTGGGGCAATCAGTGTTTTGTCCGCGGTTTCTCATGTGGGTCACTGGCTACAATGGTTGATGAAATAAATGCATGTGGGCCTAATTGTTTGGCTTTAGAGGGCACTCTGGTAAATATTTTGCTCTCTGGAGGCCATTATGCGTTTATTTTGCATCAGCTTATTTGCGGTATTCTTTTGTTATTCCCCATCTTCGCTGGCACAAGAAGGCGGTGGCCCGCGCGGGGAAGTTGTGACATTTCAGTCGAGCGTGACGGAAGCTCCGTGGAGTTACACCTATCAGAACGATGCATTTCGACTGGCGGAAAAACTCGATCGTATCTATGTTGAATCTGCAGGCGCTCCCTTTTTAGAAAGTCCTGAGAACGTCAACAACGGTCGCGTTGTTCTCGATGCACAGGGGCGATTGCTAGCGTATGTTCATAACTTCGGAATTTTTAATGGAACACAGTGGAGTATCGCCATTGATCCCGATGTGACCAATGCCCAGCGCCGCAAGATTCAGGAATTCGCTGCCGCGTATATTCAATCGGAGTTGACGCGGACGGAGCAGTCGTGGAAAGACGTGGGCGCTCTGTTTAAAAAATGGAATGTTACCGAAATAAAAATCCTCTACGCCGATGCGCCACAAGCCTCGCGCGAGTGGCTAGCTTCCATCTTTACCAAATTCGAAAAGGCATTGATCTTCGACCGCGCCACCAATCAAATCGTTTGGCCCGGCCACATAGCCCTAGCTTCGGCCGCTCAAGACGCCGCACGCAGTGAGGCGCCAGCGAACACGGTTGTCCCTTTCCAGAAACCCATTCGTAGCTCCCCAGGTCGTGGGTTGAAGTGTATGGATATCTTTGGGGCGTTTTAAACCTACCGTTTGGCCATGCTATCAACGTGCTATCATTGTGCTACCTAACTTTGAAATATCCCGAAAGTATTTGAATCTATTGACTTGCGAATCGGAGCGACTAAAATTTACTATATGCTGATAAACGTTCTACTTCTTTTAACGCCCCTGGCTTTCGGAACGTACTCCGCTCAGATTCATAACTACGCCCTGGCGAAGAGCGATCTTTCTAAGATCGATTCGTCTTTTATAAATAGTTATCGTAAGTTTTGCTCTAAGCCGGAGTTTAGCGCGCCCGCGGCTAGAAAGGCATTTCTAAAAAAATATTCCGTATCCGCAGGGGAAAAGCTCTCAGTACAAATTGAAAGTCTGATCCGTAGTGCACTGGGTTCTATTACAGAAAAGCTTCCATCCAAAGACAAAGTAAATCTGCGAGTTGTGCTCTTGTTCGGGTGCGAGAAAACGGATGCGACAGCACTCCTCGGGACCAGCGAAACGTTTGTCTTCTTCGATATTTACACTTTGTTCAATCAAGGGCGCCAAGACAAAATGGATAAGGTGTTCGTCGTGCATGAGTTGTTACATGGAGTGCATTTTGCGCGTCATCCCGAATTTGCTCCGGTGAATTATCGCAAACCCGCAGACCACTTGATGAAGTATTTAATAAGTGAGGGCGCGGCGACATACTTTGCACAGAAAGTTACAGGAGCTTCTGATAAAGATACCTATTGGCCAAGTATGTTCGATGAGACTCAATATTCAGCGTGGAATAAATTTGCTCAAGCTGAAAAAAAGAAATTTTCGAAACGTATTCAGCGTTATCTGCAAGAAGTCAAGGCGGAACCCGATTTGCTCAAGGACTTGTTTTATGTTCTTGAATTTAAAGATCTAGAGAGCAAACGCCCGGGATATTTGTATGGAGCAGAGATCACGCGAAACTTTGATCGTAAACACAATAAAGGATTGGATTTTTCTTATGAGGACATTGAGGGCGAAATTAAAAAGTATTTTTCACTTGGAGACGACGTGTCCGCAGTGAATGGATTGAGTCGGGAGCTGTGACATCCGACGAATATAAACAGGGGCGTAGAATCTTTTTAAAAAACTTTTGGATATGCAGCAATACGGCCCTTTTTACTTTGCGCTTGATCCTTTTTTTTCGCAAATGGCTTTAGAAAATATTCGCCGCGAGCTCGCCGGTCTTTAAGGTTTGCTTTGAACCGGTAAAGAAGATGGCCTTCGTGGACATTTCTCGAACATATTTCGCTGAGGGTCACGCATCAACCTACTTTCGCTATTTTCAACGAGTCGTTGTTTTTTCTGACGACTACGACTTGATCAATGATTCCAAAATTCTTAGTCTCTTCGGCATTCATATAATGATCACGCTCCATCACGTGATGGAGGTAAGACGCCACGAGACTTGTGTGTTTTTGATAAATGTCGATCAGTTTTAATTTTGTGCGCAACAGTTCTTTGGCATGGTTGACGATATCGGTGACTTGACCGCTGATGGAGCCTTCGCCGATATGGGGCTGATGAATGACGATGCGGCTGTTGGGCATCGCAAAGCGTTTGCCGGGAGAGCCTGACATGAGGAGCAGCGCTGCCATGCTGGCAGCTGTACCTAAGCAATAAGTAGCGACATCACATTTAATAAATTGCAACATGTCGTAGATCGCGAGGCCTGCCGAAACTGAGCCTCCGGGTGAGTTGATATAGAGATGGATGTCTTTATTGGGGTTGTCCATTTCAAGAAACAGCAATTGAGAGATAACATGATTGGCGACGTCGTCAGTGATGGCTGAGCCGATAATGACGATGCGGTCCTGCAAAAGGCGCGATGATAGATCCGGGGAAGTGGGCATGAGTGTTCTCCTTGTTACTCTTTTACTTTTGCAACATCGATGCGCGAATTTTCTGAGCGGTGAAGTGTTTCATGATGAAACTTTAACGGATGTGGAAGCGAGAGTATACGCATTGGCGCTTGCGAGTGTTTCGCTCTGAGATTATCGAGACTGAGCTGTGAGTGACGGAATTTGGCGGGAGGAGAGAATGGTGGACGGAAAACGGCGCTGTTTGAGGAAAATCTTGGATGGCATTGCTACAGCTGGGTGCTTGGTTTTACAAGGTAAATCCCTTTTTAATGACGCGCGATTTTTTCTAAAAGTAGCGTTTCCCGAATCGCCTGTTCTCCACCTCGGGCAATGGCGATTAAGGGATCGGAATCAATTGTCACGTTAATGCCGAATTCTTTGGTCAGCCGTTCCGCGAGGCCTTGCATTAGCGCTCCTCCACCTGCAGCGATGGCGCCATTTTCAAGTATGTTTGAAATTAGATCCGGTGGAGTTTCTTCTAGTGTCTTGCGGCCGGCATCGAAGATGACTCTCAACAGATCTTCAATTGCGAAATAAATTTCATTAGAGGTGATTGGTACTGCCCGTGGCAGCCCAGATGCTGTGTCAATTCCGCGAATTTCCGCGACCATGGGAGTTGTCATCGGCATTGCAGATCCAATGAGTGTTTTAATTTTTTCCGCAGAGGATTCGCCAACTATCAAATTGTATTTGCTGCGAATATAACTGACGATCGCATGATCGAACGCGTGACCACCGACGCGTACGGATTCGCAATGGACAATTCCAAAAAGAGAGATCACGGCGATTTCGGTGGTGCCGCCGCCGATGTCAATAATCATATTTCCTGTTGGGCGTGAAACTGGAAGTCCCACGCCGATCGCGGCGGCTATCGGCTCCTCAATCAAAACAACTTCGCGTGAGCCGGCTGTGATTCCTGCATTTCGTACAGCCTGCTTTTCTATGTCGCTAACTCCATAGGGCAGTGAGATCACCACTTTCGGGCGTAGAAAGCGAGACGTAGAGCCACCTTTACTGATAAAATATTTTAACATGGCTTCAGTCGTGTCGATGTCTGCGATCACGCCGTCTCGAAGAGGATAGCTTGTAATCATCGAGCCGGGAGTACGGCCAATTTTACTTTTTGCTTCATCACCTACAGCGAAAACAGCCTTTCGATCGCCATCGAGGTTGCGATAGCAAACTACAGACGGTTCATTCACGGTCAGGCCATTTTCGCGGCTGACAACAAGCGTGTTTGCTGTGCCCAAGTCGATATAAAGATCTGCATCTCTTGGATTAAAAAGCCAATTCATAGTTCCCAATGTCCTGCCGCTTCGGGCTGGTAAAAGACGGATGTGACCTTTAGTTTTCGCGATCCATTCGGCATCGGCCATTCAATAGCTTGACCAACCTTCAAGCCGATAAGCGCCATTCCAGTAGGAGCCAACACAGATATTTGTCCGCATGTGACATCTGCGTCCTTTGGATAAACCAAAGTGACTTCGGATTCTTTGCCGCTGTCTTCAATCGTAAATCGGATTTTAGAATTCATAGTGACTACGTCTTCAGGAATTTCTTTTTGGGGAACAATTGTCGCGCGAGCCAGCTCCTCTTCGAGCGATTCCGATATTTTCGATTCGGTATGTTGAACGAGAAGAGAGAGTCTTTCAAAATCTTGGTCGGTAATCAAAATGCGAGGACGTTCCATACAATCTCCTTTTTGAAATTGAGTAATAAGTTATTTTGCGAAAAAATTAAAAGTGACACAGTAGAATTCGCCATGATCAGGAGACTAAATAAAGGCTTTGTGTCCTGTGGCGGTCTTTTTTAAGATAAAGAGAGGTGCCGTTCGTTGTGAATTCATTGTCTATTGAGTATATAGTGGCAAATTTTACCTTACAAGCAATTTATATAGTATTGCTGTTATTGGGCATTGTGAGAGCGTTTTGACCTTGTTCTTATTAGACTAAATAGTTTATTGAATTGTGATGATATGATTGAGAAAGCAGTGTTCGTCGCATTTAGAGAAATCAAATATTAATTTACAGGGATATTGGATATCAGAATATTGGGTAAGGTCGTCAGATGTTTTGGATTTTTTTAAAGACGTTGATCAAACCACTCCTGATGAGAAGTTAACGTTTTTCAATTGTTAAAGCTAGGAAGAGTAAAACAATTTATTGGAGCTGCGGAATATGTTGAGCACAAAACAAAAAGTTTTCGCTCTAGTGACGAAAATGATCTGACTAAAGATGATGGTTTTAATCTTTCCAACGCAGAAACTTAAAATAAATACCTAGACGCTCTTTTGAACACTAAAAGCTTATACTGCAAGCGTCAGCCGGACCTTCATGAAATACTACCTGAGTTTTCAAGCTGTTTGCCTAAACTATAATTGGGAGTGTCTAAGATCGCCGCCTGGCCCTGCGACCAAACTTTGAAATACCCCGAAATTCTACGAAATACTCTTCTGATTAGTTTCTCTAATGTAATGAGCCAACTCTGTGGCTTACTTCGCTTATTTTTAGGTGTTGAAAACGGAGCAGGAAAAATGGATGGGGTAACCCTATCAAATACGAACAACCAGATGCAATAAAAACGTATTTGGTGCAATGGAAGGGTGCTAAAACTGATTTAACGAAGCTCGCGAAACTACGTTGGATCAAAAACTTAACCATTCCAGAATTATGCAGTGAGTTTAACCAAGGTCGGACAGCCATTTACCGATGTTTGCGAACACTGCGTAACTCTGGATTATCACAGCTAAATTTGACCAGAGAAGAGCAAAAAACTGTTCAAAATCAAATGAAGCAAGAAATGATGAAAGAAGGATGGAAGTACCGATGAATGATACTAATCCCCCAGTAAAATTTTTGACTTGGATTCTCTGTATAGTGATTGCCCTAGGTCTCTTTGGGCAATTAAAAGAGCTTACCTACAAGGCCGCTAAAATGGCCGTAGACGCTCATCAACACCATCAAATCTCCTATGGTAAATTCTCGCGCCAACTCTGGCGCAAGCCCAATAAAAAATAACTTTCCGGTACTCCGTATTCTACGTGTGGAAGTGACGTCCTTAAGTGGGCGTCACTTCAGAATCTGAATATTAAAGCTATATTGAGACTACAGACTTTCCTCTTTCAGAGACACAGATTTCAGGCGGAGTGCATTCGCAATGACTGATACGGAGCTTAAACTCATCGCTAATGCGGCAAACATAGGGTTCAGAAGAATCCCGAAAAAAGGATAAAGAACTCCGGCTGCAACGGGCACCCCAAGGGCATTGTAAAAAAATGCGAAGAAGAGGTTTTGTTTAATATTTCTAATTGTTGCATTACTTATCGCCATAGCAGTAACGATTCCTTTTAAATCGCCTTTTACGAGCGTTACTCCTGCGCTTTTTATAGCAACATCGGTTCCTGTACCCATTGCAATACCGACGTGGGCTTGCGCGAGTGCGGGAGCATCGTTGATTCCATCTCCTGCCATTGCAACGATTTTGCCCTCAGCCTGGAGCTTTTTAATAACATCTGTTTTTTGCTGAGGAAGAACCTCAGCAACCACTTCTTTGAGGCCAACGGATTTTGCCACGGCATTTGCGGTTCTTTGGTTATCGCCTGTCAGCATAATAACTTTTATGCCGGATTCCTGAAGCGACTTAATTGCATCTGCCGATGTTTGCTTGATGGGATCTGCAACGCTAATAATTCCTGCAAAGGTCTTCTCAATACTTACATACATGACAGTGTGCCCCTGACCTCTCAACTCATCAGCACGATTTTCAGCGGAGACAACAGAAATTTCCGAGTCTTTCATTAAAGCGAGATTCCCGATTGCAACCAACTGATTTTCAATAGTTGCCTGCGTTCCCTTCCCAGTAATGGAAGAAAACGATTGCGCTTTCCCTAATTTCAGATGGGATGCGCCTGCAACGATAGCGGCGGCCAGAGGGTGTTCACTTTCTTTTTCAAGAGTTGCGACTAAGCGAAGGAGATCGTCTTTAGAGTAATTCGAGAAACTTTCAACAGTCATTAGCTTGGGTTTCCCCTCAGTAACTGTGCCAGTTTTGTCAATAACGAGAACGTCTACTTTTCTTAGTGCTTCAATAGCTTCGGCGTTTTTAAATAAAATTCCCATGCGAGCTGCACGTCCTGTGGCCACCATAATTGACATTGGTGTTGCAAGTCCTAAAGCGCAAGGGCAGGCGATAATGAGAACAGCAACGGCATTGACAACCGCATATGCGAGTTTTGGTTCGATACCCCAGATGCTCCATACGATTGCCGTGGCGATTGCGGAGACGATAACTGTCGGTACAAAAAAAGCAGAAATTTGATCGGCAAGTTTTTGAATCGGAGCGCGCGAACGTTGTGCTTCTGCGACCATCTGAACTATTTGCGAAAGGAGAGAATCTTTTCCAATCTTCTCTGCTTTCACAACAAACGATCCAGTTCCATTGATCGTCGCTCCCACAACTTTGTCACCTTCGTTTTTTTGAACAGGGAGGGATTCTCCGGTAATCATCGACTCATCCACTGAGCTGTGTCCAGATACAACAATCCCGTCCACGGGAACTTTCTCGCCGGGGCGAACACGCAAATGATCTCCGATATGAATTTGATCTATGGATACATCTTCTTCGCTTCCATCGGGATTTATCTTTGTAGCACTATTCGGTGCGAGGTTCAGGAGAGCCTTGATAGCAGCACCAGTTTGTCCTCGTGCCTTCAATTCAAGTACTTGACCTAGTAGGACGAGGGCTACAATGATAGCCGCAGGCTCAAAATATAAACCCACTTCTCCAGTCATCGGGTCTATGAAGGATTGTGGGAAGAGGTGAGGGAAGAATAAAGCAATAATACTAAAAATGTATGCGACGCCAACTCCAAGTCCAATGAGCGTAAACATATTAGGGCTTTTATTTTTTAACGATTGAGTAAATCTCTCGAAAAACGGCCATCCACACCAAAGCACTACGGGCGTGGCGAGTGCAAATTCAATATACCCGAAAAGAGATTGAAGTGCGGGTGAATGCAGAAGGTGGCGGCCACCCATGGTAATAAACAATAGCGGAACGGAGAGAGCCGTTGCCACCCAAAATCTCTTTTTCATATCAAGATATTCACTATTGTCCTCTTCTTGATCGAGAGAGATCATTACGGGTTCAAGAGCCATTCCGCATTTTGGACACGACCCTGGCCCGATTTGAATGATTTCTGGATGCATTGGGCATGTATATTCAATGTCTTGTGCCAGAGGAGGTTCGTTTGATTTTTCCTTGTTCAGATATTTTTCGGGATTCTCATCGAACTTCACTTTGCATTTAGCACTGCAAAAAAAGTAAGATTCGCCGTTGTGTTCGGATTTTCCCTTAGCGGTTTGGGGGTTTACTGTCATACCGCATACAGGATCTATGACAGATGCATTCTCTGTTTTCGGTTTTTTTTCGATAGAGCAGCACGAGTGACTATCGTTCTGAGTGTGGTGGGAATGGTGAGAGTGATCCATGTATTCCTTCTTTCTAGAGGCTATTTAGCCATGATTTTCATAATTTCCTGAATTTTTTGTTCAGCATCATGTGCGTCTTTGGAAGACATTGCGCTTTGAACACAACCGCGAAGATGAGTTTCAATTATTGAGTTTTCAAGACCTGTTAGGGCCGAACGAGCGGCTTTAATCTGTTGAACTATATCTACGCAGTAGCGCCTCTCATCGATCATGCGTTCAATGCCATCGATTTGCCCACGAATACGATTTACACGGCTTTTCTGGCCCGTATGATCGGGGTGCGCACTGGAGTCCTTAAAAGTTGTTTTCTGCTTTGCCATAAATGCCCTTTCGTTCAACTATATATACTATAGGGTAGTATAGTATATTGAAAAGGTCAAGAGCTTTTTGTTTTACGAATATTTCGTCGTCTGAATGTGGCCCAAATTAGGAAGAAGCCAGTAACTGTAAGAAGCAACGAAAGGCCTGCAAGAGCGACCAGCCAAGGGGTATTAATATTTTCTCTGGTAGAGTAGTCCATGATGTGCAACATCCAAAAGAAATCAAAAACCCGCCATTTACTATTGCGAATGGCCAGTATATCGCCGGTTAAGGGTGAAGCGTATATAGAGAATGTTTCTGGGTGATCGTAATCCAGTCGCCACGCGGGTAGATCTCCGCCAAATTCGCGCGTCGCGGTTGTGCGCAGTGAAACCTCTATCGGATGAGTATTTACCTTCAGTCTCTTTCCTATTAGAGCGGAAATCTCGTTTTCCGTGAGACTTTGAATTTTTTCACCTGTAGTTGCGTTGTAAATTTCTTTAGAGGATTTGTAATGAAAAATATAAACAGGGTCACTGAGCCTTGTCTTTAACTCCAAAGACAAAATAGGGTTTCTTGTTTTTATCGCAGATAAAGGAAATAGACCATCCAACTTGAAATTGGTCAATGGGTCTTCTTTTATGAGATGCTTCCCTCGAACTTGTTCGATCGGAAGAAATGACATCACTGTTCCACTTAAAAACCAAAGAAAAACCTGCGCTCCAAGAATTATCGAAAGCCATTTGTGAAAAAAGCGGCTCCAGTATCTCCATCCTTTTTTCATAAATAGCACCTCATTATTTTTAAAATTGGATTTCGAGCCCGCCGCCAAGACTATCGTTTGTGAGCATCAGGCCAGCAGCCCATGACCAGCTAGGAGCGTACATTAGTGAGATTTCGGTTTCCGACTCATGCGCACCCAGTTGATCGGGGCGGTAACTAAATTCGACGTCAGTAAAAATGTTCTTAGTCCACTGAAACCTTTTTTCAACATCGACTCTTAACTTTCCCGAGTTGTTCACTAAAACATTTGTACGTATAATAAAGGGTAGCATGTACCCAAAACCGATTACGGCTTTTTCCTGCTCGCCGTAACTAGTTCCACCTGCAATAATATTAAAAAACCTATTGAACCAGCGCCGATAAAAAAGATCGACTTCGTAATCCCATTTGTCATCGAAGGAGAATTGCTTGTTTCTAATATTTGCAGATTCAACGCGAGTCTCTAACTGATTCCAAGTTTGCGAAAGACTCAAAAACGCCTGAGCATGGTTTGATGACGTTTCGACTAAGCCATATGTGTACCAATGGTCGTGCAGATGCGGATCGTATTTTTGCCATCCCGCTACTTCAGGCTTAGGTGTAAACGAGGAATACTTCACCACTCGCGCCATGCCCGTTTTTAAATGATATAGGTTATGGCAGTGGAGCATCCATTCACCAGGCTCGTTGGCTAGGAATTCTATAGTGCGGGTTTGGTGCGGCGGAACATCTACAGTGTGCTTCATCGGAGATCTGTCGCCATTTTTATTAGTGACGCGGAAAAAGTGACCGTGAAGGTGCATCGGGTGGTGCATCATCGTGTCATTGACCATTGTAAAGCGCACGACATCGTTTTCTTTGATTTCTAAAGTTCGTTCCTGATGAATGGCTTTATTATTAATGTGCCAAATGTAGCGCGACATATCGCCGCCTAAGACGAGTTTGACATCGTAGCGCGGAGCTTTTTCAGTTAGTGATGTTGAAGCAAGGGCACTGATGTCGTCAACCGTAAGGGATTCAACCTTTTGGGAATCTTTGCTTTCTTGATTCTTATGAGCGGAATGATCCGAGGTTTTCATGTGCATCGTGTGATTGTCATGGTTAGCGGACGCCTTCTGTGGCTTATGGTGCTCGTGAGAATTGTGAGCTGAATGTTCCTGTGCTTTGGTATCACTATGAGCGC
Organism: uncultured Pseudobdellovibrionaceae bacterium; assembly: GCA_964400355.1. GTDB lineage: Bacteria > Bdellovibrionota > Bdellovibrionia > Bdellovibrionales > JAGQZY01 > JACKAL01. The sequence goes on from CAYNTO010000004.1 coordinate 44,434, forward strand.
TGTGGTCGGTGTTCATTTTGCCGCTGTCATGATCTTTGTGATCCATTTGCATTGATCCGCTAGCGTGGCTTCCATGATCCATAGTTGCGTATTGATCGGGGAGTGGTCGTGTAGGAACAAAGACTTTTTCTCCCATTCCAATCCAACCAGAAGCCCAGCCAGTTCCGTCTTGAGCTGTGGCGCGCAGTTCAAAGTTTTTGTGCTCTGGAACGGTAAATAAAATATCGTATGTTTCCGCCATTCCAATTAAGAAATCGTTAGCCTTCACGGGCTCTATATCTGTTCCATCAGCGGAGATAACTGTCATCGGTGCATTACCTAAAGAGACATAGAAGTAGCTTGAAGCTGCGGCGTTTATTATTCTCAAACGAATGCGCTCGCCAGGATGAGCTTCGATAAGTTGCGAGTCTTTTTTTCCATTAATAAGAAAAGCGTCGTAGCCGACATCAGAAAGGTCCATCCCACCCATTCGGGTCCACTCATTATATAAGAAGCGGCCAAGAGCGCCGTGACCCTGATGTATAGCACCCCACCATGAGCGCATAGTCCCTTTTTTATAGAGATAGTAGTCTCCATCTTTGCGTAGATTTCTTAAAATTTGATCGGCATTCTCGTCAGACCAATCGCTGAGAACTACGACTACATCTTTATCCACTTTAATTTTATTTTCGCGCGGGTGAATAACGATAGCTCCATAGACGCCTTTTTGCTCTTGCACATGGGTATGAGAGTGATACCAAAATGTTCCATTTTGGCGGAGTCGAAATTTAAATGTATAAGATTGGCCGGCTTTTATAGGAGGTGTGTTTACATACGGAACACCATCCATTTCAGGAGGAAGCAGTAATCCATGCCAATGGATGGAAACCTCTTCGTTTTCTAATTTATTAATTACTTTTATTTCGGCATCATCGCCTTCAGTAAAGGTAAGAGCCGGTGCAGGGATCTGACCATTCAAAGAAATAGCGAAATCTACTGATTTTTTTCCACTGAGATTAACTGTTTGCCGAGTCGCAGTCAGTTCATACTTTACGGTCTTTGCGAAGCCCAACGTTGCATAAAGTGATAAGAATAAAAATAAAACTAACGGTGACTTCATAATGGCGACCTATTGGAGAATCAGCGGTGCTGCGAAAGCGAAAAAAGCTCCGATCAAGTATACTGTTACTGATCCAAAATAGAGAGGCTTAGACCAATCCCGTGTAGTTGAGCATGATTCACCGAGCTTAGTGTCGATGGGACAAGCTTGATTTCGAGCTTTCCATTGGAGTATGCCTCCGGCGATTAAGAGAACAGCTCCAGTACCGAATACCAAAATTTTATTTTCTGAAAGCCATATCAAACCTGGCACATTCCCAACGATTCCGGCAAAGGCGGCACCAAATCCGAGCACTACGAAAAGCGCTGGTAAAGCACAACAAAGTAAAGTGCTCACAGAAGTAAATAAACTCAAAAAAGCGAGTGTTTTTTTCACGTTCCATTCCTTTTGATTTTTTCGACTGTGTAGCCAGAATCTTTCAGTAAGGTCTCAATTTTTGCATCCGGTAGCTCTTGGCCTTCTTTTATAGTTAGCTTAACGACCTTTTTTTCCAGGCTAACATCAACATTGGCAACTGTAGGCTCCGCCTTGAACTTTTTGGTAATACCTTGAGCACAAAATGCGCACACCATGCCTTTGACGTTAACAATGACTTCTTTATTGTGTACATGTGCGCTAACTTCCTTTTCAGCAGCGAACGATGTGCTGTAAATTAAGACGCTTGTTAAGAATATTGTGACAAACTTCATATGGTCTCCTTTAAAAATGAAACATAAAATTTAACATCCAATCGCCGTCAGTGCTCACTCCGCCTTCAAAAAGGACACTTTTATAAAAAAGGCGCATTAGCGGAGTGACGACTTCTTTTTTAATTAAATATGGATGCCGCTGGTATTGAATCATAAACCAGCTAGCAACTTCGCTGAACTCCGCTTCGTAAGGAGCTATCCCTAAGCGGGCTTTTATTAAATCCATATCAGGTCCAATAGGTGTCCACATTTTTTCATATTGGACGGAAATATAGTGCTTCCTTGATTCCGCATCGAGTTCGATTCCCACTTGTCCCGCTCTATCTGTCTCATTCAGAAAATGTGCAACTCCATATGAGCCATAAACATAAATGTTCGCTTGCGAATCGGTCTCGTTCCATCTTTTCACTAAATAGTCGAATTGGGGAGCATAGTAGTTCATCCGGCCATCTGGCATCTCAAGTCGCATGGTGCGTGCGGCAATAGCCATGTCGCTGCGAAAGCTATAGGTAACCCAGTTATCAGTCATAAATGATTGATTCCACGTCATCACGGCGGTTGCGTCTTTAAAAGAAACGGGATGTGCTTGTGCAGTGAAATTCAAAAATAATACTGATAAAAAAAGGAATAGAGATTTCACGCAAAAGCCTTTGATGCTAAATACCGTCTTAGTTTCCATCCGAGATCTAAAGAGAATATTCCGCCAACTATGGCTCCTGCCATCCAAATAAGGCCCAAGGTAATTACTATTTCTCCACCTATAGCAATAAAAAAGCCTATAGAAAGAGTTGTTAACAGAAGCATCTGTAAAAACGCATTATTTTTTAAGACTTTGATCTCTTCTGCTTTCAAACTGAAACTTGCTGCAAACAAACTAAATCCAACAAAGATGGCTCCGCATCCTAGCATACAGACTTCGTGGCCAAATTGCATAAGGTAAGGCATTACTCCGAGCTGGGATGTAATAGAAATTCCAAATTGAGGGCAGAAAAGCAACGTCACAAATCCAACAGCAAAATGGATCAAAGAAACTTTGGAGAAAACCTTCCACGCCGAAGGATTTAGTTCTAGATGGATTTTTTCTAGAACGGAACTCGTCAAACTCTCCGGAACTTCAATCGGCTCAGTCCGTAAAAATTCGGAGAAATCCTTTTCCCAATCCGTTTTATTATTTCTTACCATAGTAACCTCTTAAATATTTAAGTGAGCGGCTAATAATTTTTCGGGCATTTACGGGAGATGTATTTAGTGCATTTGCAATCTCTTCAAAGGAAGAGTCAGAGCTATACCGCATACGTACTGCTGTTTGTTGTTCTTGTGTCAAAACATCAAGGTTGATTTCTCCATGGGCGGCACGATTAGTAATATCTGTAGTCTCTTCTTTAAGTTCCTCGTATGCGTGTTTTTGCTTCCGAACGAAATCGATGACTTCGTTTCTACAAATCGTAAAAATCCACGGAGAAAAAGGGAGAGAGGGATTATAAAGATGTTTACTTCTATGGAGCTTTAGAAAAGTAGACTGAAAAACATCATGAGCGACACTTTCTTCTCGGAGCTTTAGGCGCAAAAACGCCAATACTTTTTGTGCATGGCGATTGTATAGCTCTCTAAAAGCGAGTTCGTCGCCCAACTGGTATGCCAGCATAAGTTCCTCATCCGTTTTTTGGTTTAACACGTTGTTTGTTCCTCGCTATGTATTACGAAATGAAAGTGCCATTTGTGACAGCATTAATACGTTTATTTGTAAATTGCTGAATTGACTAGGGAAATTAACATAAAAAATTATTTTTAATAAAAATATATTAAATTTGTCACAAATACTGTGCCTGATTCGTATTAATGGCGGTCGTACACTTTAGGCAATATGGCTCAGCTAATGGGTGTCTTGACCTAACTATAGAATGGCAACTAGGTTTCAAATTAACCAATAAAGGGGGTATCTGTGAAACAACTGTTATTAGGTGGATTGTTAATGTATTCGTTCAATGCTTTTGGTGCAATTAAGATCGAATCGAAACAGGAGCAAGTCTCCGCTTCGGATAAAATTAAATATTCGTTTCAACTTCAAGACGATAAAACTCTCTCTCAGTTGACGGATAAAAATCTCGTCGAAACCCATACTAAAATTCTACATCTCGTGGTTTATGATGCTTCAATCAATGAATTTAATCATGTTCATCCTGAGTTCGATGGTTCAAATTGGAATGTAGAGTTGAACTTGCCAGTGAATGGAAGTTACATGGTATGGGCTCAAGGTGAAACTACAGGTGGAAAAGAATTCTCAATCTATCGGTCACTAGTAGTCGAAAATGGCGAGCCAGAAATTGCAGTGGCATCCTTGGGAGATGTACGAGTAGGGGTACATGGCGTCACTCAGGTAGAGTTAGCCAATACAAAAATCAAAGCTGGCAAGATGGTAATGATCGATTTTACCGTAACTCGTACTGATGGCACAACACCGAGCCTTTCGCCTTATCTTGGAGCATTTGCTCATGTCATCGCTACTCCACTCAATGGAAATGAACTTATCCACGTTCATCCGATGGAGGGCGACGATGCGAATTCTGGTATGTTGCACGCAACGTTCCCAGCGGCCGGTGAATATCGTCTCTGGATTCAATTTAATGACGACAACGAACTTAAAACGATTCCACTTTCCGTGGTCGTAAAATAGGAGAAAAGATGAAACTAATTATTATACTGGCTGCGGCGGTGCTCTTAAATGCTAAAGCTTTTGCTCATGGTGAAGATAAGCCAGGTCCGCACGGTGGTAAGATTGAAATGGCAAAGAATGTTCATACTGAGGTCAATGCAGACAAAGACGGCTCGTTTCATATATTTTTACTGGATGGTAATGTAGAAAATCCAACAGTGAAAAACTCTTCACTTGAGGCGACAATCAAGTCATCGAAGAAAGATATAAAGTTGAATTGCTCGGTAATGGGCGGAACGCACTTTCACTGTAAATCTAAAGATGCACGACCAAAAGAGGGTAAACTTGTCCTGAAAGCGAAAAGAGACAATGTGGACGTCGATATTAGTTATGATTTAGCTGCGTTTAACGAAGCCCCGAAAACAGAAGGTGGACACGAACACCACTAGAGCTTTTTAGGATGAGCTTTCACGAAAGCTCATCCTAACGTTTCTCAATCGCTGAAATACATCTTTGTCAGGAGCAACATATGGAAAAACACAATCAACACCACGCTAGCCATCATTCATCCCATTATAAGCATTTAGCAATAATGGCTCTGGCGCATCTGCCTTTTATGTACATTATAATGTTCGTGATGGTCGATAAGTTTTCCCACATCTATAATAATCTGAACACCTTTTACATGGCCGTAATGATGGTTGCGCCTATGGTGGTCTTGATGCCTTTAATGATGAAAGAGATGTATCCAGACAAGAAAAAGAATCTGATAGTGTATGCTGGATCTTTTGTGATTTTGCTGCTTTTTTATTTTTTCGTTCGCGACCAAACTCTAATTGGAGACAAACAATTTCTACGGTCAATGATCCCACATCACTCCGGCGCGATACTCATGTGTGAGGAGGCAAAGATCGAAGACGCGGAAATTAAAACGTTATGTGCGAATATTATCGAAGGGCAGAAGAGAGAGGTAGAGCAGATGGAGAGTATACTCAACCGCCTCTAAGTCTTATTCAATTAATCCAGTTTCGCGGCCAAACTCTAGAAGTTTTTCGCGAATTATTTCCTTAGCTCTTCTAAAAAGTTCGTGTTTTTTTTCTTCTAAGGCGTTTGCAGGATCTATAATTGGCCAGTGTAGGCGTTTTGCTTTAGTCGGAAGTACGGGACAAATTTCTTCAGCACAAAGAGTAATTACAAAGTCTAGGTTTTCCAAAAATTCTGGAGATAAAGAATCAAGCGACTTGGATGTATTCTTAGAAATATCAATACCGTCTGCTTGAAGCACTTTTATAGCCCACGGCTGAACGATTCCTGAAGGTTCAGAGCCAGCACTTTCGATCTCAGCTTTGCGTCCGAACATATTTTTTGCCAGTCCCTCTGCGAGTTGGCTACGTGCGGAATTCGCGACACATAAAAAAAGAATTTTCATTTTTACTCCTTATGAGTTTTTGAAGTGGCGTTTTTTAATCCACAACGATACGGAAACAAGCCCGATCAATACAGGCACCTCTACTAGAGGGCCAATAACCGCTGCGAAGGCCGCACCATGATGGATGCCAAAAGTTGCAATGGCAACAGCTATAGCTAGCTCAAAGTTATTCGACGCTGCTGTAAACGATAGAGTTGCCGACTGTTCATAATTCGCGCCCGCTTTCTTGCTCATAAAAAAGGAAAAGAGGAACATAAGGATAAAGTAAATAACAAGCGGCAGAGCAATTCTCAAAACGTCAAAGGGTAGTTCTATGATACGATCGCCTTTTAAAGAAAACATCACGACAATCGTAAAAAGCAGAAACACGAGCGTTAGAGGAGATATTTGCGGCACAAATTTGTTTTCAAACCAAATTTTACCTTTAAGAGAAATAAGAATTTTTCGAGATAAGAATCCTGCTAAAAACGGTATGCCTAAATAAATGAGTACGGCGACTGCGACATCCCATACAGTTATCGTAACTTCGACTGGCGCGAAGCCAAACCACGAAGGGGCTGTTGTGAGAAAAAAGTAAGCAAAAAATGGAAATGTGAATATCTGAAATAAAGAGTTCAGAGCAACGAGACCGGCGCAATATTCTCGGCTTCCACCAGCGAGGTCATTCCAAACGATGACCATCGCAATACATCGTGCGATACCAATCAGTATCAGACCTGTCATATACTCAGGATAACCTCTCAAGAAAATGAGCGCCAAGACAAACATAAGTATTGGGCCAAGGAGCCAGTTTTGAATAAGTGAGAGTGAAAGAACCTTTGTATTTGAAAATACTCTCGGCAGTTCCTCATATTTCACTTTTGCAAGAGGTGAGTACATCATTAAGATAAGCCCAACTGCAATGGGGATAGACATTGAGCCAACGGACATATTCTCTAAAAAGATAGGTACACTAGGAATGCATTTCCCAACTATCACGCCCACAGTCATTGCTGCAAATATCCACACTGTTAGGTATCTATCCAAAAATGAAAGTTGTTTTGTGCTCATAAAGTTCCTTGCCTTATCGTATTATTACGATATACGATAGGTTCTATGGCATTAGCAAGAAAAGAAGAGTTTCAGAAAAAAGAAATTGATATAGCGGAATTTGCAAAAGCGCTGTCCCATCCCGCGCGTGTTGCAATCCTGATGACTTTGGCAAAGCGTCGTGAATGTATTTGCGGTGATCTTGTTGTGGACCTACCCCTTGCACAATCAACTGTGAGTCAGCACTTAAAAGCTCTCAAGAAAGTTGGATTGATTCAAGGCGAGGTAGATGGCCCGCGATCTAAGTACTGCGTCGACTGGAGGGTCTTTGAGAGGTATCAAAAGCATCTTAGCGAGTGGTCTGGAAAAATGCTGATGCTTCAGAAGGCTAACTGTTGCTAGCGAGTCTCGATTATTTTCAGTCTGCGGAGGAAGCCCGCCGCAGACTGAAAATAAATCAGTTTGTTAAAGCATCAACAATCATTTTCAATGGAGCTGGAGGGTAATTCATTGTGATGCAATGAATTGAGCCCCAGCCTTGAGTTGAGATATCGCGGGAATCGATTGGGACAATTTTGTATCCCAAGTTTAAATCCTTGTACATATCCAAAGCTTTTTGATCGTTCTTTTCGCCGAAGACTGGAACAAAAAGCACATCATTTACGATAAGCGAATTGATATAAGTCTCGTACGCCAAGTCTGCTTCAGGGAAAAGATGAACTGTGAAGCCTGCTTTCTTCAAAGTATCCACGTACTCTTCAGTATCGGTAATAACGATTTTGTCTGTCATAAATTTGACAACTTCATCTGAATGTCCAATGCCTTTTAGATGTTTAAAGCGGGTGAGAGTTTTACAGCCATATTGTTTTTTGAAAATATCATCTGGAATTGCCGCCGTGTCGGAAACACCACCTGGATATGATTTTTTTCTGTTCACAACTAGGCAATCACCGATGCTGTTTACGATGAGATTTCCACCTTCGTAGAAATAATTATGCTTGGTCATATCGACTTCAAAAAGATTGCTGAAAAATGCATCCGGTTCAAAATTATAATAATACTGGGCATCCACAAGCGCGAAATTACCATCCACCCATACTGGGAAAGGTGTATTGTCGCGGGTCCAGAAATCATTCATTCCACTTTGTGGAACCTGAAGAACTTTAAGTCGTTCCTTAGGAATATACTGTGAATAGGTATTAAAAAGATTTTTTTGGTAGTTCTTGTTAGACGATTGAGTGTAGATAAGAAGAGTAACATCGTCTGGTAAATTTTCTGCGATTACTTTTTTCATCTCTTCGGCAAGGCCGTAGTAATCGTCATCGCTAAAAACGATATAGCCAGTTTTGTCCCACTCATGGAAGGGTTTAACGTCAGAGCTTCTAAAGCCAACCGGACCTAACCGCATTTCAGAGCGCGCTACCTGTTGGTTATGTAGGGCCATCGCTTCGATTTGTGTGTCGGTTGGGCCTTGAACTGGGAGCTGCTGTGCGAAGACAGTTACGCTAAAGATACTGGTTAATAAAACAATAATGGTTTTCATTTTTCCCCCTAGGAATGTTTCTAATCGAAGGATATGTCTGCCAAGGGATCGAATCAAATAAATATCTACAAAAAATATATAAATTTTCGCAATAAGTGACTCGCGTTTTGCATTAATGCATTGGGGTAAAAACATATAGATTTGTGAGGCAGAATCCAATTTAAGAATCTGACAGAAGTGTGCCCAAAACAAAATATTTTTGCTTTAGGCAACATAGAATGAGCTAAAAATTCAAAAAATTATCTAGATATTTTCAAAATTGTATAAGCACCTCTAAGCACTATAGTCGTTATAATTAATCCAATCACTAAGTCAGGATAAGGAGAATTTGTAATTGCCACGAGCGCACCCGCTACAATAACGCTCACATTCGCTAAAACATCGTTGGTCGAGAAAATCCAACTCGCTCGCATGTGGACTTTTCCTTTACGATGTTTTGCGAGCAAAATTAAACTGACTACGTTTGCTGTCAGTGCAAGAGCTGAGATTCCCATCATCAGACCTGAACTAGGTTCGCTGCCAACGAAAAATCGCCGTATTACTTCAGAGAGCGCTCCGAGAGCTAAGATGATTTGCAGAAAGCCACTGGTGCGGGCCGCTCTGCGCTCATGGGCAACAGTTTTGCCAACGGCATAGAGACTGATTCCATAGACTGCGGCATCAGCTAACATATCTAACGAGTCAGCAAGAAGTCCTGTGGATTGCGCGATCCACCCCATAATAATTTCGACTAAAAACATCGAGAAATTAATTCCTAATAGAATTTTAAGAATCTTAGCCTCATCCACAGGGTCGTTTTTCACTAGATCTACCGTAGAATCGTCCTGAGTGGAGGTGTTTCTGATCTCTGAGCCTAAATTTAATGGCTTCAGCGCGAGCAAAATCTCACTAGCAGATTCTGTATGGTAAACTGTAATACTTCGAGCCAGTAGATCGGCATCGATTCTCTTAACTTGAGCGAGCGGTTTGAGCGCTATTTTGACAAGTTTCTCCTCAGATGCGCAATCCATTTTCGGTATATAAATATCGCTTTTTTGAATCTCAGACATGTTACTTCTTCTCGCTCTTCTGTCTTCTTTCAGTTTCTTTTTTCTTTGTTTCTTCGTCGCATTCACATTCGGTTTCGGGTTTGCCGCAGTCGGCGCAAATCTCTACCTTCTTTTTGCGGCTACTTGGTTTATCTGGAGCTGTTATTTCTTTTACAACATCGCTTTTGGCTTTTAGAGTCTTAGCGTCTTTTTCGTGCGCAAAGACAGACTCGGATGTAAGCAAGAGGCAAAGAATGTAGAGGTGGTTAATGATTAATGTCTTCATAGAGGCTCCTTTAAAGTTATTGGATGTTTTTGTTTCTTTCTGTTTTTGTTGCAAATCTCAATACGTATTTTTCAAGCGACTGGTAAAGTACAGGAAGTACGATCAGCGTCAGTAGCGTTGATGAAACAATGCCGCCGATAATAACTGAGGCTAAGGGACGTTGAACTTCAGCTCCCATGCCTGTGGATAAAGCCATTGGCAAAAATCCAAAAATATCCACGAGCGCTGTCATTAGTACGGGCCTCAAGCGAAGAGCTGTGCCTTCTTTGACAAGAGAAAGTCCGCTCATTCCACGACTCCGAAGATCGTTAAAATAATTGACCAAAACTACGCCGTTTAAGACGGCAATACCTGAAAGCGCGATAAATCCCACACCTGCCGAGATGCTAAAGGGGATATCTGCAATCATTAACCCCAAAACACCTCCGACAAGTGCTAACGGAACACATAGAAATATCAGAGCAGTTTCAACGACATTCTTAAATGCCGCATAAATCATTAGTAAAACTAAAAGCAATGCTAAGGGGGCGAGTATCACTAATCGTGACTTTGCTTCTTGGAGGTTTTTAAAGTTTCCTCCCCATTCCATGTAATAGCCTGCCGGAAGGGTAATGGTCGCAGCCACTTTTGCCTGAGCCTCTTCGACAAAGGACTCTGTGTCGCGTCCTCTTGGATTAATAAGTACAGCGATTCTTCGTTTTGTTTGCTCACGACTAAAAGAGCTATAACTATTTTTAAACCCAAGATCTGCAAGCTCATGGAGAGGGCGTGTGGCATTGCCAGCAACACCCACCGGAAGTTGTTTTAGGGATTCAATATCACTGCGATCATTTTCTCCTAGCCTAACTATGATCGGAAACCGTCTCATGCCTTCATAAAAAACGCCGACCTCATCTCCGCCGATACCCACACCGACCGTTTCTATAACTTCTTGAGGTGAAACACCGAGGCTTTTTAATAAATCGTTTTTCGGATTTATATTCAACACACTGACTGTGCCTTTGGCTTCAACCTCGACATCTCCGGCACCCGGAACGTCCTCTAAAACTTCAACTATCTTGTCTGCATATTCGTTAAGAATGGCTTGATCTTCACCAAAGATTTTCAGCGATACATCGGCGCGAGTACCTTCCATGAGTTCATTAAATCTTAGTTGGATGGGTTGGCTTATAAGAATTCTTTGACCTGGGACTGTGGCTTCAAGCTCTGCCGTAATTGCGGAAACAAGTTCTTGTTTTGTCCTGTGCCGCCCGTTGAATTTGGGCCACTGATCTTCCGGTTTTAGCATTACATAAGTGTCAGCAATATTTGGTCCCATTGGGTCCATAGAAATTTCTGCTGTTCCAATGCGAGTGAAAACATGATGGACTTCTTTAAACTGTTTAATGACCTCTTGAGAGCGCTCTTCCAAACTTACCGAGTGAGTTAAGCCCACTGATACAGGTCTAATAAACTGCACTGCCAACGATCCCTCATCGAGTTGCGGTAAGAATTCTCCCCCAAGCCTTGAAAATAAAATACCCCCTATAGCAATGGAAAGAACCGCAATGCCGACCACTATACGCCGTGATCTTAAACTCCAATCGAGCGCAGGCGCGTAAAGTAATCCAATCTTTCTCATAATCCAGGGCTCTTTATCTTCGACGTTTCCTTTTAAAAAGAGACTCGCAAGAGCTGGTACGAGCGTAAATGAGAGAACAAGTGCTGACACTATTGCAAAAATAAAAGTAGCGGCCATTGGGATGAACATTTTTCCTTCAATGCCGACGAAGGCAAAAACAGGAAGGAAAACTACCACAATGATTAATTCTCCAAAACCTGCCGATGTCCGAATTTCAAGAGTTGCTTCGTGAATTGTATCGTTGATTTCTTCGGAATTTAATCGACGCTTAAGAACTTGAGCTTTGTCATGTAAGTGGCGAACACAGTTATCCAGAACGATGACGGCACCATCGACAATGATCCCAAAATCAAGAGCGCCAAGGCTGACGAGATTTCCCGATATTCCGTAGCGTCGCATAAGTATAAATGTAAAGAGCAGTGAAATCGGAATTACAATAGCGGTAATTAGGGCCGCTCTTAAGTTGCCAACCAGTAAAAAAAGAATCACGATCACGAGTACAGCGCCAAGAATCAAATTATGTTCGACAGTACTTAGAGTTTCGTTCACGAGATCGGATCGGTTGTAGACCGGGTTGATTTTAAAGCCGGGAGGTAGGCCTTTTTGGATGCTCGCAATTTGTTCCGCAACTCGCAAAGAAACGGTTCGACTGTTCTCTCCGAGAAGCATTAATGCTGTGCCTAAAACGACTTCTCGTCCATCATGGAGAGCAGCTCCAGTTCGTAACTCTTTTCCTAAAATGACATTTGCAATATCTCCAACAGAAAGGATTTGTGCATTTTCCAGAGTCCTAATGGGAACACTACGGATGTCTTCAATACTTGTGAATAAGCCATTTGCTTGAACAAGAAATTGATCGGCAGTTTGTTCAACGTATCCGCCCCCAGCGTTGCGGTTGACTTGTTCAATAGCCAGCTCAATGTCGCCAAAATGAATACCATAGGCAGCCATTTTTCGCGGGTCTGGTTGGATGTGATATTGTCTTTCATAGCCGCCGATCGAATTTACCTCGGCGACACCTTTAACGGTGAGTAGTCGCGGTTTAATGTACCAATCTTGAAGAGCGCGAAGCTCAGAGAGCTGTTTTAGACGCTCATCTCCATCTGCGGGTTTTTCCGCTTCCACAACATAGTGATAAATTTCTCCAAGGCCTGAACTTACTGGGCCAAGTTTCGCGTGAGCCGTGGGGGGCAATCTTTCCAATATACCTTGTAAACGCTCAGATATAAGTTGGCGCGCTCTATAAATATCCGTGCCATCTTCAAAAACAACGGTGACTTGTGAAATCCCAAAACGAGTGATGGAGCGCACTTGAATAACATCGGGTACACCGTTTAGCGCAGTTTCAATGGGAAGTGTTACGGCCCGCTCGATCTCTTCCGGCGTCATTGCTTCGACTTGAGTATTCACTTGGACTTGAACGTTGGTAATGTCGGGTACGGCGTCAATAGGCAAGTTTTTAAAACTCATCCACCCAGCAAGAGCCACAAGGAGGGTGATGAGAATCACAAGCCATCTGTAGTTAATCGAAAGACGTACTAATTTTGAAATCATAAAAATTCCTTATCCAATACTTTAATTTGCGCAGCTATCAACTGTAGTAGAGGTTAGGTCTGCTTCAGCTAAACGTAAAAATTGGCCGCCCTTGTTGGCAATTTCATCTCCTGATTCAAGATCAGGTGAGGATATTTTCACTTTCGAGCCGTCTTGACTGACCACTCTTACGATTACAAATGTGATCCAATTCTTATAGCGACGGTAAACACCAGTAGTCTGCTTTATGTGAATTAGAGATTCTTTTGCGATAACCCAAGGGCCAGTCCCAGAAATTTCTTGAAATGAAACCCCCAAGTGTTGAATAGCCTTGTCAGAAAGCTGAAAGCCTTCGTCTTTATCAAAAGCTGTCACTGCGAGTTTAGGGCCAAATCGGGCAGATGCCGACTCGCTCTCCTCAGAAGATTCCTTTTGTTCTTCTTTCTCTTCGCTGACTTGAGTTCCTTTCTTTTTATTCTTAGCAGAGGAAGATTCTTCGCCAAAACTTAATGAGAAAATTAACAGTGCAAATATCTTTAATAACAAACTCATAAACTCTCCTCGAAAATTCTTCCATCAAACTTATACACAAGCCATAAGGCTTCGAGTGCTTTTAATTCTCGGTCATGTCGTCCTTTGATCAGATCCGCACGTTGCCTGTTGGATTCAAGTAGTAGAGCGCCAGGGATAAGGCCTTTTAAAGCCATGGAGTGGTTTGCGCGGTGGGTGCGTTCAATATCAGGCACAGTTGGAGTTTCCTTGAGCACGTCGACCGCTCTTTGATAAACTTTAAATTGTTCTGCGCGTTCATGGCTTTCGCCAGACTTTGTAAGCTCGATCAAACGCTCTGCTTTTTCTAATCCCATCGAAGCGTACTTTCTACCGGCCCCATTCATATTAAAAATCGGAAGCTCCATGTTGAGGTTTACACCAAGTAAGTTTTCTGATTGCGGGCCGCTTCGCTCAAGAATGACCATTGGGCCAAGTTTTAAACTGGGCCAAGAGTATGCTCTTGCCGCTTCAAGATCTGCAAAAGCGAGATCACGATCACGTTTTGAACGTAACACGCTAGGGGAATCGCCATTTGTCGTCGCTTCGCCGCTTAATACGGGCCACGCCGCGGGAGGAGTTGGTAACACAGGCCTAATTTCCTCTAGAGAATGTCCTGTAGAAACGTGAAAAAAATGTTCCAATGATTTTTCTTCCTCAAAAAGTTGGGCCTCACGTATTTTAGCATCGGCTTGTGCTAAACGATAAAGAGAGAGCGAAACTCTTTGTTCAGGTGTGAGGCTAAGTTTTACCCTTTGGGAGACGAGTTTTGAGAGTGTGGCTGCGGCTTCTTGAAGAAGAGCTTTTTCGATGTCGAGCTGTCGCAGTCGATGTAATTTTATAACCGTTTCGACAATAATTTCAGCTTGTACCTCTTGTAAATCCGCTTCGCTTTGTGACCATTGCGCTTTGGCTTGTTTGATTCGAGAACCGCGTTTTCCACCCCACTCGATGGGTTGCATGAGTCCAAGCTGAATGTTGGATTGGCGACCTCGACTATCAGAGTTAAACCCCGATTGGAGATCAACTTCAGGATTAGGAATTTGCTCTGCAACTTCTTGAAGACCTGCTAAATGTTCTGAGGAAAGTTGCGCGCGCCTTGCAAACGGATGCTTTATCTGCACACATTTTAAAATATCAGTGGCAGTTTTTGGTATTGGACATTCCGAATGCGATCCGTGAACGTGAGGTCCTGTTTCATGTGGGTGGGCTTCTTCGGAAGACCTTGCATTTTCAGTTGATAATAAAATGAGGGACGTAAAAAGAAAGACAAGCGGGATTCGATAGAAACATACGCTTTTGGAAATTATGAAATTTGCATACATAATAAAAAGTCCTCATTAAAACTGACTAGGGTGAACGGATAAAATTAATTAAGAATTCACTGCCAAATAGTGGAGCTAAAAAGCAAAGCTAAAATTGGCGTGATTAATGAATTTAAGCCCTTGGAGGCTCTTTGGGACCTGATAGAATTCTACTAAGATAGATAGCTGAAGGAATCTCCTCAAAGCTATCTGAAGTAATTGAGTTAGAAACAATATTTTTCAAAGTTGGAATAAGAAGGTGACAGCATCCAGTTCGGCACTGGACACAGCCATCAGCACCTTGGCAATCTGTATCGGTAGATGTGTTTTTCTTGGCCGAAAGCGATGCTTGTTCAAAACTAGCTTGTGATTCATCCGAAGCATCAACTGAATAGCTCATCTCGTTTAGGGTATCCAAGCTCTCAGAAAGGTTTGAAAATTCACAGCAATCCGTGGTCATCGAAAAGACAGTAAATATAAGTAAAGCTGAAAAGAAACGATGTGCCAATGAGCCCATTCAATCCTTATCTTAGTTCAAATCGTATGTGGTGCAACTGAAAAATTATCTAGTATTCGATTTTTGGGTTTAGTCGATATAAAATAGGCACACTTTCCTGATTTGAGACTGATAATTAGAGCCCAGACTGCGGGCGCTTATCTGGAGGGTTACTGCTGCTTTGAGTGGCAGTAACTTTAAGGCCAAAAAATTGGTTGCAGACTTCTATCAACACTATAAATCATTCTATTTTTTTCTATTACTTTTTAAAACGAGTTCCTTATCAACCGTACTAAGCCACTTGTTCAATGTTTTGAGACGAACATCATGCTTATTCTTTAGGAAGTCATAAAAGCGTCCGGAAGGAACGTCATGTTCCTCTAACCATCTATTAACAGAGCCGTATTTTTTTATAATAGCTCTTTTTAACTGAATCTGGACACTTAGCATTTGAATAGTATTAAGGAAGTATGTTAATTAGGTTAGGCACGAATGTGTGCCTAGGTACGCTATTGTATAAGTAATTGATTATATTGAATTAACGACGATTAGTACATGCATGGAATAAAAAATGGACACAATAGTTGAGTTTTCATCAAGGGGGTTAAGAAGCTACAAGCGTAGAATCAAATACCTTTTGAAAGAGATTGAAGAACTCGATCAACATGTCGTAACTGAATCTCTAGTAAATTTTTATATGGGTAAGTTTTTAAAAACCGTGCGTGAATGCCGAAACTTTTCACTTGAAGATATGGCTTCGATCTCGAAGATCGATGAAGTAAGGCTAATGTATATCGAACAATACATTATTAAAGTAACTGAAAAAGAGTGGTTTAAGCTGATCCATTTGTTGAATGCAGAATTGGCAGCAGACCAGCTCATGCAAACTCTGCAAGAAACCAAAAATCCACAACTTCGGGAATCTCGGAAACAGCTTGCTAAAGTTCGGATAGAATGGGGCTTTTATGATCCGTTCGATAGAAGGCCAAGTGTAAAAAAAGAATCCAATATCTTAGAATTAGGAAAAGCGCCGAAAGATACAAACACCGCCACGCGCACCTAATTAAATATATTCCATTTAATAACTCATATCAGTTTCGCAATATAAATTACTATAGCAATTACCAATGGTATAGTTTGCATACCTATATATATTACATTGATATAAACCTAAGTCTTTCATTAGAAGCCGTTTTGTAGTTCTATGTGACTGGCGGCCCACACATGGGCCGCATCTAGCGATTAAAAACTGTAAGTGTTTTCGCATCTTTGTTTTCCATCCAATGAAAAAATAGAAGGCGTGGTCCATCTTCGGGCCGTTGATGAAATGGGGGCTCTTTTACAAAATTCTGTGTGATTACAGCATTTTTTCCAAAAGTGCTGTCGCTTGGATGGCCCGCGCATGGGCCAAACGGATGTTCTTGGAAAACAAAATCTAATGTTAGCAACTATTTAAGCTGTGGCACCGTAGTTGCTCAATGGCCTAAGCAGAAAGGTGGCAAGGGATGATATATAAAGTTTTAATTGCCGATGATGAAAGATCGGTCCTAGACGGTTTTAACTACCAACTCAAAAGCTATGACAACATTCAACTTGTATTCGCCAACTCAGCCGCCGATGCGTTGAAAGCCGTTGAAAACGATTCTAAAGGTTTTGCTGCTGTTGTACTCGATTATCATTTTGCGCAGGAGAAGCGTACTGGCGCTGATTTAGCAAAAGAAATGTTCCAAAGAAATGCTGATTTGCAGATTATCATCTGTACGGGCGATAGCACTCATACTGCCATTTTGGAAAGCCTTAGAGCCAAAGTTCGTGATTTTGTCGATAAGAACGATATTCATGGTTTCATCGTCGCATTACATAAGTGCTTTCAGGTTTTTGATGAGCATTATCGAGTTATTTGCGAACAAAACAAACCATTAAAGGCACGTTGGGAAGATAAGAGTTATAAAAAAGAAAGGGCTGGAAACAGCCCTGAGTCAAAAAATTTGTCAT